>NZ_MEHK01000001.1:1340833-2681666 GCF_001746425.1 Streptomyces subrutilus | reverse complement strand
GCTGCGGCTGCGCGACCTGGGCGGCATCGTCGTCATCGACTTCATCGACATGGTCCTGGAGTCGAACCGCGACCTCGTGCTGCGGCGCATGCTGGAGTGCCTGGGCCGCGACCGCACCAAGCACCAGGTCGCCGAGGTCACCTCGCTGGGCCTGGTCCAGATGACCCGCAAGCGGGTGGGCCAGGGTCTGCTGGAGTCCTTCTCCGAGACCTGCGTCCACTGCAACGGCCGCGGCGTCATCGTGCACATGGAGACGCCGACCGCGATCGGCGGCGGCAACGGCAAGCGCTCGAAGCGGCGCGGCGGCAAGGCCGAGTTCGACCAGCACGACCACGAGGTCGAGACGGTCGAGGCCGAGTTCGAGACCGTCGAGGAACTGGCCGCCGAGGTCGCGGCGCCGCGCGCGCTGCCCGAGCCGGAGTTCGTCGTGGACGAGGAGCTGTACAGCAGCCCGGCCGAGGCGGAGGCCGCCGCGGGTCTGAGCGGCCGCCGCAACCGCCGCCGCGCCACCCGCAAGGCGACCGCTCCGGCGGGCGCCCCGCGCGGCGCGGCCGCCCAGGCTCCCGCCGCCCCGGCCCCGGCGCCCGTCGTCGAGGACGAGCCGGTCACCGAGCCGGCCGACACCGTCCTGGAGCCGGTCGGAGAGGTCGTCGCCGAGGCCGTGGAGGCCGCGGAGACGGTCGAGGCCGCCCCCGTCGAGGAGGCCGCGCCGAAGGGCCGTACCCGTCGTCGGGCGACCCGCAAGGCCACTGCCCCGGCGGGTGCCCCGGCCCCCGCGGCCGAGGCGGCCCCGGAGCCGGTCGTCGCAACGGAGCCCGAGCCGGTCGTGGAGCCCGAGCCCGAGCCGGCCGCCGTGGTGGCCGAGCCCGAGGCCGTCGCAGAGGCCCCCGAGGCCGCGCCGGCCCGTCCGCGCCGCCGTGCCACCCGCAAGGCCACCGCACCGGCCGGTTCCCCGGCGGGCGCGGTGGAGGCCGCCGTGGTGGTCGTCGAGGCCCCGGTGACCGAGGTCGCGGCCCCCGCCGAGGAGGCCCCCGCCGAGGAGGCCGCACCCGCCAAGAAGGCCGCCCGCAAGGCTCCGGCCAAGAAGGCGGCCGCGGCGAAGAAGGCCACCACCGCCAAGAAGGCGACGGCGGCCAAGAAGACCGTGGCCAAGAAGGCGGCCACGACCAAGAAGACCGCGACGAAGCGGGCGACGAAGAAGACCGCGGCGGCCGAGCAGCAGACGCCGCCCTCCGTCTCGGCTCCGGCCGAAGCCTGATCCGTCCGCGACCGTGGGACCCGCCGCAAGGCGGGGCCCACGGCCCCGCGGGACCCGGTTTGACCCCCTGGAACCGGCCCCGTAACCTAGACCGTCGGCGTGTCCTGTACGAATCCGTACGGCGCGCGCCGCGCTCCTGAGCACCTTCCTCCCGGTCCGTACGCGCAAGCGTCGTGCGGGAGAGGCCGCTCGTCCATTCCGGATCAGTACGGGCCCCGGCCCGTCTGAGCGGCTGGCTTCAGGAGCATCCGTCCCGAGTGAGAGAGAGATCCGCGTGTACGCCATCGTGCGCAGCGGTGGTCGCCAGCACAAGGTTGCTGTCGGCGACATCGTTGAGGTTGACAAGATTTCCACTGCCAAGGTTGGCGACACGGTCGAGCTCTCGACCCTGCTCGTTGTCGACGGCGAAGCCGTGACCAGCGACCCGTGGGTCCTGGCCGGCATCAAGGTCACGGCCGAGGTCGTGGACCACCACAAGGGCGCCAAGATCGACATCCTGCGCTACAAGAACAAGACCGGCTACCGCCGTCGCCAGGGTCACCGCCAGCAGTACACGGCGATCAAGGTCACCGGTATCCCCGCGGCTGCGAAGTAAGAGGGACTGAGACATGGCACACAAGAAGGGCGCATCGTCCACCCGGAACGGGCGCGACTCCAATGC
Organism: Streptomyces subrutilus; assembly: GCF_001746425.1. GTDB lineage: Bacteria > Actinomycetota > Actinomycetes > Streptomycetales > Streptomycetaceae > Streptomyces > Streptomyces subrutilus_A. The sequence continues at coordinate 2,679,747 of NZ_MEHK01000001.1, read as the reverse complement.
CCAGCGGCTCGGCGTGAAGCGCTTCGGCGGTCAGGTCGTCTCCGCTGGTGAGATCCTCGTCCGCCAGCGCGGCACCCACTTCCACCCGGGCGCGGGCGTCGGCCGTGGCGGCGACGACACGCTGTTCGCGCTGCAGGCCGGTGCCGTCGAGTTCGGCACGCACCGTGGCCGCAAGGTCGTCAACATCGTTCCGGCCGCCTGATCCAGCTTCGGCTGATCGAGCGTTCGTAACTTCCCGAGGGCGGATCTCAGCTCTTCCCGGCGTGAGCCGGGAAGAGAGGTCCGCCCTCGGCGCGTTGTCACATAGACACGTTTAATGGGCAGCAAGGCCTGCCCGGGACATTTCCCGTATGTATCTGGAGGAACACCCATGACCACCTTCGTGGACCGCGTCGAGCTGCACGTCGCCGCGGGTAACGGGGGCCACGGCTGCGCCTCCGTTCACCGGGAGAAGTTCAAGCCGCTCGGCGGCCCCGACGGCGGCAACGGCGGCCGTGGCGGCGATGTGATCCTGGTCGTCGAGCAGGCGGTCACCACCCTGCTGGACTACCACCACAGCCCCCACCGCAAGGCCACCAACGGCAAGCCCGGCGAGGGCGGCAACCGCTCCGGCAAGGACGGCCAGGACCTGGTCCTGCCCGTGCCGGACGGCACCGTCGTCCTCGACAAGGAGGGCAACGTCCTCGCCGACCTGGTCGGCCAGGGCACCACCTACGTCGCCGCCGAGGGCGGCCGCGGCGGCCTCGGCAACGCCGCGCTCTCCTCCGCCCGCCGCAAGGCGCCCGGCTTCGCGCTCCTCGGCGTCCCCGGCACCACCGGCGACATCGTCCTGGAGCTGAAGACCGTCGCCGACGTGGCGCTGGTCGGCTTCCCGAGCGCCGGCAAGTCCTCGCTGATCTCGGTGCTCTCCTCGGCCAAGCCGAAGATCGCGGACTACCCCTTCACCACCCTGGTCCCGAACCTGGGCGTCGTCACGGCCGGCTCGACCGTCTACACGATCGCCGACGTCCCCGGCCTCATCCCGGGCGCCAGCCAGGGCCGGGGCCTGGGCCTGGAGTTCCTGCGGCACGTCGAGCGCTGCTCGGTGCTCGTGCATGTCCTGGACACCGCCACCCTGGAGTCCGACCGCGACCCGATCGCCGACCTCGACGTCATCGAGGAGGAGCTCAGGCTCTACGGCGGGGGGCTCGAGAAGCGCCCGCGCCTCGTCGTCCTGAACAAGGTCGACATCCCGGACGGCCAGGAGCTCGCCGACATGGTCCGCCCGGACCTGGAAGCGCGCGGCTACAAGGTCTTCGAGGTCTCCGCGGTCGCCCGTACGGGTCTGAAGGAGCTCTCCTTCTTCCTCGCCGAGGTCATCGCCAAGGCCCGTGCCCGCAAGCCGAAGCAGGAGGCGACCCGCATCGTCATCCGCCCGAAGGCCGTGGACGACGCCGGCTTCACCGTCACCTACGACGAGGTCGAGGACGTCTACAACGTGCGCGGCGAGAAGCCGGAGCGCTGGGTGCGCCAGACCGACTTCAACAACGACGAGGCCGTGGGCTACCTCGCCGACCGCCTCAACCGCCTGGGCGTCGAGGACGCCCTGAAGAAGGCAGGCGCCCGCGCCGGTGACGGCGTGGCCATCGGCTCCGACGAGAACGCGGTCGTCTTCGACTGGGAGCCGACCATGATGGCCGGCGCTGAGATGCTGGGCCGCCGTGGCGAGGACCACCGTCTGGAGGCTCCGCGCCCGGCCACCACGCGCCGCAAGGAGAAGGAAGCCAAGCGCGGGGACTCGGCGCAGCAGGAGTACGACGAGTTCCGGCCGTTCTAGTCCCCTTTCCCCAGGGGCCTCCCGGCGGCCTTGAAGGCGTCTTTACACCGGTCGCCTAGGATCCACCAGGTGAACAGCACCAACCTCCCCACCGTTTCCGTCGTGGTGATCGCGTACAACGACGCCGGGCTCGTGGGCGAGGCCGTCTCCTCGGCCCTCGCCCAGGGCCCGGTGGTCGCCGAGGTCATCGCCGTGAACGACGCGTCGTCCGACGGCACCGCGCGGGTGCTGGACGAGCTGGCCGCCGCCCACCCCCGCCTGAAGGTCGTGCACCGCACGGAGAACAGCGGGGGCTGCGGCACCCCGCGCAACGACGGGATCGCCGCCGCGGCCTCCCCGTACGTCCTGTTCCTCGACAGCGACGACGTCCTGCCGGCGGGCGCGGCCGAGGCGCTGGTGCGCGCCGCCGTGGAGCACCGCGCCGCGGTGACCGTCGGCGCGGCCGTACGGCGCGAGCTGCCGCTGCACCACGACGTGCCGTGGATGCCGGGCCTCTACACCCCCGGCGACGTCATCGAACGGCCCGCCGACCGCCCGGAGCTGGTCCGGGACACCCTGTGCGTCAACAAGCTGTACGAGCGCGCCTTCCTGGCGGAACACGGACTGCGCTTCCCCGACGGCCGGTTCGTCTACGAGGACTTCGTCTTCACCTCGCGGGTGCTGGCCGCGGCCCCGCGCATCGCCGTCATCGGCGACCTCGTCTACGTGTGGCACGTACGCCGCTCCGCCGCCCAGGTGTCGATCTCCCTGGACCGGAAGGACGTCTCCAACTGGCGCTCCCGCATCGAGGCCCACCGCACGGCCTCCCGCACCCTCGCGGCGGCCTCGCCGGCGCTGGGCAGCGCCTGCCAGGTGAAGTTCCTCGAGTACGACCTGCGCATGTACCTGCGCGAACTCGGCCGGGACCCCGCATACCGGGCCGCCTGGTGGACCCTGACCCGGGAGTACCTCGACACCTTCGCCGAGGCCGACATCGAGGCCGCCGCGCCGCACGCCCGCTGGATCGTCCGGGTGCTGCGCGCCAGTGCGAGCCCGCCGTCCGACGTCGAGCGGCTCACCCGGCTGGCCGCCGAGCCGCCGCGCCTACTGCCCCCGTACGCCGCCGCCGCGGACGGGACCCCGGTGTGGAGCGAGGAGCTCCCGGTCGAGCTGGAGGGCCTGGCCGGGCTCTCGACGGACCGGCTGCCCGTCACCGTCGACGCCGAACCGGCCGGCCGCAGGGCCGTCCGGATCCGCCTGCACGACCTGTACGGGCGCCTCGCCGAGGCCGGTCCGCGCACCGTGCAGCTGCGGTTCCTGCCCCGCGCGGGCGGTGAGCCGGTCCTCGCCCAGCCCGTGGAGCTGCGCCCCGACCCGCAGGGCGGCTGGGTCGCGCTGCTGCCGTTCCGCCTGGGCGACGTGGCCGCGACGGGCCGCCGCCGGGGGCTGCGCCGGATGCAGGCGTGGAACGTGGGGGTGGGCGTGCAGTGCGCCGACGGCACCTCGGTGTTCACCTCCTTGCGCCCCCGGGGCCGGCTGCTGCGCCGCCGGGCGCTGCCCAGCAGCCGGTACGGTGTGCTGCTGGCGCAGCCCTACCGCACGGGGGCCGGCGCGCTCGCGCTGCGCCTCGCGCCCGGTGCCGAGGGCGCGCTGTACCTCGTACGCAACCGCCTCCACCGGGCCCGGGCAGGCCACGGGGCGGGCTGAAGACCGACCGTTCGCCTCACGGCGAGCGCTGCACACCGAGCTCTTCCCACCGAACTCGGACAGGACCAGGGAGATACACATGACGTTTCTGATCACCGGCGGCGCCGGATACATCGGCGCGCACGTCGTGCGGGCGATGCTGCTCGCCGGGGAGAAGGTGGTCGTCCTCGACGACCTCTCCACGGGCAACGAGGACCGTGTCCCGGAGGGCGTACCGCTGGTGGTCGGCTCGGTCCTGGACCGGCTGGTCCTCGACGAGACCATCGCCGAGCACAAGATCACCGGTGTGGTGCACCTCGCGGGCAAGAAGCAGGTCGGTGAGTCGGTCGAGAAGCCGCTGTACTACTACCACGAGAACGTGCAGGGCCTGACCGTCCTGCTCCAGGCCGTGGCGGCCGCGGGCATCCGCAACTTCCTGTTCTCCTCCTCCGCCTCCGTGTACGGCATGCCCGACGTGGACCTGGTCACCGAGGACACCCCGTGCGCGCCGCTGAGCCCGTACGGCGAGACCAAGCTGGCCGGCGAGTGGCTGGTCCGCGCGGCGGGCAAGGCGCACGGCATCTCCACGGCCTGCCTGCGCTACTTCAACGTGGCGGGCGCGGCCACCCCCGAGCTCGCCGACACCGGTGTGTTCAACCTGGTGCCGATGGTCTTCGAGCGGTTCGACGCCGGCCTGGGCGCGAAGATCTTCGGTGACGACTACCCGACCCCGGACGGCACCTGCATCCGCGACTACATCCACGTCGAGGACCTGGCCGAGGCCCACGTGGCGGCGGCCCGCAAGCTCGCCGAGTGGGCGGCTGCCGAGGACCACAAGGACCTCACCGTCAACATCGGCCGCGGCGAGGGCGTCTCCGTCGCCGAGATGGTCGAGCTGCTGAACAAGAACACCGGGCACGACCACGCCCCGGTGATCAGCCCGCGCCGTCCCGGCGACCCGGCGAAGGTCGTGGCCTCGGCCGACAAGATCACCAGCGAGCTGGGCTGGAAGGCCCGGCACGACGTCCGCGAGATGGTCACCTCGGCCTGGGCGGGCTGGGAGGCCAACAAGGCCGCCCGCCCGGACGCCGGCAAGGACGTCCACCAGGCCTGATGCCACCGGCCGTACGCGAAGCCGCCCGCCCCGGACGCATCCGGGGCGGGCGGCTTCGCGTACGGGGCCGGGCCGTCGCGGTCAGCGTTCGAGGAACGAGAACAGGGCTTCCCACCGGTCGGTGATCTCGGCGCTGGAGTAGCGCTGCACCGACTGGAAGGCGGTGTCGCCGAGCCGGTCGCGCAGCTCGCGGTCGGACATCAGCGCGTGCAGGTGCCCGGCCAGCTCCATCGTGTTGCCCAGCCGGGCCAGCAACCCGTCCTCGCCGTGCGTGACGATCTCCCGCACGCCCGGCGCGCAGTCGAAGGCGGCCACCGGCACACCGGCCGCCATCGCCTCCAGCAGGGTGATGGGGAACCCCTCGGCCCGGGAGGCCTGCGCGAAGACCGAAGCGCCGCGCAGCGCGCCCAGCACGTCGTCCGTGCTGCCCATCCACTCCACCGAGTCGTCCAGCCCGAGCGCGGTGCAGTGCGCCCGCAGGGCCGCCTCCTCCAGGCCCGCCCCGTAGATCCGCAGGACCCAGTCGGGGTGGTGCGGGGCGGCGTCGGCCCAGGCGTCCAGCAACAGGTCGACGCCCTTCTCGAAGGCGAGGCGGCCGACGCTGGCGACGACGTGCGCGGTGCGCGGGGCGGGGGACTGCGGCATGAACGGCAGCGGGTTCGGCATGCTGGCGACGTTCTCCATGCCCGACCGGATCCACAGGTCCGCGTCCTCGGCGGTCAGCACGAGCAGCCGGTCGACCTCGGGGTAGTGGCGGCGGACCCGCTCACCGCGGGTGGACTTCTGGCTGGCCTCGAAGGACTCGTGGCTCATGCCGATGACGCTGAGCCCCTTGGTGTCGGCGAGCGCCACCCACTCCATCGCCCAGACCTGGGTGACGATCACCACGCCGCCGGGGCGGGCGGCGCGGAAGAGCTCGCTCAGCTCCTCCGCCTTGGCCCGCATCCGCGCCCGTCGGGCGGCTTGGCGGCGCCGCTCGGGCGCGTTCAGCCGGCCCTTGATCCCGTGCAGCCGCCGCGCCGCCGGCGGGTGGGCGTCGTACAGGGTGGTCATCTCGTAGGGGAGGTCCTCGGGCAGCTTCTGCCGGATCTCCTCGGCGACCGGGGCGATGCCGACGATGTGCACCCTGTGCCCGCGCTCGGTGAACAGCCGGGCCATCTGGTGGGACCAGGTGGTCACGCCGCCGAGCTCGTCCACGTTGTTGGAGACGAGGAAGATGTCACGGCCCGGGGTGGCGGTCTGCTGGCTCACTTGCCGCTCCTGGTGAAGAACTTCTCGACGATCTGGCGGGCCGCGTCCCCGCGGTCGTACTCGCCGAACTCGGCGAGGAAGCGCTGCCGCGCCTCCGCGTACTTGGCGTCCGCCTCCTCGAAGGCGGCCAGCGCCTGCAGGAGTTCGTCCGCCGTCGCCACCACCGGGCCCGGGGCCTTCTCCTTCAGGTCGAAGTAGGTGCCGCGGATGTCGCCCGCGTACTTCTCGTAGTCGTACGCGAAGAACAGCATCGGCCGGTCCAGGACCGCGTAGTCGAACATCACGGACGAGTAGTCGGTGATCAGTCCGTCGGCGAGGGCCAGCAGCGGGGTGATGTCGTGGTGCCGCGACACGTCGATCACCCGGCCCGCGACCGACGGCGGCAGCGAGACGCTGTTGAGGTAGTGGGTGCGCACCAGCAGCGTGAAGCGGTCGCCCAGCCGGTCGGCGAACTCCTCCACGTCGAAGGGGAAGGCGAAGCCCTCCACCGCGCCGTCCGCGCCCGCCCGGAAGGTCGGCGCGTACAGCAGCACCTTCTTGTCCGGGTCGATGCCGAGCTCGGCCGCCAGCGGACCGCGGACCCGCTCACCGCTGTCCACCTCGCCGCGGTGCGCCTCGACGAGGGCGTCGTTGCGCGGGTAGCCCGTGCGCAGCAGCACCTCGTCGCGCAGCCTGAAGGCCTTGGCGAGGGTGCGGGTGTCGTGCTCGGAGCGGATCAGGAAGTGGTCGAAGCGGTCGACGGCCGCCTGGAACCGGTCCTGCCCCGCGCGGCCCTGCGCCTTGGTGCGGGGCTCGTGGAAGCCCATGCGCTTGAGCGCGGAGCCGTGCCAGGTCTGGATGTACGTGGTGCCGGGCCGCTTGGCGAGGGCCAGCGGGAAGCCCTGGTTGTCGACCCAGAACTCGGCCTGGGCCAGCGCCCGCAGATAGGGCCAGCTCCAGCGGCGCACCAGGGTGGCCTCCTTGGGGAAGCCGGTGGGGCGGGCGCCCGCGTAGGACCAGATCGCCTCGAACGGGGCTCCCTGGCGCACCAGTTCCTCGTAGATCGCCTTGGGGCTGTCGCTGTACTGCTTGCCCATGTGGCTCTCGAAGACGACCGTGCCCTTCTTGACCGGCAGCTTCGAGAAGACCTCGTGGTAGACCTTCACCTTCTGCTCGCCGGACCCCATGCTCCGGCGCACCCGCAGGGCCTTGCGCAGGCCCCGCTTGACCACGTTCGCCGCCCTGCCCTGTATGGCGTTGTTGATCAGGCTCTGGGTGCGGACGGCGGCGGCGCTCTCGGCGGCCAGGACGTAGGAGAGGTTGCCCTTCTTGGTGACCTGAGGCGCGAAGCGGTCGGAGACCAGCCGGGTCAGCCGAGGCCGCACGCGCAGGCGGGACGCCGACTCCAGGTCGACGCCGCCGGCCGAGACGCGGGTGGTGATCTTGTCCCTGCCGGCGGTCAGCTTCAGCCGGACGTCCCAGACGGCGTCGATGATGCCGAGCGGGCGGACGGTGCTGCCGATGTCGGCGGTGCCGGTCCACTCGATCGTGTCACCGGCGTGCCGGACGGTTGCCACCGGGAAGCTGAAAGAACGCACGCCGATCTGCCGGCGGGCCCGGAACTCGAGCGAGGCCTTCAGTTCCGCGTCGGCGGGGATCCGGCCGAGCGGGTTCACGACGGCGCCGGAGAGCGTGACGCTGCCGCGGCCGTCGTCCTCGTAGGAGGTGAGACGGTTCCCCAGCGTGAGGGAGGGGAGCGGGGTGGTGTGGAAGCCCTGCTCGGTGACGTCCAGTATCCGGCGGGCCTCGGCGTCGTCGAGGTGCTCGCCGCACCAGTAGACGCGCCCGTCCCGCTCCGCGAGCGGGGAGGAGAGCCGGCCCTTGTTGGTCATGGCGTCGGCGGCCGGGAGCAGGTTGTCCCAGTCCTCCTTGCCCAGCAGGTAGGCGCAGATGGCCTGGAGGTACGTGACGTTCTCGTACGCGGCCGGGTCGATCTCCGCGAGGTAGCCGTTGGCGAGCCGGGCGAACTCCTGGCGGTACGCGTCGCTCAGCAGGGGCAGGTCGCGCAGGTGCAGGACCAGGTCGTGCTTGAGGAACTTGGCGTCCTTGGCGGACTTGATGTCCGTGTGGCCCTTGGCCGCCAGCAGCTCGTCGACGCGCCGGTGGATCTCCATCCGGTGGACGAAGTTCGCGATCTCGTGGCGCCGGTTGCTGATCGACTTGGCCGCGGCCTTCTCGACCACGTTCCAGAAGTAGACGCGGTTCGGGATCAGCGTGATGCGGCGGGCGGCGACGTACGCCTGGGCGGAGAACAGCAGGTCCTCGTAGTGGATCCCGACCGGGAACTCCAGGCCCTGCTCCAGCAGGAACGCGCGCCGGTAGCACTTGTTCGTGGAGAGGGTGTCGTAGACCAGCAGGTCGGGGAACTCGGTGATCGACTCCAGCGTGCGGGTGTGGGAGTAGATCCACGGGTACCACTCGGTGGTCTTCTCCCACCTGTTGTCCAGGTGGACCCGGACGCACATCCCCGAGACCAGGTCGGAGCCGGTGCGCTCGGCGGCGTCCAGCATGTTCCGGCAGGCGTTGCGCTCGAGGACGTCGTCGCTGTCCAGGAACATGACGTACTTGCCGGTGGCCTGCTGGATGCCGTGGTTGCGGGGTGCGCCGCAGCCGCCGCTGTTCTCCGGCAGCCGGAAGGCGCGCACTCTCCCCGGATGCGCGGATTCCAGTTCCTGGGCGACCGCGTACGACCGGTCCTTGCTGCAGTCGTCGACGATCACGACCTCGACCCCGTGCAGGGTCTGGGCCAAAACCGACTGGACTGCTGTCGTCAGACGCTCTGCGTCGTTGTAGACGATGACGACCACCGAGACGTCGGGCACGTGCACCTCGATCCCTTCGTTTCGTTTCGTTTCGTTCAGCTCATTCCGCTTATCTCGTCCACGCTACCGTGCGCCGCACTCGTCTCCGGCAGGCCGACTCTCGGCGTGCATACTTCTAAGGAAGAGGTGAGTGGCGGGTCCGGTCGCCGACAATCACCCGTTCGGACCCAGCAGGAAGTGTTCATGTCGAAGCTGTCCGTAGTTGTCCCCTGCTACAACGAAGAGGCCGTCATCGACAGCTTCGACGTGGAGATCCGCAAGGTCCTCGACGCCCTGCCCGTCGAGTACGAGGTCTGCTACGTCGATGACGGAAGCCGCGACGGCACCCTCGGCAAGCTCCGGAAGATCGCGGCCGAGCACGGCGACCGGACGCGCTACGTCTCCTTCAGCCGCAACTTCGGCAAGGAGGCCGGCATGCTCGCCGGTCTGCGCGAGGCCACCGGCGACGCCGTAGTGATCATGGACGCCGACCTCCAGCACCCGCCGGAGCTGATCGCGACCATGCTCGACTACTACCGGCAGGGCCACGACCAGATCATCGCCCGCCGCACGCGCGAGGGGGACAAGAAGGTCCGCTCGGCGCTCAGCCGCCTGTACTACCGAGGCGTGAACCGCTGGGTCGACGTCGAGCTCACCGACGGGGTCGGCGACTTCCGGATGCTCTCGCGCCCCGCCGTGGACGCGCTGCTGTCGCTGCCCGAGTACAACCGCTTCTCCAAGGGCCTGTTCTCCTGGATCGGCTTCGACACCGTCCACTTCGACTACCAGAACGCGCAGCGCGAGGCCGGCGAGACGAAGTGGAAGTTCGGCTCCCTGCTGAACTACGGCATGGACGGCCTCATCTCCTTCAACAACCGGCCGCTGCGGATCGGGATCTGGCTCGGCGTGTCGCTGGTCGCCCTGACCGGCCTGTACGCGCTGTGGATCACCGCCATGGCGATCACCAACGGCGTGGAGTCCCCGGGCTACGTCACGCTCGTGGCGATCATCACGGGCCTGGGCGGTGTGCAGATGATCATGCTCGGCCTGATCGGCGAGTACATCGGCCGCATCTACTACGAGAGCAAGCGCCGGCCGCACTTCCTGGTGAAGGAAGCGCACGGGGCGGAGCGCGCGGACGGCGTGGCGCGTACGGGCGGCGCGGCCCGTGCGCTGGAGGCCTCGATCGCCGAGCGCGGCTCGGAGCGAAGCGCGCGATGAACAGCAGCCGCAAGGACCAGCTCGGCCAGATCTTCCGCTTCGCCCTCGTGGGCGGGGTCAACACCGGCACCTTCTTCGGCATCTACCTGCTCCTGCACCCGTGGATGCCGTACTTCGCCGCCTACTCGCTCGCCTTCGTGCTGGCGATGGTCGGCTCGTTCTTCATGAACACCTACTTCACCTACCGGACCCGGCCCACGTGGAAGAAGTTCTTCCTCTTCCCGCTGACGAACGTCACGAACTACGTGGTCCAGTCGGCCGGCCTCTACGCCCTGGTGGCCTGGGCCGGGATGGACACCCGGATCGCCCCGCTGGTCGCGGCGGTCGTGGCCATCCCCTTCACCTTCCTGATCTCGCGCCGGATCCTCGTCCCGGGCGCCGCCCGGGACGAGGAGTCCGAGCCCGCCGCGGCCGGGGGGTCCAGGGTCTGAAACCCCCGCGCAGCCGTCCCGCGCCACCCCGTAGATTTGAGCAGGCAGGCATTCCGGCAAGGGGCAAGGGGACAGACGTGTCAGCGGCTAGGCAAGGTGTCGTGGACGCCCGCAGGATCGTGGTCAAGGTCGGCTCCTCCTCCCTGACCACCGCGGCCGGGGGACTCGACGCCGACCGGGTGGACGCGCTCGTCGACGTCCTGGCCAAGGCGCGCAGCGGCGGGGAGAAGGAGATCGTCCTCGTCTCCAGCGGAGCCATCGCCGCCGGCCTCTCCCCGCTCGGGCTGCGCCGCCGTCCCAAGGACCTGGCCCGGCAGCAGGCCGCCGCCAGCGTCGGGCAGGGCCTGCTCGTCGCCCGGTACACCGCCTCCTTCGCCCGCTACGGCGTCCGCGTCGGCCAGGTGCTGCTCACCACCGACGACACCAGCCGGCGGGCGCACTACCGCAACGCCTACCGGACCCTGGACCAGCTGCTGGCCATGGGCGCGCTGCCCGTCGTCAACGAGAACGACACCGTCGCCACGGACGAGATCCGCTTCGGCGACAACGACCGCCTCGCGGCCCTGGTCGCCCACCTGGTCCGGGCCGACCTGCTGGTGCTGCTGTCCGACGTGGACGGCCTCTACGACGGCGACCCCTCCCAGCCCGGCACCACGCGCATCGACGAGGTCCGCGGCCCGCAGGACATCGCCCACGTCTCCATCGGCAGCGCGGGCAAGGCGGGGGTGGGCACCGGCGGCATGGTCACCAAGGTCGAGGCGGCCCGGATCGCGGCCGCCGCCGGGATCCCCGTGGTACTGACCTCCGCCAGCCAGGCCGCCGACGCGCTGGCCGGGCGCGCCACCGGCACCCACTTCCACGCCACGGGCCGCCGCTCGGCGGACCGGCTGCTCTGGCTCCAGCACGCGTCCACGCCCCAGGGGCACCTGGTCCTCGACGACGGCGCGGTGCGCGCGGTCACCGAGCGCGGCAGCTCGCTGCTGCCCGCCGGGATCGCGGCGGTCGAAGGCGACTTCGTCGCCGGGGACCCCGTGGAGCTGCGCTCCGCCGACGGCCGCGCCGTGGCCCGGGGCCTGGTCAACTTCGACGCCAAGGAGCTTCCGCAGCTCCTCGGCCGCTCCACCCGAGAGCTCGCGCGGGAACTCGGACCCGCGTACGAGCGGGAGGTCGTCCACCGGGACGATCTGGTCCTGCTCCAGGGCTGAGGTTCGGCAAAACCGCCGCGCGGCGTGCCGTGGGCTGGTCAACTGTGAAAGGCGGGCGACACGCGTGGCAGAGACAGGAGGCGGCTGGTGAGACGAGCGCTGACCAGTGTCGGTCCGGGGGACGGTGACGGCGGTGGCGGTGGCGGGGACGAGCAGGACCACGACTCGCGCCTCTGGCACGTGACCCTGAGCGTCTCCGGCAAGCCGGCCCCGCTGTCGGACGTCCGGCGCGGACTGGAACAACTGGCCCATGACCACCCCTTCCTGCTGACCAGCCGGTACGCCGACGACCACGCCGAGATCCGGTACTGGGAGGAGGCCCGCGACCTGCACGACGCGGCGGCCGTCGCCCTGCGGCTCTGGGGCGAGCACCGCTCGTCGGCGCAGCTCCCGCCCTGGGAGATCGTCGGCCTGGAGGTCATCGACCGCGCCACCTACCACCAGCGCGTGGCCGAGGGCTACGGCCCGCCCCCGGCCCACCCGGTCGGCGTCCACCCGTACTGACGGTCGGCCCCCCGGGATCCGCGAGGCGCGGGGTCCGCGGCACAGCCCCAGGCTGCGGGCCGGCCCGGACCGGGATCCGCGCGGCGCGGAGTCCCGGGCCTCGCGGCGCGGGCGCGGCCGAGGCGCCGGGCCGGAGCCCGGGTCTTCGCGCCAGGCGCGTCCCGGCGGCCGTCTCGGGGGCTGGAAACCCCATCGGCCGGGGGACGGCCGGGGACTACCCTGGGCGGCATGACCTCGCTCGATGACGCCACCGCCAGCTCGCCCGTCCTCGCCACCGCGCAGCGGTCCCGCACCGCGGCCGCCGCCATCGCCCCGCTCCCGCGCTCCGCCAAGGACGCGGCCCTGCTGGCGATCGCGGACGCGCTGGAGGCCCGTACGGCCGAGATCATCGCGGCCAACGCCGTCGACACCGGCAAGGCCCGCGCCGCCGGCACCAGCGAGACCGTCATCGACCGCCTCACCCTGACCCCCGAGCGGGTCGCGGCCATCGCCTCCGACGTACGGGACGTCGCCGCCCTGCCCGACCCCGTCGGAGAGGTCGTCCGCGGCAGCACCCTGCCCAACGGCATCGACCTCCGGCAGATCCGCGTCCCCCTCGGCGTCGTCGGCATCATCTACGAGGCCCGCCCCAACGTCACCGTCGACGCCGCCGCCCTCTGCCTCAAGTCCGGCAACGCCGTCCTGCTGCGCGGCAGCTCCTCCGCGTACGCCTCCAACACCGCGCTCGTCGGCATCCTGCGCGACGCGGTGGAGGGCGCCGGCCTGCCCGCCGACGCGGTCCAGCTCGTCCCCGGCGAGTCCCGCGACTCCGTCCGCGAGCTGATGCGCGCCCGCGGCCTCGTCGACGTGCTCATCCCGCGCGGCGGCGCCTCCCTCATCAAGACGGTGGTCGAGGAGTCCACCGTCCCGGTCATCGAGACCGGTACCGGCAACTGCCACGTCTACGTCGACGCGCAGGCCGACCTCGACATGGCCGTGGAGATCCTCGTCAACTCCAAGGCCAGTCGGCCCTCCGTCTGCAACTCCGCCGAGACCCTCCTCGTCCACCGCGACATCGCCGCCGCCTTCCTCCCGCGCGCCCTCCACGCCCTCGCCGACGCCGGCGTCACCGTCCACGGCGACGCCCGGGTCCTGGCCGCCGCCACGGACACCAAGGCCACCGCCCTGCCCGCCACCGACGAGGACTGGGCGGCCGAGTACCTGTCCTACGACATCGCCGCCGGGGTCGTGGACTCCCTCGACGACGCCGTCGCCCACATCCGCCGCTGGACCTCCGGCCACACCGAGGCGATCGTCACCACCTCGCAGGCCGCCGCGCGCCGCTTCACCCAGCTGGTCGACTCGACCACGGTTGCCGTGAATGCCTCCACCCGGTTCACCGACGGCGGCCAGTTCGGCTTCGGCGCCGAGATCGGCATCTCCACGCAGAAGCTGCACGCCAGGGGCCCGATGGGACTTCCCGAGCTGACCTCAACGAAGTACATCGTCACGGGCGACGGTCACGTCAGGTAGTCGTCGCCTGAACACGGAGTGGCCGGATTTCAGCGCACACCCTGCCCAAAGCAGCCCCCCAGGTCTAGGCTGGTCTCGTGCCGGACGACGTGGGGGGCAAGTTCCCGGACGACGGGAAGCCCGACGACGACCGCGGAGGCGCGGACAAGGACTTCGCCTCCGTGGTGTTCGACGAGGCCTTCGTCCGGAACGCCGAGATCCATGAACCGAGTGCCGCAGAGCGCCAGCGGGCCGCCGACCGGGCGCGCGCCGAGGCCGAAGCCGCCCGCGCCGTCGCCGGAGGGTGGACGGGCGACGAGGACTACGACGGCTACGGATACGGCCGGTCCGACGGCTACGGCCCCGACAACGGCTGGGACCACGACCCGGGCTATGGCGCGGCCGACGCCTCGTACGGTCCGTACGGGGCCTACGGCGGCAGTCTGCGCCCCTACCGCGGCCGCTCGCCCTGGCTGCGTCCCGTCGCCTGGGTGCTCGCCTTCGTGATGGGCCTCGGCATGGTCGCGCTCGCGTTCAGCGCCGTCTACCGCAGCGCCGCCGGCGAGGCGGAGCCGGCCCCCGCGCCCGCCAGTACGCCCCTGAGGGAAGTCACCGGCGTCGGCGCGTTTACGTACCCCTCCGACCGCCAACCCTGAAAGTACGACCCCGCTCGCGTGAATGCCGGAGCCGGGGGCTTCTCTGGAGCGGGGACAGCGGGGAGAAGCGATGGCCGTGCCAGGAGACCCACCCGACGGCACCCCCGAGGGTGACGACGAGTTCCGGTCGGACGAGCTCCGTTCGGTGGTGTTCGACGAGGACTTCGTCCGCGCTGCCCGGCTCCAGGAATTCTCCGCGCAGGAGCGCATGGGCGAGCACGCCCGGGCCGTCCGCAGCCGCTCGATGTGGTCGACCGGCGGCTCCGCCCCCCGGACCAGCACCCCGGGCCGCGCCGCCCGCCAGGGCATGGTGCTCGTGCTGATCATCGCCACGGCCTTCGCCTGCGCCGTCTACATGGGGCTGCGCAACCCGTACGTCCCGGCGCCCGGCGGTCCCGCCGAGCCGCTCAACAGCACCGTCGTCCCGCTGGCCCCCGCCGAGGCCGTGCCGGGCGGACGGCCCGCCGACCTGTACGCGAACGGCCCCGCCGCCGCGTACCGCGTCGGGGCGGCCGGGATCACCCTGCCGGCCGTGCGCCGCACGCACCACTTCACCGACGCCCAGGTCGTCACCGCGCTGTCCATCGCCAAGGACTACCTGGTGCAGTCCTCGCTGGACCCGGACGTCCTGGCCGGAGCGGCCTCCCGACCGGTGCGGGTGCTGCTCGACCCCGACCAGCTGGACCAGTTCGACCGCAGCATGACCGCGCCCTCCGGCGACGGCCGGCACGCGGCCACCGGCTGGCTGGTCCGCTTCGACCCGGCCACCGCCGTCGTGGCCGACTCCCGGGTCCGGGTGAGCGGCACCCTCGCCTTCGCGGAGGTGAACCCGGACGCCCTCGAGGTGCTCACCGACCACACCTTCGTGTACGCCGTGCGCCCGGCCACCGCGGCCCCCGCAGCGGTCGACGGAGCCTCGCTGTTCACCGTCCGCCGCGAGCTGCGGCTGCGCTTCGACCGGGAGGACCTGGGCGCCCGGCGGGCGGAGCTGGTGTCGGCGTACGTGGTGGCCGGGCCGCAGGCATGCTCCAGCGACCCGGCCGACGGCTTCCGCCCGCTGCCGGCCGGATCCGGGCCGACCACGGTCGGCCCGGCCGCGAGCGACCCGTACGCCACCGGCCGGCCGCGCCGCACGGCCGGGCTGTGCGGCGTGCTCGCCCCGCCGACGACGCAGCCTCCCCGGACGCAGCCCGCCGAGACGCGGCCCGCCACCGAGCCCGCGGTCCCGCGGACGGCGCCGGTCAGCCCTGCTCCGTAGCCCCGCCCTTGGCCTCGGGGCCGCTGCCGGACGAGGAGCCGGACCCGGAGCCGGCGCCCGTGAACTTGTCGCGCAGCTTGCCGCCCATGTCGGCCGCGCCGCCCGCGAGGTCTCCGACCAGCTTGAACAGCGGGTCCTTGCTGGTGCGCACCGAGTCGGCGTAGTGCGCGGCGGACTGCCGGAAGGAGTCGGACACCGAGGTGTCCTTGTCCTCCTCACGGCGCGGGTAGTGGCCGTCCATGATGCGCTGGTAGTCGCGGTTTTCCGACCACTTCTTCAGCTCGGCCGCCCGCACCGTGGTGAAGGGGTGCGTCCGCGGCAGCATGTTCATGATCTTCAGGACGGAGTCGCGCAGATCGCCGCTCGACTCGTACTCCTCGGCCTGGGCCAGGAAGGCGTCCACGTTCATCTCGTGGATGTGGTTGCCGCCCGCGAGCTTCATCAGGCCGCGCATCGAGGCCTGGAGGTCCTGCCCCACCAGCAGCCCGGCCCGGTCCGCCGACAGCTCCGACTTGCGGAACCACTCCCGCAGCGCGGTCACGATCGCCATGATCGCCACATTGCCCAGCGGGATCCACGCCACCTTCAGCGCCAGGTTCGTCAGGAACAGCAGGATCGTGCGGTACACCGCGTGCCCGGACAGCGCGTGGCCCACCTCGTGGCCCACCACCGCCCGCATCTCCTCCTCGTCGAGCAGCTCGACCAGGCTCGTCGTCACCACGATGATCGGCTCGTCCAGCCCGATGCACATGGCGTTGGGCTTCGGGTCCTGCTGCACGTACATCTGCGGGACCTTCTCCAGGTCCAGGATGTAACAGGCGTCGCGGAGCATCGCGTACAGGTGCGGGAACTGGGTCTCGCCGACCCGCACCGAGTCCGACAGGAACAGCAGCCGCAGGCTGCGCTCCGGAAGCAGCCCGCTCAGGGCCTTGAACACCGTGTCGAAACCGCTCAGCTTGCGCAGCGCGACCAGCGCCGAGCGGTCCGCCGGGTGCTCGTACGCCCGCGAGGAAATGCCGGGGAACCTCCTGCGGTCCCGCGCCGGCACCTTCTCGAAGCCTGTCTGCGTCATAGCGCCCTCCCCTGGATCGGCCTGCGTGGCCCTGCGTCTATCCTCTCCAACGCCTGAGTCGGCGTGAGCGTGCCCCAGGCCCCCGCATACGATGTGAGCGAAGTCTCCGCCCGCTCCCGACTCGATAGGTACCTGCCTGATGAGCCTCTCCTCCACCGCCCACAACCTGGTCGTCCTCGCCTCGGAGGGGGCCGGGCAGCACGGCGGCAACCACGACAGCCTGAACCCCTATCTCACCGGCGGCGGCGCGCTCGTCATCCTGCTCCTGATGCTCTGGGTCACCACGCGCCTGAACCGGGACCGCTAGGTCGCCCCGACCTGGACCGCCGGGTGCTCCGGGCCAGTAGGCTCTGCGCTCATGGGAGAGCACGAGACGCCTACCGGCCCGGTCAAGCGCCGGCTCGGGGTCATGGGCGGCACATTCGACCCGATCCACCACGGGCACCTGGTGGCCGCCAGCGAGGTCGCCTCGCTGTTCCACCTCGACGAGGTGGTGTTCGTGCCGACCGGCGAGCCCTGGCAGAAGTCCCAGCGCGCCGTGTCGCCCGCCGAGGACCGCTACCTGATGACGGTCATCGCCACGGCCTCGAACCCGCAGTTCTCGGTGAGCCGCATCGACATCGACCGCGGCGGACCGACGTACACGATCGACACCCTGCGGGACCTGAAGGCGCTGAACGACGACGCCGACCTGTTCTTCATCACCGGCGCGGACGCGCTCGCCCAGATCCTGACCTGGCGGAACGCCGAGGAGCTGTTCTCCCTCGCCCATTTCATCGGGGTCACCCGGCCCGGCCACGTCCTCACCGACGACGGACTGCCCGAGGGCGGCGTCTCCCTGGTGGAGGTGCCCGCGCTGGCCATCTCCTCCACGGACTGCCGCGCCCGGGTCGCCGAGGGGGACCCCGTCTGGTACCTGGTGCCCGACGGCGTCGTGCGCTACATCGACAAGCGTGAGCTGTACCGGGGAGCCTGAGCTTCCGGAAGAGAGGGGCCTCGGTGAACGACCGACAGGATCCGTACGACCCGTACGCCGCCCACGAGCAGCAGCTCATCGGCTACGACGCGTACGGGCGGCCGGTGTACGGCGAGGCGCCCGCCCAGCCCGCCCAGGACTACGCACAGCAGCAGTACGGCTACGACTACCAGGCGCAAGGGTACGGTCAGCAGCCCCAGCAGCAGTACTACGCCGACCCCGCGCAGGACTACGCGCAGCAGCAGGCCCCGGCCTACGGGTACGAGGCGCAGCAGACCCAGCAGGCGCACCAGGCCCAGCAGACCCAGCAGACCCAGCAGTGGATCCCGCAGCAGACGGCCCCCGAGCCCCAGCACCAGCCGGAGCCCGAGCCGGAGCGGCAGCGGTCCGCGCAGGTCCCCGAGCCGCGCCGGCCCGACGCCGAGCCCGAGGCGGGGCGGGACTACCGCACCGAGATGTTCGCCTTCATCGACCAGCCGGACGACGAGTCCGAGGACGTCATCGACTGGCTCAAGTTCACCGAGAGCCGGACCGAGCGCCGTGAGGAGGCCCGCCGCCGCGGCCGCAACCGGGTGGTGGCGCTGATCGTGGTCCTCGCGGTGTTCGTCGTCGCCGGCCTCGGCTACCTCTGGTACGCGGGCAAGCTGCCCTTCCTCGACGGCCCCGGGAAGCAGGACAGCGGCGCTGCCGCCGCCGGGCCGCAGCAGCGCGACATGATCGTCGTCCACGTGCACCACACCAAGAAGGGCGGCACCTCCTCGGCGCTGCTCGTCGACAACGTCACCGCCAAGCAGGGCGCGACCGTCCTGCTGCCCGACACCCTCGGCGTCCCCGGCCCGGACGGGACCGCGACCGGCCTCGCCAAGGCCGTGGAGGGCGGCTTCGGCACCCGCGAGGCCCTCGACTCCGTGCTCGGCACGCACATCGGCGGCACCTGGCGGCTGGACACGCCGTTCCTGGAGAACCTGGTCGAGCTGGTCGGCGGCATCGAGGTGGACACCGACACGGCCGTCCCGGCCGACGACGCGGCCAAGACCCCGGCCGTCGCCCAGGGACAGAAGCAGAGCCTGAGCGGCCCGATGGCCGTCGCCTACGCCACTTACCAGGCCCAGGGCGAACCGGAGGCCAAGCAGCTGGACCGGATGGGCAAGGTCCTGTACGCCGTGCTGCGCAAGGTCCCGAGCGACCCGAAGGCGGCCGCGGTGACGGTCGAGAGCATGGGGCAGATCCTCGACCCGGCCCTGAACGCCCAGACGCTCGGCGCCCTGCTGTCGCGGCTCGGCGCGCACGCCAAGGTGGGCGCGTACCGCACCGACGTCCTCGGGGTGAAGGCCGACGGGGCCCTGACCGAGGACGCGACGAAGAAGGTCGTCAAGGAGGTCCTCGGCGGCTCCGTCACGGAGGGGCAGCCCGGAGCCGCCGCCCGCGTCGGCCTGAAGGACGCCACGGGCGACGAGAAGGCCCAGGTCGCGGCGAAGGCGGCGCTGCTGAACGGCGGCTACGACTTCGTGGACGGGGGCAAGGCGGACAAGACCGCGGCCGCCTCGCAGATCACCTACCAGGACGACGCCCAGAAGGACCGGGCGGTGGAGGTCGCCAAGACGCTGGGGCTGCCCGAGACCGCCGTCAAGAAGGCCGAGAACGCCGTGAACGCGGACATCGTGGTCGTCCTGGGCAAGGACTACAAGGCGTCCTGACCCGGCTGCGCGGCTCTGACATGCGGGTTCGCCCGCGCGGAACGCTCCGCGCGGGCGGGGTCGGCGGTACATGAGACCCTTGTAAGGATCTGCCCGCCAACCCGAAAGCATGGCCAGTGACCGCCACGGACCGCTCCATCGAGCTCATCACCGCCGCCGCCCAGGCCGCGGCCGACCGGCTCGCGCACGACATCATCGCGTACGACGTCAGCGACGTGCTGTCGATCACCGACGCCTTCCTGCTCGCCTCGGCGCCCAACGACCGCCAGGTCAAGTCGATCGTCGACGAGATCGAGGAGCGCCTGCTCAAGGAGCTCGGCGCCAAGCCGGTGCGCCGCGAGGGCGACCGCGACGCCCGCTGGATCCTGCTCGACTACGTCGACATCGTCGTCCACGTCCAGCACAGCGAGGAGCGGGTCTTCTACGCGCTGGAGCGCCTGTGGAAGGACTGCCCCGAGATCGAGCTTCCCGAGGACGCCAAGCTCACCATCGGCAAGGCCGAGGAGCACGCCAAGCTGCGCGAGGCGGCCGGCGACGACGAGCAGGACGGTGATCTGTTCTGAGCACGACCACCACGGGCAGGCCCACCAGGAAGATCGTCCTCTGGCGGCACGGTCAGACCGCGTGGAACCTGGAGCGCCGTTTCCAGGGCTCCACGGACATCGAGCTGACCGAGGCCGGAGTGGCGCAGGCGCGCCGCTCCGCCCGGCTGCTCGCCTCGCTGAAACCGGATGCCATCGTGGCCTCCGACCTGCGGCGCGCGGCGGCCACCGCCGCAGAGCTCGCCTCCGTCACGGGACTGACCGTGACGCACGACGCGGCGTTGCGCGAGACGTACGCCGGTGAGTGGCAGGGCCTGACGCACGACGAGATCCTCGGGAAGTACGGCGAGCAGTACGCGGCGTGGAAGCGCGGCGAGCCGGTGCGCCGGGGCGGCGGTGAGCTGGAGACCGAGGTCGCCGACCGCGCCGCGCCGGTGGTGCTCGGGCACGCCGGCCGGCTGCCGGAGGGCGGCACGCTCGTCGTGGTCAGCCACGGCGGCACCATCCGTACGACCATCGGCCGCCTGCTGGGCCTGGAGTCGTCCTACTGGGAGGGCCTGGGCGGGCTCTCCAACTGCTGCTGGTCCGTCCTCGGCGAGGGCGCGCGCGGCTGGCGCCTGCTGGAGCACAACGCCGGCACGCTGCCGGAACCGGTGCTCGGCGACGACGACTGAGCGGCTCCGTGCCGCTCCCCGCGGGGGCTTCCACCCGGATTTCACTTTCCGGATGGTCACAGGCTAGAGTTCTTCTTGTTCGCAGCGCGGAACACCGGAGACCGGGGGAGCGCGGCGGAGAGCGGGGCTATAGCTCAGTTGGTAGAGCGCCTGCATGGCATGCAGGAGGTCAGGAGTTCAATTCTCCTTAGCTCCACAATCAGGATCCCGTCCCCAACAGGGGGCGGGCTCCTTGCTTTTGTACCCTTTGCGATTGCTGACCTGGCCCGTACCGGCATGACAGAATCGGACGGCCGGAGGGGGAGACGACGGCCCGATGCGGGAGGGAGTCGCTGACGGATGGGTGCACACCGGCGGCGGTGCGACTGGTGCAACAACGGCACGCCGATCGTGCGGGACATGGAACCGGTCAACCCCGACTACCAGTACTGGTGCGAGGAATGCGCACGGGCGCTGATCATAAAGGGCGACCCGATCGAGACGTACCGGGAGCTGGAAGGGGAGCCGATCTACGGCCGGCTGCTCGACGAGCACTGCACGCTCAAGCGGTTCTACCAGTTCGCGACAGCGTGACGGAAGAGGTCAAACCGGGCATGGCCTGCGGTCGGCGGAAACCGATTTTTGGACCGGGGCCATGACCGTGTAATGTTTGGGACGTCGCCAAGGGGAACCGGAAACGGAAGCCGGGCGGCACAGCGAGGCAAGGGGCTATAGCTCAGTTGGTAGAGCGCCTGCATGGCATGCAGGAGGTCAGGAGTTCAATTCTCCTTAGCTCCACAGTGAAGAAGCGGACCACCCGGATCGGGTGGTCCGCTTCTCGTTGTGCGGGGCTGCCCGTGCCGCCGCCGGGTCGGCTCAGATCCAGCCCAGCCGCGCCGGTTTCACCCCGAGCTCGAACCGGCTGGACGCGCCGGCCAGGGCCGAGAGGTCGGCCACCATCCCCCGCTGCGTCCGCGTGCGCAGGGCCAGTTCCTGCTGCTCGCGCTGGAGCATCATCCCCAGGCCCAGGTCGGGGCTGACCGCCCGGACGTCGCTCGGGTCGTCCCAGGACGGCCGCAGCAGGGCCGGCTCCACCAGCCGGTCGAGCGACTCCCGTACGCGCTGCTCCAAGATCGACAGCCGCGCGGCCAGCCGGTCCGGGCGCTGCTCGCGGTGCAGGAGCACGGCCCGGTAGACCGCGAGGACTTCCGCGTCGAGAGCCGACTGCGTCTGCGTCATACCCGTCACCCTTCCGAGGGGGCGGCCCGCGTCCGGGGGAGCTGTGCGGGCGGTCGTCGTAGCGTTCACGGCGGTTGGCGGGCTGTCTTGGACGAACCCGACACCCGTGCGCCGACCGCCGCCGAAGGCCGCCGCGCCGGAGAACCGGTACCGGCACTCCGGTACCGGGCAGTCCGCTTCCACGCCGTCCGGGGCGCGGACGGACCGGCGGCGGCCGCGGCCGCTGCGGTACTCTGACGCCATGCGTGCCGTACGCCTTCTGCTTACCGAGCCGCGCTGATCAGTACCGACCCTCCGAGACGGTCGGCATCGGCGCGGCGCCCCCTCCTGTGCGAGGGGTTTTTTCGTTTGGGCTGGCAGAGACGGCAGAGACGATCGATGGAGCTTCAGGAATCATGAGCGAGACGAACACCCCGGCCCCCGAGGCGGCCGAGGGACACCGTTACACGGCTGCCATGGCCGCCGACATCGAGGCACGCTGGCAGGACGCCTGGGACGCGCAGGGCACCTACGAGGCCCCGAACCCGACCGGTGACCTGGCGGGTGACCCCGCCGTGGTCGCGCGGCCCAAGAAGTTCATCATGGACATGTTCCCGTACCCGTCCGGCGCGGGGCTGCACGTCGGCCACCCGCTCGGGTACATCGCCACCGACGTCTACGCGCGCCACCAGCGGATGACCGGGCACAACGTCCTGCACACCCTGGGCTTCGACGCCTTCGGCCTGCCGGCCGAGCAGTACGCCGTGCAGACCGGCACGCACCCGCGCGTGTCGACCGAGGCGAACATCGAGAACATGAAGGTCCAGCTGCGCCGGCTGGGCCTGGGCCACGACAAGCGCCGGTCCTTCGCGACGATCGACCCGGACTACTACAAGTGGACCCAGTGGATCTTCCTGCAGATCTACAACTCCTGGTACGACGCGGACGCGGGGAAGGCCCGGCCGATCGCCGAGCTGGTCGCCGAGTTCGAGAGCGGCTCCCGTGAGGTTCCCGGCGGCCGGTCCTGGGCCGGGCTGACCGCGGGCGAGCGGGCCGACGTACTGAACGAGTACCGGCTGGCGTACTCCTCGGACGCGCCGGTCAACTGGTGCCCCGGGCTGGGCACCGTCCTGGCCAACGAGGAGGTCACCGCGGACGGCCGCTCCGAGCGCGGCAACTTCCCGGTCTTCAAGTCCAGGCTGAGCCAGTGGAACATGCGCATCACCGCGTACGCCGACCGGCTGCTGGACGACCTGGACGCGCTGGACTGGCCCGAGGCCATCAAGCTGCAGCAGCGGAACTGGATCGGCCGCAGCGAGGGCGCGCGCGTCGACTTCCCGCTGGGCGACGAGGCGATCACCGTCTTCACCACCCGCCCCGACACCCTGTTCGGTGCCACCTACATGGTGCTGGCGCCCGAGCACCCGCTGGTGGAGAAGTTCATTCCGGCCGCCTGGCCGGAGGGCACCCACGACGTGTGGACCGGCGGCCACGCCACCCCGGCCGAGGCCGTCACCGCGTACCGCAAGCAGGCCGCCTCGAAGTCGGACGTCGAGCGGCAGGCCGAGGCCAAGGACAAGACCGGTGTCTTCACGGGCGAGTACGCGGTCAACCCGGTCAGCGGTGACAAGGTCCCCGTCTTCATCGCCGACTACGTGCTGATGGGCTACGGCACCGGCGCGATCATGGCCGTCCCGGCGCACGACAGCCGCGACTTCGAGTTCGCCCGCGCCTTCGAGCTGCCGATGCGCTGCGTCGTGAAGCCGACCGACGGCCGCGGCACCGACCCGGCCGAGTGGGACGACGCCTTCGTCTCCCACGACGCCGAGCTGGTCAACTCCGCGGGCGAGGGGATCTCCCTGGACGGCCTGGGCGTGGTCGAGGCCAAGGCCGCGATCACCGACTGGCTGGCCGCGCGCGGCATCGGCGAGGGCACCGTCAACTTCCGGCTGCGCGACTGGCTGTTCAGCCGCCAGCGCTACTGGGGCGAGCCCTTCCCGATCGTCTACGACGAGGACGGCGTCGCGCACCCGCTGCCCGCGTCGATGCTGCCGCTGGAGCTGCCGGAGGTCGAGGACTACTCGCCGCGCACCTTCGAGCCGGACGACGCCGCCTCCAAGCCCGAAACCCCGCTGTCGCGCAACGAGGACTGGGTCAACGTCGAGCTGGACCTGGGCGACGGACGCGGTGTCCGCTCCTTCCGCCGCGAGACCAACACCATGCCCAACTGGGCCGGTTCCTGCTGGTACGAGCTGCGCTACCTGGACCCGGACAACGCCTCGGCGCTGGTCGACCCCGAGATCGAGCAGTACTGGATGGGCCCCCGCGAGGGCGCCCCGCACGGCGGTGTCGACCTGTACGTCGGCGGCGCCGAGCACGCGGTGCTGCACCTGCTGTACGCGCGCTTCTGGTCGAAGGTGCTGTTCGACCTGGGCCACGTCTCGTCGGCGGAGCCGTTCCACAAGCTGTTCAACCAGGGCATGATCCAGGCGTACGCCTACACCGACGAGCGCGGTGTGTACGTCCCGGCGGCCGAGGTCGAGGAGCGGGACGGCGCCTACTTCTATGAGGGCAAGCAGGTCAAGCGCGAGCACGGCAAGATGGGCAAGTCCCTGAAGAACGCCGTCACGCCGGACGAGATCTGCGAGGAGTACGGCGCGGACACCCTGCGCCTGTACGAGATGGCGATGGGTCCGCTGGACGTCTCGCGTCCGTGGGACACCCGGGCCGTGGTCGGCCAGTACCGGCTGCTGCAGCGCCTGTGGCGCAACATCGTCGACGAGGAGACCGGCCGGGTCACCGTGGTGGACGGGGAGCCGGGCGAGGACACGTTGCGCGCCCTGCACAAGGCGATCGACGGGGCCGGCGCGGACCTGGCCGGGCTGCGCTTCAACACCGCCATCGCGAAGATCACCGAGCTGAACAACACCCTGACGAAGGCGGGCCGGCCGCTGGAGCGGTCCGTGGCCGAGGCCCTGGTGCGGCTGGTCGCCCCGCTGGCCCCGCACATCGCGGAGGAGCTGTGGCACCGCCTGGGCCACACCGACTCGGTGGTCCACCAGGACTTCCCGGTCGCGGACCCGGCGTACGTCGTCGACGAGACCGTGACGTGCGTGGTGCAGGTCAAGGGCAAGGTCAAGGCGCGCCTGGAGGTGCCGCCGACGATCTCGGACGCGGAACTGGAGGCACTGGCGGTCGGCGACGAGGCCGTGGTCGCGGCCCTGGGCGGTGCGGAGATCCGCAAGGTGATCGTGCGCGCGCCCAAGCTGGTGAACATCGTCATCTGAGGTCACGGGCACTCCAGGGGGCCCATGGGGACCCGTGGGGAGCCGCCGGGAGCCATGGGGGACATCCCGTACGGGCAGGTTGGGGGTTCGATTGGAACCCCTGGCCTGCCCGCGGCGTTTACGGTGGAGGGGAAGAGCTGACGCCTGGGGAAAGGGGCCACCATGGAGGCCGCGTTGATCATCTTCGCGCTGATGCTGCTGGCTGTCATCGGCCTCGGCGCGTACGTCACGGTCAAGGCGGTGGGGGCGGCCAAGCGGAGCGTGGAGCGCACCGTCGGCCAGGCGCGGCGCACGGTGGAGGACACCACCCTGCGGGCCAAGAGCTTCGGCCAGGTCGGTGTGGTGGGCGCGCTGGCGCAGCTGCGGCTGGACCTGCGGACCTCGATGCGGGCCACGGAGCAGGCGCTGTCCGAGGGCGCCCGGTCGGACGCCTCGCTGAAGGAGTCCCTGGGGCTGTTCCAGCGGCTGAGCGCACACGGCCGGGAACTGGACGCCGAGCTGAAGCGGCTCGAGCAGGAGCCGGACCGGCAGCGCACCGCCGGGCTCCTTCCGGAGCTGCGGGAGCGCACGGCCAGGATCGTCGAGTCCGCGGACTCGCTGCGCTGGGCGGCCCGGGACCGGGCCCGGCGCTTCGCGGAGGACGACCTGTCCACGCTGTCGGAGCAGATCGAGATGGAATCCGGGGCGCTGCGGGACTGGTCGCGCGAGCCGGTGGACGACCTGGCGGCGGCGGCCGCGGCGTGGGACGCCGAGGCGCAGGGCTCGGGGTCGGGGCCGGCGGCGGCTCAGGCGCACGGGCCCGCGTCCGGGCCTGCCGCTCTGAGCCAGGCCGCGCCGGCGCCGGATTACCCCTGGCAGAAGGCGCGTCGGCCGGAGAGCACGACCTGACTGACTGGGGGCGGGCGGCCGCGGTGACCGGGGTCCGGTGCGCGGGCACGAAGGCCGTGACCGGCCGCCTGGTCGGCGTGCCGTAGGCTCTGGCCGCTGCCGGGGCCCGGGTGAGGTCCCGGTCGGGCGAGGGGTCCGGGGACGGGCCGGCTGAGGGGCCCGCCGATCGCCCCGGCCAGTGGACCGGAGCGCCCGCCGATGCCCCGCCGAGGGGCGGGCGAGGGCCCTGTCGAGGGGGCCAGGCTGCCGTCCCACCCCCACTGGCGGTACCCTCCGGCTCATGTCCCGCCATGTCGCCATCGTCACCGATTCCACGGCCTACCTGCCCCCACCGGCCATGGCGCGGCACGGAATCACCTCCGTCCCGCTCACCGTGGTACTCGGCGGCGAGGCCCTGGAGGAGGGCACCGAGATCTCGGCACGCAGCCTCGCCCTGGCGCTGCAGAAGCGCCGCTCGGTCACCACCTCGCGGCCCAGCCCGGAGGAGTTCGTCCGGGCCTACCGGGCGGCCGCGGACGCCGGCGCGGCCGGCATCGTGAGCCTGCACCTGTCCGCCGAGTTCTCCGGCACCTACGACGCCGCCGTGGTCGCCGCGCGCACCGCGCCCGTACCGGTCCGCGTCGTGGACACCGGCATGGTCGCGATGGCCCTCGGCTTCTGTGCGCTCGCCGCCGCCGAGGTGGCGGAGGCGGGGGGCTCCGTCGACGACGCGGTGGCCGCGGCGGAAAAGCGGGCCGCCGACATGTCGGCGTACTTCTACGTCGACACCCTCGACTACCTGCGCCGGGGCGGCCGGATCGGGGCCGCCCAGGCGCTCTTCGGCTCGGCGCTGGCCGTGAAGCCGCTGCTGACGCTGGACGGCGGGCGGATCGAGATGCTCGAGAAGGTGCGTACGGCCTCCAAGGCCATCGCCCGCCTGGAGGAGCTGGCCGTGGAACGCGCGGGGTCGGGCAGCGTCGACGTCGCGGTGCACCACCTGGCGGCGCCGGAGCGCGCCGAGAAGCTCGCGCGGCACCTGCGCGAACGCATCCCGGGGCTGGTCGAACTGCACGTGAGCGAGGTCGGCGCGGTGATCGGCGCTCACACTGGCCCGGGGCTGCTCGCGGCGGTGGTCTCGCCCCGCTGAACGGTGCGCGGACGCTCCGGGCGGAGGGCGTGCCGGGCGCGGTCGGGCCCGGCTGAACGCGGCCGCGCCCGGCCGATCCCGGGGCGAAACCCGGGGCCGAGTGCTGCACGCTTCACCGGAACGAGTGGCACGGTTATCCACAACGGGGGGCCTGTCCACCGGAATTGAGCGTTCCGAACGGGGGGTCGGGATTGGTCCCTACCGTCGTGGCATGACTCTTCGAACGCGTACTCCGCATCCGTCGGGCGCCACCAGCGGCCCGGGCCGAACCCGTCTCTCCTACGGCCGTCTGCGACACCGCCGCGGCCCGGGCCTGCGCCGTGGCCAGGGGCCCCCGCCAGCGGACCCGGAGGCCGTGCGCCGCCGGGCCGAAGCCCTACTGGGCGGCAGCAGCCCGCCACTCCCGCCCGAGGTGACCCCTGAAGCTCCTCCCGAGGCGGAACCCCGGTCTCAGGCTGGGGCGGGCCCCGGGTCCCCGGTTGGGGTGGCTCCCCGGGGCTCGGCCAGGCTCGGCCAGGACCACTCCGCCGGGATGGATCCCGAGGCCCCGCCCGAGGTGGAACCCGGGCTCGCGGCCGGGGCTGCTGCCGGGCCCGTGAGCGGGGTGGATACCGGGCCTCCGGCCGGGGCTGCTCCCGGGTCCGCAGCCATGGCGGACCCCGGCCCTCCGCCCCGGGCGGACGCCGTCTCCCCGGCCGGGGAGACGGCCGGGCCGGCGCCCGGGGTCGCGCGGAGGCTTGCGCTGCGGGAGCGGGTGCCGGTGTGGTTGCAGGCTCGCTGCGGGGTGGAGCCGCGTACGGTGGCCGCCGTCGGGGTGGTGCTGGCCGTCGCGGTCGGGATCGCCGCGCAGCAGTTCTGGTCCGCCCGGCCCCGGCCGGTCACCGCGCCCGCGGTGACCGCCCCGGCCGCGGCGCCTGCGACTCAGGCCCCGGCCGGAGCCCCCACGCGGATCGTCGTCGACATCGGCGGCAAGGTCCGGGACCCGGGCGTGCGCCGGCTGCCCGCCGGTTCGCGGGTCGAGGACGCGCTGGCCGCGGCAGGAGGGGTAAGGCCCGGCACGGACACCACCGCGCTGAACCGGGCCCGGGTCCTGGTGGACGGTGAGCAGGTACTGGTGGGAGCCCCCGCCCCGCCTCCCCCGAACGGCGGCGGCGGGGGCGGGCCGAGCCCGGGCCCGCTCAGCCTCGGTTCGGCCACCGTCGAGCAGCTGGACGGGCTGCCGGGCGTCGGCCCGGTGCTGGCGCAGCACATCGTGGACTTCCGCACCGCCCGCGGCGGCTTCCGCTCCGTGGAGGAGCTCCGCCAGGTCAACGGCATCGGCGAGCGGCGCTTCGCCGACCTGCGCACGCTGGTGCGGCCGTGAACCGCCCCGAGGGCGCGGGGCCCGCGGACCTCCGCCTGGCCGCGCCGGCCCTGGCCGCCTGGGCGGCGGCCGCGCTCGCCCTGGACGCGCCCGCGGGAGCGACCGCCGTCGGGGTGGGGCTGGGCGTGGCCGGAGCGGGGCTGCTGCTCCTAACCGGGTGCCGGAGCCCGGGGCCCCGGTGGCGGGGCGCCCCGGCCGTGGCCGTGGCCCTGCTGTGTGCCTGCGCGGGAGCCGGAGTGGCGGGCCTCCAGCGGGCCGAGGCGCGGGCCGGGCCGGTGCCGGGACTGGCCCGGGAGCACGCCCGGGTGCTGGCGGAGCTCACCGTCGGTTCCGATCCTCGCCTGGCCGGGGGCGGCGGGGGCGGCGGGCCGCCGGTGGTGGTGCTGGACGCGGTCCTGACGGGGGTGACCGGGCCCGACGGGTCGCGGACCCGGGTCGAGACCCCGGTGCGGGTGCTGGCCGGGCACCCCCAATGGGCCCGGTTGCTGCCCTCCACCCGGGTCGTGGTCGTCGCCCGGCTGGCCCCGGCGCGGGGCGGCGAGCGGGCCGTGGCGCTGCTGCGGCCGACCGGCGACACCCCGCCCGCGGTGACCGGCGGGCCGGATGCCGCGCAGCGGGTCGCCGGGCGGCTGCGGGCCGGGCTGCGGGAGGCGACCGAGGGGCTCGCGCCGGATGCCAGGGCCCTGCTGCCGGGACTGGTCGTCGGGGACACCTCCAGGGTGCCGCCCGATCTGCACGAGGCGTTCAGGGCCACCGACCTGCTGCACCTGCTGGCCGTGTCCGGGTCCAACCTGACCGTGGTGCTCTTCCTGCTCATCGGTCCCCCGGCCCGGGCGCAGCAGGCCGAGCGGCGCGGGCTGGCGCCCCGGCTGGGCCTGTCGCTGCGGGCCACCGCCCTGTGCGGGGCGGCCCTGACGCTGGCGTTCGTGGTGGTGTGCCGGCCGGAGCCGAGCGTGCTGCGGGCCGCGGCCTGCGGGGCGGTCACGCTGCTGGCCCTCGCCACCGGGCGGCGCAGGTCCCTGCTCCCGGCCCTGGGCGCCGCCGTACTGCTGCTCGTGCTCTACGACCCCTGGCTGGCCCGTAGTTACGGGTTCCTGCTGTCCGTCCTGGCCACGGGCGCCCTGCTCACCCTGGCGCCCCGGTGGAGCGCGGCCCTGCGGCGGCGGGGGATGCGGCCGAGGTTCGCCGAGGCGCTGGGCGCCGCCGCGGCCGCCCAGGCGGTGTGCGCGCCCGTGGTCGCGGTGCTCTCCGCCCGGGTCAGCCTCGTGGCGGTGCCCTGCAACCTGCTGGCCGAGCTCGCGGCCGGTCCGGCGACGGTGCTCGGCTTCGCGGCGCTCGCCGCGGCCCCGGTGTGGGGGGACGCCGCGCGGGGGCTCGCCTGGTGCGCGGGGGTCCCCGCCGGGTGGATCGCCGCCGTGGCCCGGGCCGGGGCGCGGCTGCCGGGGGCGGAGCTGGCCTGGCCGGGCGGGCTCGCCGGCGGGCTGCTGCTGGCCGCCGCCACGGCGGGCCTGGTACTCCTCGGCGCCCGGTTCGGCAGGCGGCGGTGGGTCTGCTCGGCCCTGGCGGTGCTGCTGCTCCTGGCCGTGCTGAGGCCGCCGCAGCTGACCCGTACGCTCACCGGCTGGCCCCCGCCCGACTGGAGCTACGTGCAGTGCGCCGTGGGGCAGGGGGACGCGGCGGTACTGGCGCTCGGCCCGGGGGAGGCCCTGGTGGTGGACGCCGGGCCGGATCCCGCTCCGGTGGACGCCTGCCTGCGCGCCCTGGGCGTGCACCGGGTGCCGATGCTGCTGCTGACGCACTTCCACGCCGACCACGTGGGAGGTCTGCCCGGGGTGCTGCGCGGCCGGTCGGTGGGTGTGATTCAGACCACGGCGCTGGAAGAGCCGCCCGGCCAAGCCCAGTTGGTGCACCGGACGGCGGCCGCCGCGGGCGTGCTCGTCGTGCGGGCGGCGGCGGGGGAGCGGCGCCGGGCCGGACCGCTGGAGTGGGAGGTGCTGTGGCCGCCGGCGGCCGGGCCGCCGCCCGAGGGGCCCAACGACGCGAGCGTCGCGTTGCTGGTCCGGGGCGCGGGGCTGACCCTGCTCCTGCTCGGCGACCTCGAACCGCCCGCGCAGCAGGCCCTCTTGAGGGAGCATCCGAACCTGGGCCCGGTCGATGTGGTCAAGGTCGCGCACCACGGCTCCGCGCACCAGGACCCGGGGCTGTACGGGCGGATCCGGGCCCGGGTCGCCGTGGTGTCGGTCGGCGCGGCCAATCGCTACGGGCACCCCGCACCCGGTACGCTCGCCCGGCTGCGGGCCTCGGGGGCGGTCGTACTGCGGACCGACACCGACGGGTCGATCGCCGTGTCGGGCGCCGGGCCCGGGATGCGGGTGTTTACGGCCGGCCGGCGCCGGGAGCGACACGGGCATACGGGGCACGGGCCTTCTGTTTGCCCACAACCCGACAGCATGATCGAATGCGTCGTCGCCAGAACGGTCCAAGTCCACACAGCACGGGGGTGCATCAGCCATGTTCGGTCGCCGACGGGGGATGGAGACGGCCGGAAGTTCCAGCCCGCACACATCCGCGACACTGACCCTGCCACCGCAAGCGGGTCTGCTCAGCTGCCGGGTCCTCGACACCGTCCACCAGCCGGTCAGGCAGGCCGCGTTCGAGGTGACCGACCCGATCGGGCGCCGGATCGTCAGCGGCGAGACCGACCCCTACGGAGGGTTCACGGCGGCCGTGCCGGAGGGCGAGTACCGGCTCTCCGTCACCGCCGAGGGGTACGCGCCGTTCCACGGGGCGACGCTGGTGGGAGACCCGGCGCAGCCCGGAACCGGGGAGATCGTCCTCGACGCGGTGGAGCCGCCGCTGCTGCCGCAGCCCGGCCACTGGGAGCTCGACCCGTCGCACTCGTCCATCGCGTTCACGGCCCGGCACATCGGGTTCGCGCGGATCGGCGGCCGGTTCAACACCTTCGCCGGCGGGGTGCGGATAGCCGAGCGCATGGAGGACTCCTCCATGCACGTCATCATCGATGCGGCGAGCATCGACACCGGGGTGCGGCTGCGCGACGACCACCTGAGGTCCGGCGACTTCCTGGACGCGGCCCGGTATCCCACGGTGGAGTTCTACAGCGACCGGTTCATCCACCGCAGCGGCAGCCGCTGGGCCGTCGCGGGCGCCCTGACCCTGCACGGGGTCAGCCGTTCCGTCACGCTGGACACGCAGTACCTGGGCCTGGGCACGGGCCTGGAGGGCGAGCCGCGCGCCGCCTGCCGGGCGACGGCCGAACTGCACCGCGAGGACTTCAGCCTGACCTGGCAGTCGGTGCTCGCGCACGGTATCGCGGCGATCGGGTCGGGCGTGGAAGTGGCGCTGGACGTGCAGATCGTCCACAAGGCCTGAGCCGGGCCGGACTCCTACGGGGCTTCCAGCCAGCCCTCGTACTCGGCGGCGAGGGCGTCCAGCGCGGCGGTGTCGAGCAGTTCCCGGGGGTCCTCGACGACCACCAGCCACTGGGCGTCCTCGGCGTCGTCCTCCCCGGCCAGGGCGTCGCGTACCAACTGCGGTTCCTCCGGGAGGCCGAAGCGGTCCACGGCCTCCCGCGCCACCTCCTCGGCGGCGTCGCGGTCGGGCAGGACGAGTACATGTCGCACGTTCACGCGATCATTCTCACGCATCCGGTCAGGGGGGCCGCCGGGCCGGGGGCTGTCAGTGCGGCGTGGGATGCTGGATCCGATGGCCACCAGGAAGAACTCCACCGACGATCCGCTTGCCCCGCTCACCCTCGCGGTGGGGCAGGAGGACCTGCTGCTCGACCGCGCCGTGCGGGAGGTGGTGGCGGCCGCCCGCGCCGCCGATGCCGACACGGACGTGCGCGACCTCTCCTCCGAGCAGCTCCAGCCCGGCACGCTGGCCGAGCTGACGAGCCCGTCGCTCTTCTCCGAGCGCAAGGTGCTGATCGTGCGCGGCGCCCAGGACCTGTCCGCCGACTCGGTCAAGGAGGTGAAGGCGTACCTCGACGCGCCGTACGAGGAGATCGTCCTCGTCCTCCTCCACGCGGGCGGGGCCAAGGGCAAGGGCCTGCTGGACGCGGCCCGCAAGGCGGGCGCCCGGGAGATCGCCTGCCCGAAGATGACGAAGCCGGCGGACCGGCTGTCCTTCGTACGGGGCGAATTCCGCACGCTGGGCCGGTCGGCGACCCCGGAGGCGTGCCAGACCCTGGTCGACGCGATCGGCAGCGACCTGCGGGAGCTGGCGAGCGCGGCGGCGCAGTTGTGCGCGGACGTCGAGGGCACCATCGACGAGGCCGTGGTCGGCCGCTACTACACGGGCCGGGCCGAGGCCTCCAGCTTCACGGTCGCCGACCGGGCGGTCGAGGGGCGTGCGGCGGAGGCGCTCGAAGCCCTGCGCTGGTCCCTGTCCACCGGGGTGGCGCCGGTTCTGATCACCAGCGCCCTGGCCCAGGCCGTGCGGGCGATCGGCAAGCTGGCTTCCGCCCCGCGCGGGGCCCGCCCCGGCGACCTCGCCCGGGACCTCGGGATGCCGCCCTGGAAGATCGACCGGGTCCGCCAGCAGATGCGCGGCTGGTCGGCCGACGGCGTCGCGGACGCCCTGCGCGCCGTGGCCGCCGCCGACGCGGGGGTCAAGGGCGGCGGCGACGATCCCGAGTACGCCCTGGAGAAGGCGGTCGTGGCCGTGGCCCGCGCCGCCCGCCCCCAGCGCCGCTGACACACGAAGGCCCCGGCCGCCGCCCTGGGGAAGGGTTGCGGCCGGGGCCTTCGTGCACTGCTCGTACTGCTTGTGTTGCGCCGCACCCGCGTGGCGAACGCAGGCCGCGTGCGGCGCGGTGTGCCGGTGAAGGAGCGGAAGAGAGGGCCCGCTGGGTCCTTACCGGCGATTCACATCGAGAGCTCAGCCCTGCAGGGAGGCAACCTTGGAGGCCAGCGCCGACTTCTTGTTGGCGGCGGCGTTCTTGTGGATGACACCCTTCGAGACAGCCTTGTCGAGCGCACGCGCGGCGTCGCGGGAAGCCACGGTGGCCTTCTCGACGTCACCGGCGACGACGGCCTCGCGGGCCTTGCGGATCGCGGTCTTGAGCGAGGACTTGACGGCCTTGTTGCGCAGGCGCGCCTTCTCGTTCGTCTTGTTCCGCTTGATCTGGGACTTGATGTTCGCCACGAAAGAGCCTTTTCAGGTTCAGAGTTTTGTGCTTCGGATCGTGCCTCGACAGCTGAGAGGGCATACGAGACACAGCTGCCCAGGCTACCAGGCACGCTCGGGGCGGCCCAAACCGAGCGCACTGCCCGGTCCATGGGACCATGGGAGTCAGCGTAGAGATCCCAATGATCCGCCCAGGATCGATCACGCCCCCGACTGCGACCCGAGAATCAGGACACTGCGTGCCCGCCATCCCCAGCCACGTGCCCGAGCCGAGCCGTACCGACCCGGCGCTGATCCGCAACTTCTGCATCATCGCGCACATCGACCACGGCAAGTCGACCCTTGCCGACCGGATGCTCCAGCTCACCGGTGTGGTCGACCAGCGGCAGATGCGCGCCCAGTACCTCGACCGCATGGACATCGAGCGTGAGCGCGGCATCACGATCAAGTCCCAGGCGGTCCGACTGCCCTGGGCGCCCACCACGGGCGAGGGCCAGGGCAGCACCCACATCCTCAACATGATCGACACCCCCGGGCACGTCGACTTCACGTACGAGGTCTCGCGCTCCCTCGCCGCGTGCGAGGGCACGGTCCTGCTGGTGGACGCCGCCCAGGGCATCGAGGCGCAGACCCTCGCCAACCTGTACCTGGCGATGGAGAACGACCTCGCGATCGTCCCCGTGCTGAACAAGATCGACCTGCCGGCGGCCCAGCCGGAGAAGTTCGCCGAGGAGCTCGCGAACCTGGTCGGCTGCCAGCCCGAGGACGTCCTGCGCGTGTCCGCGAAGACCGGTCTCGGCGTGGAGGCGCTGCTCGACAAGGTCGTCGCCACCGTCCCGGCCCCGGTCGGCGTCAAGAACGCCCCCGCCCGCGCCATGATCTTCGACTCGGTCTACGACTCGTACCGCGGCGTGGTCACCTACGTGCGTGTGGTCGACGGCCAGCTCAACAAGCGCGAGCGCATCCGGATGATGTCCACCGGCGCCACGCACGAGCTGCTGGAGATCGGCGTCTCCTCGCCCGAGATGACCCCGGCCGACGGCATCGGCGTCGGCGAGGTGGGCTACATCATCACCGGCGTGAAGGACGTCCGCCAGTCCAAGGTCGGTGACACCATCACCAGCCTGCACAACGGCGCGACCGAGGCTCTCGGCGGCTACAAGGACCCGCGGCCGATGGTCTTCTCCGGCCTGTACCCGCTCGACGGCTCGGACTACCCGGACCTGCGCGAGGCCCTGGACAAGCTCCAGCTCAACGACGCCGCGCTCGTCTACGAGCCGGAGACCTCGGCGGCGCTCGGCTTCGGCTTCCGCGTCGGCTTCCTCGGCCTGCTGCACCTGGACGTGGTCCGCGAGCGCCTGGAGCGCGAGTTCGGCCTCGACCTGATCGCGACCGCGCCGAACGTGGTCTACCGGGTGGTCCTGGAGGACGGCAAGGAAGTCACCGTCACCAACCCGAGCGAATTCCCCGAGGGCAAGATCTCGGACGTGTTCGAGCCGATCGTGCGGGCCACGATCCTCGCGCCCAGCGAGTTCATCGGCGCGATCATGGAGCTCTGCCAGACCCGCCGCGGCACCCTCCTCGGCATGGACTACCTCTCCGAGGACCGGGTCGAGATCCGCTACACCCTCCCGCTCGCGGAGATCGTCTTCGACTTCTTCGACCAGCTGAAGTCCAAGACGCGCGGCTACGCCTCGCTCGACTACGAGCCCACCGGCGAGCAGTCCGGCAGCCTGGTCAAGGTCGACATCCTGCTGCACGGCGACAAGGTCGACGCCTTCTCCGCCGTCACGCACAAGGACGCCGCCTACGCCTACGGCGTGCGCCTGGTCGCCAAGCTGCGCGAGCTCATCCCGCGGCAGGCCTTCGAGGTGCCGATCCAGGCCGCGATCGGCTCGCGCGTCATCGCCCGCGAGACCATTCGCGCCATCCGCAAGGACGTCCTCGCCAAGTGCTACGGCGGTGACATCTCCCGTAAGCGGAAGCTGCTGGAGAAGCAGAAGGAAGGCAAGAAGCGGATGAAGATGGTGGGCTCCGTGGAGGTCCCGCAGGAGGCCTTCATCGCCGTCCTCTCCAGCGACGAATCCGGCGGCAAGAAGAAGTAGCGACGCCCGCGACCGCTGCGGAAGCAGGCCCTCACGCTCCGGCGCGGGGGCCTCTTTCGTTATGAACCGGCCGCTTGCGAGCTCTTACGCAGGCGGCGGACGGCCTCTAGTCTGATCACTGCTCGATGGTTACTCGCCAGTCACCTGCTGGTTACGTCTCAAACCCGCCTGTCCCGATGCGCCCCCCCAAGCGCCCCACGCCCACGCACTGCCGCGTGGTCCGGTCCGGAGGATGTCGTGAGCGACACACAGACCTTGATCGAGAACCGTCCGCCCTCGGTGGCGGCCCTCTTCCTTGAGCGCGTGGCCGCCACGCCCCATGCGGAGGCGTACCGGTATCCGGTGCCCGCGGCCGGCGGCCAGGGCCCCGACGACTGGAAGTCGCTGAGCTGGGGCCAGGCGGCCGAGCGGGTCTTCGCCATCGCCGCCGGCCTGATCGACCTGGGCCTGGAGTCGGAGCAGCGGGTCGCGCTCGCCTCCAACACCCGGGTCGAGTGGATCCTCGGCGACCTCGGCGTGATGTGCGCCGGCGGCGCGGTCACCACGATCTACCCCACCACGAACGCCGAGGAGTCGGCGTACATCCTCGCGGACTCCGAGAGCCGGGTGCTCATCGCCGAGGACGGCGCGCAGCTCGCCAAGGCGCGCGAGCGCCGCGCCGAGCTGCCCCACCTCACCCACGTGGTGGTCGTGGAGACCGCCGACGCGGTCGCCGCCGAGGGCGACCCCGACGGCTGGGTGCTCTCGCTCGCCGATCTGGAGGCGCGCGGCAAGGAGTACCTCGCCAAGCACCCCGAGGCGGTCAAGGAGCGGATCGGGGCCATCACCGCCGACCAGCTCGCCACCCTCATCTACACCTCCGGCACCACCGGCCGCCCCAAGGGCGTCCGCCTGCCGCACGACAACTGGTCGTACATGGCCAAGGCCACCGTCGCCACCGGCCTGATCACCAAGGACGACGTCCAGTACCTGTGGCTGCCGCTGGCCCACGTCTTCGGCAAGGTGCTGACCTCCGGCCAGATCGAGGTCGGCCACGTCACCGCCGTCGACGGCCGGATCGACAAGATCATCGAAAACCTGCCGATCGTGCAGCCGACCTACATGGCGGCCGTCCCGCGCATCTTCGAGAAGGTGTACAACGGTGTCGCCGCCAAGGCCCGGGCCGGCGGCGGGGCCAAGTACAAGATCTTCCAGTGGTCGGTCGGCGTGGCCCGCGAGTACGCCAAGGTCACCCAGGACAACTTCCGCCGCACCGGCCAGGCGACCGCCCCCTTCGGCCTCGCCACCAAGCACAAGATCGCCGACGCGCTCGTCTTCTCCAAGCTCCGCGACGCCTTCGGCGGCAACCTGCGCGCCGCCGTCTCCGGCGCCTCCGCCCTGGCACCCGACATCGGCTACTTCTTCTCCGGCGCCGGCATCCACATCCTCGAGGGCTACGGCCTGACCGAGTCCAGCGCCGCCTCCTTCGTCAACCCCGGCGAGGCCTACCGCACCGGCACCGTCGGCAAGCCGCTCCCCGGCACCGAGGTCCGCATCGCCGACGACGGCGAGGTCCTGCTGCGCGGCCCCGGCATCATGCAGGGCTACCACGGGCAGCCCGAGAAGACCGCCGAGGTGCTGGAGTCCGACGGCTGGCTGCACACCGGCGACATCGGCGAGCTGTCGGCCGACGGCTACCTGCGCATCACCGACCGCAAGAAGGACCTGATCAAGACCTCGGGCGGCAAGTACGTCGCCCCGGCCGAGGTCGAGGGACAGTTCAAGGCGATCTGCCCGTACGTCTCGACGATCGTCGTGCACGGCGCCGACCGGAACTTCTGCTCCGCCCTGATCGCGCTCGACGAGCCGTCGATCCTCGGCTGGGCCGTCGAGAACG
The DNA here is from genome assembly GCF_001746425.1 of Streptomyces subrutilus. GTDB lineage: Bacteria > Actinomycetota > Actinomycetes > Streptomycetales > Streptomycetaceae > Streptomyces > Streptomyces subrutilus_A. Next base: position 2,642,341 of record NZ_MEHK01000001.1, on the reverse strand, counting down.
GGCTGGAGGGCAAGACGTACGCGCAGGTCCTGGCCGCGCCGGAGACCAACCGCCTGATCGAGACGTACGTACAGACCCTCAACGAGGGCCTCCAGCGGTGGCAGACGGTCAAGAAGTTCCGGATCCTGCCGCGCGACCTCGACGTCGAGCACGGCGACCTCACGCCCAGCCTCAAGCTGAAGCGGCCGGTCGTCGAGCGCGAGTTCAAGCACCTCATCGACGAGATGTACGAGGGCACGCGCGAGCTGTAGCCGCGGGCGCCGGGCACGGCGTAAACGACCATGGGGCAGTGCGGGATGATGGGGTCATGCCTTCCGCACTGCCCGACGGTGAACCCATGCCCGAAGACGGCTCCCTGCCGTCGCACGCCCTGGCGGGCGCGGGGGACCGGCCGCTCGGCTTCTACCTGCACGTTCCGTACTGCGCCACGCGCTGCGGGTACTGCGACTTCAACACCTACACGGCCACCGAGCTGCGGGGCACCGGCGGCGTGCTCGCCTCCCGGGAGAACTACGCCGACACCCTGATCGACGAGGTCCGCCTCGCCCGCAAGGTGCTCGGGGACGATCCGCGGGCCGTACGGACGGTGTTCGTCGGCGGCGGCACCCCGACCCTGCTGCCCGCCGGCGACCTCGTACGGATGCTCGCGGCCATCCGGGACGAGTTCGGTCTGGCCGAGGACGCGGAGATCACCACCGAGGCCAATCCCGAGTCGGTGGACCCGCGGTACCTGGCCGAGCTGCGGGCCGGCGGCTTCAACCGGGTCTCCTTCGGCATGCAGAGCGCCAAGCAGCACGTCCTGAAGGTGCTGGACCGCACGCACACCCCCGGCCGCCCGGAGGCCTGCGTCGCGGAGGCGCGGGCGGCGGGCTTCGAGCACGTCAACCTGGACCTGATCTACGGGACGCCGGGGGAGTCGGACGAGGACTGGCGGGCCTCGCTCGCCGCGGCGCTGGGCGCCGGGCCGGACCACGTCTCGGCGTACGCGCTGATCGTGGAGGAGGGCACGCAGCTGGCGCGGCGGATCCGCCGCGGCGAGGTCCCGATGACGGACGACGACGTGCACGCCGACCGCTACCTGATCGCGGACGAGGTGATGGCGCAGGCCGGGTACTCCTGGTACGAGGTGTCGAACTGGGCGGCCTCGGAGGCCGGGCGCTGCCTGCACAACGAGCTGTACTGGCGCGGCGCCGACTGGTGGGGCGCGGGCCCGGGCGCGCACTCGCACGTGGGCGGGGTGCGGTGGTGGAACGTCAAGCACCCCGGGGCGTACGCCGCCGCGCTGGCCGAGGGCCGCTCTCCCGGGGCCGGGCGCGAGCTCCTGTCGCAGGAGGACCGGCGCGTCGAGCGGATCCTGCTGGAGCTGCGGCTGGTGGACGGCGTGCCGCTGTCGCTGCTCGCTCCGGCCGGGCTGGAGGCGTCCCGCCGCGCGCTGGCGGACGGCCTGCTGGAGGCGGAGCCGTACGCGGCCGGGCGGGCCGTGCTGACCCTGCGGGGGCGGCTGCTGGCCGACGCGGTGGTCCGGGACCTGGTCGACTAGTGCTGTGACCCGGTGAACCTTTCCGGTCACAGCACTAGGCCGGGCCGCACCCCTGGTGCCGCGTCCGGCTAGGGGGCCGTGACGTGGTCGATGAGGTGTTCCACCGAGCCCAGGAGGGTGGGCTCCAGGTCCTTGTAGGACGTCACCCGGGACAGGATGTGCCGCCAGGCGGCCCCGGTGTTGTCCGGCCAGCCCAGGGCCCGGCAGATGCCCGTCTTCCAGTCCTGGCCGCGCGGGACCACCGGCCACGCCGGGATGCCGAGGGCGGACGGCTTCACGGCCTGCCAGACGTCCACGTACGGGTGGCCCACGATCAGCACGTCCGGGGAGGTCACCGACGCCGCGATACGGGACTCCTTCGAGCCCGGCACGAGGTGGTCCACCAGGATCCCCAGGCGGGCGTCGGGGCCGGGGGCGAAGTCGGCGACGATGGCCGGAAGGTCGTCGATGCCCTCCAGGTACTCCACCACCACGCCCTCGATCCGCAGGTCGTCGCCCCAGACCTTCTCGACCAGCTCCGCGTCGTGACGCCCCTCCACGTAGATCCGCCCGGCCCGCGCCACCCGCGCCCTGGCACCCGGCACGGCGATCGAGCCCGATGCGGTGCGCCGCGGTGCCGAAGGGGAGCGCGAGGGGCGGACCAGGGTGACCACGGCCCCGTCCAGCAGGAAGCCCCGCGGCTCCAGCGGGAACACCCGCCGCTTGCCGAAACGGTCCTCCAGGGTCACCGTGCCCGCCTCGCAGGCCACCACCGCGCCGCAGAAGTCGCCGCCGGCCACCTCGACCACCAGATCGGGCTCCGCCGCCACTTCGGGCACGGCCTTGGGGCGCTTCCACTGCGGGGTCAGGTCGGGGGAGTACTCGCGCATCCGGCCGAGCGTAGGAGAGGCGCCGCGATCACGCCTACGACACGCCGAAACGCGCGGCCAGTGTGGCGCGTTGCGCACGCACGAAGGCCGCGGAGACCACCGCTCCGTGACCCGGCACGTACCGCGCGTCGTCTCCGCCCAGCGCCAGCAGCCGGTCCAGGGCCGCGGGCCACTGCCGGGGCACCGCGTCCGGGCCCGCCACGGGCTCGCCCGACTCCTCGACCAGGTCCCCGCAGAAGACCGTCTCGCGCTCGCCCGGCACGAAGACCGCCAGGTCGTGGCCGGTGTGCCCGGGCCCCACATTGGCCAGCAGCACCCGCACCCCGCCCAGTTCCAGCGTCCACTCGCCCGACACCGGGTGCTTCGGCAGCACCATCAGGTCCGCCGCCTCCGCGGCCTCCGCCTCGGCCAGCCCGTGCCGCACCGCGTCCTCGCGCAGCTCCTCGCGGCCCGTGGCGAGCAGCGCGTCCAGCCCGACCGCGCCGAACACCTCGGCGCCGGCGAAGGCGGCTCCGCCCAGGACGTGGTCGAAATGTCCGTGTGTGAATGCGATATGGGTCACGTGCCGGCCCGTCAGGCGCTCCGCCTCCGCCCGCACCTGCGCGCCCTCGCGCACACACGAACCGGGGTCGACGAGGAGGACGGAATCGTCCCCCACCACCAGTCCCACGGTGCAGTCCCACACCGGCAGCCGCCGCCTCCCGGCCCGTCCGGTCAGCCTTTCCCAGCCCGCCTCTTCCCAACGCACGTCCATGCCGCGACGCTACCCTGGCGGGCCTCCCTTGCCAGGGTCTTACCACCCGGCCGTACACTGAGCGGGGGATCTCTGGCACTCGAACGGCCAGAGTGCCAACGACCGAGTTCCGACCGACACGGCAACGGACCACAGCTGGAGGTGTGCGCGATGCTCAGCGAACGCAGACTCGAAGTGCTGCGCGCCATCGTCCAGGACTACGTCGGGACGGAGGAGCCGGTCGGCTCCAAGGCGCTCACCGAGCGGCACCGGCTCGGCGTCTCGCCCGCCACCGTGCGCAACGACATGGCCGTGCTGGAGGAGGAGGGCTACATCGCCCAGCCCCACACCAGCGCCGGCCGGATCCCCACCGACAAGGGCTACCGCCTCTTCGTCGACAAGCTGGCGGGGGTCAAACCGCTGTCGACGCCCGAGCGGCGGGCCATCCAGAACTTCCTCGACGGCGCCGTCGACCTCGACGACGTGGTCGGCCGCACGGTGCGGCTGCTCGCGCAGCTGACCCGGCAGGTCGCCGTCGTCCAGTACCCGAGCCTGACCCGGTCGACCGTCCGGCACGTGGAGCTGCTCTCGCTCGCTCCCGCGCGCCTGATGCTCGTACTGATCACGGACACCGGGCGCGTCGAGCAGCGGCTGATCGACTGCCCGAGCCCCTTCGGGGAGACCTCGCTGGCCGACCTGCGGGCGCGGCTCAACAGCAGGGTGGTCGGGCGCCGGTTCACCGACGTCCCCCCGCTCGTCCAGGACCTCCCCGAGTCCTTCGAGGCGGAGGACCGGGGAACGGTGTCGACCGTGCTCTCGACGCTCCTCGAAACCCTGGTCGAGGAAGCCGAAGAGCGGCTGATGATCGGCGGTACCGCCAATCTCACCCGCTTCGGACACGATTTTCCCCTGACGATCAGGCCGGTGCTCGAAGCGCTGGAGGAGCAGGTCGTGCTCCTCAAGCTGCTGGGCGAGGCCAACGAGTCGGGAATGGCCGTACGGATCGGGCACGAGAACGCCTACGAGGGGCTGAACTCCACGTCGGTCGTCTCGGTCGGTTACGGTTCGGGCGGCGAAACGGTCGCCAAACTCGGCGTGGTCGGACCGACCCGCATGGACTACCCCGGAACGATGGGAGCGGTACGCGCAGTGGCACGTTACGTCGGACAGATCCTGGCGGAGTCGTAAGTGGCCACGGACTACTACGCCGTTCTCGGCGTGCGCCGCGACGCATCGCAGGACGAGATCAAGAAGGCCTTCCGGCGCCTCGCGCGTGAACTCCACCCGGATGTGAATCCGGACCCGAAGACGCAGGAGCGCTTCAAGGAGATCAACGCGGCCTACGAGGTGCTCTCGGACCCGCAGAAGAAGCAGGTCTTCGACCTGGGCGGCGACCCGCTGTCTTCGTCGGGCGGCGGCGGTGGCGGAGCGGGCGGCTTCGGAGCGGGCGGCTTCGGCAACTTCTCCGACATCATGGACGCCTTCTTCGGCCAGGCCTCGCAGCGCGGCCCGCGCTCGCGGACCCGCCGCGGCCAGGACGCCATGATCCGCCTCGACCTGGAGCTGGACGAGGCGGCCTTCGGGACCACCAAGGACATCCAGGTCGACACGGCCGTCGTCTGCACCACCTGCTCCGGAGAGGGCGCCGCCCCCGGCACCTCCGCGCAGACGTGTGACATGTGCCGCGGCCGCGGTGAGGTCTCGCAGGTCACCCGGTCCTTCCTGGGCCAGGTCATGACCTCGCGGCCCTGCCCGCAGTGCCAGGGCTTCGGCACCGTCGTCCCGACCCCGTGCCCCGAGTGCGCGGGCGACGGCCGGGTCCGGTCCCGCCGCAGCCTCACCGTCAAGATCCCGGCCGGTGTCGAGAACGGCACCCGCATCCAGCTCGCGGGCGAGGGCGAGGTCGGCCCCGGCGGCGGCCCCGCCGGAGACCTCTACGTGGAGATCCACGAGCTGCCGCACGCGGTCTTCCAGCGGCGCGGGGACGACCTGCACTGCACGGTGACCATCCCGATGACGGCGGCCTCCCTGGGCACCAAGTGCCCGCTGGAGACGCTGGACGGCATGGAGGAGATCGACATCCGGCCCGGCACCCAGTCCGGCCAGTCGATCCCGCTGCACGGCCGCGGCGTCACCCACCTGCGCGGCGGCGGGCGCGGCGACCTGATCGTCCACGTCGAGGTGACCACCCCGAGCAAGCTGGACGCCCAGCAGGAGGAGCTGCTGCGCCAGCTCGCGAAGCTGCGCGGCGAGGAGCGGCCGACCGGCCAGTTCGCGCCGGGCCAGCAGGGTCTGTTCAGCCGCCTGAAGGACGCCTTCAACGGCCGCTGAACGCCTGCGACCATCAACGACGAGCCCGGCCGGGGGACGCCCCCGGCCGGGCTCGGCATATGCGTTCCGGCCGCGCCGGGAAGCGGACTATGCCAGGCGAATGCCGTGATTCGGCCCCCTGAGCGGGACATGGCACGATGCAGTGCATGTCCTCGGCACCGAACGGTCTCTGCGCATACCCGATCGTGCAGGCCCCCATGGCGGGCGGCGCCTCCTGTCCCCCGCTCGCCGCCGCCGTGTGCGAGGCGGGCGGACTGGGCTTCCTGGCCGGCGGCTACAAGACCGCCGACGGCATGTACCAGGAGATCAAGCAGGTGCGCGCCCTCACCCGGCGCCCCTTCGGGGTGAACCTCTTCATGCCGCAGACCGGTCACGTGGACCCGGCCGCCGTCGAGGCGTACCGCGGACAGCTGGCCGGCGAGGCGAGCTGGTACGAGATCTCGCTGGCCGACGAGGACATCATCGGCACCTGCGACGACGGCTACGACGCCAAGCTCGCCATCCTCCTCGAGGACCCGGTCCCGGCGGTCTCCTTCACCTTCGGCTGCCCCGCCCCGGCCGTGCTGGCCGCCCTGCGGGGGGCCGGCACGTACACCGTCGTCACCGCGACCTCCGTCGAGGAGGCCCGCCGCGCGCAGGAGGCCGGCGCCGACGCCGTGTGCGTCCAGGGGGTGGAGGCCGGCGGCCACCAGGGTACCCACCGGGACGACCCGCAGGCCGACGGCACGGCCTCGGTGGGCCTGCTCGCGCTGGTGGCCCAGGTGCGGGAGGCGGTCGCGCTCCCCATCATCGCGGCGGGCGGGCTGATGCGGGGCTCGCAGATCGCCGCGCTGCTCGCGGCGGGCGCCGAGGCGGCCCAGCTCGGTACGGCCTTCCTGGCCTGCCCGGAGTCGGGGGCGGACCCGCTGCACAAGAAGGCCCTTACGGACCCCCTGTTCGTCCGCACCGAGCTCACCCGGGCCTTCTCCGGGCGGCCGGCGCGGGGCCTGGTCAACCGGTTCATGCGCGAGCACGGACCGTACGCCCCCGCCGCCTACCCGCAGATCCACCACCTGACCTCGGGGCTGCGCAAAGCGGCCGCCGCGGCCGGGGACCCGCAGGGCATGGCCCTGTGGGCGGGCCAGGGGCACCGGTTGGCGCGGGCGCTGCCCGCCGGGGAGCTGATGGAAGTGCTGACGGCCGAACTGGCCGAGGCGCAGAGCACGTTGAAGGCAATGCAGATGAGGAGTGCGTCATGACCGCCCCGGTGTTCGTGGTCGAAGAGGTCCCGGCGGGACCGGAGTTCGTCCTGGACGGCCCGGAGGGCCGGCACGCGGTCTCCGTGAAGCGGCTGAACCCGGGCGAGACGGTGGTCCTCACGGACGGCAGGGGCAGCTGGGCCGAGGCGGTCGTGAAGGCGGCGGAGGGCAAGGACCGGCTGGTCGTGACCGTGTCTGCGGCCTTCGAGGAAGCCGAACCGGCCGTCCGGATCACCGTGGTCCAGGCCCTGCCCAAGGGGGACCGCGGCGAGGTGGCCGTGGAGACCATGACCGAGACGGGCGTGGACGCGATCGTGCCGTGGCAGGCCTCGCGGTGCATCACGCAGTGGCGCGGCGACCGGGGCGCCAAGTCCCTGGCCAAGTGGCGGGCCACCGCCCGGGAGGCGGGCAAGCAGTCCCGCCGGGTGCGCTTCCCGGAGGTGGCCGAGGCCATGTCCACCAAGCAGGTGGCCGCCCTGCTGGCCGGCGCCGACCTGGCGATGGTCCTCCACGAGGACCGCGACACCCCCTCCGAGGCGCTGGCCGGGGCCGAGCTGCCGGCGGCCGGGTCCGTCGTGCTGGTCGTCGGTCCGGAGGGCGGGGTCTCCCCGGAGGAGCTGGCCGTCTTCGCCGAGGCGGGCGCGCACCCCTACCGGCTGGGCCGCTCCGTCCTGCGCACCTCCACCGCCGGCACCGCGGCCACGGCGGTCCTGCTCGCCCGTACCGGCCGCTGGGGCTGACCCGCGGCCGGGGGCGCGGCCGCCGCGGCGGAGGATCCCGCGCGGCCCGGGAGGCCGCGGAATCCCGTGCGCGCTCCGGGGATACGATGCCCGGAGCGATCAACGACACGGAGGCGAAGCGATGGCCGGGGAACCGCAGGCCGACTGCCTGTTCTGCAAGATCGTCGCGGGGACCGTCCCGGCGACCGTGGTCCGGGAGACCGAGACGACCTTCGCCTTCCGGGACATCAACCCGCAGGCGCCGACCCACGTCCTGGTGATCCCCAAGGTGCACTACCCCGACGCGGCCTCGCTGGCGGAGGCCGAGCCCGCCGTCGCGGCCGACCTCCTCACCGAGGCCGGGCGGATCGCGCTGGACGAGAAGCTCACCGACCCCGGTTACCGGATCGTCTTCAACACGGGCGTCGGCGCCGGCCAGACCGTCTTCCACGCCCACGCGCACGTCCTCGGCGGCCGCGGCCTCGAGTGGCCCCCCGGATAACCCGTGTCCGTACGCGAGTTCGTGGTGCTGGGCACCGCCAGCCAGGTGCCCACCCGCCACCGCAACCACAACGGCTACCTGCTGCGCTGGGACGGCGAGGGCATCCTCTTCGACCCGGGCGAGGGCACCCAGCGCCAGATGCTGCGTGCCGGGGTGGCCGCGCACGACGTCAACCGGATCTGCGTCACCCACTTCCACGGTGACCACAGCCTCGGCCTGGCCGGGGTGATCCAGCGGATCAACCTCGACCGGGTCCCGCACCCCGTCACCGCGCACTACCCGGCTTCGGGGCAGAAGTTCTTCGACCGGCTGCGGTACGCCACGGCCTACCGCGAGACGGTGCGGCTGGCGGAGGAGCCGGTGGCCGGGGACGGGATGCGGGTGCTGGCGCGCGGGGACTCCTACCTGCTGGAGGCCAGGCTGCTCTCGCACCCGGTGGAGTCCTTCGGCTACCGCCTCACCGAGCCGGACGGGCGCCGCATGATCCCCGAGCTGCTGGCGCGCCACGGGATCAAGGGGCCGGACGTGGGCCGGATCCAGCGCGACGGACGGCTGGGCGAGGTCACCCTGGAGCAGGTCAGCGAGCCGAAGCCGGGGCAGCGGTTCGCGTTCGTCATGGACACCAGGCTCTGCGAGGGCGTGGACGAGCTGGCCGAGGGCTGCGACATGCTGGTGATCGAGTCGACCTTCCTCGACGAGGACGAGCCGCTGGCCACCGAGCACGGGCACCTCACGGCCGGGCAGGCCGCGCGGGTGGCGCGGGACGCGGGGGTCCGGCACCTGGTGCTGACGCACTTCTCGCAGCGCTACACCGACCCCTCGGAGTTCGAACGGCAGGCCCGTGCGGCCGGGTTCGAGGGCGAGCTGACGGTGGCTGCGGACTTGGCGCGCGTGCGGTTGCCCAAGCGGCGCTGACGGGGCGGATGGGCCGGTGCGGCGCCGCTGCCGGGGGCTCTGCCCCCGGGCCCCCGCGCCTCAAGCGCCGGCGGAGCTGGATAGGGGGCTGCTACACGCGGGTGCGGGCGCGGCGGCGGGCGGGCGGGGACGGGAGCAGGACGCGCAGCGGTCGGCGGCGGAGCGGGATCTCGGTGACCGAGAGTTCCTCGGCGCCGACGCGCGGGATCGTGCCCGACGGCGCACCCGCGCCGGCGGCGAGGACGGCGGCCGGAGCGCCACCGCGGCGCCGGACCGACCCGGCGGTCAGCGGCCGGCCGCCCGCGTGCAGCGCCACCGCGGCCATCGGCCCCGCCACCGCCAGCAGCAGCGCCCCCAGCACCAGGCCCATGCCGGGGAAGCCCGCCGCCTCCGCGAGGAGGCTGCCGGTGACGGGCCCGCAGGCCACGCCCAGGGAGGACGCCGACCCGGCCAGCACCGCCCAGCGGCCGCGCGGGTCCAGGGCCGCGGCGAGGCCGATCGCGTACGAGAGCACCACCGGGTAGAGCGCGTTCCACAGGATCTCCCCGCCGGCGAAGCCCACCGGGCTCCGGGCGGACGAGGACACCACCACGCAGCAGGCGATCACCGCCGTCCCGACGCCGATCGGGACCGCCCGGCCCAGGCGCGAGCCCAGCGCGGAGGCGGCCGCGACCCCGAGCAGGCCCGCGCCGAGCGCCGCGGCGAAGACCACGCCGAGGGTGACCTCCGAGAGGCCCGCCTGCTGGGTGCCGATCCGGCCGCTGACCCCCCACAGGGCGTTCTGCGCGAGGGACCACAGCATCAGGGAGCCCGCCAGGACCACCCCGGCGCGCGGGTACGGGAGGCGGCCCGGGACGACCCCCGTCACCGCGGGCGCCGAGGAGCCGCCCAGCCGGCCGGTGGCGGGCCAGACCGCCGCCGCCACCAGCGCGATCGCGGCGAACGGCAGCCCGTGGCCGCCCCCGAGCCGCGGCAGCGTCAGGTAGAGCGCCCCGGCCGTCGCCGACACCGACAGCAGCCCCAGCGCGGAGGCCCGGTGCGGGTCGCGCTGCCCGGCGATGCCGGCGGCGGCCACTGCGGTGGCGGTTCCGGAGCCGAAGCCGCCGACCACCGCGCCCGCGACGACCAGGGGCAGCAGCGGGGCCGCGGCGGCCGTGCCGTATCCGGTGACGGCCAGGAGCAGCCCGAGCCGGGCCAGGCGCCGGGGCCCGTACCGACCGATGCGGGAGGCCAGGGTGAAGCCGGCCGCGGCGGAGCCGAGCAGCAGGACCGTGCCGATCAGGCCGGCCTGTGCGGGGCTCAGCGGCAGGTGGGCGTCGAGCCGCCCGACGACGGTCGGCAGCAGGTACGGGGCGAGGTACCCGGCGGTGAAGAGGGCCACCAGGGGCCATGCGGCGGGCAGCGCGGCGGCCGGCTCCGAGAGCGGCGCGGGGGTGCGGTCGGGCACGTGTGTTCCAGATGGTGCGGATGATGCGTGGCGTCGCCGCGGAGTGAGCGGGGGGCCATGTTTATCAAGTGGCCCGACAGCAGGAAAAGAGCGTTCCTGTAGTGATTTGCGACACACTGGGTTTGGATTCGTGCCGGCGGGGCATGGCTGGCATCTTTCCACCGAAAACCATCGCACCGAAAACCTTCGCCCCGAGAACCATCGCACCGAAGACCTCTGGAAGAAACGAACCTTCAAGCCAACGGGGAGTACACCGTGACCAGTCGGGACAACGTCGACAGCAGTGCGGCAGCGGTGGACCCGCTCGGTCCGCTGCGCACCCCCCAGGAGCCCGCCTGCGACGTCTTCCTGACCGGCACGGTCTTCCTCGACATCATCTTCACCGGCCTCGACTCGGCTCCGGTGCGCGGTACGGAGTCCTGGGCCCGCGGCATGGGCTCCAGCCCCGGCGGCGTGGCCAACATGGCCACCGCCCTGGCCCGCCTCGGCCTGCGCACCTCGCTCGCCGCGGCGTTCGGCGACGACCACTACGGGGAGTACTGCTGGGACGCCCTGGAGCAGGGCGAGGGCATCGACCTGTCCATGTCGCGGACGATCCCCGGCTGGCACAGCCCCGTCACCGTCTCCATGGCCTACGAGGGCGAGCGCACGATGGTCTCGCACGGCCACGAGGCGCCCCCGCCGGCCGGTCCCGGCCCCTTCCCGCAGTGCCCGCCGCGGGCCCGGGCCGCCGTGGCCGCGCTGGGGCCCGGCGGGGGCGAGCCGTGGATCGCGGAGGCGGCCCGCCGCGGCGCGCGGGTCTTCGCGGACGTGGGCTGGGACGAGAGCGGGCGGTGGGACCTGGGGGCCCTGGCCGACCTCGAGCACTGCGAGGCCTTCCTGCCGAACGCGGGCGAGGCCATGCGCTACACCCGGACCGAGTGTCCGCGCGCGGCCGCCCGGGCGCTGGCCGAGCGGGTGCCGATCGCGGTGGTGACGATGGGCCCGGAGGGCTCGTACGCCGTCGACGGGCGGACGGGCGAGACGGCCCACGTCCCGGGAATCGCGGTGGACGAGCTGGACCCGACCGGGGCGGGCGACGTCTACGTGGCGGGCTTCGTCACCGGCACCCTGGCGGGCTGGCCGCTGGCGGACCGCCTCGCCTTCGCGGGGCTGACGGCGGCCCTGTCGGTCCAGGAGTTCGGCGGCTCCCTCTCGGCCCCCGGCTGGCCGGAGGTGGCCCACTGGTGGCGGTCGGCCCCGGCCGGGCTGCGCGGCCGCTACGCCTTCCTGGACGACCTGATCCCGACCCCGGCGACCCCGGCGGCCCGGCGCCGTGCCGTGCCCACCATCGGCTTCCGCCACTCCGCCTAGGCCTGTGGCCCGCCCTCCGGGCCCCTGCCGCTCGAGTGCGGGTGGAAAACCTCTCGGGGATGCCGCGGCGGCGACGTACGCTTGGTATTCCGGAGGTCGTCGATCGGCGCGGCCCCTCAGCGGGAGGTATGCGCAGGCCACAGTGCCGGCCCATGACTCAGACACCGACAACCCACATCCCAGCGCCGGGCCAGGCGCGAGCCCACTTCACCGTTCCGGCCACGCACCCGATGGTGACAGTGCTCGGTTCCGGTGACGCCCTGTTGCGAGTGATCGAGAAGGCCTTTCCGGAGGCCGACATCCATGTTCGGGGCAACCAGGTCAGCGCGATCGGGGCGGCGGCGGAAGTCGCTCTGATCCAGCGCCTGTTCGACGAGATGATGCTGGTGCTCCGCACCGGGCAGCCGATGACGGAGGACGCAGTGGAACGCTCGATCGCCATGCTGAAGGCGAGCGGCAACGGCAAGGAGGGCGGCCCGGAGGAGACTCCCGCCGAGGTGCTCACTCAGAACATCCTCTCCAGCCGAGGCCGCACGATCCGGCCCAAGACCCTCAACCAGAAGCGGTACGTCGACGCCATCGACAAGAACACGATCGTGTTCGGCATCGGCCCCGCCGGTACGGGCAAGACCTACCTCGCCATGGCCAAGGCGGTCCAGGCCCTGCAGTCCAAGCAGGTCAGCCGGATCATCCTGACCCGGCCCGCCGTCGAGGCGGGGGAGCGGCTCGGCTTCCTGCCGGGCACGCTCTTCGACAAGATCGACCCGTACCTGCGGCCGCTCTACGACGCGCTGCACGACATGCTGGACCCGGACTCGATCCCGCGGCTCATGGCCGCCGGGACCATCGAGGTGGCCCCGCTGGCGTACATGCGCGGGCGCACCCTCAACGAGGCGTTCGTCGTCCTCGACGAGGCGCAGAACACGAGCCCGGAGCAGATGAAGATGTTCCTGACCCGGCTCGGGTTCGATTCGAAGATCGTCATCACCGGTGACATCACGCAGGTCGACCTGCCGGGCGGCACCAAGAGCGGTCTGCGTCAGGTCCAGTCGATCCTCGAAGGGGTTCCGGACATCCACTTCTCGCGGCTCACGTCCGAGGATGTCGTCCGCCACAAGCTGGTCGGCCGTATCGTCGACGCGTACGAGAAGTACGACGACAGCCAGCAGGCCGCGAACGGCCACCAGCGGAAGTAGAACCAAGCGCACCATGTCGATCGACGTCAACAACGAGTCCGGAACCGAGGTCGACGAGCAGGCGATCCTCGACATCGCCCGCTACGCGCTCACCCGGATGCGGATCCACCCGCTCTCGGAGCTCTCCGTCATCGTCATCGACGAGGACGCCATGGAGCAGCTCCACATCCAGTGGATGGACCTGCCCGGACCCACCGACGTCATGTCCTTCCCGATGGACGAGCTCCGTCCGCCGGCGAAGGACGACGAGGAGCCCCCGCAGGGGCTCCTCGGTGACATCGTGCTCTGCCCCGAGGTCGCCAAGAAGCAGGGCGAGGACGCCCCGACGCAGCACTCCATGGACGAGGAGCTCCAGCTCCTGACCGTCCACGGGGTGCTGCACCTGCTCGGGTACGACCACGAGGAGCCCGACGAGAAGGCCGAGATGTTCGGTCTGCAGGCCGCGATCGTCGACGGTTGGCGGGCCGACCGCGGCATGACCGGTCCGTCCCCGGCACCCACCGTCTCGTGAACGGCCCGCAACTGATCACCGGGGCCGTCCTGCTGGTGGTCGTGGCCTGGTTCGCGGCGTGCGCCGAGTCCGGCATCGCCCGCATCTCGAGCTTCCGCGCCGAGCAGGCCGTACGTGAGGGCCGGCGCGGCAGCGAGAAGCTCGCGCAGGTGGCCGGCGACCCCACCCGCTACCTCAATGTGGCGCTGCTGGTCCGGGTCACCTGCGAGATGGCGGCCGGTGTCCTCGTCACCTACGTCTGCCTCGGCGAGTTCGGGGAGACCTGGACCGCGCTGCTCGTGGCCATCGCGGTGATGGTGCTGGTGTCCTTCGTCGCCGTGGGCGTGTCCCCGCGCACGATCGGCCGCCAGCATCCGCTGAACACCGCGACGGCGGCCGCTTACGTCCTCGTACCGCTCGCGCGGGTGATGGGACCCATTCCGCAGCTGCTGATCCTCATCGGCAACGCGCTCACGCCCGGGAAGGGGTTCCGCAAGGGGCCGTTCGCCTCCGAGGCCGAGCTGCGCGCGATGGTGGACCTCGCGGAGCGGGAGTCGCTGATCGAGGACGACGAGCGCCGGATGGTGCACCAGGTCTTCGAGCTCGGCGACACCCTGGTGCGCGAGGTGATGGTGCCGCGCACCGACCTGGTGTGCATCGAGCGGTACAAGACGGTCCGTCAGGCGACCACGCTCGCGCTGCGCTCCGGCTTCTCGCGCATCCCGGTCACCGGGGAGAACGAGGACGACATCGTCGGGATCGTCTACCTGAAGGACCTGGTCCGCAAGACCCACATCAGCCGGGAGGCCGAGTCCGACCTGGTCTCCACGGTCATGCGGTCGGCGGTCTTCGTGCCGGACACCAAGAACGCGGGCGACCTGCTGCGCGAGATGCAGCAGGTGCGCAACCACGTGGCGGTCGTCATCGACGAGTACGGCGGCACGGCGGGCATCGTCACGATCGAGGACATCCTGGAGGAGATCGTCGGGGAGATCACCGACGAGTACGACCGGGAGCTCCCGCCGGTCGAGGACCTGGGCGAGGACCGCTACCGGGTCACGGCGCGCCTCGACATCACCGACCTCGGTGAGCTGTTCAAGGTCGAGGCCTTCGACGACGAGGACGTGGAGACGGTCGGCGGCCTGCTGGCGAAGGCGCTGGGCCGGGTGCCCATCGCGGGTGCCTCAGCGCTGGTGGAGCTGCCGGACGGGCGCCCGCTGCGGCTGACGGCCGAGTCCCCGGCCGGGCGGCGGAACAAGATCGTGACGGTGCTGGTGGAACCGGTGGTGCCCGCGGTGGAGGCCGCGGGGGAGGAGGGGGAATGACCCCGGCGCAGCTGCGGGAGTTCTGCCTCGGCTTCAACGCGGCGGTGGAGGAGTTCCCGTTCACCCCGGAGACCTCGGTGTTCAAGGTGCTGGGCAAGATGTTCGCGCTCTCGGCGCTGGACGCGGAGCCGCTGAAGGTCAACCTCAAGTGCGAGCCGGAGCTGGCCGTGCGGCTGCGTACGGAGCACGAGGCGATCGTGCCGGGCTACCACATGAACAAGCGGCACTGGAACACGGTGACCGTGGGCGGGCCCGGCGGCCTGCCGGACGCGCTGGTCCGGGAGCTCGTGGAGGACTCCTACGACCTGGTCGTGGCGGGTTTGCCGAAGGCGGAGCGGCTGCGGCTCGACCGGCCGTGACGCGGCGCGGCCGGGCCGCGGGGGCGGGGCCGTCGTACGGCCCCGTCCGGACGCTCCCTATGCTTCGCCCATGACCGACACCACCGGGATCGACCCCGAGGACAGCAAGATCATCACGCTGGCGCGCAGCGCCCGGGCCCGCAACGGAGTGCCGGAGGGGGCGGCGGTGCGCGACGAGACCGGCCGCACCTACGCCGCCGGCACGGTGGAGCTGGACTCCCTGAAGCTGAGCGCGTTGCAGACCGCCGTCGCGATGGCCGTGGCCAGCGGGGCCCGGTCGCTCGAGGCCGCCGCCGTCGTCAGCTCCGCCGACGCCCCGGCCGACGCGGACCGCGCCGCGGTCCGCGACCTGGGCGGCCCGGACACCCCGGTGCTCCTGGCGGGCCCGGACGGCACCCTGAAGTCCACCACTCCCGCGGGCTGACGGCCCGGCGTCCTACGCTCCGGCCGGGACGCCCGTCGCGGCCGGAGCCGGGCGGCGCCGGATCACCATCGACATCAGCGCCGCCATCGCGCACAGCGCGCCCGAGGCGTACCAGACGACGTCGTACGAGCCGAAGACGTCCCGGGCCAGCCCGCCCAGGAAGGCCACGGCCGCCGCGCCCACCTGGTGCGAGGCCAGCACCCAGCCGAAGACGACGGCCCCGTCCTCCCCGTAGTGCTCGCGGCACAGGGCGATGGTCGGCGGGACGGTCGCCACCCAGTCCAGGCCGTAGAAGACGATGAAGAAGATCATCGGCGGGTGCACGGCCGGGGCCAGCAGCATCGGCAGGAAGAGCAGCGAGACCCCGCGCAGGGCGTAGTAGACCGCCAGCAGCCGCCGTGCCTCGAAGCGGTCGGTGAACCAGCCCGAGGCCACGGTGCCGACCACGTCGAAGACGCCGATCACCGCCAGCAGTCCGGCCGCCGCCGTCACCGGCATGCCGTGGTCGTGGGCCGCCGGTACGAAGTGGGTCTTGACCAGGCCGTTCGTGGAGGCCCCGCAGATCGCGAAGGTGCCCGCCAGCAACCAGAAGGGGCCGGTCCGGGCCGCCTTGCCCAGGACGGTGACCGCCCTGCGGGCGGCGCCCGGCACCGGCGCCGGCTTCGGCGCGTACGTGCCCCCGTACGGGGCCAGGCCCACGTCCGCCGGGTGGTCGCGCAGCAGCAGCCACACGAAGGGGACCACCGTGAGCGCGGTGAGCGAGACGGTGACCGCCGCCGGGCGCCAGCCGTGCTCCTCCACCAGCCAGGACAGCAGCGGCAGGAAGACCAGCTGGCCGGAGGCCCCGGCCGCCGTCAGGATCCCGGTGACCAGGCCGCGCCGTGCGGTGAACCACCGGTTGGTCACCGTCGCCGCGAAGGCCAGGGCCATGGAGCCGCTGCCCAGGCCCACCAGGACGCCCCAGAACAGCACCAGCTGCCACGCGGCGGTCATCCAGACCGTGGCGACCGAGCCGCCGGCGATGACCAGCAGGGCCGGCGCCACGACCCGGCGGATGCCGAAGCGGTCCATCAGGGCGGCCGCGAACGGCGCGGTCAGCCCGTACAGCGCGAGGTTGACGGAGACGGCGAAGCCGATCGTGCCGCGCGACCAGTCGAACTCCTCGTGCAGCGGCTCGATGAGCAGGCCTGGCAGGGAGGCGAAGGCGGCGGAGCCGATGATCGTCACGAAGGCGACGGCCGCGACGAACCAGGCGCGGTGCACGCGCCCGGCCTGCCGGGGACTGCGCGGGGCCGCCGTGGGGGCGGAGTCTGTCTGTGTCACCCGGACAGCTTCCGGCGCACGGGCCCACCCAGGACAGTGGCCTGACTGTCATGCTTCGATACGATCGGGCCATGGAGCCGCAAGCCCCGCCCCACCGCGTCGTCGTACTCGCCCTCGCCGGGCTGCTCCCCTTCGAGCTCGGCATCCCGCACCGGATATTCGGTCGGGCCAAGGATCCGGCCGGGCGGCCGCTGTACGAGATCCTGACCTGTGGGCTGGCCCCCGGCCCGGTGCCCACCGACGCCGACTTCGCGATCCACGTCGAGCACGGCCCGTGGCTGCTGGCCACCGCCGACACCGTGGTCGTGCCGGCCTCCTACGAACTCGGCCCCGTCCACGAGCACGGCCGGCTGACCGAGGAGCTCGCCGGGGCCCTCGCGCACATCCGGCCCGGCACCCGGCTCGTCTCCATCTGCACCGGCGGCTACGTGCTCGCCGCCGCGGGCTACCTCGACGGCCGCCGGGCCACCACCCACTGGGCCTCCGCCGAACACTTCCAGAAGGTGTTCCCGGCCGTCCGGGTCGACCCGGACGTGCTCTACACCGACGACGGGGACGTGCTCACCTCCGCCGGCGTCGCCGCCGGGATCGACCTGTGCCTGCACATCGTGCGCCGCGACCACGGCGCGGCCGTCGCGAACGAGGTGGCCCGGCGGACCGTCGTACCGCCGCACCGGGACGGCGGACAGGCCCAGTTCATCGAACGGCCGATGCCGCAGCCGCGGCTCGCCGGCACCGCGGCGGTCCGCGCCTGGATGCTGGACCGGCTGCACGAACCGCTGCGCCTGACCGACCTGGCCCGCCAGGAGGCCGTGTCCGTACGCACCTTCACGCGCCGGTTCCGGGAGGAGTCGGGGGTGAGCCCCGGCCAGTGGATCCTCGGCCAGCGGCTGGAGCGGGCCCGGCGGCTGCTGGAGCGGACGGAACTGCCGATGGAACAGGTGGCGCGGGAGGCGGGCTTCGGGACCGCGCAGTCGCTGCGCAAGCACGTGCAGGCGGCGCTGGGAGTGAGCCCGACGGCCTACCGGCGCACGTTCCGGGTGGCGGGCGCCGCGCCGTCCCCGGCGCCCCTCCCCGTCCCATCGCTGACATCTCCTGATGGGTCATCAGTTGATGCCGGGCCCGCGCCTTGACTTCTTCCGCCGCCCGCTCGTGAATGGCCCCCTGTCGGGGCGGCGGAGCGCGGGGGGCGGGCAGTGCGAACAGGGGCGCGCAGCAGCAGATGGTCGGCGGCCGTGGGCATGGCCGTGCTCGCGGCCGCGGCCGGGGGCGCGCTGAGCGCACCGGCAGCAGCCGAGGGCACGATGCCGACCGCCGGACGGCCGGGGCAGGTGGAGTTCCCCACCCACTGCCTGCCGCCGCAGGAGGCCGGACTCCCGCCGGCCGACGGGCCGACCCGCGCCCGCGTCAGCGTCGACAACCCCGCCCCGCGGGTCGGCGACACCGTCACCGTGACCTACCAGGTGGCCGCCGGGCCCGCCGTCAACCCGGCCGGCGGCGAACTGCCCGCCGACGTGCTGACCCCGACCGGGCGGGTCATGCTCGCGGGGGCCCAGAGCGGCGAGGTCACCGTGGTCGGCGCCCGGCGCAACGGCCCCGTGGCGGCAGGAGCTCCGCTGCCCGCCGTCACCATGACGGGCACCTTCACCGTCACCGCGCCCGGTGGGACCACCCTGGCCCCCGGCGCCTACATCCTGCACACCGGGCATCCGCTGGACCTCGCCACCGTGTGCACCGCCGCGGCCCCGGCCCCCGCCTCCGAGCGCCTCACCGCGACCCCGCTGCCGACGGCCAACCTCCGCCATGTGGCGCTCGCCGCAGCCCACGGCAAGCCCGGCGACAAGGTCAAGATCACCGGAGCCGGGTTCACCCCGGGCGCGGCCGTCACGGTGGCCGGCCGGGCCGGCGCCGCCGAGACCGCCGACCGGGTTACCGCCACCGCGGACGGGCTCGGCACGGTCCTGGCGGAGCTGCCCGTCACCGATCGGGCCACCACCGCGGTCGTCGCGTACGAGGGCGCGGCCTGGTCCTCCGGGCGGGGCTCCGGCCCGGCCGCCTACACGGTGATCGCCGCCGCCCCGCCGGCCCCCGGCACCCAGAAGCTCACCGTCACCGCCCCTTCGGGCACCCTCGGCATGACCCAGGCCGGCGAGGAGATCGCCTTGGGCGCCGTCCCGTACGGAGACGGCGGGGCCGCGCCCGGCCGGATCGGGACCGTCACCGTCAAGGACACCCGCGGCGGCCCGGCCGGCTGGACCCTGACCGGCAAGGTCACCGACTTCACCGGACCGGGCGGGGTGCGCATCCCCGGCGCCTCCCTCTCCTGGACCCCCTCCTGCACCGCCGGGGCGGGCAGCCCGAGCCCCTGTACGGCCGGCAGCGCGGGCGCGGTCGGCCCCGAGGGCGCGGTGCTGGCCTCCACGCCCGACGCGGCGCCGGCCGGCGGCACCTTCACCGTCGACGCCGCGGTCACCCTGCGGGTCCCGCGCTACACCCCACCGGGCGCGTACGCGGCGGTCCTGACGCTGACCCTGTCGTGACGGCGCGGGTGCCGCCGCGCGGGGCCGCTCCCCACCCCGCCCCTTCCCGTCTCCCGGGACTCCGCCCCGAACCCCGTACGGCGCTCCGCCCCAAACCCCGTACGGCGCTCCGCGCCCGCTCCTCGATCCCCGGAGTGGCTGCCCCTCCGGCGGTATGGCCCCACGCGGCGGCGGTCTTGGCTGTGCTCGCCGCCGTACTCCTCGGGTCCGCCGGGACGGCAAAGGCCGCGGACAACGGCCAGTGGTCCGTGCTCCCCGCAGCCAACTCCGTCGGCCAGCGGCCCTACTTCTACCTCGCCGCCGCCCCCGGCCAGTCCGTCGCCGACTCCGTGACCATCGCCAACCGCACCGACCGCCCCCGCACCTTCCGGCTCTACGCCGCCGACGCGTACCACACCCCCCGGGACGGCGGCTTCGCCCTCCGCGGCCCCGAGGAGCCGCGGCTGGCCGCCGCCGCGTGGGCGAAGCTCGACCGGGAGCGGGTCACCGTACCGGCCCGCGGGTCGGTCGGCGTCGCCTTCACCCTGACCGTCCCCGACCGGGCGGAACCCGGGGACCACCCCGGCGCCATCGTGGCCCTGGAGGACGGGCCCGCCGGCACGGACCGGGGCATCGGCGTCCAGCAGGCCGTCGCCGCCCGCGTGTACCTGCGGGTGGCCGGCCCGACCGCCCCCGCCCTGGTCGTGCGGGACGTGGCCGTCCGCCGGGAGGGCTCCGGCGCGCGGGTCGCGTACACGCTCCACAACATCGGCAACGTCACCCTCCGCCCGCGCGCCGCCCTCACCGCCTCCGGGGCCCTCGGCCGGCCGCTGCCCGGGCGCGCCCTCACCGGACTGCCCGCCGAACTGCTGCCCGGTCAGGAAGTCCGGCTCCAGGCCCGCTGGGAGGACCCGCCCGCCGCGGAACACGCGGAGCTGACGGTGCGCGCCGGGGACGGCGGAACCACAGCTCAGGGCCGTGCCGCCTACGCCGCGCACCCCTTCCTCGGCACCCTCCTCGCGGGCGGGAGCGTCCTCGCGGCCATGGGCTGGTCGGCGCTGGGGGCCGCATCGGGGAGAATGGCCCGTATGAGCGATCGTTCCCCCGAGTCCACCAGCCCGCACCGTGCGGGCTTCGCCTGCTTCGTCGGCCGCCCCAACGCGGGCAAGTCGACCCTCACCAACGCACTCGTGGGCACCAAGGTCGCGATCACCTCCAACCGGCCGCAGACCACCCGCCACACCGTCCGCGGCATCGTGCACCGCCCCGACGCCCAGCTCGTCCTCGTCGACACGCCCGGCCTGCACAAGCCGCGGACGCTGCTCGGCGAGCGCCTCAACGACATCGTGCGCACCACCTGGGCCGAGGTCGACGTGATCGGCTTCTGCCTGCCCGCCGACCAGAAGCTCGGCCCCGGCGACAAGTTCATCGCCAAGGAGCTCGCGGGGATCAAGAAGACCCCCAAGATCGCCATCATCACCAAGACCGACCTGGTCGAGTCCAAGGCGGTGGGCGAGCAGCTCATCGCCGTCCACCAGCTCGCCGAGGAGCTGGGCTTCGAGTGGGCCGAGATCGTGCCCGTCTCCGCCGTCGGCGACAGCCAGGTCCAGCTGTTGGCCGACCTGATCGCGCCGCTGCTGCCGGAGAGCCCGCCGCTGTACCCGGAGGGCGACCTCACCGACGAGCCCGAGGTGGTCATGGTCGCCGAGCTGATCCGCGAGGCCGCGCTGGAGGGTGTCCGGGACGAGCTCCCGCACTCCATCGCCGTGGTCGTCGAGGAGATGATCCCGCGGGAGAACCGTCCGGCGGACCGGCCGCTGCTCGACATCCACGCCAACGTCTACATCGAGCGGCCGAGCCAGAAGGGCATCATCATCGGCCCGAAGGGCGCCCGACTGAAGGAGGTCGGGATGAAGTCGCGCAAGCACATCGAGGCGCTGCTCGGGACCCCGGTTTTCCTCGACCTCCACGTGAAGGTGGCCAAGGACTGGCAGCGGGATCCCAAGCAGCTGCGCAAGCTGGGCTTCTGACCCAGGGGGCGCCGGGGCGGGACCG
Source organism: Streptomyces subrutilus (assembly GCF_001746425.1). Lineage (GTDB taxonomy): Bacteria > Actinomycetota > Actinomycetes > Streptomycetales > Streptomycetaceae > Streptomyces > Streptomyces subrutilus_A. The sequence continues at coordinate 2,621,003 of NZ_MEHK01000001.1, read as the reverse complement.
GCGCCACTTCGACGACAGGGCCTAGCGCAGCCGGCGGACCTTCAGCGCGTTGTCGGGACGGGTGGCGGGCCGGCCGTCGGGGCCGGTCATGGCCTGGTCGTACGCCTCGGCCAGCAGGACCTCCCAGTCCCCCTCGGGCAGTTCCAGCTGCGCCAGGACCTCGTCCGGGGTCGGGAAGTGGATCTCCGCGTGCTTGTCCGGGTCCCACGAGGGTCCGCCCGCGTGGCCCGCGATCAGCAGGACCCCGCCGGGGGCCACGGCCCCGGCGGCCGTGCGCAGGATCCGCTCGCGGGGGAAGTCCCCGTAGGAGTGCAGGAAGCACGCGGAGACCAGGTCGAACTCCCCGGCGGGGAAGGACTCCGCGAGGTCGTGCCGCTGCCACTCGACGCGGTCGGCGAGCTCCGCCTCCTCGGCGTGCCGCGCCGCCCGCTCCAGGGCCACCCCGGAGATGTCGGTGCCGGTGACGTGCCAGCCCTGCCGGGCGAGCCACACCGCGTCGGCCCCCTCGCCGCAGCCGATGTCGAGGGCGCGGCCGGGGGTGAGGTCCGCGGCCTCGCGGACCAGGACCTCATTGGGCTTGCCGCTCCAGATGCGGTCGCTCTCGCTGTAGCGGGCGTCCCAGAACTCCTCGCCCGCGGCGGGTCCCTGCTGCTGGTGGGGGTGGTGGTGGTCGGTCATGGGAGCCTCTTCCTGTACGGGTCTGCCGATACGGCCGATGCTGCGCCGGTACCATCCGGACGGGCAAATATCCTTGCCGTTCCGGCAAACCCGCCGGGCCTTCAGGCGGACGGCTCAGCGATCAGGGCCGTCGCCACCCGCCGGAAGCCGGCCCGTACGTAGACGCGGGCCACGTCCTCGTCCCCCGCGGAGAGGAACACCGTACGGGCACCGCGCTCGCGCGCCCGCGCGACCAGGGCCGCCGTGACCCCGAGGGCCAGGCCCTGGCGGCGGGCCGCCGGCAGCGTGCCGACGCCCACCACCTCGGCCACGTCCCCGACCGGGTTGTACTGGCCCGCGCACAGCACCACGCCGTCCCGCACCGCCGCCGCCAGCGCGGTACGGCCCGACGCGATCATCGCGGACACCCGGGCCCGGTGCTCCGCAGCCTCCGGACCGGCCACCGCCGCCGCCAGTTCCGCCGGCCCCGCCTCGCCCACCGCCGTCCCGGGAGCCCCGAAGGCCAGCGCCGGGACCGTCACCGCCGCCGTGAGCAGCGGGTCGTCCGCGCCGAGCAGCCGTACCTCCGGATGTGCGGGAGCCGCCGCCGCGGCCGGGTCCAGGACCATCAGCGGATGCGCGTGGACCCGCAGTCCCGCCGCTTCCACGGCGGCCCGCAGCGAGGGAGTGGTTTCGGCCACCCACTCGAAGGACTCGGGGACCTTCAGCTCCCGCTGCCGGGCCAGCACCCGCTCCACGTCGGCGGCGCCCGCCGGGCCCGCGCCGCCGAGCGCGGGCCGTGCGTAGTACTGCCAGCCCGCGCCCTCCTGGACGAACAGGGTCAGCGGCCCGAAGTCCTCGGCCCGCGCCCCGCCCACCCGCGGAACCGTGTCGTAGTAGTGCTCCAGCTCGGACAGCATCGGATCGATCATGTGCTCGGTCATCCGGTCATCCAAGCAAAGGGGCGGCGTCCGGGCATCCGGGTTATGGCCCGCCCGCTCAGGCGCCTTCCTTCAGGATCCGCGAGACGAGCGCCCGCTGCGCCTGCGACAGGTCCGGCTCCTGGCAGGACACCGTCCGGCCGTCCACCGTGATCCGGTACGAGAACCCGTCCCGTACCGGCCCGCCCCCGCCCCCGGGCGCGGCGGGCCGCAGCGCCGGCAGCGCCAGGGCCCGCCACTCGGCCTCGTCCGGCCGGCCCGAGGTGTCCACCTCGCCCCGGCGCTCGATGCCCGCGAAACCGCCCGTCCTGATCACTTCGATCCGCATGGGAGCCCTCTACCCGCCCAGCGGGACGCCCACCGTCGACCACGCCTTCTGGAGGGCCCGGTGCTCGGCGCCCCCGTCCCCGAACCGGCGCACGGCCGCCGCCACCGACAGCCGGGCGAAGTCCGCGAAGTCCGCGTCCACGGCCAGCTCCCCGCCGGTCAGGGTGTCGTACCAGATCTGCCCCGCCCGCTCCCAGGACTTGCCGCCCAGCTCGGTCGCGGCCAGGTAGAAGGCGTGGTTGGGGATGCCGGAGTTGATGTGCACGCCGCCGTTGTCGCGGGAGGTCCGCACGTAGTCGTCCATGGTCGCGGGCTGCGGGTCCTTGCCCAGCTCGTCGTCCTCGTACGCGGTTCCCGGCGCCTTCATCGACCGCAGGGCCTGGCCGCTGTCGACGGCGGGCCCCAGCAGCCCGGCCCCGATCAGCCAGTCCGCCTCCTGGGCCGTCTGCCCCAGCGAGTACTGCTTGATCAGCGAGCCGAAGACGTCGGACATCGACTCGTTGAGCGCTCCGGACTGCCCGTAGTACTCGAGGTTCGCCGTGTACTGGGTGACGCCGTGGGTCAGTTCGTGGCCGATGACGTCCAGCGACACCGTGAAGTCGAGGAAGAGGTCCCCGTCCCCGTCGCCGAAGACCATCTGCTGCCCGTCCCAGAAGGCGTTGTTGTAGTCCTCGCCGTAGTGGACGGTCGCGTCCAGGGCCAGCCCGGCATTGTCGATCGAGCGCCTCCCGAACCCCTTCAGGAAGAGGTCGAACGTCGCGCCCAGCCCGGCGTACGCCCGGTTCACCGTGACGTCCTGGCCCGCGGGGTCGCCCTCGCCGCGCACCTTCGTACCGGGCAGCCGGGTGCGGTGCCGCGCGTCGTAGACCGTGCGGTCCGGCTCGTCCGAGGGGGCGGCGGGCACGGCCGGGGCGACCCCCTGGACGGTGGTGACCCGGCGCCGGGTGCGCATGAGGGAGTCGCGCTCGAGGGTGCTCAGGGCGGCGCGGGCGCGCCGCGGGTCGTCGGACCGGGCGATCCTGTCGAGAAGGTGCGGGGGCACGACGGTGCAGAAGACGGGGTGGCGGGGGGTGAGGGAGGCATCCATCCCGGCAATGTGGCAGTGAGTCACGAACCTGTCACTAGCCGCGACCATGATTCATTCAGTTGTCTGAAAGGGGCGGCGGCGGGTTGACGGATCGAACCGACTTTACGTAACGAAAGATTCTTAACTCACACGGGGTACAAATCGGACGCCCGGGTCTTGCATACTGAAACAGGTCCTCGCGTTACGGCGCGGCTCCGCTAGGCTCGGCCCATCATGCGTTTCGGGCTGCTTCTCCTTAGCTGCCGCGGCGAGGGTCTGTAGTCGTAGGCCGGCCCCCTCCCCGCGGAGTTCGGTGTTGCGGTTTTTGCGACCGCCGTCGGCCGTCCCAGCGAACTACCGCGGACACGCGAGGAGCCCCACGCCATGAGCCAGCAGCCTTTCATCGGTCGCCCCACGCCCATCACGAACGCGACCCACACCCAGCGGCCCTCCGGGATGCCGATCCACAAGTACGGCTTCTACGAGCAGGTGGAGATCCCGGACCGCACCTGGCCGGACGCCCGCGTGACCAAGGCTCCCCGCTGGCTGTCCACCGACCTGCGGGACGGCAACCAGTCGCTGATCGACCCGATGACCCCCGCCCGCAAGCGCGAGATGTTCGACCTGCTGGTGCGCATGGGCTACAAGGAGATCGAGGTCGGCTTCCCGTCCTCCGGCGAGACCGACTTCGCCTTCGTGCGCTCCATCATCGAAGAGGGCGCGATCCCCGACGACGTCACCATCTCCGTACTGACCCAGGCCCGCGAGGACCTGATCGAGCGGACCGTGGAGTCCCTGGTCGGCGCCAAGCGCGCCACCGTGCACCTGTACAACGCGACCGCCCCGACCTTCCGCCGGGTCGTCTTCCGCGGTTCCAAGGCGCAGATCAAGCAGATCGCCGTCGACGGCACCCGCCTGGTCATGGAGTACGCCGAGAAGCTGCTGGGCCCCGAGACCGTCTTCGGCTACCAGTACAGCCCGGAGATCTTCACCGACACCGAGCTGGACTTCGCCCTGGAGGTCTGCGAGGCCGTCTGCGACGTCTGGCAGCCGGCCGCGGGCCGTGAGATCATCCTGAACCTGCCCGCCACCGTGGAGCGTTCCACGCCCTCCACCCACGCGGACCGCTTCGAGTGGATGGCCCGCAACCTGACCCGCCGCGAGCACATCTGCATCTCCGTGCACCCGCACAACGACCGGGGCACCGCCGTCGCCGCCGCCGAGCTGGCCCTGATGGCCGGCGCCGACCGCATCGAGGGCTGCCTGTTCGGCCAGGGCGAGCGCACCGGCAACGTCGACCTGATCACCCTGGGCATGAACCTGTTCTCCCAGGGCATCGACCCGCAGATCGACTTCTCGCAGATCGACGAGATCCGCCGCACCAGCGAGTACTGCAACCAGATGGAGGTCCACCCGCGCCACCCCTACGCGGGCGACCTGGTCTACACCGCCTTCTCCGGCTCCCACCAGGACGCCATCAAGAAGGGCTTCGACGCCATGGAGGCCGACGCGGCCGCCGCCGGCAAGACGGTCGACGACATCGAGTGGGCCGTGCCGTACCTGCCGATCGACCCGAAGGACGTCGGCCGCTCCTACGAGGCCGTCATCCGCGTCAACTCGCAGTCCGGCAAGGGCGGTATCGCGTACGTCCTGAAGAACGACCACAAGCTGGACCTGCCGCGCCGCATGCAGATCGAGTTCTCCCGGATCATCCAGGCCAAGACGGACGCCGAGGGCGGCGAGGTCACGCCGAAGGCGATCTGGGACGTCTTCTCCGACGAGTACCTGCCCAACCCCGAGAACCCGTGGGGCCGCATCCAGCTGCGCTCCGGCTCGACGGCCACCGACAAGGACGGCACGGACACGCTCACCGTCGAAGCGGTCGTGGACGGCGTGGACACGGTCCTGAACGGCACCGGCAACGGTCCGATCTCGGCCTTCTTCGACGCGCTGGCCGGCATCGGCGTCGACGCCCGCCTGCTGGACTACACCGAGCACACCATGAGCGAGGGCGCCTCCGCGGTCGCCGCCTCGTACATCGAGTGCGCGATCGACGGCCGGGTCCTGTGGGGCATCGGCATCGACGCCAACACCACCCGCGCCTCCCTGAAGGCGGTCATCTCCGCCGTCAACCGCGCGGGCCGCTGCCCCCTCGTACGTGGCCCCCGTCCCTCCCCGCCGGAGGGGCGGGGTCCCGCCGTTCCCGTCCCGGCCTCGGCGGGCTCCTCGGCCCCGCGGAGGGGTGGGGAGAAGCGGGAGGCGGCGGGCAGCACCGCGGGGGCGCAGATCGGCCAACTCCGCCTCCCGCGGCATGTTGTCCTGTCACACGACTGACGCATCCTCACCGATGTGGCTAACATCACGCCAACCGGCGATGCTGCCGGACGGTGACGGAGGTGCGACGTGCTGCCAGTTCGGGGTGGGGACGGCCGGAAGCTGACGGTCTGGGGCATCCGTACCACCTGGAGCACCGTGGGCGACGGGGAGTTCTTCTGCCCGGCCTGCGGTGGGGACCGCAACTACCGCAAGCGGACCGGGCGCCGCCGTTTCACCGTCCTCGGCGTGCCGCTGCTGCCGCGCGGCAGCGCCGGACCGGTCGTCGAGTGCCAGGGCTGCCGCGAGCGCTTCGCCACCGAGGTCCTGGACCACCTCACCACCACCCGCTTCACCGCCATGCTGCGCGACGCCGTGCACACCGTGGCGCTGGCCGTGCTCGCCGCGGGCGGGACCGGTTCACGGGGCGCCCTGGAGGTCGCCGTGAGCGCCGTACGGGACGCGGGCTTCCAGGACTGCACGGAGGAGCAGCTGGAGTCCCTCGTGGAGGCGCTGTCCACCGACGAGGGGCGGCTCGGGCTGTACGGCGTCCCGGAGTACTGCGGGGCCGCGCTGTCCATCGAACTCCACGAGGCGCTGGAGCCGCTGGCCCCGCACCTGGCGGGCCCCGGCCGCGAGTCGGTCCTGCTCCAGGGGGCCCGTATCGCGCTCGCGGACGGCCCCTATCTCCCGGCCGAGCGCGAGGTGCTCTCCACCGTCGGGGCGGCGCTGCGCATCGACGCGGACGAGGTGGCCCGGCTCCTGTCGGCGGTGCGCGCGCCGTAGCCGGTCCGAAACGGGCCCGGCACGCGTAACGATCCGGCCACGCGGGGCCGATTCTCAAGAGATCCGCGGGTCCGTCGAACCTCGGAGGTGATCCCTCCGTGCCCGGACCGTCCACCCCTTGGACGGCCGGTGCGAGCCCTTCGGTTCTGACCGCACGCGCCCGGGTGAGGGGCGTATCCGCAGGTCAGCCCGGGGTGGTACGGAGGCGCGCGGAGGAACGGCCGCTTCCGTGCGGCGGCTCCCCTACGCCTCTGCCCCGTGCTTCACCACTGGAGAAACCTACAGATCTGGGCGCCGGTATCGTCAACAATTTGTGGAAGTCGACGATATCTGTGAGGCCCTTCACAGGCGTTCAATTCCGGTCACACGACAAGAGGCCGCCGTCAGCACAGCGGGGCTTCGTTCACGTGAACGTACTGACAACCCTGGCGGATCAACGGGTTAGCGACCCACTTCGACCAGGGATCACCAGATCTCCTCTCACTTACCTCACCTCTTGAAGGGCAAGGCAGAGATGGCACGTGTCGCCGCCCGGCTTTCCGACAGCGGACAGCAGAGCACGCACCCGGTCGACGAGGTGCTCCCCCTCCCCAAGCTCGCGCTGTACGGCTTCCAGCACGTACTCGCGTTCTACGCCGGTGCGGTGATCGTCCCGATCATCGTCGGCAACGCGCTGAAGCTGAGCCCTGAACAGCTGGTCTACCTGATCAACGCGGACCTCTTCACCTGCGGCATCGCCTCGATCATCCAGGCCTGGGGCATCGGCCGGATCGGCGCGCGCCTGCCGCTGATCCAGGGCGTGACCTTCACCGCCGTCTCGCCGATGATCGCCATCGGCCTCGGCGCGGGCGGCGGAACCGCCGCGCTGCTGGTCATCTACGGCGCGGTCATCACCGCCGGCATCGCGACCTTCGCGTTCGCCTGGCTGCCCGCGAAGGCGTTCCGGACGGTCATGCGGCTCTTCCCGCCCGTCGTCACCGGCACCGTGATCACCGTGCTGGGCATCGTCCTGATCCCGGTCGGCCTCAACGACGCGGCGGGCGGCCTCGGCAGCCCCGACTTCGGCGAGCCGGAGCACTTCGCGTACGCGGGCGGCACGATGCTCTTCATCCTCGTCCTGATGAAGCTCGGCCGGCCGTTCGTCTCCAGCATCTCCATCCTCCTCGGCCTCGTCGGCGGCACCGCGGTCGCCTTCCTCCTCGGGGACGCGAAGTTCGGCGACGTCGGCAAGTCCGACTGGATCGGCATCACCACCCCCTTCCACTTCGGCGTCCCGAAGTTCGAGTGGTTCCCGATCCTGCTGATGCTGATCGTCATGCTGATCACCATGGTCGAGACGACCGGTGACACGTACGCGGTCGGCGACATCGTCGGCAAGGACGTCGACAGCGAGACCGTGGCCCGCGCCCTGCGCGCCGACGGCGCCGCGACCGCCCTCGGCGGTGTCCTCAACTCCTTCCCGTACGTCGCCTTCGCGGAGAACGTCGGCCTGGTGCGGATGACCAAGGTCAAGAGCCGGTTCGTGGTGGTGGCCGCCGGTGTGTTCATGATCATCCTGGGTCTGCTGCCCAAGGCCGCCGCGATCGTCGCCGCCGTCCCGCACGGAGTCCTCGGCGGCGCCGCGACCGTCATGTTCGCCATGGTCGCCCTCGCCGGTATCCAGACCCTGGCCAAGGTGGACCTGAAGGAGGAGAAGAACGCCCTGATCGTGGGCGTCTCGCTGGCCTTCGCCCTGCTCCCCGCCACCGTGCCGGTCTTCTTCACCAAGCACATGGACGCGGACCTGTCCTCGCTCCTCAACAGCGGTGTCACCCTCGGTGCCACGTCCGCCATCGTCCTCAATCTGATCTTCAACGGTCTGGCCGAGGACGACGTACCGCTGGTCCCCGCGGTCGCGCTGCCCGCCCAGTCGGCGGCGGCCCCGGCGGAAGCCGAGAAGGCCGATCCGGCCGACAAGGCCATCAAGGCCAGCAAGGCCGACAAGGCCGGGCAGGCCGGGCAGGCCGACGAGGCCGGCGGCGCCAAGGCCGAGCAGGCCGTGGCGGCGGACGGGGTGGAGACCCCCGCATCCTCCTGATCCTCCCAAGGGGCGCCGCCCCCCGTCCGGACTCTCCCCGGCTACCGCTGGAGGTGCCCCGAGTCCGGGCGGGGGGCCATCGCTGTCCCCGGTGCGGGTGACAATGGGCGCATGAGTCTGTTCCGCGACGACGGCATCGTGCTGCGCACCCAGAAGCTGGGTGAGGCGGACCGCATCATCACGCTGCTGACCCGCGGCCACGGCAGGGTACGGGCAGTCGCCCGCGGCGTGCGGCGCACGAAGTCCAAGTTCGGCGCCGGGCTGGAACCTTTCTCCCACGCCGACGTGCAGTTCTTCGCCCGCGGCAGCGAACTCGTCGGGCGCAGCCTGCCGCTCTGCACCCAGACCGAGATCATCGCCCCCTACGGCAACGGCATCGTCACCGACTACGCCCGCTACACCGCCGGCACCGCCATGCTGGAGACCGCCGAGCGCTTCGCCGAGAACGAGGGCGAGCCCGCCGTGCAGCAGTACCTGCTGCTCGTCGGCGCCCTGCGCACGCTCTCGCGCGGCGAACACGAACCCCACCTCATCCTCGACGCCTTCCTGCTGCGCTCCCTCGCCGTCAACGGGTACGCGCCCAGCTTCGACGACTGCGCGAAGTGCGGCATCCACGGCCCCAACCGGCACTTCTCCGTCGCCGCGGGCGGAGTGATATGCGGGGACTGCCGGGTGCCCGGCAGCGTCGTACCCTCGTCGGAGGCCATCGCCCTGCTCAGCGCCCTGCTGACGGGCGACTGGAACCATGCCGACGCGTGCGAGGCGCGTCACGTGCGGGAGGGCAGCGGGCTGGTCTCCGCCTATTTGCACTGGCATCTGGAGCGCGGGCTACGCTCCCTGCGTTACGTCGAGAAATAGGAGCTGGGCACATGGCACGACGCGGGATACTGGGACGCTCTCGCCGCGAGTACAAGGTTCCCGAGCCGCACCCGTCCGGTGAGCGCCCGCCGAAGATCCCCGGCGAGCTGGTCCCGAACCACGTCGCGGTCGTCATGGACGGCAACGGCCGCTGGGCCAAGGAGCGCGGCCTGCCGCGCACCGAGGGCCACAAGGTGGGTGAGGGCGTCGTGCTCGACGTGCTCAAGGGCTGCCTGGAGATGGGCGTCAAGAACCTCTCCCTGTACGCCTTCTCGACGGAGAACTGGAAGCGCTCGCCCGACGAGGTCCGCTTCCTGATGAACTTCAACCGCGACGTCATCCGGCGCCGCCGCGACGAGATGAACGAACTGGGCATCCGGATCCGCTGGGTCGGCCGCATGCCGAAGATGTGGAAGTCGGTCGTCCAGGAGCTCCAGGTGGCCCAGGAGCAGACCGTCGACAACGACGCGATGACCCTGTACTTCTGCGTGAACTACGGAGGTCGCGCCGAGATCGCGGACGCGGCGCAGGCCATCGCCCGCGATGTCGCGGCCGGCAAGCTGGACCCGTCGAAGGTCAACGAGAAGACCTTCGCGAAGTACATGTACTACCCGGACATGCCGGACGTGGACCTGTTCCTGCGCCCGAGCGGCGAGCAGCGCACCTCCAACTACCTGCTCTGGCAGAGCGCGTACGCCGAGATGGTCTTCCAGGACGTGCTGTGGCCGGATTTCGACCGGCGCAACCTCTGGCAGGCCTGCCTGGAGTACGCCCAGCGCGACCGCCGCTTCGGCGGCGCCGTCCCCAACCAGCCCGAGGGGCCGGGCGCGGCCGGCTGACGACCGCCGCCCAGGATCCCCGTCCGCGGACACCGCGGGCGGGGATCCGCCGTATACGCGGGCTCGCCGCCCCTCGGACGCGGACCGGCTGCGGGCGGTCCTGGACCGGAACCTGACGCGGTTCTAGCCGGCCGCGGCGCAGTCGGCGCAGGTGCCGAAGATCTCCACGGTGTGGGCCACGTTCACGAAGCCGTGCTCGGCGGCGATGGACTCGGCCCACTTCTCCACGGCCGGGCCCTCCACCTCAACCGCCTTGCCGCACTTGCGGCAGACCAGGTGGTGGTGGTGGTCCCCGGTGGAGCAGCGCCGGTAGACGGACTCGCCGTCGCTGGTGCGCAGGACGTCGACCTCGCCGGCGTCCGCGAGCGACTGGAGGGTGCGGTACACCGTGGTCAGGCCCACGGAATCGCCACGGTGCTTGAGCATGTCGTGGAGTTCCTGGGCACTGCGGAACTCGTCCACCTCGTCCAGCGCCGCCGCCACGGCGGCCCGCTGCCGGGTGGATCGTCCTCGTACTGGCGCGGCATTCGTCTCGCCAGGCGCAGTCGCCACCGGTTCCTCCTCGTATCGGCCTGCGGCCATTGTGCCAGCCCGCTAGACCTTCACATCGTCCCTGGTGCAGACCTCTTCCGCCGCGACCGCGGCCCTGGCCCGGCGCCGGGCCAGTGGAGCGGACAGTGCGGTCAGGGCCATGAACACGGCGATGGCGAGCAGCACGATCATGGCACCCGAGGGCGCGTTGACGTAATACGTGGTGGCGGTGCCGGTCAGGGAGACGGCCAGGCTGATGGCCACGGCCACGCCCAGCGTGGCGGCGAAACCGCGGGTCAGGCGCTGGGCGGCCGCGACCGGGATCACCATCATGGCGCTGACCAGCAGCAGGCCGACGATGCGCATGGCGACGGTCACGGTGACTGCGGCGGTGACGGCGATCAGCAGGTTCAGGGCGCGCACCGGGAGGCCCGTCACCTTGGCGAACTCCTCGTCCTGGCAGACCGCGAAGAGCTGGCGGCGCAGGCCGACGGTGACGGCGAGGACGAAGGCGGCGAGGATCGCCATCGCGGTGACGTCCTCGGCGGCGACGGTGGTGATCGAGCCGAACATGGCGCTGAGCAGGTTGGTCGTGGAGCCGCCGCCCACGTTGATGATCATCACGCCGCCGGCGAGGCCGCCGTAGAAGAGCATCGCGAGGGCGACGTCGCCGCTGGTCTTGCCGCGGGAGCGGATCAGCTCCATGCCGACGGCGCCGACGACGGCGACGAGGGTGGCCATCCACACGGGGCTGGTGTTGAGCACGAAGCCGAGGGCGACACCGGTCATGGCGACGTGGCCGAGGCCGTCGCCCATGACCGCCTGGCGGCGCTGGACCAGGTACGTGCCGATGGCGGGCGCCGTGATGCCCACCAGGGCGGCGGCGATCAGTGCCCGCTGCATGAAGGCGTGGTCGAGGAGGTCCATCAGCTCAGCAGTCCCGTCCGCAGGGGCTCGGCGTCGTGCGCCGCGTGGGGGTGTACGTGGTCGTGGCCGGGCAGGGCGTGCTGGCCCACGGCCTCCGGGGGCGGGCCGTCGTGGACGACGCAGCCGTCCCGCAGGACGACGGCCCGGTCGATCAGCGGCTCCAGCGGGCCCAGCTCGTGCAGGACGAGCAGGACGGTGCTTCCGACGGCGACCTGCTCGCGCAGGGCGTTCGCCAGGACCTCCTGGTTGGCGAGGTCGACACCGGCCATGGGCTCGTCCATGAGCAGCAGCTCCGGCTCGCCGGCGAGCGCCCGGGCTATGAGCACGCGCTGGTGCTGGCCGCCGGAGAGGGCGTTCACGGAGACGTCGGCGTAGCCGTCCATGTCCACGAGGGCCAGGGCGCCCTCGACGGCGGCCTTGTCGGCCTTGCGTAGGAGGCCGAAGCGGGTGCGGGAGAGCCGGCCGGAGGAGACGACCTCGCGGACGGTGGCCGGGACGCCGCCGGCGGCCGTGGTGCGCTGCGGGACGTACCCGATGCGCGACCAGTCGCGGAAGCGCTTGAAGTCCGTGCCGAAGAGCGAGAGGGAGCCGTCGGTGAGGGGGACCTGGCCGACGATCGCGCGGACGGCGGTGGACTTGCCGGAGCCGTTGGCGCCCAGCAGCGCGACGACCTCACCGGGGCGGACGGCGAGGTCGATCCCGCGCAGCACGGGGCGCGAGCCGAGCGAGGCCGTGGCCCCGCGCAGGGATATGACGGGCTGGTCAGCGGCCTGCCCGGACAGGGTCTGCATGGCTCGTGCCTCCGTAACTGCTGTCATCTACTTGGCTCCGAGCGCCTTCTGGAGGTTCTTCAGGTTGGAGCGCATGACCTCGAAGTAGTCAGCGCCCTGGGACTTGTCGGTGATTCCCTCGAGGGGGTCGAGGACGTCGGTCTTCAGGCCGGTGTCCCCGGCGAGGCTCTTCGCCGTCTTGTCGCTGGCCAGGGTCTCGAAGAACACCGTGGAGACATTCTCCTTCTTCGCGACCTCCTGGAGCTCCTTCATCCGGGCGGGGCTGGGCTCGGACTCGGGGTCGACGCCGGAGATGCCCTCCTGGTCCAGGCCGTAGCGCTCGGCGAGGTAGCCGAAGGCGGAGTGCGTGGTGATGAAGGTCTTGGTGGCCGTGTCGGCCAGGCCGTTCTTGAACTCGGTGTCCAGGGCGGTCAGCTTGGCGACGAGGTCGGCGGTGTTCTTCTTGTAGTCCGCCGCGTGGTCGGGGTCGGCCTTCTCCAGGGCGGCGCCGACGCCCTGGGCGATCTCCGCGTACTTGGCGGGGTCGAGCCAGACGTGCGGGTCCTCGCCGGCCTCGCCGTGGGCGTGGCCTTCCTCGCCCTCGCCCTCGTGGCCCGCCTCGCCCTCGTGGCCGTGGCCGGAGGGGGCGTGGGCTTCGAGCTTGGTGAGGGTGGCGGCGTCGACCACGTTCTTCACGCCGGACTGGGCGACGGCCTTGTCGACGGCGGGCTGGAGGGTCTTGAGGTAGAGGATCACATCGGCGTCGGCGAGCTGCCCGGTCTGCTTCGGGGTGATCTCCAGGTCGTGCGGCTCGACTCCCGGCTTGGTCAGGGTGTCGACCTTCACGTGGTCCTTGCCGATCTGCTCGGCGAGGAACTGCATGGGGTAGAACGATGCCGTCACGCCGAGCTTGCCGTCGTTGCCGCCGGATTCGGCGGCACCGGCACCGGCACCGGCACCGGCTCCGGAGCAGGCGGTGAGGGCCGTGGCGCCGAGGGCGACGGCTCCTGCGAGGGCGGTGGCGGGTATGAGGCGTCGTACGTTCATGACATCCATTTTCATCAAAAATGGAAACGGTTGTCAAAAACCCTGGTGGGAGAGGTGTGGGCGGGCCCGTGGCGGGGGATCCGATTTGAAAGGGGGGGTGCGGGCGCCGGTAACCTGAGGCATTCGCCGTTCGTCCTCGTAATGAAGAGAGCACCGTGGCCGCCGACAAGATCGACACCATCGTCAGCCTGAGCAAGCGCCGTGGCTTCGTTTTCCCGTGCAGTGAGATCTACGGCGGCTCCAAGGCCGCCTGGGATTACGGCCCGCTCGGTGTCGAGCTCAAGGAGAACATCAAGCGCCAGTGGTGGAAGGCGATGGTCACCGGGCGTGAGGACATCGTCGGTATCGACTCGTCCGTGATCCTGGCCCCCGAGGTCTGGGTGGCCTCCGGCCACGTCGCGACCTTCTCCGACCCGCTGACCGAGTGCACCTCCTGTCACAAGCGCCACCGCGCCGACCACCTGGAGGAGGCGTACGAGGCCAAGCACGGCCGCGTGCCCGCCAACGGCCTCGCCGACGTCAACTGCCCCAACTGCGGTGTGAAGGGCCAGTTCACCGAGCCCAAGCAGTTCTCCGGCATGCTGGAGACCCACCTCGGCCCGACCCAGGACACCGGCTCCAAGGCCTACCTGCGCCCCGAGACCGCCCAGGGCATCTTCACCAACTTCGCCCAGGTGCAGACCACCTCGCGCAAGAAGCCCCCCTTCGGCATCGCGCAGATGGGCAAGTCCTTCCGCAACGAGATCACGCCGGGCAACTTCATCTTCCGCACGCGCGAGTTCGAGCAGATGGAGATGGAGTTCTTCGTCAAGCCGGGCGAGGACGAGCAGTGGCAGGAGTACTGGATGCAGGAGCGGTGGAACTGGTACCGCGACCTCGGCATCCGTGAGGAGAACATCCGCTGGTTCGACCACCCGAAGGAGAAGCTGTCCCACTACTCGAAGCGCACCGCCGACATCGAGTACCGCTTCAACTTCGGCGGCAACGAGTTCTCCGAGCTCGAAGGCATCGCCAACCGCACCGACTTCGACCTCAAGGCCCACTCCGCCGCCTCGGGCCAGGACCTCGTGTACTTCGACCAGGAGTCGAAGGAGCGCTACACCCCGTACGTCATCGAGCCGGCGGCCGGTGTCAACCGCGCCATGCTCGCCTTCATGCTCGACGCGTACAACGAGGACGAGGCGCCGAACGCCAAGGGCGTCATGGAGAAGCGCACCGTGATGCGCCTCGACCCGCGCCTGGCCCCGATCAAGGTCGCCGTGCTGCCGCTGTCCCGCAACGCTCAGCTGTCGCCGAAGGCCAAGGGCCTCGCCGCCGACCTGCGCAAGTTCTGGAACATCGAGTTCGACGACGCGGGCGCCATCGGCCGCCGCTACCGCCGCCAGGACGAGATCGGTACGCCGTTCTGCGTCACCGTCGACTTCGACACCCTGGACGACAACGCGGTGACCGTGCGCGAGCGCGACACCATGAAGCAGGAGCGCGTCTCCCTGGACCAGATCCAGAGCTACCTCGGCAGCCGCCTGCTCGGCTGCTGAGCCCGGGCTGCGTCTCGCAAGAAACGACCGGTGGCCCGGTGCGCGCGTGCGCACCGGGCCACCGGTCTTTGTCCGCGGAGGTCCGGGCGGGGGAGCGGCGTCAGGCGCGCAGGCCCCGGATGATCAGCGAGGTGACGGCCTCGAACTCCGCGAAGATCGTGGGCGAGAGCCAGTCGGCCGCGTACTGCGGATCGTGGAAGCGGCCGGTGGCGTCGAAGACCGCGCGGGCGGCGGCCGGCACGTCGGCGGCCGCGAGCGTGCCCGCATCGACCCCTTCCGCGATGATCCGGGCCAACTGGTCGATCAGCTCGGTCAGGTGCCGGTCCACCACGTCGCTGTTCTCGTCCAGCAGCACGATGTAGGTGGCGAACAGCTCCGGGTCGTCACCCGCCTTGTGGCGCTTCGCCTCGAAGAGCGCTTCGAGCCACGACTCCAGCTTGGAGGGGGCGCTCCCGGAGGACGCCGAAGTGATCTCCTCCAGCGCGACCACGCTCTTGGCGAGCCACCGGTCGGTGACGGCCTCGCGCAGCGCCGCCTTCGACGGGAAGTGCCGGTACACGCTGCCGTGGCTGACGCCCAGCGCGCGGGCCACGTCCACCACCGTGGCCTTGGTGGGGCCGAAGCGGCGCAGCACGTCCTCGGTGGTCTCGAGGATGCGCTCGGGTGTCAGGGGCTCGGCAGCAGCGGGGGGCATGGGTACGACCGTACCGCCAGCTCAGTGTTCGCTGTCGAGGTGGGCCATCTGTGCCGCCGGATACCGGTCGCCCGCCGCGGCGCCGACGGGGACGGCTTCCTCGATGGCGGCCAGATCGGCGGCGCTCAGCGAGATGTCGAGGGCGCCCAGTGCCTCGGCCAGCCGGTCCCGGCGCCGGGCGCCGACCAGCGGCACGATGTCCGCGCCGCGCGACAGCACCCAGGCGATGGCCGTCTGCGCCACGCTCACGCCCTTGCCCTCCGCGACCTTGCGCAGCGCCTCGACCAGGCCGAGGTTGCGGTCGAGGTTGTCCCCCTGGAAGCGCGGGCTCATCCCGCGGAAGTCGCCCGGGGCCAGCGCGCGGTCGCGGGTGAAGTGGCCGCTGATCAGGCCGCGGGACAGCACCCCGTACGCCGTGATGCCTATCCCGAGCTCCCGGGCGGTCGGCAGGATCTCCTCCTCGATGCCGCGGGATATGAGTGAGTACTCGATCTGGAGGTCGGCGATCGGGGCGACGGCGGCGGCCCGGCGCAGGGTGTCCGCGCCGACCTCGGAGAGGCCGATGTGGCGCACGTGCCCGGCTTCGACCGCCTCGGCGATGGCGCCGACGGTCTCCTCGATCGGGACGTCCGGGTCCACCCGGGCGATGCGGTAGATGTCGATGTGGTCCCGGCCGAGCCGCTGGAGCGAGTAGGCCAGGAAGTTCCTGACGGCCTCGGGCCGCCCGTCGTAACCGGTGAAGCCGCCCTCGACCGTGCGCAGGGCGCCGAACTTGACGCTGGTCAGCGCCCGCTCGCGGGCCGCGGCGGGCGCGGTGCGCAGGGCCTCGTTGATCAGAAGCTCGTTGTGGCCCATGCCGTAGAAGTCGCCGGTGTCGAGCAGCGTGACGCCCGCGTCCAGGGCGGCGTGCAGGGTGGCGAGGGACTCGGCGCGGTCGGCCTCCCCGTACAGGGCGGACATGCCCATGCAGCCGAGGCCCAGCGGGAAGACGGACGGCCCGGCGGTGCCGAGGCGGCGGGGAACGGACGGGTGGACAGGGGTCTCGAAAGGGCTCTCGTTCTTCGTCATGGAACGAGAGTGACATGACGAGTGACAGATTTCAATATCTGTCACTCGTCAGTGTGCAAGGACCGCGAGCTCGCACCGGCCGTTGTCCTCGCGAGGCCCGGAGGCGGCCGTTCAGGCGCGCGGCGAACCCGTCGCCGCGGAAGGGCTGACGGGATCCTCCAGGCTGCGGGCCGTGCGCTCCGCCGTCGCGCGGGCCCAGCTGCCGCTCGTCACCGCGCCCACCACCAGCACCGCCAGTCCGCACAGCGTGATGATCCACCAGGCGGGCTGGGCCGCCCCGGCGAAGTCGGAGCCGCCGGCCAGCCCCGCCGCCAGGACCGAGCCGATGACCGCCACGCCCAGCGTTCCGCCCGTCTGCCGGCTGGTCGAGGCGATGGCGGCTGCCACGCCCGCCTGGGAGCGCGGCATCCCGGACACGGCCGTATTGGTGATCGGCGCGTTCACCATGCCGAACCCGAGCCCGAAGAGCACGTAGCCGGTGAACAGGAGCGGGTTGGACGCCTCCGCCTCGAACAGGGCGAAGAGCAGTCCGCTCGCCGCCATCGCCACACCCGCGATCAGCAGGCAGATCCGGGGCCCCCGGGTGCCCACCAGCCGCCCGGCGAGCGGCGCGAAGAGAACGGTCAGGGCCGCCATCGGCAGCATGTACAGCCCGGCGTGCAGGGCACTGAGCCCCCGCACGTCCTGGAGGTAGAGCGTGTTCAGGAAGAGGAAGCCGGCCAGTCCGGCGAAGGCGCTGATGGCGATCACGGTCGACCCGCTGAAGGGCGCGCTCCGGAAGAACCGGAGATCGATCAGCGGATCCTCGCGCCGGGGCTCGTAGACCAGCAGTCCCACGAACGAGGCGACGGCCACCACCGCGCACCCGAGGATCAGCGGCGAGCGCCAGCCGGCGGCCGGGGCCTCGATGATCCCGTACGTGAGACTGCCGAGCAGCGCGATGACCAGCACCTGGCCCACCGGGTCCGGGCGGCGCGGCCGGGCCGCCCGGGACTCGGGGATGTGGCGCAGGGTCAGGGCGAGCGCCGCCAGGCCGATCGGCAGGTTGATCAGGAAGATCGAGCGCCAGCCCACGGAGTCCACCAGCACTCCGCCGATCAGGGGCCCCGCGGCCATGGAGATGCCCCCGACCGCGCCCCACACCCCGATGGCCCGGGCCCGCTCGGCCGGATCGGTGAAGGTGTTGGTGATGATCGACATGGCCACCGGGTTGAGCATCGCGCCGCCGATCGCCTGGACCATGCGGAAGACGATGAGCCAGTCGAGGCTGGGGGCGAGGGAGGACAGCAGGGAGCCCGCGGTGAAGGCCAGCAGCCCGGCGACGAACACCTTGCGGCGCCCGATCCGGTCGGCCGTGGAGCCCGCGAGCATCAGCAGCGAGGCCAGGACGAGGGTGTAGGCGTCGATGGTCCACTGCAGGCCCGCGACCGACGCGTCGAGCTCGCGGCGCATCGACGGGAGCGCCACGTTGAGCACCGTGTTGTCGAGGCTGACGATCAGCAGGCTCATGCAGCAGATCGCCAGGACGAGCGTGCGCTGCCGGCGGCTCGGCTGACTCGGCTCGATCATGCCGCCGATCGTACGTCTGCCGCACCCCCTCGGCATGCGGGACAATGGGCGGATGACCACGCTCCCCCCGCCCCTCGCGATCGGCCCGCACACCGTGCAGCCCCCGGTGGTGCTCGCGCCGATGGCCGGCATCACCAATGCCCCGTTCCGTACCCTCTGCCGGGAGTTCTCCGGCGGCAAGGGGCTGTTCGTGAGCGAGATGATCACGACCCGCGCCCTGGTCGAGCGCAACGAGAAGACCATGCAGCTGATCCACTTCGACGAGACCGAGAAGCCCCGCTCGATCCAGTTGTACGGAGTCGACCCGGTGACGGTCGGCAAGGCGGTCCGCATGATCGTCGAGGAGGACCGCGCCGACCACATCGACCTCAACTTCGGCTGCCCCGTCCCCAAGGTGACCCGCAAGGGCGGCGGCTCGGCCCTCCCCTACAAGCGGAACCTGCTGCGCGCGATCCTGCGCGAGGCCGTCGCCGGCGCCGGCGACCTGCCGGTGACGATGAAGATGCGCAAGGGCATCGACGACGAGCACCTCACCTACCTGGACGCCGGCCGGATCGCCGTCGAGGAGGGGGTCACCGCCATCGCCCTGCACGGGCGCACCACCGCCCAGCACTACGGCGGCACCGCCGACTGGGAGGCCATCGCGCGGCTCAAGGAGCACGTGCCGGAGATCCCGGTCCTCGGCAACGGTGACATCTGGTGCGCCGAGGACGCGCTGCGCATGGTCCGCGAGACCGGGTGCGACGGCGTGGTCGTCGGCCGGGGCTGCCTGGGGCGGCCGTGGCTGTTCAACGACCTGGTGGCGGCCTTCGAGGGGCGCCCGGAGGACTTCCACAAGCCCACGCTGCGCGAGGTCGCGTCCACCATGCACCGGCACGCGCAGCTGCTGGGGGAGTGGATCGGCGACGAGGCGCGCGGGGTGATCGACTTCCGTAAGCACGTGGCCTGGTACCTCAAGGGCTTCTCGGTGGGCTCCGAGATGCGCAAGAAGCTGGCGGTCACCTCCTCCCTGGCCGAACTGGACGCTCATCTGAGCGAGCTCGACTTGGATCAAGGGTGGCCGGAGAGCGCGGACGGTCCTCGCGGCCGGACGTCCGGAAACAACCGGGTTGTCCTGCCGGACGGCTGGCTGAAGGACCCGTACGACTGTGCGGGCATCAGTGAGGAAGCGGAACTGGACACTTCCGGAGGCTGACAAATCGCCCTCCGTGGTGCGTGATATACGCCACGCATGGGAGGGGTTTCGCTCAGATGAGCATTGAAGTCACGGGTAAGACTTTCAAAGGGTGGCACTGGGTGCCACCCTTTGTTCGTTCAAGAGTTGAACGCAAATGGATCGATGATCGCTCATTCGAGCGTCATCAAGCCTCAAAAGCCCCCTCTTTCTTCGGAAGGTGAAGGCTTTCCGGGCGTTCTGATTACCCGTGCGTTACTTTCGATCTGCTGGCGCACGGGTGGTTACAGCCGCATGACGACCAAGTGGACGTACCCAGAAGCCTTCGATCTGGGTATGTTCCTGGCCGTCAGGGCAGCCACCGAGCCTCGAGGAGTCGAGACCCGTGTCGGAAAACAAAGATCAGAAGTTCGTCTACGACTTCACCGAGGGAAACCGCGACCTCAAGGACCTTCTCGGCGGCAAGGGTGCCAACCTCGCCGAGATGACCAACCTGGGTCTGCCGGTCCCTCCCGGCTTCACCATCACCACCGAGGCCTGCAAGGTCTACCTCGACAGCGGCACGGCCCCGGCCGAGCTGCGCGACGAGGTCAGCACCCACCTTGCCGCCCTCGAGACGAAGATGGGCAAGAAGCTCGGCCAGTCGGACGATCCGCTTCTGGTCTCCGTCCGCTCCGGCGCCAAGTTCTCCATGCCGGGCATGATGGACACGGTCCTCAACATCGGGCTCTCCGACGCCTCCGTCACCGGCCTCGCCGCCCAGTCCGGCAACGAGCGCTTCGCCTGGGACTCGTACCGCCGCCTCATCCAGATGTTCGGCAAGACCGTCCTGGACGTCGACGGCGAGCTCTTCGAGGAAGCCCTCGAGGAGGCCAAGGCCGCCAAGAAGGTCACCGTCGACACCGACCTCGACGCCGCCGACCTGAAGCAGCTGGTCACCCGCTTCAAGAAGATCGTCGCCAAGCAGGCCGGCCGCGAGTTCCCGCAGGACGCCCGCGAGCAGCTCGACCTCGCCGTCGAGGCCGTCTTCAACTCGTGGAACACCGACCGCGCCAAGCTCTACCGCCGCCAGGAGCGCATCCCGAGCGACCTGGGCACCGCGGTCAACATCTGCTCCATGGTCTTCGGCAACCTCGGCCCCGACTCCGGCACCGGCGTCGCCTTCACCCGCGACCCCGCCAGCGGCCACCAGGGCGTCTACGGCGACTACCTCCAGAACGCCCAGGGCGAGGACGTCGTCGCGGGCATCCGCAACACCGTTCCGCTCGCGGACCTGGAGACCATCGACAAGGCCTCGTACGACCAGCTCATGACGATCATGGAGACGCTGGAGACCCACTACAAGGATCTCTGCGACATCGAGTTCACCATCGAGCGCGGCCAGCTGTGGATGCTCCAGACCCGCGTCGGCAAGCGCACCGCCGGCGCCGCCTTCCGGATCGCCACCCAGCTCGTCGACCAGGGCCTGATCGACGAGGCCGAGGCCCTGCAGCGCGTCACCGGCCACCAGCTCGCGCAGCTGATGTTCCCGCGCTTCGACGAGACCGCGAAGACCGAGCTGCTCGGCCGCGGCATCGCCGCCTCCCCGGGCGCGGCCGTCGGCAAGGCCGTCTTCGACTCCTACACGGCCGTCAAGTGGTCCCGCTCCGGCGAGAAGGTCATCCTGATCCGCCGCGAGACCAACCCGGACGACCTGGACGGCATGATCGCCTCCGAGGGCATCCTGACCTCGCGCGGCGGCAAGACCTCGCACGCCGCCGTGGTCGCCCGCGGCATGGGCAAGACCTGCGTCTGCGGCGCCGAGGAGCTCGACGTCGACACCAAGCGCCGTCGCATGACGGTCGGCGAGACGGTCATCGAAGAGGGCGACGTCGTCTCCATCGACGGCTCCACCGGCAAGGTCTACCTCGGCGAGGTACCCGTCGTACCCTCCCCGGTCGTCGAGTACTTCGAGGGCCGCATGCACGCCGGCGCCGACGACGCCGACGAGCTGGTCGCCGCCGTGCACCGGATCATGGCCTACGCGGACCGCGTGCGCCGCCTGCGGGTGCGCGCCAACGCCGACAACGCCGAGGACGCGTCGCGCGCCCGCCGCTTCGGCGCGCAGGGCATCGGCCTGTGCCGCACCGAGCACATGTTCCTCGGCGAGCGCCGCGAACTGGTGGAGCGGCTGATCCTCGCGGACACCGACGAAGAGCGCGAGGAGGCACTCAGTGCCCTCCTGCCGCTGCAGAAGAAGGACTTCGTCGAGCTGTTCGAGGCGATGGACGGCCTGCCCGTCACCGTCCGCCTGCTGGACCCGCCGCTGCACGAGTTCCTGCCGGACATCACCGAGCTGTCGGTGCGCGTCGCCCTCGCCGAGTCCCGCAAGGACCACAACGAGAACGACCTGCGCCTGCTCCAGGCCGTCCACAAGCTGCACGAGCAGAACCCGATGCTGGGCCTGCGCGGTGTCCGCCTGGGCCTGGTCATCCCCGGCCTGTTCAAGATGCAGGTCCGGGCGATCGCCGAGGCCGCGGCCGAGCGCAAGAACGCCAAGGGCGACCCGCGCGCCGAGATCATGGTCCCGCTCGTGGGCACCGTCCAGGAGCTGGAGATCGTCCGCGACGAGGCCGACCAGGTCATCGCCGAGGTCGAGGCCGCCACCGGCACGAACCTCAAGCTGACCATCGGCACCATGATCGAGCTGCCGCGCGCCGCCCTGACGGCCGGGCAGATCGCCGAGGCCGCGCAGTTCTTCTCCTTCGGTACGAACGACCTGACCCAGACGGTGTGGGGCTTCTCCCGCGACGACGTCGAGGCCAGCTTCTTCACCGCGTACCTGGAGAAGGGCATCTTCGGGGTCTCGCCCTTCGAGACCATCGACAAGGACGGCGTCGGCTCGCTGGTCCGCCACGCGGTCGAGCAGGGCCGGGCCACCCGCCCCGACCTCAAGCTCGGCGTCTGCGGCGAGCACGGCGGTGACCCCGAGTCCGTCCACTTCTTCCACGAGGTCGGCCTCGACTACGTCTCCTGCTCGCCGTTCCGGATTCCGGTCGCGCGCCTGGAGGCCGGCCGTGCCGCCGCCGAGGCGAAGGGCAGCGACAGCCGCTGACCCCCTGCCCCGGGAAGGGGCCCCATAGACCGCGCCCGCCCCCGGGTTCCCTGACTGCCCGAGGGCGGGCGCGCCTATTTTTTTCTGTTCAACAAATCTTTACGCCAGCAGGCGGTGGACGGATCCCCACCCGTCCACCGCCGCTGTCATTCTGCCGGGCACGTCGGCGCTTCCCGTGCGACCGACCGCCAGGCCCCGCAAAGCCCCCCACGGCCTTCGCGGAGCGTTTCGGTCGCATCGGAGTGTGCCCGGCGGAGTACAGGATTTCGGTTGTCACGCCTCTGCCGAAAGGGGTTTCAACTGTGGCCGAAAGGGCGTGGTGACCACGTGTGACGGCGTGCATACTCGTGGGGCGGGGGGATTGCGGTTGCACAGGTGGGGGTTCGGTGCTGCGTATCCATTTCACTGGAGTGGACCTGGCACGCGTACGGATGGCAGGGCGTCCCGATGCGTTGTGGGAAACGATTCTCAGCTTTCACCGCTTAAGGGACCGGCGAGACGCCCGGTTGTTCGGTGAATGGCGTACGGAAACGCGGGGCAGGTTGAATGGTGAAACACGCACGCTCGGCATGCTCATACCGGCGCGCGGATATTTTCCCGATTTCCTGACCCCCGTGGAGGGGCAGTACGGGTGGGACGTGGCGCTCGACGCGCTGCGCGGGATCCGTCCCGAGCGGCTGCGGCGCGAGCTCCTGCTGCTCGCCGGCGGGCCCGGCGCGGGAGCGGGTCCGGGAGCGGGTGCGGGCGCCGGAGCGTCCATGGCGCCGCGGCTGCGGGAGTTCATGGAGGGCGGCACCAAGCACCTGCCCAGGCTCCTGGGCGAGCTGCGCGCGTACCACCGCGCGGCCGTGGAGCCGTACTGGACCCACATACAGGCGCAGATAGAGGCCGAGCGGGCCGCGCGCGGCCGGGCCCTGCTGGACGGGGGCGCCGACGAACTGCTGGCCTCGCTGCCGCCGATGCTGCGCTGGCGCGCCCCGGTGCTCGAGTGCGACTACCCGGTGGACCGGGACGTACGGCTACGGGGGCGCGGGCTGCTGCTCCAGCCGTCCTTCTTCTGCCGGCGCACCGCGGTGACCCTGCACGACCCCGAGCTGCCGCCGGTGCTGGTCTACCCGGCCGCCTCGCACCTGGCCTCGGCCCCCGCGGGCGGCGAGGCGGCGCGCACCGTGCACGTCGAGGAGCAGCGCCAGCGCAACCTGGGCAAGCTGGTGGGGCACACCCGCTCGGTGGTCCTGCGGGCCATCGGCGACGGCGCCACCACCAGCGAACTGGCCCGCCGGGCCGGGGTCTCGCTGGCCTCGGCGAGCCAGCACGCCTGCGTGATGCGCGAGGCGGGCCTGGTGACGACGCTGCGGCACGGCAACGCGGTGCTGCACACCGTGACCCCGCTGGGGGCCGCGCTGCTCAAGGGCGGCGCGGTGGCCTCGTGAAACGCCGCGGCCCCCGGCCGGGTGCCGGGGGCCGCGGCGGTGCGGGATCAGGGTGCTCAGGTGCGGAACGGGCCCGTCACCTCGTAGGTGATGCCGCCCGAGGAGCTGCCGCTCGTACCGCGCTGGCTGGAGAAGTAGAGCCGGTTGCCGGCCGGTGAGAAGGCCGGGCCGCAGATCTCCGAGGAGGACTGGCCGGTGATCCGCAGGAACGGCGCCACCACGTCGTCCGGAGTGATCACGCAGATCTCCATGTTGCCGCCGTCCTCGGCGACGTACAGGTCGCCGTACGAGGACCCGGTGACGTTGTCGACGCCCGTCAGCGGGGCGGCGCCGCTCGGCACGAGGGAGTCGTCGTAGGCCAGCTCGTACGTGTTGTTCGCGAGGTTGAGCTGCCAAACCCGGTTGTCGCCCTTGGTGGTGAACCAGACCGTGTCGTTGGCGTAGTGGCAGCCCTCGCCGCCGTTGAACTTCTTCGAGCCGGAGACCTGGCTGCGGGTGGCGGTCGGCGAGCCGTCCGGGTCCGGGACGTTGGCCCAGGTGAAGGAGCCGGAGGTGGCGGTGCCGGCCTTGAGGACCTGGAGGGTGCCGGAGGAGAGGTTGCCCCAGGTGGTCGGGACGAAGCGGTAGAAGCAGCCGCTGCTCTCGTCCTCGGTCAGGTAGATCACCTTGCGCACCGGGTCGGCGGCGGCCGCCTCGTGCTTGAAGCGGCCCATCGCGGCCCGCTGCACGGACGCGTTCACGCCGTACGGGTCGGTCTCGTAGACGTAGCCGCGGTCGACCTCCTCGCAGGACAGCCAGGTGTTCCACGGGGTCTTGCCGCCCGCGCAGTTCTGCCGGGTGTTGGAGAGGATCCGGTAGGCGCCGGTGACGGTGCCGGAGGAGTTGAACCGGACCGCGCTCGCGCCGCCGGAGGGGTTGATCTCCGAGTTCGACACGTAGATCCAGCCCGTGCCGTCCGCGAAACAGGCGCCGCCGTCCGGGGCGCTGTGCCAGGTGTACGAGGTGCCGCCGACGGTCTGGCCGGAGCGGGCGATCACCCGGCTGCTGAACCCGGCCGGCAGCTGGATGCCGTTCGCGTCCGCCGCGCCGAGTGCTCCGTACGGTCCGGCGCCGGGCTGGGCGGGTGCCGCGTAGGCGGCCCCGTGCATCAACGTTCCGCCGAAGGCGGCGGCCGACGAACCGATCACTGCGCCGCGCAGGAAGGTACGACGTTCCACGGTCACTCCTGTGGGAGGAAGGCCCCGCGGCCGGTCGGACGCGGGGTCGCACGCGTCGAGGAACCTAGGAGGCGCCAGTTGACGTGGCACCAATTCCTCATTACGCACGAGCGACCGGTCAGGTTCAATCCTCCGGCGGGGACTTTCACCGCGCCCGGACGCGCTTCCCCCGGGCCGTTCCTCGGGACCTTCTCCCCTGGGGAGAACCGCCGCGGGGAAGGAGGGTGGAGGGATGGACCACTTCGCCGCCGCCGACGACATCTCGGGCCGCGCCGACGCGAGCGTCGCCGGACTGCGCCGGGGCCCGAACGCCGAGCGGGCCAAGGCGCGGGGCGAGCGGATCGCGCCGGCCCTGCACAAGCGGCTCGCGGGCGAGGGGGCGTCCACGGCGAGCGCGGACGGCCTCGGCTTTGTCCCGCTGGCGGCGCTGAAGCTGCGCTCGGCGGCCTGACCTGTGGTTTCGCCCGGCCGGGCGGGACCGGGAAGAAATCTCGAGAAAAATCTCGCGGGGGCGATGAGTTTGCGCCCGCCCCTTGGTCTACCTCTCGAAAGCAGCGACCACCGCGCGAGAAGAGAGACCGTGATGTCCCAGCCCCAGATGATCTTCGTCAACCTGCCGGTCAAGGACCTGGACGCCGCCCGGGCCTTCTGGGAGAAGCTCGGCTACTCCTTCAACCCGCGGTTCTCCGACGAGACCGCCGCCTCCCTGGTGATCAGCGACACCATCTTCGCGATGCTGCTCACCGAGGAGAAGTTCCGGGGGTTCGCCACCAAGCCGGTCGCCGACGCCTCGAAGACCACCGAGGTGATGGTCGCCCTGAGCGCCGAGAGCCGCGCCAAGGTCGACGAGGTCGTCGACGCCGCCCTCGCGGCGGGCGCCACCGAGCCGCGGCCGCCCATGGACCTGGGCTTCATGTACGGCCGCGCCTTCGAGGACCTGGACCACCACGTGTGGGAGTACGTCTGGATGGACCCGGCCGCCATCGAGGGCTGATGCCCGCTACGAGGTCGCGGCGGTCCGCACGGGGTAGGTCCGGACCGCCACCTCCTCGTCGTCCAGGCAGCGCCCCGACTCCAGGTCGAAGCGCTGCTTCAGCAGCGGCGAGGCCACGAACGGCCTGCCCGCCGCACTCCCCAGCAGCCCCCGCGACAGCACGTGCGCGCCCGTGAAGGGGTCCTGGTTGCCGATGGCGTACGGGCGCCCCGCGCGGTCGACGAACACCGCGGCCTGGCTCCCGTCCGGCAGCAGGGCCGCGACCCCGCGCCCGGGGACCAGCGCGGACAGCTCGCACACCGTCAGCCAGCCTTCGGCCACCCTCAGTTCGACGGTCATCGGACGGCTCCTCCTATGGTCAGTACGGCCAGGTCGGGCTTGACCTGGTCGCGCTCGGGGACGAACTTCACGGTCGGGTCCGGGGCGCCGGGCGCGTTCACGAAGGACACGAACCGGCGCAGCCGCTCCGGGTCCTCCAGCGTCTCGGCCCATTCGTCGCGGTAGTGCGCCACGTGGTCGGCCATCAGCGACTCCAGCTCCGCGCACAGCCCCAGCGAGTCGTGCACGACCACGTCCCGCAGATGGGACAGGCCGCCCTCCAGCCGCTCCAGCCAGGTCGAGGTCCGCTCCAGGCGGTCGGCGGTGCGGATGTAGAACATCAGGAACCGGTCGATCAACCGGACCAGTTCCGCGTCGGACAGGTCCTGGGCGAGGAGGTCGGCATGGCGCGGGGTGGCCCCGCCGTTGCCCCCCACGTAGAGGTTCCAGCCGCTCGCGGTCGCGATGACCCCGAAGTCCTTGCTCTGCGCCTCCGCGCACTCGCGGGCGCAGCCGGAGACCGCCGACTTGAGCTTGTGCGGGGCGCGCAGCCCCCGGTAGCGCAGCTCCAGGTCGATGGCCATCCGGACGCTGTCCTGGACCCCGTAGCGGCACCACGTCTGCCCCACGCAGGACTTCACCGTCCGCAGGGCCTTCCCGTACGCGTGCCCGGACTCGAATCCGGCGTCGACGAGCCGGGCCCAGATCCGCGGGAGCTGGTCCACGCTCGCCCCGAAGAGGTCGATCCGCTGGCCGCCGGTGATCTTCGTGTAGAGGCCGAAGTCGCGCGCCACCTCGCCGATCACGATCAGCTTGTCCGGGGTGATCTCACCGCCGGGGATGCGCGGGACCACCGAGTACGAGCCGTTGCGCTGCATGTTCGCCAGGAAGTGGTCGTTGGTGTCCTGGAGCGCGGCCTGCTCGCCCTCCAGCACGTAGCCGCTGGCGCCGACGGCCGGGGCGAGCGAGGCGATGATCGAGCCGACGGTGGGCTTGCACACCTCGCAGCCGTCGCCGCCGCGGGCCTCCGGGCGGCCGTGGCCGTCGAGGAGCTCCTGGTAGGAGGCGAGCCGCCGGGTGCGGACGATCTCGTACAGCTCGGCGCGGGTGAAGGGGAAGCAGCCGCACAGCCCCTTGTCGGCGGCGGCGGGCAGCAGCTGTCCGATCACCTTGACGCAGCTGCCGCAGCCGGTGCCCGCCTTGGTGCACTTCTTCACCTCGGACAGGGTGGCGCAGGCGGCGATGGCCTTCTTGGTGACGTTGTGGCAGGAGCAGATCACCGCGTGGTCGGGGAGCGAGGACGGGCCCAGCGCGACGGGCGCGCCCAGGCCGGCCGGCAGGACCAGCTGCTCGGGGGCGACGGGCGGCACGCTGCCGGTGAGCGGGCGCAGCAGCCCGTACGCGTCCGCGTCGCCGACCAGGACCCCGCCGAGCAGGACCCCGTCCGGGGAGACCACCAGCTTCTTGTAGACACCGGAGCGGGAGTCGGACCAGACCACGTCGAGGCTGCCCGGGGCGGTGCCGTGGGCGTCGCCGAAGGAGGCCACGTCCACGCCGAGCAGCTTGAGCTTGGTGGAGAGGTCGGCGCCGGTGAACTCCTTCTCCCGGCCCAGCAGGTCCTCGGCGGCGGTCTCCGCCATCTCGTAGCCGGGGGCGACCAGGCCGTAGACACGGCCGTCGCAGGCCAGGGCGCACTCGCCGATGGCGTAGACGCGCGGGTCGGAGGTGCGGCAGCGGGAGTCGACCGCGATGCCGCCGCGCTCGCCCACGTCCAGGCCCGAGGCGCGGGCCAGCTGGTCGCGGGGGCGGACCCCGGCGGAGAAGACGACGAGGTCGGTGTCGACGGCGGATCCGTCGGACAGCAGCATGCCGCTGACGTGGCCGTCCTCGCCGGTCAGCACCTCCTGGGTGCCGACACCGGTGTGGACGGTCAGGCCCATGGACTCGATGGTGCGCAGCAGGGCGGCGCCGCCGCCCTCGTCGACCTGGACGGGCATCAGGCGCGGGGCGAACTCCACCACGCGCGTGGCGAGCCCGAGCCCCTGGAGGGCGCCGGCCGCTTCCAGCCCGAGCAGGCCGCCGCCGACGACCGCGCCGCTGGTGCGGCCCTTCGCGTACTCCTCGATGGCGAGGAGGTCCTCGATCGTGCGGTAGACGAAGCAGCCGGGGGCGTCCTTGCCGGGGACGGGCGGCACGAAGGGGAAGCTGCCGGTGGCCAGCACCAGGACGTCGTACGGGAACACCTGCCCGGTGCGGGAGGTGACGGTGCGGGCGGTCCGGTCGATGTGCTCGGCGGGGTCGTCGAGGTGGAGCGCGATGCCGTGCTCCGCCATGAACCCCGGGGGCGTCATGGACAGGTCCTCGGTGGTGCTGCCGGAGAAGTACGAGGTCAGGTGGACGCGGTCGTAGGCGGGCCGGGGCTCCTCGCAGAGCACGGTGATCCGGTGGGTCCGGGTCGCACCGCGCTCGGCGAGGGCCTCCAGGTAGCGCTGGCCGACCATGCCGTGCCCGATGAGCACGATCGCGGGCAGGGGCTCGGTCATGTCAGTGGCCTCCGTCGTCGGTGAGCAGGTGGAACAGGTCGAGGGGTGCCTCGTCGCCCTCCCAGGTGCGGGCGACGGCGCCCACGGTGGAGAGCTCGCCGAGCAGGACCCCGCCGACGAGGCGGTCGTCGCGCAGGACGACCGTCCGGTAGGTCCGCCGGGTGGCGTCGGCGAAGCGGACCACGTCGTCGCCCGGGCGGGGGGTCGTCTCGCCGAAGCAGGCGAGGTCGAAGGGGCCGCTGCCGCCGGCGGTGGTGAGGGTCAGGCGGGTGAGGGCGCGGGTGCCGGCGTACGCGGCGTCGGCGCCGGTCAGGACTCCGGCGAGGACGTCGGCCTGCTCCAGCGCCGGTCCGGCCAGGCCGTACACCTGGCCGGCGTGCTCGGCGCAGTCGCCGATGGCGTGGATCCGGGGGTCGCTGGTGCGCAGCCGGTCGTCGACCACGATGCCCTTGCGCACTTCGAGCCCGGCGGCCTGGGCGAGCCCGGTGCGGGGCCGGACCCCGCAGGCCAGGACGACCAGGTCGGCGTCGAGCCGGTACCCGTCGGCGAGTTCCGCCCCGGTGACCCTGCGGTGGCCCCGAGCGTCGCGGGCGGCCGCCGTGGGCGCCGTGGTCAGGCCTCGGACCCGGCACTCCGTGTGGATCTCGACCCCGAGCGCGGTCAGGTGCGCGTGCAGCAACGCGGAGGCCCCGGCGTCCAGCTGGCGTTCCATCAGCCGCGCCGCCTGCTGCGCCAGGACCACCTGTGCCCCCCGCGCGGCCAGCGCCCGGGCCGCCGAGACGCCCAGCAGGCCCCCGCCGATCACCACCGCCCGCACGCCCGGGCGTACGGCCTCCGAGAGCGCCAGGCAGTCGTCCATCGTGCGGAACGCGTGGACCCCGTCGGGCAGCTCCCGCCCCTCGGGCTCGAACAGCCCCCGCAGCGGCGGCAGCACCGGGTTGGATCCGGTGGCCAGCACCAGCGTGTCGTAGGCCAGAGCGGCACCGTCGTCGCAGTGGACCTTCCGGTCGGCGCGGTCGACGCGGACCGCGCGGACGCCCCGCCGCAGCTCCGGGCCGGCCGCCGGGAGGGCGGCCACCTCCGGCGCGTACCGGCCGGCCAGCACCTCGGCGAGCAGCACCCGGTTGTACGGAACGTGCTGTTCCTCGCCGAGTACGGTCACCGCCGCTCCGCCGGCCAGCCGCGCGGCGAGCCGCAGGCCCGCGAGCCCGCCGCCGATCACCACCACACGCTGTTTCGAGGTCATGCCCCGAGCGTGCGGGTCTGCTGTTTCCCCGCCGCATCGCCGTTGTTACCCGGACGGAACGCCGCCCTCAGCGCACGGGTTAAGCGTCGGTGAGGCTTCCCTCAAGGCCGTCTTAAGGATCACCGAACCCGTCCGGCGGGCCCTTAGCGTGGCCCGTATGCGAGACGTGGCGGGGCTGGTCAGGGGCGGGATGCTGGGCGGAGCGGGGGCGGTGGTCCTGCTCTGGGCGGTGCAGGTGCGGCCCTCGGCCCGGCCCGACGCCCTGTTCGCCACCGCGGCGCACCTGACCGGCCTGCTCGCCGGGTACGGGGTGCTGGTGCTGCTGTTCCTGATGGCGCGGGTGCCCGCCGTCGAGCACGGGGTCGGCGCCGACCGGCTCGCCCGCTGGCACGCGCTCGGCGGCCGGCACGTCCTGCTCCTCTGCTTCGGGCACGGGCTCTTCGCCCTGCTCGGCTACGCCGTGCACGAGAGGGTCGACCTGGTCACCGCCGTCCGGGAACTGCTCGCCTACCCCGCGCTCGCCGCCGCGGCGGCCGGGACCGTCCTGCTGGCCGCGGTCGGGGCGACCTCCGCCCGGGCGGTACGCCGCCGCGTGTCGCACGAATCCTGGCGCGGGGTGCACCTGTTCGTCTACCTCGCCGCCGCCCTCGCCTTCGGACACCAGCTCGCCGGCCCCGATCTCGCCCTCGCCGCCTGGTTCTGGGCGCTCGCCCACGCCGTGGTCGCCGTCCTGCTGCTCTGGTACCGGGCCGTGGTCCCCGTACGGCAGGCCCTGCGGCACGCACTGCGCGTGGCGGAGGTCAGGGCCGAGGGCCCCGGGGTGGTCTCCGTCGTCATGTACGGGGAGCACCTGGCGGAACTGCGCGCGGAGCCGGGCCAGTTCCTGCGCTGGCGATTCCTGCAGCGGCGGCTGTGGCACACCGCGCTGCCGTTCTCGCTGTCCGCCCCGGTCCGCGGGAACACCCTGCGCATCACCGTCAAGGGGCTCGGCGGCCACACCCGGCGCATCCGCCGGCTGCGGCCGGGCACCCGGGTCCTGGCCACCGGGCCGTTCGGGGCGCTCACCGCCGCCCGGCGGACCCGGCCCAAGGTGCTGCTGATCGCGGGCGGGGTCGGGATCACGCCGATGCGGGCCCTGTTCGAGACACTGCCCGGCGGCCCCGGCGACATCACCCTGCTCTACCGGGCCGGAGCCGAGGAACAGCTGGTGCTGCGCGCCGAGCTGGAGGCCATCGCCGCCGAGCGGCAGGCGGGGCTGCACTACCTGCTCGGGCCCTCCGGGGCCGCGTACGATCCGCTCGCGCCGCAGGCGCTGGCCGCGCTGGTGCCGGACCTGGCCGAGCACGACGTGTACCTGTGCGGGCCGCCGGGGATGGCCGAGGCGGCCCAGGCGGGGCTGCTGCGGGCCGGGGTGCCGGCCGGGCGCATCCACTCCGAGTGCTTCAGCTTCTGAGCGGGGCCGCGCTGCGGGCTCGCGTCCTCACCTATCAGCTTCGTCTCCGAGAGGGGCCACCGCTCCATGCGCCATCCGCTGCACGTCACCCTGCCCTGGACCGCCCCGGCCGCCGCCCCCGCGGCCCGGGCCCGGCACCGCAGACCCCGCAGGCCCCCGGCGCTCGCCGCCGGGCTCGGGCTGGCCAGTGTGCTGGCTGCCAGTGTGCTGACCGCGGCCGTGGACCCGGCGGCTCCGGTGGCCCCGGACCGGGCGCCGGCCCGGCAGAGCTCAACCTTTGCGCAAGTTTCCGGGGATTGACGGATGCGGCACCCGACAGGTCCATAGGGTCGGGTTGTGCCTGACATCTCCTTGACCATGATCATCGTGTTGTGCGTGGCCGCGGCGGCGGCCGGCTGGATCGACGCAGTGGTGGGCGGCGGCGGCCTGCTGCTCCTTCCCGCGCTGCTGCTCGGCCTGCCGAACGCCCACCCGGCCACCGTCCTCGGGACCAACAAGGCCGTCGCGATCGTCGGCACCACCGGCGCGGCCGTCACCTACGTCCGCAAGACCCCGGTGAACGTGAAGCTCGCCGTCCGCATCGGCCTGGCCGCGCTCGCCGGCTCGATGGGCGGCGCCGCGCTGGCCGGTGGCATCGGCAAGGACGCGATGCGCCCGCTGATCATGGTCGTGCTGGTGGTCGTCGCCGCCTTCGTGCTCTTGCGGCCCGCCTTCGGCTCCGCCCCGAGCGCCTCGCCCGTCAGCCGGCAGCGGGTGCTCCTCGCCATCGCACTCGCCGGGCTCGGCATCGGCTTCTACGACGGGCTCATCGGACCGGGCACCGGCACCTTCCTGGTGCTCGCGCTCACCGCCCTGCTCCACCTCGACCTGGTCACCGCCTCCGCGACCGCCAAGATCGTCAACGTCTGCACGAACGCGGGGGCGCTCGCGATGTTCGCCCACCAGGGCATGGTGCTGTGGCAGCTGGCCGCGCTCATGGCGGTCTTCAACCTGGCCGGCGGCCTGGTCGGGGCCGGCACGGCCCTCAAGAAGGGCAGCGGCTTCGTCCGCGGGGTGCTGCTGACCGTGGTCGGCGCACTGGTGGTCAAACTCGGTCTCGAACAGTGGGGCTAGGAGGCCGCGTCTAGTACGTCCCGGTGAGGTGCGCGAACACGACCACGTTGCCGCGGTAGCCCGTGCGGGGCGAGAAGCCGCCGCCGCAGGTGATCACCCGCAGTTCGGCGCGCGCCGAGGGGCCGTACACGCGGGAGTCGGGAAAGGCCTTGGCGTCGTAGACCTCGACCGCGTGGACCGTGAACACGGCGGTCCGGCCGTCCGCGCGCGGGACCTCGACGGCCGCCCCGCGGCGCAGGGCTCCCAGGTGGTAGAAGACCCCCGGCCCCGCGGCGTCGTCCACGTGCCCCGCGATGACCGCGGTGCCGGTGGCGCCCGGCGTGGTGCCGTCGCGGTACCAGCCGGCCAGGTCCCGCCGGTCGGGCGGGGGCACTTCGAGGCTGCCGCCCGGCTGGAGGCCCAGCCCGGTCAGCTGGGCGTCGACCCGGATGGAGGGGATCCGGATCCGCCGGGGCGGTGATCCGGGGAGCGGGGCGATGCCGGGCCCCGTGGCGCCGGCGGCGGTCAGGGCCTC
This sequence comes from Streptomyces subrutilus, assembly GCF_001746425.1. GTDB lineage: Bacteria > Actinomycetota > Actinomycetes > Streptomycetales > Streptomycetaceae > Streptomyces > Streptomyces subrutilus_A. The sequence continues at coordinate 2,587,896 of NZ_MEHK01000001.1, read as the reverse complement.
GGCGGGGGAGGGCAGCGGCGGCCCGACGGGCTCGCGGGAGCCGCTGGTGACGAGCCAGATGCCGATGCACGCGGCGAGGGCCACGAGGCCACCGTGGCGGGCGCCGCGGAAATCGCCACCCATGCGTACCCCCTCTCGGCTCTCCGTTTCGGGGTGACTGGCCGTCGCCCGGCCCCGCGAACGGGGGGACCTCGCGGGGCGGGCGACGGGGGACGGTACCGGTCGGACCGCGGCCGGAGCCGCGGTGGGCGTCCGTCAGCTCCGCGTGCCGCTCGCCCGGCGACGCAGGAGCCAGGTACCGCCGACGGCGGTCGCGGCCAGCACTGCCGCTCCCGCCGCGATCTTGGCCGGGTCGGCGGCGGTGGTCGTGCCACCGCCCACCCCGGTCTGGACGTGGCCCTGCGGGCCGCGTTCGGTGACGACCAGGTCGCCGGTGGCGTACTTGCCGTTCGCGCAGGTCGCCCCGATGGCGTAGGTGCCGGGGCGGGTGGCGCGGGCGACCTGGAACTGCCCCACGACCACCTCCTTGTGGGTACCCGGGACCAGTCTGAAGCGGCCGCCGCCCACCGTGGTGGCATCACCCTCGGCATGGCTGGCGGACCCGCAGGCCGTGGTGTTCACGGTGACGGTGGCGCCCGGCGCCGCGGACTTCGGCCACACCTCCAGTGCGGCGAAGTCGCCGGGCGCGAACCCCACCATGCCGAGGTCCACGGCGGCCACCGCGCCGGCGACGGGGCCGACGAAAGCGGCGCAGGTCAGCGCGGCGGCAGTCAGCGCATGGGCTGTACGTCGGCGCATGGGAACTCCCTGGAGACACGGGTCGTGCTTCCGAGGTAACCCGGACCGCCCGCCGCGCGCCTGCTGATGTCTCGTCAGGTTTCCCGGTGCGAGCCCTGCCGCCGACCGGTTCGCGCAGGTCACAGCCACGGATGCGGCCATCCGGGCCGCCTTCGCCGTCCGGGTGACGGCCGCGCGAGCGGTCAGGCCGAGCCCGGTGCCCTGGCCGCGCTCGGCCGCCCCGGCCGGGCGCCACGATGCCGGCCGCGTTGCCGAGGTACGGCTTCATCCGGGGGTCCGCGCGGGAACCGACGCCGGACGGCGAGGGTACGGGCACCGGGAGGCTGTGTGACTCCGCTGCGTACGGTGGTGTGGCGCACGCGAGTCGGGACCTTGGTCCCCGTCCGCGGACTGTTCCGCCGTACCCCAGGGAGGGCCCCGTGACATCGGTCGTTCGGCCACCGGATCCGACCGCACCGCTCCCGTTCTTCGTCTACGGGACGCTGCGCCCGGGCGAGGTCAACCACGACCTGTTCCTGCGCGGCCGCACGGTCGCGGAGGAGCCCGCGAGCCTGCCGGGCGCGGCGCTCTACGCGGGCCCCGGCTATCCCTACGCGGTCGACCGGCCGGGCTCGGCCGTGGCCGGGGAGCTGATCACCGCGGCGCCGGAGGCGTACGGGGCTCTGCTGACAGCCCTGGACGTGCTGGAGGAGTACGGGGGCCCGGGCCGCCCCGGGAACGTGTACGACCGGATCGCCCGCGAGGCCCTGCGCGCCGACGGCACCCCGGTCCGGGCCTGGGTCTACCTGGCGTCCCCGCTGGTCTCCCGCGACCTGCGGGAGTCGGGCACCGAGATACCGGGCGGCGACTGGCTGGCCCGCTGCCACCCCTGAACCGCTACAGCCCGTGGGCCGCTGCCGCCCCCGAGCTCCACGGCCCCGGCCCGCTTACAGCCCCTCGGCCCCGCAGTTGCGCAGCCGCTGGCCGTACTGCTGGAGCACCCACAGCTCCTCCTGGACCGCGGCCAGTTGCTCCGGCGGGGCCTGCGGACCCAGCCGGGACAGCGTGCCCTGGATCTCGTGGACCCGGCGGTCGACGGCGCGCAGCCGCACCTGGACCAGCTGGACCCCCGCGTAGATCTCGTCGACCGTCTTCGCGTGGATGGCCTCGACCGCCAGCTCCGTGACGAGCGCGCGGACGGTGTCGTTGGGGGCGGCTTCGCGCACGCGGGCCAGGTAGTCCTCGGTGCCGAGGGAGGCCCCGCCGGCGTCCTGGATGGCCTGGCGCACCGCCGCGTAGGGCGGGGCGGTGAACTCGTCGATCCCGTACGCGTCGAAGGCCGGGGAGACCAGCGCCGGGCGCTGGAGGGCCAGCTTCAGCAGCTCGCGCTCGGTGCGGTGGGTCGGGCTGCGCAGGTTCAGCGCGGGTCCGCCGGCCGGCTGGGCGGCGGCCGCGGGGGCGGCCTCGTAGGACGAGCGGCCCCTGCCCTGCTGCTGCGGCTGGCCGCCGCGCTCGCGGGCCCAGCGCGCGAGCTGCGCGACGCGCTTGACGACGAACTGTTCGTCGCGGATGCCCAGCATGCCCGCGAGCTGGACGGCGGACTCGTGCTGGATCGCGATGTTCTTGATGTGGGCGACGACCGGAGCGGCCTCGTCCAGTGCCGCCGCGCGGCCCGCCGGGTTCTCCAGGTTGTGCCGGGCGACGATGTGCCGCAGCGCGAACTCGAAGAGCGGGGTCCGGGATTCCACGAGGCCGGCGACGGCCGCGTCCCCCTGGGCCAGGCGCAGGTCGCAGGGGTCCATACCGCCCGGGGTGACCGCGATCGAGGTCTCGGCGGCGAACTTCTGGTCGTCCTCGAAGGCGCGGAGGGCCGCCTTCTGGCCGGCCGCGTCGCCGTCGAAGGTGAAGATCACCTCGGCGGTGGCGTTGTCCATCAGCAGTCGGCGCAGGATCTTGATGTGGTCCCCGCCGAAGGCCGTGCCGCAGGTGGCGATCGCGGTGGTCACCCCGGCCATGTGGCAGGCCATCACGTCCGTGTAGCCCTCGACCACCACGGCCCGGGAGGTCTTCGCGATCTCCTTCTTCGCCAGGTCGATGCCGTACAGGACCTGGGATTTCTTGTAGATCGCGGTCTCGGGGGTGTTCAGGTACTTGGGGCCGTTGTCGTCGTCGCGCAGCTTGCGGGCGCCGAAGCCGACCACCTCGCCGCTGATGTCGCGGATCGGCCACATCAGCCGGCCGCGGAAGCGGTCGATGGGCTTGCCGCTGCGGCTGTCCTGGGCGAGGCCGGAGGTGATCAGCTCCTTGTCGCTGAAGCCCTTGCCGCGCAGGAAGCGGGTCAGGTGGTCCCAGCCGGCCGGGCTGTAGCCCACGCTGAAGTGCGCGGCGGCCGCCTGGTCGAAGCCGCGCTCGGCCAGGAACTTGCGGCCGATCTCCGCTTCGGGGCTGCCCAACTGGTCGACGTAGAACTGGGCGGCCGCCTTGTGCGCCTCGACCAGGCGGATGCGCTCGCCGCGGCCGCTGGTGCCGGCGGTGTAGCCGCCCTCCTCGTACCGCAGGGTGATGCCCGCCTGGCCGGCCAGGCGCTCGACCGCCTCCGAGAAGGAGAGGTGGTCGATCTTCATGATGAAGTCGAGGGTGTCCCCGCCCGCCTGGCAGCCGAAGCAGTGGTAGAGACCCTTGCTGGGGCTGACCTGGAAGGACGGGGACTTCTCGTCGTGGAAGGGGCACAGGCCCTTGAGGTTGCCGCCGCCCGCGTTGCGCAGCTGGAGGTAGTCGGAGACCACGGCGTCGATCGGGACCGCGTCCCGTACCGCCTTCACGTCGTCGTCGTTGATCCGTCCTGCCACGCGTGAAGTCTACGGCCGCTCGCCGACAAACCTGTCAGGCCCCCTCGGGCGCTGGCAGCGACGTGAGCGGAACCGAGGGGTCCGCCAGTTTCTCGCGGTCCACGGGAACCTTTGACCTGATCAGCGCCTGGATGTGCTCGGTGACGTCCCACACGTTCACGTTCATCCCGGCGAGCACCCGCCCCTGCGACAGCCAGAAGGCGATGAACTCCCGCTTGCCCGCGTCCCCGCGGATCAGCACCTGGTCGTAGCCGCCGGGCGGCGCATAGCCCGAGTACTCCAGGCCCACGTCGTACTGGTCGGAGAAGAAGTACGGCACCCGGTCGTACGAGACCTCCTGGCCCAGCATCGCCCGCGCGGCGGCCGGGCCCCCGTTGAGGGCGTTGGCCCAGTGCTCGACCCGCAGCCGGGTCCCGAGCACCGGGTGGTGGGCGGCGGCCACGTCCCCGACCGCGAAGACGTCCGGGTCGGAGGTGCGCAGGGAGGCGTCCACCGCGATCCCGCCCCCGTGCTCCCGGTCGACCAGCGCCAGCCCGGAGGTCTCCGCGAGCGCGGTGCGCGGCGCCGCCCCGATCGCGGCGAGGACCGCGTGCGCCGGGTGCTCCTCCCCGTCGTCGGTACGGGCGGCCAGCACCATGCCGTCGTGGCCGACGATCTCGGTCAGCCGGGCCCCGAAGTGGAACCGAACCCCGCGCTCGGCGTGCAGGTCTGCGAAGAGGCGGCCGATCTCCGGACCGAGCACCCCGTGCAGCGGGGTGGGCTCGGGCTCGATGACGGTGACCTCCGCGCCGTAGCCGCGGGCCGCCGCGGCGACCTCCAGGCCGATCCACCCGGCGCCCGCGATCAGCAGGTGGCCGTTGTCCCGGCCGAGCCCGGCCAGGACGCCCCGCAGCCGCTCGGCGTGCGCGAGGCGGCGCAGGTGGTGCACCCCCGCCAGGCCCGTGCCGGGGATGTCCAGGCGGCGCGGTTCGGCGCCGGTGGCCAGCAGCAGCTTGTCGTAGTGCAGGGCGGTGCCGTCGCCGAGGACCACCTTCTTGGCGTCCCGGTCCAGGTGCACCGCGGGCTGGCCGAGGTGCAGTTCGACGTCGGAGGCCGCGTACCAGGAGGGCTCGTGGACGAAGACGCTGTCGCGGTCCTCCTTGCCCGTCAGATAGCCCTTGGACAGCGGGGGCCGTTCGTAGGGATGGTCGCGCTCGTCGCCGATCAGGATCACCCGCCCCGTGAACCCCTCGGACCTCAGCGTTTCGGCCGCTTTTGCCCCGGCCAACCCCGCGCCCACGATGACGAACGTCCGGTCTGCGTCGACCACGTGATGCCTCCTCATAACCTCTCCGCCACATGCGACCACATGCGAGCGTCCCGCAATGAGCCTGCCGCGTGAAGGGGGAGTGGCCCGATCAGCTCACCCGTCGGCGCGTCGCGTGCGCTGGGCGAGGCGTGCGTGCAGGGAACGGGCCGACGCGTCGGTGAGCGACGCGATCTGGTCGATGACCGCCCGTTTCCTGGCCTTGTCGTCCGGCGCCGCGTCGAAGATGGCCCGGAACTGCGGGTCCAGGCCCTCGGGCGCGCGGGCGCTGAGCGCCTCCGCGAGTTCGGCCAGGACGATGCGCTGGTCGGCGCGGATCCGCTCCTGTTCGTCGCGCTGCATCACGTACAGGTCGGCGACCGCCTTGAGGACGGCGCATTCGTTGCGCGCCTCGCGGGGGACCACCAGTTCGGCGCCGTACCGGGTGAGGCGGCCGGAGCCGTACGCCTCGCGGGTGGCGCCCTCGGCGGCCAGGCAGAAACGGCCGATGAGCTGGCTGGTCGCGTCCTTCAGGCGGGCCTGGGCCACGGCCGAGCCGTCGTACCCGTGCGGCCACCACTCCTGCTCCATCAGCCGGTCGAGGGCGGCGCGCAGTTCCTCGGGTTCGGTGTCGGCCGGCACGTAGCGCCCGATGGCGACCCGCCAGATCGCGGTGCGCTCGGGTTCGGCGAAGAGCAGGTTGGGGTCGAGGTGGCCCGCGTGCAGCCCGTCCTCGAAGTCGTGCACCGAGTACGCGACGTCGTCCGCCCAGTCCATGACCTGGGCCTCGAAGCACTTGCGGTCCGCGGGCGCGCCGAGGCGCAGCCACTCGAAGACGGGCAGGTCGTCCTCGTAGGCGCCGAACTTGACCGAGCCGGGGTCGGTGGGGTGGTCCCCGCGGGCCCACGGGTACTTGGTGGCGGCGTCCAGGCAGGCCCGGGTGAGGTTGAGGCCGACGCTGACGAGTTCGCCGCTCGCCGGGTCGGGCACGAACCGCTTGGGCTCCAACCGGGTCAGCAGGCGGAGCGACTGGGCGTTGCCCTCGAACCCGCCGCAGTCCTTGGCGAACTCGTTGAGCGCCTCCTCGCCGTTGTGGCCGAAAGGCGGGTGTCCCATGTCGTGGGAGAGGCAGGCGGCCTCGACGAGGTCGGGGTCGCAGCCGAGTGCGGCGCCCAGTTCCCGGCCGACCTGGGCGCATTCCAGGGAGTGCGTGAGGCGGGTGCGGGGGCTCGCGTCCCAGTCGTAGGAGCGGGTGCCGGGGGTGACCACCTGGGTCTTGCCGGCGAGGCGGCGCAGGGCGGCGGAGTGCAGCACGCGGGCGCGGTCGCGCTGGAAGGCGGTCCGCCCGGGCCGCTTGTCCGGCTCGGCGGCCCAGCGTTCGGTGGCGGTGGTGTCGTACAGGTCGTCTGCCGGGGTGTGCGCGGTGCCTTCCATGAAGAGACGGTAACCGGAACCTCTGACAAACCGGGATCAGGCGGAGAGGAGTTCCGGCCGTTCGGCGCTGCCGGCGGCGCCGACGGGCAGCGCGCACGCCCGGTCGTAGCGGTGGAGCAGCAGGCGGGCCAGCGCCGGGTGGTCGCCCAGCGGCGCGGCGGCGACGGCGGGCGCGGCCGCGGCGGCCTGGGCGGCGAACCGGCCGGGCCCGGCGAAGTACGAGGCCACGGCCGGCCGGTGGTGGCCGCGGGCGGCCAGCGCGCGGACGGCCTCGGGGACGGTGGGGGAGGCGGCGGAGGCGTAGGCGGGGATTACCGGGACGCCGCCGAGGCGCTCGGCCAGCAGGTCGGCGGTGTGGCGGGTGTCGGCGGCGGACTCGGGATCGCGGGATCCGGCGGCGGCGAGCACGACGGCCGAGCCGGGGGTCCACCCCGCCTCCGCGAGGCGTTCGTACAGTGCCTCGACGAGCAGCGGGTGCGGGCCGAGGGGCGCGGCGACGGCGGCCCGCAGGTGCGGGGCGGCGGCCGCCGCGGCGGGGAGGTCGCGTTTGACGTGGTACCCGCGGCCGAGGAGCAGCGGGACGAGGACCGCCGCGCCGCGCAGCTCCCGCAGGGTGTCGCCCAGCAGGGGCCGGTTCAGCTCGATGTGGCCGAGCCGGACGTCGAGGCGCGGGCGGAGCTCGCGGACGTGTTCGAGCAGGGCGAGGGCCGTGTGGAGGGCGCGCGGGTCGCGGCTGCCGTGGGCCACGGCGACGAGGGCGGGCTGCTGCATGGGTGGGCTCCGTGGGGCCGGGCGCGCGGCGGGCGCACGCCGCTGAGCTGCGTGCCGAGTTGGGCGGTGATCCGGGACAGCAGTTCGGCGGCGCTGCCGAAGGGGAGGGGCAGGGCGTCGGGAGGGTGCACCGGCTCCGTCATGGACCGATCCTCCGTGCCGGAGGTTGCCGCCGCGTTGCGGCGGGATGACGGGTGTTTTCCGGGCGCTCACCCCTCCGCCCGGTCATTCGTGCGGGTGAATGGAGGGGAGGGCGGAACTGGGGGCGGGGCCCGTTCGTCAATGTGTGCGAACGAGCTGTGAGGCGCGGGGTGCGAGGGGGCGGTCATGAAGCGGGACGGCGGGGCGGGGCCGATGGCACGGTCGGCGGCGCGGGCGGCGCGGTCTGGGGCGCGGGCGGTGGTCCGGGCGATGGCGCGGACGGTGATGCGGGACGTGCCGGCTCGGGCGGTGGCGAGAGTCGGGTCCGGCGGGCGGCCGAGGCTGCCGCGCGGGGTGCGGGCGCGCCGCCGGGCCGTGCGGGTCGTGATGGCGGGCTGCGCGCTGGCGCTGCTGCCCGCGGCGTGGACGCACGCGGTGGCCGCGGACCGGCTGCGGACCACGGCCGACGCGCCCCCCGCCGAGGTGGCGGTGGTGTTCGGGGCGGGGCTGTGGAACGGGCAGCCGACCCCCTATCTGGCCACCAGGCTCGACGCCGCCGCCGAGCTGTACCACGCGGGCAGGGTGAAGGTGGTGCTGGTGACGGGCGACAACAGCCGCAGGGAGTACGACGAGCCGGACGCGATGCGCAGGTACCTGACCGGGCAGGGGGTGCCGGACGGACGGATCGTCAGCGATTTCGCCGGCTTCGACACATGGGACTCGTGCGTCCGGGCCAAGGAGATATTCGGGGTCGACCGGGCCGTGCTGATCAGCCAGGGCTTCCACATACGCAGGGCCGTCGCCCTGTGCCGGGCGGCGGGCCTGGAGGCGTACGGGGTCGGGGTGCCCGACGAGCACGACGCCACCTGGTACTACGGCGGGACGCGCGAGGTCTTCGCGGCCGGCAAGGCGGCGCTGGACGCGGCCTTCAAGCCCGATCCGCGCTTCCTGGGACCGAAGGAGCAAGGGGTGTCGCGGGCTCTGGGGGCTCAGACGGACTGATGGGGCGCCGGCTATGCCGATGAGCCATGCCCGGGTCGGTCGGTCCGAGCCAGTCCCCGGAGCACGAGAGCGTCGAGCCCTTCCGCCAGGTCGTGGAGATCAGCGCGGTGGAGCCGGCCGAGGCCCGGATCGGGGTGACTCCGTACACCCCGGGATGACGCCGAGCCCGATGACCGCCCCCGTCGGCGTCCAGGCCGGCGAGGGCAACCACCCCCGGCACCCCGATGGGCCGGCTCGCAGCTCCCGAGGAGATCGCCGCCGCCCGGGGCCTCACAGGAGCCGCCGGGCGCCGATGAGCCGGAGCAGGCCGACTTGTAACGCGAGGCGGCGGCCCGCGTAACACCGCCGTCGCAGGCTGGGCCGTATGCACACCCCGGAAGCAGCCGCCACCGCCACGCACTGCCCGTACTGCGCGCTGCAGTGCGGCATGAACCTCCGCCCTGAACCGGGCGGCGAAGGCGTCGCGGTGGAGGAGCGGGCGGACTTCCCCGTCAACCGGGGCGCGCTGTGCGGCAAGGGCCGTACCGCCCCCGCCGTACTCTCCTCCCGGGTGCGCCTGACCGGGCCGCTCGTCCGCACCCACGCCGGGCGGCTCGAACCGGCCACCTGGGAGGAGGCCCTCGACGCCGTCGCCGAGGGCCTCGCTCGCACGGGCCGGGCGTACGGCCCGGACGCGGTCGGGGTCTTCGGCGGCGGCGGGCTCACCAACGAGAAGGCGTACGCCCTCGGCAAGTTCGCCCGGGTCGCCCTGCGCACCTCGCAGATCGACTACAACGGCCGGTTCTGCATGTCCTCGGCCGCCGCCGCGCACCAGCGGGCCTTCGGCCTCGACCGGGGCCTGCCCTTCCCGCTGGAGGACATCCCGCGCACCGGCTGCGTGATCCTCGTCGGCTCGAACCTCGCCGAGACCATGCCGCCCGCCCTGCGCTACCTCACCGAACTGAAGGAGAACGGCGGGACCCTGATCGTCATCGACCCCCGCCGCACCCGCACCGCCGAACAGGCCGACCTGCACCTCGCCCCGCGCCCCGGCACCGACCTCGCGCTCGCCCTCGGCATGCTGCACCTCGTCGTGGCGGAAGGGCGCACGGACGAGCAGTTCATCGCGGACCGGACCACCGGCTGGGAGGCGGCCCGGGCCGGGGCCATGGCCCACTGGCCGGAGCTGGTGGAACGCATCACCGGCGTCCCCGTGCCCAGGCTCCGCGAGGCGGTCGAGATGTTCTGCGCGCCCTCCTCCGCGATGGTCCTCACCGCCCGAGGCCCGGAGCAGCAGTCCAAGGGCACCGACACCGTCGGAGCCTGGATCAACCTGTGCCTGGCCACCGGCCGCGCCGGCCGCCCCCTCTCCGGCTACGGCTGCCTCACCGGCCAGGGCAACGGCCAGGGAGGCCGCGAGCACGGCCAGAAGGCCGACCAGCTCCCCGGCTACCGAAAGCTGACCGACCCCGCGGCCCGGGCCCACGTCGCCGGGGTCTGGGGCGTCGACCCCGCCACCCTGCCCGGCCCGGGCCGCAGCGCGTACGAACTCCTCGACGCCCTCGGCACCGACGTCCGCGCCCTCCTCCTCATGGGCTCGAACCCGGTGGTCTCGGCCCCCCGCGCCGCCCACATCGAGGACCGCATCCGCTCCCTGGACTTCCTCGCGGTGGCCGACGTGGTCCTCTCCGAGACGGCCGCCCTCGCGGACGTGGTCCTGCCGGTCACCCAGTGGGCGGAGGAGACCGGCACCACCACCAACCTCGAGGGCCGCGTCCTGCTGCGCCGCCGCGCCCTGACCCCGCCGCCCGGAGTCCGCACCGACCTGGAGGTGCTGCACGGCCTCGCCGCACGCCTCGGCGTCGAGAAGGGCTTCCCTACCGCCCCCGAGGAGGTCTTCGACGAACTGCGCCGCGCCTCGGCCGGCGGCCCGGCGGACTACTCGGGCATCAGCTACGCCCGCATCGAGGCCGAACAGGGCGTCTTCTGGCCCTGCCCGGACGGCGCCGAGGGCACCCCCCGCCTCTTCCTGGACCGCTTCGCCACCGAGGACGGCCTGGCCCGTTTCGTCCCCGTCTCCCACCGCGACGCGGCGGAGGTCCCCGACGCCGACTACCCGCTGCTCCTGACCACCGGCCGCGTGGTCGCCCAGTACCAGTCCGGCGCCCAGACCCGCCGCGTCGAGGAGCTCAACGCGGCCGCCCCCGGCCCCTTCGTGGAACTCCACCCCCGCCTCGCCGCCCGCATCGGCGCCGTCGACGGCAGCCCGCTGGCCGTGACCTCCCGCCGCGGCCGGGCCGTCGCCCCGGCCCGCATCACCGACACCATCCGCGCGGACACCGTCTTCATGCCCTTCCACTGGCCGGGCGAGGGCCGCGCCAACACCCTGACCAACCCGGCGCTGGACCCGGTCTCGCGCATGCCGGAGTTCAAGGTCTGCGCGGTCCGCGTCGAACCGGCCTAGGCGCGGGAACGCGCGCCGCGCCGGGCTTTGGCCCGGCGCGGTGGCGGGATCGGACATGGGTGCGGACCGCTTCGGGCGGGTCCCCGGGGGGTAACCATCCGGTCACGCACCGGACTCAGAAAGTGCTCGCACGCCCCTCGTGACAGTGATGTGTCGTACCCCACACTGAGTTGCGGTGCCTGAGTCCTCGGACCCCTGGAGGTCGCCCCCGTGCAGACCCAGACGCAGCCCCCGACCGTCACCCCGACCGTGACCGAGCAGCCCGAACCCGAGGCCGAGGCCATGGACGAAGAGCCGGAACCCCTCGAACTCGTCGACCAGATCGAGCAGGTGCCGGTCCAGCGCAAGCGCGTGGACAGCGGCGCCGGGGCGGCGGGACCGTCGGCCGACCTGTTCCGGCAGTACCTGCGCGAGATAGGCAGGATCCCGCTGCTCACCGCCGCCGAGGAGGTCGACCTCGCGCGGCGCGTCGAAGCCGGCCTTTTCGCCGAGGAGAAGCTCGCCGGCACCCCGGACCTCGACTCCCAGCTCGCCTTCGACCTCGACAAACTCGTCGTCATGGGCCGCATGGCCAAACGCCGGCTCATCGAGTCGAACCTCCGCCTCGTCGTCTCCGTCGCGAAGCGGTACGTAGGCCGCGGGCTCACCATGCTCGACCTCGTGCAGGAGGGGAACCTCGGGCTCATCCGGGCCGTCGAGAAGTTCGACTACGCCCGCGGCTTCAAGTTCTCCACCTATGCCACCTGGTGGATCCGGCAGGCGATGTCCCGGGCCCTCGCCGACCAGGCCCGGACCATCCGCGTACCCGTCCACGTCGTGGAGCTGATCAACCGCGTGGTGCGCGTACAGCGCCGCATGCTCCAGGAGCGCGGCTACGAGCCCACCGCCGAAGAGGTCGCCGCCCACCTGGAACTGACCCCCGAGCGGGTCCTCGAAGTGCTCCGCCTCGCCCAGGAGCCGGTCTCCCTGCACGCCCCGGTCGGCGAGGAGGACGACGTCGCGCTCGGCGACCTCATCGAGGACGGCGACGCCGCCTCGCCCGTGGAATCCGCCGCGTTCTTCCTGCTGCGCGAGCACCTGGAAGCCGTGCTGTCGACCCTCGGCGAGCGCGAGCGCAAGGTCGTCCAGCTGCGCTACGGGCTCGACGACGGGCGGCCGCGCACCCTGGAGGAGATCGGCCGGATCTTCGGCGTGACGCGCGAGCGGATCCGCCAGATCGAGTCCAAAACCCTCAACAAGCTGCGCGACCACGCTTTCGCCGACCAGCTGAGGGGCTATCTGGACTGACCCGGAACAGGGGAATGGGGCGCCCCGCAGGACGCCCCCACCCCGCCGTCCGGCCGCGGCCGGCTAGTCGACCTCGGCCACCGCCTGCGCGAACTGCGCCGCGTACAGCCGCGCGTACGCCCCGTTCGACGCCAGCAGCTCCTCGTGCGTGCCCTGTTCCACGATCGAGCCGCTCTCCATCACCAGGATCACGTCCGCGTCGCGGATCGTGGACAGCCGGTGCGCGATCACGAAGGACGTACGGCCGTGCGCCAGGCGCGCCATCGCCTTCTGGATCAGCACCTCGGTACGGGTGTCCACCGAGCTAGTCGCCTCGTCGAGCACCAGGATCACCGGGTCCGAGAGGAACGCCCGCGCGATGGTGATCAGCTGCTTCTCACCCGTGCTGACCCCCGCGCCCTCGTCGTCCAGCACGGTGTCGTAGCCGTCCGGCAGGGTGCGGATGAACCGGTCCGCGTGGGCCGCCCGCGCCGCCTCCTCGACCTCGGCCCGCGTGACCTCGCGCGAGGCGCCGTAGGCGATGTTCTCCGCGATGGTGCCGCCGAACAGCCAGGTGTCCTGGAGCACCATGCCGATGGAGCCGCGCAGTTCCTCGCGCGTCATCTTCGCGATGTCCACCCCGTCCAGGGCGATCTCCCCGCCCGTGACCTCGTAGAACCGCATCAGCAGGTTGACCAGGGTGGTCTTCCCCGCGCCCGTCGGACCCACGATCGCGACCGTGTGCCCGGGCTCGACGTCCAGCGACAGGTTCTCGATGAGCGGCCTGTCCGGCTCGTAGCGGAAGGCCACCTTGTCGAGCGTGACCCGGCCGCGCAGCTCCTGCGGCCGCTCCGGCACCTCCGCGTCCGGCTCCTGCTCCCGCGCGTCCAGCAGCTCGTAGACCCGCTCCGCCGAGGCGACGCCGGACTGGACGAGGTTCGCCATCGTGGCGACCTGCGTCAGCGGCATCGAGAACTGCCGCGAGTACTGGATGAAGGCCTGCACATCGCCGATGGACAGGGTGCCCGAGGCGACCCGGAGCCCGCCGACGACCGCGATCAGCACGTAATTGATGTTCGATATGAAGAACATCACCGGCTGCATGATGCCGCTGACCAGCTGCGCCTTGAAGGAGGCCCGGTACAGCGCCTCGTTCTGCTCGGCGAAGACGGCCGCGGACTCCTTCTGCCGCCCGAAGACCTTGACCAGCGCGTGGCCCGAATACATCTCCTCGATGTGCGCGTTGAGCACGCCGGTGTTCTTCCACTGCGCCACGAACTGCGGCTGCGACTTCTTGCCGATCTTCGCCGCGGCCACCACCGAGACCGGCACGGTCACCAGCGCGACCAGCGCCAGCAGCGGGGAGATCCAGAACATCATCGCGAGCACGCCCAGGATGGTCAGCAGCGAGTTCAGCAGCTGCCCCATCGTCTGCTGGAGCGTCTGGCCGATGTTGTCGATGTCGTTCGTGGCCCGGCTGAGCACCTCGCCGCGCTTCTGCTGGTCGAAGTACGACAGCGGCAGCCGCGACAGCTTCCCCTGGAGCTCCTCGCGCATCCGGTAGAGCGTGCCGTTCATGACGTGGTTCGACAACCGCGTGGCGACCAGCATCAGCAGTCCGGCGAGGGTGAAGACCACCAGCGCCCAGACCGCCACGACCCCGACGGCGCCGAAGTCGATGCCCTGGCCCGGCGTGAAGTCGGTGCCGGAGAGCATGTCAGCCATGCCGCCCTGGCCCTTGGCCCGCAGCCCGTCCAGTGCCTGCTGCTTGCTGATCCCGGCCGGCATCTCCCGCCCGACGATCCCCGCGAAGACCAGGTCGGTGGCCTCGCCCAGGATCTTCGGGCCGACCACCGCGCAGCCGACGCTGCCGACGACGGCCGCGACCATGCCCCACAGCCGGATCCGGTCCTGCGCCAGCTGGCCGAGCAGGCGCTTGCCCGACCCCTTGAAATCCATGGACCGTTGGACCGGTCCCGCCATCATCCGTCCTCCGGGCCCGCTCATGCGGCCTCCGCCTCCGTCAGCTGGGAGAGCACGATCTCCCGGTAGGTCTCATTGCCGGCCATCAGCTCGTGGTGGCGCCCCTCGCCCACGACCTGGCCCTCGTCCAGGACGATGATCCGGTCGGCGTCGCGGATCGTGGAGACCCGCTGGGCGACGATCACCACGGTCGCCTCCTCGGTCTCGCGGGCGAGCGCCGCGCGCAGCGCCGCGTCCGTGGCGTAGTCCAGGGCCGAGAAGGAATCGTCGAAGAGGTAGATCTCCGGGCGCTGCACCAGGGTGCGGGCGATGGCCAGACGCTGGCGCTGCCCGCCGGAGACATTGGTCCCGCCCTGGGTGACGGGCGCCTCCAGACCGCCTTCCAGCGCGGACACGAACTCCGCGGCCTGGGCCACCTCCAGCGCCCGCCACAGCTCCTCGTCGGTCGCGTCGGGGCGCCCGTAGCGCAGGTTGGAGGCGACGGTCCCGGAGAACAGGTACGGCTTCTGCGGGACCAGGCCGACCGTCCTGGCCAGCAGTTCCGGATCCAGCCGCCGTACGTCCTCCCCGTCGACGAGCACCTCGCCGCCGGTCGCGTCGAACAGCCGCGGGACCAGGCCCAGCAGCGTGGACTTGCCGCTTCCGGTGGAGCCGATCACGGCCGTCGTCTCGCCGGGCCGGGCCAGCAGGTCGATCCCGCGCAGCACCGGCGCCTCGGCGCCCGGGTAGCGGAAGTCCGCCCCGCGCAGCTCCAGGCGCCCGCTGCGGGTGAGTTCGCGCACCGGGTCGGTGGGCGGGACCACGCTGGAGTCGGTGTCCAGGACCTCCTGGATGCGCTCGGCGCAGACCTCGGCGCGCGGCACCATCATGAACATGAAGGTGGCCATCATCACGGACATGACGATCTGCATCAGATAGGCGAGGAAGGCCGTCAGCTGGCCGATCTCCATGCCGCCGCCGTCGACGCGCATCGCACCGAACCAGATGACGGCGACGCTGGAGACGTTCACGACCACGATGACGGTCGGGAACATGTACGCGAGCAGCTTGCCGGTGGCCAGCGAGACGCCGGTCAGATCGGCGTTGGCGTCCCGGAAGCGGCCCTTCTCGTAGTCGTCGCGGACGAAGGCGCGGATCACCCGGTTGCCGGTGATCTGCTCGCGCAGCACCCGGTTCACGGTGTCCAGGCGCTCCTGCATCGTGCGGAACAGCGGCCGCGTCCGGAAGACGATCGCGCCGACCGCCAGGCCGAGCACGGGAACCACGGCGAGCAGGACGCCCGACAGCTTCACGTCCAGCGACAGCGCCATGGCGATGCCGCCGACGCACATGATCGGCGCCGAGACCATCAGGGTGAAGGTCATCAGCACCAGCATCTGGACCTGTTGGACGTCGTTCGTCGTACGGGTGATCAGCGACGGGGCGCCGAACTGGCCGAGCTCGCGCGCGGAGAAGCTCTGCACGCGGTCGAAGACGGCGGCGCGCACGTCCCGGCCGAAGGCCGCCGCCGTGCGGGCGCCGTAGTAGATGGCACCCACGTTGCAGACCAGCTGGACGAGCGAGACGCCGAGCATCAGTGCGCCCAAGCGCAGGATGTAGCCGGTGTCGCCGTTGACGACACCGTTGTCAATGATGTCCGCGTTGAGGGTGGGGAGGTAGAGGCTCGCACTGGTCTGGAGCAGCTGCAGCAGCACCAGCAGGGCGATGGGTTTGCGGTACGGACCCAGATGGGTCCGCAGAAGTCGTATGAGCACGCGCAGGCTCCGGTCGGCATGATCGAGGGGGTTCACCCCATCTTCGGCCAACCGGCGGCCTGATCCCCAGCAGTTTTCGCAAAGGCCGGTCAAAAGGAGGAGACCGCCCTGCGACCTCGGACCCGGTGCCGTGATCGGAAAGGCCCGCCCCGCGCCCGCCCGGCCCGCCCCGCGCCCGCCCCGCCCGCCGCCCGGGCGCTAGAACGCGCCGGGGTGGATCTCCTCGCGCGTCGCCACGTACTGCTGGCGTACGGCCTGCCAGGACGGGAACTCCTCGCCCGGCTCGAACACCTGCGCAGCCGGGGCCGGCCAGACCGGCGGGGTGTGCGGGCCCAGCGTGCCCTGCGCCACGCCGAGCGCCCAGGCCGCCTGGCGGGCCGCGCCCAGCGCCGCGTAGTCGGCCGGCGCGGGAACGACGATCTGCGTCCCGAACAGCCCGGGCGCCGCGGCCTGCACGGCGGGCAGCTCGGCCGCCGCGCCCAGCAGGAACACCCGGCGGATCTCGACGCCGCGCGAGCGCAGCACGTCGAGCGCGTCCACCAGCCCGCACAGCATGCCCTCGAAGGCCGCCTGGGCCAGGTGCTCCGGCTTCATCGAGTCCCGGCGCAGCCCGGACAGGGTCCCGGCGGCGTGCGGCAGGTTCGGCGTCCGCTCGCCCTCCAGATAGGGCAGGAGCACGAGGCCGTGCGCGCCCGGCGTCGACTTCAGCGCGAGCTCGGACAGCCCCTCCAGGTCGGTGCCCAGCAGCTCGGCGGTACCGCGCAGGGCCCGTACGGCGTTGGAGGTGTTCACGACCGGCAGGTGCATCCCGCTGGCGTCGGCCAGCGAGGTGATCAGGCCGCCCGGCTCCGACAGCGCCTCGTGGTGCACGGCCATCACCGACCCGGAGGCGCCCAGCGAGACCACCGCGTCGCCGGGGCCGAGCCCCAGCCCGAGCGCGGCGGCCATCGTCTCGCCGGTGCCGGCCGATATGAGCAGGCCCTCGGGCGTGGTCCCGGCGGCGTCGGCCGGACCGAGCACCTCGGGCAGCAGCGCCATGTGGCCGAGCGCCAGCTCGACCAGGTCGGGCCGCCAGGAACCGGTGGCGGCCGACCAGTAGCCGGTGCCGGAGGCGCCGCCCCGGTCGGTGGTACGGCGGGCCGGCCGGCCCAGCAGCTGCCAGACCAGCCAGTCGTGGGCGGACATCACCACGGCGACCCGGCGGGCGGCCTCGGGCTCGGTACGGGCCAGCCAGGCCAGCTTCGCCAGCGGCTGGGCGGCGTGCGGGACCGAGCCCACCGCCTCGGCCCAGGCCCGCCGGCCGCCGAAGGCGTCGACGAGGTCGGCGGCGGCGACCTGCCCGCGCCTGTCGTTGCCGACCAGGGCGGGGCGGACGAGGCCGCCCTGCGCGTCGAGCGGCAGCAGGCCGTGCTGCTGCGCCGAGACACCGATGGCCTGGACCCCTTCGAGGAGCCCGCCGCCGGCCGCCTCGCCGAGCGAGAGCAGCCAGGCCTGCGGGTCCGTCTCGTAGGGGCTCGCGCCGTCGGGTTCCCCGGTGGGCTGTGGATGGGGTGCGTACCCCTGGCGCAGCACGGCACCGGTGTCGGTGTCACAGACGACGATGCGAGTGAAGGCGGAAGAGCTGTCCAGCCCGGCGACTATCCCCATGCGGAGAATTCTGCCGCACGCCGGGCCGGTCTCCTCCGCCGCGGACGCCTCAGGAGGCGTCAGGTGTTGCTCGTGCCCCAATCGTCCTCGGCGCCACCGCCGACCCGGTCGCGCAGTCCCCGTACCCGCCCGGCCAGCGAGGCGGGCACGGCGTCGCCGACCTTCTCGCTCACCGCGGCGAAGGCCTTCCCGGCGTACACGCGCCCGGTCTGCCCGGCCGTCTCGGCGGCGTTGCGCACCGCCGGGTTCTGCGCGATCTCCCGCGCGGACTTCTTCAGGGACTCGTAGCGCTCGCGTCCGGCCCGGGTTCCGAGCACGTACCCGAGGGCCAGTCCGACCACGAACGTGACCTTGTACCGCATGCCTGCCACCCTTCGTCGTGTGGTGCCCGGCCTGCTGTCGATACCGATTGGCGGAGCACCCCCCTGCTTGCGCTAATCTATGACTCGCAACGGGCGCTCGCCCCCCGGCAAGGCCGGAGGTGGGCTGTTCGATGCACCGCAGCAATCCCCTGTAGCTCAATTGGCAGAGCAGCCGGCTGTTAACCGGCAGGTTACTGGTTCGAGTCCAGTCGGGGGAGCGCGATCCCCTGTAGCTCAATTGGCAGAGCATTCGGCTGTTAACCGGAGGGTTGCTGGTTCGAGTCCAGCCGGGGGAGCAACGAAGAAGAGGGCCCATCGCGGGTCCTCTTCTTTTTTGCCATCCCGTCCGGAACCGGGCAGCCCGCAGCGCGGTCTCTCTGAACAGGCGAAGCCGATCATGCGAGGCATCCGAGGCAGGAGATCGTATGAGCGGCTATGCTGCGGCAGACGGCGCGCACACGTGTACGCGCCACGCCGTGAAGGGGCGGTAGCTCAGCCGGTTAGAGCAGCGGACTCATAATCCGTCGGCCGTGGGTTCGAGTCCCACCCGCCCCACTGCGAGCCGCAGGTGCAGAAACGATTGCACCTGCGGCTTTGGCGTTCCGGGAGTTCTGGGGGTCCGGGGATCCCCGGGTCGCGGGTTCCGGGAGTCCCGGAGTTTCGAGCCGGGAGTTCTAGAAGTTCTCCGTTTCGTCCGCGAGGTGGCGCAGTACGTCCGTCAGGTCCTGGCGGCGGGCGAACGCGGCGCGTTGGCGGTGGGCGCCCGAGCCGTCGCGGAGCAGGCCCGCCAGGGTCTTGGCCGCGTGGTCGAGGTCACCCGAGGCCGCCAGGGCCGGGGCGACGAGGTCCAGCAGGGCCTCCGCGAGGTCGGCCGCCGGGAGTTCGGCTCCCGTGTACGGGTCGAGGCCGAAGCCCTCCAGGCCGTCGTGGGCCGCCCGCCAGCGCGCCAGCCGCAGTACGTCGTCCCGTACGGGTGGATCCGGCCGGTGCTCCGCGATCTCCCGCAGCGCCGTGGACACCAGCGCGCGGACCAGCTCGGCCTGGAGGATGGCCGTGTCGAGGTAAGGGGACATGTCGGGCGCCCGGATCTCGAGCGTCGGCCAGTGCCCCGAGGGGCGCAGGTCCCAATAGACCATCTTCGTGTCCAGCGCCGCACCCGAGCCGAGCAGCGTCTGCACCGAGCGCCGGAAGTGCGCCGTGGACGTGAAGTGCGGGGGCAGTCCCGCCGAGGGCCAGCCCGACCAGGCCATCGCCCGCCAGCTGGCGTGACCGGTGTCACGGCCGCCCCAGAACGGCGAGTTGGCGGCCAGCGCGATGAGCGTCGGCAGCCACGGTCTGACCCGGTTGGAGACCGCGACCGCCGTGTCCACGTCGAGGGTGCCCACGTGGATGTGCCGGCCGCAGCTCACCAGGGTGTCGGTGAGCGCGCCGAAGCGGCGGTGCTGCTCGCGCTGGCGCGGCTCGTCGTCGGTCAGGTGCAGCGGCCCCTCCACGGCCACGACCGGCGAGGGGGCGGCCAGCAGGCGGCAGCCGTGGGCGCGAGCGGCCCGGCCGAGGGTGCGCCGCAGGGCGGCGAGCTCCTCGCGCAGCGAGGCCGCCGAGTGGGCGATCGGGGTGGAGATCTCCACCTGGTAACGGGTCCCCTCGGGGTGCAGCTCACCGGGCATCCCGCCGGCCGTGGCGAGGACGAGCGGGGCGGCGGGGACCACCCGGAAGGTGCGGGCGTCGACGAGGAGGAACTCCTCCTCGACGCCGACGGTGAGGGGAACGGTGGGGCGCACCGTCTTCTGGTCGGTGCCGGTGCTCGTGGTGCTGTTGCCAGGTTCGATCACTACGCCTCCCTGGACATACGAGTCTTTTCATCATGAGCTGAACACCCTGCGGGGAGCGCACGTCGATTCGGTCAAAAAGCAGGTGATAGTGGCGAGTTAGCGGCAAGGACCGGTCCGGCGCGGGGCTGGGGTTCCAGGTGGGGTGACTGGTGCCGGTGTGTGCACCGGTGCGTGCACACGGCAAAAATCCCCGGGGGCGGCGGCGGGCCGCCGGTTATCATCCGCTGTGACCCCTATAGCCGCCACCGACCGCCCGCGGCGGCGCGTGTTCGCCGACCTCACCCCTCTGCGGACGTCCCGCGACTACCGGCGGCTGTGGGTCGGCGGCACCATCTCGTGGGTCGGCCAGGCGATGACGGCCCTCGCGATCTCGCTCCAGGTCTACGACATCACCCGGTCCAGCTTCGCCGTCGGTCTCGTCGGGCTCTTCTCGCTCGTCCCGCTCGTCGCCTTCGGGCTCTACGGCGGAGCCATCGCCGACACCGTCGACCGCCGCAAGCTCGGCCTCTACAGCTCGCTGGGCGCCGCCGCCCTGTCGATCGCGCTGGCCTGCGCCGCGCTGCTCGACTACCACCGCGTCTGGTTCCTGTACGCCGTCGTCGCGCTCCAGGCGGTGTGCGGGGCGCTCTCCGGGCCGGCCAGGTCCGCCATGATCCCGCGCCTGCTGCCGGCCGAGCAGCTGCCCGCCGCCAACGCGCTGAACTCCGTGACGATGACCTCCGGGACGATGGCGGGCCCGATGCTGGGCGGCCTGATCGTCGGCTGGTGGGGGTACCAGGCGGCGTACCTGATCGACGCCGTGACCTTCCTCGCCGCCCTGTACGCGATGTGGCGGCTGCCGTCGATGAAGCCCGACCGCGCGGAAGGGACCCGGGGCCGGGCCTCGGTCGTCGACGGACTGCGCTTCCTCGGGACCCGGCCCAACGTCCGGATGACCTTCTTCACCGACATGGCAGCCATGGTGCTGGCGCACCCCCGGGCGCTCTTCCCGGCCGTCGCCGTGCTCTGGTTCGGCGGCGACGCCAAGACGGTCGGCCTGCTGGTGGCCGCGCCCGCCGTCGGGGCGCTGCTCGGCGGGCTGTTCTCCGGCTGGCAGGGCCGCATCCGCCGGCACGGGCTGGCGATCCTGTGCGCCGTCGCCACGTGGGGGCTGGCCATCGCGGTCTTCGGGCTCACCCGGAACCTGTGGCTCGGGCTGTTCTTCCTGGCCCTGGCCGGGTGCGCGGACACCGTCTCGATGGTGTTCCGGACCACGATGCTCCAGTCCGCCACCCCGGACGACATGCGCGGCCGCCTCCAGGGCGTGTTCATCGTGGTCGTCGCGGGCGGGCCGCGGCTCGGGGACTTCCTCGCCGGGACCGCCGCGGACCTGACCTCCCCGGCCGTGGCGATCACCGGCGGCGGCCTCGCCTGCGTGCTCGTGCTGGGCCTGCTCGCCCTGCGGTGGCGCGGCTTCGCCCGCTACGACGCCCGCTCCCCGCAGGCCTGACGGCCGGGGCCGCCCGCGGCCTTACGCGCCCACCGGATCCCGGGTGCGGTCGCCGCCCGCGTCCCCGGCGTTGGCCGTGCCGGACGGCTCGAAGAGCAGGATGGACGCCTTCTCGGCCGCGGCGGGGCAGTCCTCCACCCCGCGCGGGACGACGTAGATCTCGCCGGGCCCGAGGACCACGTCCCGTCACGCAGAGCGGCGCGGCGGGACGATGCCGCGGGCCACCCCCAGGGC
This sequence comes from Streptomyces subrutilus, assembly GCF_001746425.1. Lineage (GTDB taxonomy): Bacteria > Actinomycetota > Actinomycetes > Streptomycetales > Streptomycetaceae > Streptomyces > Streptomyces subrutilus_A. Next base: position 2,566,627 of record NZ_MEHK01000001.1, on the reverse strand, counting down.
CACCAGGTCCTGGGGGCGGATGCGGAGCTGGTCCGCGGTGGCGGGGGCGTCCGCCGGGGGGCGCTTGAGGATGGCCGCCGCCAGTTCGGGGGCGATGACCGAGAAGTAGCTGTCCGGGGTGACCCAGGTGTTCCCGGGCGCCGCCAGGGCGAGGGCGCCGCCCGAGCCGCCCTCGCCGATCAGGAGGGTGGTGACGGGGACGGTGGCCGCGGCCAGTGCGGTGAAGGCGTCCGCGATGGCCGCGCCCGCGCCGGCGTGTTCGGCGGCGGCGTCGTTGGCCGCGCCCGGGGTGTCCACCAGGGTGAGCACGGGGACGCCGAGCCGGTCCGCGAGGCGGATGACGCGGGCGGCCGTGCGGTATCCCGCCGGGCGGGTGGCGGTGCCGCACTGGGCGGCGTACGCCACGGCCCGGCCCTCCCGCAGCCCGAATCCGCACAGCATCCCGGGATCCGTACCGCCCGCCCGGTCCCCGGAGAGCGGCAGCCGGAGGTCGAAGTACGCGTCCAGGTACGCCTCGGCGCGCGGCCGGTCCGGACGGCGGGCCAGCAGCACCGCGTCCCAGCCCGTGGCGGGTTCCGCTACGTCGGCCAGCGCGGCCGGGGGCTCGACGGGACCGTCGGCGCGGGGCGCGGCCAGCACGCGGAGCCAGTCGGACACGGTCTGCGCGAGCTCCGCCGGGGCCACGACGGCGTCCACGTGGCCGGCGGCGTACTGCCCCTCGGCGCAGTACGCGGCCGGGTCCGCGTCCGGCGGCCGCACGCGGGAGCCGGCGAAGCCGACCTGGGCTCCGGGCAGCGCGAGGACCACATCGGCCCCGGCGCCGAGCGTGGCCCAGCCGCCGCCTGTGGTCGGATCGCGCAGCACGGCGATCTGGGGGAGCCCGGCGGCCCGGGTCAGGACGCACTGGCGGGCCACGCGCTGGAGCTGCGTGAGCGCGAGCATCCCCTCCTGCATGCGGGAGCCGCCGGTGGCGATCAGGGAGACGAGCGGGAGGCGGAAATCGCGGGCGTGGGTGTACGCGGCTTCGAGCCGGTCCCCGGTGCGCCGGCCCAGCGAGCCGCCCAGGAAGCCGAACTCGAAGGAGATCACGGCGGCTTCGGCGCCGCCGATGCGGGCGGTGCCGGTGACGACGGACTCCCGCTCGCCGGTGCGGGCTTCGGCACGGGCGCGGGAGTCGTCGTAGCCGGCCCAGGCCAGGGGGCCGTCGGCCGGTGACTCCCGTGGGGGCGTGGGGAGTTCGGTGAAGCTGCCGGGGTCGGTCACGGAGTCGATGGCCGCGCGGGCCGAGAGGCGGATCGTCACGCGGCCACCCTAGGGGGTGACTTCACGGCAGGGGCAGCGCGATCTTGACCGCGTACGCGGCGACCAGGCCGTAGCCGAGGCGGAAGGTCCAGGCGCGGGCGGTGTCGGAGATCCGGCTTCCCGCGAGGGCCCCGAGCGCGACGAGGGCCTGCTGCCAGAGGAGCGAGGCGGCGCCGACACCGACGAGGAAGGCGGCTCCGGCCGCGCCGGAGCCGAGGGTCGCGCCCTGCGCGGTCGTGAGCGCGGCGAAGTAGAGGGCGGTGGTGGGGTTGATCGCGGTCAGCCCGACGTACTGGGCGAAGGCCTTGACCGGCGGCGAGGGGACTTCGGCCACGCCCCTCGCCTCAGGGTTCCGCCCCGGACCCGGCGCCTCAAGCGCCGGCGGGGCTGGACAAGTCCCCGCACCCGGCGCCTCAAGCGCGGGCGGGGCTGAACGCGGGCCCGCACCCCGTGCCGGCGGGGCCGAGGGGTGGGAGGGTATGGGGCGGCGGCGGGACTGGGTGAGGCCGTGGGCTGCGATGGCCAGGAGGATCAGGGCCGAGGCCAGCCGGACCCAGGCCTCGATGGGGGAGACGTGGGAGGCCACCCAGGGTCCCAGGGCCGTGGCGAGGGCCGCGTAGCCGAGATCGACCACCGCGATGCCCAACGCGGCCGCCACCGCGGTCCGCCGGTGGCGCATCGCCTCCTGCAGCAGCAGCACGCTCATCGCACCCATCGGCATCGCCACGCCCAGGCCCGCGGCCGCACCCGCCAGGGCCGGTGTCATCAGTTCGTTCATGGGGGGAGGGTCCGGCCGACGGGCCGCCGGACGGGCGCGAATATCGGCCCCGACTGCGAGAATCGCGGTATGGACCGCCTCGACAGGGAAATCCTCGGGATCCTCCAGCAGGATGCGCGGATCTCGTACCGTGACCTCGGCGTCCGCGTGGGCCTCAGCGCCAATGCCACCGCCGACCGGGTGCGCCGGATGCGCCGGGACGGCGTGATCCGCGCCTTCACGGTCGTGGTGGATCCGGCCGCCGACACCGCGGGCGGGCTGGTGGTGTTCATCGACGTCACGCTGCGCCAGGACACCACCAACGAGGAGTTCGAACGTCAGGTCGCCAAGCTCTCCGGAATCACCGAGGTGGTCCATGTGACGGGCGAGCACGACTACCTCGTACGCGCCCGGGCCGCCGACCCCGCCGCCCTCGACGCCCTGCTGCGCCGCCTGAAGCGCGAGGCCGGGGTCGCCCAGTCCAACACCCGCATCGCCCTCCGCGCCGCCACGAGGCCGACCCATCCGTAGCCGGGCCGGACGGGGACGGGGCGGGGTGTCGCCCGGGACGCAGAACGTGATTCGTCGGCGCGAGTACAACCCCGACCACCCGGTGGTCCGGCCAGGGCGCCGCAAATCATGAGTCCCGGACAACACCCCACCCCGTCCCCGGCCCCCGAAGCCCGGCGCAGCCGCCCGATCGCGGCAGCCGACCGCCCCCGGCCCGCCCCCGAGCCCGGCGCAGCCGGCCGACAGCCGACCGCCCCGGCCCGCCCCCAAGCCCGGCGCAGCCGGCCGGCAGCCGACCCCGCCCGCCCCGGCAGGGCCACCGCAGCCCCGCGCCCCGAAGCCCGGCGCAGCCGACCGGCAGCCGACCGGCAGCCGACCCCCGACCGCCACCCCGCCCGGGAGGGCTACACCGCCGAGGACCACGTCATCGTCGTCCCCCTCGCCCCCGACTCCGTGCGCCCGTCGTCCGTCACCGTCAGGCGGACCCCGGCCGGGGTCGCGTCCACCTCCACCTCGACGGAGGTGACGTCGCGCCGCCGGTGCGCCGCGGCCAGGGCCCCGCGCAGCGCGGACAGCAGGTCGCCCGCCACCGGCTCAGGCAGCAGCGCGTCCACCGCTCCCGCGAACTTCACCGACGGCTGGAAGCCGAGCAGCGCCGCCGCGCCGCCCGTCTCGCGCAGGACGCGGCCCCGGAAGGTGGTCGGGGCGTCGGTCGGCGGCTGCTGGAGGGCGAAGATGGCCGTCCGGACCTCCTGGATCGTGGAGTCCAGTTCGTCGACGGCCTGGCTGAGTTCGTCGCCCACCAGATCGCCGGAGGGGGCGTTCGAGGAGCGGCGCCGGGTGCTCTCCAGCATCATCTCCGTCGCGAACAGCCGCTGCACCACCAGGTCGTGCAGGTCCCGGGCGATCCGGTCGCGGTCCTCGTAGACCGCCAGCTGCTCCCGGTCGTGCTGCGCGTCCGCGAGGACGAGGGCCAGCGCGGCCTGGGAGGCGAACTGCGAGGCCAGCAGCCGGTCCACGGCGTCGTACGGGCGGCCGCCCCGGTCCCGCGGCAGGGCCAGGGTGCCGATCAACTGGCCGCCGCTCTGCAGCGGGAGCATCATGCTGGGCCCGAACCGCTCCCGGACGTGCGTGGTCATCCGGGGGTCCGTGGCCGAGTCCTCTATGAACACCGCCTCGCCCCCGAGCAGCTGCTCCAGCACGGGCGAGCCGGGGGCGATCGCCGTTCCCACCAGGTCCCCGGGGTCCCCGTGGGTGGAGGCGGCCACGATCTCCATGCCGCCCTCCGGGGTCGGCTGGAGCACCACGCCGGCGGCCGCGTCCGCGAGCAGCCGGGCCCGTTCGGCCACGCACATCAGCGCGTCCGCCGCGGGGCGTCCGGCGAGCAGGGTCGTGGTCACGGCGGCCGCGCCCTCGATCCAGCGCTCCCGGCGGCGGGCGGTCTCGTAGAGCCGGGAGTTGCCGATCGCTATCCCCGCCTGCGAGGCGAGGACGCGCAGCAGCGAGAGGTCCGTGTCCGTGAAGGAGCCGCCGCCGCGCTTCTCGGTGAGGTAGAGATTGCCGAAGACCTCCGTGTGCACGCGGATCGGCACGCCCAGGAAGCTGCGCATGGGCGGGTGGCCGGGCGGGAAGCCGGCCGCCCGGGGGTCCTGCGTGAGGTCGTCCAGCAGGAGCGGGCGCGGGTCGCTGACCAGCGCTCCGAGCAGGCCGGTGCGGCCGTCCGGCAGGTGGGGGATCGCGGCGCGCTCCGCCTCGGTCATCCCCGTGGTGAACAGGTCGGTCAGCCGGGAGCGCTCGGGGTCGACGACCCCGAGCGCTCCGTAGCGCGCCGCGCAGAGCTCGGCCGCGGATTCCACGATGTGCTGGAGGGTGGAGTGCAGCTCCAGCTCGGAGCCGACGCTGAGCACCGCCTCCAGCAGGATGGGAAGGCTCGGCTGCTCCGGCTCGGGATACGTCATTCGGCCAGCGGGTTGAGGACCATCGGGGCGATCTTCCCTTCCAGCATGGCGCCGAGACCGAGCACGGCGCACACGTCCGGCCGTTCGGCGATGGCGACGGGCATCCCGGTGGCGTCGCGCAGCATCTGGTCGAGGCCGGGCAGCAGGGCGCTGCCGCCCACCATCATGATCCCCCGGTCCGTCAGGTCCGCGACCAGGTCCGGCGGGCAGTCCCGCAGCACCTTGCCGATGCCGTCGAGGACGGCGGTCAGCGGGGTGTGGATGGCGTCGCGCACCGCCGCCGTGTCCACCTGGACGGAACGGGCCAGTCCGGTGGCCACGTCGCGGCCGTGGATGAGGGTGGAGGCGGGGCCTTCGGCGGTGATGCCGTTGCCGTGCAGGGCCAGCTGGAGCGGCCGGACCGCCTGGCTGGGCAGCATCAGCTCGTGCGCGTGGCGCAGGTGCTGGACCACGGCGTGGTCGATGGCCTCGCCGCCGACGGGGATCCGCTCGGCGGTGACGATCGAGCCGAGGGACAGGACGGCCACCTGGGTCGCCGCGGCCCCGCACACCATGATCATCGTCGCGGTCGGCTGCTCCACGGGCAGTCCGCAGCCGACGGCCGCCGCGATCAGGGTGTCGACCAGTTCGACGCGGCGGGCGCCGAGTCCGACGAGGGTCTCCACGGCCGCGCGCTGGGCGAGCGGGTCGGCGTCGTGGGGGGTGCAGGCGGCGGCCCGCAGCCGGGGCTTGCGGCGCAGGGCGCGCCGCAGCTTCTCGCCGAGCAGGTGGCGCAGCATCCGCTGGGCCATCTCGATGTCGACGACGGTGCCGCCGGAGACGGGGCGTACGACCCGGATGTAGTCGGGCGTGCGGCCGGTCATCCGCTCGGCGAACGTCCCGACGGCGATGAGTGCGCCGGTCCGGGTGTTCACCGCGGCGACGCTGGGCTCGTCGACCACGAGGCCGGCGCCCTTGACGTACACGCGGGTCCGGGCCGCCCCCAGGTCGACGGCGACGTGGCAGCGGCGCAACTGCTCAAGACTGACGGTCACGGCAGATCCTCCCGAGAGCGCTGACGCAAGAGGACCGGCGGAGATGCCGGTCACTTTTCATATCATCTCGGACCTTTAGCACTTACCGCCCGTTGAGCTGCTCCGGCCGGGGGGTCCCGCGCGCCGTTTCGCGCCTGCATGGGGGTGGATTTCTGTACCGACAGGCAGCAGCATGCGCGCACCGCACGCGCTACTGACCCGTAACAAGGTAAAGGGGACCCGATGCTGACGGCCCGCCAGAGACTGCTGGCACTTCTGACGCTCTGCCTGGCGCTGCTGGCGCCCCTCTCCGCCCATGCCGCCGACCGGGGTACTGCCGCTGCCTCTGACCAGGCGTCATCGCGCAATCCGGTGATCTTCGTGCACGGCTACAACGCCGATCCGGGCGTCTGGGGGAGCCTGCGCGGAGACCTGAGGGCCGCCGGATACGCCGACGCGGAGCTCTTCTCCTGGGGCTACGACACCCACCAGTCGGTCAACGAGGTCCTCGCCGGGCGGCTCGGCGCGTACGTCGAGGAGGTCCGCCGGCAGACCGGCGCCGCCAAGGTCGACGTCGTCGCGCACTCCTTCGGCTCGCTGGTGAGCCGCTGGTACGTGAAGTTCGGCGGCGGCCAGACCACCGTGGACCACTGGGTATCCCTGGCCGGGCCCAACCGGGGCACCTCCACCGCCTGGGCCTGCGCCCTGTGGGACCAGGCGTGCCGGGACATGACCCCCGGCTCGTACGTGGTGAAGAACCTGAACGCCGGGGACGAGACCCCGGGCGCGGTCGCGTACGCCACCTTCTGGTCGAACTGCGACGAGGTCGTCAACCCGGACGACAGCGTCCCGCTGACCGGAGCCGCCAACACGCCGGTCGGCTGCCTGAAGCACAACGACCTGCTCGGCGACGACCCCACCTCGGCGGGCGTACGCGCCTTCCTCGCCTCCTAGGCCGGTTAGGCGTCGGCCACCGAGACCCGCTGGAGCAGGCCGTACGTGAACTCCGCCACGCAGGGCATGCCCCGGGCGGTGAAGGCCAGGCGCCAGCGGGTCGGCGCGGTGCCCTCCATCGGCCGCACCGGCGCGAAGGCCCGCGCCACCTCGTCCACCGTCGCCGACCAGGGCCGCAGGTCGTCCGCCGACTCCAGTACGGGTCCCCCCGCGCCGGGGGCCCGTACCAGCCACTCGTTCCACACCGCCCCGTCCGGCGCGGCCAGCACCTCGAAGCGCAGGTCCGGCCAGAGCGGCACCGGCCACAGCAGCGCCTCGCACTCCAGGTCCCCGATCCGGCGGGGCTCGGCCGACTCCGGGGGCCCGAGCACCGAGCGGTAGCGGGCCAGGGCGCCGCGGGAACGCGGTGAGCGGACCATGGCCTGCCAGCGTCTGTTCGCCTCCCGCTGCTCCGCGAGCGAGGCCCCGAGCTTGCGCCGGGCCTCGTCGGCGAGGTCTGGCTGGAAGTCCGCCATCCGACGCAGCAGCACCAGTTGGAAGGCGGCCGGCCCGAAGGGTCCCCGGGTTCCCGGAGGTGGGTTCGCTGTCACGGAGTCCACGATTCCACACAGGATCCTTACCTTTGCGGGATCCGGATGTTGCCGAAGACCACGTAGCCTGCGGGCCCTATGGACTACTGCCCCGCTTGTCGGAGGCACCTCAACGGCGCACTGGCGTGCGCCGGGTGCGGAACCCCGGCCGAATACCTGATGCCCGCGCCGCCTGCCGCGACCGCGGCGCCCGCTGCGGCGATGGCCGATCCCGCGCCGCAGCAGTCCACGCCGGCCGATGTGTACGCGGATTCGCTCGTCGTGCTGTCCGCGCCGCACGAGCGCCGGCCCGGTGCGCGCCGCCGCGCCACCCACCGCAGGCGCCGCCGGACCGTGCTGACCATGGGGCTCGGGCTGCTGGTCGCGACCGCCGGATCCCTGGCGGTGGCCAGGATGGCCACGGACGGGCAGCGCAGCGACCGGGCCGCCACGGTGGTGCTGACCGACGACGGCCCGCAGCAGCCCGCGCCGCTGCCGGAGGCCTCGACCCCGCGCGCCCCCGCGGCCGTGGCCTCGGGCAAGGCCTCCGGAGCCGCGAAGGCCACCGGGGCGGCTTCGAAGTCCGGCGCGCCCGCGGCGGAGGGCTCGCAGGGCGCCACCCAGCCGGCGCCCTCGTCGTCCGCCCCCGCCCCGACGACTTCGGGGCCGGCCTCCGGTACGCCCAGTCCGCGGGGCTCCGCGAAGCCGACCGCGTCGGGACAGCCGACGCCGAGCGGCTCCGCGACGGCGTCACCGCCCGCGCCCGCGCCCCCGCCGCCCGCCCCCAAGCCCAAGCCCCCGAAGGACTGCGGCTTCCTGGGCTACCTGTGCTGGGGTGACTAGCCAGTGCTGCGACCGGCCACAGCGCGCTAGCCCAGCATCCGCCTGAGCAGGTCCCGCAGGGCGGTCCGCTCCTCGGCCGTCAGGCCGGCCAGCGGTTCGCGTGCGAAGTCCAGCGACTCGCGCAGCCGGTCCGCCGTCTGCACCCCCTCCTCGGGGGGGGCCGCCAGCTTGCCCCGCCGGTCCGCGGGGTCCGGGCGGCGTTCGACCAGGCCGCGGGTCTCCAGCCGGTCCACGATGCCGGTCACGTTGGACGGCTCACACCTCAGCTTCTGGGCGATCCGGCGCATCGGCAGCGGCTCCAGCGCCAGCAGGTTCAGCACCCGGGCCTGGGCGCCGGTCAGCTGGTGGCTGGCGGCCGCGTGCTCGTACTCCAAGTGGTAGCGGGCCACGACGTCGCCGATGAGTTCGACGACCTCGACGGTCACTGGGTCTGCGCGACGACTGGGCATGGAACCAGCGTACCCATTTACTTGACAACATGAAATATCCAGGCGCATGGTTGTTTCACCTAGTGAAGCAATTTCGTCCCACCAGGAGCGCCGCATGTCCCAGATCCCTGCCGTCAGCCGCGAATGGCACCTCGTCCGTCGCCCGCAGGGCTGGCCCGTCGCCGAGGACTTCGCCCTGCGCGAGGTCCCCGTATCCGCCGAGCCCGCCCCCGGCCGGATCCTCGTGCGCAACCTCCACATGTCCGTGGACCCCTACATGCGCGGCCGGATGAACGACGTGAAGTCCTACGTCCCGCCCTTCCAGCTGGACGAGCCGATGCAGGGCGGCGCGGTCGGCGAGGTCGTCGCCTCCGCCGCCGAGGGCTTCGCCGTCGGTGACCACGTCCTGCACCACCTGGGCTGGCGCGAGTACGCGGACCTCGACGCGAAGCACGCCACCAAGGTCGACGTCGCGCTCGCCCCGCTCTCCGCCTACCTCGGCGTCCTCGGCATGCCGGGCCTGACCGCCTACGCCGGGCTCTTCGAGGTCGGCTCCTTCAAGGAGGGCGACGCCGTCTTCGTCTCCGGCGCGGCCGGTGCGGTCGGCAGCCTCGTCGGCCAGTTCGCGAAGATCAAGGGCGCCTCCCGGGTGATCGGCTCCGCCGGCTCCGACGAGAAGGTGACGCTCCTCACCGAGAAGTACGGCTTCGACGCCGCCTTCAACTACAAGAACGGCCCCGTAGGCGAGCAGCTGCGCGCAGCCGCCCCCAGCGGCATCGACGTCTACTTCGACAACGTCGGCGGGGACCACCTGGAGGCCGCGATCTCCTCCCTGAACGTGAACGGCCGGGCCACCCTGTGCGGCGCGATCGCCGGCTACAACGACACCGAGGCCGCCCCCGGCCCGCGCAACCTGATGCAGGTCATCGGCAAGCGGCTGCGCCTGCAGGGCATCCTCGTCAACGACCACGCCGGCCTCCAGCCGCAGTTCGTCCAGGACGTGGCCGGATGGCTGCGTTCCGGTGAGCTCCGGTACGACGAGACGGTGGTCGAGGGCGTCGAGAACGCGACCTCCGCCTTCCTCGGCATGCTGCGCGGCGAGAACACCGGAAAGATGATCGTTTCTTTCACCGGTTAGGCTCACCCCACACCGCTGTGGTCGTGGGCGCGAGTCACGGCGATTCACCTGGAGGATTTTCTTCATGTCCATCACGCAGTCCGACGTCGCGTACACCGCTGTCGCCACCGCCGAGAACGGCCGTGACGGCCGCGTCGCCACCCACGACGGCCAGCTCGAGGTCGTCGTGAACCCGCCGAAGGAGCTCGGCGGCAGCGGCGCCGGCACCAACCCGGAGCAGCTGTTCGCCGCCGGCTACAGCGCCTGCTTCCAGGGCGCCCTGGGTGTCGTCGCGAAGAACGTGAACGCCGACATCTCCGGCTCCACCGTCACCGCCGAGGTCGGCATCGGCAAGAACGACGAGGGCTTCGGCCTGATCGTCAAGATCTCCGCCGTGATCCCGAACGTGGACGCCGCCACCGCCAAGGAGCTCATCGAGAAGGCCCACGAGGTCTGCCCGTACTCCAAGGCCACCCGCGGCAACATCACCGTGGAGCTCGCCGTCTGATCCGGCACCGCTCGAGGAAGGCCGCACCCCGGATCGGGGTGCGGCCTTCGTCGTAGACTGGCGCCATGCGTGATCTTGCGGGGGGATTCCGGTATCTGCTGGCCGGACAGCGATGGGTGCTGGGGCACGGCCGGTGGCTCGGCTTCGGACTGCTGCCCGGGCTGGTGTCGCTCGTCCTGTACGCCGGCGCGCTGATCGGGCTCGGCTACGGCGCCGACGACTTCGCCGGCTGGGTGACGCCCTTCGCCGACGGCTGGTCCTCGCCCTGGCTCGGGCTGCTGCGGGGCTTCCTGACCGGGCTGGTCTTCTGCCTCGGCCTCTTCCTCTCCGTCATCACCTTCACGGCCGTGACCCTGCTGATCGGGCAGCCCTTCTACGAGTCCCTCTCGGAGCAGGTCGACCGCAGCGAGGGCGGCGACGTCCCCGAGTCCGGGCTCCCGCTGTGGCGCGAGCTGTGGATCTCCGCCCGGGACAGCCTCAAGGTGCTCGGCCGGGTGCTGCTGTACGGGATCCTGCTCTTCGCCGCCGGTTTCATCCCGCTCGTCGGGCAGACCGTCGTCCCGGTCCTCGGCTTCTGCGTCTCCGGGTTCTTCCTGACCCAGGAGCTCACCTCCGTCGCCCTCCAGCGGCGCAAGGTGGACCTGCCCGAGCGGCTCGTGCTGCTGCGGTCGCGGCGGATGCTGGTCGTGGGCTTCGGGGCGCCGCTCGTGCTGGCGTTCCTGGTCCCGCTGGTCGCGGTGTTCCTGATGCCGGGCGCGGTGGCCGGCGCCACGCTGATGGCACGGGACCTGACGGGCGCCGACGAGGCCCCGCAGGGGCCGGCCGGAGCCGGATCAGGGCCCGGGGCCGGGCCCGGGGTCACGGCCGGCGGGTTCGGGCCGCCGCCGCCCGCTCACTCGTAGCGCTCCGCTTGCTCGTCACCGCACGCGTACTCGTCACCGCCCCGCCTGCGCCTGAGCGCCCGCCCTCCCGCGGTCAGGGCGCCTCAGCAGGGTGATCGCCCCCGCGGTGTCCTCGACACCGTGGGCGGCCGGGTCCGCGGCCAGGCGGCGGGCCATCAGCTCCAGGTACGGGGAGATCAGCTCGGCGCTCACCCCCTGCTCCTGCGCGGTGCGCACCAGGGTGCCGGTGGCGGCGACCTGCATGGCCAGGTTGGACACCACCCCGGTGGTGAAGTCCCGCGAGCTCAGCCGCTCGGCGGCGTTGCCGACGAAGAAGCCCATCGCGCCGAGCCACTCGGACAGCAGCGGGGCCAGGTCCTTCGGGGAGATGTCCTCGCCCTCGATCAGCGCGTAGGCGTGCGAGACGCCCGCGAACAGCCCGTACATCGCACTGAGCAGTGCCACGTCGTGGAGCGCGGCGTGGCCGGGGTCCTCGCCGGTGAAACGGGCGCCGGCCGGTACCTCCAGGACCGCCCGGTGGGTGTCGAAGAGTCCGCGCGAGCCGCTGTAGAAGACGTAGCCGCCGGCCTCCGGGGCCCCGATCATCGACGGGGTGGCCATGATGCCGGCGTCGACGAACCGCGCCCCGCGCTCCTTCGCCCACGTGGCCCGCGCACGGCCCTCGGCCGGCGTGCCGGTGGTGAGGTTGACGAGGTCCTTGCCGGTGAGGTCGATGCCGTCCAGGGCGGAGCCCACGCTGGCGTCGTCCAGCAGGCAGACCACGACGAGCCGGTTGGCGGCCACCGCCTCGGCGGGGGTCGCGGCGACGGCGGCGCCCAGGGCGGCCAGGGGTCCGGCCTTGGCCGCGGTGCGGTTCCAGACGGTGAGGCGGTGCCCGGCGGCGAGCCAGGTACGGGCCAGGGCGGTTCCCATGTCGCCGAGGCCGAGCAGGGTGAGGGCGGTGCGAGGTGTGGTGTCGGTCATGCCGTTTAGCCTGGTGGCAGGCCGTGAGGCACTCAAGTACGCACCTTGGAGTGGGTGGTTACCCCGAGGTGAGCGAGCAGGTGGAAGGGGTGCGCGATGGCGGTGGCACGGAGGCCCGGTGCGGATCACTGCGGGATCGCCGCGGCGATGTCCGTGATCGACGGCAAGTGGAAGGTCTCGCTCCTGTGGGAGCTGGAGCAGAGCCCGCGCCGCTTCGGCGAACTGCGCCGGCTGGTCCCCGGCGTCTCCGAGAAGGTGCTCGCCGCGCAGCTGCGCGAGCTGGAGACGGACGGCATCGTGCACCGCGAGGTCTACGACGAGGTCCCCCCGCGGGTCGAGTACTCCTTGACCCCGCTGGGCCAGGAGCTGAACGAGGCCCTGGAAGCCTTGGGGCAATGGGGTGCGAAGCACCTTCTTCCGGATTCGGCCTAGGCTCCGGCCCTCGGTTACGGGCCCTGCCTTACCCCCGGTGGGCCCGTAGTATGCATGGCAGCAACTGCCAAGGCTGTCTCTCACTGCCCTTGAGTTCGCCTGGCCCGGAGCTTCGGCGCGGGGTCCGGAGTCGGGCAGCGGCTTGCCGAGCACCGACCGGCCGTCGGGCCGAGGACCGACCAGCAGTAGGGACACAGCAGTGACAGTCAGTACCGAGGGCCTCGCGACCGTGCTGCCCCCGGGCGGACCGGCCGCGTCCGCCCGCCCGATACCGGCCGTCCGGCGCGGGCCGGGCTCCCGTCGCACGCTCCTGCTCCTCGAAGCCGTCGTCGCGTTCGCCGCGGCCCTGGTGCTCCCGCTGCTGGCCCGCGGCTTCACGCTCGACCCCCTCGACCGGATCGCGCAGGTCAGCGGCCTCGCCGCGATCCAGCTGCGGTTCGCGCTCGTCGGGCTGCTGTTCATCGCCGCCGCGGCGCTGGCCCTGCGGCTGCGCCGGGGCCGCCACTTCGACCTGGCCGCCCGGATCGCCGCCGCCGCCATCGCCGGCCTGGCCAGCGGCTTCGTCGCCGCCGGCGCGGTCGTCGCCCTGCACGGCACGCCTTGGCCGATGTTCGGCCTCAACGGCGACAGCGGCCGCATCGTCGAATGGGCCAACGCGGTGGCCAACGGCCGCCCCTCGGGCTCCCCGGTCTACCCGCCCGCCCCCCTGTACACCCTCGGCTACTACGCCGAATGGTTCCGCGGCGGCAACACCGCGTACGCCTTCAAGGACCTCCAGATCCTGGGAGCCGCCGCCTTCGGGCCGCTGGTCTACCTCTGCTGGCGCATGCTGCTCAGCCCGGTCCGGGCCCTCGCCTTCGGCGTCGCCCCGGCCTTCGCGCTGATCGACGCCTACAAGCCGTACAGCCAGACCGTCCTCGTGCTGCTGGTGCCGGTCCTGGTGGCGCTCGTGGTGTCGCTGAGCCGCAGCGCCGAGCAGGGCCGGCGGCCGCTCCTGGCCAAGGGCGCCGGCTTCGGCGCGCTGCTCGGCCTGCTGTTCCTCACGTACTCGGGCTGGTTCCTGTGGAGCGCGGCCGGGGTGTTCTTCGCCGCGCTGCTCTACTTCCCGTGGCGGACCGGCCGGCTCGGCCGGCTCAAGGGCGCCGCCTTCCTCGCGACCACCCTCGCCGCGTTCCTCGTGGTCGCCGGGCGCTACCTGATGGTCATGCTGACCGAGGGCCAGACCACCAAGGACTACAACTTCCGGTTCGACAACTTCACCGACCCGGCGTACTACCTCATGTGGCGCACCGACATGCCGGGCAAGGTGGGGGACTGGCCGCCGCCCGGCGAGTACGGCGGGGTCGGACTGTTCGCACTGGTCACCTTCGTCTGCCTCGGTGCCGCGATCTGGCTGGGCCTGCGCAAGCCGATGGTGGTCACCATCGCGGCCATGTTCATCAGCGCGTGGGTGATGCGCATGTACATCGCCTCGCACATGTACGAGACGCAGACCGTCCAGCTCTACACCCGCACCAACAACCAGCTGCTCTACTGCGGACTGCTGCTGTGCGCGCTCGTCGCCCACCTGGTCTCGCAGCGGATGGCCGCGCGCAAGGCGGAGGCCGAAACCGCCGCCGCGCCGGCGGGGAGTGCGGCGCCCGCCGGCTTCCCGGCCCGCGAAGGGGCGGTGATCGGAGCCCTGTGCGCCCTGTTGCTGCTCCTCGGCACCGTCTCCTCCTCGATGGCCGACCGCTACATGCCGGCCAAGGAGAACACCTACCGCATCCTGCCCTGGGTCTCGCACACCATCACGGAGCAGGACGGGAGCTGCCCGAAGTACGCACCCGGGGGCACCTGCTCCAAGGACGGCGACCAGAGCTGGCTGAGCTTCATCCGATGACTCGAGGGAACCGATGATCCCCGCACTGACGCGGTTGGCCGACTGGTCGGCCAGAACACCCAAGCGGCTCTGGCTCGTCTCGTTCGCGCTGTTCTTCGCGCTCGCGGGGTCCTGGTCCGCGGCCAGCCCCCTCGGCGGCTCCCCCGACGAGCACGCGCACTTCATCCGTGCCGCGGCCGTCGCCCGGGGCCAGATCGGCGGACCCCAGGTGATGGTCCCGCACACGGTGGCGGGCATCGAGGGGCAGTTCGCCGAAACGGGGGTGCGGCTTCCGGAGTGGTACCGGAACCTGCCCTCCGTCCACGAGTGCTACTCCTGGAAGCAGTCGCGGCCCGCGGACTGCGCGCCCTCGCTCGGGAACTCCGAGAAGATCGTGCAGACCACCACGGCCGCGGGGCGCTACCACCCGGCCTACTACCTGGCGACCGGGTGGCCGAGCCTGCTGGTCGACGGCCCCAAGGGCCTGTACCTGATGCGCTTCGTGTCGGCGCTCTTCTGCGCGGCGCTGCTGGCCAGCGCGGTGGTCACGGCCGCCGAATGGCGGCGGCGCTCGCTGGCGGTGCTCGGCGTGCTCGCGGCGGCCACGCCCATGACCCTCTACATGACCGGCATGGTCAACCCCAGCGGCGGTGAGATCGCCGCCGGGATCCTGGTGTGGACGGCCCTGCTCGCGATCGTGCTGTCCCCCGATCCGCAGCTGCTGAACCGCCGGCTCGCCCGGCTCGGCATCGGCGGACTGGTGCTGATCAACATCCGGCCGCTCGGCCTGATCTGGTTCGCCGGAGCCGTGGTCTTCTGCCTGCTGCTGACCCAGCGGCGCGGCGTGCTCCGCGCGGTGCTGCGCCGCAAGGCCCTGTGGATGTGGACGGGCCTGCTGGGCCTGGCCACGGCCGGGGCCCTGTACTGGGCGGCGAAGCACCCCGACAACTCGAAGATAAACATCCCCGACACGCTCACCGCGGGCGTGGCGGCCCGGCGCACCATGGGCAACACCGACTGGTACGTCCGGCAGATGCTCGGGTTCTTCGGCTGGCTGGACACCCCCGGCCCAGCCTTCATGTACGTGGTGTGGATGGCGGTGCTCGCCACGCTCGCCGCGCTGGCGCTGGTCTACGGCCGCGCGCGCGACGTGCTGGCGGTCTTCGGCATGCTGGCGGCCATCGTGCTGCTCCCGGTGGCCGCCCAGGCCTCGGAGGCGGAGCGGATCGGCATGGTCTGGCAGGGCCGCTACCTGCTGCCGTTCGCCGTCGGCCTGCCGCTGATGGCCGTGCTGATCTGCGCCACGCGCGCCCCCGAGCGGGGCTTCCCGTGGCGGCGGCTGGTCGGCTACTGCGTGGCCGGCCTGGCGCTGGCCAACGCGGCGTCGTTCTACTGGACGCTGCGCCGCTTCACGGTCGGCACCGGGGGTTCGTGGCTGGCGACCCACGCGCACTGGGCCCCGCCCGGCGGCTGGGTGTTCTGGACCGGCGTGTACACGGCGGCGGCCTTCGCCATCGTGGTGGCGGCCCTGATGTCGGACCGCAAGCCCGCCGTGGCGCTGCTCCCGGACCTGGAGCCGCCGCGGCCGGAGCACCACTCGCGGGTGCCCGAGCCCGCCTGATCCGCCCGTCAGGTGGTGGCCCCGATCCAGGCGGTCACCACCGACGGCGTCCGGTCGTCCGCCTCGGCCAGCAGTCCGCCCCCCGGCGCCCACACGGCCGCACCGCCGCACCCGGTCCACGGGCCCGCCGGGCCGACGTGGTTGGCGAGGACGACGTACAGGCCGTGCCGCTGTGCGATCCCGGGGTAGATGCCCGCCCGCTCGTGGACGCCCCCGCCCGTCCCGTACAGGGACGAGGCGAGGTGGACCCGGCAGCCGTCGGCTCCGGCCCGGCCGGACAGCTCGGGGAAGTGGTTGTCGTAGCAGATGCCGAGCGAGAAGCGGATCCCGCCCAGCTCGAACCGCCCGTCGCGGTCCCCGGGGCTGAAGACGTCCTGCTCGTGCCGGTAGAGGTGCTGCTTCAGATACGTGGTCACGTGCGCGCCGTCCGCGTCGTGGACCAGCGTCGCGATGGCGGGTCGCCCGTCCCCGGCCGGCACGGCCACGTTGACGGCGGTCGCGATGCCGGCGGAGCGCAGCGGGTCCAGCCGGGGATCGCCGGCGGGCGTCCACAGCCGGGGATCGGCGGCCAGCGCGTCCGGTTCGTAGCCGGTGAGCGCGAGTTCGGGGAACACCACGAGCGCGGCGCCCTGTTCCCGGGCCTGGACGGCGAGGGCGGCGGCTTGTGCGGCGTTGCCGCGGACGTCGGCGGCCGTGCAGGTCAGCTGCGCTGCGGCGATCTTCACCCGCCCACCCTAAGCGGTGTGGATCAGTGCTCCTCCTGGCCCCGAAGCAGGGCCAGGAAGGAGCGGAACGCCGCGGGCATGTCCACCGATTCGGGGGCGAGGAGCCACTGGTACTGGAGGCCGTCCATGACCGCCGTCAGCAGCGGCGCCGCCTCTTCCGGCGTGAG
This sequence comes from Streptomyces subrutilus, assembly GCF_001746425.1. GTDB lineage: Bacteria > Actinomycetota > Actinomycetes > Streptomycetales > Streptomycetaceae > Streptomyces > Streptomyces subrutilus_A. The sequence continues at coordinate 2,549,997 of NZ_MEHK01000001.1, read as the reverse complement.
GCCCGAGGGGAGGCGCTCGCCGAACTCGGCGCGCAGCACCGCCGCCATCTCGCCGCGGACCTGCGCGTAGCGCTCGGTGAAGAACTCCCGGGCCGGGTGCCCGTCGGTCACGCTCTCGCCCAGCAGCGCCGAGAAGGTCTGCACGATCCCCGGGCGCATGGCGTTGTACTCCACCAGCGAGGCGAGCAGGTCCAGGCGCCAGGTTTCCGCCGAGGCGCGCGAGCCGCCGCCCGTGTCCCACCGGTCGCGCTCCCGCAGCACCGCGACCAGCAGGGCCTCCTTGGTCGGGAAGTAGTGCAGCAGCCCCTGCTGGGTCAGGCCGACGCGCTCGGCGACCGCGCCCAGGGAAGCGCCCCGGTAGCCGCGCTCCGCGATGACCTCTACCGCCGCGCGCACGATGTCCTCGCGCCGTTCCTCGCTCCTCGCCCTGGCCATCGCCCCGGCACCCCTTTTCCGCTCGCGCCCGTCGGCAGCACCGTACGACATTGGGATATCACGAAAAGATTACGAGACCTACCGCTCTACAGGTAACAGGTCCACGATGGGGGCACCGCACCGCGCTCGCACCGCACTCAACGAGGGAGGCACGGCCGTGCCCGATGCCGATCAGGTCCGCAACAGCGTCGTAGAAGAGGCGCTCGGCAAGCTGGACCTCGACACCAAAACCCGCCTGCTGGCCGGCCAGGACATGTGGTCCCTGCCCGCCGTCCCCGAGATCGGGCTGGAATCCCTGGTCATGTCCGACGGCCCCATCGGGGTACGCGGCGTGCGCTGGACCGCCGACGACCCGTCCATCGCGCTGCCCTCCCCGACCGCGCTCGCCGCCGCCTGGGACCCCGGGCTCGCCCGCCGGGCCGGCCGGCTCCTGGCTCAGGAGGCCCGCCGCAAGGGCGTCCACGTCCTGCTCGCCCCCACCGTCAACCTGCACCGCTCCCCGCTCGGCGGCCGCCACTTCGAGTGCTACTCCGAGGACCCGTACCTGACCGGCGCCGTGGGAGCCGGGTACGTGAACGGCGTCCAGGACGGCGGGGTCGGCACCACGGTCAAGCACTTCGTCGGCAACGACGCGGAGACCGACCGGTTCACCGTCGACAGCGTCATCGCCGCGCGCCCGCTGCGCGAGCTGTACCTGGCCCCCTTCGAGGCGATCGTGGCCCAAGCCCGCCCCTGGGGCGTCATGACCGCCTACAACCAGGTCAACGGCACGACGATGACCGAGCACCGGTACCTGGTCAACGAGGTCCTGCGCGGCGAGTGGGGCTTCGACGGCTGCAACGTCTCGGACTGGATGGCGGCCCGCTCCACCACCGGGGACATCGAGGGCGGCCTGGACGTGGCCATGCCCGGGCCGCGGTCCGTCTACGGACCCGCCCTCGCCGAGGCCGTCCGCGCCGGCGAGGTCCCCGAGTCCGTCGTGGACGACGCCGTGCGCAACGTGCTGCGCCTGGCCGCCCGCGTCGGCATCCTGGCGGGCGCCCCCGCCGCCGTCCCCGAGGCGCCCGCCCCGGTCGACGGCCAGGTGCTGGCCCGCGAACTCGCCGCACGCGGCTTCGTCCTCGTCCGCAACGAGGCCGTTGCGGGCCGGGGCGCCGCCCTGCCCCTCGACGCCGCCGCCGGCCGCACCGTCGCCCTGCTCGGCGCCGCCGCCCGCGACGCCCGGGTCCTCGGCGGCGGTTCCGCCACCGTCTTCCCCGAGCGGACCGTCTCCCCGCTCGACGGCCTCACCGCCGCGCTCCCGGACGGCGCCCTGACCTACCGCGTCGGCGCCGACCCCTCCGACGAACTCACCCCCGCCGACAAGGGCTTCGAGCTGCGGGCCGTCTGCCGCGACGCCTCCGGCGCCGTCGTCGGCGAGGGCAGCCTGCCGTCCGGCCAGGTCCAGTGGATCGGCAACGACCTGCCCGCGGGCGCCACGTACGAGAACATGGCGTCCATCGAGGTCACCGGCGCCTTCCTGCCGCGCGAGAGCGGCGAGCACGCCTTCGGGACCCGGGGGCTCGGCGCCTTCACCCTCGCCGTCGCAGGACGGACCCTCTGGGAGGGCGTCCAGGAGATGGGCAACGAGGCCGACCCCTTCGAGGCCTTCTTCGGCGCCCCCAGCGAACGCGCCCGGATCGACCTCGCCCAAGGCGAGCCCGTCGAGGTCTCGCTGACCTTCCACGTCCCCGACATGACCGCGCTGCCGCTCAAGGCGATCATGTTCTCGCTGCTGCACCTCGGCCCCCGGCGCGACGCCGACGAGCTGATCGCCGAGGCCGTGGAGGCCGCCCGCGCCGCCGACACCGCCGTCGTGGTCGTCGCCACCACCGACCGCGTGGAGTCCGAGGGCTTCGACCGCAAGGACCTGGCCCTGCCGGGCCGCCAGGACGACCTGGTCCGCGCCGTCGCCGCCGCGAACCCGAACACCGTGGTCGTCGTCAACGCCGGCTCCCCGGTCGAGCTCCCGTGGCGCGAGGACGTCGCCGCCGTGCTGCTGACCTGGTTCCCCGGGCAGGAGGGCGGGGCCGCGCTGGCCGACGTACTCCTCGGGGAAGCGGAGCCGGGCGGGCGGCTGCCCACCACGTGGCCGGCCCGCTTCGCCGACGCGCCCGTCACCGAGGTCGTGCCCACCGACGGCCGCCTGGAGTACCGCGAGGGGCTCCTCATCGGCTACCGGGCCTACGAGCGGCACGGGGTCGAGCCCGCCTTCCCCTTCGGGCACGGACTCGGATACACCGACTGGACCTACGAGTCCCTCGAGGTCACCGCCACCACGGCGCGGGTCCGCGTCACCAACACCGGCACCCGGCCCGGCCGCGAGGTCGTCCAGGTCTACCTGGCGCCGAGGGCCGACCCGTCCGACAGCGGGCGGAGCGCGACCGTGGAGCGCCCGGCCAGTTGGCTGGCGGCCTTCGCGGGGGTCGAGGCGGGGCCCGGCGAGAGCGTCGAGGCCGAGATCGCCCTGCCCGCGCGGGCCTTCGAGATCTGGGACGAGGAGGCCGGCGGCTGGCAGCGGATCGGCGGCAGTTACGAGGTCCGGGCGAGCCACTCGCACGGCGACATCCGGCTGACGGCCACCCTCGACATCCCGTGACACAGCGTCACGACACGCCGCAAGGACGAAATGGCCGGAAATAACCCCCGCCACGTCCCCTGAGACCGGACCGGAGGCAGGACCTGACACCAGCCTCCGGTCCGCCGCGTCAACGTGGCGGCTGCGCCGCCGTCACCTGTCGGTGCGCCAGTTCCGCCAGCCGTGCCTGCCCGTCCTTGCCCGGATGGAACCAGTCCCAGCGGCTCAACTGCTCCACCGAGAAGGGGTACTGGAAGACCGCTCCGCCGTCGTAGCGGCACAGCGGATCCTTCGCGCACACCTCGCGGAGCACCTCGTTGTACTCGACCACCCGTGCCCGCACCTGCTCGCGGCGGGTCTTCGCCCCCAAGGCCGCCGACAGCGGATCGGCGAGCATCGACTGGCAGATCCCGAGGCTCCAGACCTTGCGCACCATCGGGTCGTCCTTGCCCTGCTCCCACAGCCGCTGGAGGTCCGGGACGCTGGAGACGTACACCTGGGTGGTGGGGGACGCGGCCCGCAGTCCCGCGAGGGCCGCCTCGAAACCGGACCGGAACTCGGCCACCGGCGTCATCGACAAAGCCGTGGGCCGGCAGGCGTCGTTCGAGCCCACCATGACCGTGACCAGGTCGGGCTTGTACGCGGCGGCCTGCGACAGCTGCCCCGGCAGGTCCGCCATCCGCGATCCGGTCACCGCCAGGTTCCAGCTGCGGGCGGGCGCCTCGGCCTCCCCGAGCAGCCGCGCGGCCAGAGAGCGGACCGCCGGGTCGTTCCCGGTGGCCCAGGAGACCTCGGGGCAGTCGGCCAGCACCGAACAGGCGTCGAAACCCCGGGTGATGGAGTCGCCGACGGCCGCGATCGAGGAGGGCGCCGTGTTCCAGCGCGGCGCGGCCTGCGCCCCGCGCTCGCCCTCGTCGCCCGAATCGCCCGGCCCGCACCCCGTCAGCACCCCGGCCGTCAAGGCGGCCGCCGCTCCCGCGCCCGCGAGGGTCCGGCGCACGCGGCGGCGTCGCGGAGCGGTGGTGCGCATCGGTTGGTCTCCTCCTCGACACCCCCGTGTCGTCCGGGGGGCCCTGCTGAGTGAAAGCTCTGTGTTTGCCGGCCTCGGAGAGACCGTACGTCACACCATGACCCCTGACGCACGGTAGCTTTTTCCCGTGGCGTTTCGGCCGCAGGTCCCGTAGCGCAATGTCAAATTTTTTCCGTTACATTACATCACGTCACATACTGTCCGTTTTCTGGAGTTTATTCCCGACCTCGTCCCACACTGGAGGTCCCGGTGACGACACGTGGAGTTCTGTACGTGCATTCCGCACCGCGCGCGCTCTGCCCGCACGTGGAATGGGCTGTTGCGGGCGTGCTCGGGGTGCGGGTGAACCTCGACTGGATCAGGCAGCCCGCCTCCCCGGGCACCTGGAGAGCCGAGTTCTCCTGGCAGGCCGAGGCCGGCACCGCCTCGAAGCTCGCCTCCGCACTGCGCGGCTGGCACCTGCTGCGCTTCGAGGTGACCGCCGAACCCTGTCCGACCGCCGAGGGCGAGCGCTACAGCTCCACCCCGGAGCTCGGCATCTTCCACGCCGTCACCGGCATGCACGGCGACATCCTGATCCCCGAGGACCGGCTGCGCGCCGCCCTCGCCCGGTCCGGCCGCGGCGAGACGGACCTGGAGGCCGAGATCGCCAAGCTGCTCGGCAAGCCCTGGGACGACGAGCTGGAGCCCTTCCGCTACGCGGGCGAGGGCGCCCCGGTGCGCTGGCTCCACCAGGTGGTCTGAGGACGACGCGAAGGCCCCGCCCGGCAGCTGCCGGGCGGGGCCTTCGTACGCAGGGGTCAGACGGTCCGGAACGCGAGGGTCACGTTGTGGCCGCCGAAGCCGAAGGAGTTGTTGATCGCGGAGATCGGGCCGTCGGCCGGCAGCTTGCGCGGCTCGCCGCGCACGATGTCCGCGTCGATGTCGTCGTCGAGCTCGTCGACGTTGATCGTCGGCGGGGCCAGCCGGTTGTACAGCGCCAGCACGGTCGCGACGGTCTCGATGCCGCCCGCACCGCCCAGCAGGTGGCCGGTCATCGACTTCGTCGCGGAGATCGCGATGTGGTCGAGGTCGTCACCCAGCACCTTGCGCAGGGCCTTCAGCTCGGCCGTGTCACCCTGCGGGGTGGACGTGGCGTGCGCGTTCAGGTGCACCAGCTCGGCCGGGTCGAGGCCGGTGTTGTCGAGCAGGTTCTGCACCGCGGCCGCGACACCGCGGCCGGTCGGCTCCGGCTGCGCGATGTGGTGGCTGTCGGCGGACAGGCCCTGGCCCAGCACCTCGCAGTAGACCCGGGCGCCGCGCGCGGCGGCGTGCTCGGCGGACTCCAGGACGACGACGCCCGCGCCCTCGCCCAGGACGAAGCCGTCACGGCCCTTGTCGTAGGGGCGCGAGGCCTGCTCGGGGTTCTCGTTGTTCTTGGACATCGCCATCATGTTGGCGAACGCGGCGATCGGCAGCGGGTGGATCGCCGCCTCGGTGCCGCCCGCGAGGACCACGTCGGCACGGCCGCTGCGGATCATCTCGACGGCGTAGCCGATGGCCTCGGCGCCGGACGCGCAGGCGCTGACCGGAGTGTGCACGCCCGCCTGGGCGTTGACCTCCAGGCCGACGTTGGCGGACGGGCCGTTCGGCATGAGCATCGGGACGGTGTGCGGGGAGACCCGGCGCACACCCTTCTCCTTCAGCACGTCGTACTGGTCGAGCAGGGTGGTCACGCCGCCGATGCCGGAGGCGATCACGGTGCCCAGGCGGTCGGGGGCGATGGACGCGCCCTCCGTCGACTCCGCCCCGGCCGGGTCGGTGTAGCCGGCGTCGGCCCACGCCTCGCGGGCGGCGATGACGGCGAACTGCGCCGAGCGGTCGAGCTTGCGGGCCAGCGGCCGCGGCAGGACCTCGCTCGGGTCCACGGCGGCGGCTGCGGCGATGCGGACCGGGAGTTCGGCGAACCGCTCGCCCTCGAGGGGCTTGACGCCGGAACGGCCGGCGAGCAGACCTTCCCAGGTCGAAGCGCTGTCGCCACCCAGCGGAGTGGTTGCGCCGATACCGGTGACGACCACGGTGCGATTGGTCGGGCTCACAGGAATTCTTTCTCCACGTCTCAGAGGGTGCTGAATTGTCACGGCGCCACCGCCAGGTGGCGACAAACGCTCGTCAGGCTCAGGCCTGGTGGTTCAGGATGTAGTTGGCGGCGTCGCCGACCGTCTTGAGGTTCTTGACGTCCTCGTCCGGGATCTTGACGTCGAAGCGCTCTTCGGCGGCGACGACGACCTCGACCATGGAGAGGGAGTCGACGTCGAGGTCGTCGGTGAACGACTTGTCGGTCTGGACGTCCTCGACGGGGATGCCGGCGATCTCGTTGACGATCTCGGCGAGACCGGCGACGATCTCTTCCTGGGTGGCGGCCATGTGGCGCTCCTTCTCTGGGTAACTGGGTATTCGGGCCGGATGCGAATCCGGACCCTAGGGGAGGGTAACGACCGTCGCGGCGTAGACGAGTCCCGCCCCGAAGCCGATGACGAGCGCGGTGTCGCCGCTCTTCGCCGCTCCGGTCGCCAGGAGCCGCTCCATAGCGAGCGGGATCGAGGCGGCCGAGGTGTTGCCGGTGGTCTCCACGTCACGGGCGACCGTGACGTGCTCCGGCAGCTTCAGAGTCTTCACCATCGAGTCGATGATCCGCATGTTTGCCTGGTGCGGAATGAAGACGTCCAGGTCGTCGGCGGTGATCCCGGCGGCGTCGAGCGCCTGCTGGGCCACCTTGGCCATCTCGAAGACGGCCCAGCGGAAGACCGCCTGACCCTCCTGCGTGATGGCCGGGAACTTCTCGGCGCTGTCCTTGCTGCGGAACTCGTCCCACGGCACGGTCTGCTTGATGGTCTCGGACTTGTCGCCCTCCGAACCCCAGACCGTGGGGCCGATGGCGGCCTCGTCCGAGGGGCCCACGACCACGGCGCCGGCGCCGTCACCGAACAGGAAGGCCGTCGCGCGGTCCCCCAGGTCGGTCAGGTCCGAGAGCCGCTCGACGCCGATGACGAGCACGTACTGGGCGGAACCTTCCACCACCAGGCCCTTGGCCAGGGTCAGGCCGTAGCCGAAGCCGGCGCAGCCCGCGGAGATGTCGAAGGCGGCGGGCTTGACCGCGCCGATCCGGTGCGCGATCTCCGTCGCGATGGCGGGGGTCTGCTTGAAGTGCGAGACCGTCGAGACGATCACGGCACCGATCTGCTCCGGGGAGACGCCGGCGTCGGCCAGCGCCTTGCCGGAGGCCTCCACCGACATCGCGGCGACGGTCTCCTGGGGCGAGGCCCAGTGCCGCGTGGCGATGCCGGAGCGGGAGCGGATCCACTCGTCGGACGAATCGATCGTCTCGAGGATGACCTCGTTGGGCACCACGCGGGTCGGGCGGTAGCCGCCGACCCCGAGGATGCGGGCGTACGGGGAGCCCTTGGCCGGCTTGATCTTGGACATGCTGTGTGGGCTCCTTCTCTCAGGCCGTCTGCTCGGCGATGAGCGCCGCGGCCTTGTCGAGATCGTCCGGGGTCTTGAGCGCCACGTTCGGCACGCCCTTCAGGGCGCGCTTGGCCAGACCGGTCAGGGTGCCGCCGGGGCAGAGCTCGATGATCCCCGTGACACCCAGCTCGGCGAACGTCTCCATGCACAGGTCCCAGCGGACCGGGTTCGCGACCTGGCCGACCAGGCGGGCGACGACGTCGGCGCCCGTGGCGACGACGAGGCCGTCCTTGTTCGAGACGTACTTCAGCGCCGGGTCCGCCGGGGACAGGGCAGAGGCGGCCTTCTCCAGCGTGGCGACCGCGGGGGCCATGTGGTGCGTGTGGAAGGCGCCCGCGACCTTGAGGGCGACGACCTTCGTGGAGCCTTCGGGCTTCTCGGCGACCAGGGCGGAGATCTGCTCCGTGGTGCCGGCGGCCACGATCTGGCCCGCGCCGTTGATGTTGGCCGGGGTCAGACCCAGCGCCTCCAGGTGCGCGACGACCACGTCACGGTCACCGCCGAGCACCGCGGCCATGCCGGTCTCCGTGACGGCGGCGGCCTCGGCCATGGCCAGACCGCGCGTACGGACGAGCGACAGCGCGTCGGCGTCCGACAGGACACCGGCGTACGCGGCGGCGGTGAATTCGCCGACGCTGTGGCCCGCGACGGCGCCGAAGGCCGAGGCCGGCCCCAGCGCGTCGGCGGACAGCAGACCCGCGGCGACCAGCAGCGGCTGGGCCACGGCCGTGTCGCGGATCTCGTCCGCGTCGGCCTTGGTGCCGTAGTGGGCGAGGTCGAGCCCGATGGCGTCCGACCAGGCGGCGACGCGGTCAGCGGCACCGGGGAGGTCGAGCCAGGGAGTCAGGAAGCCGGGCGTCTGAGCGCCTTGGCCGGGAGCGACGAGTACGAGCACCCTCACACTCTCTCTTGTGGATGGTCCCTGCCGCCCGTGGGGACAGGGACCAAGAACCGTCGGGGTAATTGTTGATGTCCGACAAAAGTCTAGGACTGGCTGTCGCCGTCGGCCAGACGCCCCAGGATCAGGGCGATCCGCAGCGTGAACGCCGAGCGGACATCGGAAGGCGACCAGCCGGTGACGTCGGTCACACGTCGCAGCCGGTAGCGCACCGTGTTGGGGTGCACGAAGAGCATGCGGGCGGCCCCTTCGAGGCTGCTCGCCTGCTCCAGATAGACACTCAGCGTCTCCAGCAGCGCGGAGCCCGCCTCTTCCAGCGGTCTGTAGATCTCCTCCACCAACTGCTCCCGGGCAGCGGGATCCGAGGCGATCGCCCGCTCCGGCAGCAGATCGTCCGCCAGGACCGGGCGCGGGGCGTCCTGCCAGGCCGTGCAGGCCTTCAGCCCGGCCGCCGCGGCCTGCGCCGACTTCGTCGCGTTCAGCAGGTCGGACACCACCGGACCGGCCACCACCGGACCGGCCGCGAACGGCCCGATCAGGGACTTCGCCACCTGCATCGGGTTGTCGCTGCCGCCCGCGATGACCACCAGGCGGTCCCCGAGCACCCCCGTCAGGACCTGGAGCTTGTGGTGTCGGGCCGCGCGCCGGATCGCCTCGACCGTCAGCTCGCTGTCCCCCTCCGGCGCGGTGCCCAGCACCACGCACACGTGCTCCGGGGAGTTCCAGCCCAGCGCCGCCGCCCGCGAGAGCGCGCCCTCGTCGGCCTCACCGGACAGCACCGCGTTGACGACCAGCGACTCCAGCCGCGCGTCCCACGCCCCGCGCGCCTCGGCGGCCTGCGCGTACACCTGGGCCGTCGCGAAGGCGATCTCCCGGGCGTACACGAGCAGCGCCTCGCGCAGGATCTGCTCGTCGCCCGGGGCCGCCACCTCCTCGATCGCGGTCTCCATGACCTCGATCGTGGTGCGGACCATCTCGACGGTCTGGCGCAGGGTGATCGCCCGGGTCAGCTCCCGCGGAGCCGTCCCGAACACGTCGGTGGAGATCGCCTGGGGGGTCTCCGGGTGCCGGAACCACTCCGTGAACGCGGCGATGCCGGCCTGGGCGACCAGGCCGATCCAGGACCGGTTCTCCGGGGGCATCGCCCGGTACCACGGCAGGGTCTCGTCCATGCGCGCGATCGCGTTGGCGGCGAGCCGGCCGGAGGACTTCTCCAGTCGGCGCAGCGTCGCGGTGTGCGGATGCGCGGGAGCGGGATGCGCGGTCTGTGTCGCGGGGGAATGCTCACGTTCGGGTTGGGGCACGGGACAAGACTGCCTTATCGGGACGGCTGAGCGGAGTCCGGTCCCATGCCCGGCCCCTGCCCGGCGGCTACCGTGGCCCCCATGATTGATGTACGCCGCGGCGCCGACCGGTACGAGGGCGGGGAACCGGCCGCCGGGATCACCACCCGGCACGCCTTCTCCTTCGGGTCCCACTACGACCCGGACAACCTGCGCTTCGGCCCGGTCCTGGCCTGCAACGAGGAGACGCTCGCCGCGGGCGCCGGATTCGACGAGCACCCGCACAGCCACACCGAGATCGTCACCTGGGTCGTCGAGGGCGAGCTCACCCACCGCGACGACACCGGCGAGGAGGGCGTGGTCCGCCCCGGCGACGTACAGCGGCTGAGCGCCGGATCCGGGGCACGGCACGTGGAGCGCAACGACGGCGCGGGGCGGCTGCGCTTCGTGCAGACCTGGCTCGCGCCGCTCACCCCCGGCGGCGAGCCCTCGTACGAGGTGGTCAGGGGGATCGCCGAGGGGACGCCCTACCCGGTCCCCGCGGCCGGAGCCGTGCTGCACGTCCGGCGGCCGGGCGCGGGCGAGCGGATCCCGGTACCGGAGGCGGAGCGCGTCTACCTGCACGTGGTCCACGGGGACCTGCGCCTGGACGGGGAGGAGCTCGGCCCCGGGGACGCGGTGCGGATCACGGGCGAGAAGGACCTGGAGATCACCGCGGGGTCCCCGGGCGAGCTGCTGATCTGGGAACTGCCGGAGCAGACGGACCGGCCGGGCTAGCGCGAGCGGAGCTCGGCGAGGACCGCGTCGGTGAACGGGGTCCACGCCTCCACCGCCCACGGGCCGAACGCGCGGTCGGTCAGGGCCACGCAGGCGGCGCGGGCGTCCGGGTCCACCCACAGGAAGGTGCCGGACTGGCCGAAGTGGCCGAAGGCGCGCGGGGAGGAGGACGCACCCGTCCAGTGCGGGGACTTGCCGTCGCGGATCTCCAGGCCCAGGCCCCAGTCGTTGGGCGACTGGTGCCCGTAGCCCGGCAGCACGCCCTTGAGGCCGGGGTGCACGACGGAGGTGGCCTCCGCGACCGTGCGCACGTCGAGCAGCCGGGGCGCCTGGAGCTCGGCGGCGAACCGGACGAGGTCGGAGACGGTCGAGACGCCGTCCTTGGCGGGCGAGCCCTCCAGGGTGGTGGCGGTCATCCCCAGCGGTTCGCACACCGCCTGGTGCAGGTACTGCGCGAACGGGATGCCGGTCGCCTTGGTGATGTGGTCGCCGAGCACCTCGAAGCCGGCGTTCGAGTACAGCCGGCGCTGCCCGGGCGGGGCGCTGGGCCGGTGCTCGTCGAAGGCCAGCCCGCTGGTGTGCGCCAGCAGGTGGCGGACCGTCGAGCCCTCGGGCCCGGCCGGCTCGTCCAGCTCGATCGCCCCCTCCTCGTACGCGACGAGGGCCGCGTACGCGGCGAGCGGCTTGGTGACCGAGGCCAGCGCGAAACGGTGGCCGAGGGGCCCGTGGGAGCCGGCCAGGCTGCCGTCGGCGCGTACGACGGCAGCCGCGGCCGTCTGCACCGGCCAGTTCTCGATGATCCGCAAGCTCTGCATGGCGCCGAGCCTACTTGCTTGGAGTGCACTCAAGGGTTTTAGCGTGTGGCCCATGAGCCTGACGCAGACGCGGTACACGATCAGCGAGGTCGAGGCACGGACCGGTCTGACCCAGCACACGCTGCGCTGGTACGAGCGGATCGGCCTGATGCCGCACGTGGACCGCTCCCACTCGGGGCAGCGGCGCTTCAGCGACAAGGACCTCGACTGGCTGGCCTTCGTGGGCAAGCTGCGCGCCACCGGGATGTCGGTGGCGGACATGGTCCGCTACGCCGAGCTGGTCCGCGAGGGCGAGCACACCCTCGACGACCGCCGCGAGCTGCTGGAGGCGACACGGCGCGACGTACGGGCGCGGATCTCGGAGCTGACGGACGCGCTCGCCGTGCTGGACTACAAGATCGATTTCTATGCGATGAACGCGGTCGCGGGGAAGAAGGCGCAGTCATGACGGTCGTTTCGCAGTACGACGGCACCATCGAGCAGGTCGAACTCGGCAGGGGCGGCCCGCTGGTCGGCGTCCAGGGCCTGGGCTGCATGGGCATGAGCGAGTTCTACGGGGACACCGACGAGGCGGCGGCCCGCGCGACCCTGGACGCGGCCCTGGCCGCCGGGGTCACCCTCTTCGACACCGCGGACACCTACGGGCTGGGGCGCAACGAGGAGTTCCTCGCCCCCTTCGTGGCGGCGCACCGCCAGGAGATCACCCTGGCGACGAAGTTCGCGATAGAGCGCGACAACGAGGACCCGCACCACCGGGGGGTCCGCAACGACCCGGGCTATGTCCGGCAGGCGGCGGAGGCCAGCCTGCGCAGGCTCGGCGTGGACGTCATCGACCTGTACTACATGCACCGGCGCGACCCGGCCGTGCCGCTCGCCGAGTCGGTGGGCGCCATGGCGGAGCTGGTGCGCGAGGGCAAGGTGCGCCACCTCGGGCTCAGCGAGGTCACCGGCGCGGAACTGCGCGAGGCGCACGCCGTGCACCCCATCGCCGCCCTCCAGTCGGAGTGGTCGCTGTTCAGCCGGGACGTGGAGCGCAGCGCGGTGGGCGCGGCGGCGGAGCTCGGCGTGGCCTTCGTGCCTTACTCCCCGCTGGGCCGGGGCTTCCTGACGGGGGCCTTCGCCGACGCGTCGAGGGACCTGGCCGCCGAGGACTTCCGCCGCCACCAGCCGCGGTTCACCGGGGAGAACGCGAGGACGAACGCGGCCCTGCTGGCCCCGGTCCGGGAGGTCGCCGCGGCGCACGGGGCGAGTCCGGCGCAGATCGCCCTGGCCTGGGTCCAGCAGCGGGCCCGGTTGCACGGCCTGACCGTGGTCCCGATCCCGGGCACCCGCAAGGCGGCGCGGCTGCGGGAGAACGCGGCGGCGACGCGGATCACGCTGACGGAGGCGGAACTGGCCCTGCTGGAGCCGATCGCGTCCAGGGTGGCGGGGGACCGCTACCCGGACATGACCTTCACCTCGGCGTCGCGGGAGGCCTGAGGTCCCGGAGCGGGGCGGACCGGGCCGGGGGCCGGAGCGGCCGGGGTCAGGACAGCTCGGCGGTGAACCGGTCCCGCAGCGCCACGTACTCCGCGTCCGTCAGCAGTCCGGCGCAGTGGAGCTCGCTCAGGTGCTCGAGCCGGTCGTCGGACGGCCGGGGCGAGGGGCAGGTGGCGACCGGCGTGCGGCCGCGCAGGGCGGCCAGGACGGCTGCGGCGAAGGGAAGGGACTCGTGGACCGAGCCGTGGCCCACGGCGAAGACGGCCGCCGCGAGGTCGTGGCTGGGGCGGGGGTCGGGTTCGGTGTCGCGGGGCTCGCGCAGCAGCAGCCGCAGGTGGCCGCCGGGGCCGTCGGGGGAGCTCCATTGCACGCCGGCGAGCTCGGCCAAGGGGTAGCGCCGGTCGCCCGCCTTCCATTTGGTGCTGGTCGCGCCCGTGCGAGACCAGTGGAAGGCGACCGCCGCGCCGTCGAAGGCCACGCGGGCGTCGTAGGCCTTCAGCTGGAGCGGCGGCCGCGGGACGTCGACCAGGAAGTGCGCGGAGGGCTCGGCCGCCTCGGGGCCGAGCCGGGAGCGCAGCGCGTCGGCGAAGGCGTCCGCGTGCGGGGCCCGGTCGCCCGGCAGCACCAGCCGGTAGGGGTCGCAGACCTCCCTCAACTGCCCGGCGGCGGCCTCCATCAGCGGATCGGCGCCCGGCCGCGGGACGGCACGGAGCACCACCGTGTCCCGCTTCCCGGCGGTCACGGTCACCGCGGACACCGCTTCCAGGGGGATCCGGCGCTCGCCCAGGGCGTGCAGGAGCCTCGACTGCCTCGGTGTGCGTATCCCCCGTGCGAAGCGGATGAGCACCGAGTCCGAGTCGAACTCCCAGACGGCATGGTTTCCGGCCAGTACGTCACCCATGCGGCACATCGTAGAGGGAGGGGCCCCCGCGCGTCCCCCTCGGCGCGAGGCCCACTTTTCGGGCCTCTACGCGCGTCCGGCGGTCTCCGCGCCGGAAATACCGTCGCGACAGGCATCGTCCCCGGTCGCGCACACGACGGAACCGAATGCGCCGGTTCCGATTTTGGCGAAGTTGTCCACCGAATCGGTACCTGGCTCGAAATAGCCGGTGTGGGTCCTGGCCATGGCGGAGGACAGCAGGCGCGCGCCGAACTCCGCCGAGACCGGGTCGGCTCCGTGGCCCAGCCCGCCGAACTCCAGGTGCGGTACGTCCGCGATCCAGTCGCCCTCGTCCCGCGTGGCCCAGATCCGGGCCGAGGCGCGCAGGCCGGCGACGTTCGACGCGCGCATCCCGGGGCTGCCCGCCACCACCACGTCCGTCACCCGGCGCGGCAGCTCGTGGGCGGCGACCCCGCACACCACCGATCCGTAGCTGTGGCAGAACAGCGCCACCGTCGAGTCCCCGGGCAGGGCGGTGGTCAGCGACTTCAGCCGGACGGCGCCCTCGAAGGCCATGCGGCCGGTGGCGGCGTCCACGCCGACCCCGGCGGGCGCGCTGTACCCGGCCCAGGCGATGACCGCGGTCCGGCTGTCCGGAGCGGCCGCGCGCTGGGCCCCGTACAGCGACTCGGCCATGCCGACCGGAGCGGTGAAGCGGCGCTGCGTGCGCTCGAAGGTGATCGCGTCGGTGTCGACGCCGGGGACGACCACCGACACGCGGCGGGCCCGGTCGAGGTCCCCGAAGACCTCGGCGACGAGGCCGCCGCCGGTGGGGTCGAAGGCGAGGATCTGCCGGCCGGGCTCGGCGAGCGAGGCGAAGCGGTGGGCGCGGCGGGTGGCCGTGAGGCGGTCGGCCGGGGCCAGGGCCACATCGCGGCCGCGGGCCGCCTCGACCAGGCCGGCCTGCTCCAGGCCGAGCCGGTTGGCCCGGTAGCGGGTGGCGGCGGGCACCCCGTCCAGGTTGCCCACGACCAGCGGGTAGCCGTCGGCGAGCCGGGCCCGCTGGGCGCCGTCGAGCCCGTCGAAGAAGCGGGCCACGGTCCGTGCGGAGGCGTCCGCGGGCGGCACCGGCCGGCCGCCGATGCGGGCCTGGGACCAGGCGGAGAGGGCGGCGGCGCGCAGCGGGGTGCCGCCCTCGGGGCGGTGCACGGCCGTCCAGCCGGTCGTCGTCAGCATGACGAAGACCACCGCGAGCGCGAGCAGGGTGCGCAGCGCGGCGGGGCGCGCGTCGGCGCCGGGGGCGGTGGAGAGGGCGGGGCCGGGCAGTTTCACTGGGACCAGCGTAGGAGACCGTTTCCGGCCGGGGCGCGCCGGGTGACGGGTTTCACGGCCGATCGGGTGGGACCGCGGGGCCAGTTGGCGATCAGCGGCCGGCCGGCCGGGCGCCGGCCGTCGGCGCGTTCCGGCGCCAGTTCCCCGTCAGAGCGGGGCCGATCTGGTCGAGATAGGTTTCGGTCATCCGGCGGATCGCGGCCACGCTGGTGTCCTCGCCCTGTCCCCACAGCCGCCCCGTGACCCGCATCACCCCGCAGAACGCGGCGGCGGCCACGCGCGGGCGCGGGTCGGCGTCCGCGTCCAGGCCCTCGCGGGCGGCGAGCAGCCGGGCGATCCGCTCCTCCAGGCCGGTGCAGCGGCGCAGGTGCACGGCGAGCAGGGCCGGGGTGCGCTCGATCAGCCGGTAGCCGCGCATGTAGAGGTCGACGGGCACCACCTCGCACAGGGCCTGGTCGAGGGTGTCCCAGGTGGCGAGCACCGCCCCGCGCATCGCCTCGAGCGGGCCCTCGGCGGCCGGCCGGGCCTGGAGCGCGGCGAAGAAGTGGGACTCGACCAGGTCCTGGACGGCGAAGGCGACCTCCTCCTTGTTCGCGAAGTACCGGAAGAAGGTCCGCTGCGAGACGTGCACGGTGTCGGTGATCTCGTCGACGGTGGTGCGCTCGTACCCCTGGGAGACGAAGAGCAGCAGGGCGGCGCGCAGCAGCGCGTCCCGGGTGCGCCGCTTCTTGCGCTCGCGCAGTCCCGCCGCCACCGGTGCCGTCGGCTCGTCGGTCCTCACCGCGGGGGCTCCCTTCTGACGCCGGGTGGGCGGTCAGGCTACCGGTGCCCTCCCCGGCAGCCGTCCCGTTGCGCCGTCGGTGAGGGGACGGCAACCCGTTCGGGGACGGCCGGCGGGGCGGGCGGCCGGGCCGGCAGCGCCGGGGAGCGGCGCGGCGGAGCCTCGCGGAAGCGTCAACTCCGTACGTATGAGGGTCCCGCCGGGCGGTTCCGGGAGGGCTGTCGCCTATCAGGGTGGACCCGCCCGCGCCCCCTTCCGCCCGCCCGTATCCGCAGGTCAGCGTGGTGTCAGCGGAGCCCCGGAAACGGTCCGGGTGCCGCCCGTCCACAAGGAGTTGACCCGTCATGCGTACGTGGAGCACCACTTTCGCCGCCTTCGCCCTGGCCCTGACCGCCCTCATCCCCGGCACGGCCGGCTCCGCGCACGCCGCGGGCCAGGCGAGTCTCGGGGCATGCGCCACGGGCCAGCTGTGCCTATGGGCGAAACCGGAGTTCAAGGGCACCCGGCACACCCACGAACTGAGCACCCTGGAGATCAACAGCTGCACCGCGCTGCCCGCCGGGACCAGTGCGCAGTCGATCGCCAACCGCACGGGGCGGCCGGTGACCACCTACCAGTCGGCCGTGTGCGCGGAGACCGGCGAGTTCCAGACCTATCCCGGGGACGGGGTCTGGCTGCCCCAGTCCCCCTACCAGGTGAGGGCGTTCAAGGTGTGGGAGAACTAGGCCGGCCCGGTCCGGGGGGCCCCGCCACCGCCTCGCGCGGGGCCGGGTCCACCGGTTCGCGCGGCGGGGCCACCGGCTGCCCGCCCTGCGGGCCGCCCAGCCGGGACACCTCGGCGCGCAGCGCCCGAACCTCCGCGTGGAGCTCCTCGATGGCCGCCAGCTGGAGCCGCTCCGCCCGGTCGTCCCGCTCGAAGCGGGCGATGAACCAGGCGGCGATGTTCGCCGTCACCACACCGAGCAGGGCGATCCCCGACAGCATCAGCCCGACGGCCAGGACGCGGCCGAGGCCGGTGGTGGGGGAGTGGTCCCCGTACCCGACCGTCGTCATGGTGGTGAAGGACCACCACACCGCGTCGCCCAGGTTCCGGATGTTCCCCTCCGGCGCGTCCCGCTCCACGCTCAGCACCGCCAGGGAGCCGAACATCAGCAGCCCCACGACCGACCCGGCCACATAGGTCGTCAGCCGGATCTGCGGGGCCATCCGGGCCCGGCGGCCCGCCAGCAGCAGCGTCGACACCAGCCGCAGCAGCCGCAGCGGCTGCACCAGCGGCAGCAGCACGGCGCACAGGTCCAGCCAGTGCGTCCGTACGAAGTGCCGGCGGTCCGCCGTGATGCCGAGGCGCACCAGGTAGTCGACGGCGAAGACCCCCCACACCACCCACTCCGCGGAGGTGCACGCCCGGTGCACCCACGGGCGCGCGTCGGGCACGACGATCGGCACGGCGTACGCGACGGCGAAGCACACGGCGAGCACCAGCAGGGGAGCCTGCGTACGGCGCTCCCAGCGGGCCTGGCGGGAGGGGTCCTTCATGCGGAGCATCGTAAGGAACGCGTAAAACGCAGGTGCCCCCGGCTCTGCCGGAGGCACCTGCTCACACCTGGACGCGGCCGGACCCGCCGGCCGCCGTCAGCCGCCGCGCCGGGCGGCGGCTACGCGTCGCCGCCCGCCGCGCCCGGGTCCGCCGCCGTGACGTCCAGCAGCTGGTACCGGTCCACGGCCTGCTTCAGCACCGAACGGTCGACCTGACCCGTCTTGGCCAGCTCGGTCAGCGTCGCCAGCACCACCGACTGCGCGTCGATGTGGAAGAAGCGCCGGGCCGCACCACGGGTGTCCGCGAAGCCGAAACCGTCCGCGCCCAGCGAGGTGTACGGGCCGGGCACCCAGCGCGAGATCTGGTCCGGCACCGCCCGCATCCAGTCGGAGACCGCCACGAACGGACCCTCCGCACCCGACAGCTTCCGCGTCACGTACGGGACGCGCTGCTCCTCCTCCGGGTGCAGCAGGTTGTGCTCCTCCACCTCCACGGCCTCGCGGCGCAGCTCGTTCCAGGAGGTCGCCGACCAGACGTCCGCCCGCACGTTCCAGTCGGCCGCGAGGATCCGCTGCGCCTCCAGCGCCCACGGCACCCCCACGCCCGAGGCCAGGATCTGCGCCCCGATGGTCCCCGACGTGCCCGCCGACACCCGGTGGATGCCCTTGAGGATCCCCTCCACGTCCACGTCCGCCGGCTCGGCCGGGTGCTGGATGGGCTCGTTGTAGACGGTCAGGTAGTAGAAGACGTCCTCCGCGTCGGGCCCGTACATGCGCCGCAGACCGTCCTGGACGATGTGCGCGATCTCGTAGCCGTACGCAGGGTCGTACGCGACGCAGCCCGGGTTCGTCGACGCCAGCAGCTGCGAGTGGCCGTCGGCGTGCTGGAGCCCCTCACCCGTCAGGGTGGTCCGGCCGGCCGTCGCACCCAGCACGAAACCGCGCGCCAGCTGGTCGGCCATCTGCCAGAACTGGTCACCCGTGCGCTGGAAACCGAACATCGAGTAGAAGACGTAGACCGGGATCAGCGGCTCGCCGTGCGTGGCGTACGCCGAACCCGCCGCGATCAGCGAGGCCGTGCAGCCCGCCTCGGAGATGCCGTCGTGCAGCATCTGGCCGGTCGGCGACTCCTTGTACGCGAGCAGCAGCTCGCGGTCGACCGCCTCGTACTGCTGCCCCAGCGGGTTGTAGATCTTGGCGCTCGGGAAGAACGCGTCCATGCCGAAGGTGCGGTACTCGTCGGGCGCGATCAGCACGAAGCGCTTGCCGATCTCCTTGTCCCGCATCAGGTCCTTCAGGATGCGGACGAAGGCCATCGTCGTGGCGATCGACTGCTGCCCGGAGCCCTTCTTGGCCGTCGCGTACGTCGCGTCGCCCGGCAGCTCCAGCGGCTTGGCGCGCACCACACGGGTCGGCACGTAGCCGCCCAGGGAGCTGCGCTGGTCGTGCATGTACTGGATCTCGGGCGAATTGCGGCCCGGGTGGTAGTACGGCGGCGCGCCGTTCTCCAGCTGCTGGTCCGTGATCGGGATGTGCAGGCGGTCGCGGAAGCGCTTGAGGTCGTCGACCGTCAGCTTCTTCATCTGGTGCGTGGCGTTGCGGCCCTCGAAGTTCGGGCCCAGCGTCCAGCCCTTGACCGTCTGGGCCAGGATCACCGTCGGCTGGCCCTTGTGGGCCTTGGCCGCCGCGTACGCCGCGTAGACCTTCTTGTGGTCGTGCCCGCCGCGGCCCAGGTGCTGGATCTGGTAGTCGGTCATGTTCTCGACCATGGCGCGCAGCCGCTGGTCGTCCCCGAAGAAGTGCTCACGGATGTACGCACCCGATTCGGTGGCGTACGTCTGGAACTGCCCGTCGGGCGTGGTGTTCATCTTGTTGACCAGGATGCCGTCGCGGTCCTGGGCCAGCAGCGGGTCCCAGGAGCGGTCCCAGATCAGCTTGATGACGTTCCAGCCGGCGCCGCGGAACTGCGACTCCAGCTCCTGGATGATCTTGCCGTTGCCGCGCACCGGGCCGTCGAGGCGCTGCAGGTTGCAGTTCACGACGAAGGTCAGGTTGTCCAGGCCCTCGCGGGCGGCGATCGACAGCTGGCCGAGCGACTCCGGCTCGTCCATCTCGCCGTCGCCGAGATACGCCCAAACGTGGGACTTGGAGGTGTCCGCGATCCCGCGCGCCTCCATGTACCGGTTCATCCGGGCCTGGTAGATCGCACCGAGCGGGCCCAGGCCCATCGAGACGGTCGGGAACTCCCAGAAGTCGGGCATCAGCCGGGGGTGCGGGTAGCTCGAAAGGCCGTACGGCGCCTTCGACTTCTCCTGCCGGAACGCGTCGAGCTGCTGCTCGGAGAGCCGGTCCAGGAGGTAGGCGCGCGCGTAGATACCGGGAGAGGCGTGGCCCTGGAAGAAGATCTGGTCGCCGCCGTCGCCCTCGTCCTTGCCCCGGAAGAAGTGGTTGAAGCCCACGTCGTAGAGGGAGGCGGAGGAGGCGAAGGTCGCGATGTGGCCGCCGACCCCGATGCCCGGGCGCTGGGCGCGCGAGACCATCACGGCCGCGTTCCAGCGGGTGGCGTTGAGGACCTTGCGCTCGATCTCCTCGTTGCCGGGGAAGAAGGGCTCGTCCTTGGTGGCGATCGTGTTGACGTAGTCCGTGCTGCGCATCTCGGGCACGGCCACGCGCTTCTCGCGGGCCCGTTCGATCAGCCGCAGCATCAGGTAACGGGCACGCTCACGGCCCCGCTCGTCGACGGCCGCGTCCAGGGAGTCGAGCCACTCCTGCGTCTCCTCCGGATCGAAGTCCGGGACCTGACTGGGCAGGCCGCCAATGATGATCGGATTGCGATCGGATGCGGAAACCACGCTGTTCCTTCGCTGTCGGGGGAGTCGTGCCTTGGGTTCGCCGCCTCCCATGGTCTTACGCTCGGCCGAAATCGTCATCTTTACCGCTGGGTAATCCCTGGAGACGGCACGAAGTCGGGATGGGCGATCCGAGGGCGGCCAGCCAAATCGCAACCTTACGCCCAGGCCCGTCACACTCGGTCAACGAACTCGCAAGGACGTTCGTCCCTCAAACAGGTAGGAAAGTCCCAAGGCGTCGCCGATGATGCCGAATGAACCGCAATGGTGTGGGATGAATCACCAGAGCCCCGAACGGGGAGGCTGGAAGTTGCGGCGAGACGGCCGCAATCGTCACCGTTTCGACGGTCTCGGCGGCCGGGTACTTGCGCGATCCGCCGCGCCCGTGTGGACTACGTCCAATGCTGCGCGTACGCGCGCCGCCGAAGACATTCACCGAACATGAGCAGGAGGCACCCCGTGAGCGCGACCGCGGACCACGCGGAGAACCTGGCCGCCCGGCTGGGTTTCCAGTCCGAACAGGTGGTCCAGGAGATCGGCTACGACGACGACGTCGATCAGGAATTCCGTGATGTCGTTGATGAGCTCGTCGGCGATCTCGTCGACGAGGACTACGACGACGTCGCGGACGCCGTGTTGCTGTGGTTCCGCGAGGACGACGGCGATCTGGCGGACGCACTGGTCGATGCCACCGAGCTGATCGAGGACGGCGCACTGATCCTGCTGCTGACCCCCAAGACGGGCCGCCCCGGCTACGTCGAGGCCAGTGACATCAAGGAAGCCGCGGAGACCGCCGGCCTCTCGCTGGCCAAGGGTCTTCCCGTGGGCAAGGAGTGGGCCGCCACCAAGCTGGTGACGCCCAAGACCGCCGTCAAGTCCAAGCGCTAAGCCGCGCCCTCCGCTCTCGGGCGGACACTTTTCCCACCCCGTCGACCCCGGTCGGCGGGGTGTGTGCGTTCCCGGCCGCGCCCCGGCCTAGGCTGTGCCTCACCCGAACGGCCCACTGCGGGCGATCCAGGAATGCGGGAACGAAGGGATGCGAGAGATGGCGATCGAGGTCGGCGACAAGGCCCCGGACTTCGAGCTCAAGGACAACCACGGCGCCACCGTGCGGCTCTCCGACTTCCGGGGGGAGAAGGCCGTGGTGCTGCTCTTCTACCCGTTCGCCTTCACCGGCGTCTGCACCGGCGAGCTGTGCGAGCTGCGCGACCAGCTGCCGCGCTTCCAGAACGACGAGGTCCAGCTCCTCGCCGTCTCCAACGACTCCGTGCCGACCCTGCGGGTCTTCGGGGAGCAGGAGAACCTGGACTACCCGCTGCTGTCGGACTTCTGGCCGCACGGGCAGACCTCGCGCGCGTACGGGGTCTTCGACGAGGACAAGGGCTGCGCGGTCCGCGGCACCTTCATCATCGACAAGGACGGCGTCGTGCGCTGGACCGTCGTCAACGGACTGCCCGACGCGCGTGACCTGAACGAGTACATCAAGGCACTCGACAGCCTCTGAGGAAGCCTCCGAGCGCTCTTCGCCGCAGTTCCGCGCGAAAACCGTTTACAGGCGGGAACCCGTCACTAGGATCGAAGCGTTGATCCGGTAGCTCCTCCGGCCACGGCCGGCAGAGCCCAGTGCACGACGGGGCACCGCCCCACACACAGAACCCAATGGAGGACCCGTGGGAGTCAGCCTCAGCAAGGGCGGCAACGTCTCGCTGACCAAGGCCGCGCCTAACCTGACGGCGGTCATCGTCGGTCTCGGCTGGGACGCTCGCACCACCACCGGTGTCGACTTCGACCTCGACGCCAGCGCGATCCTGACCAACGACCAGGGCAAGGTCGCCAGCGACGCGAACTTCGTCTTCTTCAACAACCTGAAGAGCCCCGACGGCTCGGTCGAGCACACCGGTGACAACACCACCGGTGAGGGCGAGGGCGACGACGAGGCGATCAAGGTGAACCTCGCCGGCGTCCCGGCCGATGTCGCCAAGATCGTCTTCCCGGTCTCGATCTACGAGGCCGAGAGCCGCCAGCAGAGCTTCGGCCAGGTCCGCAACGCCTACATCCGCGTGGTGAACCAGGCGGACAACACCGAGCTCGCCCGCTACGACCTCTCCGAGGACGCCTCGACCGAGACCGCCATGGTCTTCGGCGAGCTGTACCGCAACGGCGCGGAGTGGAAGTTCCGCGCCATCGGCCAGGGCTACGCCTCGGGCCTGCGCGGCATCGCGCAGGACTTCGGCGTCAACGTCTGAGCCCAGAGCAGTTCATCCGTCCGGCGCCGTGCACTACGTGTACGGCGCCGGACGGGCTTTGCGGTCCTGCTGTGACCGGCCCCGCGGCCGGCCCGGGCCGCGTCACACGGCACACCGCACGCAGGCACGGCACAGCCGCACGGCACAGGCACACCGCACGCAGGCACACCGTCACGCAGGCACACCGTCGTCCGGGGAGGACCACAACATGGGCGTCACACTCGCCAAGGGGGGCAATGTCTCCCTCTCCAAGGCCGCACCGAACCTGACCCGGGTTCTCATCGGCCTCGGCTGGGACGCGCGCTCGACCACGGGCGCGGACTTCGACCTCGACGCCAGCGCGCTGCTGTGCAACAGCGGCCGGGTGCTGGGGGACGAGTACTTCGTCTTCTACAACAACCTGAAGAGCCCCGAGGGCTCCGTCGAACACACCGGGGACAATCTCACCGGCGAGGGCGACGGCGACGACGAGTCGATCATCATCGACCTCACCAAGGTGCCGGAGCGCGTCGACAAGATCGTCTTCCCGGTCTCGATCCACGAGGCGGACAGCCGCCGGCAGAGCTTCGGCCAGGTCAGCAACGCGTTCATCCGCGTGGTGAACCAGGCGGACGGCCAGGAACTGGCCCGCTACGACCTCTCCGAGGACGCCTCCAGCGAGACCGCGATGATCTTCGGCGAGGTCTACCGGTACGGAGGTGAATGGAAGTTCCGTGCAGTGGGGCAGGGGTACGCGTCGGGTCTGAGGGGCATCGCTCTAGACTTCGGGGTCAACGTTTCGTAAAGCCGCAACAAGACGCATGGGGTGCCAGGTGCCAGTGGTTCTGAAAACCTTCGGCTGGTCGTTCGCCATCACGGCGCTCGGCCTCGCCTTTGCCGCGTGGCAGTGGGGGTGGGAGGCGTTCGGGATCGTACTGATCCTGTCGATCCTCGAGATCTCGCTGTCCTTCGACAACGCGGTCGTCAATGCCGGAATCCTGAAGAAGATGAACGCCTTCTGGCAGAAGATCTTCCTCACCATCGGCATTTTGATCGCCGTGTTCGGTATGCGGCTCGTCTTCCCGGTGGCGATCGTCGCCATCAGTGCCAAGGTCGGCCCCATCGAGGCCATCCAGCTGGCGCTTGACCACCCCGAGCGGTACGAGGCCCTGGTCACCGACGCCCACCCGGCCATCGCGGCCTTCGGCGGCATGTTCCTGCTGATGATCTTCCTCGACTTCATCTTCGAGGAGCGGGAGCACAAGTGGCTCGCCTGGCTCGAGCGTCCGCTGGCCAAGCTCGGCAAGGTCGACATGCTGTCGGTCTGCATCGCCCTGATCGCGCTGCTCGTCTCGGCGATGACCTTCGCCGTCAACGCCCACACCAGCACCGGCCACGCGGACAAGTCCGCCACCGTGCTGCTCGCCGGCGTCGCCGGCCTGATCACGTACCTCATCGTCGGCGGCCTGTCCTCGTACTTCGAGGACAAGCTGGAGGAGGAAGAGGAGCGCGAGCACGAGGAGGAGGAGAAGGCCAAGGCCGCGGGCAAGCCCGTCTCCGCCGTCGGCCTGGCCGGCAAGGCCGCGTTCTTCCTCTTCCTCTACCTGGAAGTCCTCGACGCCTCGTTCTCCTTCGACGGGGTCATCGGCGCCTTCGCCATCACCAACCACATCTTCTGGATGGCGCTCGGCCTCGGTATCGGCGCCATGTACGTCCGTTCGCTCACGGTCTACCTGGTCCGCCAGGGCACCCTGGACGACTACGTCTACCTGGAGCACGGCGCGCATTACGCGATCGGCGCGCTCGCGGTCATCCTCCTGGTCACCATCCAGCACGAGATCAGCGAGATCATCACCGGCCTCATCGGCGTGGTGCTGATCGCCGCCTCCTTCTGGTCCTCGGTGCGCCGCAACAAGCGCGTGGAGCGGGAGGGTTCCGCCGCCGAGGCATGACGGCGGCGGTAATGCGGAACGCTCCATGGCGGGGCGGCCCGCCGGGTCCACGGACCCGGCGGGCCGCCCCGCTTCCGTACGCGTGCAGGGGACCGGGCAAACAGGGGGGTAGGGGAATGGGCTTCTTCGACGGGATCATGGGCAGCCGCGCCGTGCAGTTCCAGTCGGGCAGCGCCTCGTCGAACGCGATCGAGCTGACCAAGCGGCACCCGACGGTGTCGCTGACCAAACAGGGGGCGGTGCACGGCAATCTGCGCGTCAACCTGTCCTGGCGCATGCGCACCTCGGACATAGGCGGCAGCGGCTCAGGGCAGGGCGGCCGGCTCCTGCGCCACCCGTTCAAGCTGTTCAAACCCGACCTAGTGCAGGCGCACACTCAGGGCATGGTCAACGTCGACCTCGACATGGGCTGCCTGTACGAGCTGACCGACGGCACCCGGGGCGTGGTCCAGCCGCTCGGCAACCTGCTGGGCGACATCAACGACCCGCCGTACGTGAAGCTCAGCGGCGACGACCGGTTCGGCTCGGCGTCCGGGGAGACCCTCTACATCAACCTCGACCACGCCGATGAGATCAAGCGGATGCTGGTCTTCGTCTACATCTACGACCAGACCCCGGCGTTCGACCGCACCCACGCCATGGTCACGCTGTTCCCGGTCACCGGCCCGCGCATCGAGATCCCCCTGGAGGAGCGGCAGCCGCAGGCCCGCTCCTGCGCGGTGGTCTCCCTGGAGCAGGTCAAGGGCGAGCTCACCGTCCGGCGCGAGGTCAAGTTCGTGTACGGGTTCCAGGCCGAGCTGGACCGGCTGTACGGCTGGGGGCTCCAGTGGGGGCGGGGCTACAAGAGCACGAAGGCCTGACCGGCAGCCCCGCTCGCGGGCGCCGCTGCCGTCGGCGCCCGTCAGCGGCATCGGCGCCGCCGGCGGCGTCAGCGGCGGATGAACTGCGGGCCCTGCACCGGCAGCCGGAAGGACGGGTCGGCGCCCGGGCCCGGCAGCGGGACCGGGGACACGGGCTGCGGGTAGCCGTAGGCCGGCGGGACGGATGGCGGGGCCTGGGTGGGCGGGGCCATCGCGGCCGTCTGGTCCGCGGTGGGGCCCGCCGACGGGCTCCCGGCCTCCGCGTCGCCCGCGGGCTCGGGGGCGTTCTCGTCGACCGAGATCCCGTGGTCGGTGGCCAGCCCCACCAGGCCGTCGGAGTAGCCCTCCCCCAGCGCGCGGAACTTCCACCCCTCGCCCCTGCGGTACATCTCGCCGCAGATCAGAGCCGTCTCGGCGCCCGTCTCGGGCCGGACGTCGAAGTAGGCCAGCGGTTCGGAGCCGCCGCTCGCGGTGGCGTCGTACAGGAGGATCCGCAGGTCGCGGACCAGCTCGAAGGGGACGTCCTCGGCGGAGGCGACCACCAGGATCCGGTCCACGGCCGGGGTGACCGCCCGCAGGTCCGCCTGGACCGCGTCGGTGACCGCCTCGCCGAGCTGCTTCTTGCCCAGCCGCCAGACGGCCCCCGAGGGGTGCCGGGGCTGGTTGTAGAAGACGAAGTCCTCGTCCGAACGCACCCGGCCGTCGGAGCCCACGAGCAGCGCGGAGGCGTCCACGTCGGGCACCTCGGGGCCGGTGGTCCAGCGCAGCACCGCCCGGACCGCTGCGGCGGCCACCGGGATGTTCGAGCCCTTCTGCATCGCGTGCGTCATGCCCGTCATCCTGCCCTCCCCGGGTGGACCGGGACAATGCGGCCCCCCGTACGGCCTTGTTTAGAACGGGAGAGCTGGGCATGGTGCAAGAGGGTTACCTGAACTTCATGTGCTTGAGGAACTCTTGACTCACGTTCGTACGTACTATTACCGGCCACGCCAGTTGGGCCGCCGAGGCAGTACGGGGGAAGCACATGCGTCACTTTGGGCACGTATCGCCCACCGTCCGTAAGGACCTCTTCCACCAGGAACCGGCGGAATTCACCGGAGCCTCGCCCGCCCGCACCCTCGCCGCGGCTCTCGGAGCGACCCTCTACAGCCCCGCCACCCGCCCCCAGCTCGCCCGCGACATCCGCAAGCAGGCCGGCCGCGGAGTCGTCTCCATGGTCCTCTGCCTGGAGGATTCCATCAGCGACGGCGACGTCACCGGAGCCGAGGAGAACCTCGTCCGGCAGTTCGCCGAGCTCGACGCCGACGACGCCGAGCTCCCGCTCCTGTTCATCCGCGTCCGCACGCCCGAGCAGATCCCGGATCTGGTGCGCCGCCTCGGCGGCACCGCGCACCGACTGGCCGGATTCGTACTTCCCAAATTCGACGAAAGCAGTGGCAGCGCCTTCCTCGACGCCGTCGCCCAGGCGGAGGCCGCCGGCGGCCACGCCCGGCTGTATGCCATGCCCGTCCTGGAGACCGCGGGCCTGCTCCACCTCGAAACGCGCGTCGAGACGCTCGCCGGCATCTCCCGCACCGTGGGCAGCCACCGCGAGCGGGTCCTGGCCCTGCGGCTCGGCGTCACCGACTTCTGCTCCGCCTACGGCCTGCGCCGCACCCCCGACATGACCGCCTACGACGTCCAGATCGTGGCCGGCGTCATCGCCGACGTGGTCAACGTCCTCAGCCGCGCCGACGGCACCGGCTTCACCGTCACCGGACCGGTCTGGGAGTACTTCCGCAGCCAGCAGCGCCTCTTCAAGCCCCAGCTGCGCCGCAGCCCCTTCCTCGCCGAAGGGGTCGAGGAACTGCGCACCGCCCTGATCGAGCACGACCTGGACGGGCTGCTGCGCGAGATCGAACTCGACCGGGCCAACGGCCTGCTCGGAAAAACCTGCATCCACCCCGCCCACGTCACGCCCGTCCACGCCCTGTCCGTGGTCTCCCACGAGGAGTTCTGCGACGCCGAGGACATCCTGCGCCCCGAGCGCGGCGGCGGCGGAGTGATGCGATCGGCCTATACGAACAAAATGAACGAGGTGAAGCCGCACCGGGCCTGGGCCGAGCGCACCATGCAGCGCGCCGAGGTCTTCGGGGTGGCGAAGGAGGAGGTCGGCTTCGTCGACCTGCTCACGGCCGGACTCCAGGTGTGAAGCTACTGGTGACGGCGTCGACGACGAGGAAGGGCAAGACGATAGAAGCGGTGTGGTCGGGAACCTGGGTCGCGGACCGGCTGGGCGTCAGCCTGCGGGAGGCCGGTGCGCCGGGCTCGCCGCGGCTCGCCGAGCTGCTCGGGCTGGCGCTGCGGCGCAACCCCAAACGGGCGCACCTGCTGGTCTCGCAGGTGCTGGGCAAGCACGTCCCGCAGTCCCCGGCGACCGTCTACGCCGCCGGACACGGCCTCGGCGAGCGGGTCCGGGCGCTGCTCGGCGCGGACGGCGCCGCCCGCGCGGTGGTCCTCGGCTACGCGGAGACCGCCACCGGGCTCGGCCACTGCGTAGCCGACGGCCTGGGCGCCGCCCCCTACCTGCACTCCACCCGCCGGCCCGTACCGGGCGTAGAGCCCGCGGGCGGCTTCGAGGAGGCGCACTCGCACGCCACCTCGCACCTGCTGCTCCCGGAGGACCCCGAGCTGCTCGCCGGCAGCGGGCCGCTGGTCCTCGTCGACGACGAGTTCTCCACCGGCAACACGGTCCTCAACACCATCCGCGACCTGCACGCCCGCCACCCGCGGGCGCACTACGTGGTCGTCGCCCTCGCCGACATGCGCTCCCCGGCCGACCGCGACCGCCTCACCGCCTTCGCCGCGGAGATCGGCGCCCGCGTCGACCTCATAGCCCTGGCCTCGGGCACGGTCACCCTCCCGGAGGGAGTCCTGGCCAAGGGCCAGGCCCTGGTGGAGGAGTACGAGGCCCGGGCCGCCGCCGAGGGCGGGCCGACCCGGCCACACCGGCAGGCCGGGGGCGCAGCCCCGGGGGACGGCCCGCCGCCGGTCACCCGCGTGGACCTGGCCTGGCCGGCCGCGCTGCCCGACGGCGGCCGCCACGGCTTCACCCCCGCCCACCGCACCGCCCTGGACCAAGCCCTGCCCGCCATGGCCGCCCGGCTCGGCGCGGCCCTCGGCGACGACCCCGGCCGCGTCCTCGTCCTCGGCAACGAGGAGCTGATGTACGCCCCGCTGCGCCTCGCGAAGGCGCTGGAGGAGGCGGGCGCGGCCCGCGAGGTCCGCTTCTCCACCACCACCCGCTCGCCCGTCCTCGCCGTGGACGACCCCGGCTACGCCATCCGCAGCCGCCTCGTCTTCCCGGCCCACGACGCTCCGGCCGACGGCCCCGGCGACCGGTACGCCTACAACGTCGCCGGCGCCGGCTTCGATGCCGTCGTCGCCGTCGTCGACTCGGCCGGGGACACCCCCGAACTGCACACCGGACTGCTCGCGAGCCTCGCCCCGCACACCGGCCGGGTCCTGCTGGCCGCCGTACCGTCCTACGTACCCGACCGGCAGGAGCACGCGCCGACCATGACCGAGCCGACCCCTGGCGAGCCCCTGCGCGAACCCGTCCGCGAGCCGCTGCGCGGCCCCGCCTTCTCCTCGTACGCCGCCGAGGACGTCGGCTGGCTGCTCCAGGACTTCTCCGACGTCGAGCTCGAAGCCCCGACCGAGGAGCGCGAGGAGGCGATCCAGGCGGGCGGCGCGCACTACGCCGAGTCCCTGCCCGTCGAGTACCAGCCGTCCCCGCAGTACCAGGAGCTGTACCAGAGCGCCCTGACCGCCTCGGCCGCCCGCATCGCCCGCGCGGTCGGCACCGTCACCGAGACCGTCCTCGCCGAGCGCTCGC
The DNA here is from genome assembly GCF_001746425.1 of Streptomyces subrutilus. Taxonomy (GTDB): domain Bacteria; phylum Actinomycetota; class Actinomycetes; order Streptomycetales; family Streptomycetaceae; genus Streptomyces; species Streptomyces subrutilus_A. The sequence continues at coordinate 2,520,864 of NZ_MEHK01000001.1, read as the reverse complement.
CGTCCCCGGTGCTGGTGTCCCTGGCCCGCGCCGGCACCCCCGTCGGCGTCCTGATGCGCCGCTGGGCACGCGCCCGGCACGGCCTGGACCTGCCGCACTACGCCGTCTCCATCGTGCGCGGGCGCGGCATCGACGCCAACGCCGTGCGCTGGCTGGCCGCCCGCCACGACCCGGCCGACGTCGTCTTCGTCGACGGCTGGACGGGCAAGGGCGCCATCACGCGGGAACTGGCCGCCGCCCTCGCCGAGTACCCCGGCTTCAACCCGGAGATCGTCGTCCTCGCCGACCCCGGCTCCTGTGTGGAGACGTACGGCACCCGCGAGGACTTCCTCATCCCCTCCGCCTGTCTCAACTCCACGGTCTCCGGCCTCATATCGCGGACCGTCCTCAGGGCCGACCTGGTCGGGCCCGCCGACTTCCACGGCGCGAAGTTCTACCGCGAGCTCGCCGGCGCCGACGTCTCCACGGCGTTCGTCGACACGGTCGCCGCCCACTTCGACGAGGTCGCCGACGCCGTCGACGAGGAGGTCAAGGAGCTCCTCGCCGCCGACCGCACCCCCACCTGGGAGGGCTGGGCGGCCGTCGAGCGGATCAGCGAGGAGTACGGCATCCACGACGTGAACCTGGTCAAGCCCGGAGTCGGCGAGACCACCCGGGTGCTGCTGCGCCGCGTGCCGTGGAAGATCCTCGCCCAGCGCGGCGCGGGCGCCGACCTGGACCACGTACGGCTGCTCGCCGAGCAGCGCGGGGTCCCGGTGGAGGAGGTCGACGGCCTGCCCTACACCTGCGTCGGCCTCATCCACCCCCGATTCACGCGCGGCGCCACCGGCGCCGACGGAAAGGCCGTGGCCTCGAAGTGACTGTCCTGGTAGCCAGTGATCTCGACCGCACCCTCATCTACTCGGCAGCGGCCCTCGGCCTGACCATGCCCGACCCGGTGGCCCCCCGGCTGCTGTGCGTCGAGGTCCACGAGAGCAAGCCGCTGTCCTACATGACGGAGACGGCGGCGGGACTCCTGGCGGAACTGACGGCCGACCCCTCGGTCGTCTTCGTGCCGACCACCACGCGCACCCGCAAGCAGTACCAGCGCATCCGCTTCCCCGGCCGCCCCGCCCATTACGCGATCTGCGCGAACGGCGGCCAGCTGCTGGTCGACGGGGTGCCCGACCGGGACTGGCGGCGCCAGGTCGCGGCCCGCCTGGCGCTGGAGTGCGCCCCGCTGGAGGAGGTCCACGCCCACCTGCTGGCCACGGCCGACCCGGCGTGGCTGCGCAAGGCGCGGGTGGCGGAGGAACTGTTCGCCTACCTCGTCGTGGAACGCGCACTCGTCTCCGACGAATGGCTCAAGGCCCTGGCGCAATGGGCGGAGCCGCGCGGCTGGACGGTGTCCCTCCAGGGCCGCAAGATCTACGCCGTGCCGCGCCCGCTGACCAAGAGCGCGGCGATGCACGAGGTGGCCCGCCGCACGGGCGCCACCACCACCCTCGCCGCCGGCGACTCCCTGCTGGACGCCGACCTGCTGCTCGCGGCGGACGCGGCCTGGCGCCCGGGCCACGGCGAACTCGCCGACGCCCAGTGGCACGCCCCGAACGTGACCGCCCTGTCCACGGCGGGCGTGCTGGCGGGCGAGGAAATCCTCCGCGAATTCGGCCGAGCGGCCGGACGGGCGGCCGGAGCGTTGCGAGACTGACCGCATGACCAAGGGCAACAGCACCAAGATCACCGATGAGCTCTACCGGTACATGCTCGCCCACAACCCCCCGCTGGACCCGGTCCAGCGGGGGCTGGTGGAGACGACCTACGCCACGTTCCCCGATGTCGCCGGAATGCAGTCGGCCGAGGAGCAGGGGCCGCTGCTGGCCTTCCTCGTCCGGCTGACGGGCGCCCGCCACATCGTGGAGGTCGGCACCTTCACCGGCTTCTCGTCCCTGTCGATGGCCCAGGCACTGCCCGCCGACGGCCGCCTCATCGCCTGCGACGTCTCCGAGGAGTGGACGGCGTACGGCAGGCAGGCCTGGCAGGCGGCGGGCGTCGCGGACCGCATCGAGCTGCGGATCGCGCCGGCGCTGGACACCCTGCGCGCCATGCCGGCGGAACCGCACATCGACATGGCGTACGTGGACGCCGACAAGGAGAGCCAGATCGCCTACTGGGAGGAGCTCGTGCCGAGGCTGCGCCCGGGCGGCCTGATCGTCACGGACAACACGCTCTTCCACGGCACGGTCCTCGACGAGGCGGCCACCGGCTCGGCGGCCGGTGTCCGCGCGTTCAACGACCACGTCTCGGCGGATCCCCGCATGGAGTCCGTCATGCTGGCCATCTCGGACGGCCTGACACTCTCCCGCAAGCGCTGAGCGCGGCTGGGCGGGTGGCTCAGCCGCAGCCGCCCCCGCCGCAGCAGCCCCCGCCGCCCCCGCCGCCCATGGCGCGAGCGGGTGCGGGGGCACCGGCGGCGCTCCCGCCGACGGCCACGGCGGACAGCAGCTTGACGGTGTCGGCGTGACCTGCGGGACAGTCGGCGGGCGCCGAGGACTCGGCCATCGGCCGGCTCAGCTCGAAGGTGTCGTCGCAGGTCCGGCAGCGGTACTCGTATCGGGGCATGCGCCCAAGGCTATGCCGCCGGGGCCGCGAGGGCTACGGGCGACCCGGCGCGGGTCGCCCGTAGGCGCCGTACGCCCTGTCCTCGCGGGCCGCCTGCTCGGGGTGGCGGGCCCGCCAGTACGGATTGTCGTGCGGCAGGGCGCTGCCGACCCGCCCGTACATCCCGAACCACATCAGCATCACGCCGACGACGAAGCTGAACAGCACGTTGGGGATCTTGAAGGCCAGGAAGTTCAGCTCGGTGTCGAGCAGCGCCAGGTTCACGAATCCGCTCGCGATGAACAGCAGGCCCAGCACGATGTTCACGGTGGAGGCGAAGGTCCCGCCGATCACCATCCCCATGAACAGCAGCGCCCCGATGCAGATCGACAACACGCTCAGCGCGCCGTTGGTGTTCAGGGCCAGCACCGTGTCCCCGCCGGTGTCGAAGAACCCGATCCGGTCGATCAGCCCCAGGACACCGAACACGACCAGCAGCAGCCCGGTCAGCCCGGCGCCGACCCGGTAGACCTTGCTCAGCTTGTGATCGGCCGGCAGATGCTCGTCGAGCCGCGCGTTGACGGGGTGCATGACCCGCCGCAGCATCCCGTGAGAGGTCTCCGGTTCGTGGGACGCGTAGGGCTCGTGGGGTATGTACGGCGCATAGGACTCATGGGGCTCGGTGCACCCGTAGAGCGCATGGGGCGCGTAGGACTCATGCGGCGCGGAGGACTCATGCGACGCCGAGTGTTCGCTGTGCCTGCGGGAAGCGTGGGCAGCCATACCGCCCTCCTCTGCTCCGAGAGCGCGCACCTCCAGCATCCGCCGATGCCTCTCCGGGGACAACCCAGGGCGGGCTGCGGGGCGGCTCGCCCCGCAGGGGCCTGATCCGGGCCCGCCCCGGGCTCGACCGGGGCGGGCCCGGGGCCCGGCCCCCTGCGCCCGACCCGCCCCCAGCCCAGTCCCCAGGGCGGCCCCGAGGCTGCCGGCCCAGGAGGCCGGATCCCACCACCTCAGCCGTGTCCGCGCTCCGCCCGGATCCCGCTCACCACGCGGTTCACGGCCTCGCGTACGTCCTGCATCTCCAGCAGGAACGCCCAATAGTCCGGATGCCGTCCCTCCAGCCCGGCCAGCGCCCGCTCCACCCGGGCCACCGAATCGTCCAACGGCCGTGCGTGCCGCGGATCGGGCACACTGCGCCCCGCCATCGCCAGCCGCTGCGCGTCCCGGATCGCGAACCGCGTCCGCTCCACCTCGGCCTGCGGATTGCGCGCCACGTCCTCCAGCCGCGTCAGCCGGTCCTGCGCCGCCGACACCGCCTCGTCCGTGCCCTCCAGCGCCTCCCGTACCGCGTCGATCAGCACGCCCACATCGGCCCACCGCTGCTCGTCCCGGGCCCGGGACGCCTCCAGCAGCCGGTCCTCGGCCTGCGCCACGTCCCGTATCGCCTCGTCCGGCACGTGCTGGAGGTCCTGCCAGCACGCCGCACTGAACCGCCGACGCAACTCGCTGAGCACCGGATCCACCCGGTCCGCCCGGTTGCGCAACGCCTGCGCCCGCGTCCGCAGGCTCACCAGCCGCCGGTCGATCTCCGCGGCCCGCTCCGGAAGCCGCGCCGCCTCCGCCCGCACGCCCTCCGCGTCCCGCAGGATCCGGTCGGCCCGCTGCACGGTCTCCTGCACCCCGTGCCGGCCCGCACCCTCGTTCAGCTTGGTCAGCTCCGGCGCCAACGCCGCCAGCCGCGCCGCCAGATCATCGGCCCGCATCCCCCCGGCCCGTACGGCATCCAGCGCGTCGCTCGCCGCCAGCAGCGCGGCCTTCGCCCGCTCCCGGGCCGGCGCGACCCGGGCGAGCTGCGTCTCGGCCTTGTCCAGCAGCGGCTGCAACCCCTGCGCGAACCGGTCCAGCTCCCCCTTGACCCGCACCAGCTCCTCGCGCGCCCGGGTCAGCTCCTCCCGAGCCCGCGAGGCCGCCGCCGCCTCCAGATCGACCCGGTCCAGGTCATGCGCGTCCACCGCCTCGATGTACACATGGCTGACCGCGTCGATCCGCTGCCCGAGCGCGGCGAACCCCTCGCTCGCCTGCCGCCCGGCGGGCGAACCGTCCGCCGCGGCAATCGTCTCGATCGAGATCCGCAGATCCCGCTGCGCGCTGTCCAGCTCGTAGAACGCCGCGGCGGCGGCATCCTTCGCCGCCTGCGCATCGGCCCGCCGACTCTCGTCCCGCCCACCGAACCACCGCCGGGATGCCGTCGTCACAATCCCTCTCCCGTAGCGCGTCCGCACTGCCCCGGACCCATTCTCCCCCAAGGGCACGGGTTTGCGTGGGGGGTGTGCCCGCCATGTAGGCTGTCCACTCATCCACGGGTGCGTAGCTCAGGGGTAGAGCGCTGCTCTTACAAAGCAGATGTCGGCGGTTCGAAACCGTCCGCGCCCACCGGTCAAAAGGCCCCCAACCGATCTTGGTTGGGGGCCTTTGACGGCTGACGGCGACGGCAATGCCTACTCGGCCCGCCGCCGCCGGCGCAGCAGCCGGCCCATGTGCCCATCGCCTCCCCGCCTGCCGCCGTCGGCCACGTGGGTTGGATGTTCATCGCGGCACGGCGCACCCGTGCCGCGCGTCACGGGACAGCGGCACCACCGGGCCCCCCTCGGTGTGTTGCAGGTGGCAGTCGCTAAAATTCGCGGCATGGGGGAGTTCGCGAGCAGGGGTCGCACGGTGCTGTGCAAGTGGTGCAACCGGCAGATCCCGCAGACACGGCGTTGGTTTCCGCGGCAGTACTGCAACCGCTGGCACAAGTGGAAACACCGCATCACCGAAACCTTCGGCAGCATCCTCGACAGCGCCTAGCGCCGAGGAGCCCGGAACGCGGCCGAGCGAGCCCAGAGTGACCTCCCGGCATCCCCGCGGCAGCTGCCGCCAGGACGGCGGTCACCCGCGCTGGGGTTACCAGGACGCCCGGGCCGTGGGAACCTCGGGGGATGGGCGAATGGCTCGCGTGGGGTGGGGTGGTCGTGGCGGTCGCCGCGGCCTTGACCGTGCTGGTGATGCTGGAGCGGGCGGCCGGTGCGGGCTTCGAGCGGAAGCGGGCCGAGGAGAGGGCTCGGCTGCTCGCGCACGTCGACGAGCCGGCGGTCGTCACGCCGGGGCATCCGAAGTTCGATGACGTCGGCGGGATCCAGCACTCGCCGCCCGGGCAACTCGGGGACCGGCGCGACGAGTTCACGCCGATCCTCGTGGAGTACTACGCCTACGGACTGACCCAGGCCCGCAGCAGCTTCGCCACCAGCCAGCGGTTCGCCGGCGTCGGCGCGGCGATCCTCCTCGCGGGCGTCGCCCTGGCCGTCTGGAAGGCGGAAAGCGGCGGAGAGCTGTACCTCGGGGTCGTGACCAGCTCGGTCGGACTGGTCACCACCCTGGTCGGGCAGCTCTTCCACCGGCGCGCCGACATCGCCCTCAAGCACATGGCCGCCCAGACCGCCTCGCTGCGCGACGACCGGCGGGCCGCCGAGACCACGCAGCAGGCCATCGGACTGCTGGACGAGGTCGCGGACCCGGAGCTCCGCAGCCGACTCCAAGCCGGACTGATCATGAAGTTGTCCGGGGCCGAACTGCCCCGGTAGCGGGATAGTAGGAGCATGTGCCGCTCCATTAAGACCCTGCGCCCGCCCGCCATCCCCGAGAAGGCCACCGAGGAGGAGATCCGCGCAGCCGCGCTGCAGTACGTACGCAAGGTGTCCGGCTTCCGCGCCCCCGCCGCGCACAACCGCGAGGTGTTCGACGCGGCCGTCGACGCCATCGCCGAAGCCACCGCCGAGCTCCTCGACGGCATGCACGTACGGGGCCAGGCCGCCCCCGCGTGATCCGGGCGGGGGCCGCCCTCGGCCAGGTGCGCGGTCAGGCGGCCGCGCGGCGCCGCAGGATCCACACCCCGGCGCCGAGCGCCCCCGCGACGAGGGCGCCGCCCACGGCGATCTGACCTGGGCTCATCGAGTCGATGCTGCCGCCCGTGCCGCCGCGCGCGGCGCCCGGGGTGACGCTCAGGGACACGGTGACGCGCTCACCGCCCGGCGCGCACTCGAAGGTGACGCGGTGGGTGCCCGTGCCGGCGTTGCGGTAGACGGTGGCGCTGCCGAACAGGTTCGCGGCCTCCAGGTTCCCCGGCGTCAGGCGCACCTCGCCGAACGCGCTCGACGTGGCCCGGCCGACCTTGGTGCCGCAGCCCGCGAGGTTCAGGGCCACCCGCCCGCCCGGGGCGACGGCGGTGGGGGAGACGCTGGCGGTGGGAGCGGCGTACGCCAGCGTGGCGGGGGTGGCGGCGGCGACGGCCAGGGTCGCCGCCGCGGCGGCCAGCACGCGGCGCGACCCGGCGGACGGCCGGGCTGAGCGGACGGCGACCCGGGAGGCGGACTGCTCGGCAAGGGGTGTGGCAGGCGGTTTGGCGGGCATGGAGAGAACTCCTCGGCTCCTCGAAACGGCGCGCCCACGGCACGGATGTGACGCGGGTGCGATTGCGCACCGTTATGTGACGCTAGGAGCCCAGCCCGGGGGTGGCGATCGGGGCCGGGTGAACGGGTGAGCCACTGCTCCACCCGGGGGAGCGGCGAGCGCCTACACCGACGCCACCGCTGCCGCAGCCGGCAGGGCGTGCGGGCCTACGCCGCCTCCGCCTCGGCCGGCCGCCGCGCTGGTACTACGCCGCCGGTGCCGCCGTCGGCGCGGCCGGGCGGCGGACGAGGAAGGCCGCCAGCGCGCCCGCCGCGAACAGGGCCACGATGGAGACGGCCGTACCCAGCCACTGCGTGCCGAGCCACTGGGTACCGAAATAGCCCAGAGCCACGCTGTAGCCGGCCCAGGCCATGCCCGCCAGCATCGACCAGGGCAGGAACTCCTTCACCTTGCGGTGCGTCTTGCCCGCGCCCAGGGACACCACCGAACGCCCGGCCGGGGCGAAGCGGGCGATCACCACCAGGGCGCCGCCGCCCCGGGCCAGAGCCGTACCGAGGCGCTCATGGGCTCGCGTCAGCCGACGGGAGCGGGCGATGGCCCGGTCCAGTCGGGCACCACCGCGCCGGCCCAGCCGGTACGCGGCCATGTCACCCAGCACCGAGGCGGTCGTGGCAATCACGAGCAGGGCCAGGATGTCCGGCACCCGCTCGGGCACCGCCACCGGCCCCGCCGCCCCGGCGGCGGCGGCAGCCGCCGCAGCGGTGATCACCAGAACCCCGCTCGGCAGCACCGGAAGGAACACGTCGAGCACGACGGACACCGCCACCACGGCGTAGATCCATGGGCTCGCGGTCAGCGACCCCAGAGTCTCAAACAAAGCGGGACTCCCCAGTCCGGTTGACGTGCAGCGGCATGAAGCGCCGCGACGTCGCGGGGGAGCGGCAGGAGCGGCTTGACAGCCATACAGCGTACGCCCGGCGTTCGCACACCGGATGCCCGGGGCGCCCCCGCACCCCCCGGCGCGTCAGACCCCCGATGTCACACCGAATGCCACACCCGACGCAAGACCCGAAGCCAGGTCCGCACCCTACTCCGCCCCGGCCAGCTCCCGGTCCAGCACCGTCTCCAGCCGGGCCCCGCCCCGCCCCCTGCCCTTGCGCGCCTGGTCCAGCCGCAACCGGGCCGTCCGCCCCGCCAGCGCCAGCGTCATCAGCTGGTTCCCGAACCACGGCCCGCCCGTACGCCGCCAGCTGACCGGCGGCCGCCCCGTCCGCCCGTGCCGCGAGAAACCGCGCCCCAGCCACCGCCCCATCCGCGACCAGCCCAGCCGGAAGCCCAGCTTCACCGCCGTGTGGATGGAGTTGTGCACCGGCGAGCACGTCAGCTGGAACACCCGCGCCGTACTCGGTATGAGCGGCTCGGCCACATACGCGTGGTGCACGTCCCCCGACAGCACGCACACCGTCGCGGGCGCCCGCGGCCCCGTCCCCACCTCCTCGATCAGATCGGTCAGCGCCGCGAACGAGGCCGGGAACGCCGCCCAGTGCTCCAGATCGCTGCGGCGGCGCAGGTTCTCACCGATCCGCGCCCACCGGGGCCCGCGCTCTCCGCGGCACAGCGCGGCGTTCCACGTCTCCGCGTCGTGGATCAGCGGCGGCATCAGCCATGGCAGCGAGGACCCGATCAGCAGGTGGTCGTACCCCCCGTGCCCCGCGAGCGCGTTCTCCCGCAGCCACCCCTGCTCCGCCGGGTCGAGCATCGCCCGGCCGTCCTCGGCCAGCACCCGGGCGCCCCGGGTGTCCACCATCAGCAGTCGCGTCCGGCCGAAGTCGCGCCGGTAGCTCCAGCGCACCGACGCCGGATCGGCGTCGGCCGCGGACGCGAAGGAGCGCAGCAGGTCGGTGCCGTCAGGCAGCTGCCGCACCGCCCCGTACAGCCCGTCGGCCTCCAGCTCGGCGGGCGAGAGGTTGCCCAGGTGCTGGTACACCCAGTACGACATCAGCCCGCTGATCACCCGCTCCTGCCACCACGGCGTCGCCCGCATCTCCGCCAGCCACGCCGCGGACGTGTTCCAGTCGTCGATGACGTCGTGGTCGTCGAATATGTGCAGGCTCGGCACCGTGGACAGCAGCCAGCGGATCTCCGGGTCCAGCCAGGACTCGTAGTAGAGCCGTGTGTACTCCTCGTAGTCCGCGACCTGGGCGCCGGGCGGGTCCCTCAGGTCCCGCCGGGCCGACAGCCACTGCCGGGTCTCCCGCGACAGCGCGTCCGCGTACACCTGGTCCCCGAGCAGCAGCAGGACGTCCGGACGCACCGCCTCCGGGTCGGCGGCCAGCCGCGCCGCGAGGGTGTCGAGGGCGTCCGCCCCGTGCGGACCGCGCTTCCCGGCGGGCGGCGCGGCCTGCCGGCAGGAGCCGAAGGTGATGCGCAGCCCCGGATCGCGCCCCGCCACGGCCGGGCTGGTGATCGTGCTCGGCGGGAAGCCGCTGTCCGCCGGCGGCCATACGCCGACCCCGTCGAGCAGCACCTCATACGCCGTCGCGGTCCCCGGGGTCAGCCCGGTCACCGGTACCAGCGCGTAATGGTGCCCGGCGACCTGGAAGGTGCGCACACTGCCGCCGGCCCCGTCCGCACACCGCACCTCGGCCGTGCACGGGCGGTCCGCCTCGACCCATATGGTGGCGGAGCCGCCCGTGTCCCAGTCGACGTGGCGCAGCAGCGGCCCCAGACGCAGTCCGGCCATGGAACTCCCCCTCCTCAGCAACCCCTTTGATCACGGTACGGCGAGGAGGGGGAGCCCCGCCTCCCCCTGGCGGGGGAAATGACCGGCCGTCCGGGGTCAGCAGCCGCCCAGGACGTTCACGAGGGTGTTCTTCTCCGCGGAGTCCATGCTCAGACCCCAGTACTGCTTCACGTGGACCCACATCCGCGCGTACGTGCAGCGGTAGGCGGTGCGCGAGGGCAGCCACTCGGCGGGGTCGAGGTCGCCCTTGCCCTGGTTCACGTTGTCGGTGACCGCGATGAGCTGCGGGCGGGTGAGGTCGTTGGCGAACTGCTGGCGCTTGGTGGTGGTCCAGGAACTGGCGCCCGAGCGCCAGGCCTCGGAGAGCGCGACGACGTGGTCGATGTCGAGGTCGGAGGCGGCGGTCCAGGTGGCGCCGTCGTACTCCGAGTACCAACTTCCGCTCACGGCGGCACAGGAGGAGTCCTGGACGACGTTCACCCCGTCCCGCTTCAGGACGGTCTCGCGCGTGTTGCAGCTGCCGGAGACGGTGCTCCAGTGCGGGAAGAGGTCGCGGCTGTAGCCGCTGCTGGACCCCTCCGCCCGCGGCGTGACCGTCGCCAGGTACGAGCGGGCGGCCGAGGCGCTGATGGGCGCGGGCGGGGCGGCCTGGGCGGCGGGGGCGTTGACGAGGGAGGTGAGGGAAGCGAGCGCGACGGCTGATGCGAACACGCCAATTCGACGCGCGTAGACGTTGGGTATGAGTGCCATGAGGGGCTCCCTGGGTGCGGGGGGTGTGGCCGTGCGACCCCGGCGGGGCGCGGCCATGCTTGCGGCGCCAGGTTTCGCGGGGATGGGCGCCGGGTGACAGCCTGGCGACATGGGCACGTCAGATCAAGCCACGCAACAACCCCTACTCAAGCGGAAATTGAGATTCCGGTGGCGTGGGACGCCGACACCTGCATAGAGCAGGACCAAGGACCTATACCGGACACCCGTCGGCGTCGCGTACCCTGGACCGAGCAGAAGGGGAGTAGCTCTTCGCCGGACCGTCGACATACTGCTGGGTCACCCCAGCCGGCGCCCGGAGGCAGGCCGCATCACAGCGGCAGGCCAGCGAGACCTTCGGCCGCAGTGTCCTGTCCCGCGTATGCGCGCATACGCAAGCCAGGGCGCCGCCGAGCCGAAGCGACCCCTGAAACACGCACTCCAGGTCTCTCGGTACGACGGCGCCCCGCCCTACCGATCGAGGTCCCACCCCCGTGTTCAGCTTCACCGTCACGGCAATCGCCTTCGGCGTCGTCTTCCTCGCCGAACTCCCCGACAAGACGGCCCTCGCCGGCCTCATGCTCGGCACCCGCTACCGCGCCTCGTACGTCTTCGCGGGCGTCGCCGCCGCCTTCGCCGTGCACGTCGCCCTCGCCATCGCCGCGGGAAGCGTGCTCACCCTGCTCCCCCACCGCCTGGTACAGGCCGTCGTCGGCGTCCTCTTCCTCGCGGGCGCGGCCATGCTGCTGTGGAAGAAGGACGACGGCGAAGAGGAGGTCAAGCCGCCCGCCGACCAGTCCTTCTGGAAGGTCTCCGGCGCCGGTTTCATGCTCATCCTGGTAGCCGAATTCGGCGACCTCACCCAGATCATGACCGCCAACCTCGCCGCCCGGTACGACAACCCGGTCTCCGTCGGCATCGGCGCCGTACTCGCCCTGTGGACGGTCGCGGCCATCGGCATCCTGGGCGGCCGCACCCTGATGAAGTACGTGCCCCTGCGCCTGATCACCAAGATCGCGGCCGCGGTGATGGCAGCCCTGGCGGCGTTCTCCCTGTACGAGGCCATCGCGGGCTGAGGCGCGAGGGGTCGGGCCGCGCCCAGGGGGGGCTCACGCCCGGCCGCCAAGCCCGCCCGAACGGCCATCCGAGGCGGCCTGTCCGCAACCCCCACCGCGCCGATCGCGGCCAGACACCCTCAACGCACATCGATCTGCGGGCGGCCCCGCTCCCAACCCGCCCCCGCCGGCCGTCGGACGCGGGGGCCCGCCTCCCAGCCCCAGACGGCCGTCGGACGCCGAGACATGAGAAGCGCGTAGCGATCTGGCGCGTAGGGGGGCCGGATGCTCTTCTCGCCGCTGTTTGGTGCGGGTTGGGCAGCCCCCGACCCGGGAGCGCCTCCTGCGGGCCCGGGCCGGGGCGTGCCCGCCCCCCCGGGGCGGCTAGGGGCCCGGTCGCTGATGCCCGTGGGCCAGTATCTGGACCCAGTGGACCGTTCTTTTGGGGGCTTCCCGTCAGTCCTTGTCTTTCCGGGTCGGGACGGTCTGTCAAGGGTGGCCGCAGGCCATCGCGCAGCGACGCGACGAAGGAGCGCCCTTGACAGGGCGGCCCGGCCCGGAAGGACATTGGGACTGGCGGGAAACCTCCAAGCCTCCCTGACAGCCCCTGCCGAAATCAGGCTCCCGCAACCTCGATCGCAACCGCAACCTCGATCGACCCGTCCGCAGCCGTGGTGACCCGCAGGGCCGTGAGGTCCGCGGCGTGAACCGTCGGGTTGTGGGCGGCCGCGCGGGGCCCGATGCCGATCACGCGCATGCCGGCGGCCTGGCCTGCGGCGATGCCGGCGGCCGAGTCTTCGAACACGATGCAGTCGGCCGGGTCCACGCCCAGTGCGGCGGCGCCCTTGAGGAAGCCCTCGGGGTGGGGCTTGCTGTCCTGGACGGATTCGGCGGTGACCCGTACGGCGGGCATCGGCAGGGCCGCGGCCGTCATCCTTGCCGCGGCCAGGGCCGCGTCGGCGGAGGTGACCAGGGCATGCGGAACTGCGGCGATCGACGCCATGAACTCCGGGGCACCCGGGACCGGGACCACGCCGTCGGTGTCGGCGGTCTCCCGGGCCAGCATCACGGCGTTCTCCGCGTGATTGACCTCCATCGGGCGGTCCGGCAGCAGTACGGCCATCGTCGCGTAGCCCTGGCGGCCGTGGACCACCTTGAGGGCCTCTTCCGGATCCAGGCCGTGTGACACCGCCCAATCACGCCAGCAGCGTTCGACCACCGCGTCGGAATTGACGATGGTGCCGTCCATGTCCAGGAGCAGGGCCTTGGCGGTGAGGACGACAGACGCGGTGGTGGTGCTGGCCGGCATTGCGGGCTCCAGACGGGGCGGGAAAAGAGAACAAGTGGTTCCGTCCACCGGTCAGGGAGTGAGGACGGAACCACTTTGTTCCTCCACGATACAAAACGCTGGCGATCCGCGCCACCGCCGGAGGTGTGACCCCTGTCCCCTTGTGACACCTTGTCCCCTTGTACCGCGATCCGCACGGCACCCCCGCCTAGCCCTCCAGCGCCTTGCGGGTGATCGGTCCGTAGACGCCCCACTCCTCGTCGTCGATGCCGTTCTGGTACTGGAAGGTCGAGACGGCGTTCTCCACCCGCCAGTCGAACCTCCCGTTGATCTTGGACGTGTACAGGCCCCTGGCCGCCAGCAGCCGCTGGAGCTTCTCCACCTCCGGTCCCGAGTCCCCGTACCGCAGGGTCGGTGCCGCCGCCGGTGCTGCGGAGCTGGGGGCGCGGCTCGTGCTCGGTGACGCGCTCGGAGACGGGGGCGCCGACGAGCGGGAGGCGCTGGGCGAGGGCGAAGGCGACTTGGACGCGCTCGGTGAGGGGGACGGCGAGGCCGAGGCCGACGGGGAGGGACTGGCCGAGCCGGTGGTGGCCGGGCTCGGGGACGGACTGGCGGGGACAGGGCTCGTCACGGGCGCCGAAGCCTTGGCGTCCATGAGGGCGGTGTCGTGGTCGGCGGAACTCGGGAGCACCCACACCGCCATGGCGGTCCCCCCGAGGGCCACCACCGCGGCGGCGGCGAGCAGGAGGGGGAGCAGGCGGCGGGAGGCCGGGCCGGTCCGCGTCTCGGGGCCCCCTCCCCCTCCCCTCCCCCCCCCCCCGCCCCCGAAGGTGTCCGGGGCCGTCCCGGCCTCCCGGACGGCACGGAGCTGCACCGTCTCGGCCGGATGCGGCTCCTGCGCCGGATGCGGCTCCTGCACCGGGTGAGACGCCTCGCCCGGGTGCGGCTCCTGCGCCCGGTGAGATGCCTCGCCCGGGTGCGGCTCTTGGCCCGCCTGTTCAGGCCGGCCCTCCCCGCCTGGCCAGGGCTGATGGGCCGGGGGCACGGGAGTCCCGTACGCCGGGGTGTCGCTTTGCGACCGTGGCTGCGACTGCGACTGCGACTGCGCCTGCGACTGCGACTGCGATAGCGACCGCTCCCGCTCCCGCGCCTGCGGTGCCGGCGCTACGACGCGCGGTATCGGCGGCGGCGGAGGCGGCAGGTCGTCCTCGTCCGGTTCGCCCGGGTCGGGCAGCGAGACGTACGGGCGGACGCGCAAGGGGTCGAAACCCGCACCCGGCACGCACCGGCAGCGGGCACCGAGGGCGCCGCAATCTGGACAGTGCTCACCGTTCACTGGAATCCCTCCCTGGACACTGCCAGGCATTATGCAGACCCGCCGGGCCGCTCCCAACCCTCCGCCCACCCCGCCGAGAGGCCATAACCGGACACACCACGCAGGATGGAGATGTTGATCCGGCCTGAGGAGGAATCGATGGCTCAGGATGTGACCACGGATGCCGCGGGCCCCGGTCCCGGCCCGCAGAACTCCGGACCCGCCGCCGAGCACACCTCCCGCGAGGTTCTCGTCTCCATCGGCGCGCTGCTCCTGGGCCTGCTCATCGCCGCCCTCGACCAGACCATCGTCTCCACCGCCCTGCCGACCATCGTCAGCGACCTCGGCGGCATGGCGCACCTGTCCTGGGTCGTCACCGCCTACATGCTCGCCTCCACGGCCGCCACCCCGCTGTGGGGCAAGCTCGGCGACCAGTACGGACGCAAGAAGCTGTTCCAGTACGCCATCGTGCTCTTCCTCATCGGGTCCGCCCTGTGCGGCATCGCCCAGGACATGGCGCAGCTCATCGGTTTCCGCGCCCTCCAGGGGCTGGGTGGCGGCGGGCTGATCGTGCTGTCCATGGCGATCGTCGGCGACATCGTCCCGCCGCGCGAACGCGGCAAGTACCAGGGCCTCTTCGGTGGTGTCTTCGGTGCGACCAGTGTGCTGGGGCCGCTGCTGGGCGGTCTGTTCGTCGACCACCTGTCCTGGCGCTGGGTCTTCTACATCAACATCCCCATCGGTCTCGTCGCGCTCGCCGTCATCGCCGCCGTGCTGCACATTCCGGTGCGCTCCTCGAAGCACACCATCGACTACCTGGGCACCTTCCTCATCGCGTGCGTCGCCACCTGCCTCGTGCTGGTCGCCTCCCTCGGCGGCACCACCTGGGCCTGGGGGTCGGCCCAGATCATCGGGCTCGCCGTCCTCGGCGCGGTGCTGCTCGCGGTGTTCCTCTTCGTGGAGCGCAAGGCCGCGGAACCGGTCCTCCCGCTGAAACTGTTCTGCATCCGCACCTTCACCCTCTGCTCGGTGATCAGCTTCGTCGTGGGCTTCGCCATGTTCGGCGCGATGGTCTACCTGCCGACTTTCCTGCAGGTCGTGCAGGGTGTCTCGCCGACGATGTCCGGCGTCCACATGCTGCCGATGGTGCTCGGCATGCTGATCTCCTCCACCGCCTCCGGCCAGATCGTCAGCCGCACCGGGCGGTGGAAGGTCTTCCCCATCGCCGGAACCGCAGTCACGGCCGTCGGCCTGCTCCTCCTGCACCAGCTCCACCGCACCAGCTCCACCTGGGAGATGAGCGTCTACTTCTTCGTCTTCGGTGCGGGACTCGGCCTGGTCATGCAGGTGCTCGTGCTGGTGGTGCAGAACTCCGTCAGCTACGCGGACCTCGGAGTCGCGACCTCCGGTGCGACGTTCTTCCGTTCCATCGGCGCCTCCTTCGGCGTCGCCATCTTCGGCACGATCTTCACCAACCGACTCGAAGGCAAGCTGGCCACCGCGCTCACGGGCGCCGCGCTGCCGCCGGGTGTGGGCAGCGCGCAGCTGGAGGCCGACCCGCGGGCCATCGGCGCACTCCCCGCCGAGCTGCAGCCCCGTGTGCTCGACGCCTACGCCACCTCCATCACCGACGTGTTCCTCTACGCCGTGCCCATCGTCCTGATCGCCTTCGTCGTCGCCTGGTTCCTCAAGGAGGACAAGCTGCGCGGCTCGGTCACCGCGCCCGATGTGACCGAGACCCTCGCCTCCAATCCCGTCGAGCGGTCCTCGCGTGACGAGGTCGCCCGCGCGCTCTCGGTGCTCGGCACCAAGGAGGGCCGCCGGCACGTCTACGAGAAGATCACCGAGAAGGCGGGGTACGACCTGCTGCCCGCAGCGAGCTGGCTGCTGCTGCGGATCAACAAGTACGGGTCGGCGGAGCCCGCCTTGCTCGCCGAGCGCACCATCGTGCCGTTGAAGGCCATCACGGAAGCGGCCCGGCAGGTCGAGGAGCGACGCCTCGCCGTACGGGACGGGCTCGCGCTGATCCTGACCGACAAGGGGCGCGAGGCGGCGGCCAAGCTCTCCGCCGCGCGCGAGGAGTCCCTCGCCGAGCTGCTCGGCGACTGGTGGGGTCCGGACCGCCCGACCGACCTGGTCAAGCTGGTCCAGGAGATCAACGCCGAGCTGTGCGGGTCCGACGCCGAGGAGCCCTACGACGCCTCGCCCCGCCGCGACCACGCCGCGCACTAGGCCTGATCGGGCGCCCGGTCAGGTCGGGTCAGACCAGGTGCTTCTCGAACCAGTGCTCCGCATACGGGCCCGCGTTGTACGCCGGTATCTCCGCATACCCGTGCCGCGTGTACAACGCCCGGGCCTCCACGAGGTCCGACCGGGTGTCCAGGCGGACCCGCTCGGCGCCCAGCGCGCGGGCCTCCGCCTCCAGGACCTCGAGCAGGGCCGCGCCGCCGCCCGTGCCGCGGGCGCGCTGGTCGACGTACACCCGGGTGAGCTCGGCGGTGGCGGGGTCGAGGAGGCGTATGCCGCCGCACGCCAGGGGCTCGCCGTCGAGCCGGCCGACGACGAACTGGCCCGTGGGCGGGAGGAGGCCGTCATCGGGGAAGTCCAGGAGCCCCTGATCGATCTCGGCCTCCGTGACGGTGCGTTTCCAGTAACGGCCCGCGACCTCCGCGTAGTACGCGCGGCGCAGGACCGTGGCGTCGGGGGTGGTGAACGGCTCGGGGGCGACGGTCCAGGTGCGGGTGCCCGTGCCCGTTGCCGTGCTCGGGACCGACGCCGTGCTCGTGCCCGTCGCCGTGTCGGTCTGTGTGCGGTGTTCGCTGTGAGTGGTCATGGCTTCATTGTGGAGTTCGCCGCCGATCTCCGGCGTGCAATATCCACAGGCACGGGCTGATGATAGGAAAAACGGGCAAACCATGTGTTCTGGAAGGTGTGAAACACCATGTCCGAGCATCCCGACTGTGCCCTCATCCGCCGCGGCTACGAGGCGTTCTCCAAGGGGGACATGGACACGCTGAGCACGCTGATGACGGCCGACGTCATCCACCACGTGCCCGGCAACAACCCGCTGTCCGGGCACCACAAGGGGCGGGAGAACGCCATGGACTTCTACCGCCGGCTCGGCGAGGAGACCAACGGCACCTTCCAGGTCCACCTGGAATCGGTCCTCGCCGACGGACGCGGCCACGTCATGAGCTTCCACACGGCCCGAGGCGACCGCGGCGACCGCGGCATCGAGATCCGGCAGGGCCTCTTCTTCACCATCGTCGGCCACAAGATCACCGACATCGACCAGTGCACGGCCGACATCGACGAGGAAGACGCCTTCTGGAGCTGAGTGCTCCGCACTCGCCGCCGAAAACACAGCCGGGAGCGGCCCGGGGCGCGCCCCGGGCCGCTCCTCAGCGCGTCACGCCTTCTTCGGCGCCGCTTGCTGCACGACCTCGAACGACCACACCGAGGACCCCGACGCCGCCGGCTTCGGGCGCTCGCCGCCCTCACCACCAGCCCCGCCGGCCCCACCAGCCCCGCCGCCGCCCTGGTGCGCGGCCTTCATCGGCCCCTCCATCCACGCCTGGAAGTCCTCCTCGGACCGCCACCGCGTGTAGACGAGGTACTGGTCGGTGCCCTCCACGGGCCGCAGCAGCTCGAACCACTCGAATCCGTCCGAGCTCTCCACCGTCCCCGCCCGCGAGGCGAATCGCTGCTCCAGAACCTCCCGCTGCTCGGCCGGCACGGTCAGCGCGTTGATCTTCACGATGCTCATGCGGGCCATCCTAGGTATCCCGCGCGGGATATCGTCGTCCAGGTAATGGAACGGGGCACGAAACGCGGCAGCCAGGCGAAGTCAGGGTTGCGGTCAACAGGGCGGGAGGCCGGCGAGGCGTGGCTAACGCGGCAGAGCACAGTGGTGGGCACGGACATGCCGGAGTCATAGGCGGTAGCGGCGGCAGGCTGGGGGCGGCACGCCTCCTCCTGTGGGCGCTGGCGGGCGCACTCGCCGTCAGACAGGCCGCCGTCGTGCTGAGCGTCCCACCGGGCCAGTGGCTGGGCGGCTTCCACCTCCCCGGCAGCCTTCCCGGCTCGCTCTACGACAGCGGCCAGTTCACCGGCACGCCGTTCGCCGGGCTGGTCCTCAAACCGCTCGTCGCCCTCGCGGCGCCGTCGCTGGAGCTCGCCTGGATCTCCCTGACGCTGCTGTTCGTCGCCGCCATCGGGCTCGTCGCCGCCCGCGGCCTGCCCGACCCCGTGCCGCGCCGCACCGCGCTGCTCGCCGCGCCCGTGCTGACCGCGCTGATGATGGTCTCGCTGCCCGTCCGCGAAGCCGCCTCGCCCAGCCAGACCGCCGTCCTGCCCGTGCTGCTGGTGCTCCTGGCCGTCTTCCGCGTCCCCGGCGGGCGCCAGGCCGGCTTCCTCATCGGCCTGGCCGCGGCCCTCCAGCCCGCCCTGCTGCTCTTCGCCCCGCTCCTGTGGCTGACCGGCCGCCGGCCCGCCGCCGGGGCCGCCGCCGCCACCTTCGCCGGAGCCACCGCCCTGTCCTGGGCGGCCATGCCGCGCGACTCCTGGACGTACTGGATCCACCACCTGGCCGGCACCGGGCTCGGCGGGGCCCCCGACGGCCTCGCCAACCAGTCCGTGCACGGCGCCCTGCTGCGCCTCGGCCTGAGCGGACCCGCCGAAATCCTGCTGTACGCCGTCCTCGCGGCCGCCGTCGCCTTCATCGGGCTGCGCCGCGCCGTCCGCTACGCCCGCGACGGGCAGCTGCTGCTCGCCGTCGCCCTCACCGGCTGCGTGGCCGTCGCCGTCTCCCCGGCCGGCTGGCGCCACCAGCTGCTGTGGGTGCTCCTCGCCGTCGCGGGCAAGGTCGGACGGCGCGCCGCCGACCGGCCCGTGTGGCCCGTCGCCGTCGTCCTGACCATGACGCTGCCCAGCGCGGTGCTGCTGCCGAACCTGGCCGCGCTGGCCCCCGTCCGCGACAACGTGCTGCTGCTCGCCGCGCTGGCCGCCGCCTGCGCCGTACCGTTCCTGCCGCGCTCCTCGCCGTACTGGCGCGAACCCGTCCCGACGGCCTACGGGAAGCCCGCGGCCGCCCGCTGGCAGCGGGTGCCGCTGCTGCCGTTCTGGCGGCGCGTGCTGTCCCGCCCCAACCTGCTGCTGGAACTCCTGCTGATACGGGTCGGCTACTCCCTCTACTCGCACATCAGGGCCGCCGCCCCCACCAGCCGCGACCTCGCCGAGGGCAACGGAAGCCAGATCCTCGGGATCGAGCGGGCCATCGGCCTCGACATCGAGCACGCCGTGAACCACGCGGTCGTCGACACGCCCTGGCTGGAGGCGTTCTTCAACTTCTACTACACCTCCTTCCACTTCGTGGTCCCGCTGACGATCCTGGCCGTCCTGTACTGGCGCCGCCCGGGCGACTACCGCTGGGCGCGCGCCTCCCTGGGGCTGGCGACCGTACTGGCCCTCATAGGCTTCTGGCTCTACCCGCTCGCGCCGCCCCGCCTGATGCCCGGCCTCGGCTTCGTCGACACCGTCCACGGTCCGCAGGACCTGGCCAACCCGTCGTACGGGGCCATGACCGCGATCTCCAACCAGTACGCGGCGATGCCCTCGCTGCACTTCGGCTGGTCGCTGTGGTGCGGCATCGTGATCGTCGTGCTGGCGCCCAAGGGCTGGCAGAAGCTGCTCGGCGCGCTCCACCCGCTGATCACGGTGTGCGCGATCGTCGCCACCGCCAACCACTGGGTCCTCGACGCGGTGGGCGGCGCGATCGTCGTCGGCGCCGGTTTCGGGCTCGTGTACGTGCTCTCCGGGCCGCGGCGGCTGCGGGCGACCCTGCCCGCGCAGCGTACGGCGAGCGGCGCGGCACAGGACCACGGGAACGGGCCGGACCTCAGGACTCCGGCGGGGGTCCGGGCCTCGTAGCCACCGGCACGGACGGCGCGGCGGTCGATGCGGCGGACTGGTCCTCGGGCGGGGCGGCGGACTGGTCCTCCGACGGGGCGGCGGGCGGGATGTTCTGGTTGAGGCGGAAGAGGTTCCCGGGGTCGTAGCGGCGCTTCAGCTCCCGCAGGCGCCGGTACTTCCGCGGCCCGTAGGCCTGCTCGACCCGCTCCTCGCCCTCCTCCATCAGGAAGTTCGGGTAGACGCCGGTCTGGTGGGGGGCGAGCGCCGACCACAGGCCGCGCGCCCACGCCCGCTCCCGGTCGAAGCCCTCCGGGCCCTCCGTCGTCCCGTTGATGTTGAAGGTGTGCCCGGCGCCGCGCCCGCCGAAGGCCGTCTCGTCCTCCCCGACGCGCGCGACGGCCCCGCCGAGCTGGAAGATCGGGAACGCGGTGAACGGGGAGACGATCCGGGCCGCGTGCTCGGCGGTGCGGTCGATGATCTCGTCGGTGAGCCGGTCGACGTCGCAGGACTTGAAGTAGTACCAGCGCCCGTGCGGGAACGACGCGTCGAACATCGCCTGGTGCTCGGTGAACGGCTTGGGCGCGCACAGGTCGAGTACCGGCGCGACCCCGGCGTCCTCGCGCAGCGGCCGCAGCACCTCCTGCCCCTCCTCGACCGGGCCCGCGTAGCAGCAGACCACCATCACCACCGGCTCCCCGTGCAGACGGGCCGGGATGTACGGGGACGGCGGCGCCTTGCGGTGGACGACGGCCGTCGTCAGCTCGTCCGGGACGGCGGTGATCCACTCGCGGTAGAAGCGCAGCAGCCGCGCCGACTCGGCCATCGGCCAGATGACCGGGCCGGCCAGCACGATCGGCCCGAGCGGGTTGAGCCGGAAGGTGAACTCCGTGACGATCCCGAAGTTCCCGCCTCCGCCGCGCACACCCCAGAAGAGGTCCGGGTTCTCGTCCTCGTTCGCCTTCACGAAGGACCCGTCGGCGGTGACCATGTCCACCGAGAGCAACTGGTCGACGGTGAGCCCGTACTTGCGCATCAGCCAGCCGATCCCGCCGCCGAGGGTGAGCCCGGCCAGGCCGGTGTGCGTGACGATCCCGGCCGGTACGGCCAGCCCGAACTCCTGCGTCTCGTGGTCCAGTTCGCCCAGCAGCACCCCGGCCTGGGCGCGGACCGTGCGGGCCTGCGGGTCCACGCGGATGCCGCGCAGGGGGGAGAGGTCGACGACGATCCCGCCGTCGCACACGGACTGGCCGGGGAAGCTGTGGCCACCGCCGCGTACGGCGACCGGCAGCCCGGCGGCCGGCCCCGCGGCGAACCGTACGGCCTCGATGACGTCCGCGACGCCGGTGCAGTGGGCGATGAGGGCGGGGGAGCGGTCGACGGAGCCGTTCCAGACCCGGCGGTCCTCGTCGTACGTGGGGTCTCCGGGCTGCACCAGCCGGCCCCGGAAGGACTGACTGAGCGTATCCATGTCTTCAGTCTGGCACCGGGGGGTGCGGGCTGCCTGTGCGGGCCGGGGTCGGCGCCGAAGAGGCGAGGCCGAAGGGGCGCCGGGGCGCGCGTGGCCCCGGCGCCCCTTCGGCTGGATCGCCGCTGTCTGCCAGGATCGCCCGGTTGTGGCCGGTCCGCCACTCGAACGGGCGCGGGCCGGTTGCCTCCGGCGGGCCGGGGGGCGGGCCCGGCCCCGGAGTCTGGGGGGAGCTCAAAGATCGGGGCTCCGCCCCGGGCCCCGCGCCTCAAACGCCGGCGGGGCTGGAATGGCTCGGTGGGGCCAGCGGACGGCAGGGGCCGGGCGTGGGAGGAAGGGCCCCTGCCGTCCTGGGTCGCGGGGCAGCCGTGGCTGACCCGGAGTTCCTTGATGCCGTTGAGCCAGGCCGCGCGCAGCCGGCGCGGGTCCTCGCCGGTCAGGCGGAGGTCGGGCAGGGTGTCGGCCAAGGCGTTGAAGATCAGGTCGATCTCCATGACGGCGAGGGACTTGCCGAGGCAGAAGTGCGGGCCGCCGCCGCCGAATCCCAGGTGGGGGTTGGGGTCGCGGGTGATGTCGAAGACGTCGGGGTCGGTGAAGACCTCCGGGTCGTGGTTGGCGGAGGAGTAGAACATCCCCACCCGGTCGCCCGCCTTGATCTTCTGACCGCCCAGCTCGGTGTCCTGGGTGGCCGTGCGCTGGAAGGACACCACCGGGGTGGCCCAGCGCACGATCTCCTCCGCCGCCGTCGAGGGGCGGGTCGCCTTGTAGAGCTCCCACTGCTCGGGGTGGGTGAGGAAGGCGTGCATGCCGTGGCTGATCGCGTTGCGCGTGGTCTCGTTGCCGGCGACCGCCAGGAGGAGGACGAACATCCCGAACTCGTCCGATCCGAGGTTTCCCTGTCCCTCCGCCGCCACCAGCTGCGTCACGATGTCCTTGGCCGGGCACTCCTTGCGCTCGGCGGACAGGTTCATGGCGTAGCCGATGAGCTCCATCGCCGCCTCGGCGCCGACCTCCTCGGTGATCGCGTACTCCGGGTCGTCGTAGGCGATCATCTTGTTCGACCAGTCGAAGATCTTGGCGCGGTCCTTCTGCGGTACGCCGATCAGCTCCGCGATGGCTTGGAGCGGCAGCTCGCAGGCCACCTGCGTGACGAAGTCGAAGCTGCCGTCCGCGGCGCCGGCCACCGCCTCCTCGACGATCTTCCGGGCCCGGTCGCGCAGGGCTTCCTCCAGTCCGCGGATGGCCCGGGGGGTGAATCCGCGCTGCACGATCTGGCGTACGCGCGTGTGTTCCGGCGGATCCATGTTCAGCATGATCAGACGCTGGGCATCTATCTGGTCGCGCTGGATGTGCTCGTTGAAGCGGATGATCGCGGTGTTGGTGGTGGAGGAGAACAGTTCGGGGTGCGTGGAGACGTACTTGACGTCCGCGTGCCGGGTCACGACCCAGTAGCCCTCGTCGTCGAAACCCGTGATGCCCCGCCGCTGCGGGCACCACCACACGGGGGCCGTCTGCCGCAGCTGTGCGAACTCCGGGAGCGGGACCCGGCTTTGGAGCAGGTCGGGGTCGGTGGCGTCGAAACCTTCGGGCAGCGCGGGGCAGGACATCGGGCGACTCCAAAGTCTGACGGCCCATCAGAAGTTGGCTTGAAGGTAGTAACGAGTTCTAGAAGTGACAAGGGTCGGCGCGCCAACTGTTGCGTGTGGAATCCGTGCAGGCCGCGTGCAAGACCCTTGCGTGCCGGGGCTTCAGGTCATAAGACTGCGGGGAGAACTAGAACGCGTACTAGTTCAGGGCGGGGCGCCGGGACGGCCCGCCGCGCTGTCGCAGTGCAGGAGAGGACGAGCTCATGGCCGCGGAACCCGTCATCGTCGAAGCCGTACGCACTCCCATCGGCAAGCGCGGGGGCGCGCTCGCCAACCTCCATCCCGCCTACCTGCTCGGCGAAACCTACCGGGAGCTCCTCGCCCGTACCGGAATCCAGCCCGACTGCGTCGAGCAGATCGTCGGCGGCACCGTCACGCACGCCGGCGAGCAGTCGATGAACCCCGCCCGCAACGCTTGGCTCGCCATGGGCCTCCCGTACGAGACCGCCGCGACCACGGTGGACTGTCAGTGCGGCAGCTCCCAGCAGGCCAACCACATGGTCGCCAACATGATCTCCGGCGGGGTCATGGACATCGGGATCGCCTGCGGGGTCGAGGCCATGAGCCGCGTGCCGCTGGGATCGGGCTCCAAGCACGGGCCCGGCAAGCCCTTCCCGGACGAGTGGAACGTGGACCTGCCCAACCAGTTCGAGGCTGCCGAGCGGATCGCCCGGCATCGGGGACTGTCCCGTGAGGACGTCGACAAGCTGGGGCTGCTCTCGCAGGAGCGGGCCGCGGCCGCCTGGGCCGAGGAGCGCTTCAAGCGCGAGACCTTCGCCGTGCAGGTGCCGACCACCGAGGAGGAGCAGGCCGCCGGGCAGGGCATGTGGCGCCTGGTCGACCGGGACGAGGGCCTGCGCGACACGTCCATGGAGGCGCTGGCCCGGCTCAAGCCGGTCATGCCGACCGCCGTGCACACCGCCGGGAACTCCTCGCAGATATCCGACGGGGCCGCCGCCGTGATGTGGGCCTCGCGCAAGATGGCCCGCGCCCTCAAGCTGCGGCCGCGCGCGCGGATCGTTGCCCAGACGCTGGTCGGCGCCGACCCGCACTTCCACCTGGACGGGCCGATCGACGCGACGCGGGCCGTGCTGGGCAAGGCCGGCATGTCCCTCAAGGACATCGACCTCGTCGAGATCAACGAGGCCTTCGCCTCGGTCGTCCTCAGCTGGGCCCGGGTCTTCGACCAGGACCTCGAGAAGGTCAACGTCAACGGCGGGGGCATCGCGCTCGGCCACCCCGTCGGCGCCACCGGCGCTCGGCTGATCACCACCGCGCTGCACGAGCTGGAGCGCCGCGACAGGGAATTCGCGCTGATCACCATGTGCGCGGGCGGTGCGCTGGCGACCGGCACGATCATCCAGCGCCTGTAGTCGCCGGGCACCGCACGGCGCCGGCCACCGCTCGGCGCCGCACACAGACCCCGTGGGATGGGATGCAGAAGGCCCCGGTGGCCGGACCTGGGGAGGCCGGCCACCGGGGCCTTCGTATGTCCTGCTGTCGGTGCTGCCCGCCGGCGGCTTAGTACCAGTGGTTGGCGGACCAGAAGTTCCAGGCGCCGACGGGGCTGCCGTAGCGCTCGTTCATGTACTTCAGGCCCCACTTGATCTGGGTGGCCGGGTTGGTCTTCCAGTCCGAGCCGGCCGAGGCCATCTTCGAGGCCGGCAGGGCCTGGACCAGGCCGTACGCGCCGGAGGAGGAGTTCGTGGCGGTGTGGTCCCAGCCGCTCTCACGCGAGATGATCTTGTCGAAGGCGGCGAACTGGGCCGGGTCCTTGATCATCTGCTGGGCGATCGCCTTGGCGCTCATCGGGGCGGCCTGCGCGGGAACCGCGGCCAGCATGGAACCGGCGACGCCCAGGGCGAGCACGGTACCCGTGAGGGTCTTCTTCGAAGCGGCGATGCGGCGGATGACGGCGTTGGACACGGATTGACCTTCCGGAGGCGACAGGGGCGGTCGCGGCACACCGAGGCGTGCGGGAGCCACTCACACGGAGGAGAGGGGTTCGTCGGCGGGGGTGAAGCACCCCTGCCGCCTTGCGACTCATCCAGTTCTACCGACCCCCCGACCCCCTGGCAACGACCCCTCCTACTAGCGGACCTCGCAGGCGGGGTGCAACGGCCCCCGTCCGGAGGTGAGGGAGTCCGCGCAGGTGGCGGCGGGTGTGAGGGGGTGTGCAGGGGACCTTCAGGGACCACTATCCCGGTTCGTATGTGACCTGGGTCCTGTGGGGCGGGTCACCGCCGAGAGGCCCGGATGTCACCTTCTGTATCCATTTCGTCCCTTTTGTCGGTGTGGTCCGGGCCACTTCCCACCCCCGAATCGAAGGTGACGGGCGCGTCGAACGCTGCTTTGCGAGTCGCCCGGCGCAGCGCCCGCAGCAGCGTGCCGCCGAGGGTGAGGGTCAGGACGACCGTCAGCGCCGCCCGGCCCAGGTCCCAGCCCACCGAGGTCGCCAGGCAGTACGCGACGAAGCGCGCCAGGTTCGCCGCGACCGGCTCGCCCGGGTGGAACGAGATGCCCTGCCCCATGCCCTGCAGGATCACCCAGCCCTGCAGGTTCATGACCGTGCCGTACGCGAACGAGCCCGCGAAGCCGTACGCCGCCAGCATCCAGAGCTCCGCCCGGCCCCGGATCCGCTCCGCGCCGGGCAGCAGCCCGGCGCCCAGCGCGAACCAGCCCATGGCCAGCATCTGGAACGGCATCCACGGCCCGACCCCGCCGGTCAGCAGGGCGGACGCGAACATCGTCACCGAGCCGAGCACGAAGCCGAAGCCGGGGCCGAGGACGCGGCCGCTCAGCACCATCAGGAAGAACATCGGCTCCAGGCCGGCCGTGCCCGCGCCCAGCGGCCGCAGCGCCGCCCCGACGGCGGCCAGCACGCCGAGCATCGCCACCGCCTTGGCGTCCATGCCGCTGTCGGCGATGGTCGCGACGACGACGGCCACGAGGAGCGGCAGCAGCGCCGCGAAGAGCCAGGGGGCGTCCTGGGAGTGGGCGAGGCCCGACTGCCGGTCGGCGAGCAGCGGCCAGCCGAAGGCCGCGATGCCGATGAGGGTGACGAGGACAAGGGCCGCGGCGGCGCGGGGGCCGATACGGACGGGGCGGACCGGGCGGGTCGGGCGGGTCGCTGCGCGGCTCATGCGGGGGCCGTCCCGGGGGCCTGGGTCCCGGGGGCGGCCGGCGCGGGGGCCGGGGCCGTCGGCGGGGCCTCGGACGCCAGGGCCTCGGACGCCAGGGCTTCCGCGACCTGGCTCACCGTGAGCCAGTGGCCGGGGGCCAGGATTTTCGCCACCTGGGGGGCGAAGGCGGGGGAGGAGACGACGACCTCGGCGGTCGGGCCGTCCGCGACGATCTCCCCGCCGGCCAGGATCACCACGCGGTGGGCCAGCTCGGCGGCCAGCTCCACGTCGTGCGTGGCCAGCACGATGGCGTGCCCCTCGGCCGCGAGGGCCCGCAGGATCTCGATCAGGCGGGCCTTGGCCGCGTAGTCCAGGCCGCGGGTCGGCTCGTCGAGGAGCAGCAGGGCCGGGCGCCCGGTGAGGACCAGCGCCAGGGCCAGGGCCAGGCGCTGGCCCTCCGAGAGGTCCCGGGGGTGGGTGTCGTCCGGGACGTCCGGGAGCAGGGCGCAGACCAGGTCCCGGCAGGTGCCGGGGGGTGCGGCGGCGTCGGAGTCGGCGGCGGCGCACTCGGCCGCGACCGTGTCGGCGTACAGGAGGTCGCGGGGCTCCTGCGGGACGAGGCCGACACGGCGGACCATCTGCGCTGGGGCGGTCTTGTGGGGGGTGGCGCCGGCCACCGTGACGGTGCCGGTGGTGGGGGCGAGGGTGCCGGTGAGGGCGGCGAGGAGGGTGGACTTGCCGGCGCCGTTGCGGCCCATCAAGGCGATGGTCTCGCCCGGGGCCACGGTGAGGTCGATGTCGCGGAGCACTTCGGTGCGGGAGCGGCGGACGCCTAGGCCGCGGGCCGTGGCGACGGCGGGGCCGGGCGCGGTCGGGGTGGCGGCCAAGGCCGGATCGGGGCTCGGCTTGGCGCGCCGGAGCAGCCGCGCGAACAGCCCGGCGGCTGCGCGGCCGGGGGCTCCGCCTCTGGAACCTCGCGCCCCGGGCGCCGGCGGGGCGGGGCGCTCGGCGGCTGCGCTGTCAGGGGCTGCGCCCCCGGGCCCCTGCGTCTCCGGCGGGGCTGGGTGGGGCTGCGGGCGGGCGTTGGCTGTGGCTGGGTGGGGGTTCGGCTCCGGGGTGGGGGCGGGTGTGCTGGGGTGCGGGGTCGTCGGCGGGGCGGGGTGGGGGCCCTGCGGGCGGCTTTCCCCAACCCGCCCCTTCCCGAAACCGGGCTCCGCCCGGACCCGCGCCTCAAACGCCGGCGGGGCTGGATTTGGCTGCGGACGTACGTCGGCTGATTGCCCGGAGGGCAACTCCAGCCCCGTCGGCGTCTGAGGCGCGGGGTCCTGGGCGGAGCCCTGGGAAGCGGCGGCGCGGGCGGGGCCGGACAGCGGGGGCGCGGCGTGCTCCGAAGCCGACGCGGGAGCCGGGCCGCTGGCGCCGGCCGACGCGGGCGCCGGGTCACCGGTCGCAGCCGAGGTCGTAGCCGGGCCACCGGTCGCCGCCGAGCTGTCAGTCGCAGCCGAGGTCGCAGCCGGGCCACCGGTCGCCGCCGAGCTGTCAGTCGCAGCCGAGGTCGTAGCCCGGCCACCGGCCCCCGCCGAAATCGCAGCCGGGTCACCGGTCGCAACCCAGGCGGGAGCCGGGGTGTGGGGCGTAGCCGAGGCCCGACCCGTGCCCCCGGCGGGAGCCGACAGGCGGGTGCGGAGGGGGGCGGCCTCGCGGCGGGCGTCGCGGATGGAGAGGGGGAGCGGGGGCCAGCCCGCCAGGCGGCCCAGGGCTACCACCGGCGGGTGGACCGGGGAGACGGCCATGACGTCCGACGGCGTGCCGAGCACCGGCGCCGCGCCCGGGGACGGCAGGAGCAGCACCTGGTCGGCGTACTGGACCACCCGTTCCAGCCGGTGCTCCGCCATGAGGACCGTCGTGCCGAGGTCGTGGACCAGCCGCTGGAGCACCGCCAGGACCTCCTCCGCCGCCGCCGGGTCGAGCGCGGAGGTCGGCTCGTCCAGGACGAGGACCCTCGGGTGCGGGGTCAGGACCGAGCCGATCGCGACCCGCTGCTGCTGGCCTCCGGACAGGGTGGCGATGGGGCGGTCGCGCAGCTCGTTCAGGCCGAGGAGATCGAGGGTCTCCTCGACCCGGCGGCGCATCACCGCGGGCGGCAGGCCCAGCGACTCCATGCCGTAGGCCAGCTCGTCCTCCACCACGTCCGTCACGAAGTGCGCGAGCGGATCCTGGCCGACCGTCCCGACCACGTCCGCGAGCTCCCGCGGCTTGTGCGTGCGCGTGTCACGGCCCGCGACCGTGACCCGCCCCCGGAGCCTGCCCCCGGTGAAGTGGGGGACCAGGCCGGAGACGGCTCCCAGCAGAGTCGACTTGCCGACACCCGACGGGCCGACGAGGAGGGTCAGCTCGCCTTCCGGGATCACCAGGTCGACGCCCTGGAGCGAGGGCCGGGCCGCTCCCTCGTAGGTCACCGAGACCTGTTCGAACCGGATCACGCGGACGCCTCCTTGGGCGGTACGGGTGCCATGAAGGCGGGCAGCAGGCCGATCAGGACCGCGGCCGCCGGCCAGAGGGGGAGCGCGGGCGCGACCAGCGGGACCACGCCCGGGTGCAGGGACGCGGGGTCGACGGTGCCGGCGTGGATGAGGAGCGCGGCGACGGCCGCACCCGATCCGGAGACCAGCCAGGCGCGCGGGCCCCAGCGGTCGGGCCGGTAGCGGGTGCGGACCGAGCGGCGGCCGCCGAGCCGCAGCCCCGCCAGGGCCAGGACCACGCCGATGAGGAGGACGGGCAGGCCGTACACCGCGCCCTCGGCGGCGAGCAGCCCGTACGTGCCCGCGCACATGCCGAGCAGGCCGCCGAGGGTGAGGACGTTGGTGGTGTGCCGGACGGAGGGCGGGACCTGCGCGGTGCGGCCGTAGCCGCGTGCGTCCATGGACGCGGCGGTGGCGACGGAACGCTCGAGGGCGCCCTCCAGCACCGGCAACCCGATCTGGAGGATGGCCTTGATCCCGCCGGTGGGGCGGCCGCGCAGGCGGCGGGCGGTCCGCAGGCGGACCACGTCGGCGACCATGTTCGGCGCGAAGGTCATCGCGACGACGACGGCGACCCCGGCCTCGTACAGGGCGGCCGGGAGGGACTTCAGCAGCCGGGCCGGGTTGGCGAGGGCGTTCGCGGCGCCGACGCAGACCAGGAGGGTGGCCAGTTTCGCGCCGTCGTAGAAGGCGAAGACCAGCTGCTCGGCCGTGACCCGGCCGCCGAAGCGGATGCCCTGGGCCCAGGCGGGGAGCGGGACCTCCGGGAGGGTGAACAGGGTGTGCGAGCCGGGGATGGGGGAGCCGAGGAGCATGGAGAAGAGGAGGCGCAGGCCGATGACGAACAGGCCGAGCTTGAGGAAGGCACCGTAGGAACGGGCCCAGGGGGCGCTCGTGCGGCGGGCCGCGACGACGTAGCCGGCCACGCCGACGATCAGGCCGAGGAGGAGGGGGTTCGTCGTGCGCGAGGCGGCCGTGGCCAGACCGAGGGCCCAGAGCCACCAGGCCCCCGCGTGCAGGGCCGTGGCCCGGCCGGCGTGCGGGGGCCGCCATGTGTCGTACGACGGCCCGTGCGGGGGATGTTGCGCCGCGGGGCGGCTGCGCCGGGGCGGGGTCGCGGGGGGGGGTGCGGGTCCGGTGGGGGTGCGGGGGCTCGCGGGGCGGCGGTGCCCTGGGTCGCCGGGGGCGGCGCCAGCGGGGGTGCGGGGGCTCGCGGGGCGGCGGTGCCCGGGCGGGGGTGCGTCGCCGGGTGCGGCGCCGGTCGGGGTGCGCCCGGCCTGCGGCCGGGCGGGGTACCCACCCGCACCACCCGTGCGGGTCGTAGCCCGGGTGCGGGTGGCCCCGGTGGGTGGCTGGGCGCCGTCGGCGGCCGTCCGGCCGTGGGCGTTCGCCCCGCCGTCAGCCTCCGTCCCGCCGTGGGCGTTCGCCCCGCCGTCCGCCTCCGTCCCGCCGTCAGCGGCCGCGTCGCCGTGAGCCTCCGTCCCGCCGTCGGCGGCCGCGTCGCCGTGAGCCTCCGCCCCGCCGTCGGCGGCTGCCCCGTGGTGAGCCTTCGCCCCGCCGTCGGCGGTTGCCCTGCCGTGGGCGGCCTTGTGGCCGTGGGCGTTTGCCCCGCCTTCGGGGTTTGCCGCGCCGGGAGGTGTGGGGGGCGTCATCGGGTGCGGCGGCGGGACTGCCAGATGGCGGCCGCGGCCAGGGCCGCCACCGCCGCTATGCCTGCCAGGAGGCCTGCCGACGGGCCGCCGTTGTCGGTGTCGGCTTCGGCCTTCGGCGGGGGGGTGGCGGGCGGGGTGTCCGGGAGGGGTTCGCCGCAGCCCTGTTTCGGGAAGCCCGAGACTCCGCACAGCAGGGCCGCGCTGTTGTAGCGCAGCGGCTTCGCGACCGAGGCCAGGGCTTCGGCCGCCGTGGCCTCCGGGGCCACCTGGGCGCAGGCCGTGCGGGGCTGAGCCTGCGGGGCGGGCTCGTCCTGCGGGGCGTCCTCGGGGAGGCCGAAGTCGATGACCAGCGCCACCCGCTTGCGGCCCTCGGCCGCCGGGGTCGCTCCGCAGATCGCCGTGAAGTCCGCCGCCGCCCGCGGCCGCGCCGCCTCCGCCGCCGCGTCCTTGCTCACCGCGAAGCGGAAGCCCTGCACGGAGCCGTCCGCCGGGCGGGCCATCGAGGGCCCGACGGTGGCGTACGCCCACGTACCGCCGGCGCCGTCCCAGAACGACCAGTAGCGGTAGCTCGCGGCCGCGGCCGGACCGGCCGCCAGCACGGCCAGGACGACGCCGAAGGCGAAGACGAGGGGGAGGAGACGGCGGCGGCGCATCAGAGCTGGTTCTTCTTGCGGCGGCCGCTCAGCAGGATGCCGATGCCCACGCCGGCCGCGGCGCCCGCGCCGATGATCCACCACACGCTCTGGCCGCCGGACGGCTTGTCCTTGTCGCTGTCCACCGTCGTCGCGGAGGTGTCCGTGCCCTGCGGCGCCGGACCCGTCGCGTTCAGCGCCGCGACCAGGTCGGTGCCGCCGAAGGACTTCGGGTCGGTGCCGGTGGCGTGCGCGGCCAGGATCAGCGTGCCGAGGCCCGCCGGGCTGCCCTTCGACCACTGCGCCGAATTGCCCTTGAGCCACTCCAGCGCGCCCGCAGCCGACTGCTTGTGTCCGGCCGCGGCCAGGGCGATCACCGCGTCGGCGGTGTTGCCGGTGTCCGGCATCGGCTGGTCCGCGCCCGGGGTGACGGCCGTCAGGTGGCCGTCCTTCTCGAGGGCCGCGGCCAGGTAGCCGGCCGCGCCCTGGGCGGCGGCCGCTGGGTCCGCGGCGCCGGCCGACGGGCAGGCCAGAGGAGCCGCCGAGGTGTCCGTGGTGGACGGCACCACGGCCGCGCCCTTGCCGAGGCCGGCCAGGGTCGCGGCGGCCGTGGCGTCGGCGTTCGCGAGCAGCTTGCCGTCGACCGGCTGGTAGGCGAAAGCGCCCCGGTCGGCGGCCGGCTCGGCGGAGCAGCCCAGCTGGAAGGGGAGCAGCCCCTCGTACGCCGACTTGCCGGCCTTCGACTTGACCTCGGCGGGCTTCTCGCCGGCCACGGCCAGGGCGCTGATCACCAGAGCCGTGGAGTTGGCCTCGCTGGGGGAGCCGGGCACGTACGCCCAGCCACCGTCCTCGTTCTGGACGGACTTGAGCCAGTCCACGGCCTTGGTGACGGCCGCGTCCTGGCCGCCGAGGGCCTTCAGCGCCTGCAAGGCCGCCGCGGTGGCGTTGGTGTCGAACATGGTGGTCTCGGCGCACGCCGTGCCCGCCTCGGCGCGGAAGGAGGCGAAGCCGCCGTTCGCGCACTGCTGGCCCAGCAGCCAGTCGACGGCCTGCGGGGCGGGCTCGAGGCCGACGGTGTGCTGCGCGAGCAGCGCGAAGGACTGCCGCCACACACCGTCGTAGGTGGGGTCGTTCTTGCCGAACAGGCCGGAGGGGATGACCGGCGGCGCGGAGGGGGAGGCGGGCGGAGCGGTGTCGGCGAGGGCTGCGGGGGCGGCGCCCGCACAGAGCACGGCGGAGGCGGCGAGCGCGGCGGCGCTGCGGCGGACGTTCATGGGGGCGGGTGCCTCTCCTGCTGGGGAGCTGGAGGCAGGCACGCTCAGGCACCGGGCTCCGGCTCCGTATACCTCGACGGTGCCGGCCGCCGGGGGACCCGGCGGCGCGAGCCGCGCACCTCCGCGACGGGGCGTTCCGACTTCCCGCCGCCGGGCTGGGCCGGGGCGGGTCACGGTTGCGGGTCAGTGCCGGATTCGCACCGGCTTTCCCTCGTACGGAAGTGTGGACGACGGGTTCACTCTACCGGCCCGTAGCGTGCGGGCCCCGGCCACCGGCCCGCGGCTACAGTGCCCGGTACGTCACCGGGTCGCTGCCCGGGACCGCTTCCGCGCGGCCCTGTTTCACCAATCGCCGCAGGTGGGCCTCGGCTTCGGAGACGGCGATGTTGCGTGATCCGTACGGGATCCGCTCCCAGGGCCGGTTCCATTCCATCCGCTCGGCCAGCCCCCACGGGGTCAGTGGTTCGGCCAGCAGCGCCCACAGGCCCGCCAGCCGCTCCTCGTGGTGTGCGAGGAGTTCGCGCACGCGGGCGGGGGCGTCGGTGAAGGCGTGCTGGTGGGCCGGGAGCACCTCGGCCGGGTCGAGGCGGTCGATGCGTTCGAGGGAGTCGAGGTAGTCGCCGAGCGGGTCGGTGACGCGGGTGACGCCGTGCTCGTCGGGGGCCTCGTACAGGCCGATGTGCGGGGAGATCCCGGGCAGCAGGTGGTCGCCGGAGAAGAGGCGGCCGTTGCCGGGGAGGTTCGCCGGATGGGCCTCCTCCAGGTGCAGGCAGACATGGCCGGGGGTGTGGCCGGGGGTCCAGATGGCGCGCAGCCGGCGTCCGGCGAGGGGGAGCAGCTCGGCGGGGACGATCTCCCGGTCGGGGACGGCGGCGTGCAGGCCGGGCAGGGTGCGCAGGCGGCCGCTCGTGCGGGCGGCGCGCAGCGGGGCGACGTGCTCCTCGGGGGCCCCGGCGGCGGCGAGCTTCTCGCTCATGTAGTCGAACCAGACGCCGGGCTCGGCGGCGCGGGTCCGTACGACGACCTCGGTGTCGGCGGCGTGCATGGCGATCCAGGCACCGGAGGCCTCGCGCACCTGGCCGGACAGGCCGTGGTGGTCGGGGTGGTGGTGGGTGATGACGACGCCGTGGACGTCGGCGACGGCGATGCCGAGGGTGCCGAGGCCGGCGGTGAGCGTGTCCCAGGAGGCGGGGTCGTCCCAGCCGGTGTCGACGAGGACCGGGCCGCGGTCGGTGTCGAGGACGTGGACGAGGGTGTGGCCGAGGGGGTTGTCGGGGATGGGCACCTTGATCGCCCACACTCCGCCGCCGTGGTCGGTGACCGGGGGTGTGTCCGGTGCGGGGCGCGCGTGCGCCTTCCCCGCCTTCCCCGCCTCCCGCGTCTCGTTCGTCTCCTGCGCCTCGTCCGCCGCCATGAGATCCCCTGCCGCTCGTCCCGCCCACAAGAACCTGTTTCAGTAGTAGCCCAAGTCGACCACTTTCGGCTGCTCCTGACTAGTCGTTGGATCTTCCGGGCTTGCCCCGGGCGGTTCCGTCCCGGCCGTGGACTCCTCTAACTAGAACTGGTATCAGTTCTGCAACGTCAAGCCGCAGGAGGCCTCAGCCATGACCGAGCTCGTGGAACACGGACAACTGTTCATCGGCGGGGAATGGACGGATCCGCTCGGCACCGACACGATCCGGGTCGTCTCCCCCCACACCGAGCAGGTCATCGGCTCCGTCCCGCACGCCTCCGAGGGCGACGTGGACCGCGCCGTGGCGGCCGCCCGCCGGGCCTTCGACGAGGGCCCCTGGCCGCGGATGACCCTCGAGGAGCGCATCGCCGTCGTCTCCCGGATCAAGGACGCCATAGCCGTCCGGCACGAGGAGATCGCCCGCTCGATCAGCTCCCAGAACGGCTCCCCGTACTCCTGGAGCGTCCTCGCCCAGGCGCTCGGCCCGATGATGGTCTACGACGCCGCGATCACCGTCGCGCGCGCCTACCCGTACGAGGAGCACCGCCAGGGCGCCCTCGGCCCGATCCTGGTGCGCCGCGAACCGGTCGGGGTCGTCGCGGCCGTCATCCCGTGGAACGTGCCGCAGTTCGTGGCGGCGGCCAAGCTCGCCCCCGCGCTGCTCAGCGGCTGCACCGTGATCCTGAAGCCGTCCCCGGAGGCCCCGCTCGACTCCTACATCCTCGCCGACATCGCGCGCGAGGCCGGGGTGCCGGAGGGCGTGCTGTCGATCCTGCCCGCCGACCGGGAGGTCAGCGAGTACCTGGTCGGCCACCCCGGCATCGACAAGGTCGCCTTCACCGGATCGGTCGCCGCCGGCAGGCGCGTGATGGAGGTGGCCGCGCGCAACCTGACCCGGGTCACCCTGGAACTCGGCGGCAAGTCGGCAGCCGTGATCCTGCCGGACGCCGACCTGGAGCCCACGGTGGCCGGGATCGTCCCCGCCGCCTGGATGAACAACGGCCAGGCGTGCGTGGCGCAGACCCGGATCCTCGTCCCGCGCAGCCGGTACGAGGAGGCGGCCGAGGCCTTCGCGGCGGCGGCCGGCGCCCTGGTCGTCGGCGACCCGCTGGACCCGGCCACGCAACTCGGCCCGCTCGTCGCCCGGCGCCAGCAGCAGCGGTCCCTGGACTACATCCGGATCGGCCAGGAGGAGGGCGCGAAGGTGCTGTCGGGCGGCGGGCGCCCGGCGGGCCTGGACCGCGGATGGTACGTGGAGCCCACCCTGTTCGGGGACGTGGACAACTCCATGCGGATCGCGCGCGAGGAGATCTTCGGCCCGGTCGTCTGCCTGATCCCGTACGGGGACGAGGCGGAGGCCGTGCGGGTGGCCAACGACTCGGAGTTCGGCCTCAGCGGCAGCGTCTGGACGGCCGACGTGGACCACGGCATCGGCTTCGCCCGGCAGATCCGCACCGGCACCTTCAACGTGAACACCTTCAGCCTGGACATGCTGGGGCCCTTCGGCGGCTACAAGAACAGCGGCTTGGGCCGGGAGTTCGGCCCCGAGGGCCTGAGCGAGTACCTCGAGCACAAGATGATCCACCTGCCCGCGGGCTACGAGGCGGGTGCCTGATGGGCGACCGCTGGCAGGTCGAGGTGGACCGGGGCGTCTGCATCGGATCGGGCATGTGCGTGAACCACGCCCCGGAGGGCTTCGTCCTCGACTCGGCCCGCCAGTCCCACCCCCGCACCCCGCAGTCGGACGCGAACGAGCCGATCCTGACGGCGGCGGAGGGCTGCCCCGTCGAGGCGATCCTGATCACCTTGGCCGAGACCGGCGAACCGGTCTTCCCGCCGGAGGAGTAGGACGGCAACCGCACGACAGCACGACGTGTGCTCCGGTTCCGCCGTGCTGCGGTGTTTGAGACGGCCCCACAGCGCCAAACGCCACCCCCCGTCGTGCGGCGGGGGGTGCCACCGCACAAGCGTGGCGAAACAGAGTCGATCTTACGTGTCTGTTCAACTGGTCGGCGCGGGGGCGAGGAGCCGTACAGTTCTTACGGGCCCAGGTGGACCGGTCCGCAGGGGTCAGTGGCGGAGAGGGCCAGTCGACGCCGTGACAGTCACACGTAGTCCGGACCTTGCACCGCTCTCGGTCATCGCCGTGGCTCCCGCATCCAGCACCCAGCGCTTTCCGAGCTGGTCCCGTAGGGTGCTGGCCCGGAGGGCTCGAGCCGGCGGCGTGCGAAACCGGACCGACGATTCCAAAGGGCAGGCCGCGAGCAGCGGGCCTGTCGGGCTCCCCGCACCGCCGTGGGTGCACACAGCATCGATACGATCGTCGGGCTATATACCGCCGAACGTACCGGTGTCGCGGACACCGCAGGAATCCCAGAGGTGTCATGTCCGACAGTCTCGTCCTCACCGGGGACCGTGTCCCGGGCCCTGCCGGGGCGCCGCAGGCAGTCCCCGACCCGGCCCGTCGCCAGAGGATGTGGTCGAGGCGCAGCCGGGCGGTGAAGACACCGCGGATCGCCGTGCTGGACGGGCTGCGGCTGCTCGCGGCGTTGTCGGTGGTCCTGTTCCACTACCTGGCCGGCTCCGGGACGATCCCCTGGCAGCGCACTGCGGTCGAGCTGTTTCCCGCGCTGCACCGAATAGCCGGGTTCGGCTGGCTGGGCGTGGTCTTCTTCTTCATGATCAGCGGGTTCGTCATCTGCATGTCCAGCTGGGGCAAATCGCTGCAGCAATTCTGGCAGAGCCGGATTCTGCGCCTGTTCCCGCTGTACTGGGCGGCGGTCGTGCTCTCCACGTTGGCCGGGCGCCTGGGCCCGCAGACTCCCGGCGAGTCGAAGGTCACCGTCGGCCAGATGCTTACGAACCTCACGATGCTGCACGAGCCCCTCGGAGTAAGCCACGTGGACACCGTCTACTGGACTCTCTGGGTCGAGCTGCGCTTTTACCTGATCTTCTCCCTGGTGGTCCTCCTGGGTACGAGCTACCGTCGGATCGCCAACTTCTGCTGGATCTGGGCACTGGGTTCGGTCCTGGCTCCCGCGTCCGGTATCCCGCTGCTTGAGCAGCTCCTCGTGCCTCTGTGGTCCCCCTTCTTCATCGCCGGTATCGCCTTCTACCTGGTCCGCCGTGCGGGCCGGTTCGAGGCTGAGACCCTGGGCCTCGTGGCGCTGTCCTGGCTGCTGATGCAGCACCGCCTCCCGGCGGTCATGGCGTGGGAGGGGCACGGCATCAACTGGAAGGTCTGCCTGACCGCGATCACCGTCATGTACCTGGTGATGGGGCTGATCGCGCTCGGCAAGCTGGACCGGATCCAGTGGCGCTGGCTGCCGGTCGCGGGCGCGATCTCGTACCCGCTCTACCTAGTGCACCAGTCGCTGGGCGTGCGGGTGATCTGGCGGTGGAACGAGCAGTGGGGCCCCTGGCCGACCCTGCTCGGGGTGACCGCGGCGATGGTGTTGATCGCCTGGCTGCTGCACCGCGTGGTGGAGCGGCCGCTCACGCGACTGCTGCGCCGGCTGATGGCCCCGCAAGGCGGCCGGGAACAGAAGCCCGCCGTTTAGGGGGCGGTCCGGTCCCGCCCGGCACTGCCCGGTCCCGCACGTTCAGTCCCGCATGTCCGGCCGCACGTCCCGTCCCCTCGGCACGTCCCGTCCCCCCGGCCCACCCCCGGCGGCGGGTTCAGGACTTTTCCGGGGCGGCGGGTGGGGCCGTCAGGTCGATGAGGCGGCAGACCGTCTCGATGTCGATCTTGACCTGGGCGATCGAGGCGCGGCCCGAGAGCCAGGTGATCAGGGCCGAGTGCCAGGTGTGCTCGATGACGCGGACCGCCGAGAGCTGTTCGGCCGTCGGCGGGGCGTCCAGGCCCATCGCGTCCAGGATGATCGCCGTGGTCAGCCGGGACACCGTGTCCACCTCGGGGCTCACGCTGCGGTCCGCGAAGGTGAGGGCCCTGACCATGGCGTCGGCCAGGTGCGGTTCGCGCTGGAGGGCCCGGAAGGCCCGCATCAGGGTCTCCGCGACCCGCGCAGCCGGGTCGTCGCCGGCCGGGGGGCGCTTGCGCAGCGTGGTGTGCAGGTGCTGGAGCTGGTCCTGCATGGTGGCCACCAACAGGTGCACCTTGGACGGGAAGTAGCGGTAGAGGGTGCCGAGCGCCACGCTGGAGGACTCCGCGACCTCGCGCATCTGGACCGCGTCGAAGCCGCCCCGGCTGGCCAGCTGGGCGCTGGCGTGCAGGATCCGGCGGCGGCGCGCCTCCTGGCGCTCCGTCAGGGGAGGCGACGCCGGTGTGGTCACGGCCTTCACTTCCGCTGTCATGTGTCCCGTTGTCCCGTTCCGTGTCGTTGCGCGCGCTGATTCCGGGCTGATCGGGGGCCAGCATGGCAGGCGCCGGAGCCGTGGCGCGAATCACCTGCTCCGCCTCTTACGGTGTAGTTTCCGGCCGGTAGATTCAATGGTCTTCGACGGATCAAGTCTGAAACTTGTTCTACATTATCCGAGCGGTTACGCTCCGGCGAAAGTTGCAGGCAGAAGGGGGCCGAGAGTGACCGCTGAGGCCATCGTGACGAGCCCTTTCGCGGGTTCCGCCACCGACGGCGACCGCCCGTTGCGCATCGCACTCCTCACCTACAAGGGGAACCCGTTCTGCGGCGGCCAGGGCGTCTACGTCCGCCACCTCTCGCGCGAGCTCGTGAAGCTGGGCCACTGCGTCGAGGTCATCGGCGCGCAGCCCTATCCCGTCCTCGACACCGGGGCCACCCTCACCGAGCTGCCGAGCCTCGACCTGTACCGCAGCCCCGACCCCTTCCGCACCCCGAAGCGCGACGAGTACCGGGATTGGATCGACGCCCTCGAAGTCGCCACCATGTGGACCGGCGGCTTCCCCGAGCCGCTGACCTTCTCCCTGCGGGCCCGGCGCCACCTCGCCGCCCGCGCCGGTGAGTTCGACGTCATCCACGACAACCAGACCCTGGGATACGGCCTGCTGGGCGACCTCGGCGCGCCGCTGGTCACCACCATCCACCACCCCATCACCGTCGACCGGCAGCTCGACCTCGACGCCGCGAAGGGCCGGGGGAAGCGGCTCTCCGTGCGCCGTTGGTACGGCTTCACCCGCATGCAGGGCCGCGTCGCCCGCAGGCTGCCGTCCGTGCTCACCGTCTCCGGCTCCTCCAAACAGGAGATCTCCCAGCACCTGGGCGTCCGCGACGAGCGCATCCACGTCGTGCACATCGGCGCCGACACCGCCCTGTGGTCGCCGGACGCCTCCGTGGCCGAGGTGCCCGGCCGCATCGTCACCACCTCCAGCGCCGACGTCCCGCTCAAGGGGCTCGTCCACCTCGTCGAGGCCCTCGCGAAGCTGCGCACCGAGCAGCCCGACGCCCACCTCGTCGTCGTCGGCAAGCGCGCCGAGAAGGGGCCGGTCGCCCGCGCCATCGAGACCTACGGGCTGGGCGACGCGGTCCGGTTCGTCAAGGGCGTCACCGACGCCGAACTCGTCGACCTCGTGCGCAGCGCCCAGGTCGCCTGCGTGCCCTCCCTCTACGAGGGCTTCTCCCTCCCGGCGGCCGAGGCCATGGCCACCGGCACCCCGCTCGTCGCCACCACCGGCGGCGCCATCCCCGAGGTCGCCGGCCCCGACGGCGAGACCTGCCTCGCGGTGCCCCCCGGCGACGCCGGAGCCCTGGCCGCCGCGCTCGGCCGGCTGCTGGGCGACCCGGAGCTGCGCGCCCGCCTCGGCGCCGCCGGGCGCGAACGGGTCCTGACCCGCTTCACCTGGGCCAAGGCCGCCGAGGGAACCGCCGCGCACTACCGGGCCGCCATCGAGCGGGCAGCCGCCCGCACCCGCCGCCCGCGGTGACCTTCCCCCCGACTCCGCCCCCTCCTCACCACCCCCGCGACCGCGAAGGCAGGACCCCGTGCTGACCGTCGATTTCTCCCGGTTCCCGCTCGCCGCAGGCGACCGCGTACTCGATCTGGGCTGCGGCGCAGGCCGGCACGCCTTCGAGTGCTACCGGAGAGGCGCCCAGGTGGTCGCCGTCGACCGCAACGGCGAGGAGATCCGCGAGGTCGCCAAGTGGTTCGCCGCGATGAAGGAGGCCGGCGAGGCCCCCGCGGGCGCCAGCGCCACCGCCATGGAGGGCGACGCGCTCGCCCTGCCCTTCCCCGACGAGTCCTTCGACGTCGTCATCATCTCCGAGGTGATGGAGCACATCCCCGACGACAAGGGCGTCCTCGCCGAGATGGTCCGCGTCCTCAAGCCCGGCGGGCGCATCGCCGTCACCGTGCCCCGCTACGGCCCCGAGAAGGTCTGCTGGGCCCTCTCCGACGCCTACCACGAGGTCGAGGGCGGCCACATCCGCATCTACAAGGCGGACGAGCTGCTCGGCAAGATGGAGGCCGCCGGCCTCAAGCCCTACGGCACCCACCACGCGCACGGCCTGCACTCCCCGTACTGGTGGCTCAAGTGCGCCTTCGGCGTCGACAACGACAAGGCGCTGCCCGTCAAGGCGTACCACAAGCTCCTGGTCTGGGACATCATGAAGAAGCCGGCGCTCACCCGCCTCGCCGAGCAGGCCCTCAACCCGGTCATCGGCAAGAGCTTCGTGGCGTACGCGACCAAGCCGCACCTTCCGGTCCTCCCCGACGGCGACGCGAAGTG
The DNA here is from genome assembly GCF_001746425.1 of Streptomyces subrutilus. Taxonomy (GTDB): domain Bacteria; phylum Actinomycetota; class Actinomycetes; order Streptomycetales; family Streptomycetaceae; genus Streptomyces; species Streptomyces subrutilus_A. The sequence continues at coordinate 2,480,353 of NZ_MEHK01000001.1, read as the reverse complement.
AGCTCGCCCGGGCGCACCGAACACCTCGTCCTGGACGGGGTGCTGACGGCGGAGCAGGCCGCCCAGACCGTGGCGGGGATACGCGCCGCGCAGCGCGCCGACGGGGCCATACCGTGGTTCCGCGGCCACCACCTCGACCCGTGGGACCACACCGAGGCCGCGATGGCCCTGGACGCGGCCGGTGAACACGAGGCCGCCGAGCGGGCGTACGCGTGGCTGGCCCGGCACCAGAACCGGGACGGCTCCTGGTACGCGGCCTACGCCGACCGGCCGGACGGCGTGGACACCGCCGAACCGCAGGACGCGAGCCGGGAGAGCAACTTCACGGCCTACATAGCCGTCGGCGTGTGGCACCACTACCTGTCCACCGGCGACGACGCCTTCCTGGACCGGATGTGGCCCGCCGTCCGCGCGGCCGTGGAGTGGGTGCTCACCCTCCAGCAGCCCGGCGGCGAGATCGGCTGGAAGCGGGAGGCCGACGGCACGCCCGTCACGGACGCCCTGCTGACCGGATCCTCCTCCATCCACCAGGCGCTGCGCTGCGCGCTGGCCATCGCCGAGCACCGCGAAGAGCCGCAGCCCGGCTGGGAACTCGCGGCGGGCGCACTGCGCCACGCCATCCGCCGCCACCCCGAGCGGTTCCTCGACAAGAACCACTACTCGATGGACTGGTACTACCCCGTCCTCGGCGGAGCCCTGACCGGACCCGAGGCCAAGGCGCGCATCGAGGAACGCTGGGGCGAGTTCGTGGTGCCGGACCTCGGCGTGCGCTGCGTCCTGCCGAACCCGTGGGTCACGGGCGGCGAGTCCTGCGAGCTGGCCCTCGCCCTGTGGGCGACGGGCGAGTCGGACCGGGCGCTGGAGATCCTGCGCTCGATCACGCACCTGCGCGCCGACAACGGCATGTACTGGACGGGGTACGTGTTCCAGGACAAGGCGGTGTGGCCGGTCGAGCAGACCACCTGGACCGCCGGCTCGCTGCTGCTCGCCGTCGCGGCCCTGGGAGGGGACGAAGCCACCACCGAGGTGTTCGGCGGGGCCTCGCTCCCGGCCGGGCTGGAGCCCGACTGCTGCGCCTGATCAGCGGCGGTAGAGCCACCCGGCGACGGCGTGGCCGATGAGGAGGTAGGCGACGGCGGCTATGCCGTAGCCGACGACGACCTGGACCCATTCCTTGCTGAAGGTGAACAGGTCGTAGGACCAGGCGGCCAGCCAGCTCGCGGCGTCGTGGATGAAGTCGACGAGGCCGTTGCCCTGGTTGGCGTCCAGGAGATAGAGGAGAATCCAGAGGCCGATGATGAAGGCGAGCACGTCAGCCACCAGTGCGACGGCTCGTCCTGCCTGACTGCTTCCCCTGGTACGTGCTCGCGTGTGAGTGCTCATGTCAAGCGTGTTGCCGCGTAGGGGCTGCGTAAACCCGAACGGGCCGCCCCGGGTGGCGGGGGCCGGGGGCCGGGGCGAGGCTGCTCGGGACCCCTCATCCCCGGAGGAAACCGTGGCCGTACGCCGTACCACCGTCCGCATCCGCCGCGTGTTCACGGCGGTGCTCCTGTCCACCGCGCTGCTGGCCGGCGGAACCGCCTGTGGCAGCGGAAGCGGCGGCAGCAGCGGATCCCAGGCTCAGGACGTAGTCTCGGTGGCGCAGGCCGACGAGCTGGCCGCGCTCGCGGCGGCGCTGCCGGCCGCCGCCGAGGCCGACAAGGCCGCCCCGACGCCCTCGCCGAGCACCACCGCCGAGAAGCAGAAGTTCGCCAAGACGCGCTTCGTCGCCAACGCCGGGCTCGCGGCCGGGGCGACTTACCAGTGGATCGTCAAGCCGTACAAGGCGGGCAAGTTCAAGAAGGGCGCGAAGGGCCGTACCTTCGCCCTCGTCAAGGCGGGTCTCGCCGGCGCCTTCGCGTACAACCGGCTGAAGGCGGCCGCCGACAACGCCAAGGGCGACCCGCTGCTGTCGAAGGCGATGGTCCCGCTGACGGCGGGCATCGAGTCCCTCAAGGGCCTCGGCAGCAAGCTCCGCAAGGGCGAGGCCGGCGACGCCGACATCGACGCCTTCGACAACGTCATCAGCGGAGTGAAGGAAGCCGGCAAGGGCGCGGGCGCCCCCGTGACCGACCAGGTGCCGAGCGTCTCCCAGCTCGGCGGATAGCCCGGCGCGGCCAGGACCCGGAGGCCTGTTTCAATGGTCGCGTGATCGAGATCGTGGTGGTCGTCCTCGGCGCCGCGGGAGCCGGCTGGCTCCTGCGGCGCAAGCACCTCGCGCGGACGGCCGCCGGGCCCGTGCCCGGCATCCCCTGCATGGCCCGCCGACCCGCCGGCCAGGGCCGGTGGCGGCCGGGCCGGGTCTACGCCGACCAGGACGCGCCCCGCTGGGTCCCGCAGCGCGGCGAGCCCGTACTCCTGCCCGGCGGCCGGGCCACCGGGGTGCGGGCTCCTTCCGTGAAGGAGGGCATGTCCATCCACCCCGGCTCGCGGATCGTCGCTTGCGCCTACGACGACGGCGGGACGATGGAGATCGCCGTCATGCCGCTGGACCTGCGCGAGCTGCTGGCGGCGGTGTCGCGGACCGGGGACGCCGGGGAGTCGTAGACAGGTTCGCGAGGGCAAGGGCTCCTACTGGCCGCCGAGCTCCGCCAGGACGCGCAGGGTGTGCGGGTCCGGGGCGGTCAGGAGCAGGTCGGTGACCGGCCCCTTGCGCCACAGTTCCAGGCGCTCCGCGATCCGCTCGCGGGGGCCGACCAGCGAGATCTCGTCGGCGAACGCGTCCGGGACGGCGAGCACCGCCTCCTCCCTGCGGCCGGCGAGGAACAGCTCCTGGATCCGTCGGGCCTCGGCCTCGTACCCCATCCGCGCCATCAGGTCGGCGTGGAAGTTGCGGGCCGCGTGGCCCATGCCGCCGATGTAGAAGCCGAGCATCGCCTTGACGGGGAGCAGCCCCTCGGCGACGTCGTCGCAGACCTTGGCCCGGGCCATCGGGGCGATCATGAACCCGTCGGGGAGGTCGGTCAGCGAGGCCTGGTAGACGTCGGTGCGGCTCGGTGACCAGTACAGGGGGAGCCAGCCGTCCGCGATCCGCGTGGTCTGGGCGATGTTCTTGGGCCCCTCCGCGCCCAGCAGGAGCGGCAGGTCCGCGCGGAGCGGGTGGGTGATGGGCTTCAGGGCCTTGCCGGTGCCGGTGCCGTCCTCCCCGCGGTACGGGTGCTGGTGGAAGCGGCCCTCGAGGGCGACGGGCCCCTCGCGGCGCAGCACCTGCCGGATCACGTCGACGTACTCGCGGGTCGCGGTGAGCGGGCTGGAGGGGAAGGGGCGCCCGTACCAGCCCTCGACGACCTGCGGGCCGGACAGGCCCAGGCCCAGCATCATCCGGCCGCCCGACAGGTGGTCCAGGGTGAGGGCGTGCATGGCGGTGGCGGTGGGGGAGCGGGCGGCCATCTGCGCGATGGCCGTGCCGAGCCGGATCCGCGAGGTGTGAGCGGCGATCCAGGTGAGCGGGGTGAAGGCGTCCGAGCCCCAGGCCTCGGCGGTCCACACCGAGTGGTAGCCGAGGTTCTCGGCCTCGGTGGCGAGGTCGAGGTGGTCGCGGGCGGGGCCGCGGCCCCAGTAGCCGAGTGCGAGTCCGAGGCGCATGAGGTCCCCTCCGGCGCTACAGTTCCTGACGGTGCGTCAGGTGACTGTAGGGCAACGGCCCCCCGCCCGGAAGGGCGGGGGGCCGTTGCCGAAAACGCCGGTGCGGTGGGAACTCAGCCGCGCTGGATGCCCGAGGTGTCGTTCAGGACGCCGCGGCGCCCGTCCTGGGTCTGGGCGATCAGGGTGGACGCGCCGCGCTGCTCGACGGCCAGGTACCAAGTGCCGGGGGCCAGTTCGGCGATCGGGGTGGGGGAGCCGTCCTCGGCGAAGAGGGGGCGGGCCACCGGGACGGCGAACCAGAACGGCGTGAAGTCGGCGGCGGGAGCCGGGGCCGCCTCCTGCGGAGCCGGGGTCGGCGTCGGGGCCGGGGTCGGGGTGCCGCCGTACGGCGGGGCCGGCTGCGGGGTGGAGCCGTAGGGCTGCGGCTGCTGCCCGCCCGGGTAGCCGTATCCGGCGCCCGGCTGCGGCTGGCCGCCGTACGGCGGGACGGCGGCGGGCCTCGGCTCCGGCAGCAGGGCCCCGGCGAGCGCAGGGACCTTGGCGCCGAAGAGCGCGACACCGGCCAGGGCCAGGGTGGCGAGGAAGGCGATGATCGAGCCCGCGCCGAGGTCGATCTGGCTCGGGCAGGTGATCAGCGCCCACAGCGCGGACCAGGCGGCCGAGACGGCGAGCACGGTGCCCCACGCCGCCAGCGGCAGGCCGAGCACCTTGCGGGTCTCGGGCTGGAAGCGGCCGGCGATCAGCAGGCCGGCGGCGATGAAGCCGATCAGGAAGACACTGGGGAGCACCAGACGGTAGGAGTCGGTGTCCCACGCGCTCGGGAGGTCGCCACCGGTGGTGGAGTAGAAATCGAGGAACGAGGCGATGAACAGCAGCACCGCTGCTCCGATCACCACGCCGTCGCCTCGAGTGAGGGAGCGGATGTTCACGTCTTAGGTGTCCTTCTCGGTCTCGGTCGTCTCGTGGTGCCGCGGTCGCAGAACGTGCACTGGAGCGGGGCGGGCGGCACCATGGTACGGAGTGTCCCGCGGCCGAGCGGATCGGGGCTGCGAGCAGTCCCGATCCGGGACTCCCGAGGGGACTACCCGCCGAGGAAGCCTACGATGCCGTCGGCGATGCCCTGGGCCGCCTTCTGCCGCCAGTCCGGACTCGTCAGTTGCGCCGCGTCCTTGGCGTCACGCATGTTGCCGCATTCGATGAACACCTTGGGCCGAGTTGACAGGTTCAGCCCGCCGAGGTCGTCGCGGACGACCAAGCCGGTGCCGCCGCCGAGGTAGTTGGCGGGGGAGGAACCGGTGGTGCGGGCGAAGTTGGACGCGATGCGCTCGCCGAGCCGGCGGGAGGGCTCGACGATGGCCGAGGTGTCGGCGGCGCCGCCCTTGACCTTGGCGGGGAGGATGAGGTGGAAGCCGCGGCTGCCCGAGGAGACGCCGTCGGCGTGGACGGAGACGACGGCATCGGCCTTGGCCTCGTTGCCGATGCGGGCGCGCTCGTCGATGCAGGGGCCCCAGGGGCGGTCGGCCGTGTGCGTGAGGACCACCTTGGCGCCGTGCGCTTCCAGCGCGGTCCGCAGGCGCTGGGAGACGTCGAGGGTGAACTCCGCCTCCATGTAGCCGGAGTCGGTGGTGGTGCCGGTGGTGTCGCATTCCTTGCGGTTGGTGCCGATGTCGACCTTCTGGTCGATCTCGTCGGTGTGGTCGAAGTTGCCGGTGTTGTGGCCGGGGTCGATGACGACGGTCCGGCCGGACAGGGGGCCCTTCGCGGGGGCGGGGGCCGGGGCCGGGGCCGCGGCAGGCGTGGCGGGGGGGGGGGTGGCCGTGGCCGCCGGCTTCGCGTCGCGGCCGTCGGGCCCGGCTCCGGTCAGCACCTGGGTCAGGACCCAGCCGGCCAGGGCGGTCGGCGCCAGCGCGGCGACCGCGATGACGAGGGTGGGGCGGCGCGTGAACCAGGGCCGGTGGTCCGGCCCGGCCGACGCGGCGGTGGCTTCGGGGCGTGGGGGGCTGTCGTCGTTGCGCACGCCGCGATGCTAGACCGCGGGGCTGCGGGGGATCCGGAGTGGGCCGTTCGGGGGCGTGGTGTGCTTATACGCCTGGGCCGGCTGGGGCACGAGACCCTTGCCCGCGGGGCCCGTCCGCCTGGGCGGGATCGGCCTGCGGGGCCGGTTCCGCTTCGCCTCAATCGCCGGCGCGGCTGGGTTTTTTCGCCTGGGCGGGATCGGTCGGCGGGGCCGGTTCCGCTTCGCCTCGATCGCCGGCGGGGCTGGGTTTTTCCGCCTGGGCGGGATCGGTCGGCGGGGTCCGTTCCGGGTTGTCCTGCCGGGCGGGGTCGGCCCGCTGGGCCCTGTCGCCGGTTATCTCCCTGGGCGGGATCGGTCTGCCGGGCTGTGCGCGGGGTCCCTCCGGGGCGTCTCCTCGGCTCGCGCACCAAGCCTTGTCCCGGCCGCTGGGCCACGGTTGCGCGCTCGTCCTGCGGGGACGCCCCTGCACGCCCCCGCTCCCCCACCGGTCCAAGGCGCCCAAGCCCCCACAACCGGAGTCGGCCGTGGGGTGGGGACGCGCAGGAGGGTCCCCGCAGGTCGAGCGCGCTACCTGGGTCGTGCTTGCGCAGCCGGGGCTGGGTGCGCGAGCCGAGGAGACGCTCCGGAGCGGCGCCGCCCCACCCCCGACCTGGTCAGGTGGGGGGATCGGGGCCCCCCGTCCGGAGTCGGCCGTGGGGTGGGGACGCGCAGGAGGGTCCCCGCAGGTCGAGCGCGCTACCTGGGCCGTACGTGCGCAGCCGGGGCTGGGTGCGCGAGCCGAGGAGACGCTCCGGAGCGGCGCCGCCCCACCCCCCGACCCGGTCAGGGGGATCGGGTCCTGCCGTCCAGATCTGCCCCGCCCCGGCCCGAGTGGGAAAGGGGTCGGGGCTCCCCGAACGGCGCGGCCCCGACCTACCCCCCGACCCGGCCCGGGAGGGCTAACGGCGGCGTAGGACGCGGAGGGAGTCCGTCGCCGAGAGCTCCTCGAAGTCGCCCGAGGCCAGCGCGCGCAGGTAGATGCGGTACGGGGCCTGGCCCCCGTCGGCCGGGTCCGGGAACACGTCGTGGATGACGAGCGTCCCGCCCTGGGCCAGGTGCGGGGTCCAGCCCTCGTAGTCGCCGGTCGCGTGCTCGTCGGTGTGGCCGCCGTCGATGAAGACGAAGCCGAGCGGCCCGCCCCAGGCCGCCGCGACCTGCGGGGAGCGGCCGACGATCGCGATCACGTGGTCCTCGAGACCGGCCCGGTGCAGCGTGCGCCGGAAGGCCGGCAGCGTGTCCATCAGGCCGACCTCCGGGTCCACGACCGTCGGGTCGTGGTACTCCCAGCCCGGCTGCTGCTCCTCGCTGCCCCGGTGGTGGTCGACGGTGATCGCCGCGACCCCGGCCTCGCGGGCCGCGTCGGCCAGCAGGATCGTCGAGCGCCCGCAGTACGTGCCGACCTCCAGCAGCGGCAGCCCCAGCGCCCCCGCCGCGACCGCGGCCTCGTACAGGGCGAGCCCCTCCCGTACGGGCATGAACCCCTTGGCCGCCTCGAAAGCGGCGAGGATCTCCGGCTTGGGGGTGGGCATGGTTCCTCCGGCGGTGAGTGGGTGGTGGGCGGGTGGGTCCGGTGTGGCGGCCCATGGTGCCCTACCGCCGAGTACTGGTGGATGCCGGGGCACCGTCAGCGGGCGAAGTGGGCGCCGAAGGCGAGTCCGGGGGTGGCGGTCAGGCCGGCCTGGGCGGGCAGGATCAGCTGGGCGCCCGGAGCGCCGACCTTCGCGCCGTTGGAGGGCAGGTAAGTGACCGAGCCGCTGTGGACCCCGTCCGCGTCGGAGGCGCCGACGACCAGGTCCGCCCTGCCGTCGTCGTTCGCGTCCGTCAGCGCGACCTCGATGCCGAACTGCTCGGCCCGCCGCGCACCGCCCGGCACCCCGGCCGAGGTGCGGTTGACCGCCTGCACGCCAGTGCCCGTGACCAGCCCGGCCGGCGACCCCCGGAACACGTGCACCCCTCCGGCGACCGGGACCGGGTCGAGGGACTCCCCGTAGGACCCGACCGCCAGGTCCTGGTAGCCGTCGCCGTCGACGTCGCCGAACGCGACGGACACGCCGAAGCCGTCGCCCTGCTCGCTCACGCCCGGCACTCCGGCCGTGTCCTGGTCGATGACGACCGGGGCCGCGGACGGTCCGGCGGCCGAACCGTACGCGACGAGGATCCGGCCGCCCCTGCCCCCCGACCTGTCACCGATGACGACGTCGCCGTAGCCGTCGCCGTTGATGTCCCCGACGGCCTGCTCGTCGCCCGCCCCCAGCGCCTTCGCGGCGTCGGGGAGGAGACCGGCGGGGCTGCCGGGCACGTAGTGGTTCAGGCTCGACACGACACCGGCCAGCACCAGGTCGTCGCGGCCGTCGCCGTTGACGTCCCCGCTCTCGACGCCTTCGTGGTACTGCGAGAGACGGAAGCCCAGCTGGGTCTTGGCGGGCGCGGTCTGCGCGCCGGACCTGGCGATCTTCCCGAAGGTGTACAGCGTGCTGTCCGCGGTCGCGTTGGTGGAGGCGGCCACGACGAGCTCGTCCCTGCCGTTCCCGTCGAAGTCGCCGACGGCGAGCTTCGCCCCCCACGTGCGCCGGTTCTGGAGGGTGGGGCTCCCGAGCCGGTCGGGATCGTCCAGCGTGACCGCGCCGCTCAGCCCGGCCTTGGAGCCCCAGACGACGGTGAGCAGGCCGGTGTGGTCGTTGTCGCCGTGCGCCGTCACGGCCAGGTCGCAGAAGCCGTCGCCGTCGAAGTCACCGGCCGCCGAAACGCCGCCGAAGCCGTCGTACGCCTCCGGGGCGTCGGGTATGCCGGACACGCCCTGGGCGAGCACCTGCCGCTTGGCCGCCGTGACCCCGGTGGCGGACCCGTAGAGCACGACCGCCTGGCCCGCCCCCTTCACCCCACCGACGTGCGCGTACGGCGTTCCCACGACGACATCGGTGAACCCGTCGCCGTTGAAGTCGGCCTTCGGCGCCGGCGCGGGGGCGGGGGCCGGCCCCGGTGCGGCCGCCGCTGTCCCCGCCGGCAGGAGCAGGCCGCCGCCGCCGACGGCGGCGGCCACGGTGAGGGCGGCGAGTGCGGTGCGCAACTTCGGTCGCATGCAGGGTCCTTCGGATCAGCAGGGAGATCGCTGGGTAGACCGGCCGCGCCGACTCATGGTTGTACGCGGCAAGGGTGTTTCGCGTCGCACTCGAACCACACGGTCTTGCCGGGCTCCCGCAGTAGCGTGCCCCAGCGGTCGGTGACCGCCTCGACCAGCAGCAGCCCCCGCCCGCCCTCGGCGAGGGCCTCGCCGCCGGGTACTGGGTGCGGCGGGCGGGGGTCCGCGTCCGCCACCTCGACCCGCAGCCCTTCCGGCCGGCGCAGGATCAGCACGGTGCACCGGCGGCCGGGCACGTGGCGGACGACGTTGGCGACCAGTTCGGTCAGCGCGAGCTCGGCGTCGTCGGCCAGTCCGGTGAGCTCCCAGCGGTCCAGGAAGCTCCGCAGGATCCGCCGCATGTGGCGGGCCGAGTGCTCACCGACGGTGAAGCCCATCCGGTAGCTGCCGCCAATGTCCGCCGGAGAGGCGTCAGTTGCGTGATTCATGTCACCAGGATGAGACGTCGTGGTTACGCTCGGCTACGGGCTGAAACGAACGCCGCACCGTGTGAACTTGGGGGTGACCGCCTCGTGGTCAACATCCGTGATCTGGACCCCAGCGCCTCGCCGCTGGACTACTACGGCGCGGAACTGCGCCGCCTGCGGGAGGACGCGGGGCTCAGGCAGGGTCAGCTGGGCGACATCATCTTCTGCACGGCCTCGCTGATCGGGCAGATCGAGACGGCGAGGAAGGTCCCGACGCGGGACTTCTCGGAACGGGTGGACGCCGCGCTGGGCACCGACGGGGTGTTCTCGCGGCTGGTGGGGCTGGTGTTGCGGAGTCAGCTGCCGGTGTGGTTCCAGGCGTACGTTGAAATGGAGGCGCGAGCGGCCTACATCTCGGCGTTCCAGGCGCAGCTGGTGTACGGGTTGCTGCAGACGGAGGAGTACGCGCGCGCTGTGTTGGGCGTGCGGACCGAAGGGGACCTCGACACGAAGGTAGCCGCACGCATGGAGCGGCAGCGGATCCTCGACCGCGAGAACCCGCCACTCATGTGGGTCGTGCTGAGCGAGGCAGTCCTGCACCAGGAGATCGGTGGACGCGAGGTGATGCGGAAGCAACTCGACCACTTGTTGGCTTTGCAGGGGAGGGAGTGGGTGCAGGTGCAGATCCTGCCCTTCGAGGCGGGCGCACATGCGGGGGTGATGGGTTCGTTCAACCTTCTGCGCTTCGACGACGACCCGGATCTTGTCTATACCGAGGACTTTGTCCAGGGCCATATGACGGCCAATCCGCAGGCCCTCAGGGAGGGTTCGCTCCGTTACGATCACCTGCAGGCCGCCGCGCTCTCCGTGCAGGACTCGGCGGTACGGATCGCCCGCGTAATGGAGGAACGTTATGGAGACCATCCAGCACCTGACGGGCGCGCGCTGGCGTAAGTCCTCGTACAGCGGTGACACCGGCGGCGATTGCGTCGAGTGCGCCCCGTTCGGTGCCGCTGCCTGGCAGAAGTCCTCGTACAGCGGAGGCGCTGGCGGAGACTGCGTGGGAGTCTCCGCCCAACCCGGCCTCGTGGCGGTACGGGACTCCAAGACCCCCGCCGGCCCCGTCTTCACCGTAGGGGCGGCCGCCTTCCAGGCCTTCGTCGGGGCCCTGTCCGCATGAGGGTCCGGGGTCGGCCGACCCCGCGCACATACGCCCGACCTGGCCGAGGCCGCCGGGACGGGCCCGGTTCGGCGTGAGCCGGCGGCCTCGCGTCAGGTCGCGGGCGCGTTCACCGCGCCCGTGGTGGACGCCGGTCCGGACTCCGCGCAGCTCCGGCCGAGCCCGGCGAGTACCTGGCGGCGCCGTACTGCCGGGCGGCTGCCCTCCCGGAGCGGAACCCGGCGGAGGACGGCGCGAGCGTCGGCGACCCCAGCGAGCCCACCGGCTGCTCCTGGACAGGGGCGTAGACGTCGCGGGCGCACCGCGTCGGGGCCGGGAGTCGGCCGGACCTGTGTGCGGCAGCTGCGCGACGCGAACCTGCCGGCGCCCCGCCGAGACCTGCGAGAGCGAGGCGAGGGAGGTGGCCCGGGCCGCGCCGGCGGCCGTACCGCGCTGAGCCCAGGGACCGCGGACGCGCGAGAACACGTTCTCATCTGACCTTCCGTCAGATTGGAACGTGTTCTAGTCTGCCGCGCATGGGCATCGGAATCACGCAAGAACAGCGGGAGTTGGCCGAGGCGGTGCGCGGATGGGTGGCGCGGGCCGTCCCGCCCGAGGAGGTGCGCAAGCTCCTGGACACCCCGCCGCAGACCGGGTCGCGGCCCGCCTACTGGGACGCGATGGGCGCTCAGGGGCTGCTGGAGCCGCACCTGGAGGGCGGGACCCTCCTCGACCTGGCGGTCGTCGTCGAGGAGGCCGCCCGGGCGGCGCTGCCCGGGGCGTACCTGCCGAGCGCGCTGGCCTCCGTCCTGCTGGAGCGGGCCGGGGCCGAGCCGCTCGACGGCCGGGTCGGGGCCGTCGCCCTCGGGCCCGGGAGCCTGACCGCCGTCGCCGTCGAGGGCGGCGGGTACCTGCTCGACGGCGCCGCGCCGCCGGTGCTCGGCGCCGGCGAGGCCGACGTCGTGCTGCTCGCCGCCGAGGCCGCGCACGGCACCCGCTGGTTCGCCGTGGACGCCGCCGCGCTGGACATCCGTACGCACGAGAGCGCCGACCCGACCCGGCCCACCGCCGAGGTGCACGCGCGCGAGGTCACCGCCCCGCCGGGCAGGGTGCTGGAACTGGACGCGGCCCTGGTGCGGGACCTGGCCTGCGCGCTGTTCGCCGCCGACGCCTGCGGCACCGCCGCCTGGGCGCTGCACACGGCCGTCGAATACGCCAAGGTGCGCGAGCAGTTCGGCCGGCCCATCGGGCAGTTCCAGGGCGTCAAGCACCTGTGCGCCGACATGCTGGTCCGCCTGGAGCAGGCCAGGGCGCTGGCCTGGGACGCGGCGCAGGCGATGGATGAGCCGGCGGAGGTGCGTTCGCTCGTCGCGGCGCTGGCCGCCGGGACCGCGCTGGACGCCGCGTACTCCTGCGCCAAGGACTGCATCCAGGTGCTCGGCGGGATCGGGTTCACCTGGGAGCACGACGCCCACGTGTTCCTGCGCCGGGCCCTGGTCGCCCGCCAGCTCCTCGGCCCGGGCGACGGCCACCGCGTACGGGCCGTGCGGCTCGCGGCGGCGGGCGCCCGGCGGGAGCTGCGGCTGCGCCTGCCGGAGGAGGGCCTGCGCGAAGCCGAGACCCACCGGGCGCGGGCGCGGGCCGCCATCGAGGACGCGCGCGGGCTCGACCCGGCGGCCGCCCGGCGGATCCTGGCCCCCACCGGCTACGCGGCCCCCTACCTGCCGCCCCCGTACGGCCTGGGCGCCGGACCCGTCGAGCAGCTCGTCATCCAGCAGGAGCTGCGCGCGGCCGGGGTCAAGGTCGCCGACCTCGGCATCGCCACCTGGGTCGTGCCCTCGCTGCTCGCCTACGGGACGGACGCGCAGCGCGAGGCCTACGTCCTGCCGACGCTGCGCGGGGACGTCACCTGGTGCCAGCTCTTCTCCGAGCCGGGGGCGGGCTCCGACCTGGCCTCGCTGCGGACGCGGGCCGACCGCGCCGAGGACGGCTCCTGGAGGGTCAACGGGCAGAAGGTGTGGACGAGTTCCGCGCACCGCGCCGACTTCGGGATCCTGCTGGCCCGCACGGATCCGGCCGCGCCCAAGCACAAGGGGCTCGGCTACTTCGTCGTCGACATGAAGCACACGCCCGGCATCGACATCCGGCCGCTGAAGGAGATCACGGGCGAGGCCCTCTTCAACGAGGTGTACTTCGACGACGCGGTGCTCCCGGCGGACGCGCTGGTCGGGGCAGCCGACGGCGGGTGGAAGGTCGCCCGCAACACCCTCGGCAACGAGCGGGTCCACATGGCGGACCAGATGACCTTCGACACTCCCGCCGGACCTGGCGACCCGGGAGGCACCTCCAGCCTTGAGGCGCTGCTCGCCCGCTCCGGCGAACTCGACGGCGCCCACCGGGCCCGGATCGGGGCGCTGGCCGCGGAGGCGCACGCGCTGGCCTGCATCGGGCTGCGCACCACCCTCCAGCAGGTGTCGGGGCTGGAGCCGGGCGCGGGCGCCTCCGTACGCAAACTCGTGCAGACCCCGCACCAGCAGCGGACCGCCGAGCTCGCGCTCGAACTGCTCGGCCCGGCGGGCGCGGTGCGGGAGGGGGCGGGGGAGCGGGCGGTGCACGGGATGCTCATGTCCCGCTGCCTGACCATCGCCGGGGGCACCACGCAGGTCCAGCTCAACGTCGTCGCCGAGCGGATTCTCGGCCTCCCCAGGGACTAGGAGTTACCGGCATGAAGTCGTACATCGTGGGCGTCGGCATGACGAAGTTCGAGAAGCCGGAGTCGCGGGACTGGCAGTACTGGGACATGGCAAAGGAGGCCGGGACGGCGGCGCTGGCGGACGCCGGGGTGGACTACGGGCTGGTGGAGCAGGTGCCGGTGGGCTACTGCTTCCAGGCCTCCACGGCCGGCCAGCGGGCGGCGTACGAGCTGGGGCTGAGCGGGGTCCCGGTCTACAACGTGAACAACAACTGCGCGACCGGGTCGACGGCGCTGATGATGGCGCGGCAGTTCGTGGAGGGCGGACTGAACGACTGCGTACTGGCGCTGGGCTTCGAGAAGATGAAGCGCGGGGCGCTGGGGGGCGGGGCGGACGGGGGAGACTTCAAGACGTCTCCGGTGGCCCGGCACTACGGGATCATGGCGGCGGCGCACGGTTTCGAGATGTCCCCGCCGACCGCGCAGATCTTCGGGAACGCGGCGCGCGAGCACATGGAGCGGTACGGCACCACGGCCGCGCAGCTCGCGGCGGTCGGCGCGAAGAACCACCGGCACTCGGCGAACAACCCGAACGCGCAGTTCCAGGACGTGTACACGGTGGAGGAGATCCTGGCGGCCAAGGCGATCCACGCGCCGCTGACCAAGCTCCAGTGCTCGCCCACCTCGGACGGGGCGGCCGCGGCGCTCGTCGTGTCCGAGCGGTTCGTCGTGCGGCACGGGCTGCACGACAAGGCGGTGGAGATCGTCGCCCAGTCGATGACGACGGACACCGGGGCCAGCTTCGCCGGCTCGTGCATCGACGTCGTCGGCAAGCCGATGACGGCCGCCGCGGCCCGCCAGGTGTACGAGGCCTCCGGGTTCGGCATCGAGGACGTGGACGTCATCGAGCTGCACGACTGCTTCTCGGTCAACGAGCTGCTGACGTACGAGGCGCTCGGCATGTGCGAGGACGGGGCCTCCGGCAAGCTCGTCGAGAGCGGCGCCACCACCTACGGCGGACGCTGGGTCGTGAACCCGTCGGGCGGCCTGATCTCCAAGGGCCACCCGCTGGGCGCGACGGGGCTCGCGCAGGCCGCGGAGCTGGTGTGGCAGCTGCGCGGGGAGGCCGGCCCCCGCCAGGTCCCCGGCGCGGGCGTGGGCCTCGCCCACAACATCGGGCTGGGCGGAGCCGCCGTGGTGACGCTGCTGCGGCGGTAGACCCCGGGAGGCGGGGGGCGTTCGCGTGGCGCGCCCCGGGGCAGGAGCCGAGAATGAGAGGGCCGGACCACGCCCTGCGGCGTCGCCCGCGTCGGGGGACGCACGCGCGGGCGAGCGGGGCCGGTCAGGGTCCACGGGTTCCAGGGACTGCAGGTGAGGGCGCATGTGCCGATGGCTCGCGTATTCAGGAACACCGATGTTGCTCGACACCATCCTGTACAAACCGGTGCATTCGCTGATCGATCAGAGCCTGCACTCGAAGCTGGGTGTGGAGACGACGAACGGCGACGGCTTCGGCGTCGGGTGGTACACGGAGACGGAGGAGACCGACACCCCGGCCATCCTGCGGGACATCGGCCCCGCCTGGAACAACCGCAACCTGCGGGAGATCGCGGACCACGTCCGCTCCCCGCTCTTCTTCGCGCACATCCGGGCCTCGACCGGCACGGCCGTGCAGCAGACGAACTCGCACCCCTTCCGGCACGGACGCTGGATGTTCATGCACAACGGTGCCATCGCGGGGTTCCACCTGATGCGCCGCGAGCTGTGCCTGCTCGTCGATCCGGCCCTGTTCGCCGACATCGAGGGGACGACCGACTCCGAGGTGATGTTCTACCTGGCCCTCACGTTCGGCCTGGAGGAGGACCCGCCGGCCGCCGTCGCCGCGATGGCGGGGGTGGTGGAGCGGGCGGGCCGCGCGCACGGCGTGGAGTTCCCGCTCCAGATGACCCTCGCCGTCACCGACGGCGAACGCGTGTGGGCCTTCCGCTACTCCAGCGAGCGCAAGTCCCGGTCGCTGTTCTACAGCAGCCGGGTCGAGACGCTGCGCAGGCTGCACCCCGACGTGGCCTTCCTGAAGGACGTCTCCGACGAGACCCGGCTGATTGTGTCCGAGCCCCTCGGTGACCTGCCCGGCGCCTGGAACGAGGTGCCGGAGAGCAGCTACGGGGTCGTGCAGCCCGGGGCGGACGCGCTGTTCCCCTTCGCCCCCGCGGGGGCGTGACGAGCCTCCCGGGGCGCGGGTCTGGGCCCGCGGCGGCCCGCCCGGCGGAGGCCGGCCTACGGCCCGGCGAGCGCCGGGTCGATCACCGTCTCGCCCTGTGAAGCGCGCCGCAGGGCGTCCGCCAGGTCCTCGACGGGGCCGTCGCGCAGGACCAGCCCGGCCGCGCCCGCCGCGAGGGCCGCGTCCAGCAGGCCCGGCCGGGCCGAGCCGGCCAGTACCAGGACCCGGCATTCCGCGTCGTCCGCCAGCAGTGCGGCGACGGTGCCCGCGTCCTCGACCAGGGCCACCGCCGGGCGGGCCGTCATGTCCCGTACGACCTCGATGTCGGGCTGCAGGCCGAGCTGGAGCGCCAGGGCCGGGTTCGGCGGATGGAGCAGGACCCGCAGGGATCGGGCAGGGCGGTGCGCAACGGGCATTTCGTCCACCGGAGCAGCCTATCTGACGCAAGGTCAGCAGTCTTCCCAAGTGTTGGGGCGTGCGTTATACATTCCTTCACCGGCCCTAGAACGCGTTCTAGAACGCGCCACGGGCCGGCCCGCATACGACCTCGGTGCGGCCGACGGTGCGGACGGCCGCACCGAGGTCTTCCAAGGCCCCCGTTTCCACGACAGGGAGCAGCATCCACATGCCGATCGATGCCGCCAAGGCCCTCGCCGCAGAACCCCGCCAGGGGGACATCGGCTGGGACCACAAGGACATCCAGCTCTACCACCTCGGCCTCGGTGCCGGTACCTCCTCCAACGGGCAGCGAGGAGCCACCGACGCCGACGAGCTGCGCTACACCCTCGAGTCCAGGCTCCACGTCCTCCCCAGCTTCGCCACCGTCGCCGGCGCCGGCATGGCCATGCTCGGGGGCCTCGGCCAGCCCGGCATCGAGGTCAACCTCGCCCACGTCCTGCACGGCGGCCACTCCATCGAGCTGCACCGGCCCATCCCCGTCAAGGGCCGGGCCACCTCCAGCTCCAAGGTCGCCGCCGTCTACGACAAGGGCAAGGCGGCCGTGATCGTGCTGCGCTCCGAGGTCGCCGACGCCGACGGGCCGCTGTGGACCAGCGACGCGCAGATCTTCGTACGCGGCGAGGGCGGGTTCGGCGGCGAGCGCGGGCCCTCCGTCCGCGAGGAGCTGCCCGAGCGCGCGCCCGACCGGGTCGAGGAACGCACCATCCGCGAGGAGCAGGCGCTGCTCTACCGGCTCTCGGGCGACTGGAACCCCCTGCACGCCGACCCCGAGTTCGCCAAGACGGCCGGCTTCGACCGGCCGATTCTGCACGGCCTGTGCTCGTACGGCATGACCCTCAAGGCCGTCGTCGACACGGCCCTCGGCGGGGACGTCTCCCGGGTCGGCGCCTACCGCACGCGCTTCGCCGGGATCGTCTTCCCCGGCGAGACCCTGCGCATCCGGATGTGGCAGGAGCCCGGCCGCGTCCTGGTGGCCGTGGGCGCCGCCGACCGCGACGACGCGCCCGTCCTCGCCGACACCGTCGTCGAACACTCGTAAGCACGAGACCGCAAGGACCTAAGGAGCCGCACCGTGCGCGCAGCACTGCAGAGCGAGATCGGCCAGGACAAGCTCGAGGTCGTCGACGACATGGAGGCCGTGGGCCTGGGCCCCGGCAAGGTCAAGATCCGGATCAAGGCCACCGGCCTGTGCCACTCCGACCTCTCCGCGATGAGCGGCATCCTGCCGCAGCCCGCCCCCTTCATCCCCGGCCACGAGGGCTCCGGAGTGATCTCCGACGTCGGCGACGGCGTCACCGGCCACCAGGTCGGCGACCGGGTCCTCGTCTGCTGGCTGCCGCCGTGCGGCCACTGTCCGTCCTGCAAGCGCGGCCAGGGCCACCTGTGCCTGGCCGGCCTGGTCAACGCGGGCACCCCCAACTTCAAGCGCGCGGGCGGTGACATCTTCGGCTTCGCCGCCACCGGCACCTTCGCCGAGGAGCTCGTCGTCGACGCCGCCTGCGCCGTGCCGATCCCCGAGGACGTGCCCTTCGACATCGCCGCGCTCATCGGCTGCGGGGTCACCACCGGCCTCGGCGCGGCCATCAATACCGCCAAGGTGGAGGCCGGTTCCTCGGTCGCCGTCATCGGCTGCGGCGGCGTCGGCATATCCGTCATCCAGGGCGCCAAGGTCCAGGGCGCCGCGCAGATCATCGCCGTCGACCCGGTGGAGTCGCGGCGCGCCGCGGCCCTGCGGTTCGGAGCCACCGAGGCGGTCGCGCCGGACGCCTTCGACGACGCCAAGAACCGGATCACCGGCGGCGAGGGCTTCGACTACGTCTTCGAGGTCGTCGGCAAGTCCGCCACCGCGCAGACCGCCTACAAGATGACCCGGCGCGGCGGCAGCGTGGTCATCGTCGGCGCGGGCGCCATGGACGACACCTACCAGATCGACATGTTCTCCCTCTTCTTCGACGAGAAGAAGATCCTCCCGTCCATGTACGGGGGCGGCGACGTCCTGCGCTCCTACGAGCGCACCATCGCGCTGTGGCGGGCCGGCCGGGTGGACCTGGCGGGCCTGATCACCCACCGGGTGCAGCTCGCCGAGATCAACGACGCCCTCGACCAGATGCGCACCGGCACGGCCCTGCGCACCTGCATCGAACTCTGACCCGTTCCACCGATTCCGAGGGGAACCGTACGGATGTCACTGCCACTTGAGGGGCTCAGCGCCATCGTCACCGGCGCCGGGCGCGGGCTCGGCCGGGCCGAGGCGGTCGAACTCGCGCGGCTCGGCGCGAGCGTGGTCGTCAACGACTTCGGGCAGCCCGGCCGGGACGGCTCCGGGGAGGCCTCGGCCGCCCCGGCGCAGGAGGTGGCCGCGCAGATCCGGGCGGCGGGCGGGCAGGCCGTCGCGCACCTGGGCGACGTGGCCGACTTCGAGCAGGCGCGCGAGCTGGTCGAGCTGGCCGTCGCGAGCTTCGGCAAGCTCGACATCCTGGTCAACAACGCGGGCATCCTGCGCGACCGGATGGTCTTCTCCATGTCGGAGGCGGAGTGGGACTCGGTGATCCGGGTCCACCTCAAGGGCCACTTCAACACCACCCACTTCGCGTCCGTGCACTGGCGGGAGCGCTCGAAGGCGGCGGGCGGCCCGGTCTACGGCCGGATCGTCAACACCTCGTCCGAGGCCTTCCTCGGCGGCTCGGCCGGCCAGCCGAACTACGCGGCGGCCAAGGGCGGCATCGTGGGCCTGACCACGTCCACCGCCCTGGCCCTCGCGAAGTACGGGGTGACGGCCAACGCCATCTGCCCGCGCGCCCGCACCCGGATGACCGAGGACGTCTTCGCCGGCTTCCAGGTCCCCGAAGACGGCAAGCTGGACGCCCTCGCTCCCGAGCACGTCTCCCCGCTGGTCGGCTACCTGGCCTCACCCGCCGCGGCCAAGGCCAACGGGCAGCTGTTCGTCGTACACGGCGGGATCGTGGCCGTCATGGAACGCCCCAAGGTGGCCGCGAAGTTCGACACCACCAAGGAGGCCTTCTCCTACGAGGAGCTCGACGAGGTCCTGACCCCGCACTACGACTCCCGCCCGGCGAACGAGACCTTCGCCGCGACGGAGGTGCTGGGCCTCAAGCACGGCTGAGCGGCGCCTGCTGGAGGGGCACCGGGCGGGGAGCTTGCGGCGGTTCGGGGGTGAGGCGGACCGGCGGGGGAGGGGCGGGCGGCAGGCTCAGCCCGAAGATCCCGCAGGGCACGTCCGGGGTCGCGTACGGCAGGTGCAGGCGGCCCTGCGCACTCCACAGCCCCGTACCGCCCAGCCAGCCCCGGGGCGCCCCGAGCCGGAAGACGTGCCGGTCGGCGGGGCGCCACAGGGCGATGTCGCCCTCGGGCAGCCGCAGCGCCACCCCGCAGGTCTCCGGCATCAGCGCCTGCCCCGGCTGCACCGCGAACGGGATCGCGTCCCGGTGGCGCAGGCACTCCGGGAAGCGGACCGGCAGGGAGCTGCCCAGCACCCCCCAGCCCAGGCGCGGTTCGCCCGGCGCGTCGGAGCGGATCAGCAGCAGCCCGCTGTCGGGGTCGGCCAGCAGCAGCCGGTCCTCGCTGGCCTCCGCGATCTGCAGCAGCGGGGACACCTCGCCGCCGCGCTCCAGGTCCACGGCCACGGCCTTGGTGGTGCCGTCCAGCTCGCGGTCCAGGGCCAGCAGCCGGCCGGTCCGGTCCAGCCAGACGCCGCCGGAGCAGCGGCCCGGGACCTCGGCCACGCGCCGCGGCCCGCACGCGCCCGAGGCCACCTGCCAGACCGTGGTCCGGCCCTCGCCCGCGGCCAGCGCGAACGCGCCGCGGCCGTCCGGGGACGGCGGCAGCAGGCTGACCCGTACGCCGTCCTGCCGCTCCACCCCGCCCAGCTGGAGCTCGCCGGTGCGCGGCCCCGCGGCGGCGCCCGTCGGGTACAGCAGGGCGAAGGCGTGCCGGTCCGCCACCCGGCGGTGGATCAGCACCCGCCCGTCGGCCAGCGGCAGCAGCTCGCTGTCGGCTTCCTCGGGCTGCGCGAGCGGCAGCGGCACCGCGTACACCTCGGGCCCGGCCAAGGTCCAGCGCTCCGCGTAGAGCGCGTCGCCGTCCCCGGCGAGCCGGGCGGCGTACGAGCCGTCCGCGGCGATCGTGAACGGGGCCGTGCGCGTCGTTTCGATGGCACAGACAGTCATCCGTGCTTCACCTCCGGTGAGGAAGCTAGTTATCGCACTTCCTGCCGAACAACACGACCAACCCCGCTTCACACATACGGGTGGCCGGGCGGCGGTTACCCGCGGGCCGCGCCCGTGATTGTGCTGCGCGGGAGCGGCGGGCCCCGGGCGGGCGGCCGGTGCGAAGCCGGCCGGCACCCCTCGACGACCGGGACCCGCAAGCCCCTCGAGCGCCCCCGGGCCGGTCCGCGAGCGGTCGGGCCATGGGGCGGGCGCCACGGACGGTAGCCTTGGGCCGTGCCCCGTCTCTCTGAAGTCATCGCCGCGCTGGACGCTCTGTGGCCCCCCTCGCGGGCCGAGCAGTGGGACGCCGTCGGCACCGTCTGCGGCGACCCCGAAGCCGAGGTCTCCCGGGTGCTGTTCGCCGTGGACCCCGTACAGGAGATCGCCGACGAAGCCGTCAAGCTCGGCGCCGACCTGATCGTCACCCACCACCCGCTCTACCTGCGCGGCACCACCACCGTCGAGGCCGGCACCTTCAAGGGCCGGGTCGTGCACACGCTGATCAAGAACGACATCGCGCTGCACGTCGCCCACACCAACGCCGACACCGCCGACCCCGGGGTCTCCGACGCCCTCGCGGGCGCCCTGGACCTGCGGATCACCGGCCCGCTGGTGCCCGACCCCACCGACCCCGCGGGCCGCCGCGGCCTGGGCCGGATCTGCGAACTGGACCACCCCGAGACGCTGCGCGAGTTCGCCGCGCGCGCCGCGGCCTGGCTGCCGCAGACCGCCCAGGGCATCCGCGTCGCCGGCGACCCGGACGCCCCGATCCGCCGCGTCGCCGTCAGCGGCGGCTCCGGCGACAGCCTCTTCGAGCAGGTCCGCGCCGCCGGCGTGGACGTCTTCCTGACCGCCGACCTGCGCCACCACCCGGTCTCCGAGGCCCGCGAGCAGAGCCCGCTCGCCCTCGTCGACGCCGCCCACTGGGCCACCGAGTGGCCCTGGTGCGAGCAGGCCGCGGCCCAGCTCGACGCGATTTCCGAGCGCCACGGCTGGGGTCTGCGCACCCACGTCTCGCGCACGGTCACCGACCCGTGGACGGCGCACGCGCCGTCCGTCACACCCCCTTCTCTCCCTGGAGCCCCCAACTGAACGCCGAGCCCGCCGACCAGATCCGACTTCTCGACGTCCAGGCCCTGGACGTGCGGCTGTCTCAGCTCGTCCACAAGCGCAAGTCGCTGCCCGAGCACGCCGAGGTCGACTCGCTGACCAAGGACCTCAGCCAGCAGCGCGACCTGCTCGTCGCCGCCCAGACCCAGGCCAGCGACGCCGCGCGCGAGCAGACCAAGGCGGAGCAGGACGTGGACCAGGTGCGCCAGCGCGCCGCCCGCGACCAGCAGCGCCTGGACTCCGGCGTGGGCGTCTCGGCCCGGGACCTGGCCAACCTGCAGAGCGAGGTCGTCTCCCTCGCCAAGCGGCAGGGCGACCTGGAGGACGTGGTCCTGGAGGTCATGGAGCGCCTGGAGGCCGCGCAGGAGCGCGTCACCGGCCTCACCGGGAGCGTCTCCGCCCTGGAGGCCAAGCTGACCGACGCCACCGCGCGCCGCGACGCGGCCACCGGCGAGCTCGACGCCGAGGCCGCCAAGATCGCCAAGGACCGCGAGGTCATCGTCACGTCCATGCCGGCCGACCTGATGGCCCTGTACGAGAAGATCCGAGCCAAGCAGGGCGGGGTCGGCGCCGCGCGCCTGTACCAGCGCCGCTGCGAGGGCTGCCGCCTCGAGCTCGACATGGCCGAGGTCAACGAGATCAAGGCCGCGGCCCGCGACCAGGTCGTGCGCCACGAGAACTGCGGCCGCATCCTGGTCCGTACGGCCGACTCGGGCATCTGATGCGCAGCCCTGTCCGGTTCGTCGTCGAGGCGGACGGCGGCTCCCGGGGCAACCCGGGGCCCGCCGGCTACGGCGCGGTCGTCCTCGACCCGGCGACGGGCGAGACGCTGGCCGAGCGCGCCGAGTACATCGGCGTCGCGACGAACAACGTGGCGGAGTACAAGGGCCTGATCGCCGGGCTCACGGCCGCCCGTGAACTGGCGTCCGACGCGCAGGTGCTGGTGCGGATGGACTCCAAGCTGGTCGTCGAGCAGATGTCCGGCCGCTGGAAGATCAAGCACCCGGACATGAAGCCGCTCGCCGCCGCGGCGGCGAAGATCCTGCCGCGCGCCCAGGTGACGTACGAGTGGATCCCGCGCGAGAGGAACAAGCACGCGGACCGGCTCGCCAACGAGGCGATGGACGCGGGCAAGCGCGGCAAGCAGTGGGAGCCCTCCGCGTCCGCCGCCGCCCTCGACCGCGGCGCCGGCGCCCTGGCCGGGCCGCCGGGCGACGCGGCGAAGGGCGCGGCCGCGGTGCGCGCCGCCCTCGCCTCCGGCCCGGGTACGCGGGTGACGGCTCCGGCGACCGCGACCGCGTCGGCGTCCGCCTCCACCGAGACCGCGGACACCCGCGCCGCGCGAGTCGCCTCCTCTTGCGAACCGGCGGGCTCCGACACGCTGTTCGAGCAGCCGGTGGCCGGCGTACCGGGACAGGTCCCGGCCGCGGCGCGCGCCGGGTCGGCCGGTCACGACCCGACGGCCGCGGCCCCCAGCACGGCGGCCCCCGCGGGCGGTACCGGCTGGGGGCCCGACATGGGCACGCCCGCCACCTTCGTGCTGCTGCGGCACGGCGAGACCGCCCTCACCCCGCACAAGCGCTTCTCCGGCAGCGGGGGCAGCGACCCCGAGCTGTCCCCGGCCGGTCGGCGCCAGGCCTCGGCCGTGGCCGAGGCGCTGGCCGCACGCGGCACCGTGCAGACGGTGGTCAGCTCCCCGCTGCGCCGCTGCCGCGAGACCGCCCAGGCCGTCGCCGACCGCCTCGGCCTCACGGTGACGGTCGAAGAGGGTCTGCGCGAGGTGGACTTCGGGGCCTGGGAGGGGCTGACCTTCGCCGAGGTGCGCGAGCGGTTCCCCGAGGACCTCCAGGCGTGGCTGGACTCCCCGCGGGCGGCTCCCACGGGCGGCGGCGAGAGCTTCACGGCCGCCACCCGCCGGATCTCCGCGACCCGCGACCGGCTGCTCGCCGAGCACGCGGGCCGCACGGTCCTGCTGGTCACCCACGTGACCCCGGTCAAGATCATGGTCCGCCTCGCCCTGGGCGCCCCGCCGGAGTCGCTGTTCCGCATGGAGCTGTCGGCGGCCTCGCTGTCGGCGGTGGCGTACTACGCGGACGGCAACGCCTCGGTCCGGCTGCTGAACGACACCTCCCACCTGCGGTAGCCGCCGGTGGCACGACGCACAGAACCCCCCGCCCTCACGGGCGGGGGGTTCTCGTGTTCGCGGCACCCCGGACGGGGTGGGAACGGCAGACGAGCCGGCCTGTACGCCGGGTTCTGTCACCCGGTGACCTCGCGGTCGCCGGGGAGACGGCCATCCATCTAGGACCGGCGTTGCCGCCGGCCTCGTGCGGTCTACCCGCGAACTCGGGCGGGCAGCCCTCGAGCGTTCGCGCAGACCCGTCCGGGGACGGATCCTCTTGACCTTGCTCCGGGTGGGGTTTACCTAGCCGCCTGAGTCACCTCAGGCGCTGGTGGTCTCTTACACCACCGTTTCACCCTTACCGGGGGCCGAAGCCCCCGGCGGTCTGTTTTCTGTGGCACTGTCCCGCGGGTCACCCCGGGTGGGCGTTACCCACCACCCTGCCCTGTGGAGCCCGGACGTTCCTCGGCGGGATCCGAGGATCCCGACGCGGCCGCCCGGCCGACTCGTCTGCCGTGGCGACCATGTTACCGGCTGTGCCGTCGCCGCTTGACCTTGACGCGACGGCAGGGTTTCTACTGGGGGGCATGCGGATCGGAGAGATCGCCGCGCTCGTCGGGGTAACAACCCGGGCGATCCGGCACTACCACCATGTCGGGTTGCTCCCGGAACCGGAGCGGCGCCCCAACGGCTACCGGGCCTACAGCGTCCGCGACGCCGTCCTGCTGGCCCGCGTGCGCCGGCTCACCGAGCTCGGGCTCAGCCTGGACGAGGTGCGCGACGTCCTCGCGGACGACGCCGGGCGCGAACTGGCCGACGTACTCGAAGAACTCGACGCCGACCTGGCCCGCCAGCAGGCCGAGATCGGCGAGCGCCGGCGCCGGCTCGCGGTGCTGCTGGCCGCCCCGCCCGGCGAGGCCGAACCGCTCTCGCCCGCGCTCGCCGGGCTGCTCGCCAAGGCGCCGCCCACAGCTTCGCCGTCCGCCGCGAAGGACCGCGAGCACCTGACGCTGCTCGACGCCACGGGCTTCGGCGGCGAGGAGCTCTACGCCGCCCTCGGGCCGCTGGCCGCCGACCCCGCGGTGCTGGCCCTGTACGAGCGGCTGGACGAGCTCGCCGACGCCGCCGCGGACGATCCGCGGATCCCGGCCCTGGCGGCCGAGCTGATCGCGGCCGTCCCCGACGAGGTGTTCGCCGCGGTCCCCGCCGAGGGCGCGGTCGTGCCCGGGTTCAAGGAGGCGCTGCTCGCCGAGTTCGCGCCCGCGCAGGCGGAGGTCGTCCGCCGGGTGATGGAGGCGTTCATGGAGAGGGGCAGGGGATGAACGGGGTGCGGGTGGCGCGTATGACGGCCGCGGCCGTCATACCGGGGGAACTGGTGCTGGTCTGCTGCCTGGTCGCGGGCGTACGGCTGCCCGCGTGGGCGGTGGCGGCGGCCGAGGTCCTGGTGCTCGCCGTGCTCCTGCTGGAGGCCTGGGTGCTGCGCTCGCTGTACGCAGGCGCCCGCGCCCGGGGGGCCGGGCCCCGCGCGGCCTGGTGGCAGGCCGTGCACACGGTCGTGCCCGTCCAGGTGCGGCGGCTGCTGCGGCACGAGCTGCGCGCCACGGCCTCCCTGGGCTGGTGGGTGCTGCGCCGCAAGCACGGGGTCCGGGCCGGGGACGTCGCCGCCGGGTACACGGGGCCGCAGACCGCCATGATGTACGGGATGGTCTTCGTGTCGGTGGTCGAGACGGTCGCGCTGGCCGTGCTCATCCCCTGGCCCGCGGTCCACCGGGTGGTGCTCGTCCTGGACGTGTACGGGATCCTGATCCTGCTCGCCCTCCAGGCCGCCTGTGTCACGCGGCCGCACGTGGTCCGGCCCGACGGCTCGCTGCGGATCCGGTACGGGGCCCTGTTCGACCTCGTCGTCCCGCCGGACGCGGTGGCTTCGGTCCGGGTCGACCGGCGCTATCCGCAGGGGAGGCTGGTCACGCTGTCCGAGGACGGCGAGCTCGACCTGATCGTGGGCAGCCAGACCACGGTGACCCTGGAGCTGACCCGGCCGCTGCCCTTCACCCGCCCGCTCGGCGCCGTGGGAGAGGCGCGGACCATCCGCTTCCACGCGGACGATCCGCGTGCGCTGGTCAGCGCGCTGCGGCAGCCCGCCGCTTAGCCGGACCCGGCGGGCTCATGCCGGGGGCGGGGCCGCCCGCGTCACGCCGGGGCGAAGAGGATCTTGGAGTTGCCCGGGTCCGCCGCGGTCAGGCGGACCCGGATCCGCTCGCCCAGGGGCAGGTCCAGGGCGGTGGACACCACCCGGCCGACCACCGCCGGGTCCTTCAGGTGGACCGTCCCCTCCCGCGGCGCGTTGTCCTTGACGTCGATCACCGTGGCCTCGAAGACCTCCCCGACGCGGTCCTTGAGCAGGGCGGCCTCGACGAGGTCCACGCACTCCCGCTCGGCCCCGTTGGCCAGCCGGGTGCCGTCCGCCATCTCCTTGGGCAGCGCGTCCAGCGCCGCCACCGCCCACCG
The DNA here is from genome assembly GCF_001746425.1 of Streptomyces subrutilus. Classification (GTDB taxonomy): domain Bacteria; phylum Actinomycetota; class Actinomycetes; order Streptomycetales; family Streptomycetaceae; genus Streptomyces; species Streptomyces subrutilus_A. The sequence goes on along the minus strand of NZ_MEHK01000001.1, from coordinate 2,454,627 downwards.
CGGGGGCTCCGCCCCGGCCACCGCCGCGAGGCACAGCTCCCCGGCGTACCGGTCGGCGAGCCGTCGCAGCGGGGCGGTGCAGTGGGCGTACGGGGCCGCCACCGCCGCGTGGATCGCGGGGTCCGGGGTCTCGCCGCCGGTGAAGACGGTGTAGCCGGCGCCGCGCAGCAGAGCCGTGCACTCCTGGAGGAAGGCGGCGTGGTCGGGGCGGTGCGGGTCGAGGGAGCGCACGAGTTCGGCGTACGGGACGTGGTGCGGCCAGTCGATCCGCAGGGCCTTGGCCGCCCGGCGCAGCCTGCCGACGGCGCCGTCGGGGGCCTGGGGGAGTGTCCGCAGGATCCCGGTTCCGGCGGCCAACATCAGGTCGGCCGCGGCGATGCCCGTCATCAGGGAGATCTGGGCGTTCCAGCCGTCCGCCGGGTGCGGGGCCCGGTAGGCCAGGGTGTAGGAGCCGTCGTGGGCGACGACCTCCTGCTCGGGCACGTTCAGCGAGATGCCCCCGCGCTCCACCTCGAGGGCCTCGCGGAGCCGGCCGATGTCCTGGAGGAGGGCGACGGGCTCCTCCGCGGTGCCGGTGTCGACGGCCTTCTGGAGGCCCTCGTAGTCGAGCCGGGCCCGGCTGCGCACGAGGGCGCGGCGGACGTCGGTGGTCTCCACCCGGCCCTCGGCGTCGAGGTCGAGGCGCCACAGCAGGGCGGGCCGGGTCTGGTCGGGGAGCAGGCTGGCCGCGCCCTCCGAGAGCACGGATGGGTGCAGCGGGACCCTGCCGTCGGGGAAGTAGAGGGTGGTGACGCGGCGGTGGGCCTCCGCGTCGAGCGCGCCGCCGGGGGTGACGAAGGCGGCGACGTCGGCGATGGCGTAGTGGACCCGGAAGCCGCCGGCGGGCCGCCTCGCGAGGTGCATGGCCTGGTCGAGGTCGCGGGAGGAGGGCGGGTCGACGGTGAAGAGGGGGAGGTCGGTGGCGTCGGTGTCGGGCAGGCGGGGCTCCCGGGCGGCCCGTTCGGCCTCGGCGAGCACCTCGGCCGGGAACTCCTCCGGCACGCCCAGCTTCGTCCGCAGTGCGCGCAGGGCGGCCCGCAGGGCAGCCCCGTCCGCGCCGGTCATGTGCATGTGGCGGCGTGGCATGGCCCCGAGCCTAGGCCTTCTGCGGGCGATGCGCGCGGTTCGTGCGGCTTCGGCGGTGGGAGGTCGCCGGGGCCGCGGGGTCCGGGCGGGGCGCGCGGGCCGTCTACCCTGGCTCGGGGGCCGCACCCCCCTGCGCCGTGTCGTACCGAAGGAGATCCACCGTGCTCGTGCTGCTGCCGCCGTCCGAAGGAAAGGCCGCCGGCGGCTCCGGCGCACCGCTGGAGCCGCGGTCGCTGTCGCTGCCCGGTCTGGCCGAGGCCCGTGCGGGGGTCCTGGACGAACTGGTCGAGCTGTGCGCGGCGGACGAGCTGAAGGCGCGCGAGGTGCTGGGCCTGAGCGAAGGCCTGCGCGGCGAGGTCGCGAAGAACGCGGAGCTGCGGTCGGCGGCGGCCCGGTCGGCCGGGGAGATCTACACCGGCGTGCTGTACGACGCGCTGGGTCTGGCGGACCTGGCGCCGGCGGCGCGGGCGCTGGCCGAGGAGTCGCTGCTGGTCTTCTCCGGGCTGTGGGGTGCGGTGCGGATCAGCGACCGGATCCCGTCGTACCGCTGCTCGATGGGTGTGAAGCTGCCGGGGTGCGGGGCGCTGGGGGCGTACTGGCGGGAGCCGATGGCACAGGTGCTGCCCGCGGTCGCGGGGGAGGGACTGGTGCTGGACCTGCGGTCGGCGGCGTACGCGTCCGCGTGGAAGCCGAAGGGGGAGGTGGCGGGGCGGACGGCCACCGTGCGGGTGCTGCACTCCCAGATGGTGGACGGGGTGGAGAAGCGGTCCGTGGTGAGCCACTTCAACAAGGCGACGAAGGGGCGGCTGGTGCGGGACCTGCTGCTCGCGGGAGCGGCTCCGGCTTCGCCGGCCGAACTGGTCGGGGCGCTGCGGGACCTCGGCTACGTGGTCGAGGCCGAGGCCCCCGCGAAGCCGGGTCGGGCCTGGGCCCTCGACGTGGTGGTCACCCAGATCCACCACTGACCCCCGCCGCCGGGACTCCGCCCCGGACCCCGCGCCTCAATCGCCGGCGGGGCTGGGCGTGGTCGGCCTGGGCCCGCACTTGCGCGCTGGGGCAGGGCAAACCCAGCCCGGCCGGCGTTCGAGGCGCAGGGGCTGGGGGAGGGGCCTAGTCGTGCTGGGGCCAGATGGGGCCCTGATCGGTCCAGGTGACACCCTTGTTGCGGCAGAGGCAGAAGGGGTGGCCAATGGGGTCGGTGTAGACGCGGAAGCCGTAGCCGTCGGGGCCGATGCAGTCCCGCTGCAGGGTCGCGCCGAGGGCCAGGACGCGGCGCTGTTCGGCCTCGATGTCGTCGACTTCGAAGTCGAGGTGGAACTGCTTGGGGTGCTCGTTGTCGGGCCACTGCGGAGCGCGGTAGTCCTCCACCTGGATGAAGGCCAGTTCGATCTCGCCGAACTGGATGCCGGCCCAGTTCTCGTTACTGCTCTTCTTGACCGGGAGCCCCGTCACCTCAGCGTAGAAGGCCGCCAGCTTCATCGTGTCCGGGCAGTCGATGATGAAATCGGTTAGTCGTAGCACCCCGCGATCTTGCCACAAGATCAAAAGGGAGCCGGACTTGGAGACGGGCCCCTAGTGGCCCAGGGGCCACGCGACCGCGGCCGGGGTCAGGTTCGCGGTGCCCGCGTACGTGGCGCAGGCGTCCGTCAGGGTTTCCAGGAGGGTGAGGGGATCCGGCAGCGGGTGCTCCATGCCCCGGATCCAGCTGACCGCCAGGTCACCCGGCAGGGCCGCCGGCGGCACCAGGACGTAGCTGCCCCGGCAGTGCCACCGCAGGCCCGGGTGCTCGTCCATCGTCTCGGGGTGGCAGTCCAGTTCGCAGGGCCACCACTCGTCCTCGTCCTCGGGGGTCCCGCGGGTGGCGGTGAAGAAGAGCATCCGGGCCTGCTCCCCGGTGCCGCCCGACTCGGCGACCGGCCCGACCTCGATGCCCGCTTCCAGCAGCCGGGCGAGCGCCGCGGCCCCGGCTTCCAGCGGGACGTCCAGGACGTCGTGGACCATGCCGGTCGCGGTGATGAAGTTGGCCTGGGGCTGGTTGCGCGCCCACCGTTCGACCTGTGCGCGGTCGGTGGTCGACTGGGTCTGCCAGGCGAAGGAGAGCGGGTGGCGGGCGGGCGTCGGACAGCCGATCCGGTCGCACGAACACCGGTAGCCGGCGGGATGGGCGGCGGGGGCGAGCGGCAGACCGGCGGCGGCGACGGCCAGGAGGAGCGCCTCGCGCTCTTTTCCGGGGTCCTCGGCGGCGGGTTTCTGCCGCCGGCGCAGCCACTGGGAAATCCTGCTCTGCTCGCCGCGTTGGACGCGGCCGGACTCAGACCCCATCTATCCCCTCACCTCACCGTATCCCCGGCGGACCTTCACATGGTCCCACCATCCTGCGCCCCGGGTGACCGGTCTCGGTGACCGGGGGGGTTGGGAATGGGTGACCGGCAGCCCCCACATAACCACAGAATCCAGCCATTTGGTTTCCGGTCAGGGGACGGTGACCTTGGCCACCCCGCCCAGCACCCGGTCCACCAGCGCGTCGGCGAAGGCGTGCGTCAGCGGCTGCGTCCGCAGCAGCCAGCGGTACGTGAGCGGGCCCAGCAGCATCTCCACGGTCAGCCGCAGATCGGTGTCCGGGGCCAGCTGCCCCGCCTGGCGGGCCGTGCGCAACCGGGCCTCGTACAGGGCGAGCTGCGGCTCCAGCAGCCGCTCGTTGAAACGGGCCCCGAGCTCGGGGTCGGTGGCCCCGGCCGCCGTCAGGGCGCGGGCGGGCGCTTCGTACTTCTCGTCGCACAGCTCGTCCACCGTCGCCCGCAGGACGTGCTTCAGGTCGGCCGCGAGGTCCCCGGTGTCCGGAAAGCCGGTCCACTGGCCCTCGGTCTCCGCCTCCCCGGCGAGCGCGAGCGAGGCGTCGAGGAGGACGGCGGCCTTGGAGGGCCACCAGCGGTAGATGGTCTGCTTGCCGACCCCGGCCCGGGCGGCGATCGCCTCGATGGTCAGCTTGTTGTAGCCGACCTCCCCGACCAGCGCGAGCGCGGCGTCCAGGATGGCCCGCCGGGAGCGGTCGCTGCGGCGGGCGGCGTCAGGGGTCTTCGTCATGTCCTGAAACTACCAACCGAGACGTCTCGTCTTCCTCTTGTCCGTTAAACCACCCAATCAGTTCACTGCGGTGTCCGGCGTAAGGAGAGACGATTCTCTCCACACCCGCCGTAAGTCGTGAGGAGCCTTCTTTGCGCAGAGACGCCACACCCCGGCGCTATCTGATGTGCCCACCCGTGCACTTCAAGGTCACCTACTCCATCAATCCGTGGATGGATCCCACGAAACCGGTGGACCTGCCCCTCGCACTCGCCCAGTGGGAGGACCTGAGGGACCGCTACCGCGCCCTCGGGCACACCGTCGAAACCCTCGAACCGCACCCCGAGCTGCCCGACATGGTCTTCGCGGCGAACGGGGCGCTCGTCGTGGACGGCCGGGTGCTCGGGGCCCGGTTCGCCTATCCGGAGCGGGCCGCCGAGGCCGAGATCCACCTCGAGTGGTTCCGCGGCCACGGCTACCGGGACGTCCACGAGCCGTCCCACGTCAACGAGGGCGAGGGGGACTTCGCCGTCACCGCCAGCTACCTCCTGGCCGGCCGGGGCTTCCGCTCCAGCCCGCTCTCGCACGACGAGGCGCAGGAGTTCTTCGGCCGCCCCGTCATCGGCCTCGACCTGGTGGACCCGCGCTACTACCACCTGGACACGGCTCTGTGCGTCCTCGACGGGGACGAGGTCATGTACCACCCGGCCGCCTTCTCGCCGGGCAGCCAGGCCGTGCTCAAACGCCTCTTCCCCGACGCGCTGCTCGCCGGTGAGGAGGACGCGGCGGCCCTGGGCATGAACGCGGTGTCCGACGGCCGGCACGTGCTGCTCCCGCAGGCGGCGACCGGGCTGCTGGCTCCCCTGCGGGCCCGCGGGTTCGAGCCGATCCCGATGGACCTGGGCGAGCTGCTCAAGGGCGGCGGCAGCGTGAAGTGCTGCACCCAGGAGCTGAGGCCCTAGCGCTCGGAAGCGGGCGGAGGCCAGGCCCGGCCCCAGTCGGCGTCCCGCGCCTCCTTGTAGAGGCCACCGTGGCGCTTGGTCACGGTGGCCCGGGTCAGGCCCTCCTCCCGCGGGCCGCACAGCTCCAGCAGGACGAGCCCCTTGCGGATCTGCGGCCTGCGCGTGATCCGGGAGGCGGCCGGCTCCGCCGGGAAGCGGGTCGCGGCGACGTAGCTGAACTTCTCGTCCTCGTACGGGAGGGAGCCCCCCTTGACCTGCCGGTGCAGGGAGGAGCGGCTGACCCGCGCCGAGAAGTGGCACCAGTCCTGCCCGACCTCGATCGGGCAGGTCCCGTCGTGCGGGCACGGGGCGGCGACCCGCAGCCCGGCCGCGATCAGCTGGTCGCGGGCCTCGCGGATGCGCAGGTAGCCCTCCGGCGTGCCCGGTTCGATCAGCACCACGGCCTGTCCGGCCCGCGCCGCCTCGGCGACGACGGCCGTCCGGGCCTGCGGGGTCAGCTCGCCCAGCACGTACGAGACCGTCACCAGGTCGGCCTCCGGCAGGGTCAGCCCGGAGCCGATGACCGCCCGCCGCCAGGCCGCGCCGCGCAGCACCTCGGAGGGGGAGGCCGCCGCCAGTTCCCGGCCCAGGGCCAGCGCCGGCTCGGCCCAGTCCAGCACCGTGGTCTCCCGCGGGCCCTCCCAGGTGGCGTCGACCGCCCAGGTCGCGGCGCCCGTGCCGCCGCCCACGTCCACGTGCGAGCCCGGCGCCCACCGCGGGGCCGCCTCGGCGAGGCCGTCCAGGGCGGCCCGGACGGCCTCGAAGGTGGCGGGCATCCGGTACGCCGCGTACGCCGCCACGTCGGAGCGGTCGCGCAGCACGGGCGCGTCGGTGGGGGTCTGCCCCCGGTAGCTGGCGATGAGCCGCTCGACGGCGGCCGCGGCCTGCTTGGGCGGGAGTCCGTCGAGCAGCCCGCCGAGCGTGCTGCGGAGGGTGTCGGCGGTGGTGGGGGCGGAGGCGTTCACCCGCGAAGTTTACGGCGCCGCGGGCACCGCGGATTCGCAGCTGCGCCACGGGCGGCACAGGCCGGCGAAGCAGGCCACCGCCAGCAGCGAGCAGACCAGCTGCACCACCGCCATCGGCACCGCCGTGTCCTCGCCCGCGATCCCGACCAGCGGCGAGGCGATCGCGCCGACCAGGAAGGAGGAGGTGCCGATCAGCGCGGACGCCGAGCCCGCGGCGTGCGGGGTGCGCATCAGGGCCTGCGCGTTGGTGTTCGGCAGCACCAGGCCCATCGCCGACATCAGCACGAAGAGCGCGGCGGCGATCGGGACCAGCCCGACCTCCCCGAACACCCCGGTCGCCATGAGCAGCAGGCCCACCGAGGCGACCGTGATGACGGCGAGCCCCACGGACAGGGTCTTGTCCATGTCGACCCGGCCGACCAGCAGCTTGCCGTTGATCTGGCCGACGGCGATCAGGCCGCAGGAGTTGACGCCGAACAGCAGGCTGAAGGCCTGGGGCGAAGCGCCGTAGATCTCCTGCACCACGAAGGGGGAGGCGGCGATGTACGAGAACAGCACCGCGAAGGCGAAACCGCCGGCCAGGGTGTAGCCGGTGAAGACGCGGTCGCCCAGCAGGCCGCGCATGGTCCGCAGGGCCGCGCCGACGCCGCCCGTGTGGCGCCGCTCGGGCGGCAGGGTCTCGTCGAGGCTGCGCCACACCATCAGGGTGAGGACGAGGCCGACGGCGGTCAGGACCGCGAAGACCCCGCGCCAGTCGGAGAAGCGCAGCACCTGGCCGCCGATGAGCGGGGCGACGATCGGGGCGGTGCCGGATATGAGCATGAGGTTGGAGAAGAACCGGGCCATCTCGACCCCGTCGTACAGGTCGCGTACGACGGCCCGCGCGATGACGATCGCGGCCGCGCCGGCCAGGCCCTGGAGCAGGCGGAAGGCGATCAGCAGCTCGGCGGTCGGGGCGAGGGCGCACAGCGCGGTGGCCAGGACGTAGACGGCCATGCCGATGAGCAGCGGCCTGCGGCGGCCCCACTTGTCGCTCATCGGGCCGATCACCAGCTGGCCCAGCGCCATGCCGGCGAGGCAGGCGGTGAGGGTGAGCTGGATGGTGGCGGCAGGGCTGTGCAGGACTCTGGTGACCTCCGGCAGGGCCGGCAGGTACATGTCCATGGACAGCGGCGGGAGGGCGGTGAGCCCGCCGAGTACGAAGGTGACCAGCAGGCTCGTGCGGCGTGCGGCCTTCAGGGGTGGGGCGGCGGTGGGGACGGAGGGCGTTTCGGGTGACGGTTCGTGCGAGCGGGCCGTCACGGGGCCTCTCTCCGACATGCGGAACTCCAGTCTGCTTGTCTTCTTTACGCACCCCTGACCGACCCATGCTCTCAGCAATCGGAACGCCCGGGGGCGGGGGCACGGTGTGACGTACTCTGCGGCCCCATGGACGAACCCACGACGAAGATCGCTGTAGTGACGGGCGCCGGGTCGGGCATCGGCCGCTCGGTGGCCCTGGCCCTGGCCGCCGCCGGCTGGTCCGTGGCCGTGGCGGGCCGCCGTGCCGAACCGCTCGAGGAGACCGCCGAGGCGGCCGGGGACGGCGCGGACGTGTTCCGCGTACCGACGGACGTCACCGATCCGGACGGGGTCGCCGCACTGTTCGGGGCCGTCCGCGAGCGCTACGGGCGCCTCGACCTGCTCTTCAACAACGCGGGCACCTTCGGCCCGGGCGGAGTCCCGCTGGAGGACCTCTCCTACGAGGCCTGGCGCTCGGTGGTCGACGTCAACCTGACCGGCTCCTTCCTGTGCGCGCAGGCCGCCTTCCGGCAGATGAAGGCGCAGGATCCGCAGGGCGGCCGCATCATCAACAACGGCTCCATCTCGGCGCACGTGCCGCGCCCGCACTCCATCGCCTACACCGCGACCAAGCACGCGATGACCGGCCTGACCAAGTCGCTGTCCCTGGACGGGCGCCCGTACAAGATCGCCTGCGGGCAGATCGACATCGGCAACGCGGCCACCGAGATGACCGAGCGGATGCGGACCGGGATCCTCCAGGCCAACGGGCAGCTGGCCGTCGAACCGGTCATGGACGCCGCCGACGTGGCGCGCACCGTGCTCCACATGGCGGAGCTCCCGCTGGAGGCCAACGTGCAGTTCGCGACGGTGATGGCGACGGCGATGCCGTACATCGGGCGGGGCTGAGCCCCCGCTCGCGAGGCGCCGGGGAATGTCCCCCGCGGCCCCGCCGTTGAGGCGATCATGACGACTGAGGTGCTCCGCTACACGGCCTTCTCCGGCGACCCGGCGGGCGGCAACCCCGCCGGCGTCGTGCTCGACGCGGCCGGACTGGACGACGAAGCGATGCTCGGGATCGCCGCCGGGCTCGGCTACAGCGAGACGGCCTTCCTGACCGCCCCGCCCGAGGGGCTGGAGGGCGAACCGGGCCGGGCCTTCACCGTGCGCTACTTCAGCCCGAAGGCGGAGGTGCCGTTCTGCGGGCACGCCACCGTCGCCACCGCCGTGGCCCTGGGGGAGCGGATCGGCCCCGGGGAGCTGCTCCTGGCGACGCGGGCGGGAACCGTACCGGTGTCCGTCACCTCCCGGGACGGGCGGCTGCGGGCCACGCTGACCAGCGTGGAGCCGCACACCGAGGAGATCGGCGCGGCCGACCTCGCCGAGGCGCTGGCCGCGCTGGACTGGCCGGAGGCGGACCTGGACCCGGCGTTCCCGCCCCGGATCGCCTACGCCGGGGCCCGCCACCTGGTGCTCGGCGCCGGTACCCGGGCCCGGCTCGCGGACCTCGCGTACGACTTCGCCCGGCTGGAGGCGCTGATGCGGCGCCTGGACCTGACGACCGTGCAGCTGGTGTGGCGGGCGGGCCCGGCGGAGTTCCACGTACGGGACCCCTTCCCGGTCGGCGGCGTCGTCGAGGACCCGGCGACGGGCGCCGCGGCGGCCGCCTTCGGCGCGTACGCCCGCGAGCTCGGCCTGGTCCCGGCGGACGCCGTGCTCACCCTCCACCAGGGCGCGGACATGGGCCGGCCGGGCGTCATCACGGTGGAACTGCGCGCGGGAGACCCCCGGGTCCGCGTGGGCGGCGAGGGCACGCCCATCGCGGGCTGAGCAGCGCGTCCTCGAACACCTCGGCCGGGCGGCCCGACTGCGGCGATCCGCCCGTCGTGCAGGACGGCGGCCCGGTCCGCGTAGGCGGCGGCCGGTCCCAGGTCGTGCAGGACGACGACGACCGCGTCCCCGGCGGGGGCCCGCTCCCGGCAGATCCGCAGCACGAGCTCCTGGTGGCGCAGGTCCAGGGCGGCGGGGGGCTCGTCGAGGAGCAGCAGCGGCGCCCGCTGGGCCAGTACGCGGGCCAGCGCGACCCGGGCCCGCCGGCCGCCGGACAGCGCGGAGAACGGGCGGGCGGCGAGGTCGGTGACCTCGGTCGCTGCCATGGCTGCGGCCACCGCCTGCTCGTCCGCGTGGGCGAACGGCGTGCCGGCCCAGGGCGCGGCCCATCCGTACGACGTAAGACCGGCACCCTCTACGTGGACGTCGAGAACGCCTCCGGCAGCAAGACGGCCGTCCCCTTCACCGGCACCACCGGGGGCACCGGCTGCACGGGCGGTACGGGAGCCGCCGCGGCCACCGTCGGCGGCAGCCCCGCCACCACCGGCGCCGAGATCCCCGCCGGGGCGCTGCTCGGCACCTCCGGCGCCGTGATCGCGGCCGGTGCGGGCGCGGTCCTCCTCGCCCGCCGGCGGCGGGTCGCCGAGCGCTGAGCCGTGTTTGAATGCCAGCGTGAACGATCAACTCGACGTGTTGAAGGTCTTCTGCGCGGGCGACGGCCGGCACGGCAACCTGCTCGGTGTCGTACGTGACGGCAGGGCCTGCCCCGACGACGCGTCGCGGCAGGCCCTGGCCGCCGAACTCGGCTACAGCGAGACGGTGTTCGTGGACGATCCCGAGCGCGGGATCGTCGACATCCGCACCCCCGGCACGCGGATGTCCTTCGCCGGCCACCCGCTGGTCGGGCTCGCCTGGCTGCTGGACGTCGAGGAGCTCCAGCCGCCGGCCGGCCCCGTATGGGCTCGTGACGACGGCGAGTTCACCTGGATCACGGCCCGCCCCGAGTGGGTCGAGGGCAAGCGCACCGAGCAGTACGGATCGGTCGCCGAGGTCGAGGCGCTGCCGGCCCCGCCGCCGGGCGAGGGCTGGCTGTACGCGTGGGCCTGGGAGGACGAGGCCGCCGGACGGGTGCGCGCCCGGGGCTTCCCGCGCCGCGCCGACGGGGTCATCGCCGAGGACGAGGCCACCGGCTCGGCGGCGATGCTGCTCACGGCCCAGCTGAACCGCGCCCTGAACATCACTCAGGGCGAGGGCTCCCAGATCCTCACCGCCCCCAATCCCGACGGCTCCGTGGAGATCGGCGGCCGCGTCCGCTTCGCGCGCCTCGCGCCCCCGGCCGCGCCCCACGGCTGACCGAGGGGCGGGGGCGTGCGAAGAGGGCCGGCCCGGTGCGGGCGCACCGGGCCGGCCCTCTTCGTGCCGTGTCCCCGCGGGGACTACGCGCTGAGCGGGAACTGCTCGCCCAGCTCGCGGAAGACCGCGCCGTTGAAGTCGAAGGCGCGCTTGCACTCGTCGACGATGCGCTGCTTCTCCAGGTCGTCCGCCGCAATGGCGTCCAGCAGCTCGCGGTAGGTCCGCTTGAAGGCGGCCGGGTTGGAGATGTCCGCGAAGACGTAGAAGCGGACGCCGTCGCCCTTGCGCTCGAAGCCCCACGTGCGCTCCGCCTTGTCGCGGATGATCTGGCCGCCGGAGAGGTCGCCCAGGTAGCGGGTGTAGTGGTGGGCGACGTAGCCGCCCGGCCACTCGGCCGCGCATTCGGCCACCCGGGCGGCGTAGGCCTCGGTCGCGGGCAGCGCCGCCACGCTCTCGCGCCAGTCCGGGCCCAGCAGGTGGGCGAGGTCGCGCTCGATCTCGGCGACGCGCATCAGCTCGGGCCGGATGAAGGGACCTGCGACCGGGTCGTCCTTGAGGGACTCGGCCGCGTCCTCCAGGGCCCGGTACACGAACCACAGCTGCTCGGTGTAGCGCGTGTACGCGTCCACGCCGAGGCGTCCGCCGAGCAGGTCGCTCATGAAGGACGACGTCTCCGCTTCGGTGTGCTGCTCGTGCGAGGCGACGCGGATGACCGTAGAGAAGGCGTCCAAGACGGACCTCCAGGAAGAGGAAAAAGACGTGGCGGCACGCCCGCCACGTCCGATCTTCCTGCTTAGGTATGCCTAAGTCAATGTGTTCCCGACGGCTTGTCGGTAAAAAAGGACCGGCTACGGGAGCGTCAGGATCTCCGCCCCGCTGTCCGTCACGACCAGGGTGTGCTCGAACTGCGCCGTCCGCTTGCGGTCCTTGGTGACGACCGTCCACCCGTCCGCCCACATGTCGTACTCGTGGGTGCCCAGGGTCAGCATCGGCTCGATGGTGAAGGTCATCCCGGGCTCGATGACCGTGGTGGCGTGCGGGCTGTCGTAGTGGGGGATGATCAGGCCGGAGTGGAACGACGAGTTGATGCCGTGACCGGTGAAGTCCCGGACCACGCCGTAGCCGAAGCGCTTCGCGTACGACTCGATGACCCGGCCGATGATGTTGATCTGGCGGCCCGGCTTGACGGCCTTGATCGCCCGGTTGAGGGCCTCCCGGGTGCGCTCCACCAGCAGCCGCGACTCCTCGTCCACCTCCCCGCACAGGTAGGTGGCGTTGTTGTCGCCGTGGACCCCGCCGATGTAGGCGGTCACGTCGAGGTTCACGATGTCCCCGTCGCGCAGCACGGTGGAGTCCGGGATCCCGTGGCAGATGACCTCGTTCACCGAGGAGCACAGCGACTTGGGGAAGCCCCGGTAGCCCAGCGTCGACGGGTAGGCGCCGTGGTCGCACATGTACTCGTGGGCGACCCGGTCCAGCTCGTCGGTGGTCACCCCCGGCGCGATCAGCTTGGCGGCCTCCTCCATCGCCTGGGCGGCGATCCGGCCGGCGGTGCGCATGGCCTCGATGGTCTCGGCCGACTGCACCTCCGGGCCGGTGTACGGGGTGGGTGCGGGCTTGCCCACGTACTCGGGACGGCGGATGTTTCCGGGAACGGAACGGACGGGAGAGAGCTCGCCTGGAACGAGCAGCGACTGGCCAGACATGCAAGCGAGTGTATCCAGCGGTGATGGGGCAGAGTGGCGGCAGAGAGCGGTAGCGGCGGTATCGAGAGGAGCCCGACAACGATGGCCCTGTTCAAGAAGCGCCAGGTGGGCAAACCGGGCGAATGGTACTACTGCCTCGTCCACCAGAAGGTCGAGGAAGGCCCCGACTGTCCTGCCAAGGACCGCTTCGGCCCCTACGGGAGCCGGGAGGAGGCGGCCCACGCCATGGAGACGGCGCAGGAACGCAACCTCGAATGGCAGAACGACCCCAAGTGGAACGACAAGTCCCGCGAAGAAGGCGGCGGCAGCGAGGGCACGGCGACCTGAGGACGGGCTACCAGCGGCTGGGCGGCGGCACGGTCAGCTGATCGGCCAGCCGCGCCAGCCGGTCCCGGAACCGGCGAGGCCCGCGCTGCACCGGCAGGCTGTTCTCCCCGGCCGCCGCGCTCACCAGGTGCTGCACGGTGTCCAGGTCCATGCCCGGGTCCGCGGCGGTGGGAGGCGCCCCCGCCGCGGAGCCCCCGGCCGTCGGGAGCGCGCCCGGTGCCGGGAGCGCGCCGGCCCCATTCGGGAGCGCGCCGGGCACCGAGAGCGCGTCGTGCGCCAGCGCGGCCAGATCCGGATCCCCGCCGTCCAGGGACAGTACGGTCGCCCCCGCGCGCCGGGCGTCGTGGACGCGCTCCAGCAGCCCCTCGCCCGGCTCGCCGGGAGCCACCACCAGCAGCGTGTGCCCGCGCCGGGCCGTCTCCAGCCTGCCCAGCCCCACCGACAGGTGCGGCGGCTCCCCGGGCCGCACGCGGTGGCGCACGAGGGTGGGCGCCAGCTCCGGCAGCCCCGACCAGGCGGCCTCGTCCACCAGGTGCGCCGCCAGGTGCCAGGGCTCGTAGGCCTCGGTCCCCACGAGCAGCAGGTTCCCGCCCGCCTTCCCGCCCGCCGGCACGACCGAGCGCCGCAGCGAGCCCGCGAAGCGGCGCGCTGCGCCGGGCCACTGCGTACCGGCGAGGACCTCGCGCAGCAGCGCGACTCTCACGGCATCCATAGCGGCATCCTGCACCATGAACCGGACAAGCGTGACCACTTCTCCGCTCCTCCCGCCGCCGTCCTCCCGGCCCTCCACCTCTGGGGTACTCGGCAGTACCCTCGCCCCCATGACCTCCACAGACAGCACGCAGCAGCCCCCGGCCAAGGCGCCCGCCAAGGACCCCTGGGACCTTCCGGACGTCTCCGGCCTCGTCGTCGGCGTCCTCGGCGGCACCGGCGACCAGGGCCGCGGCCTGGCCTACCGGCTCGCCCGGGCCGGCCAGAAGGTGATCATCGGCTCTCGCGCCGCCGACCGCGCGCACACCGCCGCAGAAGAGCTGGGCCTCGGCGTGGAGGGCGCGGACAACGCCGAATGCGCGCGCCGCAGCGACATCGTGATCATCGCCGTGCCGTGGGAGGGCCACGCCAAGACCCTCGAAGCGCTCCGCGAGGACCTCGCCGGCAAGCTCGTCGTGGACTGCGTCAACCCGCTCGGCTTCGACAAGCAGGGCGCCTACGCCCTGCCCGTCGAGGAGGGCAGCGCCGCCCAGCAGGCCGCCGCCCTGCTGCCGGACTCCCGCGTCACCGCGGCCTTCCACCACCTCTCGGCGGTCCTGCTCCAGGACGAGTCGATCGACGAGATCGACACCGACGTGATGGTCCTCGGCGAGTCCCGCGCCGACACCGACCTGGTCCAGGCCCTCGCCGCCCGCATCCCGGGCATGCGCGGCGTCTTCGCGGGCCGCCTGCGCAACGCCCACCAGGTCGAGTCCCTGGTGGCCAACCTCATCTCGACCAACCGCCGCTACAAGGCCCACGCGGGCCTGCGCGTCACGGACGTCTGACGGCGCCCGGCCGCCCTCACTGCGGGGCATGGGAGACACTGGGGGGGCTCGGCCCCGTCCAGTGTCCTTCGAGGAGCTCTTCCCATGCCCCGCCTTGCCGTCTTCGCCGTTGTCGTCTGCGTCCTTGCCGTGGCCGCGGCCGTCGTCGCCTTCGTGGAGGGCAGCTTCATAGGGATCGTCTGGGTGCTGCTGGCCGGTCTGACGTCCAACATGGCCTGGTACTACATCCGCAAGGCGAAGGCCGAGAAGGCGGCCCGTGCCTCCTAGGCCCGAGCCTCCTAGGCGCGCGCCCCGGGTTCGCGCCCGGGACGCGCCCGCTAGTCCCGCGGGACCTCGCAGAGGCCGTTGCCCTCCTGCCAGAAGCGGTAGAGGTCGCGGCCGCAGTACGTCTCCAGGTCCGACACGCCCAGGCCGGACAGGATGTCGCGCACCACGTCGAAGAAGAACGCGTTGACCTCCGGGATCCACAGCAGCGCGAACACCGCGATCAGGCCGAACGGCGCCAGCGGCGCCACCTCGCGGCGGATCCGGTGCGAGAGCCACGGCTCGATCACCCCGTAGCCGTCGAGGCCCGGCACCGGCAGGAAGTTCAAGATCGCCGCCGAGACCTGGAGCAGGGCCAGGAAGGCCAGCGCGTAGCGGAAGGCGAGCGGGACCCCGTCCAGGGCGCCCAGCCAGAACGGGGCCGTGCACACCACGGCGAAGGCCACGTTGGTCAGCGGGCCCGCCGCCGAGATCAGGCTGTGCTTCCAGCGGCCCCGGATGCGGTCGCGCTCGATGTACACCGCGCCGCCCGGCAGGCCCAGGCCGCCCAGGATCACGAAGAGCACCGGCAGGACGATGCTGAGCAGCGCGTGCGTGTACTTGAGCGGGTTCAGCGTCAGGTACCCCTCGGCGCCCACCGAGAGGTCACCGCCGTGCAGGGCGGTGCGGGCGTGCGCGTACTCGTGCAGGCACAGCGAGACCACCCACGCCGAGGTCACGAACAGGAACACGGCGAGCCCGGTGCTCGTCGAGTACCCGGTCCACACGGCCCACCCGGTGACGGCCATGACGGCCGCGATGCCGAGGAATACGGAACTGATCCGCCGCTCACCGCGGCTGCCCTGATGACCCATGCCGCGAAACCTATCCCGGCTGCCGCCACGGAAATAGGGTCGGGCCCGGGCGCCGGTCCGGGGACAATGGGCCGGTGCGTTACGCGATTCTCGGTACGACCCAGGCCATGCGCGACGACGGGACCCCCGTCGCCGTCGGCGGAGCGCGCCTGCGGGCGCTGCTGACCGCGCTCGCGCTGCGGCCCGGCCGGGCGGTGCCGGCGCACCTGCTCGTCGCCGAGGTGTGGGACGGCGACCGGCCGGCCGACGCGCCGGCCGCCCTCCAGGCGCTGGTCGCACGGCTGCGCCGGGCGCTGGGCCACGAGGCCGTGCGCTCCGCCGAGGGCGGCTACCTGCTGGCCGCCGACCGCGAGGACGTCGACCTGTACCGCTTCGAGGGGCTGGCCCGGGCCGGCGCCGAGGCCCTGGAGTACGGGGACCCGGCCAAGGCCGGCGCCCTGTACGAGGAGGCGCTCGCCCTGTGGCGCGGCCCGGCCCTGGCCGACCTCCCCGACCCGGCCGCGGAGTCCGCGCGCTGGGACGCCGTACGGATGGACGCGCGCCGGGGCCGGCTCACCGCGGCCCTGGCCCTGGGCGGGGCGGAGCAGGCGTTGCCGGAGCTGACCGCGCTGTGCGCCCAGCAGCCGCTGGACGAGCCCCTGCAGGTGCTGCGGATCCGGGCGCTGCGCGACGCGCACCGCCCGGCGGAGGCCCTGGAGGCGTACGACACCGTCCGCCGGGAGCTGGCCGCCCGTCTGGGCACCGACCCTGGCCCGGCCCTGCGCGCCCTGCACGCCGAGCTCCTGAACCCCGCCCCCGCCTCCTGGCCCGGTGCGCACCCGCGACAGCCGGCCCCGGCGCGGCCCGGCCACAGCCCGTACCCGCCGGCCTCCGGCACCGGCTCCCCCCGCCCCGGCCCGGCGCCGGCGCAGCCCGGCCGGCAGCCCGCGCAGGGCAACCTGCGCGCCCGGCTCACCACCTTCGTCGGGCGCGAGGAGGACATCCGCGTCATCGGCGAGGACCTCGCCCGCGCCCGGCTCGTCACCCTGCTCGGGCCCGGCGGGGCGGGCAAGACCCGGCTCTCCCAGGAGGCCGCCGAGGCCCAGGACCCGGCCGGCTGGCCCGACGGGGTATGGCTCGTGGAGCTGGCCCCCGTGGACGACCCGGAGGACGTCGCCGAGGCCGTGCTCGCCGCGCTCGGGGCGCGGGAGACCAAGCTGCGCGGCGCCGCCGCCGAGGAACTGCGCGCGCTGACCGACCGCACCGGGGACGACCCCCTCGACCGCCTCGCCGAGCACTGCGCCCGCCGGCGGCTCCTGCTGCTGCTCGACAACTGCGAGCACGTCGTCGAGGCGGCCGCCGAACTCGCCGAGCGGCTGCTCGTCCACTGCCCCGGCATCCGGATCCTGGCCACCAGCCGCGAACCCCTCGGCGTCCCCGGGGAGACGCTGCGCCCGGTGGAGCCGCTGCCCGACCCGGTCGCGCTGCGGCTCCTCGCCGACCGCGGAGCCGCGGCCCGCGCCGGGTTCACCGTGGCCCAGGACCCGGCCGCCTGCGCCGAGATCTGCCGCCGCCTCGACGGGCTGCCGCTGGCCATCGAACTGGCCGCGGCCCGCCTGCGGCTGCTCACCCCGCGCCAGATCGCCGACCGCCTCGACGACCGGTTCCGGCTCCTGACCAGCGGC
This sequence comes from Streptomyces subrutilus, assembly GCF_001746425.1. Lineage (GTDB taxonomy): Bacteria > Actinomycetota > Actinomycetes > Streptomycetales > Streptomycetaceae > Streptomyces > Streptomyces subrutilus_A. The sequence continues at coordinate 2,437,656 of NZ_MEHK01000001.1, read as the reverse complement.
AGCCGGACCCTGCTGCCCCGGCAGCAGACCCTGCGCGCCGTCGTCGACTGGTCCTGGGACCTGCTGGAGGAGCCCGAGCGCACCGTCCTGCGCCGGCTGTCCGTCTTCGCGGGCGGCTGCGACCTCGCCGCCGCCGAGACCGTGTGCGCCGGGGGCGTCCTCGACGTCGCCGGGACGCTCGGCTCCCTCGTCGACAAGTCCCTCGTCGTGGCCGCCCCCGGCTCCGACGGCTCCGGCATGCGCTACCGCCTGCTGGAGACGGTCGGCGAGTACGCCGCCGAGCGCCTGGCCCAGGCGGGCCGCGACCGCGAGGAGACCGAGCGCCGCCACCTCGTCCACTACCGCGAGCTGGCCCGCACCGGCGAGCCGCTGCTGCGCGGCCACGGCCAGCGGGCGGCCGCCGACCGGCTCGCCACCGAGTACGAGAACGTCCGTACCGCCCTGCGCCGGGCCGTCGCCGCCCGCGACGCCGACGAGGTGCTCTGCCTCATCCACTCGCTGGGCTGGTACTGGCACATGCACGACCTGCGCGCCGAGTCCCGGCACTGGTCCGACGCGGCCGCGGCCCTCGGCCCCGACCCGTTCGCCGCCCCCGTGGCCCTGGCGCAGCCCGTGTACGAACGGCTCGTCGACACGCCCCCGCCCTACGGCGGCGAAGTGCTCGCCGAGGCCTGGCGCGCCCTCCACCTGGTCCGGCTGGCCTCCCGCGACCAGAGCAAGACCGGCTGGAACAGCCCGGAGATCCGCGCCCAGGTCGAAGGGATCATCACCGCCTACCGGCCCGGACTCCCGCAGACCTGCCGGACCCCCGCCTCCCTCTGGATCTACGCCGTCATGATCGCGGGCGACGCCGGACGGCTCCAGCGGGTCATCGACGCGACCGTCGACACCGCCCGCGAGCTCGGCTACCGCTGGGAGCTGGCCTCCGCCCTCCAGCTGCGGGCCAACATCCTCGCCAACCGGGCCGACTGGGCCGGCGACGCCGCCCGCGACGCCGACGAGAGCCTGGCCCTGTTCCGTGAGCTCGGCGACGCCTGGGGCTGCGCCGAGGCGCTCTCCGCCCGAGCCGAGTCCCTGGAGAAACGCGGCGAGTACGCCCTGGCCGCCCGGGACTTCCTCGAGGCCATCGCGTACGCCGAACGCCTGGGCGCCAAGGCGCAGGTGACGGTGTTGCGCGTCCGGATGGCCGGGACCCTCTGCGAAACCGGCCGGATGGAGGAGGCCGAGGAGATCCTCACCGAGGTCACCGCCACACCCCGGCAGTACGGCAACGAGGCCATGCCCGCCGCCCGGATGTTCCTGGCGGGCATCATGGGCCGCACCGGCCGGATCCCGGAGGCCCGCGCCCAGCTCCAGACGCTGCGGGAGGAGTTCACCTTCGGCGCGTTCGCCGTCTTCGACGGCTTCCTGCTGGGGACGCTGGCCTGGCTCGCGAACCAGGAGGGCGCGTACGAGGAGGCGCTCGGCCTGCTGCGCCGGGCGATGGAGAGCGTGCGGGACCCGCTGGCCCGGATGGTCGCCCCGCAGCTGCCGGCGGTCTACCTGGTGACCGCGGCGCTGTCCCTGGTCTCGCTCGGCGGCCCGGAGCGGGAGTACGACGCCGCCCGGCTGCTCGGCGCCTACCGGGCGCTGCTGCCGCCCCGGCACTTCCCCGTCACCACGGAACGCGCGGACTGCGCCCGCGCCGAGGAGCTGGCGCGGGCGGCGCTGGGCGATGCCGGGTACGAGGCGGCGTACGCCGAAGGCGGCGGCCTCACCCTGGAGGAGGCCACCGCCCTCGTCTGACCCGGCCCCCGGCCGGAGCCCGCCCGGGACGCGATCCGGAACGGACCGGTCCGCGGCTCAGGTCTTCTGGCGGAACTTGCGCACCGCGAGCGGCATGGTGACGGCCGTGATGGCCACCGACCACGCCAGGGTCATCCACACCGAGTCGCCGACCGGAGTCCCGTTGATCAGGGCGCGGGCCGCGTCGGCCAGGTTGGACAGCGGGTTGTAGTCCGTGAAGGACTGCAGCCAGCCCGGCATCGTGGCCGGCGGCGCGAAGATCGAGCTGCCGAACTGCAGCGGCATCAGGACCAGCATCGCCATGCCCTGGACGGCCTGCGCGGTCTTCATGGTGAGACCGAGCAGGATGAAGATCCACATCAGCGAGGCGCCGAAGACGGCCGACAGGCCGATGGCGAGGAACAGGTCCAGCACCGAGGACTTGATCGACAGGCCGAGGATGAAGCCCACACCGAGCAGGATGGTGATGGCCACCATCATCCGGCCGAGCTCGACGACGATCTTGGCGAGTAGCACGGAGGACCGGGCGATCGGCATGGACCGGAAGCGGTCCATCACGCCCTTCTTGAAGTCGTCGTTGACCCCGGTGCCCACCGCCATCGCGATGTTCATGCCCATCATGGCCATCAGGCCCGGGACCACGTAGTTCACGTAGTCCGCCTGGTTGCCCTTGCCGGAGATCGCGCCGCCGAAGACGAACACGAACAGCAGCGTGAAGATGATCGGCATGAACAGGACGTCGAACATCGATTCGGGGTCCTGCTTGATCTGCAGGGCGTTGCGGCGCACCAGGGCGCCGATGTGCCGCAGGTTGGCCCGCAGGCCGATCCGGCCATCGCCGGCGAGAGGGGCCGCGGCGGCCCGGACGGGCGTGCTCCCGGCGGACTGCTTCGTCGTGGTTACGGTGCTCATGCCGCGACTTCCTCGGTCATCTCGGTGGTGGGCTTCTGGCCGGTGATCGACAGGAACACCTCGTCCAGGCTGGGCAGGTAGGTGCCGAGGTCGGCGAGCGCGTACCCGCGGGCGGCGAGCAGGCCGACCACGGCGGTCAGCTGCTCGTCGCTGAGGATCGGCACCAGCAGGACGCCCTCGTCCGGCACGGCCTGCGAGCCGGCCACGCCGTCGAGCCCGGCCTCGGCCAGCGAGCGGGCCATGCCCGGCAGGTCGGCGGAGTCCACGGGGCGCAGCCGCAGCGTGCGGCCCCCGACCCGGGCCTTCAGCTCGTCGACCTTGCCGTGGGCGATGACCTTGCCGCGGTCGATGACCGTCAGCTCGCCGGCGAGCTGCTCGGCCTCCTCCATGTACTGGGTGGTGAGCAGGACGGTGGCGCCCTCGGCCACCAGCCGCTGCACCTCGTCCCAGACCTCGTTGCGGGTACGGGGGTCCAGACCGGTGGTCGGCTCGTCCAGGTAGAGGACGGCCGGGTTGCCGATCAGCGAGGCCGCCAGGTCCAGGCGGCGGCGCATACCGCCCGAGTAGTTCATCGCGGCCTTCTTCGAGGCCTCGGTCAGGGAGAACCGCTCCAGCATCTCGTCCGCCCGCTTCCGGGCCTCCTTGCGGGACAGGTCGAGCAGCCGCCCGATCATGTAGAGGTTCTCCCAGCCGGAGAGCTTCTCGTCGACCGAGGCGTACTGGCCGGTGAGGCCGATGGTGCGGCGCAGCTGCCGCGGCTGGCGCACCACGTCGAAGCCGGCGACGGTCGCGGTCCCGGCGTCCGGGACGATCAGGGTGGACAGGCAGCGGACCAGGGTGGTCTTGCCGGCGCCGTTGGGTCCCAGGACCCCGAGGACGGTGCCCTCGCGGACGTCCAGGTCGACCCCGTCCAGGGCCTTGGTCTCGCCGTAGTGCTTGACCAGCCCCCGTACTTCCACGGCGTTGGGGCTCTTGTCGTTTCGCGTCATGCCCACCATGGGACCAGGTGCCACTGACAAAGCACCGACAGCCGACCGACAACCCCCCCGGCGCACGGCCGACGGCCCGCCGACATCGTGTCGGCGGGCCGTCGGGCGCTACGTGCCGAACGGTCAGTGGAAGGCGTGCTCCGCCTGCGGGAACGCTCCGCCCACCACGTCCTCGGCGAAGGCCTTCGCCGCGTCGTTCATGGTCTGGCGCAGGTTCGCGTACTGCTTGACGAACTTCGGCATCTTCCCGCCGGTCAGACCCATCATGTCGGTCCACACCAGCACCTGCGCGTCGCACTCCGCGCCCGCGCCGATGCCGACCGTCGGGATGTGCAGGGACCGGGTGACCTCGGCCGCCAGCTCGGCCGGAACCAGCTCCAGCACCACGGCGAAGGCTCCCGCGTCCTGCGCCGCCTTGGCGTCGCGCAGCAGCTGGTGCGCGGCCTCGTCGCTGCGGCCCTGCACCCGGTAGCCCATGGCGTTGACCGACTGCGGGGTCAGGCCCAGGTGGGACATGACCGGGATGCCGGCCTGCACGATCAGCTCGGTCTGGGCCAGCGAGCGCTCGCCGCCCTCCAGCTTCACCGCGCCCACGCCGGCCTCCTTGACCAGGCGGGTGGCGCTGCGCAGCGCCTGCACGGCGCCTTCCTGGTACGAGCCGAACGGCATGTCGCCGATGACCAGGGCGCGGCTCGTGCCGCGTACGACGGCCGCCGACAGCATGGTCATCTGGTCCATCGTGACCGGGACGGTGGTGTCGTAGCCCAGGTGGCAGTTGCCCATGGAGTCGCCGACGAGGATCACCGGGATGCCGGCCTCGTCGAACACGGACGCGGTCATGGCGTCGTAGGCGGTGAGCATGGGCCACTTCTCGCCGCGTTCCTTGGCGAGGCTCAGGTCGCGGATGGTGATGCGCCGGGTGCCCGAGCCGCCGTACAGGGTGGGCGTGGCCGACGGAGATGCTGCTGCGGGCTCGCGGGCAGGCGAAACGGCATGCGTCATTGCAACTGCTCCTTGTGTCATCTCGAGGCGCCCTCACGGCGTCCCCGGACTCACCCACCATCGTCGCACCCGGGTGGCCCGTGGCGGAAGTGGGCGGGGCGGCGGGCCGGGCCCGCCCCATCTCCGCTCGAGCCAATGTGAGCGTTTCGTGACAACCGGAACCCTTGGCGCACGGGCGTTCGTCCTCCGGAACGTACGGCCGCGACAGGCGGTCGTGCGGTAGCGCACGGAAGGCTCCGTACATCGCCTAGGGTCAAGGGGCGGGGACGGAGCGCGAGCACGGCAGTGAGGGCAGCGGCATGGCACAGGCGTACATGACGGAAAAGGGGAACGGCGGCTCGGAGCCCGAGCCCTCCGCATCCCGCTTCCGACGCCGGCTGGCCGAACTGCGGGATGACCGGGGGATCTGGCGGCGCGGGCTGGTGCTGGCCGCCTTCTCCGTACTGATCTCACTGATCATGATCTTCCACGCGCAGCTGCCCAACGACGTGGGCAACCTCGGCAGCCTCACCGAGACCTTCCTGCCCTGGCTGGGCGTGGCCGTCCCGGTGCTGCTGGCCGCCGCCCTGTTCCGCCGGTCCGCGACCGCGCTGATCGCGATACTGCTGGCGGCCGTGGTCTGGGCGAACCTGTTCGGCGGGCTGGTCACCGACAAGTCCGGCTCCGGCGGCAACCTGACCGTCGCCACGCACAACGTGGACGCCGACAACGCCGACCCGCGCGGAACCGCCGAGTCGGTGGCGAAGTCCGGGGCCGACGTCCTCGCCCTGACCGAGCTGAAGGGCAGCGCCGTCCCGGTCTACGAAAAGGCCCTGGCGGACACGTACAAGTACCACTCGGTCGAGGGCACGGTCGGCGTCTGGAGCAAGTACCCGCTGACCGCCAGCAGCCCCGTGGACATCAAGATGGGCTGGACCCGGGCCATGCGCGCCACGGTGGACACCGCGCACGGGCAGGTCGCCGTGTTCGTCGCCCACCTGCCCTCGGTACGGGTCAAGCTGAACGCGGGCTTCACCGCCAACCAGCGCGACAACAGCGCCGACGCGCTGGGCGCCGCGCTCGCCGCCGAACCGCTGAAGAAGGTCGTCCTGCTCGGCGACCTCAACGGCACCATGAACGACCGCGCCCTGTCCGAGGTCACCTCGCAGATGCGCTCCACGCAGGGCGCCGCGGGCGACGGCTTCGGCTTCAGCTGGCCCGCCCAGTTCCCGATGGCCCGCATCGACCAGATCATGGTCCGCGGGATCACCCCGGAGGCCTCCTGGACCCTCCCGCGCACGGGCAGCGACCACCTGCCGGTCGCCGCGCGGCTGAAGGTGTAGGCGGCCGCACGCACGGAAGGGGGCCCGCCGATGCGGCGGGCCCCCTTCCCGTACGACCCGGGCGCGGCGGCTACGCCTGTTCGCGCCAGCCGTTCGTGATGGGCAGGCGGCGGTCCTTGCCGAAGCCCTTGGCGGAGATCTTCGTGCCCGGCGGGTACTGGCGGCGCTTGTACTCCGCCGTGTCCACCATCCGCAGTGTCCTCGCGACCAGCTCCGGCTCGAAGCCCGCCGCGACGATCTCCTCCAGCCCCTTGTCGCGGTCCACGTACAGGGCCAGGATCGCGTCCAGCACCGGATAGTCCGGCAGCGAGTCCGTGTCCACCTGGCCGGGGCGCAGCTCGGCGCTCGGCGGCTTCGCGATCGAGTTCTCCGGGATCGGCGGGACCTCGCCGCGCTCGGCCGCGGCCCGGTTGCGGTACCGGGCGAGCCGGAAGACGTCCGACTTGTACACGTCCTTGATCGGGCCGTACGCGCCCACCGAGTCGCCGTACAGGGTGGAGTAGCCGACGGCCAGCTCCGACTTGTTGCCCGGGGCCAGCACGAGGTGGCCCTCCTGGTTGGACACCGCCATCAGCATCGTGCCGCGCAGCCGCGACTGGAGGTTCTCCTCGGCGAGCCCGGTGAGGCCCAGCGACCCCATGTACGCGTCGAACATCGGCTCGATCGGCACGGTACGGAAGTTCAGCCCGGTCCGCTCGGCAAGCTCGGCCGCGTCGCCCCGGGAGTGCTCCGAGGAGTACTTCGACGGCATCGCGATGCCGTAGACGTTCTGCGCGCCGACGGCGTCGCAGGCGACCGCGGCGACCAGGGCGGAGTCGATGCCGCCCGAGAGCCCGATCAGGACCGAGCGGAAGCCGTTCTTCGTGACGTACGCGCGCAGGCCCACGACCAGCGCGTCGTAGACCTCCTCGTCGTCGTCGAGGCGCTCGGCGTACCCGCCGGGGACGACCGGCTCGTAGGGCTCGACCGGCTCCTCGGACAGGATCACCCGGTCGATGCGCAGCCCGTCGTCGACGACGCCCTCGGGCACGGCGGACCGCGCCGCGGGCAGGTCGAGGTCCACGAGCACGCAGCCCTCGGAGAACTGCGGGGCGCGGGCGATGACCTCGCCGCCGCCGTCGACGACGATCGAGTCCCCGTCGAAGACCAGGTCGTCCTGGCCGCCGATCATCGCCACGTAGGCGAGGGTGCAGCCGGCCTCCTTCGCGCGCTTGCGGACCAGCTCCAGGCGCAGGTCGTCCTTGTTGCGCTCGTAGGGGGAGGCGTTGATCGAGATCAGCAGCCCGGCCCCGGCGGACCGGGTGGCCGGGACGCGGCCGCCCTCCTGCCACAGGTCCTCGCAGATCGCCAGGGCCACATCGACGCCGTGGACCCGGACGACCGGCTGGGTGTCGCCCGGCACGAAGTACCGGAACTCGTCGAACACGCCGTAGTTGGGGAGGTGGTGCTTGGCGAACCGGAGCACGACCTCGCCGCGGTGCAGCACGGCGGCCGCGTTCTGCGGGGAGCCGGCCGGGCGGCCGAGCCGGGGGGCCGAGGTGTCGCTGCGGTCGAGGTAGCCGACGACGACCGGCAGCTCGCCGAGCCCCTCGTCCGCCAGCCGCCGGGCGAGTTCGCGCAGGCCGGAGCGGGAGGCCTCGACGAAGGACTCGCGCAGCGCGAGGTCCTCGACGGGGTAGCCGGTCAGCACCATCTCCGGGAACGCCACCAGGTGGGCGCCCTGCTCGGCGGAGTGCCGGGTCCAGTGGACGACCGAGTCGGCGTTGGCCGCGATGTTGCCGACGTGCGAATCGATCTGATTCAGAGCGAGGCGTAGTTGAGGCACGGGACCCAGTCTAATCGTCTTTCTGACGCGATGTCCTGGGTCCCGGCCGTTCTCGCCGCTGCGGACCGCCGGTCAGGTGACGGGGCCGGCGTACTTCACGTCGTCCAGGAGGGTGCCCGCGGAGATGTCCGCGCTGATGCTCGCCGTGCCCTCGGGCACCTCGTACGCCACGACCCCGCTGGCGGACTGGCCGGGCAGGATCGAACCCCGGACCATCTTCGGGACGCCGCCGCCGGAGCCGTCGCTGTCGAAGACCAGCTCGGCGGTCATGCCCTTGTCGTCGCGGACGTTGGGCACGGCGTGGATCACCTCGTGCGGCTCGGCCGAGCCGTTGGTGATGGTCACCGTGATCTGGATCGCGTTCTTCACCTGCTCGCGGGCGAGGATCCCCTTCGGCTTGTACTTCTTGGGCGCCGAGAGGCTCACCTTGACGCCGTTGTCGTACGTGAAGGTCTCGCCGAACGGCAGCGCGCTGGTCAGGCCGGGCACCTGGGAGGGCGAGGGCGGGGTCATGGGCTTCGGGGAGGCGTCGGGGTAGGGGATCAGCTCGCGCTCCTGCCGGTCGGGGCTGCGCCCGGCCCGGTCGGTGGCCTCCTCCACGAGATAGGCGGAGAGGAAGACGCCGGCCACGGAGGCGCCGAGGCCGACCACGCCGAGGACGGTGCCGGTGACGGCCATCGCCTTGCGCGGGGCGCCCTTGGAGGCGCGGACCAGAGCGCCGATGCCGAGGCCCAGGGCGGTTGCGGCGAGGATGGCGCCGGCCCAGAAGAAGAAGGGGACGAGGGCGATCAGGACCCCGGCGATGCCGACGACGAGGGCGGCCACGGCCAGCCCGTTCGTCATCGGGAGGGCCTGCGGATACCCGGGGTACGGGCCCCCGCCGAAGCCGGTTCCGGGCGGGGCCCAGGGGTGGGCGGGACCGGGCCCGTGCGGGCCGCCGGGGCCGGGACCGCCGGCGCCCTGGGGGCCGTGCTGGTCGAACCCGCCGTGCCCGCCGGGGGCGGCGAACCCGCCTCCAACGGTGGGGCCCGTGGGATGCGCGGGGTGGGTGGGTGCGCCCGGGGCGGGCGGGGCGAACGGGTTGGGCTCGGGTGCCGCGCCGGGCTGCGGCTGCTCGGGCGGCGCGGTCTGCTCCGGCGCCGGGGGCTGCACGGGCGTGGCGGGCCGCTCCGCCGCAGGCGGCACGGGCGCCGGGGGCTGCGCGGCGGACCGGGGCCTGTCCGGCGGCTGGGGCTTCTCGAGGGACAGCGGCGGCTCGGGCGTCCGGGGCCGCGGGAGCGGGTCCGGGCCGGGGGCCGCCTCGGGTATGGGGGCGCCGGCCGGATCCTTCGGGGGGCCGGTGGGAGGGCTGGGCGGGTTCGGCGGAGTGCTCATACCGGCGGAGGCGTCCTTTTTTCGCGGCTGTCCTGATCACCGCAAGGGTGCCACGCCGCCGCCCGGCCCCCGCCGGGTTTTTCCGCGTACCAGAGCTGGTAGCCGATCACCGTCGTCATCCCCGGAGTCCGAGCGGTAGACGTTGTGACAGTGGGGCATCCACAGCCCCGGATCGTCCGCGTCGAAGTCGGCCGTCAGCCGCCCGCCCGGCAGCAGGACCGCGGTGTCCTTGCGGGCCCCGCCCGCCTCGCCCGCCGGCGCGAAGGTGTGCCCGTGCAGGTGCACCGGATGCCACATCGCGTCGCGTCGCGCCTCGACGATGAGCGGGGCGTACAGCGGCGGCACAGGCGCCGAGTGCGGCGCGACGGGTGGGAAGGGAGCGCATCGGAGCACCTCGCGTAGCCGGGTCGCCGCGCCCCCGAGCGGCGCGGCGTCTCGCCGGGAACTGCACGTCAGGCCCGGACGTTACCGGGGGCGGGTATCCGATCTGGGGACCGACGCCACGTTTGCATAGGATTAGTCACACTATGTCCACTCATGGCCTCTCTCCGCGCTCCCCCAAGACCGCGCTGCCCGTTGCCGCGCTCATAGGTCTGGGCGCCGCCGCCTACACCGCGTGGGTGCTCGAAGTCGTCCTCTCCACGGGTCTCAATCCCATCGAAACGTACGTGAGCGAGTTGGCCGCCCAGGACCAGCCGCTCGGCGGCCTGTTCCGGGCCACCGACTTCACCGCCGGGATGCTCGTCTTCCTCGGCGGACTGCTGGCGCTGCTGCGGCTGGCGCGGCACGCGGAGTCCCGCCGCCCCTGGACGGTGGCCGGCTGGGCCGGCGTCACCCTGTTCGGCGCGGCCACCGCCGCCGACGCCTGGCTGCCGCTCAGCTGCGCGCCCACCGCGGATCCCGAGTGCGCCGCACGGGAGACCGCCGGGCTGGTCCCCGCCACCCACCAGGCCCATGCCGTCAGCAGCAGCCTGGCCATGACCGGCGCCCTCGTCGGGATCGTGGCCCTCACCATCGCCGCACGCCGCTACGGCTGCTTCGCCCCGCTCGCCCGCTACGGGCCCGTGCTCGTGGTACTCGAACTGCTCGCCACCGCATGGACCCTGACCGCCATCGCGATGTTCACCGCCGGGCGCGGAACCTGGGCCCTGGGCGCCGGGCAGCGCCTGCAGGTGCTGCTCGTGGCACTCTGGCTGGGCCTGCTCGCGTACTCCGTCCACCGGGAGCGCCGTACATGAACACGGGATACGAGATCTCGGAGTCCGTCGACCCGTCGTCCGGAGACGGGCTTGCGCGGCACGGCACAGGCACAGGCAAAGGCACCGGCGCCCGCGGCCGGTTCGTGCGCGTGGACGGGGTCGACGGGGTACCGCTGCACGTCGTGGCCGAAGGCCGGGGGCCGGTGACCGTGCTCAGCGCCGGGCTCGCCATGGCCTGGTTCGACTGGGACGAGGTCGCCGCACTGCTCGTGGCCCGCGGCCGCACCGTCGTCCGCTTCGACCGCCCCGGGCACGGCCTCAGCGGTCCCGCGGCCGCACCGGCGACCGCGGCCGGGGAGGCCCGCCGGATCGCCGGGCTGCTGGACGCGCTGGGCCTGGCCGGCCCCGTCACCGTCGTCGGGCACTCGATCGCCGGCTTCCACGCCGAGGCCTTCGCCCGCCTGCACCCCGAGCGCACCGCGGCCCTGGTGCTGGTCGACTCCAGCGTGGAGGAGGCCCCGCGCACGCTGCCGCCCGCTGCCCTGCGCACCGCCGCCGCCCGCGTGCTCGGCCGGGCGGTGACCGCCGTCGGGGTGCCCGCCGCGCTGGGTCCGGCGGCCCGGCGGGCGACCGTACGGGCCTCCCGCACCGGCGGCGGCGATCCGGCCGCGCGGGACCTCGTACGCCGCTGCTACCGCACCGGTCGCGTGTGGCGCGGGGCCCTGCTGGAGAACGCGGGCTACCCGGACGCGGCCGCCGAGGTCCTGGCGCTGCGCGGGACGCACCCGCTGACCGCGCCGGCCACCGTACTGGCGGGCCACGACGGCTCCGGGGGCCGCGGTGCCCTGCGCTGGCTGGCCCGGCAGGCGGACCTGGCCGACCGACTCGGGGCCCGCTTCGAGGTCGCGGAGCCCGCCGGGCACCTGGTCATGCTGGACCGCCCGGACCAGGTGGCCCGGGCGGTCCTGTACGCCGCGCCGGATCAGGACCGGGCGTAGACCTTCTCCGCCCAGCCGGCGATCTGGTCCTCCGTGAGGTGCTGGGCCAGATCGGCCTCGCTGATCATGCCGACCAGCTTCTTGTCCCGGATCACCGGCAGCCGCTTGATCTGGTGGCTCTCCATCTCCTCGAGCACTTCGGAGACGTCCGCGTCGGCGTCGATCCAGCGCGGCGTGCCCTGGGCCATGTCTCCCGCCGTCACCTGCGCCGGGTCGTGGCCCTTGGCCACGCAGCCGATCACGATGTCGCGGTCGGTCAGGATGCCGCAGAGCCGCTCCGACTCGTCGCTGATGGGCAGCGCGCCCACGTTGAGGCGGGCCATCAGCTGCGCGGCCCGGTCCAGGGTCTCGGTGGCGGGGATCCACTGGGCCCCGGCGTGCATGATCTCTCCGGCGGTGGTCATCGCATCAACCTCCTGAGCGCCGTCGTGCGGCGGGGCGCGGACACGCCCGCCGCGGCGTCCCCCGGCCGGTACGGGGGAAGGGGGAGTGCAGAGTGCAACGGGGGAGTGCACGCCCGTACGGCTGGGAGGCGCCCTCCCACCACCGTACGGGCGTGCCCCGTCACCCGCGCGGCGCAGCCCCGCGCTGTCGGAGCATGTCCGCCATCAGGGTCAGCTCCGAGCGCTGGGCGTCGACCATGCCCTGCGCCAGCTCCCGCTCGACCGGCGTCCCGCACTGCCGCGCGCAGCCCTCGGCCATCGCGACGCCGCCCTCGTGGTGGTCGGTCATCAGCTGGAGGTAGAGCACCTCGGCGTCCCGGCCGGAGGCCGCGTCCAGCCGGGCGAGCTCCTCCTTCGTGGCCATGCCGGGCATCAGCGCGCCGGGCTTGGCGGCCTGGCCGGCGCCGTGGCCGGTGTCGCCGCCGTGGCCGGAGTGCCCGCCTTCCGAGCCCGAGGTGCCCATCCAGGACATGGGCGGCTCGCCCGCCACCACCTTCGGCAGCCCCCACAGGTCCAGCCAGCCGAGCAGCATGCCCCGCTGGTTGGCCTGGGTGTTGGCGATGTCGTAGGCGAGGGTGCGCACCGCCTCGTCCTGGGTGCGGTCCCGCACGATGAACGACATCTCCACCGCCTGCTGGTGGTGCACCGCCATGTCCCGCGCGAAGCCCGCGTCCGGCGAGTGCAACGCGGGCGTGCGGGCCGGCGTACCGCCGCCGCTGTCGCCGGTCGCGGCCGTGACGGTGGCCGCCGCCGCGAACAGCAGCGCCAGCAGCACGGCCGCGCCCGCGACCCAGTACGTACGGGGGGTGCGGCGGGCGGCGCCCGGGGTGTCGTCGCCGGACGGCCGGCTCACTGGCCGGCCACCCCGCTGGTGCAGGCCGCGCCCGGCTCCGGGGTCTGCGGGCCCTGCACGTACTTGGTGAAGAACTGCGCCACCCGCGGGTCGTCCGCCTTCTCCACCGTCAGCTGCTTGCCCCACGCGCTGAGCATGATCGCGCCGGCCTGCTCCTTGACCGGGCTCATCAGCGTGTACGGCGTCTTGCCCACGGTCGCGGCGAGCTTGTCCACCTCGCCCTGGGCGGCCTTGTCGTTGTACGTCACCCACACCGCGCCGTGCTCCAGCGAGTGCACGGCGTTCACCTCGGGCACCGGGTTCTTGTAGACGTCGCCGTTGCAGTTCATCCAGCGGGGGTGGTGGTCCCCGCCGACCGGCGGGTTCATCTCGTACTTGACCGGGGTCTCGACGTGGTTGCGGCCGAGGTTCTTCGCGTCCCAGGTCTGCTCGCCGTCGACCGGCGTCTTGCGGGCCAGTTCGACGGCGTCCTTCTTGCGCTGCTCCTCCTGCTTCTGGCCGATCATCACCCAGGCGCCGAAGCCGACCAGGCCGACGACGATGACCGTGGAGGTCGTGATCGCGATGGCCTTGTTGCGCCGGTCGCGTGCCTGGTCGGCCCGGCGCATCTCGGCTATGCGCGCCTGGCGGGAGTGCTGGTCGGGGGTCTTTCCGGACTTGCTGGCCATGGTGCCCTGGTTCCTTCTCGAGAGGGGGGTGGACGGACGCGAAACCGGACCCGTCAGGTCCGCAGCACCTGGAGGGCATGCAGGTCGGGAGCGCGGGCGAGCGCGAGGGGAGCCCGGATCCGCCCCGGCCCGCCGGCGGCGGCCACGGGCGGCGGCTCGCCGCCGGCCACGACTACGGCGGGCGGCGGCACGGGCAGCAGCCCCGGCGTCACGTGCGCGAGGGCCGAGCAGCCGGGCGGGTCGTACGGGGGCCCGCAGACGGCGTGGGCGGGCCCGTGCCCCTGAGCCCGTGCCCGGACATCGGCCGGGGCGGGGGATTCACCGGGCCGCGCGCAGAAGAGCAGCATCCCGACGACCACGCACGCGAGAGCGCCGGCGAGCACGCGGACGGCCGGCGGCAGGACGGCGCGCGGAAGGCCGGGGCGTGTGTGACGCCCCCCTCGCGTGTGCTGCCGGCCCCCCATGGGCGCAGATGGTAATGCTCATGACGGGTCCATGGTCAGTGCGGGGGTGCCGCGACCTGTGCCGGGTGCGTAATGTGGCGGAAACCACCGCTGGCGATACTGGGCGGGCCCGACTGTGCCCCCAGCCTCGCGGTGGTGGTGCACAGGCCGTCTGAACTGCGAGGATGAAGGCATGGACAAGCAGCAGGAATTCGTCCTCCGGACGCTTGAGGAGCGCGACATCCGCTTCGTGCGCCTGTGGTTCACCGACGTACTGGGCTTCCTCAAGTCCGTCGCGGTCGCCCCCGCCGAGCTGGAGCAGGCATTCGACGAGGGCATCGGCTTCGACGGCTCCGCGATCGAGGGCTTCGCGCGGGTCTACGAGTCCGACATGATCGCCAAGCCGGACCCGAGCACGTTCCAGATACTGCCGTGGCGCGCCGAGGCCCCCGGGACCGCCCGGATGTTCTGCGACATCCTGATGCCGGACGGCTCCCCGTCCTTCGCGGACCCGCGCTACGTCCTCAAGCGCATCCTGGCCAAGACCTCGGACCTGGGCTTCACCTTCTACACGCACCCCGAGATCGAGTTCTTCCTGCTGAAGGACAAGCCGCTGGACGGCACCCGTCCGGTCCCGGCCGACAACTCCGGCTACTTCGACCACACCCCGCAGAACGTGGGCATGGACTTCCGCCGCCAGGCGATCACCATGCTCGAATCGATGGGCATCTCGGTCGAGTTCAGCCACCACGAGGGCGCGCCGGGCCAGCAGGAGATCGACCTCCGCTACGCCGACGCCCTCTCCACGGCCGACAACATCATGACCTTCCGCCTCGTCATGAAGCAGGTCGCCCTGGAGCAGGGCGTCCAGGCCACCTTCATGCCCAAGCCCTTCTCGGAGTATCCGGGTTCGGGCATGCACACCCACCTCTCCCTCTTCGAGGGCGACCGCAACGCCTTCTACGAGTCGGGAGCCGAGTACCAGCTCTCCAAGGTCGGCCGCTCCTTCATCGCGGGCCTGCTGCGGCACGCCGCCGAGACGGCCGCGGTGACCAACCAGTGGGTCAACTCCTACAAGCGCATCTGGGGCGGCTCCTCCCGCACGGCCGGCTCGGGCGGCGAGGCCCCGTCGTACATCTGCTGGGGCCACAACAACCGCTCGGCCCTGATCCGCGTCCCGATGTACAAGCCGGGCAAGACCGGCTCCGCCCGCGTCGAGGTCCGCTCGATCGACTCGGGCGCCAACCCCTACCTCACGTACGCCGTCCTGCTGGCCGCGGGCCTGAAGGGCATCGAGGAGGGCTACGAACTCCCGGCGGGCGCCGACGACGACGTCTGGGCCCTCTCCGACGCCGAACGCCGCGCGATGGGCATCGAACCCCTCCCGCAGAACCTCGGCGAGGCCATCTCCCTGATGGAACGCAGCGAACTGGTCGCGGAAACCCTCGGCGAACACGTCTTCGACTTCTTCCTGCGCAACAAGAAGCAGGAGTGGGAGGAGTACCGCAGCGAGGTCACGGCCTTCGAACTCCGCAAGAACCTCCCGGTGCTGTAACCGCAGTTCAGCGCCGGTACTCCGGCATCACGGACCCCCGGGCCGACGGCACTCAGCCGCCGGCCCGGAGTCGTGTTACCCCTCCTGGGCCGTCTGTGGGCCGTCAGCCGCCGGACCGGCGGCCCGGTAGATCTCATCGCTCTCGCCCGCATCCGCCTGGACCCGAGCGAGCTCCTCGCCTGGCGCACGGCCGCCCCCGCGGAACTCGCGACCTGGTCAAACCCTCACTCCGCCGCAGCATCAAGGCCGCTCTCACCGCCCGCACCACGCACACGGGCCCCCTGGAACTCCACGCGGGCCGCCCCGTCGACGGGTGAGGCCCGCCGTCACGCCGTTCCGCCGGGCGTATCGCGCCGCTCCCCAGCGGTCGAAGGCCGCGCGCGCTTCGCGCAGCATCCCCTCGTCAGTGGAGCCGGCGAGCGCGAGCGCGGCTTCGTAGGGCAGCCGCCTCCTCCAGCGCGCGGCCCACTCACCCGGCGTGCCCGCAGGCGGCCGCGGGCCCTGGGCCGACGCTTCCCCCGCTGCGGCACATCTGCCTCGAGTGCCAACGCCGGTGAGGTCGTGGGTCGTTCGCCGAGGCTGACGGGGCTTCGACTGCTTGGCGCATGCGCTGCGCCGGAACGGCGAAAGAATTCGATGTGTCCCTGTCAAAAACATTGAAAAGAGCATGTGACATGTGCCATTTTACAGCGCAGCCCGTCCGAGGACCCCCACTGCTCCCCGTCCCCAGGAGTGAATCTTGCGCGCCATGGCCGTCGCCACCGCCCTGTTCATAGCCGCCGTCGCAGCCTCTCCCGCCCAGGCCTCCCAGGCCTCAAAGGCCGAACCCAAGCCGGACCACGTCTTCGCGGACCCGGGCCAGCGCCCCGCCCACGGCAATGCCAAAGGCGCTCCCGGCTCGACCGGGACCACCGGCGGCAAGCTGGAATCGCGCATCCTGCCGATCGTCCACAACTGCAGCCCCACGCTGCGGATCCGCGCCCAGGAGATGACCGCCGATCAACTGACGGCGACCTGCACGAGCCTGGCCAACCAGGACGCCTATTTCCACGGAGTGGTCAACGACGCGGGGCCGGTCGCGAACGACTACAACACCACCCTGGAGGTCGATGTCTTCAACTCGAGCGCCGACTACAAGGCCTACGCGGGGAGGATCTACGGCATCGACACCAACAACGGCGGGATGTACCTGGAGGGAGACCCCTCCCGGACGGGCAACCAGCCGCGGTTCATATGTTACGAGCGCACGGATGTGAGCCCCGGCTGGCAGATCTGGAACCTCAACCACGAGTACACGCACTACCTCGACGGCCGCTTCGACCTGTACGGCGACTTCAGCGCCAGCCAGACCACCCCCACCGTGTGGTGGGGTGAGGGCATCGCGGAGTACATCTCGTATTCCTACCGCGGCACCACCTACGCCAGCGCGGTGGCCGAGGCCGGTAAGCACACGTACTCCCTGCGCACGCTGTTCGACACCACCTACGCCAACAGCGACGTCAACCGCACCTACAACTGGGGCTATCTGGCCGCCCGTTACATGATCGAGAGGCACCCGGCCGATGTCGCCACCGTGCTCGGCCACTACCGCGCCGGAAACTGGACCGCCGCACGTTCCTTCCTCACCTCGCTGGACTACGAGAGCGACTGGAACGTCTGGCTGACGGCCGTGGCGGCGGGCGCCTGACCCGAACCCCCGTCTAGGAGCACCTGACAGGTCGAGCTGAGAGAGGTCGGCCTGTACGCAGGGCGCCCGCCGTGCCTCACCTCCACAAGCCGGTGGAGGGTCCGGCTGGCGGGCTGAGGCGGATATGACTCTCCGCAACAAGAAGCAGGAGTGGGAGGAGTACCGCAGGGAGGTCACCGCCTTCGAACTCCGCAAGAACCTCCCCGTCCTGTAACCCCAGGTCAGCGGTGATACCCCAGTCACACGGCACCGCGGGCCGGCGGCACTCAGCCGCCGGCCCGGACCCGTTTCACCCCTCCTGGGCCTTCTGTGGGCCGTCAGCCGCCGGACCGGCGGCCCGGTAGACCTGATCCACAGCCCGAAGGGTGCGTTCGTGGCTGCTCGGCATCAGGTGCGTGTAGACCCGGAGGGTGAATCCGGGGTCGCCGTGCCCGAGGTACGTGCTCAGCGCCTTGATGTTCTCCCCGGAGTCCAGCAGGACGGACGCGTAGAAGTGCCGCAGCGCGTGCATCCCGTGCTCGCGCGCGGCCTGGTGGCGCTCGCCCGGCCGCGGCTCCGGGATGACGCCGGCCTGCACGAGGGCGAACTTCCACACGCGGGTGTTGAAGTCGGTGCGCCGCACCGCGCCCCCGCCCGGGAGGGAGAACAGCAGCCGCTTGGTGACGAGCGGTCCGCCCGGCTTCAGCCATGGCAGCGTCACGTCCACCGGCGGGAACTCCTCACGATGCTCCCGCAGCAGCTGGCCAATGCGGCGGGGGAGCGGCACATCCCGTTCCTTTTCCCGCTTGGGCGGACCGAAGACGAGGTGTCCGTTCGCCACCTTTACCTGATTGGCGACCCGGAGCCATTCACCGCGGAAGTCCTCGGGGTCGTCCGGCAGGCCGAAGATCTCCCCCTGCCGGAGCCCCAGCCCTCCGCCGGCGTCGGCCATCGCCCGGTACCGCTTCGGGAGCGCTGCCCGGACGGCGAAGAGCCGCTCGGGCGTCCACGGCCTGACCCGCGGAGCGACCGGAGCGGGCGCCCGGACCGTACGGGCCTTGCATGGGTTCTTCGCCAGCAACTCGTCGTCCACCGCGGCGGCGAGTACGGCAGACACGCTCGCGAAGATGACGCGCCGGTATGAGGAGACCGGCAGGGCCTGCTCCAGCTCGCTGAGCCAGTCACGGATGTGCTCCGGCCGGAACGAGTCGAGTGGCCGCGTGCCGAGGTACGGGAACGCGTGCTTGCGGATCTGCACCTCGACGGACGACCGCGTAGTCACGTCCGTCGTCAGCGACGCGAGCCACTTCTCCCCGTACTCCCGGAACGTTATCCGGCCAGCGGCGGGGTCGATGTACTGCCCCCGGGACATGTCCGCCTCGATGTGCGCCAGCCACTTCTCGGCGAGCCGCTTCTGCCTGTCTGGGAAGCTCTTGGACTTCTCCGTGCCGTCCGGTCCGATGAACCGGGCGCGGTAGCGCATGCCGCTGCCGTAGCGGTCGGTCTTGATCCGACGGGGCTTGCCGTCGGGTCCCTGCTCAGTCTTGAACCACCGGTCTTGGATGTGGCCTGCCACGTATGGGCCTTTCTGGGCAAGCGCCGAGGGCGGGCCCGGGTGGGCCCGCCCTCGGCGGTGGTGTGTTCGGTTAGGCGGCTTGGCTGATGTCCTTGCGCTTCTGCTCGGCGATCCAGTCGTAGAGATCGGCGGGGTCATAGCGGGTGTGCTTGCCGACGCGGAATCCGGGCGGGCCGGTCCGCTTCTTGCGCCACTGGTAGAGGGTCTCCACCGGGACGTCGAGGATCTCGGCGACGTCTTCGGGACTGAGGTAGCGGTCGGGGAGTCCGCCGCGCAGGATGGCGCGGGGGTCGCTCTGGGCGGGCATTGCTCCTCCGGCGGGTGTGTGTCCGAGGTCCGGATTTCTGCGTCATCGCGTCGTCTGGGTCATCAGCTGTTCTGACCTGCGGCTTTCGATGACGTGGTAGCTGGGCTGTGTGTCACCGGCCCGTGTCACCGTCACCCGAGTGACACGGGCCGGTGACGTGGGTGACGCGTGACGACGCAGCCGTTGGCAGTCTGCGTCACTCGTGTAGCCCCAGGTCACGGGATGTTTCGCGCGCTGTGGTGACGCGGGTGACGCAGCGTCTCTTCTCTTAGGAAAGAGAGCAGGGGTGGTTTCTGTTGTGACGAGGTGCGTCTTCGAGCGTGAATAGGGGGCCGCTGCGCGGCGCGTCACTTGCAGCGGCGGCAAGCCGCCGGAACAGCAAGAGGAGCACGCCCCCGGGGGCGGCGGGTGCTCTTCTTGCTTGAACGCGGGTGGTGTGGTGGCGCGGGTCAGAACGCGGCCTGTTGCTGGCCGGGCGGTGGGGCGGCCGGGCGGGTCATCTCGATGTAGCGGGCGGTACTGGTGCGGCCCCAGTCGACGAGGACGCCGCGGGCGGCGAGGGTGGGCTGGAGCCGCTTGAGGCGGTCGGAGAGGACCTTGCCCGTGGTGGGCCAGCCCTTGGGCAGGGGCCGGAAGTCCTCGCCGGTGTAGAGCTGGGTGAGCGCGTGCAGCAACTCGGTCGAGGTCATCCGGACCTCCTCGCCGGGGTCGAGGCCGGCGGCGTGCTTGAGGACGGTCTGTGCCAGGAGGTCGCCCTCAATGACGTCGTCGTTGAGGTCGTCGAGGCTGGCCCGGTAGGCGCCCAGCGCGCCGAGGCCGGTGGCGGTGTCGAGCTGGGCGCAGAGGTGGGCGAAGTCCGCCATCCGCAGGTCGGTGGGAATCTCGGCCTCGGTCGCCCGCACCTTGACGGCCAGGTCCAGCAGCGAGCCGAGGATGACGGGCAGCACCTGCGCGTACTCCGCCCACAGCTCCGCCTCGGTCCGTCGTACCCGCGGCCGTTCCAGCCGCAGTGGCAGCAGGCGCTCGGCGAGGTCGGGGCGGATGACGCCGACGTCGATGCCGGTCAGCAGGAGCGGGCGGCGGTAGCGGGAGCGCACCACGTCCCCGTCGGTGAACAGCGCGCGCTTGATGCTCTCGGCGCCGGTGACAATGCAGCACATCAGGTCGGACAGGTCTGGCGGTAGGTGCGAGAGGTTGTCCAGCGCGGTGACCCATCCGGCCGCCACTGCGATGATCAGGTTCTCCTCGTCCTTCGGGGCGCGGCGCAGGTCGCCGGTCATGCCCTCGATGATCCGCACGAGCATCCGTCCGCCAGTGGACTTGCCGGCGCCCTGCGGGCCGGTGAGGAACGGGGCGGGGACAGGTACGGATGGCTCCAGGCATCCGATCAGCCACGCGACGGCAAGGCACTCGCTCTCGGCGTTGGCGAAGTTGCACAGCCTCAGCAGGGCGTCGATGCCCTTGCCGTCGGTGTCCTTCTCGGGGAGGGGCAGCTCGCCGGTGAGCTGGGTGCGCCGCCAGCAGACCTCTCGCGGGTCGGGAGTGAGGACGTCCTAGCCGGTGGGGTGGATCCGGATCGACTTACCATCGTCGCGGCCCAGGTCGAGCCAGGTCGCGCCGTCGAATCCAGGGGCGACGCGGATGTGGGTGGCCTGCACGTCCTCACTGAGCGCGAGTGCTTCGATCAAGTCCAGTGCCTCCTTGAGTGCGGTGCCGTTGAAGGAGCCTTTGCCGTCGTTGTAGAGGCCGACCATGAGTTCCTGCCGGTGGCTGCCGGTCGTTCCCTGCGAGCGGATCGGGCGGGCGACGGGGTGGCCCTTCTTCTGCGCGTAGACGGTGCCTTCCGTGGTGCGGAAGTACCGGAAGTGGGCCTGCGCGTATTCCGTGATGACCTGCCGCGCCGGAGACTTGTCCTCGTCGGTCACGGTCACATCCCCAACTGGGTGAGGGCGTTGGTCCACGCGTCCTCGCAGTGCCGCAGGGACTCACCCTTGGCCTGCGCGGCGGTGAACAACCGGCCGATGTGCGCTTCGGTGAGGCAGCCGCAACGGCCGTGCGCGGACAGCACCGCGAGGAACATCCGGTACACGGTTCGGTGAATGCCGTCCGAAGCCTCCTCGATCCGCTGCTCCGCCATGGCGATGCCCCGTTCCAGGTAGGCGGGCGAGCGGTGAGGGCACTGCCCGCACCTGGCCGGCGCCGAAACGGTGGGGGCGCTCGCTACGGGCCGGGCCGCGGTGGCCTCCTTCACGGCGAGGGCACGCACGACGTCTGGGAGCGGCGCCATGGTGCCGGTGCCGGGCCCGAGCCACCTGGCGTAAGACATCAGCGACTTGATGTCGACGCCGGGGCGTACGGCGTTGGGGGAGGTCATGGTGCCGAGGTAGATCCAGTGCTCCCCGCGGGTGGTCGCCACGCTCCTGGTCGCCGGGAGGTTCTGGCGAGCCCAGGCAAGCGCGTTGGCGTTGTCGAGGTCGACGACGGTGACTCCGGCCCCACCGGGGTGGTAGGCGACGGCCGCGGCCTGCCGCCAGGCCAGAGCCCACGCGGGCGAGGTGAGAACGGTCGGCTCGGTGGTGGCGGCGGCCCAGGCGTGGCAGGGCGCCGGGCACGCGCAGGGGCCGGGAGTCTTCATGTTCGGCCGGCCGCCACAGGCGTTCTTCCGGCAGGCGCGGCAGTTGCCCATGGGGCCCTTGCCCTTTCGGAGCGGCAGCACGGGCAGGCCCCGTTCGGCGAGCGAGAGAGCTGTGGGCAGGTGCCCGGGCGCCGTGGGGCAGGCGTACAGGTTGAGAGGTAAGGGACGTCCCTGGGCCCGGTGTGCGATGGGCTTGAGGTGGGTCATGCTTGGTGTCTCCTGTCTGTCTTCGGACGGGGAGGGAGAACCGCGGCGGCGGGCGACCTTGGTGGGGAGTCCCGCCGCCGCGGGCGGAGTTACTGGTGTCGGATCCAGCAGGCGTATTCCTGGCGGGCGTAGCTGCGGGGGTCGCGGATGCTGTCCGGGTGGTCCGGGGTGTACGGGCCGTCGGCGTAGCCGCTGGGGCCGAGGCCGGCGGAGTCGTCGATGGTCATCAGGCGCCGGGCCGCTTCGACGGCGAGCGTGGCAGCGTCGCTCTGGGGGTCGTTGTCGGGGACGGCGATCCGGTCCAGGAGTGCGGCCTTGCGGAGCCAGAACTCGCGGACCTGGATGCCGTGCAGGCAGTCACGGGCGCCTCGGAAGGTCCACCCGATCTCGCTGATGATGCTCGGCGCGGTGGCGTAGGCGACCTCGGGCGCCGGCCAGCGGCTCGGCTGCTCCTGGGCGGTGAGGTAGAGGCGGACACGGTCACCGCCCCGGGTGGGGTGCTGGCGTACCGGGCCGGTCTTGAACGTCTCGGAAAGGGCCTTGGTTATGCCGTCGGCTTCGGGCGGCGTGCAGATGACGCGGATCTCGAACACGTCGGCTCCTCAGCTGTGGAAGTGGTTGCGCTTGAAGACGGCCCGGCGGACGTTGACGACCGTTCCGCGGTCGCGGCCGTGGTGGGCGCCGAGGACCTGGGTGGCGATGAAGCCGCCGAAGATGACCGCGGCGAGGATGACGAGTTGCTGGATGAGCGCAGCAACGGCGGTTCGCGCCGGTAGCGGGGACGCAGCAGCTGTGCGGCGATGGGCTGACCCCCGGGACGGAGGCCCTCGGCGCGGAGCTGGCGGCGGGTGGCCAGGCCCTCGGGGGCGTAGCGCCAGGGGTGCGTCGGTATCCCGTACGTCGCGCCGGTCGGGTCGAAGCACTGGGTGAGAGTGACCGCGCCCATCAGGCCGCGCCCTTCACGGTCGTGTCGGTACGGGCGCCACGGTGGCCAGTGCGGCGCCCGGCCACCGTGGCGAACAGGCGGCCCAGGCCTGCTCGCTTGACGCCGGCGCGGGCCTGCTTTGCCGCGTACATGGCTTCGTCTGCTCGGCCGAGCAGTTGGGAGAGGTCCTCGCCGGGGAAGTCTGCGGCCCGCACCCAGCCGAGCGAGACCGTCGTTCGGAGCTCCGGGTGGGCAGGGTCTGCGGGGCGGGCGAGCACGGCGTGGAGTGCGGCGAAGAGGTCCTCGGCCGTGCCGTGCGGGTCGAGAACGACGGCGGCGAACTCGTCTCCCCCGAGGCGGCCGGCGACTCCGCCGGCGCCGACGTAGTGGGCGAGGCGGTCCGCGCATGCCTTCAGCAGCGTGTCTCCGGCGGCGTGGCCGTACCGGTCGTTGATCTGCTTGAAGTCGTCCACGTCGGCGATGAGGACGAGCGCACGCTCCTTGCGGAGCAGATCGGCGGCTCGTCGGGTGAAGCCGTCGCGGGTGTGCAGGCCGGTGAGCGGGTCGCGGCGGGCGGTGTGCAGGCGCCGCCGGAGCCACAGCACGTGGGCAGACCAGCCGGCCGCGAGGGGTAAGGCCGCGCCGAAGGCGGTCGTCAGGGTGTTCATGCGGCGACCTCCTTGGGCGCCTCGGCCGCAGCCTCGTCGGTGTCGGCTTCGATCGGGTTGAGGGGCCGGGTCAGGGCCCGGTCGGCAAGAAGCTGGTCCCGCAGGGTGCGGGAGCTGGCGGCCGAGCAGTGCAGGTGCGTGCGGATGGCCTCGGCGTTGATGGCGCTGTCAGGCCACGCCACCGTGGCCTCGCGGGCCTCGGCGAGGAGCTCCTCGGCCGTCCGCTGAGTCTTCTTGGCCTTGGAGCGGGCGGGCCGCTTCCGCGGCGCCTTCAGTTCCTGGCGCGGTTCTTCCTGTTCGGGTGTCTGCTCGGGCAGCTCTTCGGCAGCCTCGGGCGCGAGTTCGCCGAGCCGCAGGAGGACCCGTTCGCGGCGCGGGGTCTTCGACCGCCACCGCCACCCGTACTCCTCGCGCAGGTCGGCACGGGCGAGCTGGCGCTCCTTCTCCCGCTCCAGTGCATCGACGTACGAGGTGATCTCCCACAGAGTCATCCGCCGCCACAGGGAGAAGGTCGAGGGGAAGGCGAGCAGCCACCGCGAGGCGCGGATCTTGTCCATCCGGCGGCCGGTGGCAGCCCCGATGCGAACGGCGTAGATGTGGGCGCCGATCTCGGAGAAGACCACCCACAGCAGCGGCATCGTGCCGTGTGCGACCTTGGCCCACAGCCCTTGCCCGGCAGCGATGTTCAGCCCGCACGTGACCAGGGTGAGCACCCAGGGAACGAACCGGACCCAGACCAGGGCCATGTCCATCCTGATCAGCAGCAGGTTGGCCACGGTGAACACCGGGATCGCCATGTCGATCCCGACCGGCAGCATCCACGATTCACCGAATCCCCAGCGGCCGGCGGCGGCCGAGACCGCATCGAACGAGGAGATCAAACCGAGCGCCCCGACACCAGCGGCCGCGAGGGCGCCGACGCCGGCGAGACCCATTTCCGGGCGGGTGAGCGGTGGCACAGATGGGCGCCCGAGGCTCACGGCCACGTACGGCTCCGCGGTCAGCCGCCCCCTTGAAGGCGACGGCACGGCGGTGGCTGGCCGGGCGGCGCGGGCCGACGGGGATGACGTTGAAAAGCTCCGGCGCGTAGGCCTCGATCACCTCGGCGGCGACTCGGCTGACGTCATCCGGCAGGTTGGGGTTCTCGGCGAGGATGTCGCGGGCCGCGGCCTGCCGGGCCACGAGCTCCTCCTCGCTCTCGCCCTTCACCCCGAGCCACAGCTCAACCGGGGTGCCCAGGGCCAGTTCCACGAAGTCGTTGGCACTGACGGCCTCCTGGCCGCCGATGTACGTACGCATGAATGCACTCCTGAATCGGAGGGTCAGGGAGAGCCGCGGCGGCGGGCGACCTTGGTGGGGAGTCCCACCGCCGGGCAGAGATACGTGCTGGTGGAGCCCCAGCTCCCCACACCTCGCCCGTGCGAGACGGACGAGGGAGGCAACCGGCCGTGGCCAGCAGGGCCGCGGAAGGGCTGGGTGGCGCTGTACCTCACGCGGAGACTCCGCGTGGCCGCCTACTTGGTCGAGGAGAGGCGGCATGATCCCCATTCAGTTATCAAAGAGCTGGTGCTTCCTTAGAGCCCTCTCAGGCCTTCCGGGCACACGTCCCTGCAGGTCAGGGCAGTCGAAGCCACCTCTGATCCGCATGAGATACATGCTTGAACATGTATCTCACGATGAAGCGCTCGATTGCGGCTGTCAAGTCCCTCGCTGCTTTCGAGCCCTCCTGGGGCGTGACATCAGAGTGGCCCAGAGCTCCGGGACGAAGTCACCACGTCCCTGGACGTCCCTGGGAGCTGGGATGGCAAACGAGCGGTTACGGTCGGCGATGCTCACGCACGGCGTCACCGTCGAAGTCATGGCCGAGCACGTCGGCGTGGATCCGAAGACTGTGGAACGGTGGATCACTCAAGGCCGGGCACCGTACCGCCGTCATCGCCTCGCGATAGCCGCCTACCTGCGCGAGGACGAGACCTACCTCTGGCCGAACGGTCTCCCTGAAGGGCAGCGCCAGGACGCCGCCGACGCCGAAGTCCTCAAGGTGTACCCACACCGCTCCTACGTCCCGCCCGAGCTGTGGCTCCAGCTATTCGGCCGAGCCGAGCGGGAAATCGGGGTGCTGGTCCATGCCGGCGTGTTCCTTGCCGAGAACCCGCGCTGGCCGCAACTGCTCCGCCAGAAGGCGGCGGCCGGGGTACGAGCCCGCATCCTCCTGGGGGATCCGGACAGCCCGGAGGTCCAGCGGCGCGGGCAGGAAGAAGAGATCGGCGAAGGCGTGGCCTACAAGGTGCGGGAGGTGATGAAGCTATACCGCCCGCTCTACGGGGTAGCAGGCATTGAGTTCCGCATGCACCGATCCACGCTGCACAACTCCCTGTACCGCGCGGACGATGAATGGTTGGTGAACACCCAGGTCTACGGTGTGAGCGCACCCCTGACCCCGGTCCTCCACCTTCGTCGGGTCGCGGGCGCCGAGCTGGCCGCGACATATCAGCAAAGCTTCGAGAAGGTCTGGGACGAAGCAGCTCCCATCGAAAGGACCTCATGAGCCGCCGTACCGACTACTTCAACGACCCGGACGCCCCCAAGGCCAACAGCATCGTGCCCGCGGTGACGGCATTCGTCGTGAACGACACCGGCGAGGTTCTCCTCGAACGACGCTCCGACAACGGCCGTTGGGGCATGCCGGGCGGAGTTCAGGAGGTTGGGGAGAACATCGCGGGAACGGTCGTGCGTGAAGTCCTGGAAGAGACCGGCATCCACGTTGAAGTGGTCGGACTGGTCGGCATCTTCACGGACCCCGGGCACGTCATCGCCTTCGCTGACGGGGAGGTCCGACAGGAGTTCTCCCTCTGCTTCCGAGCCAGGCCAGTCGGCGGCGAGATCAAAGTCAGCTCGGAGTCATTCGCCGTGCGGTGGGTGCCCCGGTCAGAGCTGGATGACCTGGACATTTCCCCGACCACGCGCCGGCGCCTGGATGAAGGCTTCCGCGACGTGCCGATCCCCGTAATCAGCTAGGGTCCGTCTTCAAATGATCGTTCGATGGTGGATCATTTTTCCGTGATACGTCGTCATGAACTGACTGATGCTGAATGGGAGTTGCTGGCCCCGCTGATACCGAGTGCCGGCAGGGGCCGGCCTCGGGCGGAGGACCGCCGGGTCATCAACGGGATGGTCTACAAGATCCGGACCGGGGTTTCCTGGCGTGACCTGCCGGAACGTTATGGCCCGTGGAAAACGGTCTACACCCGATTCCGCTGCTACGCCATCGACGGCGTGTTCACCCGGGCCCTGCAGCAGATCCAGGCCCAGGCGGACGCCGCCGGTGACATCGACTGGCTGGTGCAGATCGACTCCACCATCGTCCGCGCCCACCAGCACGCAGCCGCCACCGGCCGAAAAAGGGGAAGCACAGGACGGACGAACCGGACGATCACGCCCTCGGCCGATCCCGAGGAGGCCTGACCACCAAAATCCATCTCGCCTGCGACGGCCGAGGCCGCCCCCTGGCCATCCTGCTGAGCCCGGGCCAACGACACGACGGCATCTGCGCACGCCCGCTCCTCGAACGCATCCGAGTACCCCGCACCGGCCTCGGCGGGCCCCGCTGCCGACCGGAACACGTGATCGCCGACAAGGCCTACAGCTCGCGCGGCTTCCGCGCCTACCTGCGCAAACGCGGTATCGGACACACGATCCCGGAGAAGAGCGACCAGAAACGACACCGCCGAAACCGGGGCCGCCGAGGTGGCCGACCGGCAGGCTTCGACAGCGAGATCTACCGCCGCCGCAACACCGTCGAACGCTGCTTCAACCAGCTCAAGGGCTTCCGAGGCATCGCCACCCGCTACGAGAAGACCGCCACCTCATACGAAGCAGCGGTCACACTCGCGTCGCTCATGCTCTGGGCAAGATCAATTTGAAGACGGACCCTAAGTCGAGCCGCCAGGGCCTCGGCCTGCCGCTCCCGGACCCGGTCCACTCGCTCCAACAGTTCCGGCCGTGCTGCGGACACGGCCCGGAAGACGACGTGGTCCGGCCCGTACCGCTCCAGCACCTCGGCGAGCCGACGGGCCGGGTCGACCAGATCGCCGACAGGACTGCTGGTCAAGTCGCAGTAGGTGATGGCGTCGACCAGCTCGGACTCTGCCGGCCCGAACTCGGCGAGCGCATCGGCCAATCCGAGCTCGGAGGCCTCCCAGGGCGAGGAGGTGTGGAAAGCAACGATGCTGCACAACCGCGGGTCGGCCCCCACCACGTCCCGCAGGTACCGGGCGCCGTCAATCATGTGCTGACCGGTGTCCACCGCCTGCTCGGCATACCCGACGTCGTGGGCGATGGCTGCGGCCGCCAACAGCTCGGCGTCGGAGCCGAGCGCAGGCGCCAGGGTCAGGGCCTGCGTGTAGACCCGCTGCGAGTGTGCCCACCGCCGCGGCAGGTCTTTCGCGAGCAGGGACTCGGCGAGATCGTGGGCCCACTTGGCCAACTGCATGTCCAGCGCCTCCGAGAGAGTCAGAACCAGGAGTTCTAGCTTCGGTGTTCAGGAGGGGGAACGAACGAACCGCCCCACACCGTGCCGAGCCTCAACATGCCCAGCGGTTTCCAGCTCGCGCACCGCTCGGCGCACGGTCCCACGGGCGACCGCGTACGTCACGGCGAGCGCGGCCTCGCTCGGCAGCCGGGTGCCGGCAGGAAGCTCCCCACGCTGAATCTGCCCAAGCAGGTCATTCATGATCCGCTCGTACGGTGCGGACTCGGCGCCCCCGGCCACCGCCCGCCCCACACCGGCCACGGACTTGACGTCCCCTGCGTCTTCGAGGGCCCGCAGCGCGCGCCGCACGGTCGTACGTGCCACACCGAACTCCCGCCCGATCTCAGCCTCGGACGGCAACCCGTCGGCGTAGTCACCAGCAGCGATCCGCTCACGCAGTACCTGAGAGATAACCTGATACGTGCCACGCGGGCTTGGGCTCGACACGCACTCCTCCTTCAGCCGGGATCGCTCCAGCTTCGCACGCCCGGTACCACGCAAGGCGTGTCCCAGCTGTCCGACTGTCCCAGCTGGGCACATAGGTCCGGGGGTTCCGTGCCCCCACCCTGGTCGCGTGCTAGCCGGCGACGACGGGCGCCGCAGCTGCGGTTGTGGTCGACTTCCCAACGAGTGCGAACTTCCAAAGTCGCTCTATGAGTTACCGAGATTGTGCTATGAGTTCCGCATGCGAGATTTTTCGGTGCTGTCCGACGTCGAGTTCGAAGAGCTGGTTGGTGACCTCCTTGGGGTAGAAAACAACACGCTGGTCGAACGCTTTGCTGCGGGCGCCGACGGCGGCGTCGACCTTAGGTGGCACGTTTCAGGCGGAGTGCACATAGCTCAATGTAAGCACTACCGTAAATCCTCATTCTCGCAGCTCCTCGACTCGGCGCGCAAAGAGGTCCAAAAGGTCGAGAGGCTGAAGCCGGATCGCTATTATTTCATCACCACGTTCGATCTCTCGATCTCGCAAAAGGATCGAATCTACGATCTATTTAAATCGTGGATGCGAGCCTCAGGTGATGTATTGGGTGGAAGGGATGTAGATGCTCTGATCACCAAAAATGGTGCAGTGGAGCAGCGGCATCCCAAGTTGTGGGTCTCGACAGGCATGCAGCTATTCTGGGCCTTGCATTCCGATATCGCCAATCGCACTAACGCTTTGCGTAGCAGGATCGAGCGATCCCTGCCGAGGTATGTGGTTAGCCCGGGATATCAGAATGCGCGGGACATTCTGGCCGAGCATAATGTGTGCCTCATTTCAGGCCCGCCGGGGATTGGAAAGACGACTCTGGCTCAGATGCTGATGGCAGAGCACATTTCGATGCGCTACGAGCCGGTTGAAGTTTCCGGGGATATCGGCGAGGCGTGGGCGGCGTTGCGTCAGGATAGTCCCCAAATTTTTCTCTACGACGACTTTCTGGGTCAGATTACGTTCGCCGAGAAGTTGCCGAAAAATGAAGATAAGAGACTATCTGACATCGTGGAGCGATTCTCTACGGGGAACCCGTCGAAGAAGCTGATCCTTACGACTCGCGAGTATATTTTGCGGGATGCGAAGCTCAGTTACGAGCGGCTCAACGATCTCGACTCGAAGTATCATTTCTTGCTTGAGCTTAAGGCTTACGACAAAGCGGACCGGGCTCAAATTCTATACAATCACCTCTGGCATTCCGAGTTGAGTCCTAACTGCTTGCGCGAGATAGCGCAAGGTGGATACAAGAGGATTATTACGCATCCGGCATATAATCCGCGCCTGGTGGAATATTGCACCGGATCGGCATTTGACCTCGAGTCGCCGGGATATCCGGAAAGGTTCAAGGCCACCCTCGATCACCCGGAGAGGATCTGGAAGATCGCGTTTGAGAGGCACATCGATGTCGAGCAGCAGCTGCTTGTCATGGTGCTATGCAGTCTTCCGCGCGCTGTTCGTTTGGAACCTCTTCGTGAGGCCCACTTCGCGCTGTGTGAGGCACTAGGAATCGTATCGACTGAAAGTAGCTTCCGGGGAGCTCTTGATGTACTAGAAGGTACCTTCATTGCAATCTACCAGGATCGTGAAAGGGACACTCTGATTTCACATCTGAATCCCTCAGTCACTGAGTTTGCTTTGGGGCGGATTAGTGCAGATCGGCGTACGGTTTCTGCCCTCCTGGAATCAGCGATCTACTTTGAACAACTGAGTGAATTGTTCTTGTATGGTCGCGGGAACTCCTTGTTTCGCCCCGGGAGCGCTCCTCTCATGGCGGCTCTTTCGCTGAAGGGGCCTGAGTGTCTCAAAGCTGCCTTGAGGCTCATTGACTCGCCATCCCCTAAACAGGTTGAGGTGTTGGCAAGTGAAGCTTCGGCGGGGATATTTATCGATCCGGCCGACAAGTTGGAGGGGCGGGTTCTTTTCCTGCTTGAGATTTATTCTGAATGGGGGGCGGACAGCACTGAAATCGGTGCCGTAGTCGACCTCTTGACGGCGCGTTGGCGGACGCGTATCGGGGATAAGGGGGCTGCCCTGAGGTTGCTCAGATCCCTTGACGTGCACTCGCTCGATGAACTTTCGAACCGAGCTCATGAAGTGCTGCACGAATGGCTTGAGTCAACCCTCATTGATGCGGATGACTGGTCCTACTATGCGGAGCATCTAACTGGTTATCACGACATTCAGCTTGAGGATATGGGTGAACTGGCCGAGCACTTTGAGCGGTTCATGGATAGGCGGCTCCTTGAACCGGACTCTCCGGGCTACCTCAGCGACCTGAAGTCTCTGGCAGATGATTTCGGGCTGGACGAATTGTCTGATCGGATCGAAGAGGCGATGCGAGACGAGTATGAACCTGACGATGATTACGAGCCGGATGGGTCGCGTCATCTGGGTGATGATCGAGGATCAGACGAGTACATAGCTGAGCTTTTCGGGCGCTTCGACGATTAACGGTCCGACGGTGTCCACCTTGGGACGCGCACTGAGTTGGGGCCGCCTGTGGGCCGTCGGAGGGCGGCTGGGGAAGGCCCATGCCGACCAACGACGGCCGACATTGCAGGGCTCTGAGCTGCGGAGGGAGCGGTACGACGAGGCGGCAGAGGTGCCGCCTCAGTTCCTGCGCAACAAGAAGCAGGAGTGGGAGGAGTACCGCAGCGAGGTCACGGCCTTCGAGCTGCGCAAGAACCTGCCGGTGCTGTAACGGCATCCGAGCGGCCCTGACGGCAGCGCACGGCACCCCGGGCCGGTGGTCATCGACCACCGGCCCGGCGCCGTCGGCGCCGTCGGTGCCGCGCTCGGGGCGGGGGCCGGCGGCTAGCGGGGGCTGGGGCGGCGGCGTAGGCCCGCTGCCAGCAGGAGGGACGCCGTGAGGAGGATGGCCGTGTCGATCGCCAGGACCGTGCGCACTCCGTCGAGGAGCGCGGTGTGGGTCGTGGCCAGGACGCCCAGGAGCGGGATGCCGATGGTCAGGCCCACCTGCTGGGTGGTGGTGACCAGGCCGGTCGCCAGGCCCTGTTCCGCGTCGGGCACGCCGCTCGTCACCACCAGCCCGTACGAGATGATCGCGGCCAGGTGGCACATGCTGGCCAGCGAGACGGCGACGGTCGCCAGCAGGGCGCCCGACTGCGCGCCCGCACCGAGCAGCGCCGCCGTGAGCACGCCCTGGCCGGCCAGGGCGGCGACCAGGGTGCGGCGGGCGCCGAAGCGGCCGATGACGCGCGGGGCGTACGCACCGGCCACCACCGAGGCCGCGCCCTGGATGCCGAACACGAGCCCGGTACGGAAGGACGACAGCCCCAGCGTCTCCTGGAGGTAGAGCGTCAGCACGAAGACGACCGTGGACATCATCGAGAACGTGACGAGCCCGCCCACATTGCCCCAGGCGACCGTACGCCGCCTCAGCATCGGCAAGGAGACCAGCGGGGCCGGGGACTTCGACTCCACCACCGCGAACGCGGCGAGCAGGAGGAGCCCCACGGCCAGCGTGCCCCACACGTCGACACCGCCGAATCCGCGCTCGGCCGCCGACGACAGGGAGTAGATCAGCGCGAGCAGGCCCCCGGTGACCGTGACGGCGCCGGGCACGTCCAGCCGCGGCCGCTCGGGCGTACGCGACTCCGGCAGCAGCCCGGGGGCGAGGAGCAGCACGACCACCGAGGCGACCGCGAGCAGGCCCATGGTCGAGCGCCAGCCCAGGGTGTCGGTCATGACACCGCCGAGCAGCATGCCGACGGTGAAGCCGAGGGAGAGCAGGGTGCCGGAGATGCCGAGCGCCTTGTCGCGCAGCGGGCCCTCCGGGAAGGTCGTGGTCAGCAGGGACATCCCGGTCGGCACGATGACCGCCGCGCCGACGCCCTGCAGGGCCCGCCCGGTCAGGAAGGACGCCGGGTCCCAGGCGAGGGTGGCGAGCAGCGAGGCCGCACCGAAGACCGCGAGGCCGGCCAGGAACAGCTTCTTGCGGCCGAACAGGTCGGCGATCCGGCCGAAGAGGAGCAGGAAGCCGCCGGACGGCAGCGCGAACGCGGTGACCGCCCACTGCAGGCCGGACCGGCTCAGCCCCAGGTCCTCACCGAGCACCGGCAGTGCCACGTTGAGTACGGAGAAGTCGAGCGCCACCATGAACTGGGCGGCGCAGAGTACGAAGAGGACCAGCCGGGCCCGGCCGGAGAGCCGGGCGGGGGCCCTGTCGCGGTCGCGGCCGGCGGTGTCGGGCGTGTCGGCCGTCGTCTGTGTGTTGATCGCCATGGCCACCACCCTCGCCGCCCGGGAATGCCCGTGCAGAGTGGGAACTTATGCTGGTGGCGGCACCACCAGGCAGCTGGACAGGGGGATTTCGTGAGCACGTCGGCCGACGAGCACCGCCGGACCGAACTGCGCGAGTTCCTCATGAGCAGACGGGCCCGGATCTCCCCGGCCGAGGCCGGCCTGCCGGACGGCGGGGCCCGCCGCCGCACCCCGGGCCTGCGCCGGGAAGAGGTCGCGGTGCTCGCCGGGGTGGGGGCCTCCTGGTACCAGTGGCTGGAGCAGGGCCGCGACATCACGGTGTCCTCGCAGGTACTGGACGCGGTGGGCCGGGTGCTGAAGCTCACCAGCGCCGAACGCCGGCACCTCTACGTGCTCGCCGGGCTCAACCCGCCCGCCCTCGAAGTCGCCCCCGCCGACCGGGACATGTGCCACGGCCTGCGGCGGCTGATCGACGCGTGGATGCCGTTCCCCGCGCACATCATGGACCGGTACTGGAACACGGTGCTGTACAACGACGCGGCCTCGCTCGTCTTCGGCATGCGCCCGGAGATCGTGCAGAACTGCCTGATCGCCTTCTTCACCGACCCCATCTACCGGGCCCGCTCCACCCACTGGGAGGAGGTCGCCTGCCAGGTCGTGGCCCAGTTCCGGGCGGCCTGCTCGGAACACCCCCACGACGAGGGCTTCCGGGCCGTGGTCGCGCAGGCGCGGGAGCTCAGCCCGGAGTTCGCCGAGCTGTGGGAGCGGCGGGACGTCGAGCCCGGCGGCCAGCTCGAGAAGCAGATGGACCACCCGGCCGTCGGCCGGCTGCACGTGGAGTCGACCCAGCTGCGCGTCCCGGCCCGCCCCGACCTGGTGATCGTGCTGCACACCCCGCTCCCGGACACCGGAACGGCCGAGAAGCTGGAGTGGCTGACCTCGCCGGAGGGCCGGCGCGGCTCGATGTACCCCGTCGCCGGCTAGAGCTCCGCGCCGCCGAGCCCCCGCCTACCGGGCTCCGCGCCCCCGCCGGACCCCCGGAACCCGCGCGTCAGCGGACCGCGCGCCGCCAGGTGGGCCGGCCGGGGTCCGCGGCCGTCGTGGTCGTGTGGAGCTGTGCGTCCAGGCCCACCACCGCCATGGTCGAGCCCGCCGGTTCGAGGACGGCCGCCGGCGCGCCCGCGTACAGCATCCCGGACTCGGTCCAGGCGGGCGGGCCGCCCAGGCCCGTCGTGCCGACGGTTCCGTTGTCCGCGCGGCCCGCGATGTGCCGGCCCGCGACGCCGAGCGCGCCGTAGCCCGCCCGGCCGCCGGCCTCCGCGACGCTGGAGACCTGGAGCTTGCCCGGGCCCGCCGTGACCAGGGCGGAGCGGACGACGCCCGAGTCCGGCCGGCGGAAGTACAGCCGGACGCCCGCGCCCTCCGGAGCCGCCGAGAGGGGGACCGTCGTGGCGGGCAGGCCCGTCGGCTGCGGACCGGCCAGGGGGGCGCCGGGCGCGGGCTGGGTCCAGGCGAGGACCGACGTCGTGGTGGTGGCGTACACGTGGCGGCGCCCGGCGGAGTCGACCGCCGTCACCGGGTCGCTCTGCAGGTCCTCGCCGCCCAGCCGTCCCCACGTGGAGAACCTGCCGTCCGGCTGCTGGGCGGTGGCGCGCAGGGTGCGGCGGGAGTCGCGGAGGTAGACGGTGAGCCGGCCCGCCGCGTCCACGGCCGCGACCGGAGCGCTGATCGCCGAGGTGCCCTCGTCGTCGCCGCGCTCGGGGGTGCCGAGCGACTGCCACGGCCCGAACGGCCCGTCGGGCGCGGACTGGACGGCGTACACGACCTCGCGCCGGTACTCCTCGGGCCGCGCCGTGCCGAAGACGGTGCGGGTGGCGAGGACCGCGATCCGCCCGTCCGGCAGGCGGGCTGTGGTCGCGCCGGGGTCGATGCCCGTGCCGGGGAGGAGGGCGGGGCCCGTCCAGTCGCCGCCGGGGTTCCGCGTCCAGTACGCGGTCTGCCCGTCCAGGGTGGCGAAGGCCCACAGGCGGCCGGCGGTGCCCTCCACCAGCCAGGAGCTGTGGTCGGCGCGCGTGTAGCGCATGGACTGGGCCCAGTTGCGCCCGGTGGGGTTGCCCGCGACCTTGCGGTCGCCGCAGCCGGAGGGGGAGCCGCAGTAGTCCTGGTGGTCCTGCCAGGCGTACGTCCGCAGGTAGTCGGTCTTCGTCTCGGCCGTCTGCGGGTCCAGCGCGTGCGGGAGGCTGCTGTTGTGGTAGCCGAGGTAGCTCTGGACCGAGAACCGGGGGCGGTCGGTGTACTGGGCGGCGTAGGCGGCCGAGGCGGCCTGCACGAACCGGGCCCCGTACATGTGGTCCTGGTGGTCGGTGAACCGGCCGGTCTCGCCGTACCGGCCGGGCGTCGGGTCCTGCATCCGTATCGTCGTCGGCCGGTAGCGGGCCAGCACCCCGGCTATCGACTGTATGAGCTGGTCCTTCGTGTACGCGAACTGCTTCTTGACCGGGGTGCCGGAGGTCAGCTGGGCGCCCAGCGCGGGTATCCGCCCGTTCCACAGGCCGCGCAGGCTGTCGGGGGTGTCGGCGCCGGTGCTGCGGGCCTCGCGGAGCTGGAACCACACGAGGTTGACGTGCGGCTTGGCCATGAGGATGTCGAGCTCGGCCTGGCCGCCGCCCGCGGTGGGTATGACGGTGCGCTTCCACGCGCTGGTCCGGTCCCCGGTGGCCATCTGCGCGTAGGCGGAGCGTATGCCGTTCTGCCGGGCCTCCGCGTAGTGGGTGCGGTCGGCGGGCTGCTCGGGGTCCCGGATGGTGGCGCCGCGGGCCTCGTTGCGGCCGTCGGCCTCGCCGGAGGTGAGGTAGGCGGTGGTGACGGGGACGCCGGACAGCAGCGAGCGGCTGAGGTCCGGGTTCATGAAGAACAGGTCGTCATCGGGGTGCGCGACGACCTGGACGACCGAGCCGGCGGTGGTGCTCGCGGGCAGCGCGGCGACGGCGCTCTTCTCCTGGGTGGCCTCGGCCGGGGTCTGCTGGCCGGAGGCGAAGGCGAGCACACCGGTGGAACCGGCGGTGAGCACGCCGAGCAGAGCCGCGAAGCGGCGGCGGGTCAAGGGCATCGGGCACGCCTAGGGTTCGATCGTCCGGGCGGGAATACCGCTGAGCAGTCAGAGAGAGGCCGTTCCGGCGAACTTGGTTCACCGGTTCCGGCTATGACTCCTGCTTTCCGGAAACGACCGGACGTGATTGTGCCCTGTGAGGATTTTGATCCGGATATGTGCCCGAGATGTGGACGTTGTTCGTCCGCAGCCTGAACCAACCGTCGTACCGGTGTGGGATGTTAACGGCGTGAATCACAAAGTTTATGCGTCTTGCGCCTTATGTCCGTATGGTCGCGGGTGTGGGCGGCCGCGTACGGGCGCGCCGCAGACCCGCTACGGGCCCGTGTTGCGCGGGCCGACCGGCTGCCACGGCGCCAGGTACGCGTCCGGCGCGTCCGCCGACGAGGTCACGTACAGCCGTGCGTCGAGACCCACCACGGCCAGGCTGACCAGGTTCTTTCCGGTCATCGTCGAGGACGGGGCGCCGACGAACATCAGCGGCGACCGCCCCCAGGGACGGCCCGGCCCGACCTCCGAGCCCAGCTGCCCGCCCGCCGCGCGGCCCGCCAGGACGTGCCCGCTCGCGGTCACCGAACCGAAGCCCTTGAGGCCGCCGAGGTCGGTGAGATTGTTCACCTTCAGTCCGCCGTCGCCCGTCATGAGGGCGCTGCGGACGTTGCCGGAGCCCGGCTTGCGGAACCACAGGCGCACCCCGCCCTCGCGGCCCTCCGCGGTCAGCGGGAGCGTGGTCTCCGGCAGCCCGGTGGCGGTGACCGGGCCCAGTGGTGCGCCCGGCTTGGGCTGCAGCCAGCCCACCACCGTCTTGGACGTGGCCGAGAACACCATCCGCCGCCCGGCGCCGTCGGTGCCGGTGGCCGGGGTGCCGTGCAGGTCGGCGCCGCCGTACTTCTCCCAGGGGCCCCAGCCGCCGTCCGCCTGCCGCACCCGGCCGCGCAGGGTGTACGCGCCGTCGCGAACGTACGCCGCGAGCTGGCCGGCGCCGTCGACGGAGACGGCCGGGGCGCTGATGTCGGAGGTCCAGTTCTCGTCGGCGGTCTCGGGGGTGCCCAGCGACTGCCACTCCCCGAACTCCTCGGAGCCGGGGGCCTTCTGGACGGCGTACACGACCTCGCGCCGGTAGTCCGCGGGCTTCGCGCCGAAGGAGGTGCGGGTGCCGAAGGCGGCGATCCGGCCGTCCGGCAGGGTGACGGTGGACACGCCCGGGTCCATGCCGGTGCCGGGCAGCAGGTTCGGGCCGGTCCAGCGGCCGATCAGGCCCGGCCGGTGCCAGACGGCGACCTGGCCGTCGAGCACCTTGAAGGCCCACAGGCCGCGCTCCTTGTCGGAGGCCAGCCAGGATGTGCTGGTGCCGCGGGCGTAGTTGATGGAGTCCGACCAGCGGTTGCCCGCCGGGTGGTCGGCGACCTTGAGGTCCCCGCAGCCGGCGTCGCTGCCGCAGTGGTTCTGCTGGTCGAGCCAGGCGTAGGTGCCCAGGATGTCCAGCTTCTCCTTGGCCTCGTCCGGGTCCAGGGCGCTGGGCAGGGAGCCGTTGAAGTAGCCGAGGTAGTTCTGCACCGCGAAGTGCGGGCGGTCCTTGACGTCCTTGGCGTACGCGGCGGTGGCCAGCTGGACGAAGCGGGCGCCGTAGAAGTGGTCCTGGTGGTCGGTGTACCGCTTGGTGTCGGGGTGCCGGCCGGGGGTCGGGTCCTGGGAGCGGACGGTGGTCGGCTTGTACTGCTCCAGGATGCCGACCAGGGTCTGGACGACCTGGTCCTTCGTGTACGCGAACTGCTGCTTGACCGGGGTTCCGGAGGCGAGCATCGACTCCAGGCGGGGGACCTTGCCGTCCCACAGGCCGTGCAGGCTGTCGGGGACGTCGGCGTAGACGTTGCCGGCCTCGCGCAGCTGCAGCCAGACCAGGTTGACCTGGGGCTTGGCGACGAGGATGTCGACCTCGGCGTGGCCGCCGCCCTTGGTCGGGACGACGGTGCGCTTCCAGGCGCTGCCGCGGTCGCCGGTGGCCATCTTGGCGTAGGCGGCGCGGATGCCGTTCTGCCGGGCTTCGGCGTAGGCGGGCTTGTTGGGCTTGGTGGTGGCCTGCTTGGCGGAGCCGGCGTTGATGCCGTCGGCTTCGCCGGAGGTCAGGTAGACCGAGGTCACGGGGAGGCCGGCGGATATGGAATAGCGCAGGTCCGGATTCATGAAGTAGAGGTCGTCATCGGGATGCGCGATGACCTGGAGCACCCGGCCGGGGTCCGGCGCGTCCGCCGGGGCCGCGGGGGCGGTGGCCTTGCTGTCGGGGGTGACGGGGGAGGCCAGGCGGTCGAGGGCCTCGTTGCCGCGGAGCAGGAGCATGCTGCCGGCGGCGGTGGCCGCGCAGAAGGCGACCACTTTGACGAGCCGGGCCCAGCGGTTGCCTCCCGGCGGGGTCGGCGATCCAGTGGTGGCGGGCGTCCTGTTGGCGGCTACCGCCGCCCTCGGGGTCCCGGCGCGGCGGCTGCCTTCCGGCGGAGCGGTGGCTGCTGCCCGGCGGTTGCCGCGGTTGCCTTCCGGCGGGGTGGCCGGTTTGGTGGTCGGCGTCCTGTTGGCGGGCGAGCCGGGCGCGCCGGGGCCGGTGGTGGCGGCTGCCGCCGCTGTCGGGGTCCCGGCGCGGCGGCGACCGCGCTTGGCCTCGGGCGCGGACGGCGCCTGCGCGCGCCTGCCGCGCCCGCCGGCGCGCTCGGCCTCGCGGGCCGGCCGCGCGGCCTTGCGGCCGGCGGGCGCGTCGTCCGATTGCGAAACCTCGGCCTCGGGCCGCGCCGCGGGGGCCTGAATCTGCCGTCCGGACGGGGCTTCGGGCTCGCGCCCCGGCCGCCAGGCTCCGGCGGGCTGCGTCGGCCGGGGGCTGGTCTGGTTGCCGCGCTGCTGGGGCAGGGTGAGCGGAGCCTGGTCGTGGTGGCCGGGCTGCGGAGCCGCCGGCTGCGGGGCCGCCGGGGCTTCGGGCTGGCGCCCGGGCTGCCAGGCTCGGTTGTGCGGAGTCGGCCGGGCTTCGGTGTGGTGGCCAGACTGCCAGGCTGCGGCGGATTGCGGCGGCTGGGAGCCGGTCCGGTTGTCGCGCTGCTGGGGCAGGGTGAGCGGAGCCTGGTCGTGGTGGCCCGGCTGCCGCACCGCTGCAGCGGGCGAGCTCGCGGGCCCGGTGGCGGATTGCCAGGCCGCCGCAGGCGCGGCTTCGGCCGGGTGGCCCGGGTGCCGGGGCCCGGCAGGAGGGGCCTCAGTCTGGTGGCTGGACCAGGCTGCCGTCGGCGAGGCGTCGGTCTGCCAGGCTGACGCGGGCGCGGCCTCGGCCTGATGGGCGGCAGGCCCGGCTGACCAAGGCTGGGCTTCGGCGTGGTGGGTGGTAGGGCCGGCTGACCAAGGCTGGGCTTCGGCGTGGTGGGTGGTAGGGCCGGCTGACCAAGGCTGGGCTTCGGCCTGATGGGCGGTAGGACTGGCTGCCGCAGGCTGGGCGGGGTGGCCGGGCGGCGCAGGCTCGGTAGCGGGCCAGGGGGCGGGGCGCCCGGCCTGCGGGACGGGCCCTGGGTGGCGGGTGTGAGGTATTCGCTCCGGGGCCGGCCAAGGGGAGCCCGAGGGCGGGCGGGCGTCGGGCATGGGGCTCCTCGCGGGCCGGTCGGGCGGGGATCGGGCCCCATCACGCCATAATTCTTCGGATAATCCGATAAGCCCGCTCATGGTACGTGCCGGTGAGTCGAACGCCTGCTCCGGCTAGGCTCACCTGGAGGAACGCCAGGGCAGTGGCAGCGACAACCGCGGGAGGCGGCGGGATGACAGTCCCGGGACGCAGGAGCAGCACCTTCATCCGGCTGCTCCGCAGCGGGTTCACCGACCCCTCGGCCGCCGCCAGGCTGCTCGACGCCGACGCGCTGGCCTCCGTACGGGCCGACCCCGTGCTCCTCGACGCCCTCGGCGCCACCGCCGACCCCGACCTCGCCCTCCTCGGACTGGTCCGGCTCGCCGAGGCGCAGCCCCCCGAGGAGCTGTCCCGGCTCCTCGGCACCCTGGTCAGCGCCAAGCCGCTGCGCGACCGCCTCCTCGGAGTCCTCGGCGCCTCCGAAGCCCTCGGCGACCACCTCGCCCGCCACCCCCGCGACTGGCACGCCCTCGTCACCTACGAGGCCGCCGACCTGCACCCCGGGCTCCCCGAGTTCGAGCGCGGCCTCGCCGACGCCCACGACCCCGTCGCCCTGCGCGTCTCCTACCGCCGCTGCCTGCTCTCGATCGCCGCCCGCGACGTCTGCGGCACCATAGACATCGCCCAGACCGCCGCCGAGCTCGCCGACCTCGCCACCGCCACCCTCCGCGCGGCCCTGCGCATCGCGAGCGCCGCCGCCCCCGAGGACGCCGCCCAGTGCCGCCTCGCCGTCATCGCGATGGGCAAGTGCGGCGGCAACGAGCTCAACTACGTCTCCGACGTCGACGTCATCTTCGTCGGCGAGGCCACCGGCGGCACCGACGAGGACAAGGGCCTCCAGGCCGCCACCCGACTGGCCTCCCACCTCATGCGGATCTGCTCCGAGACCACCGTCGAGGGCACCATCTGGCCCGTCGACGCCAACCTCCGCCCCGAGGGCAGAAACGGTCCGCTCGTGCGGACCCTCTCCTCCCACCTCGCCTACTACCAGCGCTGGGCGAAGACCTGGGAGTTCCAGGCCCTCCTCAAGGCCCGGGCCGTCGCCGGGGACCCCGACCTCGGCGGGCAGTACATCAAGGCCATAAGCCCCCTGGTCTGGCAGGCCGCCGAACGCGAGAACTTCGTCGCCGACGTCCAGAAGATGCGCCGCCGCGTCGTCGACAACATCCCCGCCGCCCAGATCGACCGCGAGCTCAAGCTGGGCCCCGGCGGCCTGCGCGACGTCGAGTTCGCCGTCCAGCTGCTCCAGCTCGTACACGGCCGCAGTGACCACACCCTGCACTCCGGCAGCACCCTCGACGCCCTGCACGCCCTCGCCGCAGGCGGCTACGTCGGCCGCGCCGACGCGGCCCAGCTGCACGACGCCTACCGCTTCCTGCGCACCATGGAGCACCGCATCCAGCTCTACCGGCTGCGCCGCACCCACCTCGTCCCCGAGGACGAGCAGGACCTGCGCCGCCTGGGCCGCTCCATGGGCCTGCGCACCGAACCCGTCGCCGAACTCAACAAGGCCTGGCGCCGCCACGCCTCCGTCGTGCGCCGCCTGCACGAGAAGCTCTTCTACCGGCCGCTCCTCGACGCCGTCGCCCAGCTCACCCCCGGCGAGACCCGGCTCTCCCCGCGCGCCGCCGGCCAGCGCCTCGAAGCCCTCGGCTACGCCGACCCGGCCGCCGCCCTGCGCCACCTCGAGGCCCTCGCCTCCGGCGTCACCCGAAAGGCCGCCATCCAGCGCACCCTGCTCCCGGTCATGCTCGGCTGGTTCGCCGACTCCGCCGACCCGGACGCCGGGCTGCTCGGCTTCCGCAAGGTCTCCGACGCCCTCGGCAAGACCCCCTGGTACCTGCGGCTGCTGCGCGACGAGGGCGCCGCCGCCGAGAACCTCGCCCGCGTCCTGTCCGCGGGCCGGCTCGCCCCCGACCTGCTGATGCGCGCCCCCGAGGCCGTCGCCCTGCTCGGCGACCCCGAAGGCCTCCAGCCCCGCAGCCACGAGGCCCTGGAGCAGGAGGTCCTGGCCGCCGTCGGCCGGGCCGAGACCCCCGAGGCAGCCGTCGCCGCCGCCCGCGGGGTCCGCCGCCGCGAGCTGTTCCGTACCACCGCGGCCGACATCATCCGCTCGTACGGTACGGAGGACAGCCCGGCCGAGGAGGACCACGCGGCCCTCGTCGACCAGGTAGGCGCAGCCGTCTCCGACCTCACCGCCGCCACCGTCGCGGGCGCCCTGCGCGCCGCCGTCGGCTCCCAGTGGGGCGATACCCTGCCCACCCGCTTCGCCGTCATCGGCGTGGGCCGTTTCGGCGGACACGAACTGGCCTACGGATCCGACGCCGACGTCCTGTTCGTCCACGAGCCCCGCGAGGGCGTCGACGAACAGGAGGCCGCGAAGGCCGCCCAGACCGTCATCGCCGAGATGCGCCGCCTGCTCCAACTGCCCACCGCCGACCCGCCGCTGCTCATCGACGCCGACCTGCGCCCCGAGGGCCGCTCCGGCCCGCTGGTGCGCACCCTGGCCTCGTACGCCGCGTACTACCGGCGCTGGTCCCTGACCTGGGAGAGCCAGGCCCTGCTGCGGGCCGAACCGGTCGCGGGCGACGCCGACCTGGGCCGGCGCTTCATCGAGCTGGTCGACCCGCTGCGCTACCCG
This sequence comes from Streptomyces subrutilus, assembly GCF_001746425.1. Lineage (GTDB taxonomy): Bacteria > Actinomycetota > Actinomycetes > Streptomycetales > Streptomycetaceae > Streptomyces > Streptomyces subrutilus_A. The sequence goes on along the minus strand of NZ_MEHK01000001.1, from coordinate 2,395,675 downwards.
GTGGAGGGCCTCGGCGAGGACGCCGTACGGGAGATCCGCCGGCTCAAGGCCCGGATGGAATCGGAGCGGATGCCGCGCGGCGCCGACCCGACCCTGCACACCAAACTCGGACGCGGCGGCCTCAGCGACGTCGAGTGGACCGTGCAGCTGATCCAGATGCGGCACGCCTGGGCCGAACCGGGCCTGCGCACGACCCGCACCCGCGAGGCCCTGGCCGCCGCCCACGCGGCCGGGCTGATCCCGACCGAGGAGGCGCAGATCCTGGACGAGGCCTGGGTCCTGGCCACCCGGGTCCGCAACGCGGTGATGCTGGTCCGCGGCCGGGCCGGGGACACCTTCCCCTCCGAGGCCCGCGAACTGGCGGCGGTGGGGCGCTACCTCGGCTACGCGGAGGGCACCGTCGGCGAGATGCTGGACGACTACCGCCGCATCACGCGCCGCGCCCGCGCGGTGGTGGACGAGCTGTTCTACGCGGGCTAGGACGAGCCGCCCTGACCGGGCTGATGGCGTGGGGGCGGAGGAGGGGGTCCGAAGGAGCCGGGGGAGGCGGCCGCTAGCGTCGGAAACGGTTCAGCAGCGCCGTCGCCGGGTGCGGACCCGCGTACAGGGGGTGGCGCGGCAGCCGGTGCGGGAGGGAGCCGAACCAGGCCCGCGAGGCCGTGTAGCCGAAGGCCAGGCAGAGCATGCCGCCCACGGCGTCGAGCCAGAAGTGGTTGGCGGTGGCCACGATCACGACGAGGGTCGCCGCCGGGTAGAGCAGGCCCAGGATCCGGGCCCAGGGGGCGGAGGCGACCGCGAAGATCGTCAGCCCGCACCAGAGCGACCACCCTATGTGCATGGACGGCATCGCGGCGTACTGGTTCGACATGTTCTTGAGGTTCCCGGAGGCCATCGAGCCCCAGGTGTGGTGGACCAGCACGGTGTCGACGAAGTTCTGCCCGTTCATCAGCCGGGGCGGCGCGAGCGGGTACAGGTAGTACCCGACCAGGGCGACGCCGGTGGTGGCGAAGAGGACCAGGCGGGTGGCGGCGTACCGCCCGGGATGGAAACGGTAGATCCACACGAGCACGCCGATGGTCACGATGAAGTGGAGCGTGGCGTAGTAGTAGTTCATGCCCACGATCAGCCACGTCACGGAGTTCACCGCGTGGTTCACCGTCTGCTCGACGGCGATGCCGAGGCTCCGCTCGGCGTTCCAGATCCAGTCGGCGTTCGCGAGCGCGGCGGCCTTCTGCTCCGGGACCGCGTTGCGGATCAGCGAGTAGGTCCAGTAGCTGACCGCGATCAACAGGATCTCGAACCAGATCCGGGGGCGGCGAGGGCTGCGCAACCGGGCCAGAAGGGTGCGCTCGGGACCCGTCCGGACCTCACTCTCGGTCACGAGGGGTGACGAGACGTCCGTTCGGGTTTCCAGTGTCTTCACGCTCGCTTCACCCATGGGGAGAGAGTCTGCCAGATGCGATCTCGCCTCCGATCATCCCTCGGGACGGTCTTCGGCGCCTGCGCTCCGACCTACGGACGACTCCGACCCCGAGCCTGGCCCGGGCCGGAGGCCGTGGAGCCCCGGACGACCAGTTCGGGCAGGAAGACGAATTCGCTGTGCGGGGCCGGCGTACCGCCGATCTCCTCCAGCAGGGTCCTGACCGCGGCCTGCCCCATCGCCTGCACGGGCTGCCGGATGGTGGTGAGCGGCGGATCGGTGAACGCTATGAGGGGGGAGTCGTCGAAGCCGACGACCGACACGTCCTGCGGCACCCGCAGCCCCCGCTGCCGGGCGGCGCGGATCGCGCCGAGCGCCATCATGTCGCTCGCGCACACCACCGCCGTGCAGCCCCGCGAGATCAGCGCGGACGCGGCGGCCTGGCCGCCCTCCAGGCTGTAGAGGGAGTGCTGGATCAGCTCCTCGGTCTCGGCCTCGGCGAGCCCGAGCCGCTCCTTCATCCCGAGCCGGAAGCCCTCGATCTTGCGGACCACCGGCACGAAGCGCTTGGGTCCGACGGCCAGCCCGATCCGGGTGTGCCCCAGCGCCGTCAGGTGGGTGACCGCGAGCTGCATCGCGGCGCGGTCGTCGGGGGAGACGAAGGGCGCCTGCACCTTGTCGGAGAAGCCGTTGATGAGGACGTAGGGGACGCCCTGGCCGCGCAGTTGGTCGTAGCGGCCCATGTCGGCGGTGGTGTCGGCGTGCAGGCCGGAGACGAAGATGATGCCGGAGACCCCGCGGTCGACGAGCATCTCGGTCAGCTCGTCCTCGGTGGACCCGCCGGGCGTCTGCGTGGCCAGTACCGGCGTGTACCCCTGCCGGGTCAGCGCCTGGCCGATGACCTGGGCGAGCGCCGGGAAGATGGGGTTGTCCAGTTCGGGGGTTATCAGCCCGACGAGCCCCGCGCTGCGCTGGCGCAGGCGTACGGGCCGTTCGTAGCCGAGCACGTCGAGCGCGGCCAGCACGGATTCACGGGTGGCCGCGGCCACACCGGGCTTGCCGTTGAGCACGCGGCTGACTGTGGCTTCGCTGACCCCCGCTTGGGCTGCGATGTCGGCTAGCCGTGCGGTCACGGGATTGGACTGTACCGGTCGCACGTTCAGATTGCCCACCATGTGCACGAGTCCGGTGGCTGCAGCACGGTGCGGCCGTCCGTGTCCACGGGGGCGCTGGACAGTACGGGGCGGCCGGGCGCGGGCAGTTCGACCGCGGTGGCCCGGCTGTTGAGGGTGCAGGCGAAGCCGGGCCGGGTGAAGAGGAGTACGCCCTCGGGCGCGGGCAGCCAGGCCAGCGGGCCCGCGTCCGGGGAGCCGAGGCCGGGCAGGGCCCGGCGCAGTTCCAGGGCGGCGCGGTACAGCTCGAGGGTGGAGTGCGGATCCCCGGTCTGGGCGGCGACGCTCAGCCCGCCCCAGTCGGCGGGCTGCGGCAGCCAGGCGCCGCCCGGCCCGAAGCCGTAGGGCGGCCGGTCGCCGGTCCAGGGCAGCGGCACCCGGCAGCCGTCGCGCAGCCCGTCCTGTCCGGCGGTGCGCAGGAAGGCGGGGTCCCGGCGGGCCTCGGCCGGGAGGTCGGCCACCTCGGGCAGGCCCAGCTCCTCGCCCTGGTAGACGTACGCCGACCCGGGCAGGGCCAGCATCAGCAGGGCGGCGGCCCGGGCCCGGGCCAGGCTGCCGTAGCGGGTGCGGTGGCGGACCACGTCGTGGTTGGACAGCACCCAGGTGGTGGGCGCCCCGACCGAGGCGGTGGCGGCAAGGGACTCGTCGATGACGGTCCGCAGGGCGACGGCGTCCCACGGGCAGTTCAGGAAGCGGAAGTTGAAGGCCTGGTGCAGTTCGTCGGGGCGGACGTAGCGGGCGAGGCGCTCGGAGGTCGGCACCCAGGCCTCGGCGACGCCGATGCGCGGGCCCTCGTAGGAGTCGAGGAGCCGGCGCCAGGAGCGGTGGATCGCGTGGACCCCGTCCTGGTCGAAGAAGGGGAGCGGCTGGGCGCCGATGAGGGTGGCCTGGGCGCCGCGGCCGATGTCGGGCAGGCCGGGGGCCTTGACCATGCCGTGGGCCACGTCCACGCGGAAGCCGTCGACGCCGAGGTCCAGCCAGAAGCGCAGCACGGAGGCGAACTCGGCGGCGACCTCCGGATGCTCCCAGTCCAGGTCGGGCTGCTCGGGGGCGAAGAGGTGCAGGTACCAGGAGCCGTCCTCGACCCGGGTCCAGGCCGGGCCGCCGAAGACGGACTCCCAGTCGTTCGGCGGCTGGGCGCCGCCCGGGCCCCGGCCGGGGTGGAAGTGGTAGCGCTCCCGGGCCCGCGGGTCCCCGGCGAGGGCGGCCCGGAACCAGGCGTGCTGCTCGGAGGTGTGGTTCGGCACCACGTCCACGATGATCCGCAGCCCGAGCGCGTGGGCGGCCCGTACGAGGTCGTCGGCGTCGGAGAGGTCGCCGAAGAGCGGGTCGACGGCCCGGTAGTCGGCGACGTCGTAGCCGCCGTCGGCCTGCGGGGAGACGTAGAAGGGGGTGAGCCACACCGCGTCCACCCCCAGCCGGGCCAGGTGCGGGAGCCGCTCGCGGACCCCGCGCAGGTCCCCGACTCCGTCGCCGTCGCTGTCCGCGAAGGACCTCACGTACACCTGGTAGATGACGGCATCGCGCCACCAGCCGGTGCTCGCGGCGGCATTGCTGGAAGCGCTTGCAAGCTGGACGGCGGTCGACTCATGGGTCATATCGGGGTCAACGCGATCAGACGGCCCCTGGTTGCGGGCCCGGGCGGGAGAACGTGGCTCGAACTAACAGCAAGCTGCGGCAACCGTACGGACACACGGATGTAACGATCAGCCCGTCTTGCAGAAAATTGCCGCAAGCCCTTTCGGTCTTCTTTCAGCCTTGTTACGTTCCTGGCAACTCGGGACCGCGAGGGCGCGGCCGGGATCATCGAAGGAGTTCATATGCGGCGTGGCATAGCGGCCACCGCGCTGGTCGCGGCCCTGGCGCTCGCGGCGACGGCTTGCGGTGGTGACACCAAGGACGACAGCGGCGAGACCAAGACCGGTGGCGAACTGTCCGGCACCGTCACCTGGTGGGACACGTCGAACGACGCCGAGAAGGCCAGCTTCCAGAAGATCGCCGAGGCGTTCACCGCGAAGCACCCGAAGGTGACCGTCAAGTACGTCAACGTCCCGTACGGCGACGCGCAGAACAAGGTCAAGAACGCCTTCAGCAGCGGTTCCGACGCCCCCGACGTGATCCGCGCCGATGTCGGCTGGGTCGCCGACTTCGCCTCGCTGGGCTACCTCGACGAGGTCCCGGCCGAGACCGCGAAGAAGGTCGACGCCGAGTTCCTCCCGCAGGCCGCGGCCAGCGGCAAGTACGAGGGCAAGACCTACGCGGTACCGCAGGTCATCGACACCCTCGGCCTCTTCTACAACAAGAAGATGCTCGCCGACGCCGGAGTGCAGCCCCCCAAGACGCTCGAGGAGCTGAAGACGGCCGCCGCGGCCATCAAGGCGAAGAGCGGCAAGGCCGGGCTCTACCTGCGCGGCGACGACTCCTACTGGTTCCTCCCGCTGATCTACGGCGAGGGCGGCGACCTGGTCGACGCGAAGAACAAGACGGTCACCGTCGACAACGCGGCGGGCGTCAAGGCCTTCCAGACCGCCCGCGACCTGGTCACCTCGGGCGCGGCGGTCACCAACGCCACCGACGGCTGGACCAACATGCAGACGGCCTTCAAGTCCGGCGAGGCCGCCATGATGATCAACGGTCCGTGGGCCGTCGCCGACACCTACGCCGGCGACCAGTTCAAGGACAAGGCCAACCTCGGCGTCGCCGCCGTCCCGGCCGGCTCGGTCAAGGCGGGCGCCCCGCAGGGCGGTCACGACCTCGGCGTCTACGCCGGTTCGAAGAACCGCGACGCGGCCCACGCCTTCGTCGAGTACATGACCTCGCAGGAGGTCCAGGTGCAGTCGGCCAAGGAGCTCAGCCTGCTCCCCACCCGCACCGCCGCCTACGAGCAGCCCGACGTGAAGAGCAGCGAGATGGTGCAGTTCTTCAAGCCGGCCGTGGACAAGGCCGTCGAGCGCGCCTGGATCCCGGAGAACGGCTCCCTCTTCGAGCCGCTGAAGGTCGAGTACACCAAGGCGATCACCGGAGCGTCGAGCCCCGAGGACGCCGCCAAGGCGGCCGGCGCCGAGTTCCGCAAGATCCTCAAGGGTTGGAAGTAACGACAAGATGGCTGCTCACACCAGCCAGTCGGTGGCGAAGGCCGCGGGTGACGACGTCGAGAAGGACGTCGCCGCCCGCGGCCGGAGCCGCAGGACTGACAGCGGGAACAGAGGCGGACTGAGGCGCGCCCTCGCCACCCACTGGTACGCCTGGGCGATGATCGCCCCGGTGGTGCTCGTCCTCGGCGTGATCATCGGCTGGCCGCTGATCCGGGGCGTCTACCTGTCGCTGACCGACGCCAACGAGCGCAACGTCTCGCGCACCATCGGCGCCCGGCACATCGAAGCCACGTACGAGTTCGTCGGACTCGACAACTACGCGGCCGTGCTCGGCGACCCGGTGTTCCTGCAGCGGCTGGTGTGGACGGTGGTGTGGACCGTCGCGTGCGTGTCCATCACCTTCACGCTCGGCCTGGTCCTGGCCAACATGCTCAACCGGAACTTCCGCGGCCGCGCCGCCTACCGGATGGCGCTCATCCTGCCCTGGGCCGTCCCCGGCTTCGTCTCCGTCTTCGCCTGGCGGTTCCTCTTCAACCGCGACAACGGCATCCTCAACAAGATCCTCGACGGTGGCGGCATCGCCGCCGTCCCGTGGCTCGACGACCCGACCTGGGCCAAGTTCTCGGTCGTCGCCGTCACCGTCTGGCTCGGCGTCCCCTTCATGATGGTCGCCCTGCTCGGCGGACTGCAGTCCATCCCCGGCGAGCTCTACGAGGCCGCCGAGATGGACGGCGCGAGCCCCTGGCAGCGCTTCCGGCACATCACGCTGCCCGGCCTGCGCGCGGTGAGCATGACGGTGATCCTGCTCTCCACCATCTGGACCTTCAACATGTTCCCGGTGATCTTCCTGCTCACCCGGGGCGGGCCGGGGGACTCCACCGAGATCCTGGTGACCCAGGCCTTCCGCGAGGCGTTCGTGGCGAGCCCGCGCGACTTCGCCGGCTCCGCCACCTGGGGCGTACTGATCCTCGCCCTGCTCATGATCTTCGCGCTGGTCTACCGGCGCTCGCTGCGCAAGCAGGGAGAGGTGTGGTGACCATGTCCGCGAACACCGCCCGTACCCGGGGCAGCCGTTCCCCGCTCGCCTCGTTCGGCCTGCACGCCACCCTGCTCGCGGCGTCCGTCGTCGCCGTCTTCCCGGTGCTGTGGATCCTGCTGACCTCGCTCAAGCCCGCCGAGCACGCGATCAGCACGGACTTCGTCAAGCAGCCGACGCTCGGCAACTACGAGTACCTGCTGGAGCAGAGCCACTTCCTCAGCTGGTTCGCGAACTCCGTCCTGGTCGCCGGCGTCACCACCGTCCTCGGTGTGTTCATCGCCGCCACCACCGGATACGCGGTCAGCCGGTTCAAGTTCCCCGGCATGAAGCCGCTCATGTGGACCCTGCTCATCACGCAGATGTTCCCGATGGCGATCCTCATCGTCCCCCTCTACAACCTGATGGGCGACCTCGGGCTGCTCAACCAGCCGGTCGGCCTGATCATCACCTACCTCACCATCGCCGTGCCGTTCTGCGCCTGGATGATGAAGGGCTTCTTCGACACCATTCCGGTGGAGATCGACGAATCCGGCCGCGTCGACGGGCTCAACCCCTTCGGCACCTTCTGGCGGCTCATCCTGCCGCTCGCCAAGCCCGGCCTCGCCGTCACCGGCTTCTACGCCTTCATCACCGCCTGGGGCGAAGTCGCCTACGCCTCCGCCTTCATGGTCGGCGAGGAGAACCTCACCCTGGCCGGCGGACTGCAGACCTTCGTCACCCAGTACACCTCCAACTGGGGTGCGATGAGCGCCGCTTCGGTCCTCATCGCCATCCCCGCGGCGATCTTCTTCGTCTTCGCCCAGCGTCACCTCGTCGCCGGGATGACGGCAGGCGCCACCAAGGGCTGATCACCCGTGCCTGCCCCCTCTCACCCCCGGCCCGATCTCTCCAAGGACGACATGACCCAGCACCTCGCCGACGCACTCCCCACCTCCACCGGCACCCGGCCCGGCTGGTGGAGAGAAGCGGTGATCTACCAGGTCTATCCGCGCAGCTTCGCCGACTCCAACGGGGACGGCATGGGGGACCTCGAAGGCATCCGCAGCCGCCTGCCCTACCTCAAGGAACTGGGCGTCGACGCCGTCTGGCTGAGCCCGTTCTACGCCTCCCCGCAGGCCGACGCGGGCTACGACGTCGCCGACTACCGGGCCATCGACCCGATGTTCGGCACCCTGCACGACGCCGACGCCGTCATACGCGAAGCCCACGAACTGGGCCTGCGCATCATCGTGGACCTCGTCCCCAACCACTGCTCCGACCAGCACGAATGGTTCAAGCAGGCCCTGCGCGAAGGCCCCGGCACCCCGCTGCGCGAGCGCTTCCACTTCCGCCCCGGACAGGGGGCCTCCGGGGAGCTGCCGCCCAACGACTGGGAGTCGATCTTCGGCGGGCCCGCCTGGACCCGCGTCGCCGACGGCGAGTGGTACCTGCACCTCTTCGCCCCCGAGCAGCCCGACTTCAACTGGGAACACCCCGCCGTACAGGACGAGTTCCGCTCCATCCTGCGCTTCTGGCTCGACCTCGGCGCCGACGGCTTCCGCATCGACGTCGCCCACGGCCTGGTCAAGGCCCCCGGCCTGCCCGACCTCGGCCGCGACGAGCAGCTCAAGCTGCTCGGCAACCAGGTACTGCCCTTCTTCGACCAGGACGGGGTCCACGAGATCTACCGCTCCTGGCGGCGCGTCCTCGACGAGTACGCGGGCGACCGCATCGGCGTCGCCGAAGCGTGGACCCCGAGCGCGGACCGCACCGCGCTCTACCTGCGCCCCGACGAGCTGCACCAGGCCTTCAACTTCCACTACCTGAGCACCGGCTGGGACGCGGACGCGCTGCGCGCCGCCATCGACGACTCGCTCGACTCGATGCGGCCGGTGGGCGCGCCGACGACGTGGGTGCTGTCCAACCACGACGTCGTACGCCACCGCACCCGCTTCGGCAGCCTCGAGCGGGCGCGGGCCGCCGCCCTGCTGATGCTGGCGCTGCCCGGGTCGGCGTACGTCTACCAGGGCGAGGAGCTGGGCCTGCCCGAGGTGACGGACCTCCCCGACGAGGTCCGCCAGGACCCCTCCTTCTTCAAGGCCAACGGCCAGGACGGGCTGCGCGACGGCTGCCGCGTGCCGATCCCGTGGTCCGGCGACCAGGCCCCGTACGGCTTCGGCAGCGGAGGCAGCTGGCTGCCGCAGCCGGCCGAGTGGGCGGGCCTGAGCGTCGCGGCTCAGACAGGCGACCCGGCGTCCACGCTGGAGCTGTACCGGACGGCCCTGCGGATCCGCCGCGAGCACGGGGACCTGGGCGCGGGCGACGCCGTGGAGTGGCTGGCCGCCCCGGAGGGGGTGCTGGCGTTCCGGCGCGGGGGCTTCGTCTGCACGGTCAACACGACGTCGGCGGCCGTACGCCTCCCGGCAGCGGGGGCGGTGCTGCTCGCCAGCGGTGAGCTCGCCGACCCCGGTGTCCTGCCCGCCGACACCGCGGTGTGGTGGCAGGGGTGACTTCCCCGTTGCGGCTGACGGACATCGCCGCGCAGGCCCAGGTCAGCGAGGCGACCGTCAGCCGTGTGCTCAACGGCAAGTCGGGCGTGGCGGCCGGCACCCGGCACAAGGTGCTGGCCGCGCTCGACCTGCTGGGCTACGAGCGGCCGGTGCGGCTCAAGCGGCGCAGCAACGGGCTCGTGGGGCTGCTGATCCCGGAGCTGACCAACCCCATCTTCCCGGCGTTCGCGCAGGTCATCGAGCAGGCCCTGGCCGGGCACGGGTACACGCCGGTGCTGTGCACGCAGACGCCGGGCGGGGCCACCGAGGACGAGCTGGTGGAGCAGCTGGAGGAACGCGGGGTCACGGGCATCGTGTTCCTGTCGGGCCTGCACGCGGACGCCCACGCCGACCCGTCGCGCTACCAGCGCCTCGCGGCGCGCGGCACTCCCTTCGTCCTGATCAACGGCTTCAACGAGCAGGTGAACGCGCCGTTCATCTCCCCGGACGACCGCGCCGCCGCCGAGATGGCCGTGCGGCACCTGGAGGACCTGGGGCACCGCAGGATCGGGCTGGCGATCGGGCCGACGCGGTACGTGCCGTCGGCCCGCAAGGAGCAGGGCTTCGTGGCCGCCTGCCCGTCCGCGGAGGCGGAGGGCCTGATCCAGCGCACCCTGTTCACGGTCGAGGGCGGCCACGCGGCGGGCGGCGCCCTGCTGGACCGCGGCTGCACGGGCGTGGTGTGCGGGAGCGACCCGATGGCGCTCGGCGTCATACGGGCCGCGCGCGAGCGGGGGTTGCGGGTGCCGGAGGACGTGTCGGTGGTCGGCTTCGACGACTCCCCGCTGATCGCCTTCACCGACCCGCCGCTGACGACGGTCCGCCAGCCGGTCCGCGCGATGGCGACGGCGGCGGTCGGAGCCCTGCTGGAGGCGGTGGCCGGCACCCCGGTCCAGCGCACGGAGTACGTGTTCCAGCCGGAACTGGTGGTGAGGGGCTCGACGGGACAGGCGCCGGGGGCGGGGTGAGGGGACGGGGGTGAGGGGACGGGGGAGGGGCCTGATTCCCGTTGAGCCTGATCAGGGAGGGTTCGGGGGTTTCCCGCCAGTCCCACTGTCCTTTCGGGCCGGGAAGCCCCCGAAGGAACGGTCCATGGGACGGGCATCGACTTATGGGCATCAGGGACCGAGCCGCTCGTGAGCCGGGGGCGGGCACGTCCCGCACGCGGGGCCGGTAGAGACGCGACCCGGGGCCGGGGGCCGGCCAACCCGCACCGGACAGCGGCGGGAAGACCATCCAGACCACCTACGCGTCGGATCGCCACGCGCTCCTCGTGAACCGGCGTCTGCTGCCCGTCCGGGGCTGGTCATCGGTCGCCTCGACGAGAGGGGGCGGCAGAAGGACACCGTCATGCTCTGGCCGGCGAGCACGAGGGTTTCGGGTCGGTGGGGGTGCTACTCCGGGGCGGTTTCCTCGGTGATCCAGGTGAGGTAGGCCGGGGAGCCGGCTTCCACCGGGAGGACGATCCATTCCGGGACGTCGTAGGCGTGTTCCCGGGTCACCCATGCCGTCAGGGCGGGCAGGCGGGTTCGGGTCGTCTTGTACGAGACGCGCCATTCGGTGGCCGTCTCGACCGCGCCCTTCCAGCGGTAGGCCGCCGTGAGCGGGGCGTCGACGTGGGCGCAGGCGGCCAGGCGGGCCTCCACCGCGCCACGGGCCAGTTCGGCCGCGCGGTGTTCGCTGTCGATGGTGGTCTGGGCGATGACGATCTCGGTTGCCATGGCGGCCTTCCTCCGGTCTCCGTTGACTTGGGCGACGCTACCCGGGTGGCGGCGCGGCCGGCCCCGGGAGGACACGTCGGAGAAACAATTCTGCAATCTCTTGCGCAAGGTCTTGCAGGGGCGGGTTTCGGCCCATACGGTCGCGTGCAATCCCCACCTCTCCGCCAGGAGGCCCCACATGGCCCGCACCCGCAGACCCCTTTCGGCCGCCGCCGTCGCCGTCGCGGCGCTCGCCGCCGCGTCCCTCACCGCGCAGGCGCCGCAGGCTCAGGCCGCGCCCCCCGGGGCCAAGGACGTCACCGCCGTGCTGTTCGAGTGGCGGTTCGATGCCGTGGGCAAGGCCTGTACCGACAGCCTGGGGCCCGCCGGTTACGGGTACGTCCAGGTCTCGCCCCCGCAGGAGCACATCCAGGGGTCCCAGTGGTGGACGTCCTACCAGCCCGTCAGCTACAAGATCGCCGGCCGGCTCGGCGACCGGGCCGCCTTCAAGGCCATGGTCGACACCTGTCACGCCGCCGGCGTGAAAGTCGTCGCCGACTCCGTCATCAACCACATGGCCGCCGGGGACGGGACGGGGACCGGGGGGAGTTCGTACACGAAGTACGGCTATCCGGGCATCTACTCCGGCTCCGACATGGACGACTGCCGGGCGGTCATCTCCAACTACCAGGACAGGGCCAACGTCCAGAACTGCGAGCTCGTGCAGCTGGCCGACCTGGACACCGGTGAGGACTACGTGCGGGGCCGGATCGCCGGCTACCTCAACGACCTGCTGTCGCTGGGCGTCGACGGGTTCCGGATCGACGCCGCCAAGCACATGCCCGCCGCCGACCTCGCCGACATCAAGTCCCGGCTGAGCAACCCGGGGGCCTACTGGAAGCTGGAGGCCATCCACGGCGCGGGCGAGGCCGTCTCGCCGAGCGAGTACCTCGGCAGCGGGGACGTGCAGGAGTTCCGGTACGCGCGGGACCTGAAGCGGGTCTTCCAGAACGAGAACCTGGCCTACCTGAAGAACTTCGGCGAGGCATGGGGGCACATGCCCGGCGGGCAGTCCGCCGTCTTCGTCGACAACCACGACACCGAGCGCGGCGGGGACACCCTCAGCTACAAGGACGGCGCGAACTACACCCTCGCCAACGTGTTCATGCTGGCCTGGCCCTACGGCTCCCCGGACGTGCACTCCGGTTACGAGTGGACCGACAAGGACGCCGGCCCGCCCAACGGCGGGGCGGTGAGCGCCTGTTACGCGGACGGCTGGAAGTGCCAGCACGCCTGGCGGGAGATCTCCTCCATGGTCGCCTTCCGGAACGCGGCGCGCGGTCAGGGCGTCACGAACTGGTGGGACAACGGAGCGGACCAGATCGCCTTCGGGCGCGGCACCAAGGCGTACGTGGCGATCAACCACGAGGCGAGCGCCCTGACCCGCACCTTCCAGACCTCCCTCCCGGGCGGCGACTACTGCGACGTGCAGAGCGGGCGGGTGGTCAACGTCGGCTCCGGCGGCCAGTTCACCGCCACGCTCGGCGCGGGCACCGCCCTCGCCCTGCACGCCGGCGCCCGTACCTGCTCCGGCGGTACGACGCCCCCGCCGCCGGCGGCCTCCGGCGCCTCGTTCGCCGTCAACGCCACCACCGTGCCCGGGCAGAGCATCCACGTCACCGGCGACCGCGCCGAACTCGGCGCGTGGAACACCGGCAGCGCGCTCAAGCTCGACCCCGCCTCCTACCCCGTCTGGAAGCTCGACGTCCCCCTCCCGCCCGGCACGTCCTTCGCGTACAAGTACGTCCGCAAGGACGCCTCCGGGAGCGTCACCTGGGAGAGCGGAGCCAACCGCACCGCCACCGTTCCCGCGAGCGGCAAGGTCACGCTGAGCGACACCTGGCGCAACTGACCCCACCCGTCCCCCTGGACCAGGGCTGCCCGGCATCCACCTGCCCCGCCACGCCGGGCAGCCCTCATTCACGCGACACGTACACAAGGAGATCCGCCTTGATACGCCCTGCCGCAGGAGTCCTCGCCGCCGCCCTGGCCGTGACGCTCCTGCCCGCCCTGCCCGCCGCGGCGGCCGCCGCCAAGGCGCCCGCCCCGCCCTCGGACGCGAAGCTCGCCGCCCAGCCGGCCCGGCACGACCTGACCCGGGAGCAGTTCTACTTCGTGCTCCCGGACCGGTTCGCGAACGGTGACCCGCGCAACGACCGGGGCGGCCTCACCGGCTCCCGCCTGGAGACCGGCCTCGACCCGACGGACAAGGGCTTCTACCAGGGCGGCGACCTCAAGGGGCTCACCGACCGGCTCGACTACATCAAGGGTCTGGGGACGACGGCCATCTGGATGGCGCCGATCTTCAAGAACCAGCCGGTGCAGGGGAAGGGTGACGACGTCTCGGCCGGCTACCACGGGTACTGGATCACCGACTTCACGCAGGTCGACCCGCACTTCGGCACCAACGCCGACCTGGAGCGGTTGATCGACAAGGCCCACGGGAAGGGGATGAAGGTCTTCTTCGACGTCATCACCAACCACACGGCCGACGTCGTGGACTACCGGGAGGCGTCCTACTCGTACCTGTCGAAGGGCGCGTTCCCCTACCTGACCAAGGACGGGGTGCCCTTCGACGACTCGGACTACGCCGACGGGAAGGGGAAGTTCCCCAAGACCGGGGCCGGCTCCTTCCCGCGGACCCCGTTCGTCCCCGACGCCAAGAAGAACGCCAAGGTGCCGGCCTGGCTCAACGACCCGCAGATGTACCACAACCGGGGCGACTCCACCTTCGCCGGCGAGTCCTCCGAGCAGGGCGACTTCTTCGGCCTCGACGACCTGTGGACCGAGCGTCCCGAGGTCGTCAGCGGGATGGAGAAGATCTACCGGAAGTGGGTCGAGGAGTTCGACATCGACGGCTTCCGGATCGACACCGTCAAGCACGTCAACCTGGACTTCTGGAGCCAGTGGGCCACCGCGCTCGACGCGTACGCGGCCAAGCGCGGCCGGGACGACTTCTTCATGTTCGGCGAGGTCTACTCCGCCGACACGGCCGTCACCTCCCCGTACGTGACGCGCGGCCGCCTCGACTCCACCCTCGACTTCCCGCTCCAGGACGCGATCCGCGCGTACGCCGCCCAGGGCGCGGGAGCCGGCCGGCTGGCCGCCGTCCTGGCCGACGACTACCGGTACACCACCGACAAGGCCAACGCCTACGAGCAGGTGACCTTCCTCGGCAACCACGACATGGGGCGCTTCGGCTCCTTCCTGAAGCAGGACCGGCCGGGCGCGGGGGAGCAGGAGCTGCTCGACCGCTACCGGCTGGCCAACGAGCTGATGTTCTTCTCCCGCGGCAACCCGGTGATCTACTCCGGTGACGAGCAGGGCTTCACGGGCGCGGGCGGTGACAAGGACGCGCGCCAGCCGCTGTTCGGGTCGCGGGTCGCCGACTACCTCGACGACGACCAGCTCGGGACGGCGCGCACCCACGCGAGCGACGCCTACGATCCGCAGCACCCGCTCTACAAGCAGATCAGCGCTCTCTCCAAGCTGGCCCAGGACCACCCCGCCCTGCGCGACGGCGTCCAGAGCGAGCGCGTCGCCGACGGATCCGTCTACGCCTTCGCCCGGACGGAACCGCGCAGCCGCACCGAGTACCTCGTCGCCGCGAACAACGCGCCCGAACCCAAGGCCGTGGAGATCGACGCCCCGGCCGGCGCCCAGTACCGCACCCTGTACGGCGGGACCGCGCTGCTGCGCGCCTCGGCGGCCGGCAAGCTCACCGTCGTCGTCCCCGCCCACGGCTCGGTGGTCCTCCAGGCCACCGCCCCCCTCGCCGCGCCCGCCGCCAAGCCCGCCGTGACCCTCAAGGCCCCGGCCCCCGGCGCAACCGGCACCGTCGAACTCACCGCCGACGTCACCGGCGGCGGCCTGAACCGGGTGGTCTTCGCCGCCCAGACCGGCAACGGCCCCTGGCAGGTCCTCGGCTCCGCCGACCACGCCCCCTACAAGGTCACCCAGCACATCACCGCTCCCGCCGGAACGGCCCTGCGCTACAAGGCCGTCGCCGTGGACTCCGCCGGCCGCACCGCGAGCGCGCTCGCCCAGTCCGCCGCCGGACAGGTCCCGCCGAAGGAGACCCCGACCGCCACCCAGCGCGACTACGCCGTCGTCCACTACAACCGCCCCGACGGCGACTACACCGACTGGCGCCTCTACGCCTGGGGCGACATCGCCGAGGGCGAGGCCACGCCGTGGCCCGCCGGGCACGCATTCACCGGCCGCGACGCCTACGGCGCCTTCACGTACGTCAAGCTCAAGCCCGGCGCCTCCTCCGTCGGCTACCTCGTCATCGACAAGGACGGCAACAAGGACGTCGCCGCCGACCGCACCATCGACGTGACCCGCACCGGCGAGATCTGGCTCGAGCAGGGCAAGGAACCCGCCCGCACCGACCGCCCCGCCTACCCGCCACAGGACACCTCCAAGGCCGTCCTGCACCACCAGCGCCCCGACGGCGCCTACGAGGGCTGGGGCCTGCACGTCTGGACCGGCGCCGCCAACCCCACCGACTGGTCCAAGCCGCTGCTCCCCGCCCGCACCGACGCCTACGGCGCGGTGTACGAGGTCCCGCTCGCGGCCGGGGCCACCAGCCTCAGCTACATCCTCCACAAGGGCGACGAGAAGGACCTCCCCTCCGACCAGTCCCTCGACCTGAAGGCCAACGGCCACGAGGTCTGGATGCTGGGCGGCAAGGAGAAGTACCTCCTCCCGCAGCCCGCGGGCTCCGGCGCCGCGCTGGACCTCACCAAGGCCCAGGCCGTCTGGATCGACCGCGACACCCTCGCCTGGAACGCCCCCGCGGCCGCCGCCTCCGCCCAGCTCCTCGCCTCCCGCGACGGCGCCGTCAAGGCCGAGAACGGCACCCTGCGCGAGGGCGGGGCCCGGTGGCTGCGCCTGAACCGCTCCGAGCTCACCGCCGCCCAGAAGCAGAAGTTCCCGCACCTGGCCGCCTACTCAGCCTTCAGCGTCGACCCGCGCGACCGCGACCGGGTCCGCGAGGCCCTGCGCGGCCAGCTCGTCGCCAGTGCCCGCGCCGCGAACGGCGCCGTCCTTGCCGCCACCGGGGTACAGCTCGCCGGGGTCCTGGACGACCTGTACGCCACCACCTCCGCCCTCGGCCCGGTCTTCGCGGACGGCCGCCCCACCCTCTCCGTCTGGGCCCCGACCGCCCAGCAGGTCGCGCTCGAACTCGACGGCCGCGCCGTCCCCATGCGCCGCGACGACGCCACCGGCGTCTGGTCCGTGCGCGGTGAGCGCTCCTGGGCCGCCAAGCCCTACCGCTACGCCGTGACCGTGTGGGCGCCCAGCACCGGCCAGGTGGTCCGCAACCTCGTCACCGACCCGTACTCCACGGCCCTGACCGCCGACTCCACCCACAGCCTGGCCGTGGACCTCGCCGACCCGAAGCTCGCCCCGCCCGGCTGGAAGGACCTGCGCAAGCCCGCGCCCGTCCCCTTCACCTCCGCCCAGATCCAGGAGCTCCACATCCGCGACTTCTCGGTCGCGGACCGCACCTCCAAGCACCCCGGCCAGTACCTGGCCTTCACCGACACCCGCTCGGCGGGCATGACCCACCTGCGCGACCTGGCCGCCTCCGGAACCTCGTACGTCCACCTCCTGCCGGCCTTCGACATCGGCACCATCCCGGAGAAGGCCGCGGACCGCACCGAACCCGCCTGCGACCTCAAGGTCTACGCCCCGGACTCGCAGGAGCAGCAGGCCTGCGTGGCCGCCGCGGCCGCGAAGGACGCCTACAACTGGGGCTACGACCCCCTGCACTACACCGTCCCCGAGGGCAGCTACGCGAGCGACCCGAACGGCACCGCCCGCACCGTCGAGTTCCGCAGGATGGTCCAGTCCCTCAACAAGGCCGGGCTGCGCACCGTGATGGACGTGGTCTACAACCACACCGTCGCCTCCGGGCAGTCGGACAAGTCCGTCCTCGACCGCATCGTCCCCGGGTACTACCAGCGGCTCCTGGCCGACGGCAGCGTCGCCACCTCCACCTGCTGCGCCAACACCGCTCCCGAGAACGCCATGATGGGCCGGCTCGTCGTGGACTCCCTCGTCACCTGGGCGAAGGACTACAAGGTCGACGGCTTCCGCTTCGACCTCATGGGCCACCACCCGAAGGCCAACATCCTCGCCGTCCGCAAGGCCCTCGACGAGCTGACCCCCGCCAAGGACGGGGTCGACGGCAAGAAGATCGTCCTGTACGGGGAGGGCTGGAACTTCGGCGAGATCGCCGACGACGCCCGCTTCGTGCAGGCCACGCAGAAGAACATGGCCGGCACCGGCATCGCCACCTTCTCCGACCGGGCGCGCGACGCGGTCCGCGGCGGCGGCCCCTTCGACGAGGACCCGCGCGTCCAGGGCTTCGCCACCGGCCTGTTCACCGAGCCCAACGGCTCGCCCGCCAACGGGACCCCGGCCGAGCAGAAGGCCCGCCTCCTGCACGCCCAGGACCTGATCAAGGTCGGCCTGTCCGGCAACCTCGCCTCCTACACCTTCACCGACACCACCGGGCGCCGCGTCAAGGGTTCCGAGGTCGACTACAACGGCGCCCCGGCGGGCTACGCGGCCGCCCCCGGCGACGCCCTCGCCTACGCCGACGCCCACGACAACGAGACCCTCGCCGACGCCCTGACCTACAAGCTCCCGCCGGCCACCGGCGCGGCCGACAAGGCCCGCATGCAGGTCCTGGCCATGGCCACGGCCGCGCTCTCCCAGGGCCCGGCCCTCTCCCAGGCGGGCACGGACCTGCTGCGCTCCAAGTCGCTGGACCGCAACTCCTACGACAGCGGCGACTGGTTCAACGCCCTCCACTGGGACTGCCGCGACGGCAACGGCTTCGGCCGCGGCCTGCCCCCGGCCGCCGACAACGCCTCCAAGTGGCTCTACGCGAAGCCCCTGCTGAGCTCCCCGGCCCCCGGCTGCGCCGAGATCACCGGAGCCTCGGCCGCCTACCGCGACCTGCTGCGGATCCGCACGACGGAAGGCGCCTTCGCCCTCACCACCCCGCAGGCGGTCCAGGACCGGCTGTCCTTCCCGCTCTCCGGCACGCAGGAGACCCCGGGAGTGATCACCATGGTCCTCGGCGACCTGGTGGTGGTCTTCAACGCCACCCCCACCGCCCGCCCCCAGCGCGTCCCGGCCCTCGCCGGCACCGCCTACGCCCTGCACCCGGTGCAGGCCGCGGGCTCCGACGCCACCGTCAAGCGGTCCACCTACGACGCGACGACAGGAGAGTTCACCGTCCCCGCCCGCACCGTCTCGGTCTTCACACGGCGCTGAGCCGGTCCAGCCGCTTCTCCAGCAGGATCACCCCGTAGATCCTGCCGTCCTTCCCCTCCTTGTGGGGGAACTCCCCGACCACCCGGTAGCCCGCGGCCCGGTAGTACGCGAGCAGCCGGGGGTTGGTGGAGACGCAGTCCAGCCGCGCCCGCTCCCGTCCGGTCCAGGCGATCCGCCGCTCGGCATGTTCGAGCATGCGGCGCCCGGTCCCGGCGGGGGCGGCCTCGCGGGCGACCATCAGCCGGTGCACGTAGCCCGCGACGGGCGGCTGGACCCCCCAGGCCTCCTCGTCGGACCACCACAGTTCGTACGCCCCGCAGACCTGCCCGTCGGCGCCGGCGGCGATCCACACCTCACCCTCGCGCATCTTCGACCGGAAGTGCGCCGCGTCCTTGTCACCGGGCTTCCACTGCTCGATCCCGTGCTTCTGCATCCAGCGGGCGGCCTGGTCGTAGAGCCGCACCAGCAGGCCGGCGTCCTCGCCCTCGGCCCGCCGGAACAAGATCCCGTCGTCAATGATCACGCGGGCATTATCGAGCAAGATCAGCTCGGTCGGGCACCCCGGTCGGAACCAGCCCGCCGAGCCGCCCGACCAGGTCGCCGAACGGCCCGTCGGCGGGTTCGCCGGCCAGGATCCGTCCGAGGATCCCCGCCATCTCGGCGTCGTACGCGGCGCTCACCGCGGCCAGCGCCGCGAAATCGTGCACCAGCTGCAACTCCAGCTCGGCCCGGGGGATCTTCCGCCCGTCCAGCCAGATCAGCGCGGTGGACTCGGCCAGCGACACCCAGGACCGCACGACCAGCTCCAGCCGCGCCGGCGGGTCCTGCAGGCCGATGCCCAGGTGCGCGAGGATCTGCTCGTACGCGGCCTGCCGCACCTCGTCGATCATGACGTTGGTCTGGCTGCTCCCCACCGCCGGGCCGCCGCGCATCAACGCCGAGAAACCCGGCCCGTGTTCGTCGACGAACGAGAAGAACCGCCCCATCACGCGCAGCAGCCGGGCCCCGAGCGGCCCCTCCCGCGGCTCCACGAACCGCAGCGCCAGCTCGTCGGCGGCCCGCCGCAGCGCCGCCTCGTACAGGCTGAGCTTGCCCGGAAAGTAGTGGTAGACCAGCGGCCGCGATATCCCCGCGGCCGCAGCGATCTCGTCGATCGACACATCGTCGGGGGAGCGGTGGCTGAACAGCTCCAGGGCAACCCCGATCAGCTGCTGCCGCCGCTCCTCGACACCCATCCTGCGCCGCACCCCGGTTGTCATGCGGACACCCTAGTACGGACAGGTCACAGGTCCAGGGCGAGGTGACCGTCCTTGGCGCGCGAGACGCACAGCAGCATCGAGTCCTCGCGTTCGCCGTCCGTGAGCAGCTCGTCGTGGTGCTCCACCTCGCCCGCCAGCACCCGCTGTTGGCAGGTCCCGCAGAACCCCTGCCCGCAGGAGTACGGGGTGCCCGGCAGCTCCCGGCGCACCGCGGCGAGCGCGCTCTCGGCCGCGCCCACCTCCACCGTGCGCCCCGAGCGCCGCAGTTCGACGGTGAAGGGCCGGGCGGGCCCCGGCGCCGAGGGGGCGAACCGCTCCAGGCGGACGGCGGCCGGGTCCGCGGCCGCCGCCGTCACGGCCTCCATCAGCGGCTCCGGACCGCAGCAGTAGACCAGGGTCCCCGGCCGGGCCGCGGCGAGCGCCGACAGGTCGGGCAGGCCCGCCTCGTCCTCGGGGACGAGGGTGACCCGGTCGCCGTGGACCGCCAGGTCGGCGAGGAACGGCATCGAGGCGCGCGAGCGGCCCCCGTAGAGCAGGGTCCAGTCGGCGCCCGCGGCCGTGGCCGCCCGCAGCATCGGCAGGATCGGGGTGATGCCGATGCCGCCCGCGACGAACACGTACGAGGGTGCCGGCTCCAGCTCGAACCGGTTGCGCGGCGGCCGCAGTTGCAGCTCGGCGCCCTCGACCAGCCGCGCGTGCGCCTCGCGGGAGCCGCCGCGGCCGTCCTCGACCAGCCGGATCGCGATCGTGTACGCCCCGGCGTCCGCCGGGTCGCCGCACAGGGAGTACTGGCGGACCAGGCCCGAGGGCAGGACGACGTCCACGTGCGCGCCCGGGGTCCACGCGGGGAGCTCCGGGGATTCCAGGGTCAGCCGGAGCACCCCCTCCGCCGGTTCGCCGCGGGAGGTGATCAGCGCGCGCAGCGGGCGGCGCGGCGAGTACCCCGAGACGGGGGTCCCCAGGGCGGGCAGCGGCCAGAGCGGGGAGGCCGCGACCCGGCGGCTCAGGGCCCGCCTCGCCGCCCAGGCGGCGCCGGCGGCGGCGGTGACCGCGAGGGCGCGCCTCATGCCGTCACCCCGCGGTGCGCGCCGGCGGCGTTCGTCAGGCCGCTGGGGCTGCTGGGGCGGCCGCCGTTCGCGCCGGGCGAGGCGGCCAGGTAGGCCACCGCCTGGGCCGTCGAGCCCTCCTGCGAGGGGTGGTAGGTACGGGCGAGGTACTTCGGTATGGACTTCAGCATGGCGCCCGCGGACGGCAGGACGCCCTGCTGCCCCGCCCGGAAGAACTGGCCGAAGGAGGCCTTGCCGTCCACCAGGTGCGGGTCGTTCTCCATGAAGAAGCGGACGCCCCGCTGCCACAGGAAGACCAGCGCCGAGAAGGCCGTCGCCCAGGTCCGGGCGCGGCGCCGGTAGCCGCCGTCCACGTGCATGAACAGGTCGAAGGCCACCGAGCGGTGCTCCACCTCCTCCGCCCCGTGCCAGCGCAGCAGGTCCAGCATCATCGGGTCGGCGCCCCGCCGGTCCAACTCCTCGGCGTTCAGCACCCAGTCGCCCAGGAACGCCGTGTAGTGCTCGATCGCGGCGATCATCGCGACCCGCTCCATCAGCCACCAGCGGCGGGCCCTGCCCGGCGGCAGGGTCCGGTCGCCCAGCAGCTTCTCGAAGAGCCAGTCGACCTGCGCCGTGTACGGGGTCGGGTCCAGCCCCAGCCGTTTCAGGTGGGGCAGGACGTCGTCGTGCGCGGCGGCGTGCATGGCCTCCTGGCCGATGAAGCCGACGACGTCCGCGCGCAGCCGCTCGTCCGTGATGTACGGGAGCACCTGCTTGTAGACGTGCACGAACCACCGCTCACCCGCGGGGAGCAACAGGTGCAGCACATTGATCATGTGCCCGGTGAAGGGGTCGTTCGGCAGCCAGTGGAGCGGGGTGTCCTCCCAGCCGAAGGACACGTTCCGGGGCTTCAGGTCCACGTGTTCCGACGCCACGGGGGCGGGCGCGAGCGGCGTATTAGACATGGCGTCAATGTACTGATGGGTAGGGGAGAGGAGAACCCCCCTGCGCGGACTTCTCTCAGCGCAGCGCCCCGGCCTTCGTCCCGTCCGTCAGCTTGCCCGACAGATCGACCTGCGCCCCGGCCGGAGCCTTGACCGCCAGCCGGTTGCCGTTCGCCGACCCGCTCACCCCGCCGCCCGACGCCGACACCGAGGCGAACTGCGCACTGCCCGCCGCCAGCACGTACCACTGGCCCGCACGCGACTTCCACAGCACGCCCGCCAGCACCCGCGGCTCCCGCGGCCCGCACGCCGGCGAACCCTCCGACCGGGCGGCCTGCGCGGCGAGCGGCGCGCCCGGTGCCAGGAACTGCGCCTGCACCCGGTCCGCCGAACCCTGCCAGGTCTCGGCCCGCGTACAGAGCCAGGCCGCCGTCCCGTCACCCTCGGGCAGCGGTTGCTTCGCGTACGTCCAGGCGTTGACCGTACGGACCCCGTGCGAGCGCACCGACGGCAGCAGGCAGGCGATCCGCGACCAGTCGCCGAGCTCCGCGGCCTCCGTCACATCGCGTTCGGCGCCCGGCGCGCCCGAGGTCAGCCGGGCCGGGGTCAGCTCACCGAGGTCCGTGATCAGGCGGGTCGCGCCGTCGCCGGTCAGGGCCAGGGCGTTCCAGCTGGTGCAACTGCCCGTCGGGGCGGGGCTCGCCACCGGCGGGGTCACCCCGTCCGGAGCCTTCAGGGCCACCGCGGCCTCGCCGGGCTTGAGCAGGTCCCGCAGGGCCGCACCGGTGACCCAGGGAGCGGTGAGATAGCGGACGTTGCCGTCCACCCGGCTGAGCACGAGGGCGGTGGCGGTGTCCGCCGAAGCGCCGTCGGTCCGCGCGAAGTCGAGGGCGGCGCCGGTGGTCCCGGCGCGCGGCTCCGCGTACCGGACCACGCGCAGGCCGTCGTACAGCAGGACCACGACGGCCTGGTCCACGGTGCCGGCGAACAGCAGCTGCGCCGGCCCCATCGGCGGCCCGGCCGGCGTACCCGGGGTCGCCGAGACGGCCACCGAGGAGCCCGGGCGGGCCCATACCGCCAGCGCCCGGCGCAGCAGCCCGGTGTCCTCGGCGCGGTCGCCGCGGGCCGGCCACGCGGAGAAGTCCGTACGGGACGACGTACGCCAGAGCCCGGGCGCGGCCCGCAGCAGCTTGCCGGGATCCAGCGCCTGTTCGGCCGCGGCGTTGCGGGAGTACAGCGGGGCGGCCGCCCCCTCCGCCCCCCAGCCCCCGCCCGGCAGCGCGAGCAGCGCCCCGCACACGGCGAGCGCGGCCCCGGCGGCCAGCCCGGCGCGCACCAGCCGCCGCCGCCGCAGCAGGTCGGTGGGACGGGCCTGCAGCACGCACGGGTCGAACTCGGGCGAGGCGAACAGGGAGTCGTGCGCCGGATCGCCGGACTCCGCGACCGCCGCGGCCGGATCCGCGACCCCGGCCTCGTCCAGCACCCGCAGCACCTCGGGCTCCGGCAGCCGCTCCAGCGCCCGCAGGACACAGGCGGCCCGCCCCGCCCCGTCCAGGGTGGCCAGCCACTGGTCGAGGGCCAGCTCCTCGGCCCCGCCGGCGCGCGGGAACAGCCGCAGCCCCCACACCTGCGGCAGGGCGGGCGGGAGCTGCGCACGGCGGGGCAGCGCCCGGAAGGTCAGCGGAACTCCGGCCTCCAGGGCGGCGCGCAACACGCGCAGCCGCACGTACGCGTAGCCGGCCTCGCCCTCGCCGCCGCGCTGGCCCGGAACCCCGCCGCGCACGGCCGCCGCCGCGTCCCGCCGACCGCGCGGCAGCGCCCGCTGGACCAGCGAGTGGGCGGTGAGCACCCGCCGGTTGCGGCCGAGGGCGGGCGGCAGCACCAGGTAGGCGAGCCGCACCAGCCGCGGGTAGTGCTCCACGATGGCGGCCTCGGCCTGCTCGACATCGGGAGACGGAAGGAGGGTGGCGGTATCCGGCGCAGTCACGTTCAGCAGAACGAGCGAATCGTCGGATGGTCACCCCTCTCGTGTCCGCCGCGCCGGACGGTCGCGTCGCGCGGCTATGCCAGACGGCTGCGCAGCGCCTCGACCGTCTCGTCGGGGACGCCGAGCCCCTCGCGCACGTACTTGTCCATCGACCCGTAGCGGGTGTCGACCTCGGCCAGCGCGGACTCCAGGTAGGAGGGGAAGACGCCGATCAGCGCGAGCGCGATGTCCGGGTCGCCGCCGGCCGCCGTGAAGCCCTCGATCATCGGGGCGAAGGCCTGCTTGACCGCCGGGTTCACCGACAGGTACTCGGCCATCAGGGTGTCGTCGTCCGCGCCGAGCAGCGACAGGATGACCGTGGCGCCCCACCCGGTGCGGTCCTTGCCGGCGGTGCAGTGGAAGAGCAGCGGGCCGGCGTCGGGATCGGCGGCCTCGGTGAGCAGCAGCCGGTACGCGGCCTGGGCGGAGGCCGAGTGCACGAAGGAGCGGTAGACGTCGCCGAACAGGGCCTGCGCCTTGCCGCCGCCCAGGTGCTCCTCGGCGACGACCGGGTCGGACAGCAGGTCCTTGAGCTGGGCGGCGGCGGGCGCCCGGCCCGCGCCCGCGTTCATCTTGTCCGCCAGCACGTCGGCGACGAGCAGCCGGACGCCGGCCGGTATCCGGTCGGGGTGGTCGGCGCGCTCGGCGTCGGTGCGGAAGTCGATGACGGTGCGCAGCCCCAGCGCGGCCACCGCCGGGTCGGCGGCGACGTCGAGCCGGTCGAGCTGTCCCGAGCGCAGCACCAGGCCGGGACGCACGGTGCGGCCGCCGGAGAGCGGGGTGCCGCCGAGGTCGCGGAGGTTGGCGACGGTGGTGGCGGGGGTGGCGGTCATCGTGATGGCTCCAGCGGTATGCGTGTTACTCGTGTCATGCGGCGGTTCGTACGGTTCAAGCGATTTTCTGATGTTTCGCTCCGGAAAGGCAATCGAGGGCCAGTGAGACCCCGATGCCGATCCCGAGGGCCGCCAGGTGTCCGGCGTCCGTGAAGGTCCGTCCCCGTTTGGCGACCGGCGCCGCGGCGAGCGCCAGGAGCCCGGCGCGGGCGGTCGTGCGGACCACCCCGCGCGGCAGGAGCGAGGTCAGGGCGCCGAGTACGGCGTTGAACCCGTAGCTGGTCCCCACGTCCAGGGCGCTTCGGGTGCGCGGATCGGTCGTCCCGCGCAGGGCGCCGTACACGAGGAGGGTCGCCGTGGCGTGCCCGAACAGGAACACCGCGGCCGTCCACCAGGCGCCGTACGCGTACTCGGCGTATCCGAGGACGGCGACGAGCAGCAGCGCGTACGGCAGGGGCATGGGCTCCTCGACGACGAGAGCGCTGGTCAGCAGCGTCTCCCAGCGCCCGGCGGCAAGATTGTCGACATTCGTCGAGCACTCCCGGAGCAGTCGCTCCCGCTCCTCCCGCCCCATCCGCTCCAAGGCGTACGCCCCGAGCTGGACCCCGCCCGCGTACAACGCTCCCAGTGGCATCGGATTCACCCGCCCATGATCGGATACGGCCCTCTGGCGGACACCACCGGGCCCCGTGCGAGCATGTTGCGGCCATGCTCCAGCACCCCGCGCCGATGCGCGCCACGCGGGCCGCGATGTTCGCGGCGGTGTGTACCGCTTTGGGTGCGGTGGGGCATTCGCGCATGTCCGGCAGCGACATTCCCCTCTCGGGGCTCATGGGTGCTTTCGCGGTGACCGGCGGCCTGGCCTGGGCCGCCGCCGGGCGGCGGCGCGGACCGGCGGGGATCGCCACCGCGGTGCTCGCCGTCCAGGGGGTGCTGCACCTCCTCTTCTCCGGGAGCCAGGCGGCCAAGCCCGCACCCGCTCCGGCGCACCACCACATGCCGGGCATGGACATGGGCGCGACGGCCGCCGGAACCCCGGGCGCCGCGGCCCGCACGGCCGGGATGGCCGACGCGGGCGGGATGGCGGACCCGGCTGGGATGGCCGACGCGGGCGCCATGGCGGACATGGCCGCCATGGCCGGGCACGGCGGGGCCGGGATGATCGCCGCGCACGTGCTGGCCGGACTGTTCTGCGCCGCCTGGCTGGCGTGGGGCGAGGCCGCCGTCTTCCGGCTGGCCCGGACCCTGGGCGCCGCCGCCCTGCACGCCGCCCGGCCGCTGGCCCGCGCGCTCGCCCTGGCCGGGGCGCGGGTGGCCGCCGTCCCGGTCCCGCCCGCTCCCGTCACCCCGTACGAGCGGCCGCGCGGCCTGCGCGGCGCCGTGCACGCCTACGCCGTGGTGCGGCGCGGGCCGCCCGCGGGCCGAGCCTTCCGCGCCACGGCCCCCGGCCGTCCCGCCCGCGTCTGAGCGAGGCGGCGAGACCCGGGGCCGGTTCCCCATGTCTCGCCCACACCTAGGACCACCATGTCTCTTGACGAGGTTCAGGACGTCCCGACCCCGGACGCCCATTCCGCCGACCCGGCAGGCATAGCCGCCGCCCCCGACGCGGCCGAGCGCCGTGCCGGAGGCTGGGCCGCCGTGCGGCCGCTGCTCCTGCGCATGCACTTCTACGCGGGCCTGCTGATCGCCCCGCTGCTCTTCCTCGCCGCCGCCACCGGGCTGCTCTACGCCGCCTCGTGGCAGGCCGAGAACGTCATCTACTCCGACGAGCTGACCGTCTCCCGCGTCGGCGAGAGCGCCCTGCCGCTCAGCGCCCAGGTCGAGGCGGCCCGCGGCGCCGCGCCCCGGGGCGCGGTCGTGTCCGTATGGCCCGCGCCCGAGGCCGAGGCGACCACCCGGGTGATCATGGAGAGCGAGGGGCTTCCGGAGGGCGAGACCCTCACCGTGTTCGTCGACCCGTATACCGCCGAGGTACGCGGACAGCTCGCCACCTCCGGCGAAGCACTGCCGCTGCGGACCTGGCTGAGCGAGTTCCACTCCAGCCTCCACCTCGGGGAGTTCGGCCGGAACTACAGCGAACTCGCCGCGAGCTGGCTGTGGGTGGTCGCGCTCGGCGGACTCGCCCTGTGGATCGGCCGCCGCCGCAAGCGCAAGGCCGACCTGGTCCTCCCGGACCGGGCGGCCACCGGCCGGCGCCGCACCCTGTCCTGGCACGGGGCCGTCGGACTCTGGTCGGTCGCCGGACTCGTCGTCCTCTCCGCCACCGGCCTGACCTGGTCGAAGTACGCCGGCGAGAACATCGGGCAGCTCCAGGACAGCCTCGGCGGCGCCACCCCGGCCGTCTCCGCCCAGCTCGACCCGGGCGCCGCGGCGGGCGACTCCGACGAACACGCGGGCCACACCATGCCCGAGGGCACCGAGATGCCCCCGCCCGCACCGACCGCCGACATCGGCCTCGACAAGGCCGTGGACGCCGCCCGGGCCGCCGGGGTCAGCGAACACCTCCAGATCACGCTCCCCGCCAAAGGGCAGGGCTACGTGGTCAAGGAGAAGGACAGGCAGGTCCCGGTGCACCTCGACGCCGTCTCCGTCGACCCCGCCGACGGCCGGATCATCGACGAACTGCGGTTCGCCGACTACCCCGTGCTCGCCCAGATGACCCGCTTCGGCATCGACGTGCACATGGGCCTGACCTTCGGGATCGCCAACCAGATCGCCCTGGCCGCCCTCGCCGTCGGCCTGATGTTCCTCGTCTTCTGGGGCTACCGGATGTGGTGGCTGCGCCGCCCGACGAAGGAGCGCAGGCTGTCCGCCGGCCGCGCCCAGCCGCGCGGCGCCTGGCGGAAGGTGCCGGTGACCGTGGTGCTGCCGCTGGCCGCGGCGACCGCCGTGGTCGGCTGGTTCGTCCCGATGCTCGGCATCAGCCTGCTCGTGTTCCTGGCGTGCGACCTGCTGCTCGGCCTCGTCGCCGCACGCCGCGCCAAGGCCGCCGCCTAGCCGGCACGCCGACGGGCCCGTACTCCGCCGCGGAGTACGGGCCCGTCGCCCGCGCCGAACAGGGCGCGTCGAGCGCACACGACCGTCAGGGCGCGTACTTGTAACCCACCCGGCGCACCGTCTGGATCGCACCGCGGTGCGCCGCGCCCAGCTTGCGGCGCAGGCGGGCGACGTGGACGTCCACGGTCCGCCCGTCGCCGACGTGGCCGTAGCCCCACACGGTGGTCACCAGCTGGTCCCGGCTGTGCACCCGGTGCGGGTGCTTCACCAGGTGCGCGAGGAGCTCGAACTCCAGGTAGGTCAGGTCGAGCACCTGCCCGTCGACCTCGGCGGTGCGCTGCGCCGGGTCGATGCGCACCAGGGCGTCGCCCTCCGGGGCGGACGGCGCCGGCGCCGTCCGCCCCGCCGACTGCACCGCCGCCGGTGCGGCCACGGCCTGCGGGGCGAAGGGGGCGGGCTGCTGCTGGTCGGCCGGGACCAGGACCAGGTAGCCGACCATCGGCGGCCGGCCGGGCAGCGCCGGGAGCGTGTGCTGCGGCGCGGGCAGCCAGGTGGCGCCGGGCGGGAGCAGCTCCACCACCCGGGCCGCCTCGTCCCGGTCCACGGACCGCAGCCGATGGTGCGGACTGGGCGGCAAGGCCAGGCGGGTGGCGGTCGCGGCGGAGGCGAGCGGACGGGTCTGGGTCTGGGTCATGAGTGGTCGGCTCTTTCACGCGGAGTGGTCGGCAGGAGACGTACGTACGGACGTACGGACGTCGTCGATGTCGTACCGCGCAGACCGAAGGCCTCGACGCAGATCAGGAGGGCGATCCGGAGGTTTTAGAGGGCCGGCGCGTTCTTCGCGCGGCAACACACCCGGTCGAAATCGTGGTCCTGACGGGACGGCCAGAACGGCTCGAGGTCGCTGCGACCTGACGAGGTGTGTGAGTGGCTGGCCATGGCTCCATTCAAGCAGACGGGGGAGGGCGGGGGCAGGCCCCGTCTCACGTCGTGGAGCGGAATCCCATATTCCCTCGAGCGGCTCATCCCAATACGGGACACAACGCCCCGGGGGGTGCACGACGACGCCCGCCGGGCCGGAGGCGGCCAGACGGGCGTCGGTGGCGTGAGCGGGAGCTGCGGCGGGGAGAACCGCGGCGCGGTCCTAGACCAGGCCGTCCTTCTCCAGGCCCGCGCAGCAGGTGTCCGTGATGAGACGGGTCACCACGTACGGGTCCACGTTGGCGTTCGGGCGGCGGTCCTCGATGTAGCCCTTGCCGTCCTTCTCCACCTGCCACGGGATGCGCACCGAGGCGCCGCGGTCCGAGACGCCGTAGCTGAACTCGTTCCACGGGGCGGTCTCGTGCAGACCCGTCAGGCGCTCGTCGATGCCGGCGCCGTAGTTCTTCACGTGGTCCAGCGGCTTGCTGCCGTCGCCCAGCGCCTCGCACGCCGAGATGATCGCGCGGTAGTCCTCGCGCATCGCCTTCGTGGAGAAGTTGGTGTGCGCGCCCGCGCCGTTCCAGTCGCCCTTCACCGGCTTCGGGTTCAGCGTCGCCGAGACGTTGAAGTCCTCGGCGGTGCGGTAGAGCAGCCAACGGGCGATCCACAGCTGGTCGGAGACCTCCAGCGGGCCCACCGGACCGACCTGGAACTCCCACTGGCCGGGCATGACCTCGGCGTTGATGCCGGAGATGCTCAGGCCCGCCGCCAGGCAGTGGTCCAGGTGCTTCTCGACGATCTCGCGGCCGAAGATCTCATCCGAGCCGACACCGCAGTAGTAGCCGCCCTGCGCGGCCGGGAAGCCGTTCACCGGGAAGCCGAGCGGACGGGCGCCGTCGAAGAAGGTGTACTCCTGCTCGATGCCGAAGATCGGCTCCTGCCCGGCGAACTTCTCGGCGACCGGACGCAGCAGCGCGCGGGTGTTCGACGCGTGCGGGGTCATGTCGATGTTCAGGACCTCGCACAGCACGAGGACGTTGTCACCGCCGCGGATCGGGTCCGGACAGGAGAAGACCGGCTGCAGGACGCGGTCGGAGGCGTGGCCCTCGGCCTGGTTCGTGCTCGATCCGTCGAAGCCCCAGATCGGCAGCGCGTCGCCGTCCGCCAGGATCTTCGTCTTGGAGCGAAGCTTCGCCGTCGGCTCGGTGCCGTCGATCCAGATGTATTCAGCCTTGTAGCTCACGGGCCCCATCCTCAGACTCTGCGGTGCTGCTGGTCGCTGCTCATCTCGCGGCTTCGTCGCTGCGGTGATGACCGCAGCGTGCCCGCCCGCGATTTCCCTTCCGTTGCCCGCGTGTGAACCCCGTGTTACCGACGTTTACGGCGCAGGTCGGGTCGGCTGTGCGGATGGGGCGCGGGTTGGTGGAGGAACACCTGTCCGGGTGGGGCAGACTGGGCAGGTGAGCATTTTGTCTGATGTGACCTCAGCCGGAGACCCCGCCGAGAACCCCGCCGAAGCCCCTGCCGAGAGCGCGGCAGCGGGCGCCGCCGCAGGCCCCCGGCCCCGTGTCGGACTCCTGGGGACCGGGCCCTGGGCACACCGCACGCACGCCCCCGCGCTCGCCGCGCACGCCGGCTCCGACTTCGCCGGCGTATGGGGCCGCCGGCCCGAGGCCGCGGCCGAGCTGGCACAGGCGTACGGCGTGAAGGTGTACGAAGACCCCGACGAGCTGTTCGCCGACTGTGACGCCGTCGCCTTCGCCCTGCCGCCGGACGTACAGGCCCCGCTCGCCGTGCGCGCCGCCGCCGCCGGCTGCCACCTGCTGCTCGACAAGCCCGTCGCCACGACGGCCGAGGACGCCCGGGCCGTCGCCGACGCCGCCGCGCGCCACCAGGTCGCGTCCGTCGTCTTCTTCACCCTGCGCTTCGCCGAGCCCACCGCAGGCTGGGTCACGGAACAGGCCGCCCGCGCCGGCTGGTTCACCGCGGCCGCCCACTGGCTCGGCGCCGTCTTCCCGCCCGACGGCACGCCCAGCGCGTACGCCGCCTCGCCCTGGCGCAAGGCCAAGGGCGGGCTGTGGGACGTCGGCCCGCACGCGCTCTCCGTCCTGGTCCCGATCCTCGGCGACGTCACCTCGGTCAGCGCCACCCGGGGCCCCTCCGACGTGGTCCAGCTGGCCCTGCGGCACACCTCCGGCGCTGCCAGCACCGCGGTCCTCAGCCTGGGCGCGCCGAAGGAGGCCGCCGGGGTGGGCCTGGAACTGCGCGGTACCGAGGGCGTCCACACCCTGCCCGGCTGGAGCGACGTACCCGGCGCTTACGGGCGCGCCCTGGACGCACTGCTCACCGCGGCCCGGACCGGGGTGGCGGACCCGCGCGGGGCGGAGTTCGCCGCCCGTGTGACGGAGATCCTGGCGGAGGCCGAGGGACAGCTCCCGACGGAGTGACGGCCGCGGGCGGGGCGCGCAGCCGG
Source organism: Streptomyces subrutilus (assembly GCF_001746425.1). Taxonomy (GTDB): domain Bacteria; phylum Actinomycetota; class Actinomycetes; order Streptomycetales; family Streptomycetaceae; genus Streptomyces; species Streptomyces subrutilus_A. The sequence goes on along the minus strand of NZ_MEHK01000001.1, from coordinate 2,364,866 downwards.
TCGTCCCGGCCGGCTCCCCGCCCCCGGGGCGGGGAGCCGGCCACCGTCACTTGATCAGGGCGTTGGCCACGATGATGGCCAGCCCGATCGTGGCGTCGGCCAGACCCATCAGCAGCGCGGAGCGCAGCCGGTAGCCGACGCGGATCGCCACGCAGGCGCCCCAGGCGAACAGCAGGGCGGTGTTCAGACCGAGGCCCGTGGCGGTCACGCCGTACGAGTCCCAGCCCGTCAGCCCGGCGAGGACGAGGAGCAGCACGGTGGGCAGGGTGGCCGCGATCATCGGCCACTCGTGCCACAGGGCCGTGACCAGCAGCCGCCACCGGTGCCCTACGGAGCCCCGCTGATGGGTGGACATGTGGTGCGAGTAGCCGTGGGCGAGCCCGGCCGTGACGGCGGTGACGACCACCCAGCTGGCGTCGTAGAACGGGGTGTACTCGCCACCCTTCTGGTCCAGCGCGGCCAACAGCCCACTGGCCAGCACCGTCCCGTACACCCCGCCGAACATCCAGTCGGCTCCTCGGGGGGGGGGGGGGAGCGGGGGGGGGGTGGGGCTGGAGGGTTGGGCTTGGCTGGGGGTGGGCATGTCGGGCTGCTGCTGGTTCACTCCGTGGTCCTTTGGTGCGGTATCCGCCGATTTGGTACTGCGGCCAGCCTACGGGGGGTGAGGGCGGGGCGAGTGGGGTGGAGTGAATGGGGTGGAGTGAATGGGGTGGGCGGGGCTTCGGGGGCTTGAGTCCGGCGGGGGCTGATCAGGGAGGGTTGGGGGGGTTCCCGCCAGTCCCACTGTCTTTCCGGGTCGGGCCGCCCTGTCAAGGGCGCTCCCTTCGGTCGCGTCGCTGCGCGATGGCCTGCGGCCACCCTTGACAGGCCGTCCCGACCCGGAAAGACAAGGACTGACGGGAACCCCCCAAAAGAACGGTCCACTGGGTCCAGATACCGACCCATGGGCATCAGCGACCGGGCCCCTAGCCGCCCGGGGGGGCGGGCACGCCCCGGCCCGGGCCCGCAGGAGGCGCTCCCGGGTCGGGGGCTGCCCAACCCGCACCAAACAGCGGCGAGAAGAGCATCCGGCCCCCCTACGCGCCAGATCGCTACGCGCTTCTCATGTCTCGGCGTCCGACGGCCGTCTGGGGCTGGGAACAGGTGCGGAAAATGAGACGCGGTGGCTCTCCTGCTCTGAGAGGCTGGCGCGCCGGCCCGCCGTCCTGCAGTTCGATACAGGAGTGATCGTGATTCCGCCTCGTCTGGTCCCGTTGGTGCAGCAGTTCGACTTTGCGCGCGAGCGCCTCACCAACCGCATGTCAGGGCCTGTCATGGACAGTGGAGACGGGGCGGACACCAAGGTCGGGCCCATGACCCGCGAGGAGTTCCTCTGGGAGCCGGTGGGGGGTTGTTGGTCGGTGCGGCGGCGAACCGACGGGCCCGGACCACGTGCCACGCTGCTGGCCGGCACGGGTGACTGGGGTCGCGACGCGGCGTCGTACCCGCATCCCTGGCCCCCGCCGTTCACCACCATCGCGTGGCGCCTGAGCCACCTGAGCGAAATGCTCACCCTTCGCGCCGACCACACGGCCGGCAGCCGCTCGCGTACCCGGGACGACTACCGCGTCAGCGGGGACGTCGAGGAAGCGGTCGCGGCCTTCGACACCGCCGCCGGCGCGTGGCGGGAAGCGCTGCTGAGCGTCGACGATGCCGCACTGGACACCGTGGGGTACTGCACCTACCCGCACGGCAGCGACTCGGAGGAACCCTTCATCGACATCGCCTGGTGGGTCAACCAGGAACTACTGCACCACGGTGCGGAAATCGCGCTCCTCCGCGACCTCCACCGTGAAGCCTCTTCCCAGCCCCAGACGGCCGTCGGACGCTGAGAGATGAGGAGCGCGTAGCGATCTGACGCGTAGGGGATGGGGAGGGGCTTCTGGGCGCTGTTCGGTGCGGGTTGGGCGGCCCCCGGCCCGGATGGCCTTCCTGTTCGCCCCGCGTGCGGATCGTGTCTGCCCCCGGCGTGCCAAGGGCCCTGGTCCCTGATGTCCGTTAATGGACTCCGTCCCCAGTGGACCGTTCTTTTGGGGGGTTCCCGTCAGTCCTTGTCTTTCCGGGGCGGGACGGTCTGTCAAGGGTGGCCGCAGGCCATCGCGCAGCGACGCGACGAAGGAGCGCTCTTGACAGGGCGGCCCGCCCCGGAAGGACAGTGGGACTGGCGGGAAACCCCCAAACCCTCCCTGATCGGCCCCCACCGGAATCAGGATCCCGCCGTTCCCGAAGCCCCCGACCCACCCTCCGATCCCTCCCCCAGGACTACCCCCCCCCCACCACCCCCACCAGCACCTCCACCGCCCTGGCGAACGCCGCGTTCGGGGGTGCCGCGTAGCCGATCACCAGGCCCTCGCGGGGCGGGGTCGGGTCCGCCCGGTGCTGGTAGGACGAGAGGCCGTCCAGGGCGAGGCCCGCCGTTCGGGCCGCCGACAGGGTCGAAGCCTCGGTGCCCGGGGCAAGTTCCAGTACCGCGTGGAGGCCGGCCGAGATGCCCGTCAGCCGGATGTCGGGCGCCCGTGCGGCCAGTACCGACACCAGCTGGTCCCGGCGCTCCCGATAGTGCTTCCGCATCCGGCGGACGTGCCGGTCGTACGCGCCGCACTCGATGAAGTCGGCCAGCGCCAGCTGGTCCAGCGCGCTCGCCCAGGACTCCCGCTGCCCCTTCGCCGCCAGTACCTCGTCCACCAGCCGGTCCGGCAGGACCAGCCAGCCGAGGCGGAGCGCCGGGGAGAGGCTCTTGCTCAGCGAGCCCGCGTAGACCACGTGCTCCGGGGCCAGGCCCTGGAGGGCGCCGACGGGTTTGCGGTCGTAGCGGAACTCCCCGTCGTAGTCGTCCTCCACGATCACACCGCCCGTCGCGCGGGCCCAGTCCACGGCGGCGGCGCGGCGCGCGGGCAGCAGGCGGCCCCCGGTGGGGAACTGGTGCGCCGGGGTGAGCAGCAACGTGCGCACCCGTGAGGGCAGTTCCTCGTTCGTCCGCGCGCCGTCCCCGTCGACCGCCACGGGGTGCGGGCGCACCCCCGCGGCGTCCAGGATGCCGTGGTGGAAGGGGAGCCCGTACGCCTCGACGGCCCAGTCCCGGGGCCGGACGGAGGCGAGGAGGCGCAGACCGTTGGCGAAGCCGGAGCAGACCACGATGTTCTCCGGGCCGGTCCGCACGCCCCGTGCCCGGGACAAGTAGGCGGCCAGGGCCCGCCGCAGTTCGGGCCGGCCGCGCGGATCGCCGGGGCCGAAGGCCTCGGTGGGCGCCTCGGAGAGCGCCCGCCGGGCGCTGGCGGCCCACGGGCCCCGGGGGAAGGAGGCCGGGTCGGGCTTGCCCTGGAGCAGGTCGTAACGGGGACCCGCGGCCGGCGGTCCCGCGCCCACGCCGCGTCCGGCGCTGCTTCCTTCCCCGGCGCCGCTTCCTTCCCCGGCGCCCCGCTCCGTGTCGGCGGCACTCCGCCCCCCGCCCCGCTCCGCCACCCCCTCCGCCACTCGGGTCCCGGAGCCCTGGCGGGCGGTGAACCAGCCCTCGGCGACGAGTTCGGCGTAGGCGTCGGCGACGGCGTTGCGGGCCAGTCCGAGGTCGGCGGCCAGTGTCCGGTACGGCGGCAGCCGGGTCCCGCCGGCCAGCCTCCCGCTGCGGACGGCGCTGCGCAGGGCCTGGGCGAGGGCCGTCCGCCGGGCGCCTTCGGTGGGGAGGTCGAGGTGCAGGTCGGCGCCCGTACCGCCGTCGTCGGCGGCCGTCACGCGTCGGCCTGCGGCGCGAAGACGGTGTGGGCCGCCGTCAGGAAGCGGCGGACGGTGTCCCGTTCGGCGGGGTCGAAGGAGTCCAGTACCCGCAGCACCCCGTCGATCAGCGGGCCGAAGAACTCCCGGCCCAGCCGCATCGCCTCCGGCTCCACGCGCAGCAGGATCCGGCGCCGGTCGCGGTCGTCGCGGACCCGCGCCACATGGCCGAGCCGCTCCAGCCGGTCGATCACGGCGGTGGTGCCCGCCGAGTTGAGGCCGAGGCGGGTGCCGAGCAGGCCCGCGGTGGCGGCCTCGCCGGCGCGGTCCGCGTCCAGCAGGCAGATCAGGGCCCGCACATCGGTGGGGTGCATGCCGTTGCGGGCGGCGAACTCCGCCTGGCGCAGGCCGAATTCGACGGTCACCGCCCGCAGCAGGTGCACCAGCCGCAGATTCTCGGCTTCTCCGTTGTCGCTCACATCGCCTCCGTCTAATATCTCTCGCCAAGCGAGATTATCGCCCAACGAGGTATTGGAGCCAGCCGTGTCCCGGACCCCTCGCCTGCCCGCCGCCTCCGACCGGTTCCGTACCGCCTACGAGGAGGTCCTGGCCCAGTGGCCCGTACCGGTCCGGAGCGCCGACCTGCCCACCCCGTACGGCCTCACCCGCGTCCACAGCTGCGGCCCGGCCGGGGCTCCGCCGCTGGTGCTGCTGCCCGGCGCGGGCGCCACCTCCACGGTCTGGGGAGCCTGCGCCGGGGCCGGGCTCGCCGGCACCCACCGGGTGCACGCCGTGGACCTGGTGGGGGAGCCCGGGCTCAGCGTCCCGGAGCCCGGGCGGGTCGTACGGACCACCGGGGACCTCGTCGGATGGCTCGACGCGGTGATCGACGGGCTCGGCCCGCAGGGCCCCGTCACCCTCGGCGGCCACTCGTACGGGGCCTGGATCGCCGCCCACTACGCGGCCGCGCGGCCCGCCCGGCTCGGCCGTCTCGTGCTGCTCGACCCGACCCAGGTCTTCGCCGGTCTCCGCCCCGGCTACGTGCTGCGCGCGCTGCCCATGCTGGTGCGGCCCACCCCGGAGCGGATCGGCTCCTTCCTGGCCTGGGAGAGCGGCGGAGCCGCGCTCGACCCGGCCTGGCTGCGGCTCCAGGGCGAGACCGCCCGCTTCCCGGCCGTCCGTCCGGTCACCGGGCCGCGCCCCGACCTGGCCGGATTGGGGGAAGCGCCGGTCGGCGGGACGTCTGGGACGGGCGTCGACGTGCGGGTCCTGTTCGCCGGGCGCGCCCGCTGCCACGACGCCGACCGGGTGGCCGGGGCCGCGCGGCGGGTGCTCCCGGGCGCGCGGGTCGACGTACTGCCCGGGGTTTCGCACCACGCGCTGCCGCTGACGGCGGCCGGGGAGATCGCCCGGCTGATGACGAGCTAGCCCTTGCGGGCCAGGGCTTCGCGGACGGCCTCCTCCGAGCGGGCGACCACCGCCGTGCCGTCCTCGGCGGTGATGATCGGACGCTGGATCAGCTTCGGGTGCGCGGCCAGGTGCGCGATCCAGCGGCCCCGCGCCGCGTCGGTGGCCTCGCGCGGCAGGTCGCGTACGCCCGTCTCCTTGGCCAGCGGGTCGGAGGTGCGGGTGATGTCCCAGGGCTCCAGTCCGAGGCGGCCGAGCACCTCGCGGATCTCGTCCTCGGAGGGCACGTCCTCCAGGTAGCGGCGGACGGTGTAGTCGGCGCCCTCGGCGTCCAGCAGGGTCAGTGCGCTGCGGCACTTCGAGCACGCGGGATTGATCCAGATCTCCATGCCGCCCAGCCTATCCACGGGCCGTCCGGGGCCCCGTCCGATGCCGGTCCGGCCAGGGCTTTTGTCAGTGCCGGCCGGTAAAATCGAGGGAGAACGACAGGAAGCCAACTACCGTTTGGGAGGCTGTAGATGGCCACTGCCACCACCATTGCGCCCGTCAAGAGGAAGCCACTGCCGGCGGGCCTGCCCCGCGAGTGGTACGAGAGCCACAACCGCCGTCTCAAGGCGATGCGCCTGGCGATATCCCTGCTCGACTCGGGGACGTATGACGCCCGGCGCGCGACCAACCGGAAGATCCGGACGATGGCGGTGCGGACGGGCATCCACCGGCCGTCCAACGTCACCTGCAAGCTGGTGCGCGCCTTCATCCAGGCGGCGTGAGCCGGCCGTAGCGGACGGCGCGCGGGCGCCGGCCCGGCGGGGGAGGGGTCCCCGTCGGGCCGGCGTGGTGATCATGCCGGGCCGTCGGGTGACAGCAGCAGCAGGGCCACGTCGTCGCGCGGTCCGCCGTCCGTGAAGGCCAGCAGGTCCCGCCAGACCGCCCCCACCAGGCCCGCCGGATCCCGTGTCACCACGGGCAGCCGTGTGGCCAGGGGATAGAAGTGCCCCGCCGCGTCCCGTGCCTCGGTCACCCCGTCGGTGTGCAGCAGGAAGCGGTCTCCGGGACGCACCGCCAGCCCCGTGACCGGCGGCGGGTCCGGCCCCGCGAGCCCCAGGCCCAGCGGCGGGCCCGGCTCCACGGTCACTTCCTCGACCGACGGGCCGCGCAGCCGCAGGGCGGGCGGATGCCCGCAGGAGACGATCCGTACGAGGTCCAGCCCGGGCGGGAACTCCAGCAGCAGGGCCGTCGCGAACAGCTCGGGATGCCCGTCCGGCGCGGCCGCGGCGTCACACGTCAGCCGCCGGTCCAGCCGGGCCGCGACCGCCGTCAGTTCCGCGTCGTCGAGCACCGCCTCCCGGAATGCACCGAGCAGCGCCGCCACCGTGCCGACCGCCGCCAGGCCGTGGCCCTGTACGTCCGCCACCAGCGCCCGGACCCCGTACGGCCCGGCCCGGACGTCGTAGAGGTCGCCGCCGACCAGGGTGCCGCGCTGCGCCGCCCGGTAGAGGCCCGAGCAGCGCACCGGACCGACCCGTTCCGGCACCGGCGGGAGGACCGCCAGCTGCGCCGCCTCCGCCACCGACCGCACGCTGACCAGCTGCGCGTCCCGGCGCCGGCGCACCCAGGCGATCACCACGCTCAGCAGCCCGATGGCGGCCACCGTGGCCAGGTCCGCGCCCTGGGGGTTGGCGACGCCGAGGCTGCGCATGCCGAGCAGGACGAGGACGAGGGCGGCGAAGACCGCGGTCCCGGCCGCCCCGTACGCGAAGGCGGCCACCGGGGGCAGGCCCGCCAGGAAGTAGCCGAGTTCCACGTCCCCCGGGGTGAGCACCTGGGCCAGGACCAGCACCACGAGGGCCACCGCGGGCGCGAGCCGGGCCCAGCGCGGCGGCGGTGCCCCGCGCAGTCCGCCCCGGTCCTCGCGTCCGCGTCTCACCCCTCCACCCTGGTACGCGGGCCAGGCGCGCGCACCCCGGACCGGCCTGCCGGGTGGCCCGGCGCGGCCCGTGCCAGGACAGTGGTGGCGTGACGGAAGACGATGCCTCCGGCAAGGCCCTGACGCGGGCGCACATCGAGGCGCACGGCGCGGGCGGGGGCGGCGGCGGTGACGGCTCGCCAAGCGCGGACATCAGCACGCGGCTGAACTGGCTGCGGGCGGGGGTGCTTGGCGCCAACGACGGGATCATCTCGACCGCGGGCCTGGTGGTCGGCGTGGCCGGGGCCACCACCTCGCGTTCGGCGATCCTGGCGGCGGGGGTCGCCGGACTGCTGGCGGGTTCGCTGTCGATGGCGGCGGGGGAGTACGTGTCGGTCAGCTCGCAGCGGGACTCCGAACGGGCCGCGCTGGACATGGAGCGCCGCGAACTGGCCGAGGAGCCGGAGGCGGAGCTCGAGGAGCTCGCCGACCTGCTCGCGGCGCGCGGGCTGAGCCGGGAGGTGGCCCGCGAGGCCGCGGAGCAGCTGACGGAACGGGACGCGCTGCGGGCGCATGCCCGGGTGGAGCTCGGCATCGACCCCGACGAGCTGGCCAATCCGTGGCACGCGGCCTTCGCCAGTCTCGTGGCCTTCACGGTGGGCGCGCTGCTGCCGCTCCTGGCGATCGTACTGACCGGCCCGTCCGTCCGGGTGCCGGTGACGGCGGCGGCCGTGCTGGCGGCGCTGACCCTGTGCGGGGTGCTCGGCGCACGGCTGGGCGGCGCGCCCGTGCTCCGCGCGGTCCTGCGCAACGTCGCCGGGGGCGCCCTGGCCATGGCCGTCACCTACGCGGTGGGCACCTGGCTCGGCACGCTGTAACCGACTTCCGCTCCGCCCCACCCCTGCGACCGGACCTCCCGGGCTGCGCCCACCCGGCGGGGCTGAAGGGTCGGGGGGGCTCGGCCCCGGCCCCGTACCCGCGCCTTGCTCGCCGGCGGGGCCGAAGACCCCGGGGCTCCGCCCCGTGCCCGCGCCTCAATCGCCGGCGGGGCTGAAAGGCCCGGGGCTCCGCCCCGTGCCCCGCGCCTCAAACGCCGGCGGGGCTGGATGTGGCCGGCGCCATCCGCAGGGTGCGGATGGATTGCCCTGAGGGCAAAGCCGGCCCGCGCCGGGCACATCCAGCCTGAGCCGGGTACCTTCCAGCCCGAGCCGGGCCCACCGAGCCGAAGCCGGGCACATCTCAGCCCCGCCGGCGCTTGAGGCGCGGGGTCTGGGGCGGAGCCCCAGGTCCCGGCGGAGCCGGGCTCCGGTGCGGGGGCCGCGACACGGCAACGCCCGGCTCCGGCGGAGCCGTGGGCGGCGGCGTGGTGCGGCAGCGGCCAGGTCCCGGCGGAGCCGGGCTCCGGTGCGGGCGGCCCGCGGCGCGGCACGGCAGGATGGGGGCATGCGTATCGCGGTCACCGGCTCGACCGGCCTCATCGGCAGCGCCCTCGTACGGTCCCTTCGGGCCGACTCGCACGAGGTGGTGCGCTTCGTCCGCCGCCCGCCCGCCGCAGGCGACGAGGCGCGGTGGGATCCCGCCCGCGGTTACGTCGACCCCGCCGGCCTGGCCGGATGCGCGGCCGTCGTGCACCTGGCCGGGGCCGGGGTGGGGGACCACCGCTGGACCGCCGCGTACAAGAAGGAGATCCGCGACAGCCGTGTCCTCGGCACCACCGCCCTCGCGAAGGCCATGGCCGCGCTCGAGGAGCCGCCCGCCGTGTTCGTCAGCGGTTCGGCGGTCGGCTACTACGGGAACACCGGCGACCGGCCCGTCGACGAGGACGCCCCCGCCGGGCACGGCTTCCTGCCCTCCGTCTGCGTGGAGTGGGAGGCGGCCGCGCAGCCGGCCCGCGCGGCCGGGATCCGTACCGCCTTCGCCCGTACCGGACTGGTCGTCGCCCGCGAAGGCGGGGCCTGGGGAAAGCTGTTCCCGGTCTTCCGGGCCGGCATCGGCGGCCGGCTCGGCAATGGGCGGCAGTACTGGCCGTTCATCTCCCTCCACGACGAGATCGCGGCCCTGCGCCACATCATCGACACCCCCGGCATCGAGGGCCCGGTCAACCTCACCGCTCCCGAGCCGCTGACCAACCGCCAGGTCACCGCGGCCATGGCCCGGGTGCTGCACCGGCCCGCACTGCTGCCCGTACCGGCCCTGGCCCTGCGCGTCGTGCTCGGGGAGCTCTCCGAGGACGTGCTCGGCAGCCAGCGGGCCCGGCCCGCCCGGCTGCTGGAGTCCGGCTTCGTCTTCCGCCACCCCGGCATCGAGGACGCGATCCGGGCCGCCCTGTAGGGGCCGTGGGAACGTCCCCGGCGCCCGCGCGACCGGTGTGCGACCGTTCGTGAGCCGGATGCGACCACTGTGCGACCGGAGTTGACCACAATCCGGCAATACCCCGGCCAACTCGGGTTCCGCTGGAGCCGGTTGGGGGAAGGAGGTCGTGACACAGCCGCGCCGACCTCGGGGAGGGGCACGTGCTCAGCAGCTCACACCATTCCGCACACCACGCGGACGTCGTCATCGTAGGAGCCGGAGTCTCAGGACTCGCGGCAGCGCACCACCTGATCGCAGCGGGGGTCACGGTCATCGTGCTGGAGGCCGCGGGGGATCCCGGCGGCCGGATGGCCACCGTGTCGGCCGACGGGTTCCGGCTGGACCGGATCGGCCAATTGCTCAACACCGCCCACCCGGAGCTCGACCGCACCCCGGGCCTGGCGGGCCTGCCCCTGCGCCGCTTCGCGCCCGGGGTCCTGGTCCACAGCGACGGCAGGCAGCTCCGGGCCGGAGCGCTCACCCCGGCCCGCGCCCTGGCCAGCGGCTCCCTCGACCAGGCCCGGCTCAGCGCCGCCCTCGGCCGGCTCGCCGCCCTGCCGGAGGAGCGCCTGCTCGCCCGGCCCGAGCGCACCGCCCTCGCCGCCCTGCGCTCCCGCGGCCTGCCGCCGCGCACCGCCACCGGTGTGCTCCGGCCGCTGCTGTCGACCCTGCTCTGCGACCCGGGCCTCGGCACCTCCAGCCGGGTCGCCGACCTGGCCCTGCGCACCTTCGCCCGCGGCCGCCTCGCCGTACCCGAGGGCGGGGCCGCGGCCCTGCCCGAGCGGCTCGCCGCCGGGCTGCCGCCGGGCACCATCCGCACCGGGGTCCGGGTCCGTTCGGTTGCGACCAACCTGGTCACCACCGAGGAGCACGGCGACTTCGGCTGCCGCTCCGTCCTCCTGGCCACCGGGGCCCGCGCCGCCGCCGCCCTCCTGCCCGGCCTGCGCGTGCCCGACTTCCACGAGGTGACCGTCCTGCACCACGCCACCGCCGCACCCCTGCCCTGGGACGGCTCGCTGCTCCTGGACGGCGACCCCAAGTGGCCCGTCTCGCACACCGCCGTGATGAGCGCGGTCGACCCGACGCGGGCCCCGGCCGGCCGGAGCCTGGTCACCACCACGGTGCTGGGCCCGCCGCCCCCGGCCCGTACGGTCGCCTCGCGCCTCGCCCGGCTCTACGACACCGCCACCCGCGACTGGGAACCGCTCGCCGTCCACCACACCCGGGAGGCCGTCCCCGCCATGCCCCCGCCCTACGACGTACGGCGCCCGGTGCGCGTGCTGGCCGGGCTGTACGTGTGCGGGGACCACCGCGACACCAATACCGTCCAGGGCGCCCTGCGCTCGGCCCGCCGCGCCACCCACGCTGTCCTGCGCGACTTCGGCATCCCCGTCCCGGCCACCCGGGAACCCGCCCTTCCGGTGGCGGCCTGAGAACCACCAGGCCCGAGAACCCCCCGGCCCGAGAACCACCCGGTGACGCCGGCGGGGCCGCCACGGCCCCGCCGGCCCGCGGTCACGACAGGGCCGCGACCCGGTCCCGGTACGTCCGCACGGCGGACGCGTCCCGGTACGGCTCCAGCCTCCGCTCGAAGTCCCGTACGTACTCCACCGCCCGCACCGACCGCATCTCCATCGCCTGCTGCGCCGCCTCCGCCCCCAGCGCGCACGCCTGGTCCAGCTCGCCCAGCCCCAGCCGGGCCGTGGCCAGCACCACCCGGCAGAACAGCCGGGACCGCGCGTACGCGGGCGCCCGCAGCTGGAGCGAGCGCTCCGCGTGCTGCGCCGAGGCCCGGTACTGCTGGAGGTCCCGGTGGCAGTGCCCGAACTCGTCCGCCAGCTGCGCCTCGTCGAAGTGCCGCGCCCAGTGGGGTACGTCGTCCCCCGGCCGGGCGGCGCCCAGCGCCCGCTCGGCCCGCACCAGCGAGGCCGTCGACGCCCGCACCTCGCCGAGCACCGCGTGCCCGCGCGCCTCCGCCGAGTGCAGCAGCGCCTGCACCACCGGCGGGGGACCGGAGCCCACCCCCTGCTGGGCGACGCGGGCCAGCTGCACCGCCTCCCGGCCGTGGCCCAGATAGACCGCCTGCCGGCTCATGGTCACCAGCACGTACGAGCCGTACGGCCGGTCCCCGGCGGCCTGGGCGAGCCGCAGCGCCTGCACGAAGTACCGCTGGGCCAGCCCGTGCGCGGCGATGTCGTACGAGGTCCAGCCCGCGAGCCGGGTCAGATCGGCCGCGGCCGAGAACAGCCGCCGCCCGGTGGTCTCCCCGTAGGTCCCCCGGAGCATCGGCTCGGCCTCGTGCTCCAGGTACCGCACCAGGGCCTGCCGGGCGTGCCCGCCGCCGTAGGCGTGGTCCAGGGCGCGGAACAGCTCGCTCACCGAGCGCAGGGCGGCGATGTCCCCGCCGGTCACCCGCTGCCCGGGCCCCCGGTCGAGCTGCCGCTGCCGGGGGACCGTGGCCCGGCCCTGCACCGGGACCCGGGCCGCCGGGTCCGCGCCCCGCGCCACCCGCTCGTCGGCCCGCCCGATCAGCCAGTCCCGGCTGGGGACGACCAGCCCGGCCGGGGTGAAGGCGATCTTGCGGAGCTCGGCGTGGGATCCGGAGTCCTTGCGCCACAGGCCGCTGGCGATGTCCACGGCCTCTTCCGGGGTGGCCGCGAACTCCAGGCCGGCGTAGACGGGGGCGCAGGCGTCCAGGCCGAGGTCCTGCGCGGAGAGCCGCCGTCCGAGGCGCCGGGTGAAGACCTCGGCGATCAGCGCGGGGGTGGTTCCGCGCGGCTGCTGCCCGCGCAGCCAGCGGGTCACGGAGGTCTTGTCGTACCGCAGATCGAGACCGTGTTCCAGGCCCAGCTGGTCGACGCGGCGGGCGAGCCCGGCGTTGGAGAACCCGGCTTCCGCGATCAGTGCCGCCAGCTGCCTGTTGGGGACGCGCTGGGCAGGTCGTTCCGTCATCGGCTCCACGGTCTCCTGACGTGACGGACCGGAGTCCCGGCCCTGTGAACGGCGTGAATGTAGCGGCGAACCTCGTCCACACCGCCCTCTCTGCCCCACATTCATCCGATCGTGTGCAGAATCGGTAGGGCGCTTTACGGACCGATCCCCTCCGCCCGCGTACGCTGCGCCCATGACCCGCCGGCCCCATCGGACGCACCTTCCCGAGGAGCGCCCAGAATCCACAGCTCCGCTTCCCCCGCCCGAGCTCACCGAGGCGGAGTGCCGCCGCTGCGGGACCTACATCGCCGGGCTGGACGGCCGGTACGCGTGCGGGGTGTGCGGCTGGGTCAACGACCACTCGGAGGGGCACCGGCGGCTGCCGCGGGCCGACGAGGACCCGGATCGGCCGCCGAAGGGCCGGCGCCGGCCGAAGCAGCTGCCGTGGCCCCCGCCGGGGCTCTCGGAGGGGCCGCCGTACCCTTGCTGAGTGCGATACGTGCACACAGCAGGTTCAACGAGGAGGCGCTGCGGTGGCTGAGCTTGGGTTTGTCCATCTGGGCTTCGGGCCGGAAGCCGTCGAGTACACCCGGGCCTGGGAAGAGCAGCGCCGGGTGCACGCCGCCCGCTTCGCGGACGAGATCGAGGACACCTGCCTGCTGCTGGAGCACCTGCCGGTGTACACCGCCGGCCGGCGCACCGATCCCAGTGAGCGCCCGCTGGACGGTACGCCCGTCGTCGACGTGGACCGCGGCGGGAAGATCACCTGGCACGGCCCGGGCCAGCTGGTCGGCTACCCGATCATGAAGCTGCCCCGCCCGGTGGACGTGGTCGCCCATGTCCGCCGCCTGGAGGAGGCGCTGATCCGCACCGCCGCCGAGTTCGGCCTGGAGACCACCAGGGTCGAGGGCCGCAGCGGGGTCTGGGTGCTCGGCGACCCCGTGGAGGACCGCCCCGTGATCGGCGGGCTCTCCCTCGACCTCGACCCGCGGCTGCACGACGAGGAGTTCGACCCGCGCCTGAACGGGCCCGAGTACGCCCCGTCCAACGCGGGCCAGCGCCGCGAGGACCGCAAGCTCGCCGCCATCGGCATCCGCGTCGCCAAGGGCGTCACGATGCACGGCTTCGCGATCAACGTGAACCCCGACAACACCTGGTTCGACCGGATCGTGCCCTGCGGGATCCGCGACGCCGGTGTGACCTCGCTCTCGTACGAACTGGGCCGCGAGATCACCATCGCCGAGGTGCTGCCGGTCGTCGAGCGGCACCTCAAGGAGGTTCTGGAGCAGGCGGAGCCCAAGCCCCGGGAGATAGAGCCGGCCGCCGGCTAGCCCCTGGGAATGGGTCCGGCCCCTCGCAGGTTGGCCGACGTAAGAGCGTACGAAATTACGGGCGTACCCTGGTGGGCGCCCGAACAATCGAAGTCACAGGGAGCCGGTCGTGTCCGCAGTCGCACCCGACGGACGCAAGATGCTGCGCCTGGAGGTCCGCAACAGCCAGACCCCCATCGAGCGCAAGCCCGAGTGGATCAAGACCCGGGCGAAGATGGGCCCCGAGTACACCAAGATGCAGGCCCTGGTGAAGGGCGAAGGACTGCACACGGTGTGCCAGGAAGCCGGTTGTCCGAACATCTACGAATGCTGGGAGGACCGCGAGGCCACCTTCCTCATCGGTGGCGACCAGTGCACCCGGCGCTGTGACTTCTGCCAGATCGACACGGGCAAGCCCGAGGCGCTGGACCGGGACGAGCCCCGCCGCGTCGGCGAGTCCGTCGTCACCATGGACCTGAACTACGCCACCATCACCGGCGTCGCCCGCGACGACCTGGCGGACGGCGGCGCCTGGCTGTACGCGGAGACCGTGCGCCAGATCCACGAGCAGACGGCCGGCCGCGAGAGCGGGCACACCAAGGTCGAGCTGCTGGCCCCCGACTTCAACGCGGTCCCGGAGCTGCTGGAGGAGGTCTTCGCCTCCCGCCCCGAGGTCTTCGCGCACAACGTCGAGACGGTGCCGCGGATCTTCAAGCGGATCCGCCCCGGCTTCCGCTACGAGCGCTCCCTCGAGGTGATCACGAAGGCCCGCGCCTACGGCCTGGTCACCAAGTCGAACCTGATCCTCGGCATGGGCGAGGAGCGCGAGGAGGTCTCGCAGGCCCTGAAGGACCTGCACGAGGCCGGCTGCGAGCTCATCACCATCACCCAGTACCTGCGGCCCTCGCCGCGCCACCACCCCGTGGAGCGCTGGGTGAAGCCGGCCGAGTTCGTGGAGCTGGCGAAGGAGGCCGAGGAGATCGGCTTCTCCGGTGTGATGTCCGGCCCGCTGGTCCGCTCCTCGTACCGGGCGGGACGTCTGTACACCCAGGCGATGGAGAAGCGCGCGGCGACCGTGTGAACTCCCGCACAAACGCTACCAAGCGGTAACCCCGCATCGGCGCGGCCCCTAGGCTCTTTCACAGGAAGAGTTCTGGCGGGCCGCGTCGATGTTTTCGAAAACGTTTGACCGGCTGGTCATGCGCTGGTAACACCAATCAGTGACGATGGTTCCACGCACCGCACACACCGCAGGCACCCACGCATACGTGAGCACCGTGAAAGGGATCGACATCATGCAGGCCGCGCCCGTACGCGCCATTGCCATCCCGACTCTCTCCGACGCCTTCCGCGGCATCGAGTCGCTGCTCATGAGCGGCGCCCGGCGCAACGCCTGGACGGCGGTCCTGGAGGACCGCCGCAGGGCCAAGGACCGGGTCGAAACCGAACACGTACTTGAGGCCGCGGCGACCCGGACCCCGCAGGCCACGTAAACTTCGCTCTATGGCGAGGAAGTCAAACGCAGAGACTGCTGCGAACCCCGGGCGACTGAAGCAGATCGCCCTGACGTACAAGATGACGCGCAAGGCCGACCCGAAGGTCGGTCTGATCGTCGCGGGCGTGGGAATCGTCACCTTCGGTGTCTTTCTTGCGATCGGCTTCCTGATCGACCATCCGGTCTACCTGGGCATCCTGGGCTTCCTGGTGGCGTTCCTCGCGATGGCGATCGTCTTCGGACGACGGGCCGAGCGAGCTGCCTTCGGGCAGATGGAGGGACAGCCGGGAGCGGCCGCGGCCGTGCTGGACAACGTGGGCCGGGGCTGGACGACCACCCCCGCCGTCGCGATGAACCGGCAGCAGGACATCGTCCATCGGGCCGTCGGCAAGGCCGGCGTCGTGCTGATCGCGGAGGGCAACCCGAACCGCGTGAAGCCGCTGCTCGCGAACGAGAAGAAGAAGCTGGCCCGGATCATGCCGGACGTGCCGGTGCACGACTTCATCGTGGGCACGGGCGAGGGCGAGGTGCCGCTCAAGAAGGTGCGCACCACCCTGCTCAAGCTGCCGCGCGTACTGTCCGGCCCGCAGATCACCGCGGTCAACGACAAGCTGCGCGCCATGGGCGACCTGATGTCCAACATGCCGCTGCCGAAGGGTCCCATGCCCAAGGGCATGCGGATGCCGCGCGGCGGGAAGATGCGCTGACCCGCTGAGCTGATTTTCGTATACGACACAGGGGCGCCCCCCGAGCCGACGGCCGGCTCCGGGGGGCGCCCCTGTGTCGTTCCCGCTCCGCCGCTCCTGCCGCGCTAGATGCGGACCTGGACGGCGCGCGCCAGCCGGTCGTGCAGGCCGCGGCCGTCCCGGTCCCAGATCAGCGCGGGGATGACCAGGGCCAGCAGCAGCGTGCGCAGCAGCACACGGGCGATGCCGAGGCGGCCGCCGCCCTCCGCGATCACCCGGAGTCCCAGGATCCGCTTACCGGGGGTGGAGCCGATGGTGCCGACGGTCACGATGCTCAGGGCCACGAAGAGCCCGAGCGTCCAGTTGCCCGCCGCGGCCAGGTCGCCGCCGGTGATCAGTCCGTACGCGATCACCTGGCAGCCGACCCAGTCGATCAGGACGGCCCCCAGCCGGCGGCCGAACCGCGCCACCGAGCCGGGCCCCTGCTGCGGCAGGCCGAGCCGCTGGCCCGGGTAGCCGAAGTCGACGCCCATCTCCTCCGCGGCCGCGCGGGGGCCGGAGAGCCACGATCCGATTGCTTGCCTGTTGTCCACCCGACCACGGTACCGGTGCGGCCTCGCGGCCCTCGGGCGGGACCCTGGTTAACTTGTGCGAAACAAATGGGTCATGCTTGAGAAATCCCGTCTGCTTATGGTCGGGTCAGCGTGCGGCACCGCACTGACGCACCACGAGCTATACAACCCGTCCCTCCCCCGGGGCCGGGAGTAGGAGGAGTTGGATGTTCAGCAACGCCGACGAAGTGAAGCAGTACATCGAGGAGAACGACGTCAAGTTCGTCGACGTCCGCTTCTGTGACCTGCCTGGTGTGATGCAGCACTTCACCATCCCGGCGCGGGCGTTCGACCCGGCGGAGGAGCTCGCCTTCGACGGCTCCTCCATCCGCGGTTTCCAGGCGATCCACGAGTCCGACATGGCGCTGCGCGCCGACATCACGACCGCGCGCCTGGACCCGTTCCGCAAGGACAAGACGCTCAACATCAACTTCTTCATCCACGACCCGATCACGGGCGAGGCCTACAGCCGCGACCCGCGCAACATCGCGAAGAAGGCCGAGGCGTACCTCGCCTCCACCGGCATCGCCGACACCGCGTTCTTCGGCCCCGAGGCCGAGTTCTACGTGTTCGACAGCGTGCGCTTCGCGACTTCCGCGAACGAGGGCTTCTACCACATCGACTCCGAGGCCGGCGCCTGGAACACCGGTTCCGAGGAGAACAACCGCGGCTACAAGGTCCGCTACAAGGGCGGCTACTTCCCGGTCGCCCCGGTCGACCACTTCGCCGACCTGCGCGCCGAGATCTCCCTCGAGCTGGACGCCCAGGGCCTCCAGGTCGAGCGCCAGCACCACGAGGTCGGCACCGGCGGCCAGGCCGAGATCAACTACAAGTTCAACACGCTGCTGGCCGCGGCCGACGACCTGATGCTCTTCAAGTACATCGTGAAGAACGTCGCGTGGCGCAACGGCAAGACCGCGACCTTCATGCCGAAGCCGATCTTCGGTGACAACGGCTCGGGCATGCACGTGCACCAGTCGCTGTGGGCGAACGGCGACCCGCTGTTCTACGACGAGGCCGGCTACGCGGGCCTGTCGGACACCGCGCGCTACTACATCGGCGGCATCCTCAAGCACGCCCCGTCGCTGCTCGCCTTCACCAACCCGACGGTGAACTCGTACCACCGCCTGGTGCCGGGCTTCGAGGCGCCGGTCAACATGGTGTACTCGCAGCGCAACCGCTCCGCCGCCATGCGCATCCCGATCACGGGCTCGAACCCGAAGGCCAAGCGCGTCGAGTTCCGCGCGCCGGACCCGTCCTCGAACCCGTACCTCGCCTTCTCGGCGCTGCTCCTCGCGGGCCTCGACGGCATCAAGAACAAGATCGAGCCGATGGAGCCGATCGACAAGGACCTCTACGAGCTCTCGCCCGACGAGCACGCGAGCGTCCCGCAGGTCCCGACCAGCCTCGAGGACGTCCTCAAGGCCCTGGAGGCCGACCACGAGTACCTCCTGGCCGGCGGTGTCTTCACCCCCGACCTGATCGAGACCTGGATCGACTACAAGCGCACGCACGAGATCGCCCCGATCGCGCAGCGCCCGCACCCCCACGAGTTCGAGCTTTACTTCGATCTCTAGAAAATGCCTGATGGGAGGCCCCCCGCCGCACTCCACGGAGTGTGGCGGGGGGCCTTCTGCTTTGACAGCGGGTCGCAATCGAGTGAGGGTGGAAATGTCCTAAAGGCTGGATAAGCGAGACATGTGCGGAGGTGCATGGAAATGCGCCGTAGGATCGTTGCGGCAGCCATGGCAGGCGCCGCTGGAGTCGCGATAGGTGTGCTGCCCGTCGCCAGCGCCTCGGCCTCGGTCGTCACCAGTGGTGGCGGAGGCGGGGACGGCGGCTACGACTGTCACCGGTACCCCTCGAACCGTTCCGACGCCCGGTGGGACTTCTGCTGTGACCGTGACTGGCGCGACCGGCCCAGCTGGTGCTGGGAGCGGGGCGGAGCCGGCGGGTACAACGACAACTGGCGCGACAACAACTGGCGCGACGCCCACTGGCACTCGAACTGGAACGACTCCGGCCGCGGTGGCAACGGCGACTGGGACTGGGGCAACGGCCGCGGTGGCCACGGTGACTGGGGCGACGGCCGCGGTGGCAACGGTGACTGGGGCGGCGGTGGCGGCGGCCACGGTGACTGGGGCGACGGCCGCGGCGGCAACGGTGACGGGGGCGGCGGCGGCGGCGGCCACGGCGACTGGGCCAACGGCGGCGGTGGCGGCGGCAACGGTGGCTGGGGCGGCGGCGGCAACGGCGGCGGCGGTGGCGGGGGCGGCGGCGGCAACGGCGGCGACGGTGGCTGGGGCGGCGGCGGCAACGGCGGCGACGGTGGCTGGGGCGGCGGCGGCAACGGCGGCGACGGTGGCGGTGGCTGGGGCGGCGGCGGCAACGGCGGCCGCTGACTGAGAGCCGGCTCCGACATCCGGGGCCGCGGACCCGAGACCGAGTGCGATGCCCTTGTTCCGCTGAGATCAGCGGAACAAGGGCATCGCGCCTGTCAGGTCGCGCAGACAGCGGACCGCCAGCTCGGTGGGAGAGCCCGGGCCCGAGACCGGGGCGTCCGTGGCCGACCACAGCTCCAGCGAGATCCGGATCGCGTCCGTCGCCGCCGCCGCGAGCAGGCGCACGTCCAGCAGCTCGGCATCCGGACCGGCCAGCCGGGCGACCACCGGTACCAGGCGCTCCTCCGAGTCCTGGTTCACCCGGTACCAGACCGCCCGCAGGGCCTCGTCGTCGGCGGCCGCCCGCAGCAGGCCGCGGGTCACCTCCAGCCCCTCCTCGACCGCCTGGGGTTCGCTCAGCGTCCGCCTGACGGCGCGTTCCAGGGCTTCGGCGAGCGGGGTGCCGGGATCCTCTTCGGCGAGCAGGGCGCGCCAGGCGTCGCCGCCGACCGCGAGCAGGGGGGCCACGGCCTCCTGCTTGTTGCGGAAGTAGCGGTAGAACGTACGCAGCGCCACGCCCGCCCGATGGGCGATGTCCTCGGCGGTGGTGCCGTCGGGGCCGTGCTCGGCGAAGAGCTCGCAGGCCGCTCGGGCGATGTCGAGCTGGGTGGCGGCCTTGCGGCGCTCGGTCAGCGACTGGGCTCCGGGGCCGGGCAGGGGAGCGTACGGACGTGGGGATCTCACGCAGTGAAGCGTACCTCTCGGCAGCCCCGGAGAATGCATGCTTTGACACTATGGCAAAACGTGTCACCGCTTCGGTACGCTCGCCCCATGAACCGTTACGAAGGACGTCGCGTCCTCATCACCGGCGGCGGCTCCGGCATCGGCCAGGCCACCGTCCACCGGATCCTCGCCGAAGGCGGCCGGGTCCACACGGTCGACGTCAGCGAGGCCGGCCTCGAGACCACCGCCGACCGGGCCGCGGCCGAGGGCCACCAGGACCGCCTCACCACCGCCCTGCTGGACATATCCGACGAGAACGCGGTCAATGAGGGCGTGGCCGCCGCGGTCGACGCGCTCGGCGGGATCGACGTACTCGTCAACGCCGCCGGGATCCTGCGCTCCGCGCACACCCACCAGACCACGCTCGACCTCTGGAACCAGGTCATCGGGGTCAACCTGACCGGCACCTTCCTGATGATCCGCGAGTCGCTCCCGGCGCTGCTCGCCGGCGAGCAGCCGGTCGTGGTGAACTTCAGCTCCACCTCGGCGTCCTTCGCCCACCCCTACATGTCCGCGTACGCGGCCAGCAAGGGCGGCATCCAGTCCATGACCCACGCCCTGGCCGCCGAGTACAGCAAGCAGGGCCTGCGCTTCGTGGCCGTCGCACCCGGCTCCATAGAGAGCGGCATGACCACCGGCAACGGCCCCGGCCTGCCCGAGGACACCGACTGGTCCCTCTTCGCCAAGCTCGCCCCGGCCATCGGCCAGGGCTTCGCCGGCCCGCAGACCGTGGCGGGCGTTGTCGCGATGCTGGGCTCCGAGGACGGCGCGTTCATCACCGGCACGGAGATCCGTATCGACGGCGGAACGCACTACTAGCGGCACGCGCCCCCGGGGGTCAGCCCCGGAAGCGGTCCCAGAGCCGGGGGAAGCGCTCCTCGAGCACGGCTTCGTTCTCGAAGTCCAGCGGGGTGCCCTCCGGCTCTGCCGGTTGCAGCGGGACGCCCAGGTCCGGTGCCACCGAGCCGGTCAGCTGCTCGTACGCCTCGTCGGCCGCGTACCCCAGCTCCTCGCCATCGCCGTCGATCTCCTCGTCGAACTCGCCCAGGAGCTCCGCGAGCTGGTCGGGATCGTGCACCCCGCCCTCGAAGACCTCCCGGCCCTGGCCGATCAGCCAGCAGCGGAAGTAGTCGAACGCGTCATCGCTCGCCCCGTCGAGCAGCACCCAGGCCGCGCCCCACAGGTCCCAGGTGTACGCCCGGTTGTACCGCGACTCGAAGTGCCGGGCGAAGTCCAGGACGGAGTCGGGGTCGAGCTGGGCCAGCCGCTCCACGAGCAGCTCGGCGTGTTCCTCGGGGTCGCCGTCGGCGGCCTCGCGGGTACGGTCGACGATCTCCCAGAACTCCGTCTCGTCCATCACCGCTCCAGCATCACGGGTCAGCCCCCTCGCCGCCACCGCGCGCACGGCGAAAGGCCGGTGTCCTACCCTTTCGGGGCGGACACCGGCCTTTTCGCGTTCGGTCACCCGGCTCAGAGGCCGTAGCGCTCCCGGGCCTCCTTGACGGAGGACGCCGGTACCTCGCCGCGGCGGGCGAGCTGGGCCAGCGCGGCCACCACGATCGACTGGGCGTCGACACCGAAGTGGCGGCGGGCGCCCTCGCGGGTGTCGGACAGGCCGAAGCCGTCCGTGCCCAGCGAGGTGTAGTCCTGCTCCACCCACTGGCTGATCTGGTCCGGGACCTGGCGCATCCAGTCGGACACGGCGAGCACCGGGCCCTGGGCGCCTTCCAGCGCGCGAGTGACGTACGGGGTGCGGACCTCGCCGCGCAGCAGCGCCTCGTCGCACTCCAGCGCGTCGCGGCGCAGCTCGCCCCAGGAGGTGGCGGACCAGACGTCGGCGGCCACGTTCCAGTCGGCGGCGAGCAGCTTCTGCGCCTCCAGCACCCAGTGGATGGCCGTACCGGAGGCCATCAGCTGGATCTGCGGGGCGTCGGCGGCCGGGGCCGCCTCCGCGAGGTCGGCCGCGGTGTTGAAGCGGTAGAGACCCTTGAGGATGCCCTCCTCGACGCCCTCGGGGATCGCGGGCTGCACCTTCGGCTCGTTGTAGACCGTCAGGTAGTAGAAGACGTCTTCCGGCTTCTCGCCGTACATCCGGCGCAGACCGTCCTTGACGATCACCGCGATCTCGTACGCGAAGGCCGGGTCGTAGTTGAGCGACGCCGGGTTAGTGGACGCGATCAGGTGCGAGTGGCCGTCCGCGTGCTGCAGGCCCTCACCGGTCAGGGTGGTGCGGCCGGCGGTGGCGCCGACGATGAAGCCCTTGCCGAGCTGGTCGGCGAGCTGCCACATCTGGTCGGCGGTGCGCTGCCAGCCGAACATCGAGTAGAAGATGTAGAAGGGGATCATCGGCTCGCCGTGCGTCGCGTACGACGTGCAGGCGGCGATGAAGTCGGCCATGGCGCCGGCCTCGGTGATCCCCTCGTTGAGGATCTGGCCGTCCTTGGCTTCCTTGTAGTACATGAGCTGGTCGCGGTCGACCGGCTCGTACGTCTGGCCCAGCGGCGAGTAGATGCCGGCCGACGGGAAGAGGGACTCCATACCGAAGGTGCGGGCCTCGTCGGGGACGATCGGCACCCAGCGCTTGCCGGTCTCCTTGTCCCGCATCAGGTCCTTGACGAGCCGGACGAAGGCCATGGTGGTGGCCATCTCCTGCTTGCCGGAGCCCTTGAGCAGCGGGGCGAAGGAGCGGTCCGCAGGGGCGGGCAGGGCCACGTGGTGGACCTTGCGGGCCGGGGCGGGACCGCCGAGGGCCGCGCGGCGCTCGTTCAGGTACCGGACCTCGGGGCTGTCCGCGCCCGGGTGGCCGTACGGGACCTGGCCGTCGGCGAAGGCGCTGTCGGGGATCGGGAGGCCGAGGAGGTCGCGCATGTCCTTGAACTCGTCGATCGTCAGCTTCTTCATCTGGTGGTTCGCGTTCTTCGACTCGAACCCGGCGCCCAGCGTGTAGCCCTTGACGGTCTGCGCGAGGATGACCGTCGGCGCGCCCTTGTGCTCCAGGGCGGCCTTGTACGCGGCGTAGACCTTGCGGGGCTCGTGGCCGCCGCGGGAGCTGTGGAAGCACTCGGCGATCTTCGCGTCGGAGAGCACCGCGGCCAGCTGCACGAGCTCGGCGTCGGCGCCGAAGAAGTGCCGGCGGATGTAGGCCACGTCGCGGGTCGCGTACGTCTGGAACTGCGCGTCCGGTACCTCCCGCAGGCGGCGTACGAGGGCGCCGGTGGTGTCGAGCTGGAACAGCTCGTCCCAGGCGGAGCCCCACAGCGACTTGATGACGTTCCAGCCGGCGCCGCGGAACTGGGCCTCCAGCTCCTGGACCACGCGGAAGTTGGCGCGGACCGGGCCGTCGAGGCGCTGCAGGTTGCAGTTGATGACGAAGGTCAGGTTGTCGAGCCGCTCGCGGGAGGCGAGGGCCAGGGCGGCGGTCGACTCGGGCTCGTCCATCTCGCCGTCGCCGAGGAAGGCCCAGACGTGCGAGCCCGCGGTGTCCTTGATGCCGCGGTTGTGCAGGTAGCGGTTGAAGCGCGCCTGGTAGATCGCGGACAGCGGGCCGAGGCCCATGGACACCGTCGGGAACTCCCACAGCCACGGCAGGCGCCGCGGGTGCGGGTAGGACGGCAGGCCGTTGCCGCCGGACTCCTGGCGGAAGTTGTCGAGCTGCTGCTCGGAGATCCGGCCGTCGAGGAAGGCGCGGGCGTAGATGCCGGGGGAGGCGTGGCCCTGGATGTAGAGCTGGTCGCCCGATCCGTCGGCCTCCTTCCCGCGGAAGAAGTGCTGGAAGCCGGTCTCGTACAGCCACGCCGCCGAGGCGAAGGTGGCGATGTGGCCGCCGACGCCGTACTTGGAGCCGCGGGTCACCATGGCGGCCGCGTTCCAGCGGTTCCATGCGGTGATCTTGGCTTCCATCGCCTCGTCGCCCGGGAACTCGGGCTCCGCGGAGGTGGGGATGGTGTTGACGTAGTCCGTCTCCAGCAGCTTCGGCAGGGCGAGGCCGGCGGCCTCGGCGTGCTGGAGGGTGCGCCGGAGCAGGTATTCGGCGCGGCGCGTACCGGCGGCCTGTGCGACGGCGTCGAGGGAGGCCGCCCATTCGGCGGTCTCTTCGGTGTCGCGGTCCGGGAGCTGGTCGAGCTCGCTCGGAAGCTTTCCTACGGGGTCGGACATCGGTGTGCGCCGCCTTCCGGACAAAGGAGAGGTGGTGAAAAAATCCCTGACGGGCAGGACAGGGTCGTCGGACCTGATTGAGGCCCGCCGACGACTGTAAATCGCTGATCGATGATCGATCAAATAAAAGTGACAAAGAAACGTCCATCTGCCGAAAGTCGGCACCGCGTGCCAGCGCAGAAGGCACCCGGTGCCGGGCAGACGGGGGCAATACGGGCAGCTCACGCCCTCGGGGCGCACCCCAGGACGTGCCGCTTCACGAGCAGACCGATCTCCGGGTCCTGACTGCGGAACGCCTCGACGAGGGCCTCGTGCTCCTCGGCATAGGACTTCTGGACGGTTCCCAGCCACCGGATGGACAGGGCCGTGAACACCTCGATGCCCAGGCTCTCCCAGGTGTGCAGGAGCACGCTGTTCCCCGCAGCCCGCACCATCTCCCGGTGGAACCCGACGGTGTGCCGCACCTGTGCGGTCCCGTCCTCGGTCCGGTCGGCCTCCCACAGCGCCGCGACGTGCGGCTCCAGCGCCGAGCAGTCCGCCGCCAGGCGGGGCGCGGCCAGCTCGGCCGCGATCTGCTCCAAACCGGCCCGGACCGGGTAGATCTCCTCCAGGTCCGCCGCGGAGAGGTTCCGCACGCGCACGCCCTTGTTCGGCGCCGACTCGATCAGCCGCAGCGTCTCCAACTCGCGCAGGGCCTCCCGCACGGGCGTCTGGCTGACCTCCAGCTCCACGGCGATCCGGCGCTCGACGATCCGCTCGCCGGGCTTCCAGCGCCCGCTGACGATCCCCTCCACGATGTGCTCGCGGATCTGCTCGCGCAGCGAGTGCACGACGGGTGGGGTGATCATCCGGGCTTCATCTCCTGATGGCTGGCAGGGTCATGCGGGGCCTGATGGGTAGACAATACGGCGGCGCCCCCGTCCGGATGTATTCCGGACGGGGGCGCCGACGGTGAGGCTCGTTACAGGCCGACCGGTTACAGGCCGAGCTCGACCTCGAACTCGCCGGCTTCCAGGATGGCCTTGACGGCCGTGAGGTACCGGGCCGCGTCCGCGCCGTCCACCAGGCGGTGGTCGTAGGACAGGGTCAGGTACGTCATGTCGCGGATGCCGATGTTGGTGCCCTCGGCGGTCTCGATGACGACCGGGCGCTTCACCGTGGCACCGATGCCCAGGATGGCGACCTGGTTCGGCGGCACGATGACCGTGTCGAACAGGGCGCCGCGCGAGCCGGTGTTGCTGATGGTGAAGGTCGCGCCCGACAGCTCGTCCGGCGTGATCTTGTTGCCGCGGACCTTGGCGGCCAGGTCGGCGGTCGCCTTGGAGATGCCCGCCAGGTTGAGGTCGCCCGCACCCTTGATGACCGGGGTCATCAGGCCCTTCTCGGAGTCCACGGCGATGCCGATGTTCTCCGAGTCGAAGTAGGTGATGGTGCCCTCGTCCTCGTTGATCCGGGCGTTGACGACCGCGTGGGCCTTCAGCGCCTGGGCAGCGGCCTTGACGAAGAACGGCATCGGGGACAGCTTGACGCCCTCGCGGGCGAGGAAGCCGGCCTTGGCCTTCTCGCGCAGCTTCATGATCTTGGTGATGTCCACCTCGACCACGGAGCTGAGCTGCGCCTGCGAGTGCAGGGCCTTCATCATGTTGTCGCCGATGACCTTGCGCATGCGGGTCATCTTGACGGTCTGACCGCGCAGTTCGGACACCGCGGCGGCCGGGGCCTTCGCGGCCGGGGCGGCGGCGGCCGGGGCGGCGGCGGAGGCCTTGGCGGCCTCGGCGGCGGCCAGGACGTCCTGCTTGCGGATGCGGCCACCGACGCCGGTGCCCGTGACCGTGTTCAGGTTGACGCCGGACTCCGTGGCGAGCTTGCGCACCAGCGGGGTCACGTACGCGCCCTCGTCGCCGGCGGAAGCCGGGGCGGCGGGAGCGGCGGGCGTGACCGGAGCCGGAGCGGCCGCGGGGGCCGGGGCGGCGGCGGGGGCCGGGGCGGCCGGAGCCGGAGCGGCCTGGGCCGGAGCGGCGGGGGCCGGAGCGGCCTGGGCCGGAGCGGCGGCCGGGGCGGCCTGTGCCGGAGCCGGAGCGGCAGCCTCGGCCGGAGCAGCAGCCTCGGCCGGAGCCGGGGCGGCGGCGGCCGGGGCCGCGGCGGGAGCCGCACCCGCGACGCCGATGACGGCCAGACGGGCGCCGACCTCGGCGGTCTCGTCCTCGCCGACCAGGATCTCCAGCAGGGTGCCGGCGACCGGCGCGGGGATCTCGGTGTCGACCTTGTCCGTGGAGACCTCGAGCAGCGGCTCGTCGGCCTCGACCGACTCGCCGACCTGCTTCAGCCAGCGGGTGACGGTGCCCTCGGTGACGGACTCGCCCAGGGCGGGCAGCACGACATCGGTGCCGGACGCCGCAGGCGCGGCAGCGGCGGGGGCGGCCTCGGCGGCCGGGGCGGGAGCCGCGGGGGCCTCCGCGGCCGGAGCCGGAGCGGCAGCGGGCTCGGCGGCGGCGGGCTCGGCGGCAGCGGGCTCGGCGGCGGCCGGAGCCGCGGCCTCGGCCGGGGCGCCCGAACCGTCGTCGATGACGGCCAGCTCGGCGCCGACCTCGACGGTCTCGTCCTCGGCGACCTTGATGGAGGCCAGGATGCCGGCGACGGGCGAGGGGATCTCGGTGTCGACCTTGTCGGTCGAGACCTCGAGCAGCGGCTCGTCGGCCTCGACGCGCTCGCCCTCGGCCTTCAGCCAGCGGGTGACAGTGCCCTCAGTGACGCTCTCGCCGAGCGCCGGAAGGGTTACGGAAACCGACATGGTTTCTGTTGCTCCTTACGAATGTGCGGAAGTGGTCGTCGCGCCCGGACGATTAGTCGTGGGAGTGAAGCGGCTTGCCGGCGAGGGCCAGGTGGGCCTCGCCCATCGCTTCGTTCTGGGTCGGGTGCGCGTGGATGAGCTGCGCGACCTCGGCCGGCAGAGCCTCCCAGTTGTAGATCAGCTGGGCCTCGCCGACCTGCTCGCCCATCCGGTCACCGACCATGTGGACGCCGACCACGGCACCGTCCTTGACCTGGACGAGCTTGATCTCGCCCGCGGTCTTGAGGATCTTGCTCTTGCCGTTGCCCGCGAGGTTGTACTTGAGGGCCACGACCTTGTCCGCGCCGTAGATCTCCTTGGCCTTGGCCTCGGTGATGCCGACGGAAGCGACCTCGGGGTGGCAGTAGGTGACGCGCGGGACACCGTCGTAGTCGATCGGGACGGTCTTGAGACCGGCCAGACGCTCCGCGACCAGGATGCCCTCGGCGAAGCCGACGTGCGCGAGCTGGAGGGTCGGGACGAGGTCGCCGACGGCCGAGATGGTCGGCACGTTGGTCTGCATGTACTCGTCGACCAGGACGTAGCCGCGGTCCATCGCGACGCCCTGCTCCTCGTAGCCCAGGCCCTGCGAGACCGGGCCGCGGCCGATGGCGACCAGCAGCACCTCGGCCTCGAAGGTCTTGCCGTCGGCCAGCGTGACGCGCACGCCGTTCTCCGTGTACTCGGCCTTGTCGAAGAAGGTGCCGAGGTTGAACTTGATGCCCCGCTTGCGGAACGCGCGCTCCAGCAGCTTCGAGCTGTTCTCGTCCTCGACCGGGACGAGGTGCTTGAGGCCCTCGACGACGGTCACGTCGGTGCCGAAGGACTTCCACGCCGAGGCGAACTCGACGCCGATGACGCCGCCGCCCAGGACGATGGCGGACTCGGGCACGCGGTCCAGGACCAGGGCGTGGTCCGAGGAGATGATGCGGTTGCCGTCGATGTTCAGGCCCGGCAGCGACTTCGGCACGGAGCCGGTCGCCAGGAGCACGTGGCGGCCCTGGACGCGCTGGCCGTTCACGTCGACGGAAGTCGGCGAGGAGAGGCGGCCCTCACCCTCGATGTAGGTCACCTTGCGGGAGGCGACCAGGCCCTGCAGGCCCTTGTACAGGCCCGAGATGACCTCGTCCTTGTACTTGTGGACACCCGCGATGTCGATGCCCTCGAAAGAGGCCTTGACACCGAACTGGGCGGCTTCACGAGCCTGGTCCGCGATCTCGCCCGCGTGCAGCAGAGCCTTCGTGGGGATGCAGCCGTTGTGCAGGCAGGTGCCGCCGAGCTTGTTCTTCTCGATCAGGGCAACGTCCAGACCCAGCTGGGATGCGCGCAGCGCCGCGGCGTAACCGCCACTGCCACCGCCGAGGAT
This sequence comes from Streptomyces subrutilus, assembly GCF_001746425.1. Lineage (GTDB taxonomy): Bacteria > Actinomycetota > Actinomycetes > Streptomycetales > Streptomycetaceae > Streptomyces > Streptomyces subrutilus_A. The sequence goes on along the minus strand of NZ_MEHK01000001.1, from coordinate 2,336,906 downwards.
CACTAGGTCGAAAACGGTGCTGGCGTCGTTCGCCACGTCACGTCCTCCATGCATGTGCGCCGGGCACCGGTCCTCTGTGACCGGGCGGCGGCTGGTAATCGGCCGCTAGTTCTTCGGCCCTGTGGTGGGGGCCCTGTCCTGCCGAGAACCCATCTTCGCATTTGTCGGCGGAACGCGGGACGCCGGGCCCACGATGTGGCAGGTCGTTCTGCCCGAAGTAAGGGTTACCAGTGCGTAGAAACCTACGGATTTCGTTGTCGGTGAACGCGGCTCAAGCCTTGATCGAGTGGACGGCCAAGGCTTGAGCCATGTCACATCCGGTGCTACTGGGCTACATCAGCCCAGGTCACCGGTGGCCGTACGCTCGGCCAGCCGCACCAGGGTGCGCACGGCGGAGCCGGTGCCGCCCTTGGGGGTGTAGCCGAACGGCGCGCCCTCGTGGAAGGCGGGGCCGGCGATGTCGAGGTGGGCCCAGGTGATGCCCTCGCCGACGAACTCCTTCAGGAAGATGCCGGCCACCAGGCCGCCGCCCATGCGCTCGCCCATGTTCGCGATGTCGGCGGTGGGGGAGTCGATGGACTTGCGCAGCTCGGCGGGGAGCGGCATCGGCCACGAGGACTCGCCGACCTCCTCGGCGATCTCGTGGACCGAGGTGCGGAAGGCGTCGTCGTTCGACATGATCGCGAAGGTGCGGTTGCCCAGGGCCACCATCATCGCGCCGGTCAGGGTGGCCACGTCGACGATCGCGTCCGGGTTCTCCTCGGAGGCACGGGTCAGCGCGTCCCCGAGGACCAGGCGGCCCTCCGCGTCCGTGTTGAGGACCTCGACGGTCTTGCCGCTGTACATGCGCAGCACGTCGCCCGGCTTGGTGGCGGTGCCGGAGGGCATGTTCTCGGCGAGGGCGAGCCAGCCGGTGACGTTGACCTGCAGGCCCAGCTTCGCGGCCGCGACGACGGAGGCGAAGACGGCGGCGGCGCCGGCCATGTCGCACTTCATCGTCTCGTTGTGGCCGGCCGGCTTCAGGGAGATGCCGCCCGAGTCGTAGGTGATGCCCTTGCCGACGAAGGCCAGGGTCTTCTCCGCCTTGGGGTGGGTGTAGGAGAGCTTCACCAGGCGCGGCGGGTTGTCGGAGCCCTTGCCGACGCCCATGATGCCGCCGTAGCCGCCCTTGACCAGGGCCTTCTCGTCCAGGACCTGGACCTTGACGCCGTTCTCCTTCGCGGTCGCGGAGGCGACGGCGGCGAAGGCCTCGGGGGTGAGGTCGTTCGGCGGGGTGTTGACCAGGTCGCGGGCGATGTTGACCTCGGTCGCGACGACCGTGGCGCGCTCGGCCGCGGCCTTGTGCTCCTTGTCGCGCGGCTTGGCGCCGAGCAGGGCGATCTCGCCGAGCGGCTGCTTGGGGCCGCCGTTCTTGTCGGCGTTCTTGGAGGTCTTCGTGTCGCCGCCCTGGTAGGCGGTGAAGGTGTACGCGCCCAGCAGCGCGCCCTCGGCGACGGCGGTCACGGCGGAGGCGTCGTCCAGGGGGAGGGCGAAGCCGGCCTTCTTGCAGCCGTGCAGGGCGCGGGCGGCGGCGCCGGCGGCGCGGCGCAGCACCTCTTCGTCGAACGACTCGTCCTTCTCGGGGACGGAGCCGAGTCCGACCGCCAGCACGACCGGGACCTTCAGGCCCGCCGGGGCCGGCAGCTTGGTGATCTCCCCTTCGGCGCCCGCGGCGCCGACGGCGTCGAGCACGGTGGCGAGCTTTCCGTCGTACGCCTTGTCCACGGCCTCGGCGCCCGCGGCGACGACCGGACCCTTCGGGCCCTTGGCGACACCGACGACGAGGGCGTCGGCGCGCAGCGTCGCCGCGCCGGCAGTGCTGAGAGTCAGAGCAGTCACGGTGGTGAAGTCTCGCTTCCGTTTGTGTGTGTGGGCCGAGTGGGTGGACGGCCATCCGTGGCGATCGTATTCCGGTCCGACGGCTGCCAGAAATGAGCCTACGCGTAGGGACTCTGCCGCACGCCACTCGAAGGTTTGGCAAGTTGTTCGATCAAGAAGCCTGGAGATTCACCCATCCGTGGACTCTGCTCCAGGTTTGCCCCGTAGACCTGACGAGGTCCGAAAGACTCGGTCCACTCTCGCAAGGGGACGCGGGGTTCCTTTGCATGATTTCCACAGAGCCTCCCCGGCCCGGCCGACCGCCATGGGCCGCGTCGAGGGATGCCTGCGGGGGGAAAGGCCGAAATGGTCAACAAGAACCGGATGAACAGGCTCGCCGCCGCCATGGCCGCGGCGGCCCTGGTGTCCGTGGCAGTACCCGCCGCGACCGCCCAGGCGGCCGTGGCGCCGCGCATCGACCTGAAGGTGCTGGTCGTCGACGACGGCGGCAGCTCGGTCGAGGCCATCACCGCGGAACTCCGCGACACCGGAGTCCCGTACACCCGTGTCCAACTGGGCAGCAGCGGCCGCCCGGTCATCGACGCCGGCTTCCTCAGCGACACGGTGGACGGCCGTCCCCGCGCCAAGTACCAGGGCGTCGTCCTGCCGAACGAGAACCCCTTCGGCGAGGGCTCCGCCGAGATGGCCGCGCTCACCGCGTACGAGACGGCGTACGGGATCCGCCAGGTCGACGCCTACACCTGGGCCCACCCCGGCGTCGGCCTCGAGTACACCGACAACGGCGGCTACAGCGGCCAGCTCGACGGCACCCAGGCCGCGGTGACCCCGGCCGGCAAGGCGGGGCCCTTCGCCTACCTCGGAGGTCAAGTCGCCTTCGAGGACAACTCCGCCCTCGTTCCGGAGAGCTTCGGGTTCATGGGCAAGCCGCGGCCCGGCTACACCAGCTACCTCGACGCCCCCGTCGGCTCCGGACGCGCCTCGCTCGTCGGCGAGTACACCCACGACGGGCGCAGCGAGCTCGTCGTCACCTTCGGCTACAACCAGTACCAGCAGCAGTTCCGGCTGCTGGCCCGCGGCATCGTCGACTGGCTCACCCAGGGGGTCCACCTCGGGCAGAGCCGCAGCTACTTCGCGGTCCACGTCGACGACGTCTTCGCGCCGGACGCCCGCTGGAACAAGGAGCTCAACTGCACGCCCGGCGACTACGCCTGCCCGGGCGGCGAGGGCAAGGAGAGCACCATCCGGATGACCGCCGCCGACGCCCAGTACGCGGCGCAGTGGCAGACCTCCAAGAACTTCAAGCTCGACATGCTCTTCAACGGGGGCGCCGGTGAGGAGTGGAAGGCGGAGAACGGCGGCACCGACGCCCTCACCGCCCAGCTCGTCGCCGACCGGGCCAAGTACCGCTGGATGAACCACACCTACACCCACCCCTTCCTCGGCTGCGTCCAGAACACCGCCACCATCCCCTGGACCTGCGTCAAGAACGCCCAGGGCGCGATCCAGTACATGAGCCGCGCCGAGATCTCCGCGCAGATCCGCGACAACAACAACTGGGCCGCGTCCAAGGGCATCGCCACCGACCGGACCGAGCTCGTCACCGGCGAGCACTCGGGCCTCAAGACCAACCCGCAGCAGCCCCAGGACAACCCCAACCTGGCCGGCGCCCTCGCCGACAACGGCGTGAAGTGGGCGGGCAGCGACAACTCCCGCGAACCCGCGCAGCGGGCCCTCGGCTCCGCGCTGACGGTGCCCCGGCACCCGATGAACGTGTACTACAACACGGGCACCAACGCCGAGATGGCCGACGAGTACAACTGGATCTACACCAGCCGCGCGCACGGCGGCAGCGGCGTCTGCGAGGACAACCCGGCGACCTCCACCTGCCTGCCGGCCCCGGTGGACGTGAACACCGGCTACCTGGAGCACATCGTCCCCCAGGAGGCCCGGACCGCCCTGCGCCACGTGCTGGCCAACGACCCGCGCCCGCACTACGTCCACCAGTCCAACCTCGCCGAGGACCGCACCCTCTACCCGGTGCTCGACCAGGTCCTCGACACCTACCGGTCCCTCTACGCGCCCAGCGCCCCCCTCGTCAACCAGACCATGAAGGAGGCCGGCGTCGAGCTCGGCCGCCGCGCCGCCTGGGACAAGGCGCTCGCCGAGGGCAGGGTCACCGCCTACCGGATCGGCACCGCCGTCACCGTCAAGGCGCCCTCCGGAGTCGTCGCCCCGGTCACCGCCCCGAACGGCACCAAGAAGCAGCTCCTGCTCGGCTCGGCCGACTTCGGCACCGCCTACGCCGGCACCCGCTCCACCTGGACCGCACCCGAACTGCTCCAGAGCGCCGTCACGCTCAAGCTGCCCAGCTGACCGTACGGGCCTTCCGCAAGCCGAGTAACACGAGCGCCGGCGCTCCGCGAAACAACGGGCGCCGGCCCCTTTCACGTCCTGGGGGGACACACCGCATGAGCCATGGGCGCCATGTCACCATGCTCACCGAAGGCACGTATCCGCACGTCCACGGGGGCGTCAGCACCTGGTGCGACCAGCTGGTCCGCGGTATGCCGGAGGTCGACTTCAACGTCATAGCCCTGACCGGCTCCGGACGCGAGCCGGTCACCTGGGAGCTGCCGCGCAACGTCTACCGGCACACCTCCGTACCGCTGTGGGGGGCTCCCCCCGGACGGAGCCGCCGGACCGCCCTGCGGGGCAAGGCCCACCGCCGCTTCACCGAGGTCTACGAAACCTTCCTGCTCTCCCTGCTCGAACCCGCCGGCGGCCCCGGCGACCACCGCTTCTCCGAAGCCCTGCGCGAGATGGCCGCCCTGGCCCGCGCCGGCCGCCTCGCCCCGGCCCTGCGCTCCGAGTCCGTGCTCCGGCTGCTGATGACCCTGTGGACCCGCCCGGGCCTGACGACCGCGGCCGCCGCGCCCACCGTCCACGACGCGCTCACCGCCACCGACCTGCTGGAACACGCGCTGCGCCCGCTCTGCGTGCGGATCCCGCCCGACAGCGTCGCGCACGCCGTCAGCAGCGGCCTCGCCACCCTCCCCGCCCTCGCCGCCAAGTACCTCGACGAGGTGCCCTTCCTCCTCACCGAGCACGGCATCTACCTGCGCGAGCGCTACCTCGGCTACCGCTCGGCCGCCCAGCGCTGGCCCGTCAAGGCCCTCCTGCTCGGCTTCTACCGCGAGCTCAACACCGAGGGGTACCGGCAAGCCGACCTGATCACCCCCTGCAACCAGTACAACCGCCGCTGGGAAGAGCGCGGAGGGGCCGCCTCCGACCGGATCCGGACCGTCTACAACGGTGTCGACCCGCACGCCTTCCCCGAGGCCGGCCCCGAACCCGAGGTGCCCACCCTCAGCTGGTGCGGCCGCATCGACCCCATCAAGGACCTCGAAACCCTCATCCGCGCCTACGCCTTCATGCGCGAGGAACTGCCCGCGCTGCGCCTGCGCCTGTTCGGGCCCGTCCCGGTGGGCTGCGAGGAGTACAAGCTCCGGCTGGAGAAGCTCGCCGCCGACCTGGGCATCGGCGACGGGATCTCCTACGAGGGGCGCATCGAGCAGGTCGCCCGGGCCTACGCGGCCGGCAGCATCGTGATGCTCTCCTCCATCAGCGAGGGCTTCCCCTTCAGCATCATCGAGGCCATGTCCTGCGGCCGCACCACCGTCTCCACCGACGTGGGCGGCGTCCGCGAGGCCGTCGGCGACACCGGCCTGGTCGTCCCGCCGCGCGAACCCGAGACCATGGCCCGCGCCACCCTCGCCCTGCTCCGCGACCCCGGACGCCGCGCCGAGCTCGGCCGGGCGGCCCGCAAACGCGTCGTGGAGAAGTTCACCCTCCACCAGTCCGTGGACGGCTTCCGGCACATCTACCGCGAACTCGCCGGCCAGCCCGTCCTGCCCGTCCGCGCCGGCGACGAGTGGACCCAGCGGCTCGCCGACCCCTGGTACCGGGAACTCGCGGCCGACGGGAGCCTGTGGTGAGCGGATCCCTCTGGCTGAAAACCCCGGGCGGGGACACCCTGCCCGCGATCCCCAGGCCGCGCCGCGCGGGCCCGGCCGCCGCCGACCCCATCGACGAGCTGCTGTCCCGCCTGGACGGACTGGCCGCCGCCGCCGTCCACCCCGACGAGATCGCCGCCGTCCTCGAATCCGACGGCATGACCGACGAGTACATCCGGCTCACCTACGGCCGCCACGACTCCTTCGCCCTCGCCGAGGAGCTCTACGCCCGGGTGCCCCGCTCCTTCCCGGAGCCCGAGGACACCCCCGACCCCTGGAAGGTCTCCCTCACCGCCTGCCTCCTGCGCGGGGTGATCTTCGCCCTGCCCGGGCTCGCCTACCTGCTCGGCGCGCCCCTGCTCGACGGCCCGCCCGACCGCCTCGGCCTGCCCGCCGGAACCCTCACCCTGCTCGCCGGAGCGCTCATCGGCTGGGTCTGGGACCAGGCCCTCTCCCACCGGGCCTACTCCTGGCTCGGGCTCGGCGACCGGGCCGCCGCCGGGCGGACCCTGCTCGCCGGAGCACCCGCCGGATCCCTGCTGGGCACCGCCGCCGCCATGGCCGTGCCCGGCGGGCCGCCCTTCTCGTACGCCTTCGCCGCCGGGCAGGCCGTCTACGTCGGGGCCGCCACCGTCCTGCTCGTCCTCGGCCGGGAGCGGCTCCTGCTCGCCGCCCTCGGCCCGATGGCCGCCGGGGCCCTGCTCGTGCTCTTCGTGGACCTGCCCGTGCCGGTGCGCACGACCCTGCTCGGGGTCTCCCTGCTGGCCGCCTGCACCCTGGCCGCACGGGAACTCCCGCTGGCCGAGGGCGCCCGGGCCGCCGCGGCCCGGGTCCGCGGCTGGTGGGTCCGCAGGCCCGGCACCGGCCCGGTGCGCTGGCAGATGCTGCGCGGCGCCGAGGAGGAGTACGCGGCGCGCGGCCCCCGGCTGGGGGAGTCCGTCCCGTACGGGGTCTTCGGCCTCGGTACCGGCCTGCTCGTGCTGTACGCCGCCCTCGGCGAGGTCCTCGCCGGCGGACCCGCCGAGGCCGTCGCCGCCCCCTCGGCGGTGGCCCTCACCCTCAGCATGGGCCCCGCCGAATGGCTGCTGCACCGCTTCCGCAGCGGCAGCCTCGCCGGGCTCCGGGCGGCCCGCTCCCCCCGGTCCTTCCGGCGGCGCATGCTCGCCACCCTCGCCCAGTGCCTCGCCGTGTACCTGGTGGTGCTGCTCGTCCTCGGGGTGAGCGGCACCCTGCTCTGGCCGGACGCCCCGGCCCTCACCGGGGCCCGCGTCTCGACCCTGCTCCTGCTCGGGGCCGTGATGTGGACCGGACTGCTGCTCCAGTCCTTCGGCGCGGTCCGGCCGGCGGCCGTGGTCTGCGCCTCGGCCGCCGTCGCCCAGAGCCTGGCCCTGCTGACCGGACTGGGGCAGCCCCGGCTGGTCCAGCTCGCGGTGGCGGGCGCGGCCGCCGCGGCGCTGGCCGCGCTGGTCTGCCTGCTGCTCGGCCGGGCGACGGCCCACCGCTGATGCCGCCGACCCCACCGCCGATACCCGTGACCCCGTACGAGAAGGACCCCATGCTGCTGGTGCCGCTCTACGAGCACCCCGCCGACCGGCCCGACGAGTGGGAGCTGCTGATCCGCTCCGCGGGACGGCTGCACTCCGTGGTGCTCAACCCCGACAACGGGCCGGGCAGCGCCCCCGACGAACGGTTCGCCGCCGTGGCCGGGCGGCTGCGGGACGCCGGGGTGTCCGTCCTCGGCTACGTCGACACCGACTACGGACGGCGCCCCCACGCGGACGTGGTCCAGGACCTGCTGCGCCACCGCGACTGGTACGGGGCCGACGGCGCCTTCCTCGACCAGGCCTGCGCCGAGCCGGAACTCCTGCCCCACTACGGCCGGCTCGCCGTCGCCGCCCGGGCGGCCGGAGCCCGTACCCTCGTCCTGAACCACGGCGTCCACCCGCACCCCGGGTACGCCGCGCTCGCCGACCTGCTCGTCACCTTCGAGGGCCCCTGGGACGCCTACCGGGACGCGGCCACAGCGCCGCCCTGGACCGCCGACCACCCCGCCCAGCGGTTCTGCCACCTCGTGTACGCGGTCCCGCCGGACGCGCCCGCCGCCCAACTCGCCCACGAGAGGCGGGCAGGGGTGCACTGCGCGGTCCCCGGGACCGGAGCGCACCCGTGGGGGACCCTGCCGTACGCCCTGGAGGCCGCCGGATGAAGCGTTTCGCCGCCCTGCTGGTCGTGGCGCTGCTGCTGCTCACCGCCTGCACCGCGGACCCGCCGGACGACGGCGAGGCGTACCCGTGGCCCGACCAGGCGCCGGGGGAGCGCTGGCGGCCGCCGCCGGGCGTCGGCTGGCAGTGGCAGCTCACCGGCAGGCTCGACCTGTCGGTGCAGGCGCCCGTGTACGACGTGGACGGGTTCACCACCACCAAGGAGCAGGTCGCCGCCCTGAAGAAGGCCGGCCGCAAGACCATCTGCTACCTGTCCACCGGCGCCTGGGAGGACTTCCGGCCCGACGCGGACGACTTCCCCAAGACGATGATCGGCAAGGGCAACGGCTGGGAGGGCGAGCGCTGGCTCGACATCCGGCGGCTGACCGAGCTGGAACCGTTGATGGCCAAACGCTTCGACATGTGCCGGGACAAGGGCTTCGACGCGGTGGAGCCCGACAACATGGACGGCTACCGCAACACCTCGGGCTTCCCGCTCACCGCCGAGGACCAGCTGCGCTACAACCGGCTGATCGCGAAGCTCGCCCACGACCGGGGCCTGGCGGTCGGCCTGAAGAACGACCTCGACCAGATCCCGGAGCTCGTCGGCGAGTTCGACTTCGCGGTCAACGAGCAGTGCGCCCAGTACCGCGAGTGCGAGAAACTGACCCCGTTCGTCGAAGCGGGCAAGGCCGTCTTCCACGTGGAGTACGAGCTGTCGGTGGACCGCTTCTGCGCGCGCTCGCGCGAGCTGGGACTGAGCTCGCTCCAGAAGCGCTACGACCTGGACGCGTGGCGCCGCGCCTGCCGCTAGCTCCGCGCCTGCCGCCAGTTTTGCGCCTGTCACTCGCTCCGCGCCCGCCACCAGCTCTGCCCGTGCCGCCGGCTCCGCCCATCCAGTTTGGCCGGGCCCAGCCGGCCTGGCCGGGTCCATCCCGCCTCGGCCGGGCAAATTCAGCCCCGCCGGCGTTTGAGGCGCGGGGTCTGGGGCGGAGCCCCCGGAACCCGGCTCCGCCGGGCACCGGGCTCTGCCCGGACCCGCTCCTCAAACGCCGCAGGGGCTGAATATCGCCCGGCCGAGGCGTGATGGGCGGCCGGCTAGGCCAGCGGCAGGATCGCGTGGACCCGGTAGCCGCCGCCGAAGCGGGGGCCCGCGAAGCAGGAGCCGCCCAGGGCGGTGGCCCGTTCGCGCATGCCGAGCAGCCCGTGGCAGCCGCCGGGCTCCGCCGCGGCCGGCGCGCCGTCCGCGCAGTCGCCGCCGTCGTCCAGCACGGTCACCTCCACCGACGGCCCCACCCGCACCACGCTGACCTCGGCTTTGGCCCCCGGCCCCGCGTGCTTGCGCACGTTGGTCAGCGCCTCCTGGACCACCCGGTACGCCGCCAGGTCCACCGCGGCCGGCAGCGGCCCCGGCTCGGGACCCAGCTGGACGATGACCTCCACCGGCAGCCCGGCGTGCCGGAAGGTGTCCACCAGCTCGTCCAGGACCGCCAGCCCGGGCGCCGGCTCGGTCGGCGCCTCCGGGTCACCGGACTGCCGCAGCAGCCCGACGGTGGCCCGCAGTTCGTTCAGCGCCGACCGGCTGGCGTCCCGTACGTGCGCCAGCGCCTCCTTGGCCTGGTCCGGCCGCTTGTCCATGACGTGCGCGGCCACCCCCGCCTGGACGTTGACCAGGGCGATGTGGTGCGCCACCACGTCGTGCAGGTCACGGGCGATCCGCAGCCTCTCCTCGGCGACCCGCCGCCGTGCCTCCTCGTCCCGGGTCCGCTCGGCGCGCTCGGCCCGCTCCCGAATCGCGTCGATGAAGGCCCGCCGGCTGCGCACGGCGTCCCCGGCGGCGGCGGCCATCCCGGTCCAGGCGAAGATGCCGAGGTTCTCCTGCGCGTACCAGGGCAGCGGTCCCGCGAGCATGGCCACGCCCGTCAGACCGGCCATGGTGAGCAGCCCGATCCGCCAGGTCGTGGGCCGGTCGGTGGACGCGGCCACCGTGTACAGGGCGATCACCGTGCACATGGCGACGGGCGCCCGCGGCTCGCCGGTGGTCAGCTCCAGCAGCGAGAGCCCGCAGGCCACGGCCAGCACGGCCCGGGGCCGCCGGCGCCGGAACACCAGGACGGCCGCGCCGAACAGCATCAGCACCAGCGAGAACGGGCCGGGGTCGCGCGTCCCGAAGGTCGGCCCGTGCGGGCCGTGCGGATCGGCGAAGGAGCCGAGGACCATGCAGACGAGTGCCCCGAACGCGAGCACGGCATCGGTGGCGAGCGGATGGGCCCGCATCCACTGCCGGGTGGGCGCGAAACGCCCGAGGTCTGTCGTCACCCCGATACGGTACGGCCTGCCCCGCACGGCCCGTCCGGCCGTCTCACTCCGGCCGGGTGTCCAGCCGCGGCGGGGGCCCGCCCAGCGGCCGGCGGGTGCGCCGCCCCCACGTCGCCCGGCCCGCGCACAGGGCCATCACGGCGGCGATGGCCGCGAGGTGCTCCTTGCCCGCCAGGTTGTTCTTGACCAGCACCTCGCCGATCATCACCAGCACCACCACGGCGCCGGTGGCGTACGCCCGGTAGCGCCAGCACACGTAGACGGCCAGGCCGACCACCGCCGCCGAGGGGCCGGTGTCGTTGACGAGCCGGTCGGACACCGGCAGGCCCAGGGGGTGGTCCGGGCCCAGCGCGAGCCCGATCCGCGCGTAGGTGGTCCCGGCGAGCGTGGCCACGTACCCGATCACCAGCGTGCGCCACCAGCCGACGCAGATCTCCGCGATCCCGAAGACGAGCAGGATCTGCGCGAGCTCGCCCCACACCGGCAGGTCGAGGGCGGGCACGAAGAGCGACAGGGGCGTGCGCAGCAGAGCCAGCCAGAGCGGGTCGACGGCCTTGACCGAGCCGAGGTCCTGGACCGGCTGGAAACCCCAGGAGGTGTTCTGCACGATCTGGAAGACCGAGGTCAGGCAGACCGCCCCGAGGGTCATCGGGATCGCCCGCCACCGGTCGCGGACGAGCGCCTCCCGGACGGTCCGGAACAGGGGACCCCACTCACGGCGGGCGAACCGCCCGAAAGCGGAGGTGTTCCACACTGTCAACGCCGGGTCTCCAGGTGTTTGCGGTGCAGCCACTTCGGCAGGCCGGGGGCCTCCAGGAAGCCTTCGGCCCGGCCCGCCGCGATACCGATCCGCAGCAGGTCCGAACTCTTCTCGAAGAGCATGAACCGCGGTTCCCAGATCGGCCGGTATTTGGCGTTGGCCCGGTAGAGGGACTCGATCTGCCACCAGCGGGAGAAGAAGCTCAGCAGCGAGCGCCACATCCGCAGCACCGGACCCGCGCCGAGCCGGGACCCGCGCTCGAAGACGGACCGGAACATAGCGAAGTTCAGCGAGACCTGGCCGACCCCGATCTCTTTGGAGCGTTCCAGGAGTTCGATGACCATGAACTCCATCAGGCCGTTCTCGGAGTCCCGGTCACGGCGCATCAGGTCCAGCGACAGGCCCGCCGACCCCCACGGCACGAAGGACAGCACCGCCCGCAGGTCGCCGTTGCCGTCGGTGCACTCCAGCATCACGCACTGGCCGTCGTCCGGGTCGCCCAGCCGGCCCAGCGCCATCGAGAAGCCGCGCTCGGTCGCCCCGTCGCGCCAGTCGTCGGCCCGCTTCACCAGCTCGTCCATCTCCTCGGCGGGGATGTCGGCGTGACGGCGGATCCGTACGGTGTACCCGGCCCGCTTGACGCGGTTGTACGCCTGCCGGACGGTCCGCATGGCCCGGCCCTCCAGGGTGAACTCGGCGGTCTCCACGATCGCCTCGTCGCCGAGCTCCAGCGCGTCCAGGCCGTGCCGCGCGTAGATCTGCCCGGCTTCCTCGCTCGCGCCCATTACGGCCGGCACCCAGCCGTGCTCCCGGGCCTCGGCCAGCCACGGCTCGATGGCGCCGGGCCACGCCTCGGGGTCGCCGATCGGGTCGCCGGAGGCCAGGGAGACCCCGCCGACGACGCGGTAGGTGACGGCGGCCTTGCCGGTGGGGGACCAGACGACCGACTTCTCGCGGCGCAGCGCGAAGTAGCCGAGCGAATCGCGGTCCCCCTGCCGGGCGAGCAGCGCCCGCAGCCGCTCCTCGTCCTCCTCGGAGAGCGGGTCGACGGCGCGGCGCGAGCGGAAGGCCGCGAACAGCACGGCGAGCAGCAGCAGCATCGACATCACGTTGACGAAGACGTCCACCCAGCCGGGGGTGTCGATCGTGCCGTAGGCCCGGGCGTCCGGGTCCAGGGTGATCAGCCGCATGGCCCCGTACCGCCAGCGGGTCAGGAAGGTGGCCCCGGCGCTGTCCTCGGCGGTGTTGGTGGCGCCGACGAGCAGGGCCGCGACCAGCGAGGTGACCAGCAGGCCGACGGCCGCGACGAGGGTGGCCAGCGCCGGGTTGGAGCGGTCGCCCCTCGCGTAGAACTCCCGGCGGCCCAGCAGCAGGGCGATGACGAAGGCCGCCGTCAGGCCCAGCGAGACCCAGTTCTGCGGGTGTTCGCGGAACTCCGGGTAGCACACCTCGGGTCCCCACGAGCAGGGCACGAAGGCGGCGCGGGCGAATTCGAGCAGCAGCATCCCGCTCAGGACGAGGTTCAGGATCCAGGCGGCCCGCTTGCGGCGGCCCATGGTGACCGCCAGCAGCAGGCAGAAGAGCCCGGAGGCGAAGCCGGCCGTGAGCAGGTACGGGGTGTAGAAGTCCGCGGCGTTGTGCCGGCGCAGGTCCTGTCCGAGCGAAACCCACACCGCGCTCAGGAAGTTGACGAAGGTGACGGCCCGCAGGTACCAGACCGCGAACGCGGCGCCGCGCCGTGAACGGGTGCTCCCCCGGCCGGTCTCCCGGCCGCCCCCCGCCCCCTTGCCGGCGGGGTCGCCGCCGGTCTCTCTCCTGCCCGATGCCGGTCCGGGTACCCGTACGGTGCCGCGGTCGGTCTCTGCCCTGCTCAAACGGACCTCTCCCATAAAGCGATCTTATGGGGCATCGCCGAACACGGCGGCTGGGTCCGGGAATCGCGGACTGGTCAGGGCCGCGGATCCCGGCGGCTCACTGCGCCGGCTCCCGCACCGCCTGCTCCGGGAGTCCGGCCGCGAGTGCGGCGGCCGCCTGGACCAGGGGCAGGGCCAGCAATGCCCCGGTACCTTCCCCCACACAGACGCCGTGATCGAGCACCGGGTTGAGCGCCATCCGGTCCAGGGCCTTCGACTGGCCGGGCTCGCCGCTCGCGTGACCGGCCAGCCACCAGTCGGGGGCGCGGAACGCGGCCCGCTGGGCCACCAGGCCGCAGGCCGCCGAGACGACGCCGTCGAGGATGACCGGCGTACGGCGCACCGCGCACTGGAGCAGGAAACCGGTGATCGCGGCCAGGTCGGCCCCGCCCACCGCGGCCAGCAGCGCGATCTGGTCGCCGAGCACGGGTCGGGCCCGGCGCAGCGCGTCGCGGATCGCCGCGCACTTGCGCATCCAGGTCAGGTCGTCGATGGGCAGGCCGCCGCGGCCGGTGACCACCGAGGCGTCGGTTCCGCACAGGGCGCCGACGAGGGCGGCGGCCGCCGTGGTCCCGCCGACGCTGAGGTCGCCGAGGACGACCAGGTCCGTACCGGAGTCGGCCTCCTCGTCGGCGATCCGGATGCCGAGTTCCAGGGCGGCGCGGGCCTCATCGAGGGTGAGCGCGTCCTCCTTGTCGATCCGGCCGGAGCCGCGCCGCACGCGGTGGCGGACCACGTCCTCGGGGAGCAGGCCCGGGTCGCAGTCGAGCCCGGCGTCGACGATCCGTACGGTGGCGCCGAGCCGGCCGGCCAGGATGGCGACGGGGCTGGTCCCCTCCAGCACGCTCCGCACCAGCTCGTGGGCGGTGGACGCGGCGCGGGCGGAGACGCCCTCGGCGGCGATCCCGTGGTCGGCGGCGAACAGCACCACGCGGGGCCGGCCGATCGGGCTGACCGGCACCCTCCCCTGCGCGGCGGCGAGCCACTCGGCGAGCTCGTCGAGCCGGCCCAGCGTGCCGGGCGGCACGGCGAGGCGTTCACGGCGTTCCTCGGCGTCACGCCGGACGCCCCCGTCGGGGCGCTCGATCAGATCGGAGAAGTCGTCGAGATTCAGCGTGCTCATCTGCCAGAGAGTACAGCCGGTAAGGCCCTCCCTCAGGCCGTGGATTCAGGCCGCCTTGGCCGGTTCCCGGCTATCCCTTGAGGACGGTCGCCAGCCCCGCGACGACGAGGAGCACGTGCTCGCACTCGCCCGCGACCGAGGCGTTCAGCCGGCCCAGCTCGTCGCGGAACCGGCGGCCGGAGGCCGTCGCGGGGACGATCCCCGACCCCACCTCGTTGCTGACCAGCACCACCCGGCGCCGGGTGGCGCGCACGGCCGCCGCCAGCTCGGCCACCCGGTCGCGCAGCCGGCGCTGCCCGCCCTTGGCCCACACGTCGTCGTCCCAGGCGCCGGCCCGGTCCATCGCGTCCGTCAGCCACAGCGCCAGACAGTCGATCAGCAGCGGCGGACCCGTGTCGGCGAGCAGCGGGACCAGGTCGCAGGTCTCCGCCGTCCGCCAGCTCGCGGGCCGCCGTTCGCGGTGCAGGCCGACGCGCTGGGCCCATTCCGCGTCCCCGTCCCGGCTGCCGCCGGTGGCCGCGTAGACCACGTCGGGGAAGCCCTCCAGCCGCCGCTCGGCCTCGACGGACTTGCCCGAACGGGCGCCGCCCAGCACCAGCGTCCGGCGCGGCGGGTCCGCCGCCGCCCGGTACTCCCCGAGGAGCACGGTCGTCCCGTCCGCCACCGCCCGTGCCCCGGCGGCCGCGCACCGGCGCTCCAGCTCCCCGCCGGGCGGGGTGTCGTGGTCGAGGTGGACGGCGATCACGTCCGTGGCCGGGCCCACCGCGCCGCTCGCCCGCAGCCGGGCGAGGGCCTCGGGCCGCCCCAGCACATCGGCCAGGACGATGTCGTACGGGCGCTGCCCGGTCTGCCCTCCCCCGGACTCCGTCCGGGGAGACCCCCAGCCGGCCGGAGCCCCGCCGGGCGGCAGGTACAGCAGCCGGCCGCCGTCCGGGCCCGTCACCTCGTACCCGGTGCCCGGCGCGTCCATCGGCACCGCCCGCACCCGGTGCCCCGAGATCACCGACAGCTCCCGGCCGTCCGGGACCCGCCCGGCGGCCGGCAGCCCGGGCGGCAGCTCCACGGCGGGCCCGTCGTGCGGGTGGGTCAGCAGGACCTGCCGTACGCCGGCCAGCGAATGCCCGGCGCGGGCGCCCGCCAGCACTGCCCCGGGGGTCAGGTCGAGCAGCAGCGCGCCGTCGACGAGGACGGCCGTGGCGGCGCGCGCCCGGGTACCGACGGAGACCGCGCAGGCCGCACAGGGGCAGCCGGGGCGGGGGAGTCCCTCGGGTGTGCCGGTGCCGAGCAGAGTGAGTTCCACAGGGAGATCCTCCCGCGTCGCCGGGAGTGGTGCGCGCCCGGCTACTCTGCGGGCACACTCAAGGCGAGCAGCGGACGAGCAACGGAGGCGGACATGGCGTGGACGTGGCGGTTCGAGACGGCCGAAGGCACGGAGGCGAGCCCGGCGGTGGCGCCGGAGGAGTTCACCACGCAGGGGGACGCGGAGTCCTGGATCGGTGAGGTCTGGAAGGAGCTGCTGGAGGGCGGCGTCGAGCAGGTGAAACTCTCGGACGAGGGCGGCACCGAGCTGTACACGATGAGCCTCCGCTCAGCCCTCGACGCGTAGCCCCTGCGGGGAGCTCGGCGGTTCCGGGGCCTACGGGTCCCGGGCCGCGCGGTTTCCCGGGCCCTGCGGCTCCCGTGGCCCCGGCGGCTCCCGTGTGGCGGGTGCCCGGGCCCTGCGGGGAGCCGAGCCCTACGGTTCCCAGGGGCCTGCGTGCCCGGGCCGTGCGGTGCCCGGCCCCTGCGGGTGCCCGGGCCCTGCGGGGACCTGAACCCTGCGGTTGCCCGGCCCGGCGGGCTGATGGCCCCCTGGCCTGCGGGTTCCGCGGCGCGCGGCTCGGAGAGGGGCGGGTGGCCCGGTTCCTGCCCTGCGGGGAGCCGGCGGTCGGCCGGGAACGAAACCCTGCCGCCGGGGACACCGCCGCCGTTCGCGGCCGATGCCGGACGGCGGGCGGCGCGCGCAGGTCGTCCGGCCTGAAGGTCGCGTAGACGCGGGCCCGTTGTGGGCCCGGGCTTGGCGCGTAGCGGCCCGAGCAGGGCTCCGCCGGGGCCGGCCGCGTGTCGGGTGTCTCCTCGGGCGCCGAACGTGGCGGGGGGCCGCAAGGCCGGGCGGGATGGTGTTCGGGCGCCCTGCGGGGACACCCCGACACACACCCGGCCCCGGCGCGACGGCCGGCCGCAGCCGAAGGCTGGCGGCAGGCCGCGCGCGGCGGGCTGGTGGGGACGGCTGGCCGCAGGGTGCGGGCAGCGGGCCCGGTGGGCGGCAGGGTGCGCGCAGCCGCCTCGGCGGGGCGGCTAGCCGCGGACTCCGCACAAGTGGAGCAGGGCCGCGACGCCGCGGTAGGGGTCGGTGCGGCCGGCGCGGTCCTCGGCGGCCAGCAGCCGCTCCAGCTCCTCCTCGGGCGGCAGGCTCTCGCCCGCCTCGGTGCCGTCGGTGAAGACGCGTACGCCGTACCAGGACTGCAGCGGCGCCCCGATCCCGTTCAGCGTGGCCGTCAGCCCGGCCAGCCGGTCGGCCCGTACGTCCAGGCCCAGCCGGTTGCGGTAGTCGGTGCTGTCGAAGGCGGCCAGCGCGCCCGTCCAGTCGCCGCCCAGCCCGGGCCGCATGGCGAGCGCGTCGCCGTTGCGCACGAGCAGGGACAGCAGGCCGCCGGGAGCCAGCATCCGGGCCAGCCCGGCGAGCATGGCGTCCGGCTCGGGCACATACATCAGCACCCCGTGGCACAGCACCACGTCGAAGCTGCCCGGCAGGAAGTGGGCGCCGGTCTCGCGGCCGTCGCCCTCCATGAGGCGGACACGGTCGCGGATCCCGGCGGGTTCGCCCTCCAGCGCCTCACGGGCGACGGCCAGCATCCCCGGGTCCTTCTCCAGCCCGGTCACCTTGTGCCCGGCGCGGGCGAGGCGCAGCGCCTGGGTGCCCTGGCCCATGCCGACGTCGAGGACGCGCAGCCGCTGCCCGACCGGGAAGCGCTGCGCGATCTGCTCGTCGACCTGCCGGCCCACGAGTTCCTGCCGGACCGCGTTGCGCAGTCCGCCCAGGCCCTCGAGCCACAGCCGGGCTCCCCCCGGACCCCAGGCCAAACCGTCCCCCGACGCTCCGGGCGCCCCTCGGCTCAGGGTCGTTCCCCGCGCTTGACCTGCGGCTTCGGCAGGCGCAGCCGGCGCATCTGGAGCGTGCGCATGAGGCCGTACGCGACGGCGCCGCGGCGCGGCTCGTCGGCGAAGCGCTCGTTCAGGGCCTTGCGGAGGCGGAACACCAGGCCGATGGAGTCGAGCACGATCAGGGCGATCACGCCCATCCACAGGATCAGGGCGATGTTCTGGATGGACGGCACCCGCACCATGCTCAGCACCAGGATGATCACCGCCAGGGGCAGGAACATCTCGGCGACCGAGAAGCGGGAGTCCACGTAGTCGCGGACGAACTTGCGGACGGGGCCCTTGTCGCGCACGGGCAGGTAACGCTCGTCGCCACTGGCCAGCGCCTCGCGCTGCTTGGCCATCTCTACACGGCGGCGCTCACGGGCACGCTTGGCGTCCTCCTTGCGGTTGCCGGTCGAGGCCACGACGGCCTTGCGCTGCGACTGGGCCACAGCACGCTTCGGCGTCGGGCGGCCCTTCGGGGCCTGCGGGTCACGGGGCTGCGAGAGGTCGGCGCTCACCTTGTCGGTGGCGGCGGCCTTCTCTTCCTTGGAGGAGCGGCTACCAAACACAAAACCCAAGCCTACGTGGTCGCGGGCACGGCCCCCACCCCCGTGGGGAACGATCCGGCAACGGCGCGCGTCCTTCCCCATGCAGGGAGCGCGCGGTGGCCCGCTCTCCGTGCCGGTCCGTACCGGTCGGGGGCCCACCTACTCCTCACGCCTGACACGGCGGGGACGTACTCGTCCTGGAGGAGGAGCGCATCCGTACTCGAACAGTGCGGTAATGGAGACAGGGCCCGTACTGTGGGTTCTGTTGGTGACCTGGAGCACAGTCCGTCTAGAAGGGGGCGCGCGAAGCCCATGAGCGGTGTCATGAAGCGTATGGGGATGATCTTCCGCGCGAAGGCGAACAAGGCCCTGGACCGGGCCGAGGACCCGCGCGAGACCCTCGACTACTCCTACCAGAAGCAGCTCGAGCTGCTCCAGAAGGTGCGCCGCGGGGTCGCGGACGTGGCGACCTCCCGCAAGCGCCTGGAACTGCAGCTGAACCAGCTCCAGAGCCAGTCCGGCAAGTTGGAGGACCAGGGCCGCAAGGCCCTCGCCCTGGGCCGCGAGGACCTGGCCCGCGAGGCCCTGTCCCGCCGTGCCTCGCTGCAGCAGCAGGTCAGCGACCTGGAGGTGCAGCACCAGACCCTGCAGGGCGAAGAGGAGAAGCTGACCCTCGCCGCGCAGCGCCTCCAGGCCAAGGTGGACGCCTTCCGGACGAAGAAGGAGACCATCAAGGCCACCTACACCGCCGCGCAGGCCCAGACCCGGATCGCGGAGTCCTTCTCCGGCATCTCGGAGGAGATGAGCGACGTGGGGCTGGCCATCCAGCGGGCCGAGGACAAGACCGCCCAGCTCCAGGCGCGTGCCGGAGCCATCGACGAGCTGCTGGCCTCGGGCGCGCTCGACGACCGGAGCGGGCTCGGCTCCAAGGACGACATCCAGGCCGAGCTGGACCGCCTGTCGGGCGGAACGGACGTGGAGCTGGAGCTCCAGCGGATGAAGGCCGAGCTGGCGGGCGGCCCGTCCGCGCAGCAGCAGGCCATCGAGGGCGGCGCCCCGGGCACCGCCCAGCAGCCCCAGACCCAGCACCGGTTCGACAAGCAGTAGGACGGGGTCCGTCATGATTGTCCGCATCATGGGGGAAGGCCAGGTGAAGGTGGCCGACAGCCGCCTTCCCGAGCTCAACAAGCTGGACGACGAACTGCTCGCGGAGATGGAGGGCGGTGACGAGGCGGGCTTCCGGCGCACGCTGGGCGCCCTGCTCGATGCCGTACGGCGGCTCGGCGAGCCGCTCCCGGACGAGGCGCTGGAGCCGTCCGAGCTGATCCTGCCGGGCGACGACGCGACGCTGGACGAGGTCAGGCAGATGCTCAGGGACGACGGGCTGATCCCGGGCTGAGCGGGGCCGGTGCGCCCCGCGGACGGACACCAAGCCGACGGGCCCTCCCCTTTCCCGGGGAGGGCCCGTCGGCGCGTTCACGGGGCGGGCGGCTTCTCCACGGCCGCCCGCTCCGGGTCGGGCGTCCCGCCGATGAAGTTCTCGAACTTGCGGCGCGGCCTCGCCCAGCGCCGGTCGTGGTGGAAGGCGCGCAGCCCGGCCTTGGCCCGGGCACGGGGGCGCTTCGCGTAGAACCTCTTGGCGTAGGGGGAGCCGGGCCGGGCCAGCCGGATCGCGCCGAACAGCGCCACAAAGGGGATGACCACGCCGAAGAGGGCGGTGCGCGCCTTGCCCTTCCACAGGGCGACCAGGGCCAGGAAGAAGTTGCTGGCGGTGTTCATGGCGACCAGCCCGCGGCTCTGCCGCTCCTCGGCGGTCAGGTCGTTCACCCCGAAGGGCACGAATCCGCCCAGGACCAGGGCGACCAGGGCGGCCGTCAGGACCACGATCTCCACGCTCTTGCGGCCCTGCTCGCTCCAGTAGACGTCGTCGAGGTGCAGGATCAGCGCGAACTCGTCCAGTACGAGGCCCGCCCCCAGCCCGAAGATCACGGCCGAGAGCGCCGCGCCGAAACCGTGCCGGGCGCTGGCGACCGCCCCGAATCCGCCGATGATCACGAGGATCACCCCGGGGACCACGTGGTGGACGTGGATCCCGCCGGGGGTGACGTTCTTGAAGGGCCCCCGGCCGGCCCGGATCAGCCGGGTGATCACGCGGGTGACCAGGAAGGACGTCACGAACGAGAGCAGGGCGAGCAGGAGGGGCAGCTTCCCCGGTTCGACGATGTTCCGATACCACCAGTGACCCATCCCACTGACTCCCTATTTGGCACGTAAGGGGTAATTTACCGTCCGTGGTGACCGGGTAGCGTTCGGGCCGATGACAAATTCGTTCGACGACCCCTCCCCGACGCCGCCCGCGGAGCGCGCCCCGCTCCTCGACGGCGTCCGCTTCGCGTTCGGCACGCTGACCGTGCTGCCCGCCCGCATCACCCGCTGGGACCGCCCGGCCGCCCGCACCGGCATGGCCTGCGCCCCGCTCGCCGGGCTGGTCGTCGGCGTGCTCGCCGCCGTACCCGGGGTGCTGCTGCTGGTGTTGGGCGGGGGCCCGCTGCTCGCCGCGGCCGTCACCGTCGCCGTCCCGGCCGCGCTCACCCGCGGCCTGCACCTGGACGGACTCGCCGACACCGCCGACGGCCTGGGCAGCGCCAAACCGGCCGACGAGGCCCTGCGCATCATGAAGCGGTCCGACATCGGCCCCTTCGGCGTCGTGGCCCTGCTGCTCGCCCTGCTGGTGCAGGCGGCCGCCCTGTCCGACGCCTACGCCGACAGCTGGATCCGCGGCGCCCTGGCCGCCGTCGTCGCCGCGGTCACCGCCCGCCTGGCCATGACCCTCGCGTCCCGCGACGGCATCCCGGCCGCCCGCCCCGAGGGGCTGGGCGCCGCCGTCGCCGGAGTGGTCCCGCGCACCGCGGCCGCCGCCGCCACCGCCGCGGTCGTGCTCCTGGCCGCGGCCGCCGCCCTCCCGCTGGGCCTCCCGGACGCCGGCCGGTACGCGGCCGCCGTCCTGGCCGCCCTCCTCGTCGCGGAACTCCTGCTGCGCCGCTGCGTCCGCCGCTTCGACGGGGTCACCGGCGACGTCTTCGGAGCCCTGGCCGAGGTCTCCGCGACCACCGCCCTGGTCGTCCTCGCCCTGGGCTGACCGGGCCCCGGCCGCGCGGGCCCCCGTACGCTCACCCCGTGGACCACACTCCGACGGACCCGGCCCCGCCCATCAAGGTGCTCCTCGCCGACGACCAGGCACTGCTGCGCAGCGCCTTCAAGGTGCTCGTCGACTCCGAAGCGGACATGGAGGTCGTCGGGGAGGCCTCCGACGGGGCGCAGGCCTACGCGCTGGCCCGGCGGACCCGCGCCGACGTCGTGCTCATGGACATCCGGATGCCCGGGACCGACGGGCTCGCCGCCACCCGCATGATCAGCGGGGACCCTGAACTCGCCGCCGTGCGCGTGGTGATGCTGACGACCTTCGAGGTCGACGAGTACGTCGCCGCCGCCCTGCGGGCCGGCGCCTCCGGCTTCCTCGGCAAGGGGGCCGAGCCCGAGGACCTCCTGAACGCCATCCGCGTCGCGCACGCCGGGGAGGCGCTGCTCTCCCCGGCCGCCACCAAGGGGCTCATCGCCACCTTCCTCGCCCAGGGCGGCGGCGCCGATCCGGCCGCCGCCGCGGCCGGATCGCACGCGGAGCGGCTGGCCGCGCTGACCGTCCGGGAGCGCGAGGTCCTCGTACACGTCGCCGCGGGACTGTCCAACGACGGGATCGCCGGGCGGCTGGAGGTCAGCCCGCTCACCGTCAAGACCCACGTGAACCGGGCCATGTCCAAGCTCGGCGCCCGCGACCGGGCCCAATTGGTGGTCATTGCCTACGAATCGGGACTGGTCCGGCCCCGAGCCGAGTAGCCGGGGACGGCTCGGAGTAGTGCGGCGTACTACGGACGCGGTATGCCGCACATAAGGACGGGACCTGCGAGCGACGCAGCGGCGCCGCCGGGTGCGAAAGGCTGGGGTGCCCTTCGCCGACGTCACAGCAGAGAGATCCCATCCATGTCCTGGCTGTCCCGCTTCAGCCTTGCCCAAAGGGCGTTGGTCGGCCTCGTGTCGATCGTCGCGCTCCTCTTCGGCGCCATAGCCGTCCCGCAGCTCAAGCAGCAGCTGCTGCCCTCCATCGAACTGCCCATGGTGTCCGTGCTCGCGCCGTACCAGGGCGCCTCGCCCGACGTGGTGGAGAAGCAGGTCGTCGAGCCGATCGAAGCCATGCTCAAGGGCGTCGACGGCATCACCGGCATCACCTCCACCGCCAGCGAGGGCAACGCCCTCATCATGGCCACCTTCGACTACGGCGACAGCGGCACCAAGCAGCTCGTCGCCGATGTCCAGCAGGCCGTCAACCGGGCCCGCGTCCGGCTGCCCGCCGAGGTGGACCCGCAGGTGGTGGCCGGTTCCACCGACGACATCCCGACCGTCATCCTCGCCGTCACCTCCGACAAGGACCAGCAGGCCCTCGCCGACCAGCTGGAACGTTCCGTCGTCCCCGTCCTCTCGGACATCGAGGGCGTCGGCCAGGTCACCGTCGACGGAGTCCAGGACCTGCAGGTCACCGTCACCCCCGACGACGCGAAGCTCGCGGCCGCCGGCCTCGACGGCGCCGCCCTCGCCCAGGGCCTCCAGGCGGGCGGCGCGAGCGTACCCGCCGGCTCCTTCGACGAGGCGGGCAAGAACCGGACCGTCCGCGTCGGCGCCGGCTACACCTCCCTGGCCCAGGTCGAGGACCTGCGCCTGAGCCCCGGCCCCGGCAAGCCGGCCGTCCGCCTCGGCGACGTCGCCACCGTGAGGCAGGAGCCGGCCAAGGCCGTCTCGATCACCCGCACCAACGGCAAGCCCAGCCTCGCGCTCGTCCTGACGATGGACAAGGACGGCAGCGCCGTCGCCATCTCGGACGCCGTCAAGGACAGGCTGCCCGAGCTGCGCTCCACGCTCGGCTCCGGCGCCGACCTGACCGTCGTCAGCGACCAGGGCCCGGCCGTCGCCAAGTCCATCTCCAGCCTCACCACCGAGGGCCTGCTCGGCCTGCTCTTCGCGGTGATCGTGATCCTGGTCTTCCTGGCCTCGCTGCGCTCCACGCTGGTCACCGCGGTCTCCATCCCGCTGTCCGTGGTCCTCGCCCTCATCGTGCTGTGGACCCGCGACCTGTCGCTCAACATGCTGACGCTGGGCGCGCTCACCATCGCCATCGGCCGCGTCGTGGACGACTCGATCGTGGTCCTGGAGAACATCAAGCGCCACCTCGGCTACGGCGAGGAGCGCGAGGCCGCCATCATCGCCGCGGTCAAGGAGGTCGCCGGCGCGGTGACCTCCTCCACCCTCACCACCGTCGCCGTCTTCCTGCCGATCGGCCTCACCGGCGGCATGATCGGCGAGCTCTTCGGCTCCTTCTCGCTCACCGTCACCGCCGCTCTGCTGGCCTCGCTGCTCG
Source organism: Streptomyces subrutilus (assembly GCF_001746425.1). Classification (GTDB taxonomy): domain Bacteria; phylum Actinomycetota; class Actinomycetes; order Streptomycetales; family Streptomycetaceae; genus Streptomyces; species Streptomyces subrutilus_A. The sequence goes on along the minus strand of NZ_MEHK01000001.1, from coordinate 2,313,498 downwards.
TGTCGCTGACGGTCGTGCCGGTGCTCTCGTACTGGTTCCTGCGCGCGCCCAAGGGCGCCGCCGAGGACCCCGCGAAGGCCCGCCGCGAGGCCGAGGAGAAGGAGGCGCGCAGCAAGCTCCAGCGCCTCTACGTACGGGTCCTGGGCTTCGCCACCCGGCGCCGCCTGACCAGTGTGGCGATCGCGGTCGTCGTCCTGGTCGGCACCTTCGGGATGACTCCGCTGCTGAAGACCAACTTCTTCGACCAGGGCGAGCAGGACGTCCTGACGGTCAAGCAGGAGCTGGCCCCCGGCACCTCGCTGGCCGCGTCCGACGAGGCGAGCCGCAAGATCGAGCAGGCGCTGGCCTCGGTCGAGGGCGTCAAGAGCTACCAGGTCACCGTCGGCTCCTCCGGCTTCCTCGCCGCGTTCGGCGGCGGTACGGGCTCCAACCAGGCCTCGTACCAGGTCACCCTGAAGGACTCCGGAAAGGCGGAGGCCGTCAGGAAGCAGATCGAGGGCGAGCTGGCCGCCCTCGACGACATCGGCGAGACCCGCATCGCGGCGGGCGACGGCTTCGGCAGCCAGAACCTCAGCGTCGTCGTCAAGGCCGGCGACGGCGAGGTCCTCGCCAAGGCCGCCGAGCAGGTCCGCGCGGAGGTGGCCGAGCTCGAGGACGTCACCGACGTGCAGAGCGACCTGTCCCAGTCCGTGCCCCGGATCTCGGTCACCGCCACCCCCAAGGCCGCGGACGCGGGCCTGAACCAGGCCGCGCTCGGCGCGATCGTCGCGCAGGCCGTACGGGGCAACCCGGCGGGCAAGGCCGTCCTGGACAACACCGAGCGCGACATCGTCATCAGGTCCGCGCAGCCGGCCGCCACCCTGGCCGAACTGCGGGCCCTGCCGGTCGGCCCGGTCAGGCTCGGCGACATCGCCGAGGTCAAGGAGGTCCCCGGCCCCGTCGCGATGACCCGGATCGACGGCGCCCGCGCCGCCACCATCACCGCGAAGCCGCTCGGCGACAACACGGGCGCGGTCAGCGCCGAGCTCCAGACGAAGCTCAAGGCCCTGGACCTGCCGGACGGCGCCACCGCCTCCATCGGCGGCGTCTCGGAGGACCAGGACGAGGCCTTCGGCTCGCTCGGCCTGGCCATGCTGGCGGCCATCGCCATCGTGTTCATGCTGCTGGTCGCGACCTTCCGCTCGCTGGTCCAGCCGCTGATCCTGCTGGTCTCCATCCCGTTCGCGGCGACCGGCGCGCTCGGCCTGCTGATCGTCACCGGCACCCCGATGGGCGTCCCGGCCATGATCGGCATGCTGATGCTCATCGGCATCGTGGTGACCAACGCGATCGTCCTGATCGACCTGGTCAACCAGTACCGCGCCCAGGGCCTGGGCGTCGTCGAAGCCGTCGTCGAGGGCGGCCGGCACCGCCTGCGCCCGATCCTGATGACGGCCTTGGCGACGATCTTCGCGCTGCTGCCGATGGCGCTCGGCGTCACCGGCGAGGGCGGCTTCATCTCGCAGCCGCTCGCGGTCGTGGTGATCGGCGGCCTGGTCAGCTCCACCCTGCTGACCCTGCTCCTGGTGCCGACCCTCTACACGATGGTGGAGCTCCGCAAGGAGCGCCGCCGCGCGAAGCGCACCGCCAAGCGGGAGTCCCGCCTGACGGTGGTCCCGGCCCCGTCCGCCCAGGACGGCGAGACCCCGGCGAAGGTCTGATCCACCGCAGGGGCGCTCCCCGCCGGGGGCGCCCCTGCGGCGCGTCCCCGTACGGGCGCAGACGAAAGGGGCACCCCTCGGGGTGCCCCTTTCGCCGTAGGTCCGGTGCCGTGGCTACGGAAGCGCCAGCATCCGCTCCAGCGCCAGCTTGGCGAAGCTCTCGGTCTCCTTGTCGACCTGGATCTGGTTGACGAGGTTGCCCTCGGCCAGGGACTCCAGGGTCCACACCAGGTGGGGGAGGTCGATGCGGTTCATCGTCGAGCAGAAGCAGACCGTCTTGTCGAGGAAGACGACTTCCTTGTCCTCGGCGGCGAATCGGTTCGCCAGGCGGCGGACCAGGTTCAGCTCGGTGCCGATGGCCCACTTGGAGCCGGCCGGGGCCGCCTCCAGCGCCTTGATGATGTACTCCGTCGAACCGACGTAGTCCGCGGCCGCCACGACCTCGTGCTTGCACTCGGGGTGGACCAGGACGTTCACGCCGGGGATGCGGGCGCGTACGTCGTTGACGGACTCGACCGAGAACCGGCCGTGCACCGAGCAGTGCCCGCGCCACAGGATCATCTTGGCGTTGCGCAGCTGCTCGACGGTCAGGCCGCCGTTCGGCTTGTGCGGGTTGTACAGGACGCAGTCGTCCAGGGACATGCCCATGTCGCGGACGGCCGTGTTGCGGCCCAGGTGCTGGTCCGGGAGGAAGAGGATCTTCTCGCCCTGCTCGAACGCCCACTCCAGGGCCTTCTTCGCGTTGGACGAGGTGCAGATCGTGCCGCCGTGCTTGCCGGTGAAGGCCTTGATGTCGGCGGAGGAGTTCATGTACGAGACGGGGACCGTCACACCGGCTATCCCGGCCTCGGTCAGCACGTCCCAGCACTCCGCGACCTGCTCGGCGGTGGCCATGTCGGCCATCGAGCAGCCGGCGGCCAGGTCGGGCAGGACCACCTTCTGGTCGTCCGAGGTCAGGATGTCCGCGGACTCGGCCATGAAGTGCACGCCGCAGAAGACGATGTACTCGGCCTCCGGCTTGGCGGCCGCGTCCCTGGCCAGCTTGAAGGAGTCGCCGGTGACGTCGGCGAACTCGATGACCTCGTCACGCTGGTAGTGGTGGCCGAGGATGAAGACCTTGTCCCCGAGCTTCTCCTTGGCCGCGCGGGCGCGCGCCACGAGGTCCGGGTCCGACGGCGAGGGCAGGTCGCCGGGGCATTCCACCCCGCGCTCGCTCTTGGGGTCGGCTTCGCGGCCGAGCAGCAGCAGGGCGAGGGGCGTCGGCTGGACGTCCAAAGGCTGGGCGGTGGTCACGACACGCACCCTTTCTGTTCTGCGACGAGGGACTGACGAGGGACTTCTTCTGGCGCCGGTTCGACTTCTCGTCTACTTGACGCTATCTATCATAGCCGCTTCATGTCACTTTGACGATGCCGATAGTGTCAATGTGACGCATCACCCGGTATCACCCCGTCGTTCCCTGAGGTCCGCCCGAGCCGCGATGTGCGAGCATGAATATCTGAGACAAGCGTCGGGTCCCGGAATGAATCCGCGGTCCCGCTCGTTGCCACCGACGGCAAGAGTCCGACGTTTCCCCGCCTCCGGCGGGGAGCCGCCCACTTCGGGAGTGAATGCAGATGTCCGTACAGGACGACAAGACCACTGTGAGCGACGGCATCCTCCTGTCCGACGCCGCCGCCGAGAAGGTCAGGACCCTGCTGGAGCAGGAAGGCCGCGATGACCTGGCGCTGCGCGTCGCCGTCCAGCCCGGCGGCTGCTCCGGCCTGCGCTACCAGCTCTTCTTCGACGAGCGCTCCCTCGACGGCGACGTCGTGAAGGACTTCGACGGTGTGAAGGTCGTCACCGACCGGATGAGCTCCCCGTACCTGCACGGTGCCTCCATCGACTTCGTCGACACCATCGAGAAGCAGGGCTTCACGATCGACAACCCCAACGCCACGGGCTCCTGCGCCTGCGGCGACTCGTTCAGCTAAGCCTGGACCCGGTACGCACGAGGGCCCGTCTCCGGTCGCGCACGCGACCGGAGACGGGCCCTCGTTTTCGTATCCGCCCCCGCGGTGTCCGGAAACCGCCGCTACTGCCGGGGGAGCGGCTTGCCCGTGCTGGTGTCGACCACCTTGCGGCCGCCCAGCGGCTTCTCGAGCGTCACCGTGACGGACATCTCCTGCGCGAGCATGATGCAGGCCTGACCCGGCTGGAGCGGAGTGTCCGTGATCTTCACCAGGACCGAGTCGGCGGACTCCCGGGCCGACGCGGCATAGCTGCTGCACGGGCTGCCCCAGAAGTTCACGGTCAGCTTCCGGTCCGCCTCCGCGTACGAGAACCCGGGCACGGTCCGGCCGTCCTTCGGCGCGGGGGCGGGCGTCGCGCCGCCGCCCCCCGCGGCGCCGGCCGGCTCGGCCACCGTGTGGCCGGGAGCGCCGTCCTTGCCCGCCACCTCGAACAGCCAGGCCGGGACCAGGCCCCGCCGCCCGTCCACCGTCCCGGACGCCAGGCCCAGCACGGCGCCCTTGACCGTCTCCGTACGCGGCGGCTTCATCGGCCGCGGCTCCGGATCGCACGGCGGGGTGTCCGTGGCCCCCGCCGGGCTGTCCGGCTCCAGCGGGACCGAGGTCGCGCAGCCGCTCGGGCCGGTGCCGGCGCCGTCCGTACCGCCCGACCTCGCGTTCAGCCGGGCCAGCGCCTCCACGGCCCCGACCACCGGCTGCTCGGCCGCCCGCACCAGGACCGCCAGTTCGCCGCTGCCCGCCACCACCGAGCCGTCGGCGCCCACGCTCACCTTGGTGGACCAGCCCTGCGTCGGCAGGCCGCCGACCACCGGGTCCGCCGTCACCACCCGAACGGAGCCCTGGGTCAGCCGGGCGTCCGGCTCGGGCGAATCCTGGCCCGCCGCGGCCAGCACCGGGCGGGCCGCCGTCTTGGCCGCCTCCTCGGAGACCGGCTTGCCGGAGCCCGGGTTCCCCGCGTTGCCGGCGTCCCGCGGGAGGGTGGCCGGGCCGCAGGTGTCCTTGCCGCGGACACAGTCGTCGCCGGTCCCGTTACCCGTCCCCGCCCCCGCCTGGAAGCGGTTGAAGTTCCACGTCCCCGGGGCCGTGCGGGTCACCGTGAGCCGGGGCCCGGCCCCGTCGGCGGCCTCACCGGCCAGCCAGACGTCCCCGTTCAGCCGCGGCGTGCCGGGCACGCCCAGGGCCGCCGCGAGCCGGGCCACCGCGTCCGAGGAGACCTCCCCGGACGCGCTGAAGGAGGGCGCGGTGGCCGGAGCCTCCGGAAGCCGCACATCGGCCCGGTAGACGACACCGCCGCCGGACGGATCGGGCTCCCCGGGCGCGATCCCGGGCCCCGACGGGTCGCCCGCGTCACGCGGCGCCGAGGCCGCGGCCCGTTCCGCACGGGGGGCCGCGCCGTCGCCGTGGGCGGTGGAAGCCCAGTACGCGGTCCCGCCGCCCGCCAGCAGGACGGCGGCCGCGATCGAGCCGACGGCCCAGGAGGGCCGCCGTCGTGTGCCGGGTGATGTGCCGGGTTGTTCGCTGGTCACCGCATCGCTCCTTCACTGTCCCGTCCTGCCTGATGCGGGTGGGACGGAACAGGGGCGCAACCGGTTCCCGTCCTACTGGTCCCCGTACGCGGCGGTCGACGCGATCAGCCGCGCCGACGCCGCAGGCACCCTGATCCCGTGGATCTGCGAGGGTGCCACGCGGACCGGCCGGGGGCCCGCCTCGGCCGCCCAGTGCGGGGCCATCCGGGCGCAGTCGCCGAGCAGCCGGGCGAAGCCGGGCTGCCGCGGCCCTTCCGCGCCGCGCCTGTCGGCGGTGTACTCGCAGTAGCCGTATCCGTCGGTGTAGGTCATGAAGGCACCGTAGGCACCGCGCCAGGAGCGAAGAAAGACCTACTACGGGGTAGTTTCGGCCGTTCGGCACCGGGCCCCCGACCGGGTAGTTTTGACTGTCCCCCTTGCCGTCCTCCGCAGGAGCGTCACGCCGTGCGCATCGCAGTCACCGGCTCCATCGCCACCGACCACCTCATGACCTTCCCCGGCCGTTTCGCCGACCAGCTGGTCGCGGACCAGCTGCACACGGTCTCCCTCTCCTTCCTCGTCGACAACCTCGACGTCCGGCGGGGCGGTGTCGGCCCGAACATCTGCTTCGGCATGGGGCAGCTCGGCAGCCGCCCGATCCTGGTCGGCGCCGCCGGCTACGACTTCGACGAGTACCGCGCCTGGCTCGACCGGCACGGAGTCGACACCGAGTCCGTCCGCATCTCCGAGGTGCTGCACACCGCGCGCTTCGTGTGCACCACGGACTCCGACCACAACCAGATCGGCTCCTTCTACACGGGCGCGATGAGCGAGGCCCGCCTGATCGAGCTGAAGGCCGTCGCCGACCGGGTGGGCGGGCTCGACCTCGTCCTGATCGGCGCGGACGACCCCGAGGCGATGCTGCGCCACACCGAGGAGTGCCGGACGCGGGGGATCCCCTTCGCCGCCGACTTCTCGCAGCAGATCGCCCGGATGGACGGCGAGAACATCCGCACCCTGATGGAGGGCGCGACGTACCTCTTCTCGAACGAGTACGAGAAGGGCCTCATCGAGTCCAAGTCGGGCTGGTCCGACGCGGAGATCCTGGCGAAGGTCGGCACCCGCGTGACCACGCTCGGCTCCAACGGCGTCAAGATCGAGCGGGTCGGCGAGGCGCCGATCGTCGTCGGCTGCCCGGAGGAGACCGCGAAGGTCGACCCGACGGGTGTCGGCGACGCGTTCCGCGCCGGGTTCCTGACGGGGCTGGGCTGGGGCGTCGGCCTGGAGCGCGCCGCGCAGGTCGGCTGCATGCTGGCCACGCTCGTGATCGAGACCCTGGGCACGCAGGAGTACACCCTGGCCCGGGCCCACTTCATGGAGCGCTTCACGAAGGCGTACGGCGACGAGGCCGCGACCGAGGTCAAGGCCCACCTGGCCTGACCGCTGCGCCGGCCTGGCCGGCCCGGGGCGCCCGCGCCTCGGACCGGCCAGGCGCGCCGCCGTCGCCGGGGCTCGGCCCGAGGGCCTGGCCGGGGCCGGGCGCGGTCAGACCAGGCGGCGGACCGTGTACGCGGTACCGGCCTCGCGCTCGGCTTCGCCGAGATACGCGTGACCCCGCATCCCGCACCACGCCGGGATGTCCAGCCGGGCCACCTCGTCGTCGGAGACGACCGTGACCGTGCCCCCCACCGGCACCCGCCCGATCGCGGCGGCCAGCTCGATCACCGGCTGCGGGCACCGCAGCCCCAGCGCGTCCAGCTCCAGGGACTCCGGCGCCGACCCGGCCGCCACCCCCGCCGGGACCGGCTCGGTCACGCCCAGCCGCTCCCGTACCCCGGACACCGCGCCCGGCAGCACCTCCAGGAATCCGTTGACCTCCTCCGCCGTGGTCCCGAGCGGCAGGGAGACCCGTACGTTCCCCTCCGACAGCACCCCCATCGCCCGCAGCACGTGACTGGGGGTCAGCGTCGAGCTCGTGCACGAGGAGCCCGAGGACACCGAGTACCCGGCCCGGTCCAGCTCGTGCAGCAGGATCTCGCCGTCCACGTACAGGCAGGAGAACGTGACCAGGTGGGGCAGCCGGAGCTCCGGATGGCCGACCACCTCCACGTCCGGGACCAGCCGGACCACCCGCCGCCGGATCCGGTCCACCAGGATCCGCAGCCGGGCCGCCTCCGCGTCCGCCTCGGCCCGTACGGCCCGCAAGGACGCCGCCGCCGCCACGATCGCGGGAAGGTTCGTGAAGCCGGGGGAGCGGCCCGACTCCCTTTCGTCCGCCGGATGTCGAGGGGAGAACCGGACCCCCTTGCGCACCGCCAGCAGCCCCACCCCCGGCGGCCCGCCCCACTTGTGCGCACTCGCGGCCAGCACCGACCAGGCACCCTCCACCGGCCCCCACGGCAGTGACTGCGCCGCGTCCACCAGCAGCGGGACCCCCGCCTCCGCGCAGACCACGGCCACCTCCGCCACCGGCTGGACCGTGCCCACCTCGTGGTTGGCGGACTGGAGGCAGGCCAGCGCCGTCGACGGGCTCAGGGCCTCCGCGTACCCGGCGGCCGTCACCGCGCCGTACCGGTCCACCGGGACCTCGGTGACCCTGCCCCCGGCACTCTCGTGGGCCTGCGCCGCGTGGAGTACAGAACTGTGTTCGACCGCCGACACGACCAGCCGGCTCCCGGCGCGCCGGCGCCCCGCGAGGACCCCCGCGACCCCCGTGTGAACCGCGTGCGTCCCCGAAGGAGTGAACACCAGCTCGTCGGCCCGGCAGCCCACCGCCTCCGCGGCCGCCTCCCGCGCCGCGTCCAGCAGCAGCCGCGCCCGCCTGCCCTCCCGGTACAGGCGGGCGGGATCGGCCCACCCCTCGTCCAAGGAGGCCTGCAGCGCCTGCCGGGCCACGGGGTGCAGCGGGGCGGCGGACGCGGTGTCGAAGTACGGCATACGGGCACGCTAACCGGCGACCGGGAGCGCCCGAGGTCAGGGGGCGTCAGATGTCCTCGGAAGGCCGCCGTTCAGGGCCGCTCGCCGCATCCCCCGGACGGCGGATCCATCCCTTCGGGGGCAGTAGCGGCGCGTTGGGCACCCTCCCCGCGCGACCCCAAATAGCGTCCAGTAGGGTTTGGTCCGCATAAACATCCAAACCCCTGCCTGCGTCAGGGCCGGCGACCGACCCGAACACGGCCGCGTCCGGCCGCGCGGGCCGAGACTCTCGGGAAGGCGCTACGTGAGTCCCTACGGCTCCGACCGCTCGCCGCGGCGCCCGATGCGGCGGAAGCTGCTGCAGGCGCTGACTGCGGGCGCGGTTCTGGCGACCGCCACTGGTTGCTCGTACAACTGGGAAGACTTCCCCCGCCTTGGAATGCCCCGTCCGGTCACGGAGGAGGCGCCGCGCATCCTCTCCCTGTGGCAGGGATCCTGGGCGGCCGCCCTCATCACGGGCATCCTGGTGTGGGGCCTGATCATGTGGAGCGTCATCTTCCACCGGCGCAGCCGGACGAAGGTGCAGGTCCCCCCGCAGACCCGGTACAACATGCCCATCGAGGCGCTGTACACCGTGGTCCCGCTCATCATCGTCTCGGTGCTCTTCTACTTCACCGCGCGTGACGAGTCGAAGCTGCTCTCCCTCTCCGCCAAGCCGGCGCACACGATCAACGTGATCGGCTACCAGTGGAGCTGGGGCTTCAACTACATCGAGAACGTCGACGGCGACGCGGCGTCCCCGAAGGCGGGCGAGGTTCCGAAGGAACTCGCCGCCCTCCCGGACCGCTTCACCAAGGACTTCCCCGCGGGCGCCGAAGGCGTCTACCAGAAGGGCGTCCCCGGCGACCGCGACGCGGACACCAACAACCCCGGGCCGACGCTGTACCTGCCCAAGGGTGAGAAGGTCCGCTTCATCCTGTCGTCGAACGACGTCATCCACTCCTTCTGGGTGGTCCCCTTCCTGTTCAAGCAGGACGTCATCCCGGGCCACACCAACGTCTTCGAGGTCACCCCGACCCAAGAAGGCACCTTCATGGGCAAGTGCGCCGAGCTCTGCGGCGTCGACCACTCCCGGATGCTCTTCAACGTCAAGGTGGTCTCGCCCGAGGAGTACCGGGCGCACCTGAAGGAGCTGGCGGAGAAGGGTCAGACCGGCTTCCTGCCGGCCGGCATCAAGCAGACCGACCCGGCCCGGAATGCGGAGACGAACAAACTGTGAGCATCCTCAACGAATCCCAGGGTGCCGCCGCAGCTGACTCGTACGAGAACGAGCTGCCGGTACGGCGCAAGCAGCCGGGCAACGTGGTCGTCAAGTGGCTCACCACCACCGACCACAAGACCATCGGCACGATGTACCTGGTCACGTCGTTCGTGTTCTTCATCATCGGCGGCATCCTGGCGCTCTTCATGCGCGCCGAGCTGGCCCGTCCGGGCACGCAGATCATGTCGAACGAGCAGTTCAACCAGGCGTTCACGATGCACGGCACGATCATGCTGCTGATGTTCGCGACGCCGCTGTTCGCCGGATTCGCGAACTGGATCATGCCGCTGCAGATCGGCGCGCCCGACGTGGCGTTCCCGCGGCTGAACATGTTCGCGTACTGGCTGTACCTCTTCGGCTCGACCATCGCGGTGGCTGGTTTCGCCACGCCGAACGGCGCGGCCGACTTCGGCTGGTTCGCCTACACCCCGCTGTCGGACGCGGTCCGCTCGCCGGGCATCGGCGCCGACATGTGGATCATGGGTCTGGCCTTCTCGGGCTTCGGCACGATCCTCGGCTCGGTCAACTTCATCACCACGATCATCTGCATGCGCGCACCCGGCATGACGATGTTCCGCATGCCGATCTTCACCTGGAACGTGCTGCTGACCGGTGTCCTGGTCCTGCTCGCCTTCCCGGTGCTGGCCGCCGCGCTCTTCGCGCTGGAGGCGGACCGGAAGTTCGGTGCGCACATCTTCGACCCGCCGAACGGCGGAGCACTGCTCTGGCAGCACCTCTTCTGGTTCTTCGGACACCCAGAGGTGTACATCATCGCCTGCCGTTCTTCGGATCATCTCCGAAGTGATCCCGGTCTTCTCGCGCAAGCCGATGTTCGGCTACATCGGCTGATCGGCGCGACGATCGCGATCGCCGGCCTCTCGGTGACGGTGTGGGCCCACCACATGTACGTCACCGGCGGTGTGCTGCTGCCGTTCTTCTCCTTCATGACCTTCCTGATCGCGGTACCGACCGGTGTGAAGTTCTTCAACTGGATCGGCACCATGTGGAAGGGCTCGCTGTCCTTCGAGACACCGATGCTCTGGGCCGTCGGCTTCCTGATCACCTTCACCTTCGGTGGTCTGACCGGCGTCATCCTGGCCTCGCCCCCGATGGACTTCCACGTCTCCGACTCGTACTTCGTCGTCGCGCACTTCCACTACGTCATCTTCGGCACCGTGGTCTTCGCGATGTTCTCCGGCTTCCACTTCTGGTGGCCGAAGTTCACGGGCAAGATGCTGGACGAGCGCCTCGGCAAGATCACGTTCTGGACGCTGTTCATCGGCTTCCACGGCACCTTCCTGGTGCAGCACTGGCTGGGTGCCGAGGGCATGCCGCGCCGTTACGCGGACTACCTCGCCGCCGACGGGTTCACCGCGCTGAACACGATCTCGACGATCAGCTCCTTCCTGCTCGGCCTGTCGATGCTGCCCTTCATGTACAACGTCTGGAAGACGGCGAAGTACGGGAAGAAGATCGAGGTCGACGACCCGTGGGGCTACGGGCGTTCGCTCGAATGGGCGACGTCTTGCCCGCCGCCGCGGCACAACTTCCTCACCCTGCCGCGGATCCGTTCCGAGTCCCCGGCGTTCGACCTGCACCACCCGGAGATCGCGGCCCTCGACCACCTCGAGGACCACCCCGGTGCGAAGGTCGTCACCAGCGGCAAGGAGGCCGGCAAGTGAAGATCCAGGGCAAGATGTTCCTCTGGCTCTCCTTCTTCATCCTGATCATGGCCGTCGTGTACGGCGTGTGGTCGAAGGAGCCCGTCGGCACCACCGCGCTCTTCCTGGCCTTCGGCCTGAGCGTCATGATCGGCTACTACCTGGCCTTCACGGCCAAGCGCGTGGACGAGATGGCCCAGGACAACCTGGAGGCCGACGTCGCCGACGAGGCGGGCGAGCTGGGGTTCTTCTCCCCGCACAGCTGGCAGCCGCTCTCGCTGGCGATCGGTGGCGCCTTCGCGTTCATGGGCGTCATCTTCGGCTGGTGGCTCATGTACTTCTCGGCCCCGATCATCCTGATCGGCCTGTGGGGCTGGGTGTACGAGTACTACCGCGGTGAGAACCAGAACCAGTAGCCAGACCCGTCACACGCAGTGAACCCGGGGCCCGGACACCTCTTCGGAGGAGTCCGGGCCCCTCGTTTGCAGTCACCCCGCGCGCCGTAATTGTCATATCTTCATAGCGTTGGCTCCATGAAGCACTCACCGCGTCTTTGGACGGTACTCGGCTGCTCCCTGCTGGTCGCGTCCCTCGGGGCCGGCGCCACCGCGTGCGGGTCCGGCGACAACCCGCTGTCAGCCCGCCCGTACGACGCGGGCGGGCAAATCGCCTTCAACCAGGCCGCCGGCAGCCGCCCGGTGGACCCCGACAAGCCCCTCGAAGTCACGACGAAGGGGGGTGAGGCACGGATCACCGACGTCACCGTCGTGGACACCCACGGACGCCGCCTGGCGGGCGAACTCTCCGCCAAGGGCGACCGCTGGCACAACACGGTGTCCATGGCCGCGGGCGTCCGCTACACGGTCACCGTCAGCACCGAGAACGCCGAGGGCGCTCCGGGGCAGCGCACGATCACGTTCGACACCACCCCGGCCAAAGGTGTCCTGAAGGTCGAATTCGGCCCGGAGGAAGGCAAATACGGCGTCGGGCAGCCCCTCACGGCCGAGCTCAGCGAGCCCGTCAAGGACAAGGCGGCCCGCGGCGTCATCGAAAGGGGCCTCATCGTCAGCGCCCCCGCCGGCGTCGAGGGCGCCTGGCACTGGGTCGACGACAAGAAGCTGCACTACCGGCCCAAGGAGTACTGGCCCGCCAACACGGAGGTCTCCGTACGGAGCAACCTGGAGGGCGTCCGGATCCAGGACCAGCTCTACGGGGCCGCCGCCAAGCCGCTGAAGCTGGAGATCGGCGACCGCGTCGAGGTCACCACCGACGCCGCCTCGCACTGGATGACCTTCAAGCGCAACGGAGAAGTGATCAATTCCATTCCGATCACCACCGGCAAGCCCGGGTTCTCCACCCGCAACGGCATCAAGGTGGTGCTCGGCAAGCAGTACTTCGTCCGGATGCGCGGCGACTCCGTCGGCATCGGCGGCAGCGAGTACTACAACCTGCCCGTCTACTACGCCACCCGCGTCACCTGGAGTGGTGAATACGTCCACGCCGCACCGTGGTCCATCGGCTCGCACGGCTATGCGAACGTCAGCCACGGCTGCACCGGCATGAGCACCGGCAACGCCGCCTGGTTCTACGAGAACATCACCGAGGGCGACATCGTCGAGGTGGTCAACAGCATCGGCGACGACATGGACATCTTCGGCAACGGCTTCGGCGACTGGAACATGGACTGGAAGGACTGGCGCCAGGGCAGCGCCCTGCTCAAGGGCACCCAGGAAGGCCGCAGCGCCGTCGACCAGGCCCGCCTGCGCCCCACCGTGTGATCCCGGCCCGCCACCGGGCCCACGGGAACCCCGTGGGCCCGGTGGCGGCCTGTCAGGCGGCCGAGGAGGACAGGCGGGCGCGCAGCAGGGCGGCCAGTGCGTCCGCGAACTCCACCGGATCCACCGGAAGGGTCACGGCGGCGTCCGCACGGCTCCACGTGGCCAGCCAGGCGTCCTGAGGGCGCCCCATCAGCAGCAGCACCGGCGGACACCGGAAGATCTCGTCCTTGATCTGCCGGCACACGCCCATGCCCCCGGCCGGAACGGCCTCGCCGTCCAGCACGCACACGTCCACGCCGCCCGCGTCCAGCTCCGTCAGAACCGCCGGCAGCGTCGCGCACTCCAGGAACTCCACGGGCGGCAGGTCCGCGGCCGGCCTGCGCCCTGCCGCCAGCCGCACCTGCTCCCGGGTGCCCGCGTCGTCGCTGTAGACCAGAACCCGCGCAGTCGCCCGCATTTCGTTCCTCCACGTGTCACGTGAATCACGTTGATGTTGCGCGGGATGCTACTCCTCCCGATGCGCTGTCAACATCGGTTCGGACACCTCGCACGAGACGCTCACCGGCTCTTCTGATGGGCCGTTCGGGCCTTGCACACGCCCCGGACACTCCGAACGGCACCCCCCGGGGTGAGGGCGGGATAAGCGACCGACATAATGTCGGTCGTGGCGACAGCAACGACAGTAGATACCGGGCACGCGCACCCGACGGTCAACCGGCCGAACCTCGTCAGCGTCGGAACCATCATCTGGTTGAGTTCCGAGCTGATGTTCTTCGCGGCCCTCTTCGCGATGTACTTCACCCTGCGATCCGTGACAGGCGCCGAGTACTGGACAGAGCAGGCCTCGAGCCTGAACCTGCCCTTCTCGGCGACGAACACGACGATCCTGGTGCTCTCCTCGCTCACCTGCCAGCTCGGCGTCTTCGCCGCCGAGCGCGGTGACGTGAAGAAGCTCCGGACGTGGTTCATCATCACGTTCGTCATGGGTGCGATCTTCATTGGCGGCCAGGTGTTCGAGTACACCGAGCTGGTCAAGCACGAGGGCATGAGCCTCTCGTCCGGTCCGTACGGCTCGGTGTTCTACCTGACCACCGGGTTCCACGGTCTGCACGTGACGGGCGGTCTCATCGCCTTCCTGCTGGTCCTCGGCCGGACGTACGCGGCCAAGAGGTTCACCCACGAACAGGCCACGTCGGCCATCGTCGTGTCCTACTACTGGCACTTCGTCGATGTCGTCTGGATCGGCCTCTTCGCCACGATCTACCTGATCAAGTAGCGAACACGTCACCGGGCGCGACCCGGCACTCCATCCAGAAACACCGACGCAGAAGATCCTGACACCGGGGTAATCCGTGAAAAAGCTCTCCGCACGACGACGCCATCCGCTGGCGGCGGTCGTCGTTCTACTCCTCGCGCTGGCGGCCACTGGGGGGCTGTACGCCGCCTTCGCCCCCGCGGGCAAGGCGCAGGCCGATGAAACCGCCCAGTCCCTCGCCATCGAGGAGGGCAAGAAGCTCTACGCCGTGGGTTGCGCAAGCTGCCACGGAACCGGCGGTCAGGGTTCCTCTGACGGCCCGAGCCTGGTCGGCGTCGGCTCCGCGGCCGTCGACTTCCAGGTGAGCACGGGCCGCATGCCCGCCCAGCAGCCCGGCGCCCAGGTGCCGAAGAAGCCCAACATCTACTCGCAGGCGCAGATCGACCAGCTGGCGGCGTACATCGCCTCCCTCGGTGCCGGTCCGATCACGCCGACCGAGAAGCAGTACGACCCGGCGGGCGCCGACATCGCCAACGGTGGTGAGCTGTTCCGCAACAACTGCGCGCAGTGCCACAACTTCACCGGCGAGGGCGGCGCACTGACGAACGGCAAGTACGCCCCCAACCTTGAGGACGTCTCGCCGAAGCACATCTACGAGGCCATGCTGACCGGCCCGCAGAACATGCCCTCCTTCCCGGACAGCACCATGCCGGAGAAGCAGAAGAAGGACATCATCGCGTACCTCGAGAACGTCAACGGCGAGAAGTCCACCAGCCCCGGTGGCCTCAAGCTCGGCGGCCTCGGTCCCGTTTCCGAGGGTCTGTTCGGCTGGATCTTCGGTCTGGGTGCGCTGATCGCTGTTGCCGTCTGGGTCGCGGCCCACACCGCTAAGGCCAAGAAGTCATGAGTCAAGACATTCCCGAAGAGAAGCACCTGCCGACTGAGCAGGGCGACGCGCACCACGGTGCCGTAGCCGTCGCGGACGACCCGTTCGCCGACCCGGGCCTGCCGGTCCACAAGCCGCGCATCCAGGACATCGACGAGCGGGCGGCGAAGCGTTCCGAGCGCACCGTCGCGATGCTGTTCACGCTGTCGATGCTGGCCACGGTGGCCTTCATCGCCTCCTACGTGATCTTCCCGGTCGACAAGATCGTGTACATCTTCCCGATCGGGAAGGTGAGCGCGCTCAACTTCGCGCTGGGCATGACCCTGGGCACGGCGCTCTTCTGCATCGGCGCGGGCGCGGTCCACTGGGCCCGCACCCTGATGTCCGACGTCGAGGTAGCCGCCGAGCGCCACGAGATCGCCGCTCCGCCGGAGGTCAAGGCGCAGGTCCTGCAGGACTTCCGCGACGGTGCGCAGGAGTCGGGCATCGCCCGCCGCCCGCTGATCCGCAACACGCTGCTGGGTGCGCTGGCCATGCTGCCGCTCTCCGCCGTCATGATCATGCGCGACCTGGGCCCGCTGCCCGAGGACAAGCTGCGCAAGACCCTGTGGGCCAAGGGCAAGCTGCTCATCAACCAGAACACGATGGAGCCGCTGCGTCCCGAGGACGTCCTGGTCGGTTCGCTGACCTTCGCCATGCCGGAAGGCCTGGACGAGCACCAGCACGACTTCCAGGTCCAGATCGCCAAGGCCGCCCTGATGATCGTCCGCATCCAGCCGGACGACATCAAGGACAAGCAGGAACTGGAGTGGTCCCACGACGGGATCGTGGCCTACTCCAAGATCTGCACCCACGTCGGCTGCCCCATCAGCCTGTACGAGCAGCAGACGCACCACGTGCTCTGCCCGTGCCACCAGTCCACTTTCGACCTCTCCGACGGCGCCCGTGTCATCTTCGGCCCGGCCGGTCACGCGCTTCCGCAGCTGCGGATCGGTGTCAATGACGAAGGCTTCCTCGAAGCGCTCGGCGACTTCGAAGAGCCCGTCGGTCCTGCATTCTGGGAGCGCGGATGAGCACTGCGACCACTGACACCAAGGCGCGCAAAGCGCCCGCCGGCGAGCGCGTGGCCGACTGGGCGGACGGCCGCCTGGGCATCTACGGCCTCGCCAAGGCCAACATGCGCAAGATCTTCCCGGACCACTGGTCCTTCATGCTGGGCGAGATCTGCCTCTACAGCTTCATCATCATCATCCTCACGGGTGTGTACCTGACGCTGTTCTTCCACCCGAGCATGAACGAGGTCGTGTACCACGGCTCGTACGTGCCGATGCAGGGCGTCACGATGTCCGAGGCCTTCGCCTCGACCCTGGACATCAGCTTCGACGTCCGCGGCGGCCTGCTGATCCGCCAGATCCACCACTGGGCCGCGCTGATCTTCGTCGCGGCGATGATCGTGCACATGATGCGCGTCTTCTTCACCGGCGCGTTCCGCAAGCCGCGTGAGGTCAACTGGATCTTCGGCTTCCTGCTGCTGTTCCTCGGCATGTTCACCGGTTTCACCGGTTACTCGCTGCCGGACGACCTGCTGTCGGGTACCGGTGTCCGCTTCATGCAGGGCGCCATCCTGTCCGTCCCGGTCGTCGGCACGTACCTGTCGATGTTCCTGTTCGGCGGGGAGTTCCCGGGCGGCGACTTCGTCGCGCGGTTCTACTCGGTGCACATCCTGCTGCTGCCCGGCATCATGATGGGCCTGCTGGTGGCCCACCTGATCCTGGTCTTCTACCACAAGCACACCCAGTTCCCCGGCCCCGGCAAGACGAACAACAACGTCGTCGGCATGCCGCTGCTGCCGGTCTACATGGCCAAGGCCGGAGGCTTCTTCTTCCTGGTCTTCGGTGTCATCGCGGCCATCTCGGCGATCGCCACGATCAACCCGATCTGGGCGCTCGGCCCGTACCGCCCGGACCACGTGTCCACCGGTGCGCAGCCGGACTGGTACATGGGTATGCCGGAAGGCCTGATCCGTGCCATGCCCGGCTGGGAGATCAACCTGTGGGGCCACACGCTCGTCCTGGGCGTGTTCATCCCGCTGCTGCTCTTCCCGCTGGTGCTGTGCTCGATCGCGGTGTGGCCGTTCATCGAGTCCTGGGTCACCGGTGACAAGCGCGAGCACCACCTGCTGGACCGCCCGCGCAACGTCCCGACCCGTACGGCCTTCGGTGTCGCCTGGATCGCGGAGTACATCGTCCTGTTGATCGGCGGTGGAAACGACATGTTCGCGCAGTACTTCCACCTCTCGATCAACGCGATCACCTGGTTCGTCCGGATCGGCTTCTTCGTCGTCCCGGTCCTCGCCTTCATCGTCACCAAGCGGATCTGCCTCGGCCTCCAGCGCCGGGACCGGGACAAGGTGCTGCACGGTCGCGAGACCGGCATCATCAAGCGCCTGCCGCACGGTGAGTTTGTCGAGGTCCACGAGCCGCTCTCGCAGGACAAGCTGCACACGCTCACCTCGTACACGCAGTACCAGCCGATCGAGGTCGGCCCGACGGTCGACGAGAACGGCGTCGAGCGCAAGGTGAAGCTCAGCGAGAAGCTGCGCGCGAAGCTCAGCAAGGGCTTCTACGCCGAGAACAACCAGATTCCGAAGCCCACGGTGGAGGAGTACAAGGAGATCCAGAGCGGCCACGGCCACCACTGATCCCGTTTGAGGGACTGGTTTCGATCGGTCCCGGTGTCGCCACGGCGAGAGCCCCGTCCACTGTCCGGACGGGGCTCTTCGCCGTCCCCGGGGCTGGATAGGCTGAAGCCCTTCCCATTCGACGTGGGCCCCCACATCGGCGGGCGACGACAGCAGGAGCGGACCATGAACGTTGCGACCCCGGCAGGCGGCGACAGCGTGGCGGCCCGCGGCTGGCCGGGTGTTCTCGACGCCCTGCTCGGCGGCCGGGACCTGAGCGCCGAGGACACCGCCTGGGCCATGGACCGGATCATGCGCGGGGAGGCCACCGACGCCCAGATCGCCGGCTTCGCCGTCGCGCTGCGGGCGAAGGGCGAGACGGTCGCCGAGATCAACGGCCTGGTCCGGGCCATGTACGGGCACGCCAACCTGATCGAGGTGCCCGGCCGGACGGTGGACATCGTCGGCACCGGCGGCGACGGGGCCAAGACGGTGAACATCTCCACCATGTCGGCGATCGTCGTGGCCGGTACGGGCGCCAAGGTCGTCAAGCACGGCAACCGGGCCGCGTCCTCCGCGAGCGGCTCCTCCGACGTGCTCGAGAAGCTCGGCGTCAACCTGGACCTCACCCCCGCCCGGGTGGCGCAGGTCGTCGAGGAGGCCGGCATCACCTTCTGCTTCGCCGTGAAGTTCCACCCGGCGCTGCGGCACGTCGCGGCGGCCCGCAAGGAGCTGGGCATCCGCACCACCTTCAACTTCCTGGGCCCGCTGACCAACCCAGCCCGGGTCCGCGCCCAGGCCACGGGCGTCGCGGACCCCCGAGTGGCCCCGATCGTGGCCGGCGTGCTCGCCGAGCGCGGCTCCTCCGCGCTCGTCTTCCGCGGCGACGACGGGCTGGACGAGCTGACCACCACGGCCACCTCGCGGGTGTGGTGGGTCCGCGACGGCAAGGTCCGCGAACAGCCCTTCGACCCCCGTGACGTGGGCATCCCCCTGGTCGAGGTGTCGGCGCTGCGCGGCGCGGACGCCTCGTACAACGCCGACGTCGCCCGCCGCCTGCTGGCCGGCGAGAGCGGCCCGGTCCGTGAGGCGGTCCTGCTGAACTCGGCGGCGGCCCTGGTCGCGCTGGACCCGGGCACGGGCACGCTGGAGGAGCAGATCGCGGCGGGCATCGCCCGGGCGGGGGAGTCGATCGACTCGGGCGCGGCCCGTGCGGCGCTGGAACGGTGGGTGGCGGCCAGCAACGCCTGAGCCCCCGCGGCGCGTTTTCGGACAAGGCCCCGTTCCGCATCGTGGACCGGGGTCTTGCGCGCGGGGGATCTTGTGGCAGGATGCTGACCAGGTCACGAGTGACAGCGTTTAGGCCCCGGCTTGCTGTCCGGCAACCCTCCTTCCGTGGCGGGGTGCCCCGGGTGATGACCAGGCCGTAGGCAGCGAGGTCTACGGCAAGCGCGGATCCCTCGACACCAGGGGTCCTGGTCTCTCGAGGAGCGTTTTCCGTGAGCAAGCGAATGCGATAGGGCGACTCAGCCCCTTCTTCCACCCTCGGACCAGGGTCACTTCCGCGTACCCCCGTCCGGTTCCGAGGACTCCCCGTACCCCCTGCGCACGGCGCCGCGCCGTAGCCGCGTACGGGCACACCGAAGCCATTCACCCCTGCCTGCCGGGAGATTCCGCCATGTCCGCATCCCTGAACGCCGCCGTCGCCACCGCGCTCGCCTCCGCCGTCGCCACCACGGCCGACTCCGCCGCCGAGGGCCCCGCCTGTGCCGAGCCGCTGCCGGTCCTCGGCCGGGACGTCACCGTCCCGCTCGTCACCGGCGGCGAGGTCACCTACGCGGCCCTCGACTACGCGGCCAGCGCCCCGGCGCTCCAGCGGGTCTGGGACGACGTGGCCGCGTACGCCCCGTACTACGGCAGCGTCCACCGCGGCGCCGGATACCTCTCGCAGCTCTCCACCGACCTCTTCGAGCAGAGCCGGGCCACGGTCGCCGAGTTCCTCGACTGCCGCCCCGCCGACCAGGTGGTCTTCACCCGCTCCACCACCGACTCCCTGAACCTGCTCGCGGCCGTCCTCCCGGTCGGCTGCCAGGTCTTCGTCTTCGAGACCGAGCACCACGCCTCGCTCCTGCCGTGGACGGACGCGCAGGTCATCTACCTCGACGCGCCCCGCACTCCGGACGAGGCCGTCGCCACGCTGGAGCGGGCGCTCGCCGACCGCGAGCCGTACGGCCCGGCGCTGGTCTGCGTCACCGGCGCGTCCAACGTCACCGGTGAGCTGTGGCCGGTCAAGGAGCTCGCCGCGGCCGCGCACGCCCACGGCGCGCGGATCGTCCTGGACGCCGCCCAGCTCGCCCCGCACCACCCCGTCTCGGTCCGGGACCTGGACGTGGACTGGGTCGCCTTCTCCGGGCACAAGTTGTACGCCCCCTTCGGCTCGGGCGTGCTCGCCGGACGCGCGGACTGGCTCCAGGAGGCCGAGCCGTACCTCGCGGGCGGCGGCGCCTCGCGCAAGGTCGCCCGCCGGGCGGACGGCGGCGTGGACGTCGAGTGGCACACCACGGCCGCCCGCCACGAGGCCGGCTCCCCGAACGTCATCGGCGTCTACTCCATCGCCTCCGCCTGCCGGGCCCTGCGGGATGCCGGATTCGACGGCCTCGTCGCCCGCGAGCGCCACCTCATCGCCCAGGTCCGCGAGGGCCTGGCCGATGTCCCGGCGGTCCGGGTCCTCTCGCTCTTCGGCGACGACGCCCCGCGGGTCGGCGTCATCTCCTTCGTGGTGGACGGCTGGAACAGCTCGCACTTCGCGGCCGCCCTGTCCGCCGAGTACGGCATCGGCGTCCGCGACGGCCTGTTCTGCGCCCATCCGCTGGTCCGCACCCTGCTGGGCAGCGAGCCGCAGGCGCAGGGCGAGTGCGGAGCCCCGGAGGCGGCCCCGGGGGAGCGCTCGCTGAACGCGATCCGCGTCAGCTTCGGCGCGGGCACCCCCGACGAGCACGTGGAGCGCTTCGTCCGTGCGGTGAAGGAGCTCGTCGCGAACGGCGCCCAGTGGCAGTACCGCACGGAGGAGGGTCGCTGCGTCCCGGCCGTCTGACCTCGAAAACCACTGTCGCGGCAGGGGGGTCCGCCCCTACGGTGCCCTCGTGACGGACTGGGACGAGATCAAGCGCAACGACTACGCGGTACCCGCGGGCCGCCGGGTGGAGGAACTGGTGCCGGGGCTCTCCCGGGCCCTGGCCGACCCCGATCCGCTCGTCCGGGACGGAGCGGCGTACTCCGTGCTGGCGGCCTGGATATCCCGCGGGGTGATCGACGTGCCGCGGCGCCTGGCCCTCGGCGACGAGATGGCCGAGCGCTTCGCCGACCCGCGGATCCAGGCCCGCACCTTCGCGCCGCTGGTGCTGGACATGCTGGTGGGCGCGGGGGACTTCCGCCCGGGGTGGGTGGACGCGTTCGCCGCGTGGTACGCCGCGGAGGCGGACCTGCGCGGGTACGACGGGACGCTGGGCTGGCTGCACGCGGCGGCCCACGGCGCGGATCTGCTGGGGAGCTTCGGGGTCCGGCCGGAGGTCGACCCCGCCCGGATGCCCGCCCTGGCGGCGGCCCGGCTGCTGGCGCCCACCGACCACGTCTTCGACCAGCGGGAGGACGACCGCCTCGCGGCGGCCCTCGCCCGGGCGCTCACCCGTCCGGACCTGACCGGGGCGGGCGCGACGGCCTGGCTGGACCCGGTCGAGGCCCACGTGCGGGCCCGCGGCCGGGGCCCGGCCTCCGCGTCCCTCTCCAACACCCTGCGCACGCTGGGCGCGCTCTACGTCCGGGTCGACCGGGCCGCCGGCGGGCCGCACCGCGCGGTACTGAAGGGCCGTCTGGGAGCCGTACTCGACCTGGCGGCCGTGTGACGGCGGGGCGGCGAGGGCCGGCCGAGCCGGCTCCGGCGGCGGGGAGCCGTTACGCGTCGAGGCCGATCGCGAACGCGGCTTCCAGGTCGTGCTGCGAGTACGTGCGGAACGCGACGTGCGTGTCCGTGGCCTCGACGCCCGGGATCTTGCTGATGCGGCCCGGGATGATGTCCGCCAGGTTCTCGTGGCGGGCCACGCGGACCAGCGCGATCAGGTCGTACGTCCCCGTGACGGAGTAGACCTCGCTGACACTGTCCAGCGCGGCGATGGCCTCGGCGATCTCGGGGATCCGGTCCACGCTGGTCTTGATGAGCACGATCGCGGTGATCACGGCTGGCTGTCTCCCTCGATGGCCGTCGCTGGTCGCACCACTCTAGTCGTACCCCGATACCTCACCCACGCGTACAGGAACCCGACGGAGAAGCCCACCAGGTGGGCCAGATAGGCCACCCCGGGACCACTGCCCGCCCGGTGCGCCGCCACCCCCTGGAGGGCGAACCAGAACAGCAGCACGAGCCATGCCGGAAACCGCAGCGGCAGGAAGAACAGGAAGGGGAACAGGCTCGTCACCCGGGCCCGTGGGAGGAGGAACAGGAAGGCGCCGAGCACCGCGGAGATGGCCCCGGACGCGCCGACCAGCGTCTGTGAGGAGCCCGCGTTGGCCGCCGCGTACACCGCCAGGGCCGCGTACCCCGTACAGACGTAGAAGGCGAGGAACGCCGGGCGGCCCATCCGCTCCTCCGCCATCGCGCCGAAGACGTAGAGGAAGAGCATGTTGCCGAGCAGGTGCAGCCAGCTGCCGTGCACGAACAGCGCGGTCAGCGGGGTCAGCCAGGCCCGCGGACGGCCCGTGAACAACTCGTCCGGGACCACGCCCCAGCGCCGGAAGTAGTCCGTCCCGGCGGTCAGCAGCCCCTCGCCCGTCCCGTAGGCCGGGTTCAGCCCCGAGGCGGGGCCGAGTACGAACACCACGGCGCAACCCGCGATCAGCGCATGGGTGACCACCGGTCCCCGGGCGGCCTCGCGAACGGCCTGCCACCTTACGATCATGTGACAGAGCATGACGCAACCGACCCCACCCGGGGCGGTGGCAGGCCGTAGGGTTACGAGCCGGCGTCCGGCCAATCGGCGCGGACGGCTCAGCCGACGGCTTTAATTGAAACAGCTATGAAGGAGAGAGCGGCCTGATGACGGTTCCCCTGCCGACCGACACCACCCGGTGGCGCTGCACCCTGTGCGGCAACCTCACGCGCTTCGACGTCACCCGTTCGTCGAAGGTCGTGGAGTACGTCCACCTGGACCTCGCCGGGGAGCCCAAGGTCGAGGAGCGCGAGGTGGTCAATGAGACCATCGAGTCGGTCCGCTGCCGCTGGTGCAACGCGGTGGACCAGATCGAGCTCGTGGACAGGCCGGGCGCGGACTCCTGACGGAGCCCCGCCCACAGGTAGATCACGGTAGGGGTGACGGATTGTGGAGCCAGCAAGCGGCGCTGAGCCGGCCGATGCGGCCGGCGACGCCGCGGAGGTCCTCGACCGCCCGCTGCCGGAAGGCGTGCGACGCCGGGTCGTCGCGCTCGTCTCGGACGCCTTCGGCGGACTGACGGTCGCGGACCTCCCGGCGCAGCTGCGGCAGTACGCCCGTTTCACCCCGACCCGGCGCGCCAAGTTCGCGGGCAACGCGATGGCCGCGGCGGTCGAGACCGACCCGGTGTTCCGCAGCCGGGTCGCCGAGAAGCTGCGCGAGGCGCAGGCGGAACTGGCCGGCGCCCTGGAGTCCGGTGCTCCGCCCGCCGCCGCGGATCCGCTGGACGTGGCGGCGGCCGCCTACGTGCTGCGGCCGGTCGGCTGGGTCAAGCTGGTGGCCGCCGCCGGCGAGGAGGCGCAGCGCGCCGACGCCGAGCGGGTCGGCGAGGAGACCCGGCGCGAGCTGGACCGGTTGCGCGAGGAGCTGGCGCAGGTACGGGACCTGCAGCGGTCCGGTGGTGAGCAGGTGCGGGCCGAGCTGGACGAGGCCCGCAAGGAAGCGGAATCGCTTCAGCGCAAGCTCCGCAGCGCGCTCAGCGACGTCAAGCGCGGCGAGGCGGCCCTGCGGAAGGTGAACGCGGAGATCGACGGGATCCGCGGCGACGCGGCCGCGCGGGTGGCCGCCGCCGAGAGCGAGACCCGGCGGCTCAAGTCCCGGCTGGCGGAGGTGGAGACGTCGCTGGAGACCTCGCGCCGGGCCACCCGCGAGGGGCGCAGCATCGAGGACATGCGGCTGCGGCTGCTGCTGGACACCGTGCTGGACGCGGCGGCGGGGCTGCGCCGCGAGTTGGCGCTGCCCCCGGTGTCCACGCGCCCGGCGGACACCGTGGAGGCCGTGGAGCCGGGCCGGATGACGCCGAAGGACATCGCGGCGCGCGCCCTGTCGGAGACCGATCCGGCGCTGCTGGACCAGCTGTTGGCGCTGCCCCAGGCCCATCTGGTGGTCGACGGCTACAACGTGACCAAGACGGGCTATCCGACGATGCCGCTGGAGAAGCAGCGGCTGCGCCTGCTGGGCGGGCTGTCGATGCTGGCCGCGCAGACGGGCGCGGAGATGACCTGTGTCTTCGACGGGGCGGAACTGGCCGCCCCGGTGCTGCTCGCGCCGCCGCGCGGGGTGCGGGTGCTGTTCTCCAAGGCCGGGGTGACGGCGGACGAGCTGATCCGCCAGCTGGTGCGGGCGGAGCCGCCCGGCCGGCCGGTGGTCGTGGTCTCGACCGACCGGGAGGTCGCCGACGGGGTGGCCAAGGCGGGCGCGCGGCCGGTGGCGTCCGCATTGCTGCTGAAGCGGCTTTCGCGCGTTTCGTAACTCCTGCCCCGCATGCCCGAATTGGCAGGGCGCTCAGGGAACGTACCGTCAAGTGCCCGGCACAGAGCGTGCGCTGTAGGTAAAGAAGCTGGTCGGCGAGCGGGTTTTTTCCCGACGGGATTTGAACTGATCACAGCGAGGTCACTAGGGTGCGTTCAAACCTTCGTGCGGTAGATCACTCATTCGGGGTGGCGGCGGAGGTGCTGCCGAGTTGCGTTCTTCGGCGGCTCTAGGAAGAAGGAGCTCGCCTCCGTGGCGTCCCACCGTCGACCCAAGCAGCCGAACCGCGCCCGTGTGACCGTCCTCGGTGCGACCGCGGCCGCCGTGGTCGCCCTCACCTCCCAGTCCGCCTCGGCCGCTCCGGCGAAGCCGGGCAAGGACGAGGTCAAGTCCCAGGTGGACGCCCTCTACGAAGAGGCGGAGCAGGCCACCGAGAAGTTCAACGGGGCCAAGGAGCGCCAGGAGAAGCTCGAGAAGGAGATCGGGCAGCTCCAGGACCAGGTCGCGCGCGGCCAGGGCGACCTCAACGAACTGCGCAGCACGCTCGGTTCGATGGCGAGCGCCCAGTACCGCAACGGCGGCATCGACCCCTCGGTCGCCCTCCTCCTCTCCGAGGACCCCGACAGCTACCTCGACAAGGCCTCCTCCCTGGAGCACCTGAGCGGCAAGCAGGTCGAAGCGGTCCAGAAGATCCAGGCCAAGCAGCGCACCCTCGCGCAGCAGCGCCAGGAGGCCGCCGGCAAGCTCGCCGACCTCGACGCCACCCGCAAGGAGCTCGGCGAGAAGAAGAAGGTCTCGCAGGAGAAGCTCGCCGCGGCCCAGGCCCTGCTCAACACCCTCACCGCCCAGGAGCGCGCCGCGCTCAAGGACGAGGAGACCCGCGCCAGCCGCAGCGACGCCGCCCGCGTCGACCTCGGGAACGAGAAGCCCTCCGGCCGGGCCGGCGCCGCCCTCGCGGCCGCCAAGACCAAGGTCGGCAGCGCGTACATATCGGGCCACGAGGGCCCCAACTCCTTCGACTGCTCCGGGCTGACCCAGTGGGCCTACAAGCAGGCCAACGTCAGCATCAGCCGCGTCACCTACACCCAGGCCAACGACGGCACGCGCATCAGCCGCAGCCAACTCCAGCCCGGTGACCTGGTCTTCTTCTACGGGGACCTGCACCACGTCGGCCTGTACGCCGGCAACAACATGACCCTGCACGCGGCCAACCCGCGCGGCGGCGTCAAGTACGAATCGATGGACAACATGCCGTTCCAGTTCGGCGTCCGCATCGGCTGAGCCGCGCCGCCGTCCCCGGTGCGGGACGCGCCGTACACCGCCCATCCGGGCGAATTGCGGGACCCCGCTCCGACCCCACGCCCCGCCGGTGACCTGCGTCTCCGGCGGGGCGTCACCGTGCGTGCCCGTCGGCGGTCGTTGGCCGGTGCCCGGTGGCGCCGCTACTGTCTGCCAGCGCGTAACCCGGCACACGTCCGTCCACGGGGGGCGGACCCGGGCCGCGCCCAGCGGAAGGGAGCGGTTTCACGTGGCGTCCCATCGCCGGCCCGGGCTCGGCAGCCTCGACCGGAACACGAAGGTCACCGTCCTCGCCGCCGTCGCGGCCACCGCAGCGGTCGCCATGACGGGCGCACCCGCCGGCGCGGCCCCCGGCCTGCCGCAGGACCCCGCCGCGGGCTCCCGGGCCCAGGTCGACCGGCTCTTCGAGGAGGCCGAGCAGGCCACCGAGCGCTTCAACGAGGCGGGCGAGAAAGCCGACCGGCTGCGGGCCGAGGTCGACCGGGCCCAGGACGCGGTCGCCCGCGGCCAGGAACGCATCAACACCATGCGCGGGATCCTCGGCACCTTCGCCGGCGCCCAGTACCGCAGCGGCGGCATCGACCCCGCCGTCGGCCTGATGCTGGCCGAGGACCCCGACGCGTACCTGGCCCAGGCCGCCGCCCTCGACCGGCTGACGGGCCGCCAGGCACGGCAGCTGGACGAACTGCGCGAGGAGCAGCGCCGGCTCGGCCAGGAGCGTCGGGAGGCCTCCCGCAAACTCGCCGAACTCGAAGCGCTGCGCGCCGACGTGGCCCGGCACAAGCGCTCCGTCACGGCCAAGCTCGCGGCCGCCCGGCGGCTGCTGAACGCCATGCCCTCCGAGGAGCGGGCCGACTTCGAGCGCGCCTCCCGCTCGGGCGGCCGGCCCGACGCCCTGCCCGACCTGCCCTCGCTCGGCGCCTCCTCGGGCCGGGCGGCGACCGCCGTGATGGCGGCCAGGGCAGCGGTCGGCCGCCCGTACGTGTGGGGCTCCACCGGGCCCTCCGGTTTCGACTGCTCGGGGCTGATGGTCTGGTCGTACCGCCAGGCCGGGGTCTCGCTGCCGCGCACCTCGCAGGCCCAGCGGCACGCCGGCCGCCAGGTGCCGCTGTCGCAGGCCCGCCCGGGCGACCTGGTGACGTACCGCTCGGACGCCAGCCACGTCGGCATGTACGTAGGCAACGGCCAGGTGGTGCACGCCCCGTACCCCGGGGCCCGGGTCCGCTACGACCCCGTCGGGATGATGCCGGTCTCGGCCGTGACCCGGCCCTGACCCCGGGACGGCCGCCCTTGCGTACGATCGGCCGATGCTCCCGGCTCGCCGTCCCGTCCGCGTATTGCCCTTCCTGCCGCTCCTGCTGTGCCTGCTGTCCGCCGGCTGCGCGGTGCGGCCGGCGGACACGGCCGGGCGCGATGTCCGCCGGGCCGTGTCCGAGTGGTCGCGGACGCCGCCCGAGCGGCTCGCCGGGATCCCGGTCGAGGACTGGGCGTACGAGGTCGGCTCGGTGCGGCGGGACGGCGTACGGGCCCTCGTACGGGCCGAGCTGCGCTACCGGCTGAGCGGCTACGACCCGGCCCCGGGCGGCTCGGCCCGCGAAATCCGGCTGGTCGAGGAGGACGGCACCTGGCGGGTCACCGCGGACCGGCCCGCTCCGGGCACGCCCATGCAGCTGTGGGACCAGGGGCCGGTCTCGGTGGTCCGGGGCGCGCACGCGCTGGTGCTGGGCGGCGCCGGGCAGAGCGGGGACACCCTGCGCGGCATCGCCGCCGAGGCGGACCGGGCGGTGCCCGCGGCGAGCGCCGCGTGGCCCCGGGCGTGGGCCGGGCGGGTGGTGGTGCTGGTCCCCGGGTCGCTGGAGGGGATGGCGCAGCTGCTGGGCGGCACGGCCGACGCCTACCGGGGCATGGGGGCGGTCACCACCGGCCGGGTGGGCGCGGGACCGGCCCCCGCGGACCGGGTGGTGGTCAATCCGGAGGGGTACGCCGGGCTGGGCGAGGCGGGCCGCCGGATCGTCCTGACCCACGAGGTCACCCACGTGGCCACCCGGGCGGCGACCACGGACACCACCCCGCTGTGGCTCTCGGAGGGCTTCGCGGACTGGGCGGCGTACCGCGGCGGCCCCACCACACCGGAGCAGGGCGCCCCCGCGCTGGCCCGGGCCGTGCGGCGGGGCGAGGTGCCGGCCCGGCTGCCCGCGGCGGAGGACTTCGCCTTCGGCGGCGACCCGCAGGCGCTGGCCCGGGCGTACGAGGGCGCGTGGCTGGCCTGCCGGCTGATCGC
This sequence comes from Streptomyces subrutilus, assembly GCF_001746425.1. Lineage (GTDB taxonomy): Bacteria > Actinomycetota > Actinomycetes > Streptomycetales > Streptomycetaceae > Streptomyces > Streptomyces subrutilus_A. The sequence continues at coordinate 2,285,473 of NZ_MEHK01000001.1, read as the reverse complement.
CGACAGGTGGGGCGAGGAGGCGCTGGTCGGCCTGTACGAGCGGGCGGGCCGCGAACCGCTGCCGACGGCCCTGGACGAGGCGCTGGGCGTGGACCAGGAGGGGCTCACGAAGGCCTGGCAGGAGGCCCTGCGCGGCTGGCTCCGCTGAGCGCGGCAGGCGTCCGGTACTGTCGGCAGGCAATGCACAAGACGCTGATCGTGACCAACGACTTCCCGCCGCGACCGGGCGGCATCCAGGCCTTCCTGCACAACATGGCACTGCGGCTGGATCCCGACCGGGTCGTCGTGTACGCCTCCACGTGGAAGCACAGCGCGGAGGGCCGCGAGGCCACCGCGGCCTTCGACGCCGAGCAGCCCTTCCAGGTGGTGCGCGACCGCACGACCATGCTGCTGCCGACCCCGCGCGTGACGCGGCGGGCCGTGGGCCTGCTGCGCGAACACGGCTGCGAGTCCGTGTGGTTCGGCGCGGCCGCCCCGCTCGGCCTGATGGGCCCGGCGCTGCGGCGGGCGGGAGCCCAGCGGATCGTGGCGACGACGCACGGGCACGAGGCGGGCTGGGCCCAGCTGCCGGCGGCGCGGCAGTTGCTGCGGCGGATCGGCGAGGGCACCGACACGCTGACCTACCTGGGGGAGTACACGCGCTCCCGGATCGCCTCGGCGCTGACGGACCGGGCGGCGGAGCGGATGGTGCAACTGCCGCCGGGCGTGGACGAGAAGACCTTCCACCCGGAGTCGGGCGGGGTGGAGGTCCGGGCGCGGCTCGGGCTGACCGACCGGCCGGTGGTGGTGTGCGTGTCGCGGCTCGTGCCGCGCAAGGGCCAGGACACGCTGATCGAGGCGATGCCGCGGATCCTGGCGGCGGTGCCGGACGCGGTGCTGCTGATCGTGGGCGGCGGGCCGTACGAGTCCGACCTGCGGGCGCTGGCGGTCTCCGCGGGGGTCGCGGACTCGGTGGTCTTCACCGGCCCGGTGCCGTGGTCCGAACTGCCCGCCCATTACGGGGCCGGGGACGTCTTCGCCATGCCGTGCCGGACCCGGCGGGGCGGGCTGGACGTCGAGGGGCTCGGGATCGTTTACCTGGAGGCCTCGGCGACGGGGCTGCCGGTGGTCGCGGGCGACTCCGGCGGGGCGCCGGACGCGGTGCTGGACGGGGAGACGGGGTGGGTCGTGCGGGGCGGCGAGCCGTCCGAGGCGGCGGACCGGATCACCGCCCTGCTGCTGGACCCGGCCCTGCGGGCGCGGATGGGCGAGCGGGGCCGCGCCTGGGTCGAGGACCGCTGGCGCTGGGACCTCCTGGCCACCCGCCTCCGCACCCTGCTCTGACCCGCCACCGCCGCTTCCCGCCCCGTCCCGCGCCGCAAACGCCGACGGGGCTGGAGGTGGCCGGCGTCGGCTTGCAGGGGCACCGCGGCTGCAAGCCGCACCTGGCGGGCGGCATCGGCCGAATCCAGCATCGCCGGCGATCGAGGCGCGGGGGGTCGGGGGCGGAGCCCCTGACCGGGGCGCCGCGCACGCGAACCGGGAACACGGACCGGATCCTCGCCGAGGGCTAACCCCGGTACAGGGCGTCGATCTCGTCCGCGAAGTCCTTCGCGACCACGTTCCGCTTGAGCTTCAGCGACGGCGTGATGTGGCCCGACTCCTCCGTGAACTGGGAGGGCAGAATGCGGAATTTCCGCACCGATTCCGCCTTGGACACCGCCGCGTTGCCGTCGTCGACGGCCTTCTGCACGGCGGCGTTGAGTTCCGCGTCGTCGCGCAGCTGCGCCGCCGTCACGCCGGCGGGCTTGCCGTTCTCCGCGGCCCACCGGCCGAGGAACTCCTCGTCGATGGTGACCAGCGCGGCCACGAACGGCCGCCCGTCGCCGACGACCATGCACTCCGCGACCAGCGCGTGCGCCCGGATCCGGTCCTCGATCACGGCGGGTGCGACGTTCTTGCCGCCCGCGGTGACGATGAGCTCCTTCTTGCGCCCGGTGATCGTGAGGTAGCCGTCCTCGTCGAGGGTGCCGACGTCGCCGGTGTGGAACCAGCCGTCGGTGAGCGCCTCGGCGGTGGCCGTCTCGTTCTTCCAGTAGCCGGTGAAGATCTGTTCGCCGTGCAGCAGCACCTCGCCGTCGTCCGCGATGCGCACCACGGAGCCCGGCATGGGCTGGCCGACCGTACCGATCTTCTGCTTGTCCCACGGGTTGAAGGTGGTCGCCGCGCAGGACTCCGTCAGGCCGTAGCCCTCCAGCACGGTGAAGCCGATGCCGCGGAAGAAGTGCCCGAGCCGCTCGCCCAGCGGCGCGCCGCCGGAGATCGCGAACTCGCCGCGCCCGCCGAGGACCGCGTGCAGCTTGCTGTAGACGAGCTTGGTGAAGACCTTGTGCTTGAGCTTGAGGCCGAAGGACGGCCCGCGGGGGGTGTCCAGCGCCCGGCTGTACGCGATCGCCGTCTCGGCCGCCGCGTCGAAGATCCGGCCCTTGCCCTCGGCCTGCGCCTTGGCGCGCGCCGAGTTGTAGACCTTCTCGAAGACGCGCGGCACACCGAGGATCAGGGTGGGCCGGAAGGACTGCAGCTCGTCGGTCAGGTTCTTGATGTCCGGCACGCAGCCCAGCCGGATCGGCGCCAGCACGGCCGCCACCTCCACCAGGCGGCCGAAGACGTGCGCCGCCGGGAGGAACAGCAGGACCGAGCACTCGCCGGTCTTGAACAGCGGCTTCAGCCGCTCCACGGCGTTGCCGCACTCGGCGAAGAAGTTGCGGTGGCTCAGCACGCAGCCCTTGGGGCGGCCGGTGGTGCCCGAGGTGTAGACGATGGTGGCCGGGTCGTCGGCGCACGCCAGGCTGCTGCGCTCGTCGACCTCGGCGTCGGTGATCCCGGCGCCCGCGGCCTTCAGCGTTTCCAGCGCGCCCCGCTCGATCTCCCAGACGTCGCGCAGGTCCGGCAGCAGGTCGCGCAGCGAGGCCACGGCCGCGCCGTGCCCGGCGCTCTCGACGACCGCGGCGACGGCGCCGGAGTCCCCGAGGATCCACTGGATCTGCTCGGGGGAGCTGGTCTCGTAGACCGGGACGGTGACGCCGCCCGCGGTCCAGATCGCGAAGTCGACCAGCACCCACTCGTAGCGGGTGCGGGAGATCAGGGCGACCCGGTCGCCGGGGCGGACGCCCGCCGCGATCAGGCCCTTGGCCGCGGCCCGGACCTCGGCCAGGAACTCGGTCGCGGTCACGTCCTGCCACCGGCCGTCCACCTTGCGGCTCATGACGGCGGTGTCGGGATGCTGCGCGGCGTTGCGGCGGATGAGATCCGTCAGGTTCCCGTCCGACGGGACCTCGTACAGGGCCGGAAGGCTGAACTCGCGCAAGACTGCTGCTCCTCTGGGCGCCATCGCCACCATGTGGACCGACCGGACGTTACCCACCGGTAGTGGGTTCCGGATAGAGGGAACCGGCCAGATGTTCCCTGCGTCACATGACACGGCCTTTTCCAGGCGACCCTAGTCGACCCCCTCGGCGACTCGGAAGTAACCGCAGGTCCGGCTGTATCCGGCACCCCCGCTACCCCGCCGGCACCGTACCGCCCTAGGGTGACCGCATGGCTGGCAGCAGGCGGGACGGGACGTCGGACACGAGGGATTCGAGCCGCGCCGGGCTCCGTGCCGCGGCCCGCACCCGGGTCCACGTCGTGAGCGACGTGCACGGCAACACCGAGGCCCTCGCCAGGGCGGGGGACGGCGCCGACGCGCTGATCTGTCTCGGCGACCTCGTGCTCTTCCTCGACTACGCCGACCACTCGCGCGGGATCTTCCCCGACCTGTTCGGCGTCGAGAACGCCGACCGGATCGTCGAGCTGCGCACCGCGCGCCGCTTCGCCGAGGCCCACGCCCTCGGGCGCCGGCTGTGGGCGGGGCTGGACCGGGAGCGGATGATCGAGGACGCCGTGCGCCGCCAGTACGCGCAGATGTTCGCCGCCTTCCCCACCCCCACGTACGCCACCTACGGCAACGTCGACATCCCGTCCCTGTGGCCGGAGTACGCCGACCGCCCCGGCCTCACCGTGCTCGACGGGCAGCGGGTGGAGATCGGCGGCCGGGTCTTCGGCTTCGTCGGAGGCGGCCTGCCCTCGCCGATGCGGACCCCGTACGAGGTGGACGTCGAGGAGTACGCCGCCAAGGTGGAGGCGCTGGGCGAGGTCGACGTACTGTGCTCGCACATCCCTCCGGAGGTGCCGGAGCTCTGCTACGACACGGTCGCCCGCCGCTTCGAACGGGGCAGCGAGGCCCTGCTCGCCGCGATCCGGCGCACGCGCCCCCGGTACGCCCTCTTCGGGCACGTCCACCAGCCGCTCGCCCGGCGGATGCGGATCGGCGGCACGGAGTGCGTGAACGTCGGGCACTTCGCGGCGACCGGCAGGCCCTGGGCCCTGGAGTGGTGAGCTCCGCACGCACGGTAGCCTTCGGGCGGCGGCCGGAGGCCGCACACTTCCTCGAATTCCCCCAGCTACCGCTGGGAAGTGCCCCCAGACGGAGGATCGACTGCGATGGCGGAACACACCAGCTCAAGCATCACGATCGAGGCTGCGCCGGCCGACGTGATGACCGTGATCGCAGACTTCGCCCGTTACCCGGAGTGGACCGGCGAGGTGAAGGAGGCCGAGGTGCTGGCCGCCGGCGCCGACGGCCGGGCCGAAAAGGTACGGCTGCTGCTCGACGCGGGCGCGATCAGGGACGACCACACCCTCTCCTACACCTGGAAGGGCGAGCACGAGGTCGGCTGGACCCTGGACAAGTCGCAGATGCTGCGCCAGCTGGACGGCTCGTACCGGCTGGCCCCGCTCGACGGCGGCCGGCGCACCGAGGTCACCTACCAGCTGACCGTGGACGTCAAGATCCCCATGCTCGGCATGATCAAGCGCAAGGCCGAGAAGGTCATCATCGACCGCGCCCTGGCCGGCCTGAAGAAGCGCGTGGAATCGACCGGCTGAGGCCTGACACCGTGCACACCTTGCTGATCACCGGCCCCGGCGGGGCCGGGCGGACCACCGTGGCCGCGGCCACCGCCCTCGCCGCGGCCCGGCAGGGGCGGCGGGTGCTGCTGCTGTCCGGCGACGTCGGGGACCCCCTCGCGGCCCTCACCGGGGAACCGGTGGGGGAGCCCGCCGAGGCCGCCCCCGGACTGCCGGCCGTACCGGTGGCCGGCGGGATCCGGGTGGCCCGGGTGGACTCCGGCGAGGAGTTCCGCGAGGAACTCGCCGCCCTCCAGGAACGCGGATCCGCCCTCCTCGGCATGCTCGGGGCCCGGCCGATGGGCGCCGAGGAACTCACCGAACTGCCCGGCGCCGAGCAGTTCGCCCTGCTGCGCGCCCTGCGGCGGGCCGCCGCCGCACCCGGACACGACCTCGTCGTCGTGGACCTGCCCCCGCTCCACCAGGCCCTGGCCGCCCTCGCCCTCCCCGCCCAGCTGCGCCGCTACCTCGCCCGGCTGCTCCCCGCGGAACGGCAGGCCGCCCGCGCCCTGCGGCCCGTCCTGGCCCAACTGGCCGGCGTGCCCATGCCCGCCCAGTGGCTCTACGAGGCCGCCGCCCGGTGGGACGGGGAGCTCGCCGCGGTCCAGGCCGTCATAGAGGCCCCCGCCACCGAGGTCAGGCTGGTCGCCGAACCGGGACCGGCCGCCGCCGACGCGATCCGGGCCGGGCGCCTCGGGTTCGCCCTCCAGCAGCTGCCCGTCGCCGCCGTCGTCGCCAACCGCCTGCTGCCCGAGGGCTCCGTCGACCCCTGGCTCGCCGGGCTCGCCGCCCAGCAGGAGAAGCACGCCTCCGCATGGGCCGGCGAGCTTCCCGTGGTCCGGCTCGCCCACCTCGGCCGGGACCCGCGCGGCCCGCAGGACCTGGAACCGCTCTGCGCCGCCGACGGACTCGTACCGCGGCCGCCCGCACCCCGCCGGGCCTGGGCGGTCGAGGACCGGCTCGCCGAGGACGGGGTCCTCGTCTGGGTGGTCCCGCTGCCCGCTGCGCACAAGCGCGAGCTCGACCTGATCCGCCGGGGTGACGAGCTGCTGCTCACCGTGGGCCCGTACCGCAGGACCGTTGCGCTGCCCGCCGCGCTGCGCCGCTGCACCGTCTCCGGCGCGGCCCTGGCCGAGGACGGCCTGCGCATCCGGTTCACCCCCGATCCCGGACTCTGGCCGCGCACGCCCTGATCCGCGTACCGCCGTTCGGGTACCGTCGAAGGTAGCCAGTACCGTACGCACCGCAGCCGCCGCAGGAGAGTCCGCCATGAGCGAGGCCACCGACCGCCCCACCGACGACGACGCCTGGGCCAAGGCCTGTGCCGAGGACCTCGCGGCCGAGAAGGAGCGCCTGCGCGGGCAGGGCGGGACGGGGGGCCGGGCCACCGGAACCGCCGCCGAGGAGCTGTTCAAGCTCTTCGAGGCCGTCGCCGACAAGGTCTCCGGGCTGAACAACCCCCTCATCGGCAGCGCGGCGCAGGGGGCGGTGCGCCAGTTCGTCAACCAGGCGAAGACCGCCGCCAAGCCCGTCATCGAACGCAACCCCGAGGTCTTCGACCACCTCGCGGCCGCCGGATCCGAGCTGCTCGCCGCCTACCGCTCCGCCGTCGAGGGCCACGAACGCCGCTGGACGCAGGGCGAGCCCGCGGCCCCCCGGCAGGCGCCCCGTGAGCGCGATCCCCGTGACGAGGGCCCCGACGACGGCCCGGCCGAGCGGATCGATCTCGACTGAACCCCCTCCGCCCTCGGGTACGGTGGGCCGTGGCGGGGTTTGACCGGAAACCGAGGGACTAATGGGACTCACCATCGGCGTCGACATCGGCGGCACGAAGATCGCGGCCGGCGTGGTCGACGAAGAGGGCACCATCCTTGAGACGTACAAGGTGCCCACCCCGCCGACCGCGGACGGAGTGACGGAGGCCATCTGCGCCGCCGTCTCCGAAGTCAGCAGCAACCACACCATCGACGCCGTCGGCATCGGCGCCGCCGGCTACGTGGACGACAAGCGCGCCACCGTGCTCTTCGCCCCGAACATCAACTGGCGCCACGAGCCGCTCAAGGACAAGGTCGAGCAGCGCATCGGCCTGCCCGTCGTCGTCGAGAACGACGCGAACTGCGCGGCCTGGGGCGAGTACCGCTTCGGCGCCGGCCAGGGCCACGACGACGTCATCTGCATCACGCTCGGCACCGGCCTCGGCGGCGGCATCATCATCGGCAACAAGCTGCGGCGCGGGCGCTTCGGCGTCGCCGCCGAATTCGGCCACATCCGGGTCGTCCCCGACGGCCTGCTGTGCGGCTGCGGCAGCCAGGGCTGCTGGGAGCAGTACGCCTCGGGGCGCGCGCTCGTCCGGTACGCGAAGCAGCGCGCCAACGCCACCCCCGAGAACGCGGCGATCCTGCTCTCCCTCGGCGACGGCACCCCCGAGGGCATCGAGGGCAAGCACATCAGCCAGGCCGCCCGGCAGGGCGACCTGGTGGCCGTCGACGCCTTCCGCGAGCTGGCCCGCTGGGCCGGCGCGGGCCTGGCCGACCTGGCCTCGCTCTTCGACCCGTCGGCGTTCATCGTCGGCGGCGGGGTCTCCGACGAGGGCGACCTCGTCCTCGACCCGATCCGCAAGTCCTTCAAGCGCTGGCTGGTCGGCGGCGCCTGGCGTCCGCACGCGCAGGTGCTGGCCGCCCAGCTGGGCGGCAAGGCGGGGCTCGTGGGCGCGGCGGACCTGGCGCGCCAGGGCTGATCCGTCCTCCTCGTACGTGACCGCCCGCCGCGCCCCTTGGGGGAGCGGCGGGCGCCGTCATATCTTGCGGGGCATGGACCAGTTGCCGAAGTCCCGTACGGAGCCCGACGGTTCTGCCGTGATCAGGGTGCTCAGCTACAACATCCGCTCGCTGCGCGACGACGAGGAGGCACTGGCCCGGGTCATCCGGGCCTGCGCGCCGGACCTCGTGTTCGTCCAGGAGGCGCCGCGGTTCTTCCGCTGGCGCAAGCACGCGGCGAGGCTGGCCGCGAAATGTGACCTGGTGGTGCTGGGCGGGGGCGCGACGGCGGCCGGGCCGCTGCTGATGTCCTCGCTGCGGGTCTTCGTGGAGCGGACGCAGGACGTGCTGCTGCCGCGCACTCCGGGCCTGCACCGGCGGGGCTTCGCGACGGCGGTGGTCCGGATCGGCCAGGTCCGGGCGGGGCTGGTCTGCGCGCACCTGTCCCTGGACCGGGGGGAGCGGCTGGCCCAGGCGGGCCTGCTCCTGGAGCGGCTGGCGGGGCTGGACACCCCGTACGGGATCGTCGCGGGCGACGTGAACGAGGGCCCGGACGGCCCGGCCTTCGGGGCGCTCGCGGGAACCTTGCAGGACTGCTGGTCGGTGGCCCCCTGGGGCGGGGAGCGGACCTTCCCGGCGGCGGCGCCGGACCGGCGGATCGACGCGGTGTTCGCCGCGGGGGGTGTGGAGGTGCTTGCCTGCGGGGTCCCTGCGGGGCTGGCGGGGGTGAGTGCCGGGGACCTGGCGGCGGCGACGGACCACCTGCCGGTGCTGGCCGCCCTCCGGCTCCCGGCCGCGCGGTAGCCCGCCGGTGCGGCGCCGCTGTCAGGGGCTCCGCCCCCGCAGCCTCGAACGCCGGCGGGGCTGGATCTTGGCCCTGGCCGCCGTCAGCGTTCGAGTGCGGCATGAGCCGAATCCGGCCCCGCCGGCGTTCGAGGCTGGGGGGAGGGTCCGGGGCGGAGCGCCGGTAGCGGGTCGGGGTCAGACCACGGCGCCGCGGCCGGGGTCGTCGTCTTCCTCGTCGTCCTGGGTCATCCGCGCGACCAGCGTCGCGAAGCCGCCCAGGAAGCCGCCGATGCCCAGCGTCGTCAGCCACCAGGTCATCTCCCACTGCAGCAGCACCGCCAGGAGCAGCAGCACCGGCCCGCCGACGACCGCCAGCCAGGCGAACTTCGACGTGGTGTCGGCCTCCGGAAGCTCCGGCTCCGGGGGGACGAAGTGGCCCTCGTCCGCCGGCTCCGCGAGCGAGTGGTCGCGCGGGCCCGGGCCGGCACCGCCCGGGCCGACGCCCGGCGCGAAGACCACCGAACTGCCCAGCGCCTTGGGGGGCTCAGGGCCGGGCTCGGGCTTGGGCTCGAGCTCGGGCTTCGACTTCGCCTCGGGGTCCGGCTCCGGCGGCAGCGGTTTCACGTCCTCCTCCGGCAGCAGCAGGTTCTCGATCGGCCTGAACGGCCGGGCCCCCGGCGGGTCCGGCGGCTCCTGCCCGTACCCGGCGACGATCGCCGCCCACGCCGCTTCCTCGTCCAGCGGCGGAACCCCGCCCGACTGCTCCTCGTGCTCAGCCACCCGCCTGTGCCCCCTCCCTGCCCACGCTCTGCGCCAGTCGGCCGACGAACGCATAGCTGTCCGCGAAGATCCGCTCCGCGTCATGGTCCAACGTCGCGACGTGGTAGCTCTGTTCCAACAGGGTCTCGGTGACATCGGTGGACGAGATCCGCGCCAGGATCCGGGCCGAGTCGACCGGCGGGACGACGTGGTCCTGCGGGCTGTGCAGCAGCAGCACGGGCTGCGTGACCTGCGGCAGCTCGGTGTCCACCAGCTTGAAGAACTTCCGCAGCGAGTGCGCGGCCCGCGTCGGGACCCGGTCGTAGCCCACCTCCACCGACCCCGGCTTCGCGATGTCGCTCGCGATGCCCGGCGTCGACCGGACGAAGTGCTGGGCCAGCGGAAGGGCGAAGGCCAGCGGGTCGTGCACCTTGTTGGCCGGGTTGACCAGGACGATGCCGCTGATGGCGTCCCCGTGCCTGGCCGCCAGCCGCAGGGTCAGCGCACCGCCCATCGACAGACCGAAGACGAACACCTGCGCGCACCGGTCCAGCAGCTCCCGCAGCGCCCGGTCCACCTCCGCGTACCAGTCCTGCCACCCCGTGAGCTGCATGTCCTGCCAGCGCGTGCCGTGCCCCGGCAGCAGGGGCAGCGACACCGTGAGCCCTCGCCCGGCCAGGTAGTCGGCCCAGGGGCGCAGCGACTGCGGGGAACCGGTGAAGCCGTGGCAGAGAAGGACGCCGACCTCTCCGCCCTCGTGGCGGAACGGCTCGGCTCCAGGGAGGACGGGCACCAGGGTCTCCTTGATCATGATGTACATCAGGTGGGTGCGTTGCTCTGTGTGACTTCACCGTACGCGACCGGGGTGACACCGACCAGGGCCGTCGGGCCGCTGCCGGGAGAGGCACGGGATAAGGTCTGTTCGACAGACACAGGAAGGCTTTCGAGTTGATCTACGGCGCAATGAAGTTCTCCATCGGCGGTTCCCTGAAGCTCGCCTTCAGGCCGTGGGTGGAGGGCCTCGAGAACATTCCCGCGGAGGGGCCGGCGATCCTCGCGAGCAACCACCTGTCCTTCTCCGACTCCTTCTTCCTCCCGGCCGTGCTGGACCGGAAGGTCACCTTCATCGCGAAGGCGGAGTACTTCACCTCCCCGGGCGTCAAGGGCAGGCTGACGGCCGCCTTCTTCAAGGGCGTCGGCCAGCTCCCGGTGGACCGCTCCGGTGCGCGCGGGGCCGGCGAGGCCGCCATCAAGAGCGGCATCGAGGTCATCGAGCGGGGGGAGCTGTTCGGTATCTACCCCGAGGGGACGCGTTCACCCGACGGCCGGCTCTACCGCGGCAAGCCCGGCGGCCTGGCCCGCGTGGCCCTGGCCACCGGCGCCCCCGTGATCCCGGTGGCGATGATCGACACCGAGAAGATCCAGCCGCCCGGCAAGGTGGTACCCAAGCTGATGCGGCCGGGCATCCGGATCGGCAAGCCGCTGGACTTCAGCCGCTACCACGGCATGGACGGCGACCGCTTCATCCTCCGCTCGGTGACCGACGAGGTCATGTACGAGATCATGAAGCTTTCCGGCCAGGAGTACGTGGACATCTACGCGACCGCGGCCAAGCGCCAGATCGCCGACGCGGAGAAGGCCGCCGCCAAGGCCGAGAAGGCGGAGAAGGCGGAGAAGGCCGAGAAGGCGGAGAAGGCAGACGGCAAGGCGGAGTAGCGACGGGCGCACCGCCCGCGGGGGTGGGGGAGATGGCGAAACGCGAACGCGTCGTACGCATGTCGGTCGAGCAGCCGCTCTGGCGTGCCCTGACCGTCTACCGGCTGTTGACCATGGTCTACGCCGTGGTGCTGTTCGGCGCCGCGTACCAGCGGTTCGACCGTCCCGGGATCGCGGCCGGCTACCTCGCCGTCCTCGCGGTCTGGACGGTGGCCACGCACGGCAAGGTGACGAACGCCGCCAGCTGCACCAAGCGCTTCCTCGGGGCCGACCTGACGGTCGCCCTCGCCGGGATCCTGCTGACCCCGCTCGCCGACACCCACGAGCGGATCGCGGCCGGCGGCCCCACCCTCCCCAGCATCTGGACGGCCGGCTCGGTCCTCGCTTTCGCCATCAAGGGCGGCTGGCGCTGGGCGTGCGTCGCCTCCACCTTCGTGGCCGCGGCCAACATCGCCGTCCACGGCGGCGAGCCGACCCGGGACGCCCTGCACAACGTCCTGCTGGTCTGGGTGGCCTCCGTGGCCATCGGCTACGTCGTCGAGGTGGCCCGGGCCAGTGAGGCCACCCTCGCCCGCGCCCTGGAGATCGAGGCGGCCACCCGCGAGCGCGAGCGGCTCGCCCGCGACATCCACGACGGGGTCCTCCAGGTCCTCGCCATGGTCCAGCGGCGCGGCACCGAACTGGGCGGCGAGGCCGCCGAGCTGGGGCGGCTGGCCGGTGAGCAGGAGGTGGCGCTGCGCACGCTGGTCACCAGCGGGCTGGTGCAGCCCTCCCGGATCTCCCGAGACGGGTCGCGGGGCGCGCTGGTGGACGCGTACGAGGTCGAGGAGCCCGGCGCGGACGAGGGCGAGCTGGACCTGCGGACGCTGCTCGCCCCGCACGCCGGGTCCCGGGTGAGCTTCGCCGAGCCGGGCACCCCGGTGCCGCTGCCGGTGCCCGCGGCGAAGGAGCTGGCCGCGGCCGTCGGCGCCGCCCTCGACAACGTGCGCCGGCACGCCGGGGAAGGGGCCAGTGCCTGGATCCTGCTCGAGGACTGGGGCGACCAGGTGATCGTGACCGTGCGGGACGACGGGCCGGGCATCGCGGCGGGCCGGCTCGACCAGGCGGAGGGCGAGGGGCGGATGGGGGTGGCCCTGTCCATCCGCGGCCGGCTGCGCGATCTCGGCGGCAGCGCCGAGCTGGTGTCCGTCCCCGGGCAGGGCACCGAGGTGGAACTGAAAGTACCGAGGGGGAGGACCCAGTGAGCGAGTCGCACGAGATCAAGGTCATGGTCGTGGACGACCATCCGATGTGGCGGGACGCGGTCGCCCGTGACCTGGCCGCCGCGGGCTTCGACCTGGTGGCCACGGCCGGCGACGGCCCCGAGGCGGTGCGCCGGGCCCGCGCCGTCTCCCCCCACGTCCTGGTCCTCGACCTCAACCTGCCCGGCATGCCCGGGGTCCAGGTCTGCAAGGAGCTGGTCGGGGCGAACCCGGCGCTGCGGGTGCTGGTCCTGTCGGCCAGCGGCGAGCACGCGGACGTGCTGGAGGCGGTCAAGTCCGGCGCCACCGGCTACCTGTTGAAGTCGGCCGGAGCCCAGGAGCTGATCGACGCGGTCCGCCGCACGGCCGCCGGCGATCCCGTGTTCACCCCGGGCCTGGCCGGGCTGGTGCTCGGCGAGTACCGGCGCCTGGCCACCGACCCGGCGCCGGCCGCCTCGGACGAGGCGAAGGCGCCGCAGCTGACCGACCGGGAGACCGAGGTGCTGCGGCTGGTGGCCAAGGGGCTCTCGTACAAGCAGATCGCGGAGCGGCTGGTCATCTCCCACCGCACGGTGCAGAACCACGTCCAGAACACCCTGGGCAAACTCCAGCTGCACAACCGCGTCGAGCTCGTCCGGTACGCGATCGAGCGGGGCCTCGACGACGCGTAGCCGGCGGCGTCGGTCGTACTTATGTCCTCGTACGAGTGAACGGATGTACGCAACGCCTTGTGATTCCGCCCGAATTGACTCTTCCGGACCTCTCGCTGTGACCTGGGTCACCACTAGCGTGACCGTCATGGCGAAGGGAGATTCCATGAAGGTCGGAGTGCTGACCGGCGGCGGTGACTGCCCCGGGCTCAACGCGGTGATCAGGGCCGTCGTCCGCAAGGGCGAGCAGGAGTACGGATACGGGTTCGTCGGCTTCAAGGACGGCTGGCGGGGCGCGGTCGAAGGGGCGACGGTCCCCCTGGACATCCCCGCCGTCCGCGGCATCCTGCCCCGGGGCGGCACCATCCTCGGGTCCTCGCGCACCAACCCGTTCAAGACGGAGAACGGCGTCCGCGGCATCAAGGACAACCTCGCCAAGTACGAGGTGGACGCCCTCATCGCGATCGGCGGCGAGGACACCCTCGGGGTCGCGGCCAAGCTGTACGAGGAGTACGGCATCCCCTGCGTCGGCGTGCCGAAGACCATCGACAACGACCTGTCCGCCACCGACTACACCTTCGGCTTCGACACCGCCGTCGGCATCGCGACCGAGGCCATCGACCGGCTGCACACCACGGCCGAGTCGCACATGCGGGTCCTGGTCGTCGAGGTGATGGGCCGGCACGCCGGGTGGATCGCCCTGCACTCGGGGCTCGCGGGCGGCGCCAACGTCATCCTCATCCCGGAGCAGCGCTTCGACGTCGACCAGGTGTGCGCCTGGGTGACCTCCCGGTTCAAGGCGAGCTACGCGCCGATCGTGGTGGTCGCCGAGGGCGCGATGCCCACGGACGGGGAGATGGTCCTCAAGGACGCCACCAAGGACTCCTTCGGACACGTCCGCCTGTCGGGCGTCGGCGAGTGGCTGGCCAAGGAGATCGAGGCGCGGACCGGGAAGGAGGCCCGTACGACGGTGCTCGGGCACGTCCAGCGGGGCGGCACGCCGAGCGCCTTCGACCGGTGGCTCGCGACCCGCTTCGGACTGCACGCGATCGACGCGGTGCGCGACGGGGACTTCGGCAAGATGGTCGCGCTGAAGGGCACGGACATCGTGCGGGTGCCCATCGCCGAGGCCACGGCGAAGCTGAAGACGGTGGACCCGGCGCTGTACCGGGAGGTCGGCGTCTTCTTCGGCTGAGAGGCGACAGACGAGAGACGAGAGGCGAGGGGGCGGGCGAAACGGGGCGGGCGGCGGCCCGGACCCATGGGTCGTATGGTGACAAACGACCCATGGGTACGAGGTACGGGAGCCGGCGTGGAGATCCTGGCATTCGGTGTGACCGCCGACGAGAGGCCCCTCCTGGAGAGCGCCTTCGCCAGCCAGCACGAGGTGCGCTGCCTCGACGTCTTCATGAGCGAGGACACCGCGCCCATCGCGGCCGGGTACGAGATCGTCTCCTCCAGCGTGAACGCCGACCTGAACGGCCGGGTGCTGCGCATCCTGGCGGCGGGCGGGACGAGGATGATCGCCCAGCGCTCCACCGGCTTCAACAACATCGAACTGGACGTGGCCCGGGAGCTGGGCATGACGGTCAGCCGGGTCTCCTCCTACTCCCCGTACTCGGTGGCCGAGTTCGCGTGGGCCCTGGCGATGGCCGTGAACCGGCGGATCGTCCGCGCCTCGAACCGGACCCGGGACTTCGACTTCCGGCTGAACGGGCTGATGGGCCGGGACATGCGCGGCCGTACGGTGGGCGTGCTCGGCACCGGCAGGATCGGCGAGGCGTTCACCCGGATCGCGCACGGCTTCGGGATGAACCTGCTGGGCTGGGACGTGGCGCAGAACCCGGCCTGTGTGGAGCTCGGCATGAAGTACGTGGACAAGGACGAGCTGCTCGCCTCCTCGGACCTGATCAGCCTGCACGTGCCGCTGCTGGAGGCCACCCACCACATCATCGACTCGGCGGCGCTGCGGCTGATGCGGGACGACGCGATCCTGGTGAACTCCAGCCGCGGCGGTCTGGTGGACACGGACGCGCTGGTCGCGGAGTTGAGGGCGGGACGGTTCGCGGGGGTCGGACTCGACGTGTACGAGGCCGAGGCCGGGGTGTTCTTCCTGGACAAATCCCTGGAGGCCGTCGAGGACGACACCCTGGCCCGGCTCGTCACGTTCCCGCACGTGGTGGTGACCTCGCACCAGGCGTACTACACCGCCGACGCCGTGGGCCAGATCATCGACACCACGGTCGCCAACGTCGCCGACTACCTGGCGGGCCGCCGCTCGCAGAACACGCTCGTCCCGCCCGCCCCGTAGCCCTCCGCCGCGCGATTCCCGGCCGCGGGTCAGGCCGGGGCCGTGACCCCCGTCAGGAGCTCGCGCAGCAGCTCCGCGCCGCGCAGGGTGAGCACGGACTCCGGGTGGAACTGGACCCCCGCGAACCGGCCGGCGGCGGAGCGCAGCGCGTGGACCTCCCCCGTTCCGGGGTCCCGGGCGACCTCCACCCCCGCGGGCTCGCCGCCGGCCTCGCAGCGCGCGGTGTACGTGTTGTAGAAGCCGACCACCTCCGCCGTCCCGAACAGGTCGATCCGCGTCTGCGCCCCCTGAGCGGGCTCGGCCTTGCGGACCAGCGGCAGCCCCAGCTCCGCCGCCAGCAGCTCGTGGCCCAGGCAGACCCCGAGCAGCCCGCCCCGGTGCGAGGCGAGCAGCTCGGCCGCCAGCCCGCGCAGCATCCGCATCTTGGGGTCGGCCGCGTCCGCCGGGTTGCCCGGGCCCGGGCCCAGCACGATCGGGCCCTCCCAGGCCAGGGCCGCCGCCCGCAGCCCCGGTTCGTCGTAGCGGCGTACGGTCACCTCCAGCCCGGCCACCCGCAGGACGTGCGCCAGCATCGCGGTGAAGGTGTCCTCGCCGTCCACCACCAGCGCGTGGCCGGCCGGAGCGGCCGGCTGCTCCTGCATGCGCAGCCAGAACGGGGCCAGGTCCGCCCGCCGGGCCGCCAGGGCCGCCCGCACCCGGGGATCGTCCGCCAGGCCGGCCCCCTCGAAGGCCGGGCGGGGCGCCGCGGGCCGGACCCCCAGCGCCTCCAGCACCCCGGCGGCCTTCGCGTGGGTCTCCGCCACCTCGCCCGCCGGATCGGAGTGCCGCACCAGGGTGGCGCCGACCGGCACCCGCAGCACCCCGTCCCCGTCGATGTCGGCGGTGCGGATCAGGATGGGGGAGTCGAGGGTCTGGCCGCCCGCCGGGTCGAGGCCCAGCAGGGCCAGCGCCCCCGCGTAGTAGCCGCGGCCCCCCGCCTCGTACCGCTCGATCACCCGGCAGGCGTTCTGCACCGGCGAGCCGGTCACCGTCGCGGCGAACATGGTCTCCCGCAACACCTCCCGCACGTCCAGCGAGGAGCGGCCGCGCAGCTCGTACTCGGTGTGCGCGAGGTGGGACATCTCCTTCAGCCGCGGCCCGACGACGACCCCGCCCATGTCGCCGACGGTGCACATCATCTTCAGTTCCTCGTCGACGACCATCGACAGCTCCTCGGTCTCCTTGCGGTCGCCGAGGAAGGCGAGGAGCGACTCCGCGGTGGGGCCCCCGGCGGGGTACCGGTAGGTACCGCTGATCGGGTTCATCACGACGGTCCGGCCGGACATCCGTACGTGGACCTCGGGGCTGGCCCCGACCAGGGTGCGGTCCCCGGTGTGCACGACGTACGTCCAGTACGCGCCCCGCTCGCCCTCCAGCAGCCGCCGGAACAGGGCCAGGGCGTCGGCCCGGCCGAAGCCGTCGATCCGGCCCTCGTACGTGCGCCGGATGACGAAGTTCGCGCCCTCCCCGCGGCCGATCTCGTCCTCGATGACGCGCTCGACCGTGGCCGCGTACTCCTCGTCGAGGACGTCGAATCCGCCCCCGTCGACCCGTACGGCGTGCGCGGGCAGCGCGGCCAGGGCCTCGGCGAGCGGGATCTCGTACGCCTCCTCGGCGGTCAGCACGCTCAGCGGCGTGCCGTCGTCGCGTACGTCGAACCCGCGCTCCCGGATCTGCCGGAAGGGGACCAGGGCGAGGGTGGGCAGCTCCCGTACGGGCAGGTCGGCGAGGCGCGCGGCCTCGTGGACGGGGCCGAGCAGCACCTCGACGGTGTCGTGGTCGCGGCCGGGGGTCCGCCGGCGCAGCAGGGCGAACGGCGGGTAGGGGTCGTCGAGCAGTCGGCTGAGGTTCATTCGGGCGGCGTCCTTCCGGTGGGAGGAGCGGCCCCTGGTCTCCGCGCGAACGCGGAAGGCCGCCCCTCGGGGCGGCCTTCGCGTGGTCGTGTGTCGTTCCTACGTACGCGCGAGGAGTGGGCCGCCGGAAGCGGGCCACCACCAGTTCAGGTTCGTGTGCGCGTACATGCGGCGCACCTTAGCCCAGATCGGCCCCCGCCCGTCGGATGCGTCCCGGGGGGCGGGACGACCATGGATTGCGGCCCCTCCGGGAGCCGTAGACCTTCGGGCCGGCTCCGTCTCATCAGGTGGGCGCGAGGCTGGACGGGGCGAATGACGCCGTAATGTGTACGAGGTGACCGTGAACGCTGAAACCCAAGCCCCCGCCGCCAAGGCGACCTGGCGAGACCTTCCCGCGGCGCAGCAGCCTTCGTACCCCGATGCCGAGGCTCTGCGCGCTGTCGTCGCGGACCTCGAGTCGTATCCTCCGCTCGTTTTCGCGGGCGAGTGCGACCAGCTGCGCGCCCGTCTGGGAGCCGTCGCCAAGGGCGAGGCGTTCCTGCTGCAGGGCGGCGACTGCGCCGAGGCCTTCGACGCCGTGTCCGCCGACCACATCCGCGCCAAGCTCAAGACGCTGCTCCAGATGAGCGCCGTCCTGACGTACGCGGCCTCCGTGCCGGTCGTCAAGGTCGGCCGCATCGCGGGCCAGTACTCCAAGCCGCGCTCCAAGGACACCGAGACTCGCGACGGCGTCACCCTGCCGACCTACCGCGGCGACTCCGTCAACGGCTTCGCCTTCACCGAAGAGGCCCGGATCCCGGACCCCGAGCGGCTCAAGCGCATGTACCACGCGTCGGCCTCGACGCTGAACCTGGTGCGCGCCTTCACCACCGGTGGTTACGCCGACCTGCGCCAGGTGCACGCCTGGAACCAGGACTTCGTGAAGACCTCCCCGTCCGGGCAGCGCTACGAGCAGCTCGCGCGGGAGATCGACAACGCGCTGAACTTCATGAAGGCGTGCGGCACCGACCCGGCCGAGTTCAAGGCCGTCGAGTTCTACGCCTCCCACGAGGCGCTGCTGCTCGACTACGAGGGCGCGCTGACCCGCACCGACTCGCGGACCGGCAAGCTGTACGACACCTCGGGCCACATGGTCTGGATCGGTGAGCGCACCCGCCAGCTGGACCACGCGCACATCGAGTTCTGCTCGCGGATCGCCAACCCGATCGGCATCAAGCTCGGCCCGACCACCACGGTGGACGAGGCGCTGACGTACATCGACCGGCTGGACCCCGAGCGCGAGCCGGGCCGGCTGACCTTCGTCGTCCGCATGGGCGCCGACAAGGTCCGCGACAAGCTCCCCGAGCTGGTCGAGAAGGTCACCGCCTCGGGTGCGACCGTCGCCTGGGTCACCGACCCGATGCACGGCAACACCTTCGAGGCGGCCTCCGGCCACAAGACGCGCCGTTTCGACGACGTGCTCGACGAGGTCAAGGGCTTCTTCGAGGTCCACAAGGGCCTCGGCACCCACCCGGGCGGCATCCACGTCGAGCTCACCGGTGACGACGTCACCGAGTGCGTGGGCGGCGGCGACGAGATCTTCGTCGACGACCTGCACCAGCGCTACGAGACGGCCTGTGACCCGCGGCTCAACCGCAGCCAGTCCCTGGACCTGGCGTTCCTGGTCGCGGAGATGTACCGCGATCAGTAGGGAGCAACCTACGACGACGGGGCGCGGATCGATGTGATCCGCGCCCCATCGTCGTACCGGGGGCTTTTAGGCGACCCTAACTTTGGGTACGGTTAGGTAAGCCTCACCGAACAGGGGTGGCTCGCAGAACCAGTCCGCCCAGGGAGGTGAACCGCGTGTACGTCTGCTCTTGCTTCGGGATCACCGACGAGCAGGTCAAGCACCACGCGGCCGCCGGCGCCTGCACTCCGCGCCAGATCGCCTCGGCCACCAAGGCCGGCACCGACTGCGGCTCCTGCGTGCGCACCATCCAGGGCATACTCGGCCGGGGTGCCTGCCCGCGCCGCGAACTGCTGGAGAAGGGCAACGCGGCGGCCGTGCTCACCGCCGAGGTGTCGCCCGGCCCGGCGCCGGCACCCTCGCTCGTGGAAGCCGCGTAGACCTCCGGCCGTCCGGCTCGCATGCCCCCTTCGGGCGTTCTCAGCTCGGCTGCTCGATGAGCTGCGCGATGTACAGCGGCTCGCCCAGGGACTCGATGAGCTCCAGCTGGGTGTCGAGGTAGTCGATGTGGTGCTCCTCGTCCGCCAGGATCTCCTCGAAGAGGCGGGCCGAGGTGATGTCGCCCTTGCCGCGCATGACCTCGATGCCCCGCTTGAGCCGGTCGATGGCCTCGACCTCGACCTGGCGGTCCGCCTGGAACATCTCGGTGATCGTCTGCCCGACCCGCACGTGGAAGAGGCGCTGGTAGTTCGGCAGGCCGTCGAGCATCAGGATGCGCTCGGTGATCTTGTCCGCGTGCTTCATCTCGTCGATGGATTCTTCACGCGTGTACTTGGCGAGCTTGGTCCAGCCCTTGTTGTCCTGGATGCGGTAGTGCAGCCAGTACTGGTTGATGGCGGTCAGCTCGCCGGTCAGCTGCTCGTTCAGAAACTCAAGGACCTCGGGGTCGCCCTGCATCGCAGAGGCTCCTTCCAGGCAATGTCATCAATGACGGGGCTGCGGGTACCTTCCAGCCGTGGCTGGGGGATTGCGCGCATCCTTGCACCGCCGCTGAAGGCCGTCCAGTAAGTGCCTCCTTAGTAGGAGTTGCCCGAATCGGTCCAGACCTGGTCATGACCACCCCGCGGCGTCTGTCACCATGGAGGCATGGGTCAGCCGGAAAGCCGGGAATCTCCGGGAGCAGAGCAGCCGGAGCTTCCACCGGGCCAGCGGCTGCAGCGGGGCTGGCCGGTCACCCACTACGGTCCGGTGCCCAAGTTCAAGCCCGACCGCTGGGAGTTCCGCGTCTTCGGTGCGACGGCCGACGGTGACAAGCACTGCTGGAACCACGAGGAGTTCGCGGCGCTGCCGTTCGAGTCCGTCGTGGCGGACCTGCACTGCGTGACGAAGTTCAGCATGCCGGGCGCCGAATGGGGTGGCGTGCTCGCCCGCACGATCCTCGCCCTGGCGCCGCCGGCGCCGCAGGTCACGCACGTGATGGTGTGGGCCGAGTACGGCTTCAGCTCCAACATGCGGCTGGCCGACTTCGCCTCCGAGCGGACCGTCTTCGCCACCCACGAGGGTGGTGAACTGCTCACCGCGGAGCACGGGTTCCCGCTGCGCCTGATCGTTCCGCACCTGTACGCGTGGAAGGGCCCCAAGTGGGTCCGCGGCGTCGAGTACATGACCGCCGACCGCCGCGGCTTCTGGGAGGAGCGCGGCTACCACAACATCGGCGACCCCTGGCGGGAGCAGCGCTACTCGTACCAGGAGGAGCCGGGGGACGGCCCCGAGCTCTAGGGCGCGTCCGGCAGATCAGTGGTACCGGTGGACGACCGCGTGCCCCTTGCCGCGGCCGATCAGCCACCTGTTCACCGGGACCGTGATCACGAAGGCGGCCGCGAGGGCGATCGCCAGCACCGTCCAGAACATCGGGTCCGACAGGTGCGCGTCCATGGCGCCCGGCCACAGGGCGATCACGCCGTTGTCGATCAGTTCCATGACGGTGATCGAAAGAGTGTCCGCGGCGAGCGCCACCCGGACGGCCGCACGGAAGCCAACGCCTGCCGCGAGGACCCCCCGCAGGGTGAACGCGTAGCCGAAGAGGAACGCCAGGGCGATCGCCAGCGCCATGGTCGGGACGTTTCCCCAACCCAGCGCGGTCCCGATGACCATGCCGAGCACCTCGCCGATGGCGCATCCGGTGAGGCAGTGCAGGGTGGCCCGGGCGGCCGTGGCCCAGTCGGCGCGCCCTTGCCGTGCGTGGCCGTGGTGCTCGGGGCCGTGGTGGTCGTGGCTCTCGTGACGGTGCTGGTCGTGTGCGTGGTGCTCCATGTCGACCCCCTGGTGGGAAAGCCGGGTAGCGGGTCCGTCGATAGACGGAACCATATACCCCCCTAGGGTATTCCGCCGCGCGATCACTCCGGGCCGCGCAGCTCCTTCAGCAGGGCCACGTCCGCCGCGTGCCCTTCCTTGCCGCCGGGAGTCTCGATGATCAGCGGCACGCCCGCCATCGCCGGGTGCGTGAACAGCTCGGCGAAGGCCTCGCGGCCGATGTGGCCCTGGCCGACGTTGGCGTGCCGGTCCTTGTGGGCGCCCACCCCCTCCTTGGAGTCGTTCGCGTGGACCAGTTTCAGCCGGCCCTCGCCCACCGTGTCCACCAGCAGGTCCAGCGTCAGCTTCGTCCCGCCGGGCTCCGCCAGATCGTGTCCCGCCGCGAAGATGTGGCAGGTGTCCAGGCAGATGCCCAGCTTCGGGTGGTGGTCGAGCGCGTCGAAGTACGGCCCGAACTCCTCGGCCCGCGAGCACAGCGAGGAGCCCTGCCCGGCCGTGGACTCCAGCAGCAGGAACGGGTCGTCGTCATGCGTCAGCTCGTCCAGCAACGGCAGCATGAACTCCCTGACCTGCGCGTACGCGGCCTCCCGCGGGCGGCCCCCAGTGGCCGAGCCGGTGTGCACGACCACCCCGAGCGCACCGATCCGACGGCTCCGGCGCAGCGAGTGGCGCAGGGACTCCACCGACTTCTCCACGGTCGCCTCGGTGTGCGAGCCGAAGTTGATCAGGTACGGGGCGTGCACGTAGGCCGGGATCGACTCCTCGGCGCACTGCGACCGGAAGAGCTCGTCCTGCGCCGGATTGCCGACCGGGGTGGCCCAGCCGCGCGGATTGGCGACGAAGACCTGGACCGCCTCGGCGCCCATCTCCCGGGCGTACGTCAGCCCCACCGAGGCCAACCCGCCCGCGACGGGGACGTGCCCGCCCACCGGATTGCGTATCACCGCTGCTCACAGTCCCTTGGTCGTGATGACGATCGTGGTGCCCTCGGGGGCGTTCTGGCCGCCGGCCACCGACTGCGAATCCACCGTCTTGCTGAAGGAGATGAGCGGCCGCTCCACCTTCACCTTGAAGCCCGCGCCCTCCAGGGCCTTGCGGGCCGCGTCCACGTCCTGGCCGGTCACGTCCGGAACGGGGAGCTGACGGGGCCCCTTGGAGACGGTCAGCGTCACGGTGTCCCCGGCCGCGGCCTGGGTTCCGGCGCCGACCGACTGGTTGGCGACCGTACCGGCCGGGGAGGGGGCGTTGACCTGTTCGGGTGCCGTGCCCACCTTCAAGCCGAGGCCCTGCAGTGTCGACCGGGCCTGCTCGAAGGGGACGCCGGCCACGTTCGGCACCGGGACCGGGCGGCCCTTGCTGACGACCATGGCGACCGCCGTGTCGGGAGCCCGCTTCTCGCCGCCCGCCGGGTCGGTGCTGACCACCGATCCCTGCGCGACGTCCTGGCTGAAGGCCTGCGTCTCGATGCCGGGGGCCAGCCCGGACTTGGTCAGCTCGGCCTTGGCCTCCTCCAGCGGGCGGCCCTTGAGGTTGGGCACGGCCACGACCTCGGGCCCGCGGGAGATGGTGAGCGTCACCGCGCCGTTGCCGCGGATGCGCTTGCCGCCCGGCGGGTCGGTGTTCATCACGGTGCCGCGGTCGAAGGAGGTGCTGAACTTCCGCTCGATCCGCTTCACGCCGAGGCCCGCCGCCGAGAGCTGCGACTTGGCCTGCTCCTCGGTCTTGCCGAGCAGGTTGGGCACCTTGGTGAACTGGCCGGAGTTGATGTACCAGACCCCCGTGCCGAGCCCGAGGGCGAGCAGTACGCCCGCGACGACCAGCAGTACGCCGCGCCGGGGCCCGCGGGCGGCCGGCGGGGCGGGCGCAGGCGGCGGCGGACTCTGCAGCCGGGAGGTCTGGTGCACCGGCTGGTGCGCGGTGACCGGGCGGGGGATGACGCTGGTGCGGTCCTCGGCAGCCGTCCGCTCCTCGGCGCGCGCCTGCGGCGGTACGGCGTCCAACTCGTCGTCGCTGAGCTGGACGCGGGCCTCGCGGGTGAGGCCGAGCAGGGCGGCGGCGTCGTAGGGGCGCAGCTCCGGGTTGCGCGCGGTGGCGTGCGCGACGATTTCGTCGAGGCCGACGGGGAGGCCGGGGACGGCGGCGGAGGGGGGCGGTACGTCCTCGTTGAGGTGCTGGTAGAGCACCTGGGCGGGGGAGCCGCCGGTGTGCGGCTTGGTGCCGGTGAGCATCTCGTAGAACACGACCCCGCAGGCGTAGACGTCCACGCGGGTGTCGGTGACGCCGTTCTCGATCTGCTCGGGGGCCAGGTAGGAGACGGTGCCGAGGACGGAGCCGGTGGTGTGGGTCACCGAGTCCACGGACCGGACCAGCCCGAAGTCGGCCACCTTGACCCGGCCGTCGTCGCCGATCAGGACGTTCTCCGGCTTCATGTCGCGGTGCACGAAGCCGGCCCGGTGGGCGGCGCCGAGGGCGGCGAGCACGGGCTCCAGGATGTCGAGCGCGGCCCGCGGCCGGAGCGCGCCGCGCTCGCGGAGCACGTCGCGCAGGGTGCAGCCGGAGACGTACTCCATGGCCAGGTAGACGTACGGCCCGTCCGTGCCCTGGTCGAAGACCGCGACGACGTTGGGGTGGGCGAGTCGGGCCACGGACTTCGCCTCGCGGATGAACCGGTCGACGAAGGCGGCGTCCGCGGCGAGCGCCGGGTGCATCACCTTCAGGGCCAGGACGCGGTCCAGGCGGGTGTCGACGGTCCGGTAGACCGTGGCCATGCCGCCGGCCGCGATGCGGGCGTCGACGCGGTAGCGGCCGTCGAGCACGCGCCCGACGAGGGGGTCATCCAGGGTCGTATCCACCCGGCGATTCTATTGGCGCGCCACCGGACCCCGACCGGGGCGGGTCCCCTTGCAGCGCACCTGTGACGTCAGCCGGGCGCGGGCCCGCCGCCGCGCCTCGATCGCCGGCGCGGCTCAAGGACCGGAACTCCGCCCCGGACGCGCGGGCGCGGATCAGCCGAATCCAGCCTCGCCGGCGTTTGAGGCGTGGGGGGTCCCCCGGACGGAGCGTGGGGGAGGGTCCGGGGCGGAGCCCCAGCAGCGGAGCCGCAGGTCAGAATGCCGGGCGTTCCGGGTCCAGGGTGGCGCGGCCCTCCGCAGGAGACGAGGCTTCGGCGAACCGCCGCTGCGGGATGCGCCCCGCGCGAAAGGCCAGGCGCCCCGCCGACACGGCGTCCCGCATCGCGCCGGCCATCAGCACCGGCTCCTGGGCCCGGGTCACCGCCGAGGCGAGCATCACGGCCGCGCAGCCCAGCTCCATCGCCAGGGCCACGTCCGAGGCCGTCCCGGCGCCCGCGTCCAGGATGACCGGAACTCCCGCCCGTTCCGTGATCAGCTCGAAGTTGTGCGGGTTCCGGATCCCCATCCCGGACCCGATCGGCGACCCCAGCGGCATGACCGCCGCGCAGCCCACGTCCTCCAGCTTGCGCGCGAGCACCGGGTCGTCGTTGGTGTAGGGCAGGACGGTGAAGCCCTCGTCCACGAGGGTCTCGGCCGCGTCGAGGAGCTCCACGCCGTCCGGCAGGAGGGTCCGCTCGTCCGCGACCACCTCCAGCTTGATCCAGTCCGTGCCCAGCGCCTCCCGCGCGAGCCGCGCGGTCAGCACGGCCTCGCCCGCCGTGAAGCAGCCCGCCGTGTTGGGCAGGACCCCGATGCCGAGCTTCGAGAGCACGGACAGGACGGAGCCCTGGACCGTCGGGTCCAGCCGCCGCATCGCCACCGTCGTGAGCTCCGTGCCGGAGGCCGCCAGGGCCCGTTCCAGCACGTCCAGGCTGGGGGCGCCGCCCGTACCCATGATCAGGCGGGAGGAGAAGGTCCGGCCGCCGAGAGTGAAGAGGTCGTCCGCCATGCCGCTCAGCCTCCCTGGACCGCGGTGAGGACCTCGACCCGGTCGCCGTCGCCCACCGCCGTGGCCGGCCACTGCCCGCGCGGGACCACGGTCTCGTTGAGCGCGGCGGCGACCCCGGAAGGCGCCGCGGTCAGGGTGGCGACCACCGCGTCGAGCGTGGTGCCGGCCGCGACCTCGCGCGGCTCGCCGTTGACGGAGATGGTCATGCGTACGACTCCTGACGTGCGGCGGAGAACCGGCGGGGGGTGAAGGGGCGGGCGATCGGCGGCAGTTCGCCGCTGGTCAGCAGGTCCGCCATGACCTCGCCGGTGAGCGGGGTCAGCAGCACCCCGTTGCGGTAGTGCCCCGTGGCCAGGTGCAGGCCCGGCAGGTCGGTCGGGCCGAGCATCGGCGCGTTGTCGGGCGAGCCGGGGCGCAGGCCCGCCCGGGTCTCCACCAGCGGGAGTTCGGTGATGCCGGGCACCAGCTCGTGGGCGTCGCGCAGGAGTTCGTAGACCCCGCCCGCGGTGACCGTGGTGTCCCAGCCGAGTTCCTCGCTGGTGGCGCCGATGACGAGCTCGCCGTTCTCCCGCGGCACCAGGTAGACGTGGCTGCCGCGCACGACGGCGCGGACCGTGCGGGACAGGAACGGCGCGTAGGCGGGGGGTACGGACAGGCGCAGCACCTGCCCCTTCACCGGCCGTACGGGGGCCACGACCTCCGCCGGCAGGCCCGCCAGCCGGCCGCTGAGCGAGCCCGCCGCCAGCACCACCTGGTCCGCGCGCAGCTCCGTACCGTCGTCGAGGACGGCGCCGGCCGCCCGGTCCGCGGTGACCAGGAGCCGCTCGGCGGCCGCCCGGTGGACGGCCACGCCGGCCCGCTCGCACGCCGTCAGCAGGGCGGCCGCCAGCCGGCGGGGGTCGACCTGGTGGTCGCCGTCCACGCGCAGCCCGCCGCGCACGCCCGGGGCCAGCATCGGCTCCAGGCGGCGGCACTCGCGGCCGGTGAGCCACTCCGAGTCCAGGCCGCAGCGGCGCTGGAGGGCGTGCAGCTCGCGCAGGTGGAGCCGGTCGTCGGCGTCCAGGGCGACGGCGAGGGTGCCGCAGGCGCGGTAGCCGATGTCCACACCCCCGCTCGCCTCGGCGAGCTCGGCGGCGAACTCCGGATAGCGCGCGGCGGAGGCGAGGCCCAGGCCCAGCAGGGCCTCCTCGCCGTAGTGCAGCTCCGTGACCGGGGCGAGCATCCCGGCCGCGACCTGGGCGGCCCCGCCGCCGGGGGCGGGGTCGGCCAGAACGGTGCCCAGGCCCCGCCGGGCGGCCCGCCAGGCGGTGACGAGCCCGATGATCCCGCCCCCGATGACGAGGACGTCGGATCCCTTACGAGATGAGTGCATGGGCGTCCAGCCCCTCCCTTCGCCGGCATGACCCGGATCAGGTTCGTACGGTCGGAGGCCGTCCAGCCTCCCTCTCAGCCCGGTGCGCCCGGACTCCCGCGATAGGTACGGTGGCCAGACTAACCCCGCCGCCGACAGCGGGTAAGGGGCGCCCATTCCTGACGGTTCGTCAGATGATTAGGGTGGCCGGGTGAACGAGCAGACGGAACAGACTGAGAACGGCGTCGTGATCGTCGGCGCCGGCATGGCCGGTGTGCAGACCGCGGTCGCCCTGCGCGAGCGCGGATTCACCGGCCCCGTGACCCTGCTGGGCGCCGAACCCCACCAGCCCTACGACCGGCCCCCGCTGTCCAAGGCGGTCCTGCTCGGCAAGGCCGAGGACTCCGCCTTCGACGTGGACTTCGAAGCACTGGACATCGAGCTGCGGCTCGGCACGGAGGTCACCGGGCTCCGGGCCGCCGCACGCGAACTGGACACCGAGGTCGGCCCCGTCCCGTACGGGGTCCTCGTCCTGGCCACCGGCGCCCAGCCGCTGACCCTGCCCGGCACCGGCGGGGTCCCGGGCGTGCACCTGCTGCGCACCCTGGACGACGCGGAACGGCTGCGCCCCGTACTGGCGGCCGCGCCCTCGATCGTGGTCGTCGGGGCGGGCTGGATCGGCGCCGAGTTCGCCACCGCGGCCCGGGAGGCGGGCTGCGAGGTGACCGTGGTCGAGGCCGCGGACCGGGTCCTGGCGGGCGCGCTGCCCGCGGAGGTCGCCGAGCCGATGGCCCGCTGGTACGCGGAGGCGGGCGCCGAGCTGGTCACCGGCGCGAAGGTCGCCGGGATCGACGAGGGCCGGGTGCTGCTCGGGGACGGGCGGACCCTGCCGGCCGGCGCCGTGGTGGTGGGCATCGGCGCCCGCCCCGCCACCGGCTGGCTGGCCGGGACCGGCGTCGAGCTCGGCCCCGACGGCTCCGTCACCGCCGACGCGTACCTGCGCACCTCCCTGCCCGGGGTGTACGCGGTCGGCGACTGCGCCTCCTTCCCGTCGGCCCGCTACGGGTCCCGGCTGCTCGTGCACCACTGGGACAACGCGCTCCAGGGGCCCCGGGCGGTCGCGGCGAACATCCTGGCCGGGGAGCCGGCCGAGGCCTACGATCCGGTGCCGTACTTCTGGTCCGAGCAGTTCGGCCGCTTCGTCCAGTACGCCGGCCACCACGGCGGGGCCGACACCCTGCTGTGGCGGGGCGACCCGGGGGAGCGGGCCTGGTCCGTGTGCTGGCTGAAGGACGGCGCCCTGGTCGCGCTGCTGGCCGTCGGCCGCCCCCGCGACCTGGCCCAGGGCCGCAAGCTGATCGAGACGGGGGCTCCGCTGGACCCGGCCAAGGTCCGCGACCCGGCGACCCCGCTCAAGTCCGCGGCGGCCTGACGGACGGCCGGGCTCCGCCCCGGCCCGGTTCCGCCGGGGACCGAACCGCGGGTACGGGGCGGAGCGCCGCGGCCACGGACGGGTCGCCCCGGTACCGGCGGCCGATCGGAGGTGGCAGGCTTGTCCCCGTGACCGAGATTGACGCAAAGATCGATGCCCTTGTCCCCTCGTGGCTGTACCTCCCCGACATCGCGGAGATGCTCGACATCGAGGTGACCCGGGTCCGCCAGATGGTCAAGGAGGGGCAGCTCATCGCCGTACGCCGGGGCGAGAACCGCGCCCTGCAGGTGCCGGCCCCCTTCATCGACGGCGACAAGGTCGTCAAGGGCCTCGTCGGCCTGCTGACCGTGCTGCGCGACGACGGCTTCTCCGACGAGGAGATCCTGGAGTGGCTCTTCACGGCGGACCCGACCCTGCCCGGCACCCCCGCCCAGGCGCTGAGCGAGAATCGCGGCACGGAGGTCAAGCGCCGCGCCCAGGCGCTCGCCCTCTGACCTGATCCGCATCCGCTCCACCGCGGTGTACGGGCCCCGGCGCCCGTACACCGCCTCCATCACGGGGGTACACCCATGCAGCTGTCCGACGCCCGGCTCTACCTGTGCACGGACGCCCGCAAGCGGCAGGGTGACCTCCCCGAGTTCCTCGACGCCGTACTGGCCGGAGGCGTGGACATCGTCCAGCTCCGGGACAAGGGCATGGAGGCCGGCGAGGAGCTCGAACACCTCCGGGTGTTCGCCGAGGCCGCCCGGCGCCACGGCAAGCTGCTCGCCGTGAACGACCGGGCCGACGTCGCCCACGCCATCGGCTCCGACGTCCTCCACCTCGGCCAGGGCGACATCCCCGTACCCGCCGCCCGCGCCATCCTCGGCGGCCCCGACTCCGTGCTCATCGGCCGCTCCTGCCACGCCGAGGCCGAGGTCGACGCGGCCGTGGCCGAGCCCGGCGTGGACTACTTCTGCACCGGCCCCTGCTGGCCCACCCCCACCAAGCCCGGCCGCCACGCCCCCGGCCTCGGACTCGTCCGGTACGCGGCCTCGCTCGAGCAGGACCGGCCCTGGTTCGCGATCGGCGGCATCGACAGCGCAAACCTCGACGAGGTGCTGGACGCCGGAGCCACCCGCGTCGTCGTCGTCCGCGCCCTCACCGAGGCCGCCGACCCCGGAGCCGCCGCCGCGGAACTGGCCAAGCGGGTCCGCGCCCGCCTCGGTTAGCACAGGGCCCGCCGCCGGAGGGTGTCCAAAAACATGTCCAAAAGGCGGACACCGCTTCGGCCTCCGCCGGGCCGCGTCTAACCTGCCCGTATGGCCTCTGGTACCGCTTCCACCTGGTCGGATCGTGCGCACACGGTCCGCGACCTCCTCGCGTCCGGGCGCTCGTACTCCTTCGAGTTCTGGGCCCCCAAGACGGAGAAGGGCGAACGCAACCTCTGGAACGCGCTGCGGCGGGTCGAGGCGGTCTCCCCCAGCTTCGTCTCCGTGACCTACGGAGCCGGCGGCTCCACCCGTGGCGGCACCGTCAAGGCCACCGAGCAGATCGCCTCGGACACCACCCTCACCCCGGTCGCCCACCTCACCGCCGTGGACCACTCCATCGCCGAGCTGCGCCACGTCATCGGCCAGTTCGCCGACGCCGGCATCCGCAACATGCTCGCCCTGCGCGGCGACCCGCCGGGCGACCCGATGGCCGAATGGGTGGCGCACCCGGAGGGCGTGCACTTCGCCGCCGACCTGGTCCGGCTGCTCAAGGAGTCCGGCGACTTCTGCGTCGGCGTCGCCGCCTTCCCCGAGATGCACCCGCGTTCGACGGACTGGGATACGGACATCCGGCATTTCGTGGACAAGTGCCGCGCGGGCGCCGACTACGCGATCACCCAGATGTTCTTCGATCCGGAGAATTATCTGCGGCTGCGCGACAGCGTCGAAAAGGCGGGCTGCGAGACCCCGATCATCCCCGAGGTCATGCCTGTTGTGGGTATCAAGCAGCTCGACCGGCTGCCCCAACTGAGCACCGCGGTCTTCCCCGCGGACGTGAAAGAGCGCATGCTCGCCGTCAAGGACGACGCGGCCGCTGTACGCTCCATTGGCATCGAGTTCGCCACGGAGTTCTGCGCGCGGCTGCTGTCCGAGGGTGTCCCAGGGCTGCACTTCATCACGCTGAACAACTCCACGGCGACTCTCGAGATCTACGAGAACCTGGGCCTGCACCAGCGGGCCTGACCGGCGGGCCCCCGTTCCCTGGGCGCCGGCCGTACCGAGAGGGGCCATGCATGGGTATGACGGTCCTCTACATCGCGTTCGGCTTCGTCGCGCTGTGGTTGCTTGCCGAGGTCCTGATGCAGTACAAGGCCCGGCTCCGCTGGCGCCTGCTCGCCTTCAGCGGCTTCCTCGGCGTGGTCGCCGGGGTCATCCTGCCCTCGGTGCCGGTCATCGGCGCCGGCGCGGCCGCGTTCGCCATGGGCCAGACCCTGGTGACGCTCTCCTTCCGCAAGGGCTTCGTGGCCGGCTGGGCGCTGCGGCGCGGCGGGGAACCCGTACGCCAGTCCGGCCGCCGCCGCTCCGGCGGTCCGCGCCCGGAACCGGCGCTGGAGGTCACCGCGCTGCAGTACGAGGATGCGGGGGCAGCCGCGGGAGCGGACGAAGACCGCGTCTCCGAGCGGCAGTTCCAGGCCGCCGACGAGGTCTACAGCCCCCAGCCGATGCCCGAGGACACCGGTTCGTACGGGATACAGAGCTTCGCGCCCCCCGCCGACGCGGGCCAGACGGCCGCGTTCGCCTCGCCGTTCACCTCGGCCGAGCAGGACGCCCACCAGTACGCCGCGTACCACGACCCCGCGGGCCAGGGCGGCGGCTACGACTACTCCGCCGGCTATCAGACGGGCGAGCAGCAGCAGGTCTACGCCGCCTACTCGGACCCGTACATCGGCACCGGCGGGGGCCTCGGCCAGCCGGCGGCCTACGACTACGCGAACGACGCGAACTACGCCCAGTACTCCGCCTACCCGGCGTACCCCGACCAGGGGCAGCAGTACTCCATGGACACCCCGCCCGGCGGGGTCTGGGTCCCGCAGCAGCGCGATGTGGACCAGCCCTACCCGGGGGAGGAGCAGGGCGAGCCGCCGCAGCAGTACCCCTACCCCCAGCAGGGCGGGTACGAGCAGTACCGCTACTGAGCCCGGGCCGGCCGGGGGCGGGTCACTGGGAGCCGCGGAACTCCGCGCCCTCCACGATCAGCCCGGCCACCAGGGCCCCGGTCATCCCGGCGTGCGCCAGCCCGCCGCCGGGATGCGCCCAGCCGCCGGCCAGGTACAAGCCCGGCACGGCCGTGGTGTTGGCCGGGTAGAGCAGCCGCCCGCCGTCTCCCGCGAGAGCGGGGGCGGGCACCGCGCCGCCCGGGGCGCCCGTCGCCGCCTCGATGTCGGCGGGCGTGTGCGCCTCGTGCCACAGCAGCCGCTCCCGCAGCCCCGGCACGGCCTGCCCGGCCAGCTCCAGCAGCCGGTGGGGGGGCACGGCCGCCGTGCCGCCGGTTCCGCACACGGCGGTCACCGTGACCGCCTCGTGGTCCGCGTCGGGCCGGGTGGCGGGGTCGTCGGGGCGCAGGACGGTGACGTCCAGGCCGGGGGAGTGCACGAGGGTGCGGTGGACGGTCCCCGGGGGACGCGCGCCGCGCAGCGCGAGGAAGAGGCCGATCCGGCTCGGCAGGTCCGGCCCGCGCGCCGGGACCGCCTCGCGCGGCCAGGGCAGGGAGGCGGCGGGCAGCAGCCGCGGGTCGATCCCGCAGACGACGGAGTCGGCCGCGACCTCACTGCCGTCGGCCAGCAGCAGACCGGCCGCACGGCCCCCGGCGGTGCGGACCTCCCGGACCTCCGCGCCGAAGACGAATTCCACCTTGCGCTCACGGCAGCGCTCGTGGACTGCGGTGGCCAGGGCCCGCATCCCGCCGCGCACGTACCAGCTGCCGAAGGTCTGCTCCATGTACGGCAGCACGGCGGCCGAGCCGGGGGCCCGGCCCGGGTCGATCCCGTACGCACGCACCCGGCCGGCCAGCAGCTCGCCGAGGCCGCCGCCCAGCTCCCGGTCGGCCACCTCGGCGAGGGTCGGCGGGCGGCGGCGCAGCAGGCCGCTGCGGCGCAGGGCGGGGTACGGGTCGGCCGCCAGCGCCCGGCGGTCGGCGGGCAGCGGCTCCTCCAGCAGGGGGCGCCGGGTGGCGTCCCAGGCGTCGCGGGCCCGGCCCAGGACGGCGTTCCAGCGCTCGCCCGCGCCCTGGCCGAAGGCCCCGTCGAGGGCGGCGGCCACGCCGCCGCGGGAGGCTCCCGGGAGGGCGACGTCCACGCCGTGGTGGGGCAGGACGTGCCGGACGGCCGGGTCGGCCTGCGCCATGTCCACGCAGGTCTCCAGCGGCCGCTTGCCGGTCTTGACGAACAGGTCGCGGTAGACGGCGGGCAGGTGCAGCAGGCCCGGCCCGGTGTCGAAGGCGAAGCCCTCGCGCTCGTACCGGCCGACCGCGCCCCCGTACGTCGTCCCGCGCTCGTACACCGTCACCCGGTGCCCTGCCACGGCCAGCCGGGCCGCTGTCGCCATCGCGCCCATCCCGGCGCCGATCACCGCAATTCGTGCCATGCGGCTGAGCCTATCGAGGCTTCCCGCGCGGTCAGCGGGGTGGGGAGGAGGTCCGGGCGCGGGCTTCGGCGGCGAGCCGTTTCTCCTCGCGGCGCTGGGCGCGGCGGCGCAGGAAGCGGCGGATCCGGGACCAGAGGAAGATCAGCAGGGCCAGCCCGGCGGCCAGCAGGACGGCCGCGATGGCGGCGGCGGCCTCCGGGTTGAACATCGCGAAGGTGACCAGGCCCGCCACGCCGAGGTCCTCGGCGATGCTCATGGCGATGTTGCTGAACGGCTCGGGCGAGGTGTTGATCGCCATCCGGGTGCCGGCCTTGACGAAATGGCTGAGCAGGGCGGTGGAACCGCCGACCGCGCCGGCGGCGATGTCGGAGAGCGAGCCGCTCTGCCCGGCCAGCAGGGCGCCCACCGTGGCGCCGGCGACCGGGCGGATCACGGTGTGGACGGAGTCCCAGACCGAGTCCACGTACGGGATCTTGTCGGCGACCACGTCGCAGAGGAACAGCACACCGGCGACGATGAGCACGTCGGTGCGCTGCAGGGAGGCCGGGACCTCGTCGGTCAGGCCGGTCGCGCCGAAGATGCCGAGCAGGAGGACCACGGCATATGCGTTGATCCCACTGGCCCAGCCGCTGGTGAAGACCAGGGGGAGCACACTCACCCCCACATCATGCCGCAGTGCCGCGCCGCGGAGCAGTGAGGGGACGGAAGCCGGTGGGCTTCCGTCCCCTCACTCACGTTGTCCGGGGGCGCTACTGCCCCTGTTCGTCACGGCGGCGCTGCCACCGTTCTTCGATGCGGGTCATCATCGACCGACGCTGCCGGTTCTGGCCTCGGGCCGAACCGCCTGCACTTCCGGAGACGGGCTGTTCGCCAGGCTTGGGTGCCTTGCGCCAACCGGTGACCACGAGGACCGTGCAGCCCAGCATGACGAGAAACCCCACCACGCTGACCCAGAGCACGTCCTGCCAGATCACGCCGGCCATGAGGAGCGCGATACCCACCACAATGCCTGCGACTGCCTGGTAGACCCGTCGCCGGGTGTACGTGCGCAGTCCGCTTCCCTCAAGCGCTGTCGCGAACTTGGGATCTTCGGCGTACAGCGCTCGCTCCATCTGCTCGAGCATGCGCTGCTCGTGCTCCGAGAGCGGCACGGGAGTCCTCCTCATCCGTCGGTCGCGGGGGTGGCGACCAGGGGTCCCCTTCAGGATAGGCGGGGAATCGCCCCCGTGATACCCGCCCTCTACGCCACGTTCTCAAATAGGTCGGTGATGGATCCGTATCGAAAACGATCAGTACCGCCGCGGGAGCGGCCACTGAGGCGCTTATTCCCCAATGGCACGTCCACCATGCCGGTCACTGCCCCGATCATACGGGGCCGATCGCCGGTTCGGAGGGTGTGTGGCCGACTCCGTCCGACGAAGATCGCAGATCAGGACTGCTTCTCGCCCAGGACGTGCAACTGCGTGGCGACCGCGTGGAAGGCGGGCAGCTCCGCGGCGGCCTCCTCCAGGCGCAGCAGCGCCTCCACGGCGCCCGGCTCGGTGTCCACCAGCACCCCCGGGACGAGGTCGGCGAAGATCCGCACGCCGTGCACCGCGCCGACCTCCAGGCCGGCCCCGCCGACCAGCTCGGCGAGGGTCTCGGCGGTGAAGCGGCGGGGCACCGGGTCGCCCGAGCCCCAGCGGCCGGCCGGGTCGGTGAGGGCGGTACGGGCCTCCGTGAAGTGCCCGGCCAGGGCACGTGCGAGCACGGCTCCGCCGAGTCCGGCGGCCAGCAGGCTGAGCACGCCGCCGCGGCGCAGGGCCGCCACCGCGTTGGCCACGCCCTCGGCCGGGTCGTCCACGTACTCCAGCACGCCGTGGCAGAGCACCACGTCGTAGGCGTCGCGCTCGACCACGTCCAGCAGGCCCTGGGCGTCGCCCTGGACCCCGCGGACGAGATCGGCGACTCCGGCCTCGGCCACCCGGCGCTCCAGCCCGAACAGCGCGTTCGGGCTGGGGTCGACGACGGTGACCCGGTGGCCCAGGCGGGCCACCGGCACGGCGAACTTCCCGGTGCCGCCACCGGTGTCGAGCACGTCGAGGACATCCCGGCCGGTCGCCTTCACCCGGCGGTCGAGCGCCTCCTTGAGGACCTCCCACACCACGGCGGTGCGGAGGGAGGCACGGGGGCGGGAAGTGTCCGACACGGCTGATGGCTCCTCGGCGCGGTAGGCAAGGGCGGGCGGTCAGTGCCCCACCCCGCCCCACCCTATTGCCTTCCGCACCCGGGGCCCGTCTTTCGGGCCCTGGCGGCTCATCCCGCCTCCGGATGTTCGGGACGGGGCTGCGGCAGGGTCTGCTGGGGCGGCTGGATCGCGAGCATCCGCTCCACCAGGCGCAGGAACATCGACACCGCGCGCACCAGATCGTCCGCGTCCCGGCTGGTGGCCGCGTCCGGTATCCCCGCCTCGGCCCGGGCCCGGCGGGCGGCGCCGGAGGCGAAGAGCGCGCTCCACTCCGCCAGCTCCGGCGCTATCTCCGGCAGCACCTCCCACGCGCTGCGGATCCTCGGCCGCCGCCGGGGGTTCACCGGCTCGGGCCGCCCGCGTGCCGCGAGGACGGCCGCGGCGGTGCGCAGCGCGGCCAGGTGGGCGGTGGCGTAACGCTCGTGGGGGCGGGACAGCCCGACGGCCTCGGCCAGGCCGCTGCGGGCCTTGGCGAGCAGGTCGAGGGCGGCCGGCGGAGCCGCCGACCTCCGCAGGACGGGGTGGACAGGGGACGGGGACGGTGTGGCCATGACGAACCTCCTGTCGATGCGTTGCCTCCATCGTGAACGGCCCCACTGACAATCGCGCTGACCTGTGGTTTCGGGGGTTTCGTCGGGGTAACTGCCCCCCGCCGCACGCCTGGTGCGCCAGGAGCTGGTAGTTTTTGAACTGACCGGTCAGTTCAAAATGAAGGGGGACGGTGTGGACAGCCCGCACGGCGCGGCCGTCAAAGCCGAGGACTTCGGACTCAAGGGCCCGCGCGGGTGGACCTTCCGGGGCGTGGGCATCGACGCGGAGCCCGGCTCGCTCATCGCGGTCGAAGGCCCCTCCGGCAGCGGCCGTACCTGCCTGCTCCTTGCCCTCACCGGACGGATGAAACCCACCGAGGGACACGCCGAGGTCGGCCGCCACCGGCTGCCGAAGAAGATGGCCGCGGTCCGCCGGATCGCCGCCCTCGGACCGGTCAGCGGGGTCAACGAACTCGACCAGGCCCTCACCGTCGCCGAGCAGCTGCGCGAGGGCGCCCTGCTCCAGCGCCGCTACGAGGCCCCGGTCCGCGCCCTGCTGCGTCCCCGCCGCGAACGCCGCGCGAGCAGCAAGGCCCGGATCGACGCCGCCCTGGACGCCGCGGGACTGGACCTCGCGACGCTGCCCAAGGGTCCGCGCACCTCCGTACGGGACCTGGAACGCCTGGAGGCCGTACGGCTGTCCGTGGCCATCGCGCTGCTCGGCTCGCCGCGGCTGCTGGCCCTGGACGACCTCGACATGAAGCTCTCGGACACCGAACGCGCCGAGGCCTGGGCCCTGCTCCGCTCGGTCGCCGCCGCGGGGACCACCGTCCTCGCGGTGTGCAGCGAGGCACCCGAGGACGCGCTCGTCCTGCGGACCGGCCCGATGGAGCCGACCGACGGGGAGGACGCCGGGGAGGACGCCGGGAACGGCGACGCCGAGAACGCCGGCGACACCGACGACGGCGAGAACGACGACGACACCGAGAACGACGACGACACGAAGGGGGCGGACGATGCGCTCGCCGAAGCTGGCCGCGCTTGAGCTGAAGCGGTTCGGGCGGGGGAAGCTGCCCCGGGCCGCTCTCGTCGCACTGCTCCTGCTGCCGCTGCTCTACGGAGCCCTGTACCTCTGGTCCTTCTGGGACCCGTACAGCCGCCTCGACAAGGTTCCCGTCGCCCTCGTCAACTCCGACCAGGGCGCCACCGTCGACGGCAAGCGCGTCGACGCCGGTGACGAGATCACCAAGAAGCTGCACGACAGCAAGACCTTCGACTGGCGCGAGGTCAGCGCCGAGGAGGCCGCCAAGGGCCTGGAGAACGGGACGTACTACCTGTCCCTCACCATGCCCGCCGACTTCAGCGAGAAGATCGCCTCCAGCTCGGGCGAGGACCCCGCCACCGGCGCCCTCCAGGTGCGCACCAACGACGCCAACAACTACATCGTCGGCTCGATCTCGCGCACCGTCTTCTCCGAGGTCCGCTCCGCGGCGTCCACCAACGCCTCCCGCGGCTTCCTCGACAAGATCTTCGTGAACTTCTCCGACCTCCACGACAAGACCTCCGAGGCCGCCGACGGCGCCGACAAGCTCAAGGACGGCGCGGGCAAGGCCCAGGAGGGCGCGAAGGAGCTCGCCGACGGCCTCGACACGGCCAAGGAGAAGACCGGCGAGCTCGCCGGCGGCCTGCGCAAGCTCAACTCGGGCGCCGGCAAGCTGGAGACCGGCTCCAAGGACGTCGCGGCCGGCACCCAGAAGCTCGCCGACAAGGTGAACGGCGCCGCGGACAAGGCCCGCCCCTTCGTCCAGGACCCCAAGAACCTGGCGGACACCGCCGAGCTGGTCGCCGACACCGCCAAGGTGGTCAAGAACCACCTCGACACCTTCGCCGACAAGGCCCCGGCCGCCGCCTCCGCCGCCCAGAAGGCCTCCCAGGGCGCGGACGCCTACTACACCAAGCACTGCGTCACCCCGGGCAAGGAACCGCACCTGGCCTCCTGCCCCGACCTGAAGAAGATCAAGGACGACGCGGCCGAGGCCGCCGAACTCACCGGTGACGTCAGCACCCTGGTCAAGAACGCGAACGGCGATGTCTCCAAGCTCCGCACCCAGCTGACCGACCTGGAGAAGAAGGCCCGCCTCCTCGTCGACAAGGCCCCCGGCCTCGCCTCCGACCTCGACGCGGCCGTCGCCCAGGTCAACGCCCTCAACAAGGGCGCCCACCAGGTCGCCACCGGCATGGCCGAGCTGCACACCGGCATCGGCACCGCCACCACCGGCTCCGGCGCCCTCAACGAGGGCGTGGGCAAGCTCGGCGACGGCGCGGACACCCTGAGCGGCGGCATGTACAAGCTCGTCGACGGCAGCGGCGAACTCGCCGGCGGCCTCCACGACGGCGCCGGCAAGATCCCCGACTACGACCAGCAGCAGCGCGACGCCCGCACCGAGGTCATGGCCGACCCGGTCCGCCTCGCCAACCAGTCCCTGCACAAGGCGCCCAACTACGGCACCGGCTTCGCCCCCTACTTCATCCCGCTCTCCCTGTGGGTCGGCGCGATGGTCGCCTACATGCTCATCACCCCGCTCAACCGGCGGGCCCTGGCCGCCGGCGCCTCGCCCTGGCGGATCGCCCTGGCCGGCTGGCTGCCCGTGGCGGGCCTCGGCGCCGCGCAGGTGAGCCTGCTCATGGCCGTGCTGCACTGGGGCCTGGGCCTGGAGATGGCCCGCCCGGCCCTCACCGTCGGCTTCTTGATGCTGGTCACCGGGTGTTTCGCGGCGATCGTCCAGTGGCTCAACGCCAAGTTCGGCGCCGCCGGGCGGATCCTGGTGCTCGCCGTCCTGATGCTCCAGCTGACCTCGGCGGGCGGCACCTACCCCGTGGAGACCAGCCCGGGCTTCTTCAACGCCATCCACCCGTACCTGCCGATGTCGTACGTCGTCGAGAGCCTGCGCCGCCTCATCACGGGCGGCGACCTCGCCCCCGTGTGGCAGGGCGGCGCGGTCCTGGTGGCCTTCACGGCGGGCGCCCTCGCCCTCACCGCGCTCGCCGCCCGCGGCAAGCAGGTGTGGACCATGGACCGGCTCCACCCCGAACTGAGCCTCTGAGGAGCCGGTGACCTGTGAGAATCAGCGCCATGGAAAGCAGCAGCACCTCCGCCGCCGTGGGCGGCCGGCGGCAGGCCACCCGCCAGAAGCTCTACGAAGCGGCCGTGACCCTCATCGCCGAACAGGGCTTCTCCGCGACCACGGTCGAGGAGATCGCCGAGCGGGCGGGCGTGGCGAAGGGCACCGTCTACTACAACTTCGCGAGCAAGAACGACCTCTTCGAGGAGCTGCTGCGGCACGGGGTCGGGCTGCTGACCGTCTCGCTGCGGACGGCCGCGGAGGAGACGGAGGCGCGCGGCGGCAGCCGCGTCGAGGCGCTCGACGCGATGATCCGGGCCGGCCTCGTCTTCATCGACCGCTACCCGGCCTTCACACAGCTGTACGTCGCCGAGCTGTGGCGGACCAACCGGGCGTGGCAGTCCACGCTGATGGTCGTCCGGCAGGAGGCCGTGGCCGTCGTGGAGACGGTGCTGCGGGAGGGCGTGGAGCGCGGTGAGCTGAGCGCCGAGATCGACGTGCCGCTGACCGCGGCCGCGATGGTCGGGATGGTGCTGGTGGCCGCGCTGGACTGGCAGTCCTTCCAGAGCGAGCGGTCGCTCGACGACGTGCACTCGGCGCTGTCGCTGCTGCTGCGGGGCCGGGTCAGCGGACACTGACCCCCAGTCGGCGGTGCCGCCGGGGCGGCGGAGCCCGTACAACTGGTGGGGCCCGCCGCGGCTGAGTATCCGTACCTAGCCACGGAAATGAGTACCTGCGCGGATGGGCCCCCACCTGCGCGGACGCGAGACTGGGGGCAACGGACAGGAGGCCCGGTCCGCACCGCCGACACGGGGCTGCGGAGCGGACCGGGTACCTCCTCCGTGACGCGGTACGCGAACGCGGCGGGGCTCGGGGGGATCGAGCCTCGCCGCGTTCGCGCGTCTGCCGGTGCCGTGCTCCTCGCGATTCCAGCCCCGTCGGCGTTGGAAGCGCGGGGGCCCGGGGGCGGAGCCCCCCGCAGCGGACCCGCAGAGGTGTCTCAGCCGCGGCCCCGGAGGGGCATGCGGAGGCGGATGCGGGTCGCCGCCGTGGCCGTGCGGTCCGCCAGGGCCGCCCAGCGGCGGGACGCCGACCAGGCGAGACGGGCCGCCGAGCGCGGCAGCAGCAGCGCTCGCAGCCGGGCCGGCCGGCCCACGCCCGCCAGCAGCCCCGCCCGCGCCAGCAGGACGTCGTCCGCCAGCCCCTCGTACGACACCGCCGCGCCCGGCGGCGCGTACAGGGCCCGTTCCAGCGCCCCCGCGACCCGGTGCACCGCGGCGCCGGCCTCCGCGTCCAGCCGCCCGAGCTCCACCACCCGCACGGCGGCCCGCCGCGGCGACAGCGCCTCGTCCGGCCGGACGCCCACGTCCCACGCGGCGTCGCCCAGCTCGCGCCACGCCGCCGACACCTCCCCGGCGCCCAGCCTGCGGGCCCGCACCCGGCCGCGCCACAGCAGCGGGAGCAGCGGCAGGCCCAGCGCCGCCAGCGCCACCATGGCCCAGCCGAGCACCGCCGGCACCGACGGCCCACCGCCACCCGACGCGCTCGGCCGCGGCGCGGCCGCACCGCACTCGCCGAGCTTCTTCAGCTCCGGCGGGCACTCGTCCGCCTTCGACGGCGCGGCCGACGGCTGCGCCGCCCCCTGCGAGGGCAGCGGCGCGGGCGCGGACGGCTGCACGGTGGGAGCCTGCGGCCGGGAGTAGTCCGGCACGTTGATGCCGGAGCGGGGCGTCGGCTCGAACCGCGTCCACCCGACCCCCTCGAAGTACAGCTCCGGCCAGGCGTGCGCGTCCCGCATCGACACGTTGACGCTGCCGTCGGGCTGCCTCTCGCCCGGCGTGAAGCCCACCGCCACCCGC
This sequence comes from Streptomyces subrutilus, assembly GCF_001746425.1. Taxonomy (GTDB): domain Bacteria; phylum Actinomycetota; class Actinomycetes; order Streptomycetales; family Streptomycetaceae; genus Streptomyces; species Streptomyces subrutilus_A. The sequence goes on along the minus strand of NZ_MEHK01000001.1, from coordinate 2,245,357 downwards.
GCCGGGATGCCCAGCGACCGGGACATCGCCGCCATCGAGAAGGCGAAGTGGATGCAGAAGCCCTCCTTGTCGGCGAGGAAGCGGGCCACCGCCTGCGGCCCGGTGCCCGAGGCCGTCTTCGTGTTGTAGCGGAACCCGCCGTTCACGGCGAAGAAGTCCTGGAGCTTCACGGCCCGCGCGTAGTCGTCCTTGGCCCCCTGCGTCACCTGGCGCGCCGTGTCGCCGACCACGGGCGGCAGGTTGTCCGGCAGCTTCGTGTACTCGGCGCGGACCTCCGGGTCCGGCTCGGGCGCGCTCCGCAGCTGCTGCGCCGTCGGCTTCAGCAGCAGGCTGCGCACGGAGTACTGCGCGCCCTGCACGTTCTGGAACCTGTCCTTGCCCAGCTGGTCCCCGACCAGGGTCCGCCCGGCCGGCTCGAACCGCCACTTCCCCTTGATGTCCACCGAGGTCGCCGGGTACGGCATGGGCAGGTAGCGCTGGGTGTACGTCTCCGCCGCCGACACGTTGGTCTGCACCTCGGCCGCGCCCTGGCGGACGTCCCCGCTCAGCCCGGGCGGGTTCGGCAGCCGCTCCGGGACGTCGGACAGGGACCGCCCGGAGGCCTCCCACTTGATCCCGTTGAACTCGTCCAGGGCCAGGATCCGCAGGTACTGCTCGCCCTGCTGGGGATTGTCCGTCCGGTACTTGAGCACGACCCGGTTGTCCTGCGCGTTCAGGTTGCTCTGCAGGGAGATCAGCGGGTTCACCGCCGAGATCGTCCCGCCCACACCGCCGTCGGCCGCCTCGCCCCCGCCCGGGCCGCCCAGCAGCCCGCCGCCGAGCGAGGGCAGGGCCGCCGGCACCGCCAGCGCCAGGCCCAGGGCCATCGCGCCGATCCGCCGGCCGGTCCGCACCGGGGCCGTGAGCCGGCCCTCCTTGCCGCCGCCGAGGCCGGAGGCGGCCGAGATCCGCTCGCGCGGGGCCGCGCCGAAGACCCGGCCCCACTGCGCCAGCCGGTCCCGGCCCTCCGACAGCAGCATCATCAGGTAGCCGCAGCCCGCCAGCAGGAAGGCGAACCAGGAGGCGTCCCCGCCGCCCGACAGGCCCGCGGCCACCGAGTACAGCGCGAGCAGCGGCAGCCCGGCCGCCGCGGCCGTCCGCAGGGTCACCGCGAGGGTGTCCACCAGCAGCCCGATCAGCAGCACCCCGGACACCAGCAGCAGCCGGATGCCGTCCGTCAGCGGGGCCGGGATCGCGAACTCGCTCACATCCTGCGCGCCGCGCTGGTACAGCGCCCCGAAGTCCGTGACCAGGTAGGCCAGCGGCCCGCTCCCGGTCGACTCGCCCTTCCCCGCGAACAGGACCGCGAGGGTCAGCAGCGACACCAGCAGCTGCGCGGCCACGGTCAGCGACCGCGCCAGCGGCACCCGCCGGGCCCCCGCCCCCACCGCGCTCTGCACGGCCAGCAGCAGCGCCGCCTGGAGCAGCCAGCCCGCCGACTCGACCAGCGGGACCAGCGACCAGGCGGTGAGCAGCGTCGCCAGCGCCGCGAACAGCGTCACTCTCGCGCGCCCGCTCATCCCCGGCCTCCAGGGGTTCCCGTACCGAACGCCGTGCTCCCCGCACGCCGCCACAGCTCGCCGAAGGCGGCCCCGGGCGGGGCGGCGAGCGCCGTCCAACCCGCGTCGCGCAGCCGGTGCAGCCGCTGTTCCACCGAGGGCAGGGCATGGTCCCGCGCCGGCTGTCCGGCCCAGGTCGCGGAGTCCAGGACGAAGGCCACCGCGCCCCCGGTGCGCTGGCGCATCTTGGCCGCGAGGTCGGTCTGTACGTCGTCCAGGTCGCCGAAGAAGGCGATGAGCAGCCCGTCCCCGCCGACTTCGCCGAAACCGCCACCGCCGCCGCGCACGGCGTCGTAGGCCCGGGTCAGCCCGGTGCCGTCGGAGTGCCCGACGACCGCGAGGGTGTCCATCATCAACCCGGCGGCCTCCGCGGACTCGTGCCCGCCCGAGGAGAAGCCGCCGCCGCCCAGACCGGGCACGCAGTCCCCGGTGTCGGTGAGCAGCCGTACCGCGTAGCCCTGCTCCAGGAGGTGGACCAGGCTGGAGGCGGCCGCGGAGACGGCCCACTCGAAGGCGGAGTCGGGGCCGGCGCCCTCGAAGGCGAGCTGCCGGGTGTCCAGCAGGACGGTGGCCCTGCTGCGCTGGGGCTGCTCTTCGCGCCGGACCATCAGCTCGCCGTAGCGGGCGGTGGAGCGCCAGTGCACCCGGCGCAGGTCGTCGCCGCGCCGGTAGCCGCGCGGGATCACGTCGTCGTCGCCGGCCAAAGCCAGCGAGCGGCGCGAGCCGTCGCCGTACCCGGAGGACTCGCCGGACAGGCGCACCGGGGCCAAGGGCTCGGTGCGCGGGATGACGGTGAGGGTGTCGAAGGCGCTGAACGAGCGGGTTAGCTCGACCAGCCCGAAGGGGTCGGTCAGCCGCAGCTGGAGCGGGCCCAACGGATAGCGGCCGCGCAGGTCGGAGCGGACCCGGTAGGACACCTCGCGGCGGCCGCCGGGCTCGACCCGGTCCAGGACGAACCGCGGGCGCGGGCCGAGGACGTACGGCACCCGGTCCTGGAGCATCAGCAGGCCGGTGGGGAGCCGGGAGGTGTTGTCCATGCGCAGCTGCACCCGCGCCTCGGCGCCCGCGGGGACCCGCCCCGGGGTCAGCCGGCGGCTCCCGGAGACCCGGTAGCGGGTGCGGTGCAGGGCGTAGACGCACAGCAGCGGCAGCAGGGCGAGCAGCAGTCCGACCCGGAGCAGCGCGCCCTGCCCCAGCACGTACGCGCACACCGCCGCGGCGATCCCGGCGGCCAGGAAGGAGCGGCCGCGGGTGGTCAGGCCGGACAGCGACGCGCGCATCCCGCCGCCCCGACCGCCGGCGCCGCGCGGGGCACCGGCGCTCATCAGAAGCCCCGGATGCCCGCGCCGGGCGGCATCTCGCCGCGGGCGTGCGCGGCCGGGACGGGGGTGCGCTGGAGGATCTCGCCGACGACCTGCTCGGCGGTGCGGCGGTTCAGCTGGGCCTGGGCGGTGGGCAGCAGCCGGTGCGCGAGGACGGGGCCGGCCAGCGCCTGGACGTCGTCGGGCAGGACGTAGTCCCGGCCGGCGAGCGCGGCGGAGGCCTTCACGGCGCGCAGCAGGTGCAGGGTGGCCCGGGGCGAGGCGCCCAGGCGCAGGTCGGGGTGGCTGCGGGTGGCCGAGACCAGGTCGACGACGTAGCGCCGGACCGGCTCGGCCACGTACACCTCGCGGACCGCCTCGATGAGCTTGACGATCTCGTGGGCGTGCGCGACGGCCGTCAGGTCGTCGAGCGGGGAGAGCCCGCCGTGCACGTCGAGCATCTGCAGCTCGGCCTCGGGGCTGGGGTAGCCGACGGAGACCCGCGCCATGAAGCGGTCGCGCTGGGCCTCGGGCAGCGGGTAGGTGCCTTCCATCTCCACCGGGTTCTGGGTGGCGACGACCATGAAGGGGCTCGGCAGCGTGTAGGTGGTGCCGTCGATGGTGACCTGGCGCTCCTCCATCGACTCCAGCAGCGCGGACTGGGTCTTCGGCGAGGCGCGGTTGATCTCGTCGCCGATCACGATCTGCGCGAAGATCGCGCCCGGCTTGAACTCGAACTCGCGGCGCTGCTGGTCGTAGATGCTCACGCCGGTGATGTCCGAGGGCAGCAGGTCCGGCGTGAACTGGATGCGCTGCACCGAGCAGTCGATGGACTTGGCGAGCGTCTTGGCGAGCATCGTCTTGCCCACTCCGGGGACGTCCTCGATGAGCAGGTGCCCTTCGGCGAGCAGCACCGTCAGCGCGAGGCGTACGACCTCGGGCTTGCCCTCGATCACGCTCTCGACCGAGTGGCGGACCCGCTCGGCCGTGCTGGTCAGATCCGCGAGGCTCGCTCGGTCGTCATACGTCGTCACCAGGTTCTCCTCGGCCCATTTCCAGGGCCGACGCCCTTGGCGCATGACCGGCCCACCCCACACAGGGACACCGCCCCGGGGGGTTCCCCGGGGGGCGTCTCCCCGCATTGTTGACGGCGTCGCGGCCCCGTGTCACTCAGGAGCTGGGATCGATCTCCCGCAGGAGGCCGGTGTGCACATCGAAGACGAAGCCTCGCACATCGTCGCGGTGGGGCAGGAAGGGGTTGGTGCGGACCCGCTGCATGGACTGGCGTACGTCCTGGTCCACGTCCCGGAAGGCTTCCACGGCCCAGGCGGGGCGCTGGCCGACCTCGTCCTCCAGCTCGTGCCGGAAGTCCTCGGTCAGGCTTTCGAGGCCGCAGCCGGTGTGGTGGATGAGTATCACCGTGCGGGTGCCCAGCGCCCGCTGGCTGATGGTGAGCGAGCGGATGGTGTCGTCGGTGACCACGCCGCCAGCGTTGCGGATGGTGTGGCAGTCGCCGAGCTCCAGCCCGAGGGCGGCGTGCAGGTCGAGGCGGGCGTCCATGCACGCGACGACGGCCACCTGGAGGACCGGGCGGGCGTCCATGCCGGGGTCGGCGAATTTGCCGGCGTACCGCCGGTTCGCCTCGACCAGGCGGTCGGTGACGGAGCCGGCACCGGCCGCCTGGGGCGCGGAGTCGGCGGGCAGGGGTACGGAAGTCGTCATGCATACGACGTTAGTGGTCACAGCGGGTACGGGCATCGAGTGAGGGTGGACAAAGAAGGTCAACAAGCCTTGTTGTGAGCTAACCCACAGGAGTGGGGAGGAGGCGACCGTCCGGGTGATTCGCGGCTTTTGCGGGTTCCGTCGGAGCCGCTCGGACGCCGCGCGGGGCGGTTCGTTGACCGCGCCGACCGTTGCACTAAAGTGGCGCGAACCGGCCGGAGCCCGGCCCTGACCGGCCGCCCGGCCCCTTGGTAACACTCCGCGTGCGCGGCGCGGCGTATGCCGGCCGCGCCGTTATCTGAGAGGGCGCTTTGACTAGCGAGTCCCGACATGTCCCGGTGATGCTCCAGCGGTGCCTGGACCTGTTGGCCCCGGCGCTGGAGAGGCCCGGGGCCGTCGTCGTCGACTGCACCCTCGGCCTCGGCGGCCACAGCGAGGCCCTGCTGACCCGGTTCCCCGAGGCCCGTCTGATCGGCCTCGACCGCGACAAGGAAGCCCTGCGGCTCTCCGGCGAGCGGCTCGCGCCCTTCGGCGACCGGGCCACCCTCGTCCACGCGATCTACGCCGACCTCGCCGAGGTCCTCGACGGCCTGGGCCTCCCGGCCGTCCAGGGCATCCTCTTCGACCTGGGCGTCTCCTCCATGCAGCTGGACGAGGCCGACCGCGGGTTCGCGTACGCGCAGGACGCGCCCCTCGACATGCGGATGGACCAGACGACCGGCATCAGCGCGGCCGAGGTGCTCAACACCTACGCGCCCGGCGAGCTCGTGCGGATCCTGCGCCAGTACGGCGAGGAGAAGCAGGCCAAGCGGATCGTGTCGGCGGTCGTCCGGGAGCGGGAGAAGGAGCCCTTCACCAACAGCGCCCGGCTGGTCGAGCTGATCCGCGACTCCCTGCCGCAGGCCGCCAAGCGGACCGGCGGCAACCCGGCCAAGCGGACCTTCCAGGCCCTGCGCATCGAGGTCAACGGGGAGCTGTCGGGGCTGGAGCGGGCCATTCCGGCGGCGGTGGACCGGATCGCCGTCGGCGGCCGGATCGCCGTGCTCTCGTACCACTCGCTCGAGGACCGGCTGGTGAAGCAGGTCTTCGCGGCGGGCGCGGCCTCGACCGCCCCGCCCGGGCTGCCGGTCGTCCCGGAGAAGTACCAGCCGAAGCTGAAGCTGCTGACGCGCGGCGCGGAGCTGCCGACCGAGGAGGAGATCGCCGAGAACCGGCGGGCCGCCCCGGCGAGGTTCCGCGGGGTGGAACGCATCCGGGAGGCGCGACTGTGACCAAGGGCGGGAAGGCCGCCGCGCGGCTCGGCCGGGTGATCGGCGGGCGCCCCGTCCGCCCCCGGCCACGCCCGCGTCCGGGCGGGCAGGCGGCGCGGATGCCGTTCGTCCTGCTGGTGGTGGCGCTGCTCGGCGGCGGGCTGATCAGCCTGCTGCTGCTGAACTCGGCGCTGAACGAGGGCTCCTTCCAGCTGAGCCGGCTGAAGAAGGAGACCACCGCGCTCACGGACGAGGAGCAGGCGCTGCAGCGCGACGTGGACGCGTACTCGGCTCCGGACGCGCTGCAGCGGCGGGCGCAGGAGCTGGGGCTCGTCCCCGGCGGCAGCCCGGTCTTCATCGGCCCGGACGGCAAGATCACGGGCACCGCGGCGGAGGCCGAGGCGCCGCCTCCGGCTCCGTCCCCGTCGGCCCCGGCCCCCGCCGCCCCGTCGGCGGCTGCTTCGGCCCCTTCGGCCGCCCCTTCGGCGGCTGCTTCGGCCGCGCCGAGCCCCGGGGCTCCGTCGGCTCCCCAGTCCCAGCCTTCGCAGCAGCCCACTCCCAACCCAGGCAGGTGACGTCGTGACGCCGATGGCCGCGGTGCCGTTGCGCAGCCCTGAGGGGCGCTTCCCCACCCCGCCCCCGCCCTTCCCCCTTTCCCCGGGCTCCGCCCGGACCCGCCCGGGGCTCCGCTCCCGGACCCCCGCGCCTCCATCTCCCCCGGCCACCGCTGCGAGGGACCCCCGGGCGAGGCCGGATCCGGGCCTCGCCGGGCACGACCCGGCCCCGCCGGCGATTGAGGCGCGGGGTCCGGGGCGGAGCCCCAGGAGGCCCGGGCGGCACCATGGGATGCAGCCGCAGCCGCAGCCGACGGCGGTGACCGCGTGAGCCCGGCCGGAGAGCCCCGGCGGCGGGTGCCCGGCCCCGGGCGGCCCCGCGGCGGGGCCTCCTCGCGTCCGTCGGCCTCGCGCCCGACGACCCGGCGGCCCGCCCCGCAGCGCAGGCCGCACACGATCCGGCTCGGCAGCCCCCGCCCCCGCCTGCGCCTCGTCAGCGTCGGCCTCACCCTCGTCATGCTCGCCTTCGTCGTCCGGCTGTTCCAGGTCCAGGCCGTCGACGCGCGGGCCGTCTCCGCCGAGGCCTCGAAGAACCGCTACACCAGCGTCAAACTGGCCGCCGAGCGAGGTGAGATCACCGACCGCAAGGGCGTGGCCCTCGCCACCAGCGTCGACGCGTACGACATCACCGCCGACCCGAAGATGTTCACCCCGCAGGACAGCAAGGCGCCGGACGCCCCGCAGCAGGCCGCCGCCCTCCTCGCGCCCATCCTCGGCAAGGACGCCAAGGAGCTCGCCGAACGGCTGAGCACCAAGAACTCCCGGTACGTCGTCCTCGCCCAGCGCCAGACCCCCCAGGTCTGGAACCAAATCAAGGACCTCAAGCGGGTCTTCGCGGAGAAGGCGGCGGCCGACAAGAAGAACAACGGCCCCGGCGCGAACGTGCTGGCCGGTGTGTTCAAGGAGGACAGCAGCAAGCGCGTGTACCCGAACGGCGACCTCGCCGCCGGGATACTGGGCTACGTCAATGCCGAGGGCAAGGGCGGCGGCGGCCTGGAGTCCTCCCTGGACAAGAAGCTGTCCGGCAAGGACGGCGAGGTCACCTACGCCCAGTCCGGCGGCCGCCGGGTGCCCACTGCCGGCTCCAGCGAGAAGCCCGCCGTGCCCGGCGAGGACATCGAGCTGACCATCGACCGCGACATCCAGTGGGCGGCGCAGAGCGCCATCGCCGAGCAGGTCCAGAAGTCCGAGGCCGACCGCGGCTACGTCATCGTCCAGGACACCCGCACCGGCGAGATCCTGGCCATGGCCAACGCCCCCGGTTTCGACCCGAACGACCTGACCCGGGCCCGCTCCGCCGCCATGGGCAACGCCGCGCTCCAGGACGTGTACGAGCCCGGCTCCACCGCCAAGGTGATGTCGATGGCCGCCGTGCTCGAGGAGAAGAAGGCCACCCCCGGAACCCACGTCGAGGTCCCCAACCGGCTGCACCGCGGCGACCGGCTGTTCAAGGACGACATCGACCACCCGACCTGGTACCTGACCCTCAACGGGGTCCTCGCCAAGTCCTCCAACATCGGCACCATCCTGGCCACCGGCCAGCTCGGTCCCACCCAGCCCGAGGCCAACAAGGTCCTGCACTCCTACCTGACCAAGTTCGGCATCGGGCAGCCCACCGGCCTGGACTACCCCGGCGAGTCCCGCGGCATCCTCGCCGAGCCCGAGGACTGGTCCACCTCCCAGCAGTACACGATCCCCTTCGGCCAGGGCCTGTCCGTCAACGCCATGCAGGCGGCCTCGGTGTACTCGACCATCGCCAACGGCGGGGTCCGCACCGAACCGACCCTGGTCCGCGGCACCAAGGGGCCCGACGGCCGCTTCACCCCGGCCCCGGCGCCCGAACGCAGGCAGGTGGTCAGCCCGGAGACCGCCAAGACCCTCGCCGAGATGCTCGAATCCGTGGTCGACGACCAGGAGGGCACCGGCACCAAGGCCCGCATCCCCGGCTACCGGGTCGGCGGCAAGACCGGCACCTCCAACCGGGTGGATCCGGCCACCGGCCGCTACAAGGGCTACACCGCCTCCTTCGCCGGGTTCGCACCCGCCGACAACCCGCGCATCACCGTCTACTGCGCCATCCAGAACCCCACCAAGGGCAGCTACTTCGGCGGCCAGATCTGCGGACCGATCTACAAGAAGGTCATGGAGTTCGCCCTGAAGACCCTGCAGGTCGCCCCCACCGGCAGCGCCCCCGCGGGGCTCCCGGTCACCTTCGACCCGGGCCCGCAGGCCGCCCCCCAGCCCGGTACGCAGCCCAGTCCGCAGCCCGGCCGGTGACCCCCAGCCCCCGGCCGGCCCGCCAGAAACGCGTGAGGCACCATCAGTGACAACGATCACCCCGAAACCCGGGAACCAGTCGGCCGTCGGCGGCGAGGCCGGGCCCTCACTTCGCGGGCGCCCCGCCGCGCCCGGTACGCTCACCGCCGTGCCCCACGCTGATCAGCCCAGAACCACCCAGAAAGACGCCCCGGCAGCGCCGCCGGGAGCGCCCCGGCCCGTGTCCGCCCGCCCGATCCCCCTGGACGAGCTGGCCACCCTGCTGGGCATCCGAGCGCCAGGCGCGGCGCAGATCACCGGCATCACGCACGACTCCCGTGCGGTGCGCCCCGGAGACCTGTACGCGGCCCTGCCGGGAGCCAGGACGCACGGCGCCGACTTCGCCGCCCAGGCGGCCGGCCTCGGCGCCGCCGCCGTGCTGACCGACCCCGCGGGCGCCGAACGCGCCGCCGCGACGGGCCTGCCGGTCCTCACCGTCGCCGACCCGCGCGGCCGGATGGGCGAACTCGCCGCGACGGTCTACGGCAGCCCCGGCGAGGGCCTGCTCCAGATCGGCATCACCGGCACCTCCGGCAAGACCACCACGGCGTACCTCGTCGAGGGCGGGCTGCGCGCGGCCGGCCGCGGCACCGGACTGGTCGGCACCGTCGAGATGCGCATCGGCGACGAGCGCATCAAGTCCGAGCGGACCACCCCCGAGGCGACCGACCTGCAGGCCCTCTTCGCGGTCATGCGCGAACGCGGGGTCGACGCGGTCGCCATGGAGGTCTCCAGCCACGCCCTGGTGCTCGGCCGCGTCGACGGCTGCGTCTTCGACGTCGCCGTCTTCAACAACCTGAGCCCGGAACACATGGAGTTCCACTCCGACATGGAGGACTACTTCCAGGCGAAGGCGGGGCTCTTCACGCCCCGCCGCGCCCGCCTGGGCGTGGTCAACCTCGACGACGAGTACGGCCGCCGCCTGGTCAAGGAGGCGTCGGTCCCGGTCGTCACCTTCTCCGCCGCGGGCGACCCGGCCGCCGACTGGCGCGCCGAGGACGTCGTCTTCGGACCGGCGAGCTCCACCCTGACCCTGCTCGGCCCCGAAGGACAGCGCGTGCGGGCCGCCGCGCCGCTGCCCGGCCCGTTCAACGTGGCCAACACGGTCGCCGCGATCGTCACCCTCGCCGCCGCCGGCCTCGACCCGCAGACCGCCGCCGACGGCGTCGCCGCGGTCCCGGGGGTCCCCGGCCGGCTGGAGCGGGTGGACGCGGGCCAGCCGTACCTGGCCGTCGTGGACTACGCGCACAAGACGGACGCCGTCGAATCGGTCCTGCGCGCGCTGCGCGAGGTCACCGAGGGCAAGCTGCACATCGTGCTCGGCTGCGGCGGCGACCGCGACACCACCAAGCGCGGCCCGATGGGCGCCGCGGCCGCCCGGTACGCCGACGTGGCCGTCCTGACCTCCGACAACCCGCGCTCCGAGGATCCCCTCGCGATCCTCGCGGCGATGTTCGAGGGCGCCGTGTCCGTGCCGGCCGCAGAGCGGGGCACCGTCGTCGTCGACGCCGACCGGGCCGCGGCCATCGCCGCCGCCGTCGCGCGGGCCCGGCCCGGCGACACCGTGCTGGTGGCCGGCAAGGGCCACGAGCAGGGCCAGGACACCGCGGGCGTCGTACGCCCCTTCGACGACCGCGAGGTGCTCCGCGCGGCCATCGAGACACAGCAGAGCAGTGCCCGACAGGCCGAGGAGAACCAGTGATCGCCCTCTCCCTCGCCGAGATCGCCGACATCACCGGCGGGCGGCCCCACGACATACCGGATCCGTCCGTGCGGGTCAGCGGTCCCGTGGTCATCGACTCCCGCCAGGTGGAGGCCGGCAGCCTGTTCGCCGCCTTCGAGGGCGAACACGTCGACGGCCACGACTACGCGCAGCGGGCCGTCGCCGCCGGAGCCGCGGCCGTCCTCGCGGCCCGGCCGGTCGGCGTACCCGCCATCGTCGTCCCCGACGTGGAGAAGGCGCTAGGCGCCCTCGCCCGGGCCGTCGTGGAGCGCCTCGGCACCGATGTGGTGGCCCTGACCGGCTCGGCCGGCAAGACCTCCACCAAGGACCTCATCGCGCAGGTGCTCCAGGCCCACGCGCCCACCGTGTGGACCCCCGGCTCCCTCAACAACGAGATCGGCCTGCCGCTCACCGCGCTGAAGGCCACCGGTGAAACCCGGCACCTGGTACTGGAGATGGGGGCCCGCGGGATCGGCCACATCGCGTACCTGACGGGCCTGACCCCGCCGCGCATCGGCCTCGTCCTCAACGTCGGCACCGCCCACATCGGCGAGTTCGGCGGCCGAGAGCAGATCGCCCAGGCCAAGGGAGAACTGGTCGAGGCCCTGCCGGCCGAGGCGGAGGGAGGCATCGCCGTCCTCAACGCCGACGATCCGCTGGTGCGTGCGATGTCGGCCCGTACGAAGGCCCGTACGGTGCTCTTCGGCGAGGCCGAGGACGCCGAGATCCGGGCCACCGAGGTGCGGATGACCCCGGGGGGACAGCCCGCCTTCACACTCCACACACCGACCGGGTGCAGTGATGTGACCTTGCGGCTGTACGGTGAGCACCACGTGTCGAACGCGCTCGCCGCGGCCGCCGTGGCCCATGTACTGGGCATGTCCGCCCAGGAGATCGCCACCGCGCTCTCGGGGGCGGGCACCTTGTCCCGGTGGCGGATGGAGGTCACCGAGCGGGCCGACGGCGTGACGATCGTCAACGACGCCTACAACGCGAACCCGGAGTCCATGCGGGCCGCCCTGCGCGCGCTTGCCGCGATGGGCGGCACGGCCAGGGCGAACGGGGGACGCACGTGGGCGGTGCTCGGCCCCATGGCCGAACTCGGTGACGCATCGTTGGCCGAGCACGACGCGGTGGGACGGCTTGCCGTCCGGCTCAACGTGAGCAAGCTCGTCGCAGTCGGGGGCAGGGAAGCGTCCTGGCTGCAACTGGGCGCATATAACGAGGGTTCGTGGGGTGAGGAGTCGGTGCTCGTGTCCGACGCGCAGGCGGCGGTCGACCTGTTGCGCAGTGAACTGCGCCCGGGAGACGTCGTGCTGGTGAAGGCTTCCAGGTCGATCGGTCTGGAGCGGGTCGCGCTGGCGCTGCTGGAGCGCGAGGGCGAGGGCGCCGACCGATGAGGCAGATCCTGTTCGCCGGCGTCATCGGCCTGTTCCTGACGCTCACCGGTACTCCGCTGCTGATCAAGTTGCTGGCCCGCAAGGGCTACGGCCAGTTCATCCGCGACGACGGCCCCCGCGGCCACGCCGGGAAGAAGGGCACGCCCACCATGGGCGGCATCTCCTTCATCCTGGCCACGCTCATCGCGTACGCCCTGACGAAGGTCATCACCGGTGAACCGGTGAGCTTCTCGGGCCTGCTCGTGCTGTTCCTGATGGCCGGCATGGGCCTGGTCGGCTACCTCGACGACTACATCAAGATCGTCAAGCGTCGCTCCCTCGGCCTGCGGGCCAAGGCGAAGATGTCCGGCCAGCTGATCGTCGGCATCGCCTTCGCGGTGCTCGCGCTCCAGTTCAAGGACTCGCGCGGGCTGACCCCGGCCTCCATGAGGCTGTCGTTCGTCACGGACTTCGGCTGGTCGATCGGCCCGGTGCTGTTCGTGGTCTGGGCGCTGTTCATGATCCTGGCGATGTCCAACGGCGTGAACCTGACCGACGGCCTGGACGGCCTGGCCACCGGCGCCGCGGTGATGGTCTTCGGCGCGTACACCTTCATCGGCGTGTGGCAGTACCAGGAGTCCTGCGTGAACGCGCAGGACCTCACCAACCCGGGCGCCTGCTTCGAGGTGCGCGATCCGCTGGACCTCGCGGTCGTGGCCTCCGCACTGATGGGCGCCTGCTTCGGCTTCCTGTGGTGGAACACCTCGCCGGCCAAGATCTTCATGGGTGACACCGGTTCGCTGGCCCTCGGCGGTGCGCTCGCCGGCCTGGCGATCTGCTCCCGCACGGAGTTCCTGATCGCCCTGCTCGGCGGTCTCTTCGTCCTCATCACCATGTCGGTCGTCATCCAGGTCGGCTCCTTCAAGCTGACCGGGAAGCGCGTCTTCCGGATGGCTCCGCTGCAGCACCACTTCGAACTCAAGGGGTGGTCAGAAGTCCTTGTCGTGGTCCGCTTCTGGATCATCCAGGGCATGTGCGTGATCGTGGGTCTCGGTCTCTTCTACGCGGGATGGGCAGCCGACAAGTGACCTCCTGGCAGGGCAAGAACATCACCGTCGCCGGCCTCGGCGTGAGCGGCGTCAGCGCCGCCCGCGCCCTGGCCGGCCTCGGCGCCGTGGTGACCGTCGTCGACGGGGGCGACGGCGAGGGCCACCGGGCCCGCGCCGCCGAACTGGCCGAACTGGGCGTCTCCGTACGCCTGGGCGACGCGCGGACCCTCCCCGAGGGCACCGAGCTGATCGTCACCTCGCCCGGCTGGAAGCCCGACAGCCCGCTGTTCGAGGCCGCCGCGAAGGCCGGCGTCGAGGTCGTCGGGGACGTGGAGATCGCCTGGCAGCTGCGCGGTGAGGACGCCGCTCCGTGGCTGGCCATCACCGGGACCAACGGCAAGACCACCACCACCCAGATGCTGGCGTCGATCCTCAAGGCCGCCGGCCTGCGGACCGCCGCCGTCGGCAACATCGGCACGCCCATCATCGACGTGGTGCTCGGCGAGCAGCGGTACGACGTGCTCGCCGTCGAACTCTCCAGCTACCAGCTGCACTGGGCGCCCTCGCTGCGCGCCCACTCGGCGGCCGTGCTCAACCTGGCCCCGGACCACCTCGACTGGCACGGCTCCATGGAGGCGTACGCCGCCGACAAGGGCCGCATCTACGAGGGCAACACGGTGGCCTGCGTCTACAACGTCGCCGACCCGGCCACCGAGAAGCTCGTCGAGGACGCCGACGTCGAGGAGGGCTGCCGGGCGATCGGTTTCACCCTCGGCGCCCCCGGCCCCTCCATGCTGGGCGTCGTCGACGGCATCCTCGTCGACCGGGCCTTCGTCGAGGACCGGCAGAAGAACGCCCAGGAGCTCGCGCACGTCGAGGACGTGACCCCGCCCGCCCCGCACAACATCGCCAACGCGCTCGCCGCGGCGGCCCTGGCCCGCGCCTTCGGCGTGGAGCCGCGCGCGGTCCGCGACGGCCTGCGCGACTTCCGCCCCGACGCCCACCGGGTGGCGCACGTGGCCGATGTCGACGGGGTCGTCTACGTCGACGACTCCAAGGCCACCAACACGCACGCGGCGGAGGCCTCGCTGGCCGCCTTCGACACGGTCGTGTGGATCGCCGGCGGCCTCGCCAAGGGCGCGACCTTCGACGAGCTGGTCCAGAAGTCCGCCAAGCGGCTGCGCGGGGTGGTGCTGATCGGCGCCGACCGGGCGCTGATCGCCGAGGCGCTGGCGCGACACGCCCCCGAGGTCCCGGTCGTCGACCTCGAGCGGACCGACACTGGGGCGATGCTCGCGGCGGTCCGGGAAGCGGCCCGGCTCGCCGAGCCCGGCGACACGGTCCTGCTGGCGCCGGCCTGTGCCTCGATGGACATGTTCGCGAACTACAACAAGCGCGGGGACGCGTTCGCCGACGCGGTCCGCGAACTGGCCGCCGAGAGCGGTGCGGACACGGCCCAGGCCTAGGTTCCGGAACGGTTCCCTCCGGCCGGCCGGCGCTCGCTCCGTACGAGTGGAGGGGAAGATCACAGATGCCGGCCAAGCAGATGCTGCCGGGGCGGCGGCCGTCCGCCGTCAAGGCGCAGGGCCGCAAACGCCCCGCGGTGAGCGTGAGGCGGCCCGCCGGACGCGGGCCGCTGACCCGGCTGAGGCGTACGCAGGAACAACTGCGCAAGGCCTGGGACCGCCCCCTCACCGCGTATTACCTGATCTTCGGCAGCTCGCTGCTCATCACCGTGCTCGGCCTGGTGATGGTCTACTCGGCTTCGATGATCAAAGCGCTCCAGCTCGGCCTGGGGGACGCGTACTTCTTCAAGAAGCAGTTCCTGGCCGCCCTCATCGGCACCGGACTGATGCTGGTCGCCTCCCGGATGCCCGTGAAACTGCACCGGGCGCTGTCCTATCCGGTGCTCGCCGGCACCCTGTTCCTGATGGTCCTGGTGCAGGTTCCGGGGATAGGGGTCGCCATCAACGGCAACCAGAACTGGATCTCCCTCGGCGGCCCGTTCATGTTGCAGCCCAGCGAGTTCGGCAAACTGGCCCTGATCCTGTGGGGTGCCGACCTGTTGGCGCGCAAGGGCGACAAGGCCCTGCTCAGCCAGTGGAAGCACCTGCTGGTGCCGCTGGTCCCGGTGGCCTTCCTGCTGCTCGGGCTCATCATGCTGGGCGGGGACATGGGCACCGCGATGATCCTCGGCGCCATCCTGTTCGGCCTGCTCTGGCTGGCGGGCGCCCCCACGCGGCTGTTCGCCGGGGTGCTGGTCTTCGCGGGTGTGATCGTCGCGCTGCTGATCAAGACGAGCCCGCACCGGATGGACCGCCTGGAGTGCCTCGGTGCCACGGACCCGGGCAAGAACGACCTCTGCTGGCAGGCCGTGCACGGGATCTATGCCCTGGCCTCGGGCGGATGGTTCGGTTCCGGTTTGGGTGCCAGTGTGGAAAAATGGGGGCAACTACCCGAAGCCCACACCGACTTCATCTTCGCCATCACCGGGGAGGAACTGGGACTGGCGGGGACGCTGTCGGTCCTCGCCCTGTTCGCGGCTCTAGGCTATGCGGGTATCCGCGTGGCCGGACGCACGGAGGACTCCTTCGTACGGTTTGCCGCGGGAGGCGTGACCACCTGGATCACGGCCCAGGCCGTGATCAACATCGGTGCGGTGCTCGGCCTGCTGCCGATCGCCGGAGTCCCGCTCCCGCTGTTCTCCTACGGGGGGTCGGCCCTGCTGCCGACGATGTTCGCGGTCGGACTGCTCATCGCGTTCGCGCGGGAGGAGCCGGCGGCGCGCGCGGCGCTCGCGATGCGCCAGCCGAAGACCGGCTGGAGGCGGACCGGGTTGAGATGGAAGTCGATGAGACGGCGCGTCAAGAAGCGTCCGTCCGGAGAGCGGTGAATTTCGGTGCATGTCGTACTCGCCGGTGGGGGGACCGCCGGCCACATCGAGCCGGCGCTCGCCCTCGCGGACGCCCTGCGCAGGCAGGACCCTTCAGTGGGCATCACCGCCCTCGGCACCGAACGCGGGCTGGAGACCCGCCTCGTGCCGGAACGCGGCTACGAGCTGGGCCTGATCCCCGCCGTGCCGCTGCCCCGCAAGCCCACCCCGGAGCTGATCACCGTCCCCGGGCGGCTGCGCGGCACGATCAAGGCCGCCGAGGAGATCCTGGAGCGCACCAAGGCCGACTGCGTCGTCGGCTTCGGCGGCTACGTGGCCCTGCCCGGCTACCTCGCGGCCAAGCGGCTCGGTGTGCCGATCATCGTCCACGAGGCCAACGCCCGGCCCGGACTGGCCAACAAGATCGGCTCCCGGTACGCGCACGCCGTCGCGGTCTCCACCCCCGACAGCAAGCTGCGCGGCGCCCGCTACGTGGGCATCCCGCTGCGGCGCTCCATCTCCACCCTCGACCGGGCCGCCGTCCGCCCCGAGGCGCGCGCCGCCTTCGGCCTGGACCCCAACCTCCCCACGCTGCTGGTCTCCGGCGGCTCGCAGGGCGCCCGGCGCCTCAACGAGACGATCCAGCAGGTCGCTCCGGTCCTCCAGCGCTCCGGGATCCAGATCCTGCACGCCGTCGGCCCGAAGAACGAACTGCCGCGTGTCGACAACATGCCCGGGATGCCGCCCTATGTGCCGGTACCGTACGTGGACCGGATGGATCTCGCGTACGCCGCCGCCGACATGATGCTGTGCCGCGCGGGTGCGATGACCGTCGCCGAACTGTCCGCCGTCGGGCTCCCCGCCGCCTACGTCCCGCTGCCGATCGGCAACGGCGAACAGCGGCTCAACGCCCAGCCGGTGGTGAAGGCCGGCGGCGGCCTGCTCGTGGACGACGCGGAACTGACGCCCGAGTGGGTGCTCGGCCAGGTCCTCCCGGTGTTGTCGGATCCGCACCGCCTGTACGAGATGTCCCGCGCCGCCGGTGAGTTCGGCCGTCGCGACGCCGACGAGCTGCTGGTCGGCATGGTGTACGAGGCGATCGCGGCCCACCGGAACCGCTGAGGCGGAACGCACGGACGCAGGAGGCGCAGCAGTGGGCGGAGCGACGACGGCACAGCGTGGGATCCCGGGCTCCGGCCCGTCCGCCCGCAAGGGCGGCTCTCCCAAGCCGCCCAAAGCCCCGAAGCCGCCGCGGGGATCCGGCCCCCGGGGCCCCGGCGCACGCCTGCGCCGCCGGGGCCCCCTGCTGGCCTCCCTGGCCGCCGTGGCGCTCCTCGCCGGGGGCGGCACCTGGGTCCTCTACGGGTCCTCCTGGCTCCGCGTGGAGAAGGTCACCGCGACCGGCACCGACGTGCTCACCCCCGAGCAGGTGCTGACCGCGGCGGCCGTTCCGGTCGGCGCCCCGATGGTGGGCGTGGACACCGAGGAGATCGAGAGCCGCGTCCGCGGCCGGCTCTCCCGCATCGATTCGGTCGACGTGGTGCGGGCCTGGCCGCACGGGATCGGGCTGAAGGTGACGGAACGCAAACCCGTCCTGCTCATCAAAAAGGACACCAACTTCGTGGAAGTGGACGCTTCAGGTGTGCGATTCGACACGGTTCCGAAAGCACCCGAGGGCGTTCCGGTCCTCGAATTGAACGCGAAGCAGTCGCCGAGCGCCCGCCGCTTCGACGAGGAGCGGCTGCTGCACGAGGCGGTACTCGTCGCCGGATCCCTTCCGGAACCGATCGCCAGGGAGACCTCGCAGGTCAGGGTGGGTTCGTACGATTCGGTGGTGCTGCTGCTCACCCGCGGCCGGACCGTGGCGTGGGGGAGCGGCGAACAGAGCGAGGCGAAGGGGCGCGCCCTGACCGCATTGCTCAAGGCCGCTCCCAAGGCCGCGCACTTCGACGTGAGCGTTTCCACCGCCCCTGCGGTGTCCGGGAGTTGACGTCCGGTCGAACAGCGGCGCACCCTGGTTGGCCAGCGATACGGGTGATCACATAGGGTGAAAAGAAAAACGGGAGGTTCGGCGTGTTCGTTGAACACGCGCTACTTGTCGACTTAGTGTCCTGTTCGGAAGAGTCCAGAGAACAGACACACCCCTAACCCTAAACTTCAGGGTGAGGGTTCGGGTCGGCGCGTTCGAACCGCCCCATTTCGGCATCAGTCGTCGCAACGCAGGCCCGCGAGGCGGCGACACGTAACTCGAGGCGAGAGGCCTTCGACGTGGCAGCACCGCAGAACTACCTCGCAGTCATCAAGGTCATCGGTGTCGGCGGCGGTGGTGTCAATGCCATCAACCGAATGATCGAGGTCGGTCTCAAGGGCGTCGAGTTCATCGCCATCAACACGGACGCCCAGGCGCTGTTGATGAGCGACGCCGACGTCAAGCTCGACGTCGGCCGCGAACTCACCCGGGGCCTCGGCGCCGGCGCCAACCCGGCCGTCGGCCGCAAGGCGGCAGAAGACCACCGCGAGGAGATCGAAGAGGTCCTCAAGGGGGCCGACATGGTCTTCGTCACCGCCGGTGAGGGCGGCGGCACCGGCACGGGCGGCGCGCCCGTGGTCGCCAACATCGCGCGCTCGCTGGGCGCCCTGACGATCGGTGTGGTCACCCGGCCCTTCACCTTCGAGGGCCGGCGCCGCGCGAACCAGGCGGAGGACGGCATCGCCGAGCTCCGCGAAGAGGTCGACACCCTCATCGTCATCCCCAACGACCGGCTGCTGTCCATCTCGGACCGCCAGGTCAGCGTGCTCGACGCGTTCAAGTCGGCCGACCAGGTCCTGCTCTCGGGCGTCCAGGGCATCACCGACCTCATCACCACCCCGGGTCTGATCAACCTCGACTTCGCCGACGTCAAGTCCGTGATGTCCGAGGCGGGCTCGGCGCTGATGGGCATCGGCTCGGCCCGCGGCGACGACCGCGCGGTGGCCGCCGCCGAGATGGCGATCTCCTCGCCGCTGCTCGAGGCGTCCATCGACGGCGCCCGCGGCGTGCTGCTCTCCATCTCCGGCGGCTCGGACCTCGGTCTCTTCGAGATCAACGAGGCCGCGCAGCTGGTGAGCGAGGCGGCGCACCCCGAGGCGAACATCATCTTCGGCGCCGTCATCGACGACGCGCTCGGCGACGAGGTGCGGGTCACCGTCATCGCGGCCGGGTTCGACGGCGGACAGCCCCCGGCCCGCCGGGACAACGTCATCGGCGCCGCGTCCACCAAGCGCGAGGAGCCGGCCCCGGCTCCGGTCCGCGCCGCCGAGCCGGCCCGCCCGGCCTTCGGCGGACTCGGCACGGTCACCCCGCGCGAGGACCCCCCGGCTCCGGTCGAGGCGGCTCCGGCCGAGGCCCAGGCCCCCGCGCCGCAGGTCCCGACGGCCCGGCCGTACCAGGACAGCCCGGCCGAGGAACTGGATGTCCCGGACTTCTTGAAGTGACACCGGAGCAGCATCACGTGGGCGGCGCCCACTTCGCCTTCACCGACCGGTGGGGCGGGGTGAGCGCCGTTCCGTACGAAGAGCTCAACCTCGGCGGCGCGGTCGGAGACGACCCGGCCGCCGTTCGCGCGAACCGGGCACGCGCGGCCGGGTCCCTGGGGTTCGACCCGGACCTGGTGGTCTGGATGAACCAGGTGCACGGCCGCGATGTCGCGGTGGTCGACGGCCCCTGGGGGCCGGACGCGGAGATCCCCGCGGTGGACGCGGTGGTGACCGCCCGCCGGGGGCTCGCCCTCGCCGTGCTCACCGCCGACTGCACACCGGTCCTGCTGGCGGACCCCGTCGCCGGGATCGCCGGGGCGGCCCACGCCGGGCGGCCCGGACTGGTCGCCGGAGTGGTCCCCGCCGCGGTGGAGGCGATGGTCGCCCTCGGCGCGGAGCCCGGGCGGATCGTGGCCCGGACCGGGCCCGCGGTCTGCGGCCGTTGCTACGAGGTGCCCGCCGCGATGCGGGACGAGGTGTCCGGGGCGGTGCCGGCCGCCCGGGCCGAGACCAGCTGGGGTACCCCGGCCGTGGACGTGGTCGCGGGGGTGCACGCCCAGCTCGCGGAGGCGGGGGTGACCGATCGGCTCCGATCGGCGGTCTGCACACTGGAGTCGCGGGACCACTTCTCGTACCGCCGCGACCGGGTGACGGGGCGGCTCGCCGGATATGTCTGGTTGGAATAGGAAATGACGGACCGTAAGTCGGAGCTCGCGGACAACCTGGCGCGGGTGCAGGAACGTATCTCGTCCGCCTGCGCGGCCGCGGGGCGCCAGCGGGAAGAGGTGACGCTCATCGTGGTCACCAAGACCTATCCCGCGAGCGACGTACGACTCCTGGCGGAGCTGGGCATCCGTCATGTTGCGGAAAACCGTGACCAGGACGCCGCCCCCAAGGCCGCCGCCTGCGCGGATCTGCCGCTCAGCTGGCACTTCGTCGGCCAGTTGCAGACGAACAAAGTCCGTTCCGTGGCGGGATACGCGCACGTGGTGCAGTCGGTCGACCGCTCCAAGCTCGTGACCGCACTGTCGGCGGCCGCCGTGAACGCGGGCCGCGAACTCGGCTGCCTCGTGCAGATCGCCCTCGACGCCGAGTCGGGCGCGCGGGGATCGCGCGGCGGCGCTGCGCCCGAGCAGCTCGCGGAGTTGGCGGACCTCGTCGCCGGGGCGCCCGGACTGCGGATCGACGGCCTGATGACCGTCGCCCCGCTGTCCGGTCCGTACGCCGGACGCGAACGGGCCGCTTTCGAGCGGCTGGTGGAATTGTCATCCCGCCTGCGCGGGGACCATCCGGCTGCCACGATGGTGTCGGCCGGGATGAGCACTGATCTGGAACAGGCCGTTATGGCCGGTGCGACACATGTACGCGTCGGCACTGCGGTACTCGGCGCGAGACCCCGGCTCGGGTAACGTCGCCAAGAAAGTCGGACCACAGCAGAAAATATGGTCATTACCGCTGATGGGCGGGCAGACCACGTGGATCGCGGGCAGTTGGTGACATTCGTGACACAGCGGCACCTGCGACAGGGCGATCCACCACAGAGCGGAGGACTCGGAGAATGGCCGGCGCGATGCGCAAGATGGCGGTCTACCTCGGCCTCGTGGAGGACGACCGGTACGACAACCCGGGGTACGACCCCGACGACGAGTTCGAGCCCGAGCCGGAACCGGAGCGGCCGCGGGACCGGGCTCGTGAGCGGGACCGTCAGCCCGTGCACCAATCGCCCGTAGCGGACGAACCGGTGCGATCCGTACAGCCTCCGGCGCAGCGGGAAGCCATCCCAATTCCGGTGGAAAACGGACGTCCTGCGCGAATCGCCCCCGTGGCATCCATCACACCTGACCGCACCAACCTGGAGAAGAACGCCCCCGTGATCATGCCCAAGGTCGTCTCCGAGCGGGAGCCGTACCGCATCACGACGCTGCACCCCCGGACCTACAACGAGGCCCGTACCATCGGGGAACACTTCCGTGAGGGCACCCCGGTGATCATGAATCTCACGGAGATGGACGACACCGACGCGAAGCGTCTCGTGGACTTCGCCGCCGGTCTGGTCTTCGGCCTGCACGGCAGCATTGAACGCGTGACACAGAAGGTGTTCCTGCTGTCGCCTGCTAACGTCGATGTCACGGCGGAGGACAAGGCCCGCATCGCGGAGGGCGGGTTCTTCAACCAAAGCTAGACCGATCCGTCAGATACGGGACCGGGAACAGAGCGGGAAACGGGGAGAGGGAAGCACGGGATGGGCATCGCGCTAGAGGTGGTCTACATCGTGCTGGTGTGCTTCCTCATCGTGCTGATCTTCCGACTGGTCATGGACTACGTGTTCCAGTTCGCACGTTCATGGGCACCCGGCAAGGCGATGGTGGTCGTCCTGGAGGCCACCTACACTCTTACCGATCCACCGCTCAAGCTTCTTCGGCGGTTCATCCCGCCGTTGCGTCTCGGGGGCGTGGCACTCGACCTGTCCTTCTTCGTTCTGATGATCATCGTTTACATCCTCATCAGCTTCGTGAGCACCGCTGCGAGAAGCGTGTGAACGATGAACTTCTCCGCGCGCGCGGGGACAGTCCCGATACGGTCTTGCCGACTGCCGACGACTACGTAGAGGTGAAGAAGACATGCCGCTGACTC
This sequence comes from Streptomyces subrutilus, assembly GCF_001746425.1. Classification (GTDB taxonomy): domain Bacteria; phylum Actinomycetota; class Actinomycetes; order Streptomycetales; family Streptomycetaceae; genus Streptomyces; species Streptomyces subrutilus_A. The sequence goes on along the minus strand of NZ_MEHK01000001.1, from coordinate 2,223,383 downwards.
CCGAGGACGTGCGGAACAAGCAGTTCACGACCGTCCGCCTCCGAGAAGGCTATGACGAGGACGAGGTCGACGCCTTCCTCGACGAGGTCGAATCCGAGCTGACGCGCCTGCTGCGCGAGAACGAGGACCTGCGCGCCAAGCTGGCCGCCGCCACGCGTGCCGCCGCGCAGAACCAGCAGCAGCAGGGCATGCGCAAGCCGGAACCCCAGGACCAGCGCGGCCCCGGCGCCCCCGTGCCCGCGGCCATATCCGGCCCGCCGCAGCAGCAGCAGCAACAGCAGCAGCAGCAGATGGGCCCGCCGCAGCTGCCGGGCGGCCAGCCGCAGCTGCCCGCCGGCCCCGGCGGACACGGACCGCAGGGTCCGGGCATGGGCGGCCCCATGCAGCAGCACCCCATGGGCGGACCGCAGGGCATGGGTCAGCAGTCCATGGGCGGCCAGAACCCGCTCGGCCAGCAGATGCAGCCCATGGGCCAGCAGATGCAGCAGATGGGGCAGCAGATGCAGCCCATGGGTCAGCCGATGCACCAGCAGCCGCAGCAGCTCCCGCAGCAGGGTCCCGGCGGCGACAGCGCCGCCCGTGTCCTGTCGCTGGCGCAGCAGACCGCCGACCAGGCGATCGCGGAGGCCCGCTCCGAGGCCAACAAGATCGTCGGCGAGGCCCGTTCGCGCGCCGAGGGCCTGGAGCGGGACGCCCGCGCCAAGGCCGACGCGCTGGAGCGGGACGCGCAGGAGAAGCACCGCGTCGCGATGGGCTCCCTGGAGTCCGCCCGCGCCACGCTGGAGCGCAAGGTCGAGGACCTGCGGGGCTTCGAGCGTGAGTACCGTACGCGCCTGAAGTCGTACCTGGAGTCGCAGCTGCGCCAGCTCGAGACCCAGGCCGACGACTCCCTGGCCCCGCCGCGGAACCCGGCCGGTCCGGCGCTCCCGCCGTCGCCGTCGCCTTCGATGGCTCCGGCCGGTGCGATGGGGCACTCCATGGGTGGTCCCTCGATGGGCGGCCCGTCCCCCATGGGCGGTCCCTCCCCGATGGGCGGCCCGTCGTACGGCGGCCAGCAGCAGATGTCCCCGGCGATGACCCAGCCGATGGCTCCGGTGCGGCCGGCCGCGCCGCAGCCGATGCAGCAGGCGCCGTCTCCCATGCGGGGCTTCCTGATCGACGAGGACGACAACTAGGCGGTACGCCTCGCGCGGCGTCAGCAGTTCGGGCCGGGCCCGGTTCCCCTCGCGGGGTACCGGGCCCGGCCCGTTTCCGTTGCCGGGTGCGCGCCGTTGCGGGGGCGCTGCCCCCGGGTCCCCGCGGCTCAAACGCCGGCGGGGCGGGTCGTGCCCTGCCGGCCCCGCCGGCGATCGAGGCGCGGCGCGGAGCGCCGTGGGGTGAGACGAAGAGGCCCGCACCCCCGGCCGGGGGTGCGGGCCTCTTCGGTCGGCCGTTATGCCTTGCGGAGGCGGAAGGCCAGGGACAGGGAGTCGTCCGTGAAGGCCTCGCCGTACGTGGCGTCGGCCTCGCCCGAGGCGAAGTCCGTGGCCAGGACCTCGTCCGCGATCAGCGCCGCGTGGTCCGACAGGGCCGTCGTGACCTCCGGGTCCGTGGAGGTCCAGCGCAGGGCGATCCGGTCCGCCACGTCGAGGCCGGAGTTCTTCCGGGCCTCTTGGATCAGGCGGATCGCGTCACGCGCCAGACCCGCGAGCCGCAGCTCGGGGGTGATCTCCAGGTCGAGGGCGACCGTCGCACCGGAGTCGGACGCCACCGACCACCCCTCGCGCGGGGTCTCGGTGATGATGACCTCCTCCGGGGTGAGGGTGACGGACTCGCCGTTCACCTCCACCGAGGCCCCGCCCGAGCGCAGCGCCAGCGACAGGGCCGCCGCGTCGGCCGCGGCCACCGCCTTCGCCACGTCCTGGACGCCCTTGCCGAAACGCTTGCCCAGCGCACGGAAGTTGGCCTTGGCCGTGGTGTCCACCAGGGAGCCGCCGACCTCCGAGAGCGAGGCCAGGGAGGAGACGTTCAGCTCCTCCGTGATCTGTGCCTGGAGCTCCGGGGACAGCGCGTCGAAGCCCACCGCGCCGACCAGCGCCCGCGAGAGCGGCTGGCGGGTCTTGACTCCGGACTCGGCGCGCGTCGCGCGGCCCAGCTCCACGAGGCGGCGTACCAGCAGCATCTGCTGCGACAGGGCGGGGTCGATGGCCCCCGTGTCCGCGACCGGCCACGACGAGAGGTGCACCGACTCGGGGGCCTCCGGGGTCACCGGGACGATCATGTCCTGCCAGACCCGCTCCGTGATGAAGGGGGTCAGCGGCGCCATCAGGCGGGTGACCGTCTCGACCACGTCGTGCAGGGTCCGCAGGGCCGCGGCGTCGCCCTGCCAGAAGCGGCGGCGCGAGCGGCGGACGTACCAGTTCGACAGGTCGTCGACGAAGGAGGACAGCAGCTTGCCCGCGCGCTGGGTGTCGTACGACTCCAGCGCGTCGGTGACCTCGGCGACGAGGGTGTGCAGTTCCGACAGGAGCCAGCGGTCCAGGACCGTGCGGTCCGCCGGGGCCGGGTCGGAGGCCGAGGGCGCCCAGTTCGACGTACGGGCGTACAGCGCCTGGAAGGCGACCGTGTTCCAGTACGTGAGGAGGGTCTTGCGGACGACCTCCTGGATCGTGCCGTGGCCCACGCGGCGGGCCGCCCACGGGGAGCCGCCGGCCGCCATGAACCAGCGCACCGCGTCCGCGCCGTGCTGGTCCATCAGCGGGATCGGCTGGAGGATGTTGCCCAGGTGCTTGGACATCTTGCGGCCGTCCTCGGCGAGGATGTGGCCCAGACAGACCACGTTCTCGTAGGAGGACTTGTCGAAGACCAGGGTGCCGACCGCCATGAGGGTGTAGAACCACCCGCGGGTCTGGTCGATCGCCTCCGAGATGAACTGCGCCGGATAGCGCTTCTCGAAGATCTCCTTGTTCTTGTACGGGTAGCCCCACTGCGCGAACGGCATCGAACCCGAGTCGTACCAGGCGTCGATGACCTCCGGCACGCGCACGGCCTCCAGGGAGCAGCCCTCGTGGGTGCAGGTGAAGGTCACGTCGTCGATGTACGGGCGGTGCGGGTCCAGGCCGGAGTGGTCCTCGCCGGACAGCTCGCTCAGCTCGGCGCGCGAGCCGACGCACGTGAGGTGGTTCTCCTCGCAGCGCCAGATCGGCAGCGGGGTGCCCCAGTAGCGGTTGCGGGACAGCGCCCAGTCGATGTTGTTGTTCAGCCAGTCGCCGAAGCGGCCCTGCTTGACCGAGTCCGGGAACCAGTTGGTCTTCTCGTTCTCCCGCAGCATCGCGTCCTTGACGGCGGTGGTGCGGATGTACCAGGACGGCTGCGCGTAGTAGAGCAGGGCCGTGTGGCAGCGCCAGCAGTGCGGGTAGCTGTGCTCGTAGGCGATGTGCTTGAAGAGCAGGCCGCGGGCGTCGAGATCGGCGGTCAGCTTCTCGTCGGCCTTCTTGAAGAAGACGCCGCCCACCAGCGGGACCTCCTCCTCGAAGGTGCCGTCGGGGCGGACCGGGTTCACGACGGGCAGGCCGTACGCCCGGCAGACCGCGAGGTCGTCGGCGCCGAAGGCGGGGGACTGGTGGACCAGACCCGTGCCGTCCTCGGTCGTGACGTACTCGGCGTTCACGACGTAGTGGGCCTCGGCCGGACGGCTTCCATCGGTTCCCTCGCTGACGCTCGGGAACTCGACCAGCTCGAAGGGCCGCTGGTACGTCCAGCGCTCCATCTCCTTGCCCGTGAAGGTCAGGCCGGTGGCCTCCCAGCCCTCGCCCAGGGACTTCTCCAGCAGCGGCTGGGCGACGACCAGCTTCTCGGTCCCGTTCGTCGCGACGACGTACGTGACCTCGGGGTGCGCGGCGACGGCCGTGTTGGACACCAGGGTCCAGGGGGTGGTCGTCCAGACCAGCAGCGCCGCCTCGCCGGCGAGGGGGCCGGAGGTCAGCGGGAAGCGGACGTAGACCGAGGGGTCGACGACCGTCTCGTAGCCCTGCGCCAGCTCGTGGTCGGACAGGCCGGTGCCGCAGCGGGGGCACCAGGGGGCGACGCGGTGGTCCTGGGTGAGCAGGCCCTTGTTGAAGATCTCCTTGAGCGACCACCACACGGACTCGACGTACTCGGGGTCCATGGTCCGGTAGGCGTCGTCCAGGTCGACCCAGTAGCCCATCCGGGTCGTGAGCTCGGTGAACGCGTCGGTGTGGCGGGTCACGGACTCGCGGCACTTGGCGTTGAACTCGGCGATGCCGTACGCCTCGATGTCCTGCTTGCCGTTGAAGCCGAGCTCCTTCTCGACGGCGAGCTCGACGGGCAGGCCGTGGCAGTCCCAGCCGGCCTTGCGGGCCACGTGGTAGCCGCGCATGGTGCGGAACCGGGGGAAGACGTCCTTGAAGACGCGGGCCTCGATGTGGTGGGCGCCGGGCATGCCGTTCGCGGTCGGCGGGCCCTCGTAGAAGACCCACTCGGGGCGGCCCTCGGACTGCTCCAGAGTCTTGGCGAAGGTCTTGCTCTCGCGCCAGAAGTCGAGGACGGCGTGTTCGAGTGCGGGCAGGTCGACCTGGGCGGGGACCGGGCGGTACTGCGGCGGTGTGGTCATGAGGCTGAGCTCTTCCTCCGGCGGGATGTCACTTCCGTCCGGAGGGACGAGAGCGCTGCTGCTCCCGCGGTACCACCCTCCTTGGCCGCCGGACGGGTCCGGTGGCCCCCTCATTGGGGTGCGAAGCCGGTTCTACCGGCCCTACGGGGATCCGTACGGCTTTCTTCCGGCGGCTCCGGGGTGATCCTTCACATCGCGCTCGCCCCCGGGCTCTCACCGTCCCCGGGTCGCTCCTGGCTGCGTCCGACGCTACTCGTCCCCATCCATGCCTTTCGCTGGGGCCAGTGTACGGGGCCTGGGGGCGCTCGGCAGACCGGTTTACGGGCGCCCGCGCGGGCGCGGCCGGCACGGCGTGGCGGGGGCGCGGGAGGGCCGCCCGGGTGACCCGAACGGGCCTACGCGCCGGTACGGGCTCCCGTGGGGCGCGTGGGGCGGATTACCGGGGCTGCGGATGGGCACAACGGATGCAGGTTGGCCTCGATGGATGCGTGCCCCGTTGCCGCAGGGCTGGAGCCGATTTATCGTTCCGGCACGATTCGCGAGCAAAGATCACAGTATGTGAAGGGGCCGCGGCCATGGTGGCGAAGAAGACCGCCGGTACTGCCGGAGAGGCGCTGGCCGAAGCACCCGTGAAGAAGGCGAGCGGGAAGAAGTCGACCGCGAAGAAGGCTGTCGCGAAGAACGCCGTCGCGAGGAAGGCTGTCGCGAAGAAGGCGGCGACTGCCAAGAAGGCGCCGGCCGACGCGGCGGCGGGCAGGACGCCGGCCAAGACGGCGGCGGCCGAGAAGACGGCCGTGAAGAAGACGGCCGTGAAGAAGACGGCCGTGAAGAAGACGGCCGTGAACAAGACGGCCGTGAAGACGGCCGTGAAGAAGACGGCGGTCAAGGAGGCGGCGGCCAAGGCCGCGGCCAAGAAGACGGCCACGAAGAAGGTCCCGGCGAAGAAGGCGCCGACGACGACGAAGGCATCCGCGAAGAAGGCGGCCGCCGCCGTGGCGGTGGCCGCGGGCAAGACGCCGTCCAAGGAGGCGAGCGCCGCCGAGAAGGCGACTGCCGTCGCGAAGCGGCAGGCCACGGCCAAACCGGCCGGGGCCGAGGGGGCGGCGCAGGCCGCGGAGAAGACGGGAGTCGGGAAAGTGGTTGCCAAGAAGAGCACCGGTGCGGCGAGGAAGACGGCCGCGGCCGCGACCAGCGGACTGCCCAAGACGAGGGTCACTGCGGCCACCACGCCCGGTGAGCTCGCCGTACGGCCCGGGGAGGACCCCTGGACCCAGGGCGAGGTCGACGAGGCCCGCAGCGAGCTGACGAGCGAGGTGCTCAGGCTGCGCGCCGAGCTCGACGCCTCGGAAGTGGCCATCTCGGGCCTCATGCGGGACTCGGGCGACGGCGCGGGCGACGACCAGGCCGACACCGGCACCAAGAACATCACCCGGGAGTCCGAGCTGGCCCTCGCGGCGAACGCCACCTCGATGCTGGAGCAGACCGAGCGGGCCCTGGAACGCCTGGAGGCGGGCACCTACGGGATCTGCGAGAACTGCGGGAAGCCCATCGGCAAGGCCAGGATGCAGGCCTTCCCGCGCGCCACCCTGTGCGTGGACTGCAAGCAGAAGCAGGAGCGCCGGCACTAGGCGGGCGGGGGGCGGGCGGTGGGCGGGTGCCCTGGCGTACCCTCGTGTCTCGTCAGGGTCCAAGCAGGAGCCTGGTCAGATCCAGTTCGAGGGACTCACGTGGCAGAGGCGGAGCGCATCATCGGTACGCCGGACGTCGGGGACGACACCCAGCCGGAGTCCGCCGGGCCCAAGGGGCACCGGCGGATCGTGGCCCTGCTCGTCGTGGCCCTCCTCGCGTACCTGCTGGACCTCGGCAGCAAGATGCTGGTCGTGGCGAAGCTGGAGCACCAGCCGCCGATCGAGATCATCGGCGACGTGCTGAGGTTCGAGGCGGTCCGCAACGCGGGCGCCGCCTTCGGCTTCGGCGAGGCCTTCACGATCATCTTCACCTTCATCGCGGCCACCGTGATCGTGGTGATCATGCGGCTGGCGCGCAAGCTCTACAGCCTGCCGTGGGCGATCGCGCTGGGCCTGCTGCTCGGTGGGGCGCTGGGCAACCTGACCGACCGGATCTTCCGCTCGCCGGGCGTGTTCCGCGGCGCGGTCGTCGACTTCATCGCGCCCGCCCACTTCGCCGTCTTCAACCTCGCCGACTCGGCGATCGTGTGCGGCGGCATCCTGATCGTCCTGCTCTCCTTCCGGGGGCTGGACCCGGACGGGACCGTCCACAAGGACTGATCGCGGGAAAGCTCCCCTGCCGAGTCCTGCATACTCGACAGGTGAGTACGATTCCCGAGATCCGCACCCTGCCCGTTCCCGATGGCCTCGAGGGCGAGCGCATCGACGCCGCCATCGCCCGTATGTTCGGTTTCTCCCGGACGAAGGCGGCCGAGCTCGCGGCCGCGGGGAAGGTGTCGGTCGACGGCAGTGTCGTCGGGAAGTCCGAGCGCGTGCACGGTGGCGCCTGGCTCGAAGTCGAGATGCCCGCGCCGCCGCGGCCGGTCGAGGTCGTCGCCGAGCCCGTCCCCGGCATGGAGATCGTCCATGACGACGACGACATCGTCGTCATCATGAAGCCGGTGGGCGTCGCCGCCCACCCGAGCCCCGGCTGGACCGGCACCACCGTCATCGGCGGCCTCGCCGCCGCCGGCTACCGGATCTCGACCTCCGGCGCCGCCGAGCGCCAGGGCATCGTGCACCGCCTCGACGTCGGCACGTCCGGCCTGATGGCCGTCGCCAAGTCGGAGCGGGCCTACACCTCGCTGAAGAACCAGTTCCGCGAGCGCGTCGTGGACAAGCGCTACCACGCGCTGGTGCAGGGCCACCCGGACCCGATGAGCGGCACGATCGACGCGCCGATCGGCCGCCATCCCAGCGCGGACTACAAGTGGGCCGTGACCCAGGACGGCAAGGCGTCGGTCACCCACTACGACCTGATCGAGGCCTTCCGCGCCGCCTCGCTGCTGGACATCAAGCTGGAGACCGGGCGTACGCACCAGATCCGCGTGCACATGGCTGCGCACCGGCACCCCTGCGTCGGCGACCTGACGTACGGCGCGGACCCGACGGTGGCGAAGCGGCTGGGTCTGACCCGGCAGTGGCTGCACGCGGTGCGGCTGGGCTTCGAGCACCCGTCGGACGGCCAGTGGGTGGAGTTCGAGAGCACCTACCCGGCGGACCTCCAGCACGCGCTGGACGTGATCCGGGCCGAGAGCGAGTGACGTCCGCCGCCTTCACGGTCCGGGTGGCCTCGGGCGAGGCGGACATGGCGGCGTGCTTCGCGGTCCGGACCGAGGTGTTCGTCGGCGAGCAGTCCGTGCCGGAGTCGATCGAGTACGACGCGTACGACGCGGACGCGGTACACGTCCTGGCCCTGGGGCCGGACGGGGTCGCGCTGGGCACCGGGCGGCTGCTGCACGGGCCCGCGGCCCGCGCCAAGACCGGTGACCCGGCGGTCGGCTCGCTGGGGCGGCTGGCCGTACGCAAGGCCGCGCGCGGGCTGGGCGTCGGCGCCGCGCTCGTCCGCGCGATCGAGGCCGAGGCGGTCCGGCTGGGGCTGACGGCCGTGGACCTCGGCGCGCAGACGCAGGCGCTCGGCTTCTACGAGCGGCTCGGATACGCGGCGTACGGCCCGGAGTTCCAGGACGCGGGCATCGCGCACCGGGCCATGCGGCGCCCCCTCGCGGGGAGCCCGGGGCACTGACCCCGGGGTGCCGCTGCCGCGGGCACCGCTGCCGTGGGCACTGACGCCGGGGTGCCGCCGCCCGTGGGCCCGGCCCCGGGCGCCAACGGTGGGCCGGTGGCCGCATTCGGGCGGCGCCGCTGCCGGGGCTCCGCCCCAGACTCCGCGCCTCCCTCGCCGGCGGGGCTGGATTTGCCGGTGCGGCCCCGTCACCGCACGAGCCGGGCGCGGCGGCCTGGCAGGGTGGGGGAGTGGATCAGCTTGCTCTCCTGTTCGTGCTGCTGCTCGGGGCCGTGGTCACAGTGCCGCTCGGAGACCGGCTCGGGCTGCCCGCACCCGTGCTCATGACCATCGGCGGAGCCGCCCTCGCGTGGGTGCCCGCCGTGCCCAATGTCGACATCCCGCCCGAGCTCATCCTGCCGCTCGTGCTGCCGCCGCTGCTGTACGCCTCCGTGCAGCGGACCTCCTGGCGGCAGTTCGCGGCCAATGTCCGGCCGATCCTGCTGCTCGCCGTGGCCCTGGTGTTCGTCACGACCGCGGCCGTCGCCGCCACCGCGCACGCCATCGTGCCCGGGCTGCCCATCGCCGCCGCCGTCGCGCTCGGCGCGCTCGTCGCCCCGCCCGACCCCGTCGCCGCCACGGCCGTGGCCGGATCGCTCGGGCTGCCCCGCCGCATGGTCTCGATCCTGGAGGGCGAGGGGCTCTTCAACGACGTGACGGCGATCGTGCTCTACCACGTGGCCGTGGCCGCCGCCGTCAGCGGGAGCTTCTCCTGGCCGGACGCGCTCGGCGAGTTCGTGCTGTCCGCAGTCGTCGCCGTCGCCGTCGGGCTCGCGCTCGGCTGGGCCGCCAACCGGCTGATGGGGCTGCTGGGCGACGCCACGCTGCAGATCGGGCTCACGCTGCTCGTGCCGTTCGTCGCGTACGTGGTGGCCGAGGAGATGCAGGGCTCGGGGGTGCTGGCCGTGCTGACGACCGCCCTGTTCCTGGCCGAGTACGCGAACGACGCCGACGACGTGCTGGGGCGGCTCGCCGGGCACACCTTCTGGGAGGTCGTCGACATGCTGGTCACGGGGGTGGCGTTCGGGCTGATCGGGCTGGAGCTGCACAACGTGTTCGGCACGGCGCACGGGCGCGAGTGGGAGATGGCCGGGTGGGCGGCGGCCGTGATCGGGGTCGTGGTCGGCGTACGGCTGGTCTGGCTGCTGCCGGCCGGCTGGCTCGCCAAGCGGCTGCACACACGGCGCGACTACGACGAGGAGATCCCGCTGAGCTGGCGGGAGAGCGTGGTCATGTGGTGGGCCGGGATGCGGGGAGTGGCCTCCGTGGCCCTGGCCATCGCGATCCCCCTGCGCACGGAGGCGGGCGACCCCTTCCCCGCGCGGGACGAGATCGTCTTCATCGCCTTCGCCGTGATCATGGCGACGCTGGTCCTGCAGGGGCTGACCCTGCCGTGGCTGGTGCGCCGGCTCGGGGTGGAGGCCGACTCCGACGCGGAGAAGGAGACCGAACGGCAGCTGGCGATCCGCGCCGCGAAGGCCGCGAAGCGGCGGCTGAAGGAGATCGAGGAGGTGGAGGACCTCCCCGAGGACCTGGTGGAGACGCTGTACCGGCGCGCCTACGACGTGGGGGCCCGGATCAGCCCCGAGATGGTGGACGAGGAGCGGCGGGAGGCGTACGTGCAGCGGGTGGCACGGATCCGGGACGTGCAGCGGATCCAGCGCGAGATGATGTCGGCCGCCCGCCACGAGGTGCTCTCCGCCCGCAGCGAACCCGGCGCCGATCCGGAGATCGTGGACCGGGTGCTGCGGTACCTGGACGTGCGGAGCCTGCGGAGCTAGTGCTGTGGCCGGGAGGCCCTAGACCTGGTAGCGGTCCGGGGCGAAGAGGGCGAGGTTCGCCGCGATCCAGTCCGAGGTGCGCCGCAGGCCCTCCGTGAGGGGGACCTGCGGCTTCCAGCCCGCCCAGTCGCGGGCGCGGGAGTTATCCGAGAGGAGCCGCTGTACCTCGCTGCCCGAGGGGCGCAGCCGGGAGGGGTCCACGACCACCTCCGCGTCCCGGCCCGAGGCGGTGATCAGCGCGCGGGCCAGGTCGCCGATGGAGATCTCCTCGCCGCTGCCCAGGTTGACCACCTCGCCCAGCGCCTGGTCGCACTGCGCCACCGCCAGGAAGCCGGCGGCCGTGTCCGTCACGTACGTGAAGTCCCGGGTCGGGGCGAGCGAGCCCAGGTGGATCTCCCTCGAACCCGCGTGCAGCTGGGCCAGGATCGTCGGAATCACCGCGCGCGCCGACTGGCGCGGCCCGTAGGTGTTGAACGGGCGCACCACCGTCACCGGCAGCTCGAAGGCGTGGTGGAAGGAGAGCGCCATCATGTCCGCGCCGATCTTGGACGCCGAGTACGGGGACTGGGGCTGGAGCGGGTGGCTCTCGGCGATGGGCGCCGTGCGGGCCGTGCCGTAGACCTCGCTGGTGGAGGTGTGCACGAGGCGGCGGACGCGGTGGCGGCGGCAGGCCTCCGCCACGTTCTGCGTGCCCGTCACGTTCGTCTGCACGTACGCGCCCGGCGAGGCGTAGCTGTACGGGATCCCGATCAGCGCCGCCAGGTGGAAGACGGTGTCGCAGCCCGCCACCGCGTCGCTGACCCGGCCCGCGTCGCGGATGTCGCCCGCCCACATCTCCACCGGGCCGTCCGGGTCCGCGAGGTAGCGCGCGAGGTGTCCCTTCTCCGCGTAGGGCTTGTAGTGCACGAAGGCCCGCACCCGCGCGCCCCGGGCCACCAGCAGGTCCACCAGCGTCGAGCCGATGAAGCCCTCGGCGCCGGTGACGAGGACGGTGCGGTCGGTCCAGCTGTTCATATGCGCTCCAGAGCCGGGAGGGGGAGGGGGAGGCCGGCCACGCGGAGGACCTCCGCGGCCAGCAGTTCCGCGGCCCGCGCGTGCGGGCCGGGGTCGGCGGCGCCGGCCATGGACGCCAGCCGGGCCGGATCGGCCAGCAGCGGGCCGACGAGCGCGGCGAGCCGTTCGGCGGTGGTCTCCGCGTCGGGCAGCAGCAGCCCGGCGCCCGCGTCGGACAGCACCCGCGCGTTGTGGGTCTGGTGGTCGCCCGGGGCGTACGGGTAGGGGACGAGGACGGCCGGGACGCCGGTCGCCGCCAGCTCCGCGACCGTCGCCGAACCGGCCCGGCACACCACGAGGTCGGCGGCCGCGTACACCAGGTCCATCCGGTCCAGGTACGGCAGGGCCCGCGCGATGCGCTGCCCGCCGGACGCCGCGAGCTCGGCGACGGTGTCCGCGAGCGCCGCCGGACCCGTCTTGACCAGCAGTTGTACGTCGTCCCGGTGCTGCCACAGCCCGGCCAGCGCGGCGGCGGCCCGGGTCAGGCGGACGGCGCCCAGGCTGCCGCCGTTGAAGACGACCAGGCGCCGCCCGAGGGGGACCCCGAGCGCCCGCCGCGCCTCGGCGCGCAGCGCCGCCCGGGCGGGCGCGGCGAGTTCCGCGAGCCCGGACAGGGCCGCGGAGATCGGCATCCCGGTGGTCAGCGCCCGTTCCCCGCCCGCCAGCCGGCCCCGGCTGCGGTCGAAGGCCACCGCCACGTGCGGGGTGAGCCGGGCGGCGAACCGGTTGGCGCGGCCCGGCACCGCGTTGGACTCGTGGATCACGGCGGGCAGCCCGGCCAGCCGCGCCCCGAGCACGGCGGGCGCACTCGGGTAGCCGCCCATGCCGACGGCGACCTGCGCACCCTGGGCCCGGATCACCGACCGGGCCTGGTGCGCCGACTTCAGCAGCGCCGCGGGCAGCAGGTAGCGCCTCGCGCCCAGCGCCGGGTCGAAGGGGATCATGTCGACGGTGTGCAGGCGGTAGCCGGCGCCCGGGATCAGCTCGGTCTCCAGGCCCCGCTCGGTCCCGATGAACGAGACCACGGCGCCGGGGACGGCCGCGCGCAGCGCCTCGGCGAGGGCGAGCCCCGGGTAGATGTGCCCGCCGGTGCCGCCCGCACCAATCACGACGGAGAGCGCCGCGGGCTTGTGTCGCGTGCTTCGAGTGGTCATGCCCGCACACTCCCGGTGCGCCCTAAGAAGGTTCTAAGAGCGGATCCGGCGCCCCCAGCGGATAGCCGCAGTTCAGGCCCTCCCGACAGCATCCGTGCCGCTCCGAGGGAGCCAATCCGGGAGCCACGAGCCATATTTGGACGGTCTTAAGGTGCTTCAGCGTCGCCATCGTGGCCGCGGGAGAAGATCTCGTCCATCGCCTCGGCACCTTCGGTGATAACGGGCCGGATCTGCTTGCGGTACACGCGTTCCGTCGTGTTGCTCCCGTTGTGCCCAACCAGCCGGGAGATCGCTTCGATGGGCACCCCGTGGTCTGAGAGCAGGGAGACGAAGCTCGTCCTCAGCTCCCGGGTCGTCCACTCTGCCGGATTGTTGAATCCAGCTTCCTTCAGCAGTGAGCGCAGGTTGATGCGCACACTGCTGGCGTCCATCACACGGCCCACCCTTGACGGAAAGACGAGGCCCTGCTCAGTCCAGGTCTTGCCGGCGGCCTTGAACTGGGCCTGCTGCCGATTCCGATGCCCCTCCAGCACCTCCACCGCCTGCTTCGGCATGGCCAGGGAACGCCGACTCTTCCGCGTCTTCGTGTCCCCGGTCCTTCGCACGGACCGCCACACGTCGATGTGCGGCTTGCTGCCGTCGTTCGGCGCGATGTGGACGTGGGCCCAGGTCAAGGGACGCGTCTCCTCCGGACGCGTCCCCACCAGGAGCGACACGACCACGTACACGTGGATCCACTTCCCCTCCTGGGCGCTGAGCAACGCGGTTGCCTGCTCCAGGGTCAGGGACTTGCTGGGCCGACCGGGCCGCCCCTCCGGCACCGCGACCAACTCGGCCACGTTGCGCGTTGCCCGGCCACGCCTCTGCGCATGCGCAATGGACCGCCGCAGGACTGAAAGCAGCAGCCGCAACGAACTGGTGGCTAGTACCTCGGCCTTCTCGTCAAGCCATTCGTCCAGCGTGTCCGCCTCCAGCAAGCGCACCTTGGCCGCGCCGAGGGACGGGTAGATGTGCGTCGCGGCCAGGTAGCGGTAGGTCTCCAGGCTCTTTGGAGCCCTGCCCTTGAGTCCTTGCGCCAGCCAGGTCTCCACGGCCTGCTTCACGGTGTGGTGGGCGGGTGCCTTGGCTCCCTGCTCCAGCTCTTTGCGGAGCTCCCGTAGCTTCCGCCGCACCTCGGTCTTCGTCTTGCCGGACACCTTGGGACGGTGGCGCTTCCCCGCAGGGGTGTAGCCCAGGGAAACAGCCCCGATGAAGCGCCCCTTGGACTTGTCCCAGTAGATCGAGTCCTCGCCGTTGGCTGCCTTCCGGCCCGGCGTGCTCTCGTCGTCCATCGAGCACCTTTCAAGCATGAGGACGGGGCCGCACCGGCATCGGTGCGGCCCCGTAATGGGTTTGGTTGCTGCTACGCGGCGGCCTGCGCCTCGTGCTTGAGGAGTTCGACGTACTCGTCGACATACTCCGTGGGTACGAGCCGTCGCCTGCCGACTCGGACCGTCCGCAGGCGACCGAGTCGGATCTCCTCGAACGCTGTGGAGCGGCCGACGTTGAGGAGTTCTGCGGCTTCTTCCACGCTGTGTAGCCGCCTCTCAGGTACGACCATCAGTTCCACGTGATGACGTTCCTTCCGGTCCGTGAGTTGTCAGTCGGCCGATTCCAGCCCTGTCGGAGGGCTGGAATCGCTGACAGAACTGACAGAACCTCGCCATGTGGCCCCTGACCTGCCGCTTTGGCAGGTTTGGCGCGCGTGACAAAACCTCAAAGAACTCTGACAGAACCTCGGAAACCTATGTTCTGTCAGGCCAGACGGTTCGGTCGCGGCGAGGTTTTTGGAGTTCTGTCAGAGTTCTCGGAGGTTTTGTCAGAGCTCCGAAAGTGCTCGTTTCCGCAGGTCAGATGGCTGGTCGGGAGGTTCTGTCAGTTCTGTCAGTGGGTTGGGGGTTTTCAGACGGCAGGGGTGATGCGGGGGTGGGTCTCGTAGCGGGGGGGGGGGGGCCGGCCGCCGCGTGTGGTGCGGGGCGGCGGGGGCTGCTGGCGGACCCAGCCGTGTTCCTCCAGGAGGTCCAGGGCAGGGTCGAGGTCGCTCATGGCGGGGAACTCGCTTCGGGGCATCGCGCGGAAGAGGTCGCGCTTGGTGAAGGACCCGGTTCGGGTCTCGCTCAGGTGGGTCAGGACGGTGTGGGCGGCTTCCTGGGCGGGGTCGGCCTTCATGGCGTTGAAGACGTCTAGGGCATGGGCGGTGAAGTAGTCCCCGAGGCGGGTGGCCGCGGCCATGGTGGAGGCGGCGATGGGCCGGGTCCAGGCGGCCTCGGGGTAGGCAGCGAGGTGGAGGAGGCCGGCGATGCGGGCGACGGCGCCGTCGCGCTTACTGGCCCAGTTCACGATCGGCGCGAGGCTGCCGTCCTTGCCGAGGCGCGATTCGGTGACGCGCTGGTAGGCGAGGAGGATCGCGTCCGCCTCGGGGGTGAGGGTGAGTGCGGCGGTCTCGGTCCAGCCCGCCAAAGTCAGGGCCAGGTGCCCAAGGGTCTTGGCGTAGGTGCCGGCGGTGTCGGGGCTGAGGAGTTCGGGGGTGAGGTTGCGGTAACCGACGAGGGATTTGGGCTTGGAGTACAGGAAGCGGGCGAGGAGGCCGCGTCCGTCGGCGCCCTTGATCTGGCCGATGGAGTCCAGGACGTCCGGCTGGACGGCCAAGCCCATGGTGATGGCGGGGTTCTCGATGTACTGGGCGTCTCGGGCCTGGCGGTTGACGCGTGCCATGTCGCCGGCGTGGCCCTTGAGAAAGATCCCCATGTTGGGGACGCCGGAGTAGCGTCCGGCGATGATCTCGAAGATCTCACCCTCGGGGGACAGGATCGCGATGCGTCCGTCCTGCTGGGCGAGGAGGCTGGTCAGGCTCTCGGCCGTGACGTCGTCAGCGACAAGCTGCGGCTCCGCTGGAACGACGGCTCGCTCGGCGGCCTCGGCCAGCGAGATAGCCTGGGCGGTCAGGCCGGCCAGCTTCTCGGGATCTGCGTTGACCGCCAGCTTCTCAGCCCGTTCGGACGCGGCCTTCGAGATCCGGGCGGAGGCTGCGGCCTCAGCCCGCTGGGGTGCCGTGAGCTCGATGAGGGCCTTCTCGGCGGCGAGGAGAGGCTTGGTCATGAGGCCGAACACGGCGCTCTTGCGGTTGCCGGGAGGCAGGGCCACGGCGGTGTAGAGGTTGACCGGTTCGCTCCACTGCCCCCGCACGGTCACCGTCAGGCGCCCGCCGGCGGCGGCCCCGACGACGGCGAGAGCCAGGCACCCGGCGAGGTCGACGGGCGTCTGGGTCTCCTCGGCGACGCCGGCGGTCATGGCGGCGAGCCAGCCGGGCAGAGCATCCACAGGGAAGGCGGGGAGCTGCCCGCGCGGGTTGAGCGGTACGGGCTCGTCCCACCCGGGCCCGGCGATGTCCTCTGGGGTCATCTCATCGAACCCGGCCCACAGCTCGGGGTCGTGCGGAGTCATGCGGCCTCCCTTCGCTGGTTGAGGCGGGAGCAAGAAGTGCGGTGCTCTTCGTGGTTTGCGATGAGCGCAAGCGCGCGGGCGCGTCCGGCGGCGAAGAGGTCGCGCCCACACGAGCACCAGGAGCGGACACTCGGGCTCGCGCCGTACGAGGGCGGGGCCACAATGTGCAGCCAGGCCACCGGCCGGCGCCTGCCGTCGGCATGCGGGTCAGGGCGAACAGATGAAGGGACGCCTTCGGCGACGACCCTCAGCGCGCCACCACCGCGGGGGGCGGGGGTCGGTTTGGTGCGGCTGATGCCGGCAGGGGTGGAGGGCAGGCCTTCCAAGGGGAGCGGGAGTTGGTCGCTCATGCCGTCTGCCGTGCGCGGACCGTGCGGGCGGAGCTGTCGAGGGCGGAGCGGATCGTGGAGCGGCACTCGGCCACGGTCAGTCCACGCTCCTCCCCCGCCGCTTGGAAGGCCTCCTCGGCCTCCTCACGGGGGATGTCGCCCCATGCGACGAAGCGCCCCACCTTGAAGGCGCTGCGGTTGAGCGTGTTGTTCGCCTGATGCGCGGGTGCCTGGCGGACGGCCTCGCACTCGGCGTGCAGAGCCGCGCGGGCCGCACTTCCGCCGCGGACCGCTCCCGGCATCCGGAGAGGCACCGAGCGTGGTGCCGGAGGCTGGAGCAGCGAAAGCAACCAAGCGGGCAGTTCAACGACAGGAGACGGGTCGGTGACCTCGTAGGTTCCGGCCGCGGTGGTGCTACCGGGGGCAACGACGTATCCGCCGTGGGCACGCGTGTCGATGAGCAGGGCCAGCTTGCCCGCCGTGTTCCCCAAGCGGGCGTGGTCGGGGGCGGTGAAGTACAGGTGGGTGCCACCGGAGGGCGTCCGCACGGTGCGGGTGGCCGGGACAGGCTGGCCGGCGCGCTCGCAGAGCGCCAACCAGTTCTCCGCGCCGCCAGGTGCGTCCTGACCGCTGTCGGGCTTGGGCCTGTCGAGGTCGATGACGATGAGTCCGGCGGGGCCGGTGGCCAGGCCGATGTTGTACGGCTTGTGCGTCCAGCAGCGGACGATCGCGGCCCGGTCAGTGGTCGCTCGCTGCTCCCACTTCAGGTGCCCGTCGGCGCATCCGTCAGTGCGGGGGCACCGCTCCTGCCTGTGGAGAGCGGGGATCTTCGATCCGGGCCGGAGCGGGAAGACGGGCCAGCCCCGTTCGGCGACTGAGAGCGCGGCGGTCAGGGTGTCGCTCATGCGGCCACTACCCCGGCGGTGAGGTGGGTTAGGGCCTGCTCGCCGATCCAGCGGGCGTAGGCGGGCGGGATGGCCTCGCAGACCCCTCGAACCGTTGTGATCCACGGGGTGCCCATGGCTTCGGCGGCCGCCTGCTGCCATGCCTTGGAGTGGCGGCCGCCGGTGATGGTCATGAACGGCCGCTCGATGGTGGGGAGGTAGCCGTTCCTCGTGCACAGCGGTCCGTGGGTCGGGTGCGTCGGTGGGGTGAGGGGGAAGGAGGTCTCGAAGAGCCGGTGGCGGTACATGCGCAGGCCGAACATCGGCCCACACAGCAGCGTCGGTTCGACCAGTTCGGGGCGGGCGGCCTCGACGTTCTCGATGACGTACGGGCGCCCGACTCGGATCATCGCGGCCCTGGTGGGGGCGATGAGGTCGGGGTAGGTCTTGTGGTTGTAGGCGTTGAGGGGGCTGTAGGCCTGGCAGGGCGGGGAGCCGTGGATCAGGTCGTACTCGTGGCCGTGGGCGAGGAGGTAGTCGATGGCGTCGCCGTGGATGAAGGTGAACGGGTACTCGGTGGCGCAGTCGGGGTCGAGGTCGACGCCGGTGACGTCGAAGCCGGCCTGGTGGTAGCCGAAGCCCATGCCGCCGCGGTGGCAGTACAGGTCCAAGACCCGGGGCCTGCGCTGTCGCGGGATCGGGATGAGGTGAGTCATGCTGGATGCCTCCAGTGCGTCGGTCGTGCTGGTATGAGGGCGGCCCCGGTCTTTTTGCCGAGAGGGGGCCGCCCTTTCCCGCGCCCGAGGGGCGTAGGTGTCCCGCGGCGGAGGAGATCGCGGCGGGGCGGGAGTGTCAGTGGTGCCCGATACGTTGAGCACGTGAGCCGTCCGACCGGCACGCCTTGCGCGGCCGGTGACCAGGGACGGATACCGGGCGTTGAAGGAGTCGAATTTGACGGCGTGGCTGATGTACCTGGGTGAGGACCCCAAGCGCGTGGGACAGGGGTACGACGACCACCCCTCGACGCACTACAGCTGGAACAGCCGGGTGCCGAACTCGGCCACCGTGGCGGTCGGGGACACGATCGTGCTGTGGGACGGGAAGACCCTGCTGGGCCTGTCCGTCATCGAGGACATCAAGACCGGGACCGGCACGGCCGACGTCAGCTCCTGCCCCAAGTGCGGCAAGGCCGACATCGCCGAGCGCAAGACGATGACGCCGAAGTACCGGTGCTGGACCGAGTCCTGCAAGTTCGAGTTCGATAACCGACACGTCGCGACGGTGGACGTGACGACCTACCGCAGCCAGCACGAGGCCGGCTGGATCGACCTGCGCGGCCAGGTCACCGCCCCGGAACTGCGCGCCCTGTGCGAGCAGCCCAAGTCACAGAACGCCCTGCGGCGCCTGCGCTGGGACGACTTCCGGACCCGGGTGGAGACCGGCAAGAACGCCACTTCCCTGAACATCGTCGACAAGGCCCGCAAGGTCATCACCGGCGGCCACAGCGAACGCATGGTCCGGGTCCGCAAGGGCCAGGCCGTGTTCCGCGCCTCCCTGCTGGACTCCTTCGGCGAGGTCTGCGCCTTCACCGGCCCGATGCCCGCCGCCGTCCTGGACGCCGCCCACCTCTACAGCTACGCCGCGAAGCAGGAGCACGCCGAGTCCGGCGGCCTGCTGCTCCGCAAGGACGTCCACCGGCTCTTCGACCTCGGGCAGATCGCGATCGACCCGACCACGTTCACCCTCGACGTCACGGCGGAGACGCGGGCCTACCCCGTCTACGACAAGCTCCACGGCCAGCCGCTGACCGTGGCCCTCGACAAGAAGCACCAGAAGTGGGTCAGGGAGCACTGGGCCATGCACCGCGCCCAGAACCAGGCCACCATCCCCGGCCAGAACACCGGAACCCAGACCACGCTCACCGTCTGACCCTTCAGCCGTGCTTGATGTGGCTGGAAGCGTGGCCGAACATGCCGGCTGCGGAGATGTTCCGCGTGACTTTCCGATGGAGTCGCCCTCGTCATGTCTGCTTGGCGGGGGCGCTCAGTTGCTGATCTGCCCGCGGACCTCGGCGACCAGGCGGAGGATTTCGTGTGCCATGTCGGCGATCGCCTGGAGTTGCTCGTCCAGGTCGGCCGGGTTGGGCCCGGTGAAGGAGAACGAGGGCTCGTTGTTCGGCTTGGGGTTGGTGAACGAGAACGACAAGTACTTCTCCAGACCGGTCAGATGTTCATGTGGTGGGCGCGCCGGATAGCGGCCTCCCACACGCCACGTACCTGCGCTCCGGTGTGGGAGTCGTTCCAGGAGGGGATGGACTCCCACCGCTTGCCGTGCTGCTGGCGGGCCTCGTCCAGGAGGAGGTTGCCCGCGTCCCGGTAGGCGTTGTTGCGGGCGCCGGCCGCTGCGCGCAGGGCGCCGATGGAGCAGCGGGCGCCCTCGGGGTGGATGAGCCTGTGCTTGGCCCAGCCGTGGGTGTCGAGGAAGGCCAAGGCGTCGGTGAGGGTCTTCTCGACCGCCCCGGCCACGCGTACCGGCGGGGTGGCGAGGATGAAGGAGACCGGTGCGGGAGCAGCGGGGGCGACGGGTTCCGGTGCGGGGTCGAGGAGTTCGAATACCTTCGCGTACAGGTCGGGGTCGATGTGGGTGAAGTGAGTGTCGGTAGGGGTGCTCATGCTGCCCTCCACAATCCGTTCTCGTTGGTGATCTCGTCCCGCTTCTTCAGCTCGGATAGGCGGGGCTTGATGTGTTTCGCGGATGTGCCCAGCTTTCGGGCGATGGTCTCGGCGGTCATGGGGATGGACTGCTCCCGGAGGAGTCCGAGGATGCGCGGCTTGATCAGCTCCTGTCCGTCGGACGGGGCCGCGGGGCCGGGGGGGCCCGCGGCGATGGCGCGCTGCTGCTGTGGTGCGGGCGGCCCCTGCTCTGCTCGGTGCAGGACGTCGGTGAGGCTGCCGACGAGGTTCTTGCCGCGCTGGTCGACGAGCGGGGTCTGCGCGATCGCCTCCTGGTGACGCCAGGCCGTGCAGTCCTCGACGGCGATGGGGGTCGGGTCTCCGGCGAGGGAGACGGGCGGGACGTCCAGGTGCAGGGAGCGGAACTGGACGGCCTGGGATCCGGGGGTGAGGAGGTAGCCGAGGCCGAAGGTGCCGTCCTCGGGGCCGGCGGCGGCCGCGGTGGCCAGGCCGGTCATGTCCCGGTCGGCTACCTTCTGGTACTGGCCGGGCCATGAGGAGGGGATCCTCGACAGGTCGATGCCCTCCGCGCCCTCGACCGCGTTCGCGCCGACCAGGGAGCCCTGGCCCTTCGCGCAACGGAGGAACACCGCGCCGCCGCCGATGAGGAGCTGGGAGCGGATGACGGTGGAGTTGCCGAGGTCTTCGGCGAGCGGGGTCTGGGTGGCCAGGACAACGCCGATGCCCCGCTTGAGGGATCGGCGGGTGAGCTGCTCGACGATCGCTTTGGCCTCCGCGTGGTACGGCGAGGAGACCGACAGCAGCATGTGCGCTTCGTCGATGACGAACTCGATCAGCGGGTCAGTGAAGGGGAAGGACGGGGAGCGGTAGCGGGCCTCGCGGTCGAGCATCATCGCGTAGGCCAGGCGCAGGGCGCCCATCGCCTCGTCCAGGCCGTCACCGCAGTACGCGGCCAGTCCGGCACCGGCGATGGTGCCGGCCTGCGGGGACGCCAGGATCACCGCGATACGCGACTTGTGCGCGGAGAGCAGGATTTGCTCCAGGATCCCGGACTTTCCGGAGCGGGAGCCGCCGACGAGGTACAGGTGGCGGGCGCCGGAGCCGGGCTGGGCCAGGGGGATCAGGGCGGCGTTGGCGTCGATGTAGGTTCCCAGGCGGACGTATCCGCGCGAGTCCATGGCCAGTTCGTCCACGACCGAGGAGAGCATCGTGCCGTGCATCAGCGCGTGTTCCTTCATCACGCGCACGCCCATCTGCGAGGGCTTGTCGGTGGGAGCGAGAGCGACCTGGATCGTCTCCAGGTCGAGGTTCCCGGCGAGGTCCTGGATGTTGACCATCCCGATCGCCCTGCGATCGCGGGTGGCGATCCCCTCCCAGTCCAGCGGACCGTCGTACCGGGTGAGGGTCAGCGTGGTGCCGGGCATCGCCCCTTCCGGGATGCCCACGTGCGCGGCCCACAGCTGCTCGGGAGTCGTCGCGACTCCGGCCACGATCTCCGGCGCGGCCGCTGCCTTCTTGAGGTGGACGAGGACGGGCAGCGCGTTGGGCGCGTAGTGCTTGGGGTCGCCCATCTCTACCTGGGAGACGGGGATCTGGTAGACGGCGGCGATGTCGGCCACCTTCACCCGGACCTGCTGTCCCTGCGGCAGCGTGATGACCCCGGTGAACGACACGTGGTCGTCCCCGACGTCGAGGACGAGCTGCGCGAGCTCGGCGCCGGCCTGGATGAGCTTGCGGCCCTCGGTCTGGGTGGGGCCGGAGATGAACTCCTTCCAGTAGGCGGTGATGATCTGCGCCTGCGAGCTCTGCCCCGCTGCGGTCGTCGTGGCGGGGAGCGCGGGGAGCTGGCCGGCGGTGTTGCGGTGGTGGGCCAGCGCGGCCGCCCCGGCCGGGACGGCGAACGCGAGGGCGAACAGCGGGTTTATGCCGGACGCCAGGATCTCGTGGGCGGCGATGCCGCAGCCGGTGCCGGTGATCCCGCAGGCGATCAGGGAGCGCATGGCGGGGGCGGAGGCGTTGATGGCCCACGCCCCCGCTCCGGCCGCTGCGGCGGCGAGGGCGGACCAGGGGCCGGCGGCGGCGGCTGCCACCGCGAGGGCGGCGGGCGCGTACTGGATGAACTGTGTTCGGGTCGGCCCCATGGTCCTGGCTCTCCTTACTGCTGGGCGTAGAAGGCCGCTTCGGCCATCTCGACGGGGGAGGTGTCCACGGCGTCCGCGATGCCCCCGTGGTCGGACTCGACGGTGGTCTTCGCGTCGTCGGCGGCCGCGGCCGCGCTGTCCGCCGCGGCCGTGTACTCGCCCGCCGCTTCCTTCGCGCTGGTCATGGTGACGGCCGCGTCCGCGAACTCGGCGGTGGTCGCGTCGTCGACGGCGAGGGCCTTCATCGTTTCGGAGGCGTCCTGCATCTGTTCGGCGGTCTCGTCGACATCGGCGGCGAGCTTGGTGACGGTCTCGCCGTGGACGTGGACCTGGTGGGTGAGCCAGGCGAGCTTGGTACGCAGCACCGCGTAGTTCGCGGCGTCCTTGAGGGATTCGGTGACAGACATGCGGGCCTCTCCTTCTATCGGGCGTTGTAGAAGTCGCGCTCGGCGGGCTTGGTCAGCGGGGAGTCGGCCACGGCCCGGAAGATTGCGCCGTGGCGGACCTCGGCGTTCTGCGACGCGGTCCGGCACGCTTCCTCGCCGCCCTGGATCTGGTCGTGGAACTTTTTGGCGGCGGCGGCCTGGAGCTCCAGCTGCTCCTTGAGGTGCTCGCACTTGCCGATGAGGTTCGCGCCGACGCCCTTCTCCGTGATCTCGGCGATCAGCACGTCGCAGTCCGTCGCGAGCTCCGTGGACTCGTCCACGAGCTCCAGGGCGGACTCCGCGCTGGACTGGCACAGGGTGGCCGCGCCTTCGGCGAGGTCGATGACCTGGGTGAGGTTGATGACCTCGCCGCTGCTGTAGGTGCGGGACTTCCCCGCGGCCGTGGTGACGTGGACGCCCTTGGCGTCGACGGTCGCGGTGTGCGGAACGGGCGGACTGGGCTGCATCGCGGGGTCCTTCCGGATGTGGTCGGGGAGCGTGACGGTCGGAGGCGGAGGGACGGTGCCGGGCGGCGGGATCGTCGGATCCGGCGCAGCAGTAGGGGGCGCGGCCGTCGGCGGGGTCGGGGGCGTCGTGGGCTTCGGCGGTGCGGGGGGCGCGGTCGACTCCGGCGGCGGCGCTGAAGCCGTCGGGGGTGTGCTGGGCTTCGGTGGAAAGGTGGCCCCCGACAGGGGCCCGGAGGATCCCGAAGGAGCCGTACCGGAGGACGAACCGGAAGGAGCAGGTTTCGGTTTTTTCAGGTAGGCGGAGCGCCACCCGTCGCGCAGGCCACCGGCCCAGTGGGCGCCCGCGAGGAGCCCGTAATGTGTTTTCGCCGCCGCGTTATAGGAGGCGTTTCGGAAGGTGTCCGGGGCCTTGGTCGGTTCCCATTTGGATTTCGACTTCGGTGGGGGGTTTTTGATTCCCGCCTTCTCGTATTTGTCGTGTGTGTTGTCGACGCCCACGAGGTACGTGATGGCGAGGAGTATGAGGAGTTCCACGAGCCTCCCTCAGTGACACTGCGTAGCTGTTAGCTGTTAGCGGTTACCGGTTACCGGTTACAGCCCCTGTGGACGCCGTTCGTGGCCCCTGGGTCGGGGTCGAGGCGGTGTCTGGGGGCCTGTAACCGGTAACCGGTAACCGTGCGGATGGTCGCCTAGCGTGACGTGCCGACGTTGCTGACGGTGGTGTTCGCCGTGTTGAAGACCGATTCGAGGGTGCCTCGGATTTCGTCGCTGAACGGCGTGTACGGAAGGAAGATCCCGGAGACGATCAGCATCACGCAGATCGCCATCTGCTTTCCTTTGGTCTTCTTGAAGGTGAAGAACAGGGCCCAGCAGAACAGTGCGAGAGCGAAGAACTGGAGCGTCATGTCATGCACCCTTCTCGAAGGTGAATCCCTTGTTGTTCGCGGAGACGGCAGCGCTGGAACCGGAGGAACTGGCGGGCGTGGAAAGCTTCTTGTAGGCGAAGAGGCCACCGCCGCCTACGAGGGCCACCCACAGCCAGGGGCTGGAGGTGATGTCGCCACCCGACTCGGTGGTGGATTCCTGCTTCTTCGGGGCCGGACCACCGAGGGTCGGGGCGGCGCACGAGGCGATCCTTGAGACGTCATAGGAGGAGGCTTTGGCCACCGCCGCCGCCCGGATCTTCATGCACTCCAGGTAGACGGTCATCTCCCGCTCGTAGAGGGCCTTGGCCGCAGCTTCCTCGGTCTGGGCTCGCTGCTTGTCGGCCTCGACCTCGACCAGGGCGTTCGCGGCCTTCTCCTGGGCCCGAGCACGGTCCTGGGCTGCCTGGTCGCTCTGCATGCTGGTGACGGCCACGACCGTTCCGCACACGGCGAGGACGGCGATCGTGCCGCACACGGCGAGAGCGGCGGTGTTGCGACGGACCCCGCCGAGCTTGACGGAGAACTTGGACGACGTGCTGGGCTTCTCAGCGGTCTCGGGGTTCATGCGGGTGAACTCCTCGTCCCAGTCGATTGCGGACACGGTGGTTCCTCCTTCCAGTGCTGTGTGGGTGTGGTCGGTGAAGCCCGCCCCCGGTAAGCCGGGGGCGGTTCAGGCGGCGTGCTGTTCATCGGGGTAGGCGCAGGGGACGCACATGCCGAGCGAGGCCGGGATGACGTACCCGGCATCGGTCGAGCAGCGGGGGCAGGTACGGCGGGCCGCGTTCGCCTTCGCCAGCGCGGCGGCCTTGGCCGGCGTCATCGGCCGGACCGGACGGGCCAGCTCTATCCGGTAGAGGAAGGCGACCAGCGGCCCGCGCCGGTACCGGGGCCGCTCCACCTGAGCGACGACGTCCTGCCCGCCGGGGCGGAGGCCGGCGGCGCGGAGTTGGCGGCGGGTGGCCAGGCCGTCGGGGGCCAGGCGCCAGGTGTAGACGGGGAGCGTGGTCATCGGGGGCTCTCTTCCTGGGCCATGAGGGTGGCCCAGGCGCCCCGGATGCGTGCTTCGCCGCCGGTGAATCCGGACTCGCGGAACGCGGTGACGGTCTGCCGGTAGGACAGGGGCGGGTCGGCGGAGTAGCGCAGGAACCGCAGGACGACCACGATCTGCTCGTCGGTCAGGGCCTCCCCGATCAGCGGGGTGGAGACTCCGGCGATGGCGGCGACCTCGTCGAGCGTCACGGGCGTGACGGCAGGCGTGACGCCCTCCCCGTCCGGATCGGTCAGCGGGTCGTTGACCTGCGTGCCTTCCCCGTCACGCCCACCCGTGACGGCCACTTCCGCACCACTTGGTTCGGGTGCTGCGGGGAGGGCGGGAGTCACGGCTGCCGTGACGGCGTCACGGCCACCCGTGACGGGCTGGGCGGGGGGTGTGACGGTGATCGCGAACATGTCGCCGAGGGCGACGTCCGCTCCGGTGGCGATCCGCTCCCGCTGGACGTCCAGCAGCCGCGCTCCGAGCGTGACGTCTGCGGTGCCGACCTTGCGGGCCAGGCGCCACGACGTCCGGTCCGAACGCTCCCGGATCTTCGCGTCGGGGTGGTTGGCGGCGCGGGCGCGGTGGTAGGCCAGGGCCTGGACCACGGCCGCCGCCCGGGCTTCTGCCTCGGCGTCCCGGCCGTCGATGTGAACCACGATCCGGCGGGCCAGGAACGCCATGCCCTCCGCCGCGACTGACATGCCCAGCGGGGTGATCGCGTAGATGACCGTGCGGGGCCCGTCCGGGGCAGCGACGGCGGACATGACCGACGCGGCCGCCGGCAGCGCCCACAGACCGGCGCGGACTACGGCCGGGGAGGACTGCCCAAGCATCGTCAGCCCCAGCAACACGAGGGCGAGGACAGCGGTCGCGCCTTCGCCCGCGGCTACCGCGCCGAGGGCGGTGCCGGAGTTGTAGGCGCCCTTGATGTTGGAGTAGGTGCCGTAGCCCCCGGCCGCGCCCGTGGCGAGCATCGGAGCGAACGCGATACCGAGGACGCACTTCTGTGCTCCCGTCAGTGGGCGGCCGGTCACCGGTCTTCCCCGTCCTTGTCGAACTCGTACGGGGTGTAGGTGACGGGCTCCTCAGCGGTCCGGGTGCGGATCGCGGCCGCGGCCAGCCGCGGGTCCCGGCTGACGGTCTGGTTCGCCTGGAGGGTGATCCGCACGGCGAGGGCCCGGCGTTCCAGCAGCCCGTAGTAGAGCCGCTCGTCCCCCTCGGCCATCGAGGGCAGCGGCAGGTTCAGTGCTTCCACGATCGCCTCCAGCAGGGCGGCGTGGGCGGATCCGGTGCGCTCGCTCATGCCGCGTCCCCCGAGACCTGCGTACCCGTGGCGCGGTTGGCCGCGTCCCGGCGAGCGGCCAGCACCCGGTTGTGGGCCCGGCGGATCCGGCGGCCGTCGAACTCCGACGCCGGCCGGTCCAGCAGGACGATCAGCGCGTCCAGCAACTCGACCTCGGCCAGGACCACGTCCATCTCGGCCTCGATCGCGTCCAGCTCCGCGTCCGACGGCTCCAGACCGTCGGACCACGGCGTAACAACGTCCCGAAGTGCAGCGATGTGCTTCATGGGTTTTGCTCCTTCTGAGGAGGAACGGGACTCAGCGGCCTCCGGCGTTCCAGCGCCGGGGGCCGCACTGCGTTGGGGGTTCAGCGGTTGACGACGGGCTTGTGCAGGTCGCGGTGGTGGAGAGTGACCTTGTGCCCGGCGCCCGTGAGCAGGTGGGCGACGGTCAGGGCGACGGTGGCGGCGCGGTGGCGCCCGCCCTGGCACCCCGTGGCGAGGACGAGATGGCCGCCGCCCGGTCCGGCCGCGAACGCGTCGACGGCGAGCAGGGTCGCGGTGATGAGCGGCACGATTCCGGGGGTGGCGAGCACTGCATGACGTACGGGCTCGTCCTCGGCGGTGAGGTACCGCAACTTCGGCGACACGTGCGGGTCCCGGAAGTGGCTTCGCAGGTCGAGCGTGAGGTGAGCCGCGGGCGGCGCGGCGTGGAGGTAGCCGAACGAGACGATCTCTACGTTCACAGCAACTCCTTCGGACAGGAGCGGGGGCTCCGACTCCCTACCACCCCGCCCGTACGACACCCGAAGGGCGCCGGACGGGCAGAGGAGGCAACCGGGCCGCACGTGTGCGGCAAGGTCAGGTGACTCGAAGGGCAACACCGCCATGCCGGTCCAGCACAGCGGCGGCCAAGGGTCTTATGCGGTCCACAAACACTCCTCAACGTCGAGCTGGACAGAGGTGGGACTGCTCACCCGGCGCCGCTCACTCCAGAGGCAATCCCTGTCCCTGGAGGTCGTGCGGCCATTGGCCGGGCGGTTCTTTAGAGCCGATGGCGTGTCCCCCCAATGGGGGTGTGGGGCCCGGGTGTGACGCGGGCCCGTTCTCGATCGGCTGGTCTCCACTCGCCTCGGCCGGTGCGGTCACGGCCGTCCTGCTGCGGTGGATCACGCTGTTGAGTTCTCAAAGTGAAGCCAGTGGCTCTCCGACGGGCGCGGTAACCCCGAAGGGATCCCGTAAGAACGGGACACGCCGGACGCCAAGAGGTACTGCGTGCACTTCAGAGTCGGGCCCCTACGAGCCATCTGGTGCGCACCAGAAGCATGGCATCTGGTGCGCACCAGGTGCAAGCCCTTGGTTCGTTCGGGCCTGCCGATGTTCTTCCGGTGTGACTTCAGGAAACGGCCCAGACCCTGGGTCTCGGTAGCCAACAGGGGTTAACCTCAAGGGTGTTAACCCGCTCCCACCTGCGGCGATTTAGTTAAGCCCTGGCAGGTGGCACGGCCATCGGAGGCGATGCACGTGGGCAAGGGATTACGAGATGTCCGTACGGCGCGGGGATGGTCGCAGGAGCGGCTGATCTTCGAGATCGAGCGCTACGCGCGGCAGCACATGCTGAACGTCGCTTCCAGCGCGAGCCTGAAGACCTACGTGTCGGAGTGGGAGAACGGCCGACGGGCCATCACGGAGCGATACGCCGTGATCCTCCGGCGACTCCTCGGGGTTACGGACGCCGAGTTGGGCGGGGAGCGTGCACATGCGGTCCCTCAGCAAGCTGACGGCTACGAAGACCTGTTGAGTCGGATCGACTCGGCACGGAGCGTCAGCGACTCCATGGTGAGCACCTTCATGGACCAGACCGAGCTGCTACGGACCATGGACCGGCAGATGGGTGCGTCCGGCCTGGTAGACCAGATGGGCGGGCATCTGGCGAGGATGGAGGATGCGCTCACCTTCGCCGTCCTGCCAGGAACGCGTCGGCCCATCGCGACGGCATTGGCTGGGGCAGCGACATTGGCGGCTTGGCAGGCACTGGACGCCGGTTCTGTGGAGCGTGCCTGGCGGCACTACGAGTTGGCGAAACGAGCCGCGCAGGATGCGGACGCGCCCCAATACCTGGCTCACGCCATGGGTGAGCAGGCATACGTCCTTGGTGATGCTGGCCGACCCGAGATGGCGGTGGAGCTGATTCGCGACGCCCAGCGTACGCACGCGGACCGGCAATCGCCACGCCTTCGCGCATGGCTGAGCGCGGCCGAAGCTGAGCTTTGCGCCGCTGCCGGCATGCACGACGATTCCAGGGATGCGCTCGACCGGGCGGCGGCCTCGCTGCCGGAGGGTGCGGATGCCCGCGACCCGGACATGCTGAGCATCTTCCTGAATGCTGACCACCTGGCGCGCTGGCGAGGAAACGTACTGGCGCTCTTAGGCGACGGCTCGGCCATGGACGACCTCTACGTCTCACTCCAGACGACGGACCCCACGTTCGTCCGTGCCAAGGCAGGTCTGCACAGTGACCTGACGCAGGCGCACCTTGCCCGCGGCGAGTTCGACGAGGCCCGCTCGAACCTTCAACAGGCGCGCCTGCTGGCGAACCGCACGGGGTCCGTGCGGCATCGCCGGCGTGTGGAGCTGCTTACGGGGCGGCTGTAGGTCGCGACGCGAGGACGTGAAGGAGGGCGACAAGGGTTCCTGACCCCATTAGCTTCCCTTCGGCCATGAGTGCGGGGATGTCTGCCAGAGGTACCCAGGCGATCGTCCCAGCCTCTTCGATGTCCGTGGGTTCGCCCACCTTCACCGCACCACGTGCCACGAAGATCTCGTGAGGCGAGTCGACCATGCCGATCATGGGCTGGTACGTCACGACGTGCTCGACGTTCGTCGGACGCCAGCCGGTCTCTTCCTCGGTCTCCCGCGCCGCCGTGGTCGCCGCGTTCTCGCCCTCGTCCACGATCCCGCCGGGAAGTTCCCAACCCCACTGCTGCGGGACGAAGCGGTAACGCCAGAGCATCAAG
This sequence comes from Streptomyces subrutilus, assembly GCF_001746425.1. Taxonomy (GTDB): domain Bacteria; phylum Actinomycetota; class Actinomycetes; order Streptomycetales; family Streptomycetaceae; genus Streptomyces; species Streptomyces subrutilus_A. The sequence goes on along the minus strand of NZ_MEHK01000001.1, from coordinate 2,194,309 downwards.
ACGCGCTGCTGCTCGTCGATCACAGCGGTGATCGCCACATGGTGGAGGCGCACCACGTGGTGCTCGAACCGCTCGACCCCGGGCGGCTCTACCTCGACGAGGTCGAGGTTCACCCACCGGTTCTCGTAGACAGGCCTGCTGCCGTGGATCGTCCATGGCTCCAGCTCTGCCGGCGTCGGGATGGTCTCGCCACCCACGACGCGGTACGAACTGCGGTCGTACGCCCTGATGAGCCGCTCGCTCGCCAGTCGTGCGAGTACCTGGCGGAGGGCGGTACGCCCGATCTCCAGCTCAGCGCTCATGGTCCGCTCCGAGGGAAGCTTTTCGCCGGGGCCGTACTTGCCCGACTCGATCCAAGACCGGATCGTCTGGTAGACCCTCGTCGACTTCGGTCCCATCCTCAGAGCACTCTCCCCATTCGTCGGCTGGTGATGACCAGCGTAGTCGGGGGGAATCGCGGAGGGCTCAGCCATGCTCATCTCTCTCCTGATCTGACGTGAGGGCATCGCAAGGTCAGCACCCCCGAGAGTGCCCAGGGCGGGTGATGGGCATGCAAAACGATCGTGGTCGTAGCCAACCTCTGGCTAGCAGGAGCGCTGAGGGCAGGCGGCGGAGCCAAAGGCCCGAGGCGAGGGGGGGGTGAGGCTGGCCAAGTGATCGCCTGAAAGCCCTCGTGGTTTGCGTTGGTCAGAGTTTCCCCGCTGCATCAAGGCACCCGCCGCGCACAGCGCGGCGAGCGCGCCCGCCGCCCGGGCCTGGGCTTCTGTCTGCGCCCCGCTCCTACCCGGCCGCCGGCCGCGTACCACACAGCGCGGGTCTGATGAGGCAACCCACCACTCCGGCTGACTCCCTCAACTCCGCGGTACACCACAGCCCGCTCTGGGTTTGGGGCCGAGTCAGCCTCAGCCGCCGGCCGCCTTCTCGTCCGAATCGCGGCCAGCCAGACCGCTGCCGAAGACACTCGACCCTCGGCCACCCGCGGGACAGCGCCGACGCCGCCCGGGCCAAGGTCAGAACCATGCCCCCGGCGGGGGTGCTCAGGTTCCGGGAGGACCGGGGCCAGCACTGCGGGTGCGGGCCGGTTTGTGGTGTGGGGGCTGTTATCCCGCCTGCCGTCGACCCAGGCAAGCCATAGCAGACCACGCTTCTGGGCCCCAGAGGCCTGCCCCGCTATCACTTCGTGGGTGTCGACGGCAGACGGGATGACAGCGGAGTCGCCGTTGTGGAGAGCATCAACTGCGACCCTGCCGCCATCGTCTTGCTTTTCCAGAAAACCACGAGGGAAGGACGACCGGCGTGTCTCACTTACCTAGACAGAGCCTGGCATGACTCGTGAGGTTTCAATCCCTCGATCTGCTGCAGAGACGACCTAACCGTGCAGTTCCTTGAGTCGCTGATGCAGCAGCGGATAATCGGAGACGGGCCGCGTAGGCTCAGGGTTCGGATCATCGGGATCGATCGGAGCAGGGTTCAGCGACTTAACAGCCTCTGCTACCAACGCCGTGAGGTCCTCGTCATCGAGAGCAATGACGTAGCCGCGTCGATCCAGCGCCGTGTCACGGCAGCGCCTCAGGAACAACTCTTTGTTTTCAAACGACCGGCACGTGAGGATGCCAAATTTGCCACGGAGAGGAGAGAAGCGAGATGAGATCTGGTCGAGTTCGGGGTTCTGAACGTCACTGCCGTAGTTCTTGCACTCCACCACGACGTACCGACTCGGAATCTTGTGATTAGCCAGATAGCGGAAAAACCCGTCCTTGGCTACGTTCGTGTATGAGATATCGATTCGCTTGCGTCCATCGTGAATCGCATCCTCCTTCTCGGGCATCGAGAGGGAAGGGTAGAACAGAGCACTCAGCAGAGCTTCCACTGCATTGTGGTACCGGGTGGCATCGGCCGGCCCCGTAGGGGTATCCAGAACCACCCTCAAGAGTGCCTCAAAGTCGGGCATCGGGGAGTCGCCGGTAACAGAGAGTTCGCGGTGACTCAGCGGACGCGGCGTCACCTCCCTCTTCACCTCGCGATAGTGCTCGTAGATCGAGGGGCGCTTGAGCGTTTCCCGGGTGACGTCGGGTTTGGTGCTGCCATACTTCTTCGCGATCTCCTTCTTGGTCACCCACACTCGACCACGAACAGTATTTGCTAGCCCCCTACTGGCACTGTCGGCTTCCTCCTCCTGCAGCACCGGAACCAGGTGATTCCGGTAGTACTCACTCCGCGACATGTGCATTGACCGACGCACAATGACCTTGGGAACGAGCAGCAGCTTATTGCCGTCAGGCGTGGGTAGTTCAGTGAAGCCGTTCTCCCACTCAAGGGATACAGGATTCCACACCGGTCCGCTGACGACTCCGCGCTCCAGCGGAATACCGAATAGCTCGGCCATTTGCTGCGTGTATGAGATTAGCGGGCCGCGGATGATATTGGTCGTGACGTCGGAAATAATATCTTTATCGACGCTGTCGATGAAGAACGCAGTATCCTCCAGGTCCTGAATTAGGCCGGTCCTGGCCGCCTCGCTTTCTGCCAGCTTTTCTGCAAAGGCTACTCCCATTTTCGCCCCGAACCCGCGACCAGCGCTCGGCCCACGAGAAATTCCCAAGTGCGTCTCGTTCGGCTCACGCAGTTGACTCAAGAGTGAGACCGTACGGCTCTTGTCCTTCGCGCGGACGGAATCCAGGACGCTATCAAAGAAGGTCGTGAGCATCGTCAGGCACTCTTTGCCCCAGTCGTCTTCAAGGTAGCGAATCGAGCTAGGGTCGACGTAGACCTGAATATCGTTAACGGTATCGACATCGACGAAGTCAAGCGTCCCCTGCGTCCGACCCAAAGAGTAGTACTCCGAAACCCGCATCGACTGTCCCCCAACTCGATTGTCCACAAACGAAGTTGCAACCCTGAGGAAGCTAGCTTCCCCACCCACGCCTTGCAGTCAAACCGTTAAGCAAGCGGGGGGCCTGGCAGTCATGCCAACCCCCAGCCAACCCGGCCGATCCAGGTTGGTCCACACCCGGGCGATGTTAAGTGGGGCCACTGACAACGGGTTTGACCAGCAGCTGCCTCCTAAGGGCATCAGAGTGCGCCTCGTATTCGAATTTTAGTTCTAATATTGTCGATCGGGGTGCTCCTAGGTCGCCCACACGCACTGCCCCGCAGATCTCCGTAGTTCTGTACCAGCTTCCGCCTGAGGCGCGGCCTACTCGTGGACGGTCAGGCTTCCCACCAGCAGGAAGTGCCCCCGAGCAGGGAGAGTGTGCCCGGCACACGGGGCCTGCGGAGCCGTGTGCGGATCGCCTGCTACACCAGCGGCCACGGTCGCCCGTACCCGCCACTCGTGGGTGTTGATCCCTGGACGAGCCGTCGGCCGGACAGTGCGCTCGGCGTGCTGGAGGGCGCTGACCCGGCACGCTAGGGGCGTGTCGGACTAGACGGAAATCATCGTGCATCCAGAGTCCTCGAAGGGTGGTCGGAAGCTCACCGCTCATGCGCTCGGCATGGACGTGGACCTCGGCCGTGCGCAGAGGCCGAGGCGCGTTGCCGAGTTTCTGCGTCGCGCCGGCCAGGAGGACATGGACCTGAGTGAGGACGGGCCGATCTCCTGGGAGGGCGGCGTCCCCGAGTGGTGGAAGCGCCCCGACGCCTGAGGGCCAGTGGCGGCCCTCGGGGAGCCAATCGGGGAGCCACCCGAGGCGGCCCAACCCGGATCTGCCTGGACTGTCATGGACGGCGGGGAGCCAGACCCCTTGGGACGTGCGGGGTGCGTGGCGCCGGTTCCTGAGGCGGCGATTGTCTCCGACTTAAGAAGGTTCTAAGAGGTTCGCGCCGACGCCTTTGGCAGGCTTTGCCCATGAGCTCCTTGAACAGGCATCGGATTCTGGTGGTCGACGACGAGCCCGAGGTGCGGGCCGCCGTCGAGGACGGGCTGGCCGTCGAGGGGTTCGAGGTGCGGGGCGCCGCGGACGGGCTGGCCGCGCTCTCGCAGGTGGCGGCCTGGGAGCCCGACGCGGTCGTGCTGGACGTGATGATGCCGGTGCTCGACGGGCTCGGCGTGTGCCGCCGGCTGCGCGCGCTGGGCGACCGTACGCCCGTACTCGTCCTCACCGCGCGGACTTCCGTCAGCGAACGCGTGGACGGGCTGGAGGCCGGGGCCGACGACTACCTGGTCAAGCCGTTCGCCCTGGACGAGCTGGTCGCGCGGGTACGGGCGCTGCTGCGGCGGGCCGCCCCCGAGCCGCCGGGCGCCGCCCCGCTCGCCTTCGCCGACCTCGTCCTGGACCCCGCGACCCGGACCGGGCGGCGCGGCGGGCGGCCGCTGGAGTTCAGCCGCACCGAGGCCGCGCTGCTGGAGCTGCTCCTGCGCCACCCCGGCCAGGTGCTCCCCCGGGAGCTGATCCTGGAGCTGGTGTGGGGACGGGACTTCGGGCCGGACTCCAACTCCCTCGCGGTGTACGTCGGCTACCTGCGCCGGAAGCTGGAGGCGGCGGGCGAGCCCCGGCTGGTCCACACGGTGCACGGGGTCGGCTACCGGCTGGACGCGGCATGAGCGGATCAGAGGGGCGGGGGCGCAGGCGGCTCGGCGCGGCCTGGCGCAGGCGGCGGCCGCTGCGGACCCGGCTGGCGCTGGCCGTCACCGCGGCCGTGGCCCTGGTGGCGCTGGGGGTGTGCGCGGCGGCGTTCCTCGTCGTACGGTCCGCGCTCTACCGGCAGCTCGACCTCACCCTCGTGCAGTCCGCCGGGCTCGCCGCGCAGCGCGAACCGGGCGCCGCGCCCGGGACGCTGGCGGGGGAGTGCCGCTTCCTGGCCGCCCCCGCCTGTGCGCAGGTGGTGCCGGCCGACCCGGCCAGGGACCCCCGCACGCCGTGGCTGCTGCCCGTGGCCCCGGCGGCGCGGGAGGTCGCCGAGGGCAGGCGCAATCCGTACGTCACGAACATCACGCTGGCCGGGCATCCCGCCCGGATGCTCACGACGGACTACGCCAAGGGCCGGGCGATCCAGGTCGCGCTGCGGGCCGACACCGTCGAGGACGGCATCGACAAGGCGGCGCGGCTGCTCCTGCTGACGGCGGCGGCCGGGGTGCTGCTCGCGGCCGTGCTGGGCTACTGGGTCTCGCGGACGGGGCTGGCCCCGGTCACCCGGCTGACGGCGACGGCCGAGCGGATCGCCGCCACCCGGGATCCGCGGCACCGGATCGAGCTGCCGCCGGGGCCCGCCGGGCGGGAGGACGAGATCACCCGGCTGGCCGGGAGCTTCAACACCATGCTGGGGGAGCTCGAACAATCGGTCACCGCCCAGCGGAGGCTGGTCGCGGACGCCTCGCACGAGCTGCGGACCCCGCTGACGGCGCTGCGGACCAACGCGGAGCTGCTGGCGAGGGCGGAGCGGCTCACACCGGAGCAGCGGGAGCGGGCGTCGGCCGCGCTGGGGCGGCAGCTGCGCGAGGTGACGGGGCTCGTGAGCGACCTGATCGAGCTGGCGCGGGACGAGGAGCCGCAGCCGCTGGTGGAGCAGGTCCGGCTGGACTCGCTCGTGGAGCACGGGGTGGAGGCGGCGCGGGCGCACTGGCCGGGGGTGCCGGTGCGGGTGCGCCTGCCGGACCGGGGGGTGGTGGTGGCCGGAGTGCCGGCGCGGCTGAACCGGCTGCTGGGCAACCTGCTCGACAACGCGGCGAAGTTCAGCCCCGCCGGGCTGCCGGTGGAGGTGGAGCTGGCGGTTCTGCCGGCGGGTCCGGAGCTGACCGTGCGGGATCACGGGCCGGGGATCTCGGCCGAGGACCTGCCGTACGTCTTCGACCGGTTCTACCGGGCCGACGCCGCGCGGGCCCTGCCGGGATCCGGGCTGGGGCTGGCCATGGCGCGGCAGATCGCGCGGGCGCACGGGGCCGAGCTCGTGGCGGAGGCCGCGCCGGGCGGGGGCGCGCTGTTCCGGCTGACGTTCTGAGGCACGGCCGGCCCCGCCCGGGAGCCGCCCTCAGGCTTCCGGGCGGGGGGCGGCTTCGGACGTGGCGATGCGGGGGAGGGCGTAGGGGTGGTGGGCCAGCAGCCAGGTGAGCAGGCGTTCGCGGACCGCGCAGCGGACCGTCCAGACGTCGTCCGCGTCCTTCGCCGTCACCGCCGCCCGGACCTGGATCGTGTGCGGGGTGGTGTCCGTCACCACCAGGCTCGCGCCGCGGCCGTCCCACTCGGGGATGTCCTTCAGGATGTTCCGGAGCTGGTCCCGCATCAGCTCGACGGGGGCGCTGTGGTCCAGGTGCCAGAAGACCGTGCCGGTCATCTGCGCGCCGCCCCGCGACCAGTTCTCGTACGGCTTGCTCGTGAAGTAGGAGACCGGCATCGTGATGCGGCGCTCGTCCCAGGTGCGGACGGTCAGGAAGGTCAGCGTGATCTCCTCGACCGTGCCCCACTCCTTGTCGACCACGACCGTGTCGCCGATGCGCACGGTGTCTCCGAAGGCGATCTGGAGGCCGGCGAACAGGTTGCCCAGCGAGGACTGCGCGGCGATGCCCGCCACGATGCCGAGCACACCCGCGGAGGCCATCAGCGAGGCACCGACCGTCCGCATCGGCGGGAACGTCAGGAGCATGGCCGCCAGCGCGACCACGACGACCACCGCGATCACCACCCGCTGGATCAGCGTGACCTGGGTGCGCACCCGGCGGACCCGGGCGTCGTCCGCCGCCCCGGCCGCGTAGCGCGCGTACGTGGAGTCGACGGCGGCCGTCGCGATGCCCACGGCCAGCCACGCCGTGGAGGCGATCAGGACCAGGGTGAGGAAGCGGCCGACGCCGAAGGGGTGGTCGGGGAGGATGCCCGCCTGGCGGTAGGAGCCGCGCAGCAGTGACGTGCAGAGCACCAGCTGGAAGGGGAGGCGGCAGCGGCGCAGCAGCCCCCACAGCGGGGTTTCGGGGTGCCGGGCGTCGGCCCGGCGCAGCAGCAGGTCGAGAAGCCGGCCGGCGATCAGGGTGACGACCAGCGCGCCGCCGATGACCAGGACGGGGCGCAGGACGGTGTCCATCTCCATGCGTATGAACGTAACCGGAGGAGGTCACGGGAAACTGGCACGATGGTGGGTATGAACATCATGCTCTTCCATTCGACGTACGGGCTGCGGCCCGCGGTGCACGAGGCGGCCGACCGGCTCCGCGCGGCCGGGCACCAGGTGCACGTGCCGGATCTCTTCGAGGGCCGCACCTTCGAGACCGTCGAGGAGGGCATGGCGCACCAGGACGAGATCGGCCGGGACGAGCTGCTCAAGCGCGCGGTACTGGCCTCCGCCCCTTACTCCGACCAGGGTCTGGTCTACGCCGGCTTCTCCTTCGGCGGTTCCCTCGCGCAGCACCTGGCGCTGGCCGACGACAAGGCGCGCGGGCTGCTGCTCCTGCACGGCACGGCGGACCTGGACGACGAGGCCTCGGTGGACGCCCTGCCGGTGCAGCTGCACGTGGCGGACCCGGACCCCTTCGAGCCGCACGACTGGCTGACGGCCTGGTACCTGCGGATGCGGCGGGCGGGGGCCGAGGTGGAGGTCCACAGCTACCCGGGCGCCGGGCACCTGTTCACCGACCCTGGCCTCGACGACTACGACGCCGAGGCCGCCGAGCAGGCCTGGAAGGTCGCGATCGGGTTCCTCGACACCCTGTAGGCGGTCAGCCGCGGCCGCCGGGGTGCGGGGCGGCGGGGGCCGAACCGGCTGCCGGACGCCGTGCCCGTGCCCCCGCCGCCGAGCTTCCTAGCCGGCCCGGTAGGCCGTCCAACTGCTCGTCATGCGGGCCACCTGGCCGGCGGTGAACTGGTACATGCAGGAGTCGTACGTGTAGTCCATGAAGTTGCGGATGGGGTCGGCGCCCGGCTTGCTCGCGCAGCTGTCGCGGCCGGTCGGGCACTCGTACGCGGCGCTCTTCTCGGCCGGGGTGTCGGAGACGTAGTCGCCGTTCCCGTTGCAGCCGCCCTGGAAGGTGTGGTAGAGCCCCAGCCAGTGGCCGACCTCGTGGGTCGCGGTGTCGCCCTCGTTGTAGTTGGCCGCGGAGCCGCCGGGCAGCGAGCTGTCCAGGACGACCACGCCGTCCATCTTGGGGGCGGAGGCGTAGGAGGTCGGGAAGGTCGCCCAGCCCAGCAGGCCGCCGGAGAGCTTGGCGGTGTAGAAGTTGAGCGCGCCCGGACCGCCCTTGCGCAGGGTGTTCTTCATGTCCTTCTCGGCCTGGGAGCCGGAGGCCAGGTTGTACCAGGACGCGTTGTCGGTGTAGTCGGTGGCGGCGAGGGTGAACTGGAAGCTGGAGTTCACGTTGCCGGTGCCCTGGCCGCCGTACGCGGCGTTGAGGACGGCGAGCTGCTTGTCGACGTCCGTGGACGTGAGCTTGCCGGCGCTGCCCGAGTGCACGACGTGGAAGTACACGGGGATGTTCGTGACGGCCTCGGCGGCGCGCAGGCTGCGCTGCGGCTGGTTCTTGAGGGCCTTGTCCAGCTTGGCCTTGAGGTCGGCGTCCATGGCCTTGGCCTCGGCCTCGGTGACCTCGTTCGGCTCGTCCGCGTGCTCCTCGTGGGCGCGCGCGACACGGGCGTTCGCGGCGCCCGCGGTGGTGCCTTCTTCGGCGCAGACCTCGGCGGGGGTCTTGGCCGCGGCCAGGGTGGTGGGGGCGGCGAGCGGGGTGAAGGCCAGGGTTCCGGCCAGGACCGCCGTGCCCATCAGGCGGCGGCGGAGAAGGGGGGATATGCGGGCGTTCGCGCGCACGTGTGCTCCTCGCGGGTGGGGGGTGGTGGCGTGAAGGATCTTCTTCAGCTGGCGCGAAGCTTATGTGTGCATGACATATTCAGGTCAAGGTCCGTGCGTAAAAGATTTGTTGCCACGAACGCACAAGGGGCGCCTGGTATGGACCAGGCGCCCCCTGCGGCAGGAGATTTGACGGTCAATCAGTGAACCGGCTGGTAGGACCGCTCCACCTGCTGGGTCCCGGTCAGGGTCCGGTACGAGCGGGACCAGGCAGCCGAGGCGTCCTGCCGCCGCTTGTCGGACACCACGTAGTAGTCCATCTGCGAGCGCTCCGCCGTCACGTCGAGCACGCCGTAGCCGTGCGCGTCCATGTCGAGCCACTTCACGTGCCAGTTCGCGGCCTTGACGGCCGACTCGGCCACCAGCGAGGCGGTGTCCGCCGGCACGTGCAGGATGTCGTCCAGGTTGTCCGAGGTCACCGAGGTGACCACGAACTCGGTCGCCGCCGTCCCCGAGCCGGGGTAGGTGGCCATGTTCACCGGGACCTCGTTCGCCCACGCCATGTGGATGTCGCCGGTCAGGAACACGGTGTTCTTGACGCCCCGGTCCCTCAGGTGGCCCAGGAGTTCCTTCCGGTCGTCCGTATAGCCGTCCCACTGGTCCACGTTGACCGCTATGCCGCCCTCGGGCAGGCCGAGCAGCTTGCCGAGCGGTCCGGACAGGTGCGCGGGCAGCGAGGCGAAGGCCACCGGCGAGATCATCACCGAGGTGCCGACCAGCTTCCAGGTCGCGGTGGAGCCGGCGAGGCCCGACTTCAGCCAGTCCAGCTGGGCGCGCCCGGTGAGGGTGCGCTCGGGGTCGTCCACCGAACCGCTGCCGACCTTGACCTGCTGCGAGCGGAAGGAGCGCAGGTCGAGCAGGTGCAGGTCGGCGAGGGTGCCGAAGCGCAGGCGGCGGTAGACGGTGCCCGCGATGGAGGCCCGGACGGGCATCCACTCGAAGTAGGCCTGCTTGGCGGCGGCCGCGCGGGCCGCCCAGTCGCCCTCGGTGCCCGGCGTGTGGTTGTCGGCGCCGCCGGACCAGGTGTCGTCCGCGAACTCGTGGTCGTCCCAGATGGCGACGACCGGGTGGGCCCGGTGCAGCGCCTGGAGGTCGGAGTCCGTCTTGTACTTGCCGTGCCGGACGCGGTAATCGGCCAGCGAGACGATCTCGTGCTTCGGCTCGTGCGCGCGGACGGTGTACTTGGCCTCCGGGTACCCCCCGGTCTGGTACTCGTAGATGTAGTCGCCGAGGTGCAGGACCGCGTCGAGGTCGGTGCGCGCGGCCAGGTGCCGGTAGGCGGAGAAGTAGCCGGACTCCCAGTTGGCGCACGACACCACGCCGAAGCGGACCCCGGAGGTGGTCACGTCGTGGCCGGGGGTGGTCCGGGTGCGCCCCACGGGCGAGACCGCGCCGCCGGCCGTGAACCGGTACCAGTACGGCGTCTGCGGCCGCAGTCCGCGCACGTCCACCTTGACCGTGTGGTCGGTGGCGGCGCTCGCGGTGACGGTGCCGCTCGCGACGACACCGGCGAAGTTCCTGTCCGCGGCGACCTCCCAGCCGACCGGGACGGCGGGGCCGAGACCGGAGCCGGGCACGGCCTCGGCGGTGGGGGTGACGCGGGTCCACAGCAGGATCCCGTCGGGCAGCGGGTCACCGGAGGCGACACCGTGCAGGAAGGCCGGTATGCCCTCGGCGGCATGGGCGGCGGGGGCGCCCAGCGCGGTGAGGGGGGCCAGGGCGGCCGTGGCCGCGGCAGCGAGAACGACCGTGCGGCGGCGGGGGTTTGCCGCGGTCGCATCGGAGGAGAGATGACTGGTCACGGATGATCATATTACTGGTGGGTATGGTCACCGGAACAGGGTCGGGAACGCGAAGGGCGGGCGAACTCCCGTAGTCCGCCCGCCCGTTGGGGCCTGCTGTCCGGAAAAGTGGCCTCCGGAATGGCCGGGGGTCAGCCCTGCAGGGCCTTGTCGATCGCGGCCGTGAACTGCTCCGGGGTCCCCGGGGTGTCGATCTTCTTGCCGTCCATCTTCAGCGTCGGCGTACCCGTGACACCGGACTTGTTGAAGGCCTTGGACATCTCCAGCGCCCACCGGTCGTACGTGCCGTCCTCGACGGCCTTCTTGAACTCGGCGTTGCCCTTGAGCTCCGGGACCGTGTCCGCGACCTTCAGCAGGTAGTCGTCCTTGCCGAAGCTGTCGACGGTCTCCTCGGGGTGCAGCTCCTTGGAGTAGAGCGCGGCCTTGAAGTCCAGGAAGGCCTTGGGGCTGACGTTGAGCGCCGCGCCCAGGGCGCTGAGCGCGTTCTTCGAGCCCTCGCCCTTGACGCCGTTGTCGATGAAGGTGGCACCGAAGTACTGGAGCTTGTACTTGCCGGCGTCGACGTCCTTCGTGATCTGCTCGCCGACCGCCTGCTCGAACTGTGCGCAGGCCGGGCAGCGCGAGTCCTCGTAGACCTCGAGGGTCTTCTTGGCCTCGGGCTTGCCGACGACCACCGTGGTGCCGTCCTCGCCCTCGGTGTTCTTCGGCTTGACCAGCGCGGCCTTGGCGGCCTTGTCCCAGTGGCCCGGCTGGTTGGCCTGCACGACCGCGTAGCCGACGCCGCCGGCCAGGGCCAGCGCGGCCACGACCGCGCCGGCCACGATCACCTGGCGGCGCACCTTGTCCTTCTTCGCCTGCGCCGCGCGCTCGGCGCGCAGCCGCTCGCGGGCGGCTGCCTTGCTGGCCTGGCTGTTGCGTGAACTCATCGTGATCTCCGTGGGTATGACGTGATGGGGGATGCCGTACGTGCGTCAGGCGCTGACGAGCGCGCCGCGCACGGGAGGCCCCCGCCGTCCCACGGAGTGTGCGGGGAAGCGCGTACGGGCCCCCGCGCCCGCAAGGACCGGCCGCGGCATCCGCCGCGCCGGACCGGCGGCCACCGCCGCCGGAGCCGCCGCCAGCAGCAGCGGACGGAACGCGAAGGCGGCCACCGCGCGCAGCAGCCGGCCCAGCGCCCGCTCGCCGTGGCGCAGCCATCCGGCGGCCAACAGCCCCACCGAGACGTGGGCGGCGAGCAGCAGCCAGGGCGACCAGGGCCCGGGCGAGGCCAGCAGCGCCGCCGGATCACCGGCGTGCCCGGCCACCTCGGTGAGCGGCCCGCCCACCGCCGGTCCGCCGCACAGCTCCTCCAGGCCCAGCGCGCGCAGCGGGCCGGAGACCGGGCCGCCGGCCGGGCCGTAGCAGACGTGCTGGCCGGCGGTGAAGACGGTGTCCGCGGCCAGCTCCAGCGGGACGAGCAGCCCGGCGATCGGGCCGAAGCCCCGCTCGCGCCCGGCCAGCGCGTACGAGAGCGTGAACACGGCGGCGAAGGCCCCGGCCACCAGCAGGGGCGGCAGGGGCACCTGCGACATGAGGACGTGCGAGCCCGCGGAGAGCAGCACGACGAGCGCGCTGAACAGCGCGGCCCGCAGCCCCCTGAGTCTCACCCCTGATATGTCCATCGCCGCGAGTGTGCCATGCGTCCCTGTGGAGGCGTCCCGCAGGTCCGGGTCGCGCGCTCCCTCGGCGGGGGACTACAGCGGGTTCCTCCCGGCACCGGCCGAGGGGGCGAGCCGCCCGTTGCGGAAGAGGTCCACGAAGATCTGGTGGTCGGCGCGCGCCCGGGCCCCGTAGGCGTGGGCGAAGTCCACGAGCAGCCCGGCGAAGCCCTCCTCGTCGGCCGCGATGGCCGCGTCGATGGCCCGCTCGGTCGAGAAGGGGACCAGGGTCTGGCCGCTCTCGGCCGCGTCCGCCGCCCCGTGCATGGTCGCCGTGGCCCGGCCCAGGTCGGCGACGACGGCCGCGATCTCCTCCGGGTCGTCCAGGTCCGACCAGTCCAGGTCCACCGCGTACGGGGAGACCTCCGCCACCAGCTGCCCGGAACCGTCCAGCTCCGTCCAGCCCAGCCAGGGGTCGGCGTGCGCCTGCAGGGCGCGCTGGGAGATCACCGTGCGGTGCCCCTCGTGGCGGAAGTACTCCCGCACGGCCCGGTCGGTGATGTGCCGGGAGACCGCCGGGGTCTGCGCCTGCTTGAGGTAGATCACGACGTCGTTCTCCAAGGCGTCGCTGTGCCCCTCCAGCAGGATGTTGTACGAGGGCAGGCCGGCCGAGCCTATGCCGACGCCCCGGCGGCCCACCACGTCCTTAACCCGGTAGGAGTCGGGCCGGACCAGGGACTCGTCGGGCAGGGTCTCCAGGTACCCGTCGAAGGCGGCCAGCACCTTGTAGCGGGTGGCCGCGTCCAGCTCGATGGTCCCGGGGCCCGGCGCGAAGCGCCGCTCGAAGTCGCGGATCTCCGTCATCGAGTCCAGCAGGGAGAAGCGGGTACGGGAACGGGCCGAGCGCAGCGCCCCCAGCAGCGGGCCCTCGGCGGTGTCCAGGGTGAAGGAGGGCACCTCGTCATACTTCGCCCCGGCGGCCAGGGCGTGGATCCGCTCCCGGTAGGCGTCGGCGTAGACCCGTACCAGCCCGCTGATCTGCTCGTCGCTGAGCGCCTTGGTGTAGCCGATCAGGGCCACGGAGGCGGCGAACCGCTTCAGGTCCCAGGTGAAGGGGCCGACGTAGGCCTCGTCGAAGTCGTTGACGTTGAAGATCAGCCGGCCGTTGGAGTCCATGTACGTGCCGAAGTTCTCCGCGTGCAGATCGCCGTGGATCCACACCCGGCCCGTCCGCTCGTCCAGGTAGGGGCCGCCGTGCCGGTCCCGCTCCAGGTCCGCGTAGAAGAGGCAGGCGGTGCCCCGGTAGAAGGCGAAGGCCGAGGCGGCCATCTTCCGGAACTTGACCTGGAAGGCGGCTGGGTCTGCGGCGAGCAGCTCGCCGAAGGCCGTGTCGAACACGTCCAGTATCTGTTCGGCGCGCTGCTCGTCGGTCGTCACGGGAACCGCCATGGCGGATGCCTCCTGGTGGTGCGGGGCGGATCTGGGGGATCACATTCCGGACAGGTGTCCTTGGCTCTGCAACGCACGAAGGTACCCGCCAGTGCCCCGGACGTGTCACTCCGGAGACGTAGGATTCGTAGCTGCCGCCACTCTCTCCCCACCGGAGGACCCCCACCGTGACCAAGCCGCCGTTCACGCACCTGCACGTCCACACCCAGTACTCGCTGCTGGACGGTGCCGCGCGGCTGAAGGACATGTTCAACGCGTGCAACGAGATGGGCATGACGCACATCGCCATGTCCGACCACGGCAACCTGCACGGCGCCTACGACTTCTTCCACTCCGCCAAGAAGGCCGGGATCACGCCGATCATCGGCATCGAGGCGTACGTGGCGCCGGAGTCCCGGCGCAACAAGCGGCGCATCCAGTGGGGCCAGCCGCACCAGAAGCGCGACGACGTCTCCGGCTCCGGCGGCTACACCCACAAGACGATCTGGGCGGCGAACGCCACCGGCCTGCACAACCTCTTCCGGCTCTCCTCCGACGCGTACAAGGAGGGCTGGCTGACGAAGTGGCCGCGCATGGACAAGGAGACCATCTCCAAGTGGTCGGAGGGCCTGATCGCCTCCACCGGCTGCCCCTCCGGCGAGCTGCAGACCCGGCTGCGCCTCGGCCAGTTCGACGAGGCCCTGAAGGCCGCCTCCGAGTACCAGGACATCTTCGGCAAGGACCGCTACTTCCTGGAGCTGATGGACCACGGCATCGAGATCGAGCGCCGGGTCCGCGACGGGCTGCTGGAGATCGGAAAGAAGCTCGGCATCCCGCCGCTGGTCACGAACGACTCGCACTACACGTACGCCAGCGAGGCCGGCGCCCACGACGCCCTGCTGTGCATCCAGACCGGCAAGAACCTCTCGGACCCGGACCGCTTCCGCTTCGACGGCACCGGCTACTACCTGAAGTCCACGGACGAGATGTACGCCATCGACTCCTCGGACGCCTGGCAGGAGGGCTGCGCCAACACCCGGCTGGTCGCCGACCAGATCGACACCGAGGGCATGTTCCAGTTCCGGAACCTGATGCCGAAGTTCGACATCCCCGAGGGCCACACCGAGGTCAGCTGGTTCCGTGAGGAGACCCTGCGCGGCATGCACCGCCGCTACCCCGAGGGCATCCCCGAGGACCGCATGAGGCAGGCCGAGTACGAGATGGACACGATCATCTCGATGGGCTTCCCGGGCTACTTCCTCGTGGTCGCCGACTTCATCATGTGGGCCAAGAACCAGGGCATCGCGGTCGGCCCGGGCCGAGGCTCCGCGGCCGGCTCGATCGTCGCCTACGCCATGGGCATCACCGACCTCGACCCGCTCACCCACGGCCTGATCTTCGAGCGCTTCCTGAACCCCGAGCGCGTCTCCATGCCCGACGTCGACATCGACTTCGACGAGCGCAGGCGCGTCGAGGTGATCCGGTACGTGACGGAGAAGTACGGCGAGGACAAGGTCGCCATGATCGGCACCTACGGCACCATCAAGGCCAAGAACGCCATCAAGGACTCCGCGCGCGTCCTGGGCTACCCCTACGCCATGGGCGACCGGCTCACCAAGGCCATGCCCGCCGACGTCCTCGGCAAGGGCATCCCGCTCTCCGGCATCCTCGACCCCTCGCACCCCCGCTACAGCGAGGCCGGCGAGATCCGGGGGATGTACGAGAACGAGCCCGACGTGAAGAAGGTCATCGACACCGCCCGCGGCGTCGAGGGCCTGGTCCGCCAGATGGGCGTGCACGCCGCCGGCGTGATCATGTCGAGTGAGACGATCACCGACCACGTGCCCGTCTGGGTGCGGCACACCGACGGCGTCACCATCACCCAGTGGGACTACCCGAGCTGCGAGTCGCTCGGCCTGCTGAAGATGGACTTCCTGGGCCTGCGCAACCTCACGATCATGGACGACGCCGTCAAGATGGTGAAGGCCAACAAGGGGATCGACATCGATCTCCTGGCCCTGCCGCTCGACGACCCCAAGACCTTCGAACTGCTCGGCCGCGGCGACACCCTCGGCGTGTTCCAGTTCGACGGCGGGCCCATGCGCTCCCTGCTGCGCCTGATGAAGCCCGACAACTTCGAAGACATCTCCGCCGTGTCCGCGCTCTACCGCCCGGGCCCGATGGGCATGAACTCGCACACGAACTACGCCCTGCGCAAGAACAAGCAGCAGGAGATCACCCCGATCCACCCGGAGCTGGAGGGGCCCCTCGAAGAGGTGCTCGCGGTCACCTACGGCCTGATCGTGTACCAGGAGCAGGTGCAGAAGGCCGCCCAGATCATCGCCGGGTACTCGCTCGGCGAGGCCGACATCCTGCGCCGCGTGATGGGCAAGAAGAAGCCCGAGGAGCTGGCGAAGAACTTCACGATCTTCCAGGCGGGCGCCCGCAAGAACGGCTACTCCGACGAGGCCATCCAAAAGCTCTGGGACGTCCTGGTCCCCTTCGCCGGCTACGCCTTCAACAAGGCCCACTCGGCCGCGTACGGCCTGGTCTCCTACTGGACCGCCTACCTCAAGGCGAACTACCCGGCCGAGTACATGGCGGGCCTGCTCACCTCGGTCAAGGACGACAAGGACAAGTCCGCGATCTACCTGAACGAGTGCCGGCGCATGGGCATCAAGGTGCTCCCGCCGAACGTCAACGAGTCCGAGTCCAACTTCGCCGCCCAGGGCGACGACGTGATCCTCTTCGGCCTCACCGCGGTGCGCAACGTCGGCCAGAACGTCGTCGACTCGATCATCAAGACCCGGAAGGCCAAGGGGAAGTTCTCCTCCTTCCCCGACTTCCTGGACAAGGTCGAGGCCGTGGTCTGCAACAAGCGGACCGTCGAGTCGCTGATCAAGGCCGGGGCCTACGACGAGATGGGCCACACCCGCAAGGGCCTGGTCGCCCACCACGAGTCGATGATCGACAACGTGGTCGCGGTCAAGCGCAAGGAGGCCGAGGGACAGTTCGACCTCTTCGGCGGCATGGGCGACGAGGGCGCGGGCGACGAGCCCGGCTTCGGCCTCGACGTCGAGTTCTCCGACGTCGAGTGGGAGAAGTCCTACCTGCTCGCCCAGGAGCGCGAGATGCTCGGCCTCTACGTCTCCGACCACCCGCTCTTCGGCCTCGAGCACGTGCTCTCCGACAAGACCGACGCCGGCATCTCCCAGCTGACCGGCGGCGAGCACTCCGACGGCGCCGTCGTCACCATCGGCGGCATCATCTCCGGCCTCCAGCGCAAGATGACCAAGCAGGGCAACGCCTGGGCCATCGCCACCGTCGAGGACCTGGCCGGCTCCATCGAGTGCATGTTCTTCCCCGCGACCTACCAGCTCGTCTCCACCCAGCTGGTCGAGGACACCGTCGTCTTCGTCAAGGGCCGCCTCGACAAGCGCGAGGACGTGCCCCGCCTGGTCGCCATGGAGATGATGGTCCCCGACCTCACCTCCGCCGGCACCAATGCCCCGGTGGTCCTCACCATCCCCACGGTCAAGGTCACCCCGCCGATGGTGACCCGGCTGGGGGAGATCCTGCGCCACCACAAGGGCAACACCGAGGTGCGGATCAAGCTCCAGGGCCCGCGCACCACCACCGTGCTGCGCCTCGACAAGCACCGGGTCCAGCCCGACCCCGCCCTGTTCGGCGACCTCAAGGTGCTGCTCGGCCCGTCCTGTCTGGCCGGATAGCCCCGCCGCACGACGCAGAAGGGCCTGCCCGGCACCGCCGGGCAGGCCCTTCTGCGTCATCCGGAGCAGCCGCGTCAGTTGTGGCCGAACTTCTTCGACCTGCTCTTGTGCGCCAGATCCATCGGACTCGGGGCCTGCGAGGCCGACTCGGGCGAGGATTCCGTCGAGCTCCTCGACGGGTCCTGCGAGGACGAGCGGGCCTGCTGCTTCGGCTGCTTCTGCTGCTTGTTCTTGGCCATGGTGGAGCCTCCGTGATGGGGTCTAGGGGCCAGGACCGCCTTCACACTCACACAGCGCCAGAAACCGCGCATTTTGGATCATTACCGCGCGTAGTCGGGAGCCTTTCCCGGCCTCCTTGTGAGATCCGCCACGCCGATGATCGAGTTCCGGCCGTCAACACCCTTGCGGTCGGGCAGACTCGGGGCACCCGACGAAAAGCACAGAGGACCCCCAGGGAAGAGGGTGGAACGCGTGGACCGCTGCGTCGTCCTGGTGGACGCCGGCTATCTGCTGGGCGCCGCCGCGAGCCTCCTCGCAGGGGAGCCCTCCCGCTCCCGCATCACCGTCGACCACGCCGCCCTCATCCAGGGCCTGCGCGAGCGCGCCGAGGCCGACACCGAGCAGCCCCTGCTGCGCATCTACTGGTTCGACGGCGCACCCGACCGGGTGCCCCAGCCCGAGCACCGGCGGCTGCGCGTCATGTCCCGCGTCACCGTCCGGCTGGGGGCCCTGACCCGCAGCGACGGCCGCTGGGCGCAGAAGGGCGTCGACGCCGCCATGCACGCCGAACTCACCGAGCTGGCCCGCAACCGCGCCTGCTCCGACGTCGTACTGGTGACCGGCGACGGAGACCTGCTGCCCGGCCTGATGTCCGCCAAGGAACACGGCGTCGCCGTCCACCTGTGGGCCGTCCAGGCCGCCGACGGGGACTACAACCAGTCCGAGGACCTCGTCGCGGAAGCCGACGAACGCCGCGTCCTGGACCGGGCCTGGATCACCCGGGCCGTCCGCGCCAAGGACCTCACCGGCCTGTGCTCCCCGCCGCCCGCCCCGCGCCCCGACATCGCCGCCATCCTCTCCGCCCCGCTGCCCGAGGCCGCGCTCGCCGAGGCCGCCCGCAACAGCACCGCCGACAGCGGGGACGACGACGGCGACGGCCTGCCGGTCCCCGCGCCCGCCACCGGCGCCGGCAGGACCGTCCCCACGCCCAAGGACCTCGCCGGCTCGCTGCGCGCCCCCGGCCAGCAGCCCGCGGCGCCGAACGGGCAGCAGGGCGGCCACGCCCCGGCCGGCAGTGCCCTGCGCTGGTCCTCCGACAAGGGCTGGATCGACCGCGCCGGACCGCTCGGCGAACCTGCCGAGACCGCCTCCCTGCCCACCCTCGCCCAGCTCACCAGCGCCGAACAGCGCTGGGCCGACCGGGAGGAGGACATCACCACCGTCGGCGGCGACCCCTTCGAGGTGGGACAGGTGTTCGCCCGGCGCTGGATGGAGCGGCTCCCGGAGACCGTGCACCTCCAGAAACTGGCCACCATGTACCCCCGCATCCCGCACCGCATCGACGGCGAGCTGCTGCGCTACGCCGCCCGGTTCGGCCTGCTCGCGCACAAGGACGACCAGATCGACGAGCACGACCGCTATGCCATCCGGGCCGGGTTCTGGCGGGAGATCGACGTCCGCGCCGCCGCCGAACACGTGGCCGCCGTACCCGCCGCGGCCCCCGGAACCACCCCCCTGAACGCGGCCTCCCCGGCGACCCCGGGCGCCGAGTAGGGGCCGGAGCCGCGTAGGCTGCTCCCTCGTGAGCACGGGCACAGCACAAGAGCAGAACGGCACAGCGGCAGGCGCGGCAGCCGGCCCCGACGTCGTCTGCGCGGTGCGTGACCTGGTCAAGACCTATCCCGCCGTGCGCGGCCGGCGCGGGGCCCCGGCCCTGCCCGAGACCCGCGCCAGCGACGGCGTCTGCCTGGAGGTCCGGCGCGGCGAGATCTTCGGCCTGCTCGGCCCCAACGGCGCCGGCAAGTCGACGCTGGTCCGCCAGCTCACCGGGCTGATGCGCCCCGACGCCGGCAGCGTGACCCTGCTCGGCCACGACCTCGTACGCCACCCCGAGCGGGCCGCCCGGCTGCTGGCCTACCTCGGCCAGGAGTCGACCGCGCTGGACGAGCTGACCGTGTCGCTCGCCGCCGAGACCACCGGGCGGCTGCGCGGGCTCGACGTACGGGCGGCCAGGGCCGCGCGGGACGACGTACTGGAGGAGCTCGGGCTGACCGGGATCGCCGGGCGGCCCCTGAAGAAGCTCTCGGGCGGCCAGCGGCGCCTCGCCTGCTTCGCCGCCGCGCTGGTGGGCGAGCGGCCGGTGCTGGTCCTCGACGAACCCACCACCGGCATGGACCCCGTGGCCCGGCGCGCGGTGTGGTCGGCCGTGGACCGGCGGCGCGAGCGGCACGGAGCCACCGTCGTACTCGTCACCCACAACGTCATCGAGGCCGAGACCGTCCTCGACCGGGTCGCCGTCATCGATCAGGGCAGGGTCATCGCCTGCGACACCCCGGCGGGGCTCAAGGCCAGGGTCTCGGGCGAGGTCCGCCTGGAACTGGTGTGGCGCGAGAGCGCCCCGCTGGACGTGCCGGAGGTCGCCGAGCTGCGCGGGCTCGCCGCCGAGTCCGGGCGGCGCTGGGTGCTGCGGCTGCCCGCCGAGGACGCGCGGGCCGCGGTGGCCGCGGTCACCGGGGGGCCGGCCTTCGCCGCCCTCGACGACTTCACGCTGGCCACGCCGAGCCTGGAGGACGTCTACCTGGCACTCGGCGGAAAGACGAAGGGGCTGGTGAAGTCGTGAGCGACCCTACGACGAGCACGGTCGCGCCGATCGCCGGCGCCGGACGGGTCGCCGGCGGGCCCGGAGCCGCCGGAGCCGCCGGAGCCGCCGGAGCGCGAGCCGCGGGGGCGGCGGATGCCGCGCCGGCCGGTGACCGGGAGCCCACCGCCGCGCCGCTGGCGCCGCGGGCCGGGCTCTTCCCCGCGCTGGCCGCCGTGTACCGGGCGCAGCTGTCCCGGGCGAGGGTGGCGCGGATCCCGCTGCTGTTCGTGGCCACCTTCCAGTCCGTCGGGATCATGATCCTGATGCGGGGGGTGGTGGACGGGGGCTCGGAGGCCCGGGCCGTCGTGGCCGGCTCCTCCGTCCTCGTCGTCGCCTTCGTCGCGCTGAACCTGCTCGCCCAGTACTTCGGGCAGCTGCGGGCCAGCGGCGGGCTCGACCACTACGCCACGCTTCCCGTGCCGCCCGCCTCGGTGGTGCTGGGCGCGGCCGCGGCGTACGCCTCCTTCACCTTGCCGGGGACGCTGGTCACCGCCGTGTTCGGGTGCGTGCTGTTCGGGCTGCCGATGAGCGGGCTGTGGATCCTGGCCGCGGTGGTGCCGCTGGCCGGGGCGGCGCTGGCCGGGCTCGGCGCGGCGCTGGGGTTGCTGGCGCCGCGCCAGGAGCTCGCCACGCTGGCCGGGCAGCTCGGCATGTCGGCCGCGCTGCTGCTGGGGGTGCTGCCGCCCGAGCGGATGCCGGAGGTGATCGTGTGGGCGCGGGACCTGCTGCCGTCCACGTACGGGGTGGAGGCCTTCGCGCAGACCTTCGCCCCGGATCCGGACTGGGCCGTCGTCGCCCTCGACCTCGGGGTGTGCGGGGCGGTGGGCGTCCTGTCGCTGGCCGTCGCCACCTGGGCGTACCGGCGGGCCGCGGTCCGCTGAGGCCGGTGCCGGGCCGCCCGCCTCGCACGGGACCTGGCACGATGTGGGGGTGACCGAAGCCGTGACCCCGCCGTCGCCTTACGACCCGCCGTCGCTCCCGCCCGAGAAGCCGGAGGCCGCCGCCGTGGCCGTCACCCCCGAGGACGTCCGGGACGGCGCCGCCGTCGCCCTGGCCGTCGGGGTGGCCGGAGTGCTCCTCGGACTGCTGTGGGCGTGGCTCGCGCCGCGCGTGCAGTACGTCTCCAACGGGGAGTCGGTCTTCCTGCGCAACACCGAGAGCGAGGCGCGGATCGGGTCCGACGGGACGTTCTTCCTGCTGTCGGCGGGGCTGGGCGTGGTGAGCGCGGTCGGCACCTTCCTGTGGCGCCGGGCCGGCGGTGTGCCGCTGGTGATCGGGCTCGCGGTCGGATCGCTGTTCGCCGCGGTGGTCGGGTGGCGGTTCGGGCTGTGGCTGGGGCCGTCGAGGGACCTGGCCGCGGCTGCGGCCGAGGCGGGCAAGGGGGTGCCGTTCGATGCGCCGCTGGAGTTGCTGGCGCACGGGGCGCTGCTGGTCTGGCCGATGGCCGCGGTGCTGGTCCACCTGGCCCTCACGGCCCTGTGGTCCCCCCGCGACCCGGACCCGGGCCCCCCCCCCGGCTGGACGGGCCACCCCCCGCAGCCCCTTTCCTGACCGAACCTCTGCTTTGCCGTGCCTCTCGCCGGCGGGGCTGGGGTCCCGTGCGTCTGCGTGCGCGCGTCAAAGCTCGGGGCTCCGCCCCGGTCCCCGCGCCTCAATCGCCGGCGGGGCTGGATCCGGCCGTCGTACGCATTGCCGTGCGGGTCATAGCCCCCCGGGCGGCACGTGCCGGCGGAGGGTGGCCGAAACCAGCCCCGCCGGCGATTGAGGCGCGGGTGTGGGCGGTGCCCGCGAAGCCTGTGCGGCGGAGTCCGCGGAGCCCGGGCAGCGTTCCGCCGGGGGCTACGGGCGGGCGATCGGGGCCACCGTGGCGTTCGTCAGGGTGGTGAGGTCCGTGGGGGAGAGTTCGATCTCCAGGCCCCGGCGGCCCGCCGAGCAGCAGATGGTCGCGTGCGCCGCGGCCGAGGCGTCGAGGACGGTGCGCAGGGGCCGCCGCTGCCCCAGCGGCGAGATGCCGCCCCGCACGTAGCCCGTGGTGCGTTCCGCCAGCACGGGATCGGCCATCGCCGCCCGCTTACCGCCCACCGCCGCCGCCAGCGCCTTCAGGTCCAGCGATCCCGACACCGGGACCACCGCCACCGTCAAGGCCCCGTCCACGTCCGCGACCAGGGTCTTGAAGACCTGCGCCGGCGAGACGCCGAGCGCCTGCGCCGCCTCCTCGCCGTAGGAGGGATGCGCCGGGTCGTGCTCGTACGCGTGGGTCGTGAAGGCGACGCCCGCCGCCGTGAGGGCCGCGATCGCCGGGGTCCCGGCCGTCGCCTGCTTGGATTTCTTCGCCATCGGGTCCAGTCGGTCCAGTCGGTTCAGTTCGGGCTGGTCGGGGTGCGGGTCAGGTCCACCGCCGGCAGCGAGGGCAGGTGGCGGAGCACGGCCGTCTCCGCGCGCAGCAGCTTCAGCTCCTCCGCCAGCCGCGTCGCCGTGTCCGGGGCCTGGAGCAGCCGCTGCTTCGCCGGGACGTCCAGGACCGCCGCCGCTGCCACCAGGTACGAGACCACCGAGGGATCGTCGGGGAGCTCCGCGCCCGTCAGGGACCGCTCACGGGCCCCCGCCAGCCGCTTCTGGTAGTTCCGGAACGCCCGCAGCACCCCCTCCGCCAGGGCGCCCGCCCCCTCGCCCGCGTCCTCCGGGAGCTCCTCCAGCTCCGCCGTGAGGAAGGGGCCCGAGGAGTCGACCGACAGCAGCCGGACCCGCGACGTGCCGGTCGCGAGGACCTCGAAGCTGCCGTCCTCCCGCTCGCGGATCGTCGCCGCGTCCGCGATGCAGCCCACCCGGTGGAAGGCCTGCACCGGGTCCGCGCCGAAGCCGGCGGCCGGGCCGCGCTCGGGCAGGGCAGTCTGGTCGGGCAGGCCGGGCGCGGTCGGCGCGACCTCGCGGCCGTCGCGGATGGCGACGACCGCGAAACGGCGCGGCTCGTCCTCGCTCGTCTTCAGCAGCTCGCGCATCATGGCGCGATAACGCTCCTCGAAGATGTTCAGCGGGAGGACGAGTCCCGGGAACAGCACCGAGTTCAGCGGGAAGAGGGGCAGGCGAACGGTGGTCACGAGGCACAGGGTAGTGGCCGCCGGGCCGGCGCCGTCACCCTCGCCTCAGCACGCGCGACGCGCCCGCCGCCACCGTCGTGGCCAGGATCCACCCCAGGAGGATCAGCGCGGCCGCTCCCCACTGCCAGCCGCCGTCCACCTTCCACTGGGCCTGCTGGCCGAGGTCGATCACCGGGAGCAGCAGGTCCAGGGCGTACAGGGCGGCATCCCACTCGGGGTGCTCGTTCTCCTTGATCG
This sequence comes from Streptomyces subrutilus, assembly GCF_001746425.1. Taxonomy (GTDB): domain Bacteria; phylum Actinomycetota; class Actinomycetes; order Streptomycetales; family Streptomycetaceae; genus Streptomyces; species Streptomyces subrutilus_A. The sequence continues at coordinate 2,170,753 of NZ_MEHK01000001.1, read as the reverse complement.
GCGGCGGTCGGTGCCGGGAGAACAGCAGCGCGCCCGCCGCCCACAGGACCGCCATCCACAGCGCTGCCCGGCCCGGGCGGTAGCCGTAGACCACCGTCCAGTCCTGGAGGTAGCCCCAGGCCTTGGCCGCGGGCGGCAGGGTCCCCCGGCGGCGCCGCTGCTTGGCCAGCAGCACCTGGCGGGCGTCCGCGTCCTCGCCACTGGCCCGCAGCACGGCCGCCAGGCGCTCGTACGGCTCCGGCGAGTACTCGGGGGTCGCCGCCTCCACCCACTCGAGCCGCCGGGCCAGCGGGAAGTGGCCCCGGGGGGCGAGGGTCTCGTAGACGAACCCCTGGATGGACACCCCGCCCGGGCCCGGCCAGCTGGTGGAGGTGTCGACGAGCTTGACCACCTTCGCCCCCGACACCACGACGCGCCCGCGCTCCAGCCGCTCGCCCACGAAGCGGAATTCGGGGGTCTGGATCCTGCGCAGGGAGATCTCCTGCTCCTCCGTGAGCACGAAGCGGGCCCCGAAGAAGTCGATGGCGTCCCCGAAGCGGCCGTCGTCCAGCCGCATCCCGCCCCGGCACTCGAAGCGCTGCGCGCGCTGCCCCCGCGCCGGCGTCAGCCCCAGCCCGTACGGAGGCGTGGAGGAGTTCGAGCCGGGGACGTAGTCCAGCGCGATCGAGGTCAGGTACAAGGTCCGCTCGACGGTCAGCTGCGGGGCGTTCAGCGCGTACTTCCCGTACGGATTGCGCAGGCGGGCCCCGCGCAGGTTCATCGACACGCCGACCGTCGCGCCGCGCAGGCTCACCTCCCCGTACGTCTCCAGCAGCTCGCCCTGGAAGTCCTGCGCCACCGACATCCCGTCGGCGCTGATCGCCCGGCCCTTGGTGTCCCGCTGCACCACCGCCTGGCTGACCAGCAGGTCGGTGCCTATCTGCGCGTCGGTCAGCCGGATGCCCCGGGCCACCCGGCAGCGCGGCAGGTGCAGATCGCCCTCGGTGTGCAGGCGGGCCGCCTCCAGCCGGGGGATCGCGCAGTTGACCAGCCGCAGCGTGCCGAAGCGGGTCTCGGACGCCTGGATCTCGCTGTCGAAGCGGCAGGACTGCAGCTCCACGTACGGCCCGACCGTGCCCCCGGACAGGTCCAGGCGCCCCGTGATCCGTACGCCCCGCAGTTTGAGCGAGGCCACCCGGCCCGGCACCGGAGACGGCCCGTGCAGCAGGAGCAGGGCCACCACCTCGGCGCGGACGCTGCGCTCGGGGCCCCAGACGTGCTCGGCGTGCGGATCGTCCCGGTCGACGGCGCGGACCGTCAGATCGCAGACGCTGCCCGTGCGGTACGCCTCCCACATGCGGCGCTCGGCAGCGGTGAGATCCGCCGGTTCCTCGCCCGCGCGTGCCTCGGTCATGGCGGCCCCCCTCCGCTGTCACCCGCATGCCTGCAAGCGTCTGTGATCAAAGCTATCGGGGGCCTGTGACATCCGGGGCGTGTATCAGCCAGTGATACGGGCGAACGGTGGCGTGATGCGGTCTGAGAGAATTGGGGGGTGATCTCTCGTATCGACCTGCGCGGCAACGCCCTCCCCGAGGGCGGCGCCCTGCGCGATCTGCTGCCCCGTGCCGAGTTCGACGTGGAAGCCGCCCTGGAGAAGGTGCGGCCCATCTGCGAGGACGTCCATCATCGCGGCACGGCGGCGCTGATCGAGTACGCGCGGAAGTTCGACGGGGTCGAGCTCGCGCAGGTCCGGGTGCCCGCGCAGGCCATCTCGGCCGCGCTGGAGCAGCTGGACCCGGCCGTCCGCGCCGCCCTCGAGGAGTCGATCCGGCGCGCCCGGATCGTGCACCGCAACCAGCGCCGCACCGAGCACACCACCCAGGTGGTCCCCGGCGGCACGGTGACCGAGAAGTGGGTTCCGGTGGAGCGCGTGGGGCTGTACGCCCCGGGCGGCCGCTCGGTGTACCCGTCCTCCGTCGTCATGAACGTCGTACCCGCGCAGGAGGCGGGCGTCGAGTCGATCGCGCTCGCTTCCCCGCCGCAGAAGGAGTTCGGCGGCCTGCCGCACCCCACGATCCTCGCCGCGTGCGCCCTGCTCGGCGTGGACGAGGTGTACGCGGCGGGCGGCGCCGTGGCCGTGGCGATGTTCGCGTACGGCACCGAGGACTGCCTGCCCGTGAACATGGTGACCGGCCCCGGCAACATCTGGGTCGCCGCCGCCAAGCGCTACTTCACCGGGCGGATCGGCATCGACACCGAGGCCGGCCCGACCGAGATCGCGGTCCTCGCGGACTCCACGGCCGACCCGGTGCACGTGGCCGCCGACCTGATCAGCCAGGCCGAGCACGACCCGCTGGCCGCCGCCGTCCTCGTCACGGACTCCGCGGAGCTCGCGGAAGCCGTCGAGCGGGAGCTGGAGCCGCAGGTCGCCGCCTCGAAGCACGTCCACGACCGGATCAAGCCGGCGCTCGCGGGCAAGCAGTCCGCGATCGTGCTGGTCGACAGCCTGGAGGACGGCCTCAAGGTCGTCGACGCGTACGGCGCCGAGCACCTGGAGATCCAGACCGCCGACGCGGCCGCCTGGGCCGCCCGCGTGCGCAACGCCGGCGCGATCTTCGTCGGCCCCTGGGCCCCGGTCTCGCTCGGCGACTACTGCGCCGGGTCGAACCACGTCCTGCCCACCGGCGGCTGCGCCTGCCACTCCTCGGGGCTGTCCGTGCAGTCCTTCCTGCGCGGCATCCACATCGTCGACTACACGCGCGACGCCCTCGCCGAGGTCACCCACCACGTGGTGACGCTGGCCGAGGCCGAGGACCTGCCCGCCCACGGCGCCGCCCTCAAGGCGCGCTTCGGATGGAAGGTGCCGACCGCATGACGGCGAACATCGCGATCGACGACCTCCCCATCCGCGACGAGCTGCGCGGCAAGACCCCGTACGGCGCCCCGCAGCTCGACGTGCCCGTCCAGCTGAACACCAACGAGAACCCGTACGAGCTGCCCGAGCCGCTCGTACGGCGGATCGCCGAGCGCGTCGCCGACGCCGCCCGCACCCTCAACCGCTACCCCGACCGGGACGCGGTCGAGCTGCGCACCGAACTGGCCGCCTACCTCACCCGTACGGCCGGGCACCCGGTCACGCGGGAGAACGTCTGGGCCGCCAACGGCTCCAACGAGGTCATCCAGCAGCTGCTGCAGACCTTCGGCGGGCCGGGGCGCACGGCGATGGGCTTCGAGCCCTCCTACTCGATGCACGCGCTGATCTCCCGGGGCACCGGCACCGGGTGGATCTCGGGCCCGCGCCGGGACGACTTCACCATCGACGTGGCGGCGGCCCGGCAGGCCATCGCCGAGAACGCCCCCGACGTCGTCTTCATCACCTCCCCCAACAACCCCACGGGCACCGCGGTCGAGGCCGAGACGGCCCTCGCGCTCTACGAGGCCGCGCAGGCGGCCAAGCCCTCCCTGGTGGTCGTGGACGAGGCGTACGTGGAGTTCAGCCACCGCGAGTCGCTGCTGCCCCTCATCGAGGGACGGCCGAACCTGGTGGTCTCCCGGACCATGTCCAAGGCCTTCGGCGCCGCCGGTCTGCGCCTGGGCTACCTGGCCGCGCACCCCGCCGTCGTGGACGCCGTCCAGCTGGTGCGCCTGCCGTACCACCTGTCGGCCGTCACCCAGGCGACCGCGCTGGCCGCCCTGGAGCACACCGACACCCTGCTCGGCTACGTCGAGCAGCTGAAGGCCGAGCGCGACCGCCTGGTCGACGAACTGCGGGCCATCGGCTACGAGGTCACCGAGTCCGACGCGAACTTCGTCCAGTTCGGCCGGTTCGAGGACTCCCACACCGCCTGGCAGAAGATCCTCGACCAGGGTGTCCTGGTCCGGGACAACGGCGTACCGGGATGGCTGCGGGTCACCGCCGGCACCCCGGACGAGAACGACGCGTTCCTGGAAGCGGTTCGCGCACTGAAGAAGGAGCAGCACGCATGAGCCGCATCGGACGGGTCGAACGGACCACGAAGGAGACCTCCGTCGTCGTCGAGATAAACCTCGACGGGACCGGCCGGGTCGACGTGTCGACGGGCGTGGGCTTCTTCGACCACATGCTCGACCAGCTCGGCCGCCACGGCCTCTTCGACCTCACCGTCAAGACCGACGGCGACCTGCACATCGACACCCACCACACCATCGAGGACACCGCCCTCGCGCTCGGCGCCGCCTTCAGGCAGGCCCTCGGCGACAAGGTGGGCATCTACCGCTTCGGCAACTGCACCGTGCCCCTCGACGAGTCCCTCGCCCAGGTGACCGTGGACCTGTCCGGCCGCCCCTACCTCGTGCACACCGAGCCCGAGAACATGGCGCCGATGATCGGCTCCTACGACACGACGATGACCCGGCACATCTTCGAGTCCTTCGTCGCGCAGGCCCAGATCGCCCTGCACATCCACGTCCCGTACGGCCGCAACGCCCACCACATCGTGGAGTGCCAGTTCAAGGCCCTCGCGCGGGCCCTGCGCTACGCCGCCGAGTTCGACCCGCGCGCGGCCGGCATCCTGCCCTCGACGAAGGGCGCCCTCTAGCGTGAACGGGCTCAACACGATCCTGATCGTCCTCGGCCTGTTCCTGGCCGGCGGCGTCTACTCCTTCCAGAAGCAGCAGATGCCCAAATCGGTCGTCATCCTGCTCGCCATCGGCTCCGCGATGTGCCTCGCCGCCGGAGTCCTGCGAATCCAAGGAATCTGGGAATGAGTGCAGCACGCAAGACCGTCGTGGTCTTCGACTACGGCTTCGGCAACGTCCGCTCCGCCGAGCGGGCCCTCGCCCGCGTCGGCGCCGACGTCGAGATCACCCGCGACTACGACAAGGCCATGGACGCCGACGGGCTGCTCGTCCCCGGCGTCGGCGCCTTCTCCGCCTGCATGCAGGGCCTCAAGGACGCCCGGGGCGACTGGATCATCGGCCGCCGGCTGTCCGGCGGCCGTCCGGTCATGGGCATCTGCGTCGGCATGCAGATCCTCTTCGAGCGCGGCATCGAGCACGGCGTGGAGACCGAGGGCCTCGACGAGTGGCCCGGCACCGTCGGCCCGCTCAAGGCACCGATCGTCCCCCACATGGGCTGGAACACCGTCGAAGCCCCGGCCGACAGCCAGGCCTTCGCCGGCCTGGACGCCGACGCCCGGTTCTACTTCGTGCACTCCTACGCGGCGCGCGAGTGGACCCTGGAGGTCACCAACCCGGCGATCCGCGCCCCCCGCGTCACCTGGGCCACCCACGGCGAGCCCTTCGTCGCGGCGGTGGAGAACGGGGCCCTGTGGGCCACCCAGTTCCACCCCGAGAAGTCCGGCGACGCCGGCGCCCAGCTCCTCACCAACTGGATCGAGACCCTGTGATGACCGAGCCCGCAGCGAAGCTGGAACTCCTCCCCGCGGTCGACGTCCGCGACGGCCAGGCCGTCCGCCTCGTGCACGGGGTGTCCGGCAGCGAGACCTCCTACGGCTCCCCGCTCGAAGCCGCCCTGGCCTGGCAGCGCTCCGGCGCCCAGTGGCTGCACCTCGTCGACCTCGACGCCGCCTTCGGCACCGGCGACAACCGGGCCCTGGTCGCCGAGATCACCCGCGCCATGGACATCAAGGTCGAGCTGTCCGGCGGCATCCGCGACGACGCCTCGCTCGCCGCGGCCCTCGCCACCGGCTGCACCCGCGTCAACCTCGGCACCGCCGCCCTGGAGACCCCCGAGTGGGCCGCCAAGGCCATCGCCGACCACGGCGACCGGATCGCGATCGGCCTCGACGTCCGCGGCACCACCCTCAAGGGACGCGGCTGGACCAGCGAGGGCGGCGACCTGTACGAGACCCTGGCCCGGCTCGACTCCGAGGGCTGCGCCCGGTACGTCGTCACCGACATCGGCAAGGACGGCACGCTGACCGGCCCCAACCTGGAGCTGCTGCGGGGCGTCTGCGCCGCCACCGACCGGCCCGTCGTGGCCTCCGGCGGCGTCTCCTCCCTGGACGACCTGCGGGCCCTGTCCGAGCTGGTCCCGCTGGGCGTCGAGGGCGCGATCGTCGGCAAGGCCCTGTACGCCAAGGCCTTCACCCTGGAAGAAGCCCTGAAGGTGGTCAACGCATGAGCTCCGACGCGATTCGCCGCATCTCCTCCGGCGGCCCCTACGAGGACGTCATCGCGTACTCCCGCGCCGTCCAGCTCCCGAGCGGCCTCGTCCTGGTCTCCGGCTGCACCGCCGCCGACGCGGGCGGCCCGTACGACCAGGCGATCGCCGCCTTCGGCGTGGCCTTCAAGGCCCTCGCCCAGGCCGGGCTCGGCCCCGAGCACGTGGTCCGCACCCGCATGTACCTCACCCACGCCCGCGACGTGGACGAGGTGGGCCGCGCCCACAAGGAGCTGTTCGACGCCGTCCGCCCCGCCGCGACGATGCTCATCGTCTCCGGCTTCGTCGACCCGGGCATGGTCGTCGAGGTGGAGGTCGAGGCGTACGGCCCGGTCCAGGAGGCCTCCGCATGACCCTCTCCGTACGGGTGATCCCCTGCCTGGACGTGGACAACGGCCGCGTGGTCAAGGGCGTCAACTTCCAGAACCTGCGCGACGCCGGCGACCCGGTGGAGATGGCCAAGCTGTACGACGCCGAGGGCGCCGACGAGCTGACCTTCCTCGACATCACCGCCTCCTCCGGCAACCGCGAGACCACCTACGACGTGGTGCGGCGCACCGCCGAGCAGGTCTTCATCCCGCTGACCGTCGGCGGCGGCGTCCGCACGGCGGACGACGTCGACAAGCTCCTGCGCGCCGGGGCGGACAAGGTGGGCGTGAACACCGCCGCCATCGCCCGCCCCGAGCTCATCCAGGAGATCGCGGAGCGCTTCGGCCGTCAGGTTCTGGTCCTGTCGGTGGACGCCCGCCGCACCGCCTCGGGCTCCTTCGAGGTCACCACCCACGGCGGCCGGCAGGGCACCGGCATGGACGCCGTCGAGTGGGCCCACCGGGCGGCCGAACTGGGCGCCGGGGAGATCCTGTTGAACTCGATGGACGCCGACGGAACCAAGGACGGCTACGACACCGAGATGATCACGGCCGTGCGCCGGCACGTGACGGTCCCGGTGATCGCCTCGGGCGGCGCGGGCAAGCTGGAGCACTTCCCGCCGGCCATCGCGGCCGGCGCCGACGCGGTCCTCGCGGCCTCGGTCTTCCACTTCGGCGACCTCCGCATCTCCGAGGTCAAGACCACCCTCCGCGAGGCGGGCCACCCGGTCAGGTAGAACCGGGGCGCCCAGCCCCGACCCCGCGCCCGCCGGCGAAGCCGTCCGAGGCGCGGGGGACGGGGGGATTCCGCGGGCGGCCCGCGGGATCAGATGCCCAGCTTGGCCGTCGTCAGCTTCGCGACGGCCTCCTTCTCGCCGTCCAGGGTGACCGCGGCGGCGTCCTGGCGGCCGAAGCAGAACAGGGTCAGCTCGCCCGGCTCGCCCGTCACCGTGACCACCGGGGCGCCCTTATGCGCCACCGCCGTCTGGCCGTTCGGGCGGCGCAGGACCAGGCCCACCGGCGAGCGGCGGCCCGTCAGGCGGGCCAGTTTCTCCAGCCGCGACCACAGGGAGTCCGAGAACACCGGGTCCAGCTCCCGCGGGGACCAGTCCGGCTGGGCCCGCCGGACGTCCTCCGCGTGCACGAAGAACTCCACCGCGTTGGCCGCCTCGTCGATCTGCTTCAGCGCGTACAGCGACATCTTCGGCGGGCCGGTGCGGATCAGCTGGATGAGCTCCTCGTACGGCTTGGCCGCGTACTCGGCCATCGCCGCGTCCAGGCGGTTCTTCAGCACGTTCAGCAGCAGGCCGCCCGCCGCGTCGGGGCGGCGCTCGCGCACCACCACGTGCGCCGCCAGTTCCCGGCAGGTCCAGCCGTCGCACAGCGTCGGCGCCTCCGGCCCGGCCGCCTCCAACAGGTCCGCCAGCAGCAGTCGTTCGCGCTTCGCATGGGTAGACATGCGGGCCAGCCTACGACCGGAACGCGGCGCGCGCCCGCCCATCAGGCGGACAGGGATCCGTGCCGGGCACCGCGGCCCGGCACAATGGCCCCATGAGTACGTCCCCCCGCCCCGGCAGCCTCGATCCCGCCGTCGCCGCACGCCTCAAGCGCTCCGCCGACGGCCTGGTGCCCGCCATCGCCCAGCAGTACGACACCGGTGAGGTGCTCATGCTCGGTTGGATGGACGACGAGGCCCTGCACCGCACCCTGACGACCGGCCGCTGCACCTACTGGTCCCGCAGCCGCCAGGAGTACTGGGTGAAGGGGGACACGTCCGGCCACTTCCAGCACGTGAAGTCCGTCGCCCTCGACTGCGACGCCGACACCGTGCTCGTCAAGGTCGACCAGGTCGGCGCCGCCTGCCACACCGGCGCCCGCACCTGCTTCGACGACGATGTCCTGCTCCGCGACGCCGACTAGGTAGGCCCCACGCACATGGATCTCGATACGTTCCGCAAGCTCGCGGCCGACCGCCGCGTCATCCCCGTGAGCCGCAGGCTGCTGGCCGACGGGGACACCCCCGTCGGGCTCTACCGCAAACTGGCCGCCGAACGCCCCGGCACCTTCCTGCTGGAGTCCGCCGAGAACGGCCGCTCCTGGTCCCGGTACTCCTTCGTCGGCGTACGCAGCGACGCCACCCTGACCGTCCGGGACGGCCTGGCGCACTGGATCGGCACCCCGCCCGTCGGCGTACCCACCACCGGCGACCCCCTGGAAGCGCTCCGCGCCACCGTCGAGGCCCTGCACACTCCCCGCGACCTCGCGGGCGGCATGCCGCCCTTCACCGGCGGGATGGTCGGCTACCTCGGCTACGACATCGTGCGCCGCCTCGAGCGCATCGGCGAGCACACGGCCGACGACCTGCGGCTGCCCGAGCTGACCATGCTGCTCACCTCCGACCTGGCGGTCATGGACCACTGGGACGGCACCGTCCTGCTCATCGCCAACGCGATCAACCACAACGACCTCGACACCGGCGTGGACGAGGCGTACGCCGACGCCGTCGCGCGCCTCGACGCCATGGAGGCGGACCTCGCCCGTCCCGCCCCGTACACCCCCACGCCGCTGCCCGCCTCCGAGCTCCCGCGGTTCTCCGCGCTGTGGGGCGGCGAGACGTACCAGGCGGCCGTCGAGGACATCAAGGAGCGCATCCGGGCCGGCGAGGCCTTCCAGGTGGTGCCCTCCCAGCGGTTCGAGACCCCCTGCGCGGCCTCCGCCCTGGACGTCTACCGGGTGCTGCGGGCCACCAACCCCTCCCCGTACATGTACCTCTTCCGCTTCGAGAACGGCTTCGACGTGGTCGGGTCCAGCCCCGAGGCGCTGGTCAAGGTCGAGGACGGGCGGGCCATGGTCCACCCCATCGCCGGCACCCGGCACCGCGGCGCCACCCCGCAGGAGGACCACGACCTGGCCGAGGAGCTGCTCGCCGACCCCAAGGAGCGCGCCGAGCACCTCATGCTCGTCGACCTGGGCCGCAACGACCTGGGCCGGGTCTGCGAGCCGGGCTCCGTCGAGGTCGTCGACTTCATGAGCATCGAGCGGTACTCGCACGTCATGCACATCGTGTCCACCGTCACCGGGCGGGTCGCCGAGGGCAGGACCGCCTTCGACGTGCTCACCGCCTGCTTCCCGGCGGGCACCCTCTCCGGCGCGCCCAAGCCCCGCGCCATGCAGATCATCGAGGAGCTGGAGCCCACCCGCCGCGGCCTGTACGGCGGATGCGTGGGCTACCTGGACTTCGCCGGCGACTCCGACACGGCCATCGCCATCCGCACCGCGCTGCTGCGCGACGGTACGGCGTACGTGCAGGCGGGCGCCGGGGTCGTGGCCGACTCGGTGCCCGAGCTGGAGGACAACGAGTGCCGCAACAAGGCGGCCGCCGTGCTGCGCGCGGTGGGAGCGGCGAACCGCCTCCACGGCTCCTGAGGGCGTAGGGGATAGTGGGGTACGTGAGTGCCGTACCCCCGCCCCCGCCCCCCGCCGGTGACGCAGCCGAGGCCCCCGAGAGCAGGAGCAGCCGCCGCAGCGTGGCCGTCGCCCTGCTGCTCGGCACCCTCGGCTCCACCGTCGTCCTGCTCGCCTCCGGCCGGGTCTGGGCCCGGGGCACGACCGCCCTCGGCGGCGATTCGCTCGAGCTGACCGCGGACGGGACGGCCGTCACCGGCCTCCCCGCGGCCCTGGCCATCGTCGGCCTCGCCGCCCTGGTCGCCGTGTTCGCCGTACGCGGCAGGAGCCGGCTGCTGGTGTCGGGGCTGCTGGCGCTCAGCGGACTGGGGGCCGCCCTGGCCGCGGTCCTCGCCGCCGACGGCCGCCGCGCCCTGCACGCGGAGGCCGCCCGTACGACCGCGGACACCGCCGCCCAGGTGGCGGGGCTGACCCAGACGGCGTGGCCGTACGTCACGGCCGCCGGGGCGGCCCTGATCCTGGCCGCCGGGCTGCTCGCCCTGCGCTTCGGCCGGGGCTGGCCCGCCATGGGCGGCCGCTACGAGCGCGACGGCGCCCCCCGCGGGCGCAAGCAGCCCGTGGTGGATCCGGACCGGCCGGAGGATCTGTGGAAGGCTCTGGACCGCGGCGAGGACCCGACCAACTGACTGACCCCCGTGGACGGCGGCCCGGCCCGGTGCGGGACAATGGGCACCGAGCGTTCGACCCACACCGTGACACACCACACCGTGACACACCGCGCGCTCGACAGAGCACCGCGACAGAGCAACGAGGAGCAACTCATGGCGGGCACAGACCACGGACACACCCCGGCCGCCTGGACCGGTGTCATCATCGCCTTCATCGGCTTCTGCATCTCCGGCGCCTTCATGGTGCTCGCGAACCCGCTCGGCTTCTGGGCCGGCCTGGTCGTGGTCGCGATCGGCGGCGTGGTCGGCATGGCGATGAAGGCGGCGGGCATGGGCGCGCCGAAGGCCGCCCACAAGGACCTCGCCGAGGTCATCGCAGCCTCCAAGGTCCCGGCCAAGGTCTGAGCGCGGCACGGAGGATCCGAAAGGCGCGGCCCGTCGGGCTGCGCCTTTTGTCATGACCGGGGAGGATCAGCTGGTGGACGCCTTTCGCACCCCCGACGCCGCGCCGCCGCAGGCCGGGCCCGCCGCGCCGCAGGCCCGGTCCCGGCGCCTGCGCGCACCGGCGCTCACCCTGGCCGCGGCCGTCGCGGCGTTTGCGTACGTAGGCACCGTGAACCCGAACGAACCGGGCCATTACCCGGTCTGCCCGCTGCTGCGGCTGACCGGAATCCTGTGCCCCGGCTGCGGCGGGCTGCGTAGCGCGTACGCGTTCGCCCATGGCGATCTGGTCGCGGCTTTCGGGGCAAATGCCCTCGCCGTCACGGGCTACTTCGTCTTCGCGGGGTACATGCTCCTGTGGCTGGTCCGCGCCGTTCGCGGCGGGCCGGCACCCCGCCTGGCCTTGCGCCCGCTGTACTGGTGGGGTGTCGGCGGGGCGGCCCTGGTCTTCGCCGTTGTCCGAAATCTTTCTTTCGGCTCCGCACTGGCCCCGTGAGGCCCTTACGGGGCCTGGATGAAGCCCCGATTCCGGATGTCCAGTTACTGGGACGGCGTCAACCGCGTGCGGAGGGCGAGGCCTCCTGCGGATACCATTTGATTGCTGACCTTGCAGTTGTACGTGTCTGCAAGGCGGCCGACCGTCATCGACCCGGAAGGGGGCCGCTCGCGTGAGTGTGCTCGACGAGATCATCGAAGGGGTCCGCGAAGACCTTGCCGAACGGCAGTCCCGCGTGAGCCTCGACGAGCTCAAGGAGCGTGCCGCCAAGGCGCCCCAGGCCAAGGACGGCGTCGCCGCACTGCGCGGTGACAGCGTCAAGGTGATCTGCGAGGTCAAGCGCTCCAGCCCGTCCAAGGGCGCGCTGGCCGCGATCGCCGATCCGGCCGGGCTCGCCGCCGACTACGAGGCGGGCGGTGCGGCGGTCATCTCCGTCCTCACCGAGCAGCGCCGCTTCGGTGGCTCGCTGGCCGACCTGGAGGCCGTCCGCGCCCGCGTGGACATCCCGATCCTGCGCAAGGACTTCATCGTCACGGCGTACCAGCTGTGGGAGGCCCGGGCCTACGGCGCCGACCTCGTGCTGCTGATCGTCGCGGCCCTGGAGCAGGAGGCCCTCGTCTCCCTCATCGAGCGGGCCGAGTCCATCGGCCTCACCCCGCTCGTCGAGGTCCACGACGAGGAGGAAGTGGAGCGCGCCGTCGCCGCCGGCGCCAAGATCATCGGCGTCAACGCGCGCAACCTCAAGGACCTCAAGGTCGACCGCTCCACCTTCGAGCGCGTCGCCCCCGAGATCCCGGCCCACATCGTCAAGATCGCCGAATCCGGCGTCCGCGGTCCGCACGACCTCATCGCCTACGCCAACGAGGGCGCCGACGCCGTCCTGGTCGGAGAGTCCCTGGTGACCGGCCGCGACCCGAAGGCGGCCGTGGCCGACCTCGTCGCCGCCGGCGCCCACCCCGCCCTGCGCCACGGGCGGAGCTGACCGTTCCCATGGCCCGCCACCGCCCCTCCGCCGACACCCGACCCGGCCGCCCCGGCCTGGTCGGCGTGCCGACGGCACACGCGCCCCTGGCGCGCGGCTGCCGCCCCCGCGGCTGCCGCGCCCCGGCCCGGCGCGTGCACGGGCGGCGGGTCCGGTACGTGATCGGCTCGGAGCCCGGCCAGGTCAACGGCATGCGATGGCGCCGCGGAGACGCGCCGTAACGAGGGCCCCGAAGCGGGCGGTACGAGACGTACCGTGCCGCGTCGCGGTGGTCCCGTCCGGCCCCCTCCCGGGCCCGCTGGCTCCGGGTGGCGGTTCTCCGTCCAGAAGGCAGCGCGATCCCGCCGACCCCCTCGTGGGGCGGGTGCGGTGCGCGTGTCGCGGACGGGCGGCGCAATACGGTGAAAACCACTCGTCGCATCCGTTCCCGTAGGAGCACTGGCATGTCCAGCCAATTCTTCATCCCGGACCCCGAGGGTCACGTTCCGAACGCCGAGGGCTACTTCGGCGACTTCGGCGGCAAGTTCATCCCGGAGGCGCTCGTCGCCGCCGTCGACGAGGTCGCGGTCGAGTACGAGAAGGCCAAGGGCGACCCGGCCTTCGCGGCCGAGCTGGGCGACCTCATGGTCAACTACACCGGCCGGCCCAGCGCCCTCACCGAGGTCCCCCGGTTCGCCGAGCACGCCGGCGGGGCGCGGATCTTCCTCAAGCGCGAGGACCTCAACCACACCGGCTCACACAAGATCAACAATGTGCTGGGCCAGGCGCTGCTCACCAAGCGCATGGGCAAGACCCGCGTCATCGCCGAGACCGGCGCCGGCCAGCACGGCGTGGCCACCGCCACCGCCTGCGCGCTCTTCGGCCTCGAGTGCACCGTCTACATGGGCGAGATCGACACCCGGCGCCAGGCCCTGAACGTGGCCCGGATGCGGATGCTGGGCGCCGAGGTCATCGCCGTGAAGTCCGGCTCCCGGACCCTGAAGGACGCCATCAACGAGGCGTTCCGCGACTGGGTCGCCAACGTGGACCGCACCCACTACCTCTTCGGCACCGTCGCCGGCCCGCATCCCTTCCCGGCCATGGTCCGCGACTTCCACCGGGTGATCGGCGTCGAGGCCCGCCGCCAGATCGTCGAGCGCGCCGGCCGGCTGCCCGACGCGGTCGCGGCCTGCGTCGGCGGCGGCTCCAACGCCATCGGCCTCTTCCACGCCTTCATCCCCGACGCGGAGGTCCGCCTGGTCGGCTTCGAGCCCGCCGGGCACGGCGTCGAGACCGGCGAGCACGCCGCCACGCTGACCGCGGGCGAGCCCGGGATCCTGCACGGCTCCCGCTCGTACGTCCTCCAGGACGAGGAGGGCCAGATCACCGAGCCGTACTCCATCTCGGCCGGCCTGGACTACCCGGGCATCGGCCCGGAGCACTCGTACCTCAAGGACACCGGCCGCGGCGAGTACCGCGCGGTCACCGACGACGCCGCGATGCAGGCCCTGCGCCTGCTCTCGCGCACCGAGGGGATCATCCCGGCGATCGAGTCGGCGCACGCCCTGGCCGGCGCCCTCGACCTGGGCAAGGAGCTGGGCAAGGACGGGCTGATCGTGGTCAACCTGTCCGGCCGCGGCGACAAGGACATGGACACGGCCGCCCGCTACTTCGGGCTGTACGCCACCGACGGTGAAGTCGCCGGCAACGAGTTCTCCGAGGGGGACGACAAGTGAGCTCCACGCACGGGCGCGGCAACATCGAGCTGCTGAGCGCCACCCTCGCCAAGGCGAAGTCCGAGGACCGCGCGGCCCTCGTCGCCTACCTCCCCGCGGGCTTCCCGACCGTCGACGGCGGCGTCGAGGCGGTCAAGGCCGTCATCGCCGGCGGCGCGGACGTCGTCGAGATCGGCCTGCCCCACAGCGACCCGGTCCTCGACGGGCCGGTCATCCAGACCGCCGACGACATCGCCCTGCGCGGCGGAGTCAAGATCGCCGACGTGATCCGGACGGTCCGCGAGGCGCACGAGGCCACCGGGGCCCCGGTCCTGGTCATGACGTACTGGAACCCCATCGACCGGTACGGCGTCGAGCGGTTCACCGCCGAGCTGGCGGCGGCGGGCGGCGCCGGCTGCATCCTGCCCGACCTGCCGGTCCAGGAGTCCGCGCTGTGGCGCGAGCACGCCGGCAAGCACGGTCTGGCGACCGTCTTCGTCGTCGCCCCCAGCAGCAGGGACGAACGGCTGGCCACCATCACGGCGGCCGGTTCCGGCTTCGTCTACGCGGCCTCCCTGATGGGCGTCACCGGCACCCGCGCCTCGGTCGGCGCAGAGGCGAAGGAGCTGGTCGGGCGGACCCGCAAGACCACCGACCTGCCGGTGTGCGTGGGCCTGGGCGTCTCCAACCCCGAGCAGGCCAGGGAAGTGGCCGGCTTCGCGGACGGCGTGATCGTCGGATCGGCCTTCGTCAAGCTGCTGCTGGACGCGCCGGACCTGCCGGCCGGGCTGGCCGCCGTACGGTCGCTTGCGGGCGAGCTTGCGGAAGGCGTACGCAGGAGCTGACGGAAAGCGCACATCCGAACGGGTTCTGTAGCCCGATCGGGTGGAAGTGGGAGCGGGGAGGCACGCGAGTGCCTCCCCGCTTCGTTTGGCCGAACGTGAGCGAGAAGAACGACGGTGCGAACCGCGATGCGACGAAACGATCGGCCCGCGAGCGACTCCAGGCGGAGCGCGACCGGCAGAAGGCCCGGGACAGGCGTCGGCGGACGCTCATCGTGTCGGCGGCGGTGGTCGGCGTACTCGGCCTGGCCGCCGTCGTCGGTCTGATCGCGGCCAACACCGGCAAGGACGGCGGCGGAAAGGCGGGACCGGTGGTCGCGCCCTCCGGAGCCACCGGCAAGGACGCGCTGGCCATCCGGACGGGCAGGGACGAGGCCAAGTCCACCCTCACCGTGTGGGAGGACGTCCGCTGCCCCGCCTGCAAGGCCTTCGAGGACAGCTACCGGGACACCATCCACGACCTCGAGGCCAAGGGGCTGCTCAAGGTGGACTACCACCTGGTCACGCTCATCGACGGGAACATGGGCGGCAGCGGCTCGCTGAAGGGCGCGAACGCGGCCGCCTGCGCGCAGGACGCCGGCAAGTTCGCGGCCTACCACGACCTCCTCTTCCAGCAGCAGCCCGAGGAGGTGGACGACGCCTACGGCAAGAACGCGAAGCTGCTGGAACTGGCCGGCCAGGTGGACGGGCTGGACACCCCCGCCTTCCGCAAGTGCGTCGAGGACGGCACGCACAACAGCTGGGTGGGCAAGGCCCACGAGGCCTTCCGCGCCGGAAACTTCCGGGGCACGCCGACCGTGCTGCTGAACGGCAAGGACGTCTTCTCGGACAAGGCCGACCCGCTGACCCCGCAGAAGCTGAAGGAGCGGGTGGAGGCGGCGGCCGGGGCCTCCGGCGGGAGCGGCGGCAAGGCGGGGGACGGGAAGGCGGGGAGCAAGGCCTCGCCGTCGGCGGGTGCGACGTCCGGGGCCACCCCGGGCGCGACTCCCGGGGCGAAGGCCACACGGGCGTCGGGGTCGGGGTCGGCAGGGCCGTCGAAGTCGCCTGCGAACAGCGGTCCGGACGGGGCCTCGGGGAACTGAGCGAGGCCCGTGCCGTGTGTTGATTCGGTATCGGCTTGCCGGGCGGGTTGCGGTGTGCACCGCCCGGCAGGGTAGCGTCGGGTCTGCCATGGACCTTGCTTACATTCCCAGTCCGTCGACCGGCGTGATCCATCTCGGACCGATCCCGCTCCGCGGCTACGCGTTCTGCATCATCATCGGCGTCTTCGTCGCTGTCTGGCTCGGCAACAAGCGGTGGGTCGCGCGCGGCGGGAAGCCGGGCACGGTCGCGGACATCGCCGTGTGGGCGGTGCCGTTCGGCCTGGTCGGCGGTCGCCTCTACCACGTGATCACCGACTACCAGCTCTACTTCGGCGAGGGCCGCAACTGGGTCGACGCCTTCAAGATCTGGGAGGGCGGCCTCGGCATCTGGGGGGCGATCGCGCTCGGCGCGGTGGGCGCCTGGATCGGCTGCCGGCTCCGCGGCATCCCGCTGCCGGCCTGGGCGGACGCCCTCGCCCCGGGCATCGCGCTGGCCCAGGCCTGCGGGCGCTGGGGCAACTGGTTCAACCAGGAGCTGTACGGCCGGGCCACCGACCTGCCGTGGGCGGTGGAGATCAGCGCGGGCCCGAACCGGGACGCCGGCACCTACCACCCGACCTTCCTGTACGAGTCGCTGTGGTGCATCGGCGTCGCGGTCCTGGTCATCTGGGCCGACCGCCGCTTCAAGCTCGGGCACGGTCGGGCGTTCGCCCTGTACGTGGCCGCGTACTGCGCCGGGCGCGTCTGGATCGAGTACATGCGCGTCGACGAGGCGCACCACATCCTGGGCCTGCGGCTGAACGTGTGGACCTCGATCGTGGTCTTCGTCCTGGCCGTCGTCTACTTCGTCCTGTCGGCGAAGCTGCGGCCGGGCCGCGAGGAAGTCGTCGAGCCGGACCGCTCCGGCGCCGAGGGCGAGAAGAAGGCCCCGGCTCCGGCCGGCGCGGACGCCGCCGTCGAGGCGAAGGACGCCGAGGACAAGCCCTCGGACCCCGCCGAGGCCCCGGCGAAGCCGACCGTACTGACGAAGCCCGAGCCGACCGCCACCGCCACCGCTCCGTCCGCGGAGCCGGACGCGGCCGAGGCCCCGGAGGCCAAGAAACTCTGACCGCAACGGTCGTACGGGGGGTCGCGCACCGCGCGGCCCCCCGTTTCCGTGTCCGGCCGGGGCTGCCGGGGCAGGCCTGCCGGCCACCGACATCGTCCGGCCGTCCGCGTGGCCGGTCGCCCGTGGTCACCGCCCGCCCATCGTCACCGCCCGGCCGTGGTCACCGTCCGGCCGTCCGCGTGGCGAGGGCGAGGGTGCGGTGGGCGGCCGCCACCACCGCCGGGTCGACGAAGCGCCCGTCCGGCAGCGCCAGCGCCCCCGGAGTGGCCCGGGCCGCCGTCAACACCTCCTCCGCCGCGGCCACCTCCGCGGGCGCCGGCAGGTACGCCCGCTCGATCACCGGCAACTGCCGCGGATGGATCGCCGCCCGGCCGAGGAAGCCGAGCTCCCGGCCGCGCGCGCAGGAGACGGCCAGCGCCTCCAGGTCCCGGATGTCCGGGAACACCGACTGGGCCGGGGGCGCCAGCCCGGCCGCGCGGGCCGCCACCACCACCCGGGACCGGCACCAGTCCAGGCCCGGCTCCGCACTGACGGCCAGGTCGGCCCGCAGGTCGGCCTCGCCGAGGGAGAGCCCGCGCAGCGCGGGGTGCGCGCGGGCGATCTCGTAGGCGCGTTCCACGCCCAGCGCCGATTCGAGCAGGGCGTGCAGCCCGACCCCGCCGGTGCGGTCGGCGGCGGCGACGACCTGCTCGGGGGCGCTGATCTTGGGCAGCCGCAGACCGGCGAGGCCGTGCAGTCCGCCGAGAGCGGTCAGGTCGGCCCCGCCCCAGGGGGAGTCGAGCGCGTTGACGCGGACGTGGACGGGCAGCGGGGGCCGCTCGCGCAGGAGCTCGGCGGTGGCGGCGCGGGCGTACTCCTTGCGGGAGGCCGGTACCGCGTCCTCCAGGTCCACGATGACCGCGTCGGCCCCGCAGCCGAGGGCCTTGGCCACCACCGCGGGGCGGTCGCCGGGCGCGTACAGCCAGGTCAGGATCACAGTGCCCCCTCCGTGCGCAGCGCGCTGATCTCGGCTCCGGTCAGGCCCAGCTCGGTCAGCACCTCGTCGGTGTCCGCGCCGTGCGGCCGGCCGGCCCAGCGGATCCCGCCGGGGGTCTCGGAGAGCCGGAAGAGGATGTTCTGCATCCGCAGCGTGCCGAGCTCCGGGTCCTCGATCTCGGTGACCGTGTCCAGGGCGGCGAACTGCGGGTCCTCCATCACGTCCCGGACGTCGTAGACCAGAGCGACGGCCGCCTGCGCCTCCTCGAAGGCCGCGACCACCTCTTCCGCCTTGTGGCGGGCGATCCAGCCGCCGACCGCCTCGTCCAGGACGTGGGTGTGAACGGCCCGCCCCGAACCCGTGGCGAACCAGGGTTCGGCGATCAGCTCCGGCCGGCCGACCAGGCGCAGCACCCGCTCGGCGATGGACTGGGCGGAGGCGGAGACCGCCAGCCAGCGGCCGTCCGCGCTGCGGTAGGTGTTGCGGGGGGCGTTGTTGGTGGAGCGGTTCCCGGTGCGCGGCTGCACGTAGCCGAGCTGGTCGTACCAGAGGGGGTGCGGGCCGAGCACCGTCAGGATCGGCTCGATGATGGCCAGGTCCACGACTTGGCCGTGGCCGGTGCGGTCGCGGCCCGCGAGGGCGGTCATCACCGCGTAGGCGCAGGTCAGCGCGGCGATCGAGTCCGCGAGCCCGAAGGGCGGCAGGGTCGGCGGCCCGCCGGGCTCGCCGGTGATCGCCGCGAAGCCGCTCATGGCCTCGGCGAGGGTGCCGAAGCCGGGGCGGTGGGCGTAGGGGCCCTGCTGGCCGAAGGCCGTGACCCGGGCCAGCACCAGGCGAGGGTTGACGGCCGACAGCTCCTCCCAGCCCAGCCCCCACCTCTCCAGGGTGCCGGGCCGGAAGTTCTCCACGACCACGTCCGCGGTGGCGGCCAGCCGCAGCAGGGTGTCGCGGCCGCCGGCGGTGGACAGGTCGAGGGTGATCGTCCGCTTGTTCCGGCCGAGCAGCTTCCACCACAGGCCGACCCCGTCCTTGGCGGGGCCGTGGCCGCGGGAGGGGTCGGGGCGGCCGGGGTGTTCGACCTTGACGACCTCGGCTCCGAAGTCGCCGAGCAGGGTGGCGGCCAGCGGCCCGGCGAACAGGGTGGCGAGGTCGAGCACCCGGAGCCCTTGCAGGGGCCCGTGCCCTTGCCCTGGCCGGGCGCCGGCGGTGACGGGCTCGTCCCCCGGGCCGGGGACGGGCAGGACCGGCCCGGGTTCGGCTGTCCCGTGGGTGTCCCGGCCGTGTGCCTCGGCGGTGGGAGGGCGGGGTCCGGGGCCCGGCACCGTGCCCGGCGCCGCGTCGGGGCGTACGGGGTGGCTCCCGGTGTGGGTTCGGGCCGCGCCGGGCCGCATGGGGCGGGTTGGGGCTGCGTCGGGGTTCACGGGGCGGGTTGGGGCTGCGTCGGGGTTCACGAGGGGGCTCCCGGGGTGGCTTCGGGGCCGTTCCCGGGTGCGCGGGCCGGGCCGGGGGCGGGTTCGGGGGCCCGCGCCGTCCTCGTGTCCCGCCCGGCCAGGGCAAGGGCGTCGGTCTCGGCGCGGGTCGGCATCGAGTCCTGGGCGCCGGGCCGCTGCACGGAGAGCGCCGCCGCCGCGGAGGCCCAGCGCAGCGCCTCGGGCATCGGGCGGCCCTCGCCGAGGGCCACGGCGAGGGCGCCGACGAAGGTGTCCCCTGCGGCGGTGGTGTCCACGGCCCGGACCCGGGGCGCGGGCACGGACAGGGGCTCGCGGCCGCGGGCGGCGTACAGCACCCCGGCCGCGCCGAGGGTGACCACCACCTCGGGTACGGCCTCCAGCAGGGCCGCCGCGCACCGGCCCGGGTCGGTGAGCCCGGTGAGGGCGGCCGCCTCGTGCTCGTTGGGCACCAACAGATCGGTGGCGGCGAGGAGTTCGCCGGGCAGCGTCTGGGCGGGGGCCGGGGTGAGCACCGTACGGACACCGTGCGCGCGGGCGGCGCGGGCGCCGGCGAGGACGGCCTCCAGGGGGAGCTCGAGCTGCAGGAGCAGGGCGTCGGCGGCGGCGATCCGGGTCTCGTCACCCGCCTCCAGGCCGGTGACGCGGGCGTTGGCGCCGGGGATGACGATGATGCTGTTGCCGCCCTCGTCGTCCACCGTGATGTGGGCGGTGCCGCTGGCGCCCTCGGCGGTGCGCAGGCCCGCGGTGTCGATGCCGTCGGCGGTGAGCGCGGAGCGCAGCCGTACGCCGAACTCGTCGGCCCCGACCGCGCCGATCATCACCACCCGCGCGCCGCAGCGGGCGGCGGCGACGGCCTGGTTGGCACCCTTGCCGCCGGGGACGGTGCGGAAGGCGCGGCCGGTGACGGTCTCCCCGAGGCGGGGGGCCTTGGGTACGTAGGCGACGAGGTCCATGTTCGTACTGCCGAGCACGGCGATGGCCGTCATGAGCGTGCTGCCTCCTGTGCGGTGAGCCGGTGGGTGAGGTGGGCGAGGGTGTCGAAGCCGATGCCGTCGAAGCCGGGTACGGAGGTGGCGAGGCGGTTTTGCAGGGGCGCGGCCCAGCGGTGCGGGACCTCTCCGGTGATCAGCGCGCAGAGGGCTCCGGCGGTGGCGCCGTTGGAGTCGGTGTCCCAACCGCCGGACACCGTACGGCAGATGGAGCGGGTGAAGTCGCCGTCGGCGTGGGTGAGGGCGGCGGCGATCAGGGCGGTGTTGGGGACGGCGTGCACCCAGTGGTAGTGGCCGTAGCGGGCGTGCAGGCGGTCGACGACGCGGTCGAAGTCGGCCTCCTCGTGCGCGGCCCGGATCCCGGAGCGGACGGCCTCGGCGAGGCGGGAGCGGGGCGGTACGACGGCCAGCCCGGCCCGCAGCGCGGTGTGCACGTCGGCCCGGCCGGTGGCGGCGGTGGCGGTGGCGGCGGCGACGAAGAGGGCCGCGTAGACGCCGTTGCCGGTGTGGGTGAGGGCGGCGTCGCGGTAGGCCTGGGCCGCGGCGGCGGCCGGGTCGCCGGGGTTGGTCCAGCCGTGGACGTCGGCGCGGATGAGGGCGCCGATCCACTCGCGGAACGGGTTGTGGTGGGTGGCGGTGGCGGGCGGCTCCAGCCCGAGGAGGAGGTTGCGGTAGGCGACGCGCTCGGCGGTGAAGGTCCGCCCCGCGGGCAGCTCGTCGAGCCAGAGGCGGGCGACGTCGGCGGTGGTGAAGTCCCTGCCGTGCCGCTGGAGCAGGAGCAGGCCGAGGAGGGGGTAGTTGAGGTCGTCGTCCTCGGGCATGCCGTCGATGTTCTCGGCGAGGGAGGTGGGGGCGGAGCGGCGGTTCCAGGGGTGGGCGGCCAGCAGCTCGGGCGGGACCCCGCGGGCGGTGAACCAGTCGTCCAGGGGCCAGTTCCCGGCGGCCCGGGCCAGTGCCCGGATCCCGGCGAGGGGCAGCTTCTCGACGGGCTTCCCGAGCAGACACCCGACGGCCCGCCCCACCCACGCGGCCTCCAGCCTGCGGCGCAGCGCGACGTCGTGCCGGGGCTCGCGGGCGCCTGCCGAACCGACGGCCTCCGACCCGGTTCCGCGACGCTGGGGCTCCGCCTGCGGGCCGGTCCCGCCGCGATCGGGCTCCGGCCCCGGGTCGGGCTCGGCGCAGGGGTTGGCGGGACGATCCGCCGCCGCGCGGGCGGGCGCCGCGGCCGGCTCCGCCGGGGGGCGGGCGGGGTCGTCGTGGGGCGGCCGGGTGGGGCGGGCCCGGCCGGGGGCGGGCCGCGGCGGGAGCGGGGGCTCGGCGGGGGCGGGCGGGGGCCAGGTGGTGCGGATGGCGTGCCAGGACAGCGGTTCGTCGGCGGCCGTGGGGGAGGGGAGGGCGGCGAGCTCGTCCAGCAGGCGCGTGGCCAGCGCGCGGAGTTCCGGCGGAGCCGGGGCCGGGGACGCACCGGCACGGGCCGGGGCCGGGTGGCCGCCCGCGGCCAGCCACGCCCGCAGCACGGGTCCGGCGTCCCGGCCGTCCTCGGCCGCCTGACGGAGCTCGTGCCCGATGAGGTCCTCGGGCTGTGCCCAGGTGACCCGCACCCGCGCGGCCGCCGCCGCGCTTCCTCCGTCCGGCTGGGCCGTGGGCAGGCGGGGCGGATCGTCCTCGGGGGATGGAGGGTGGTCGGGGCGGCCGGGCCGGGCCGGTTCGGGCGTGGGCCGGCTGTCGGCGGGCGGCGGGCTCGCCGGGGGCGTGGTGTGGGGGCCTGTCCGGTCGGTGTCCGTACGGGACGGGTCGTCCCCCGGTGCCGGGGAGTGGACGAGGCCCCGCGGCTGCGGGCGGGCGGGGTCCGGTGCGGTGTTCGGGGGCTTCGCCCTGGGCGTGGGGGGCCGGCTCATCGGGGGGGGGTGAGGGTGGCGAAGGCCGACTCGTGGGTGCGGCGGCGGGCGCGGTCCAGGGCGAAGACCTCGCGCGCCACGGCGGCCAGCGCCCCGGCGGGGGCGTGCAGGTCCAGGCGGCTGGCCTCGGCGACCTGCTTGGACCAGGCGGCCGGGATCACCGGCTCGCCGCCCATGGCCCCGGCGATCGCCCCGGCCATGGTGGCGATGGAGTCGCAGTCCCGGCCGTAGTTGACCGCGCCGAGCACGGAGGTCTCGTAGGCCCCGTCCGCGACCAGCAGCATCCCGAGCGCGATCGGGAGCTCCTCGATGGAGTGCAGGCGGGAGGGGCGCCGCGCGCCGAGGGAGGGGGCGCGGTAGTCGGGGCCCACCGTGTCGTACGGGGCGACCGCCGCCCGCAGCGGGGCCAGCGCCGACTCGAAGTCCCGGTGCCGGGAGGCGACTTCCGCGACGGCGGCGATGGCCGCCCGGGTGCCGTCCTTGGCCAGGCCGAGCACGGTGTCCACCACGGACCCGGCCGTAGCCCCCGGCAGGCACGCGGCCGCCACC
Organism: Streptomyces subrutilus; assembly: GCF_001746425.1. Lineage (GTDB taxonomy): Bacteria > Actinomycetota > Actinomycetes > Streptomycetales > Streptomycetaceae > Streptomyces > Streptomyces subrutilus_A. The sequence continues at coordinate 2,147,662 of NZ_MEHK01000001.1, read as the reverse complement.
GCCGCCGCGAACACACCGGCCGCCTCCCGCCCGTACGAGGACTGGTGCGCCCCGGCGATGTCCAGGGCCTCCGCGTACGCGCCCGCCGGGTTGCCCGCGTTGACGATGCCGACGGGGGCCATGTACATCGCCGCACCGCAGTTGACGATGTTGCCGCTGCCGGCCTCGCGCGGGTCGACGTGGGCGTAGTGCAGCCGGGTCACGATCCACTTCTCGGCGAGGAAGATCCGCTGGAGCGGCAGGGCTTCGGCCTCCAGCTCCGGGATCCACCGCGGGTTGGTCATCAGGTCCGGCACCAGGTGCTCGGCGACCGCGTAGGCGTCGAGGTGGTCCCGTACCGCCTCGTAGACGCGCACCAGGGCGTGCGTCATGAGGGTGTCGTCGGTGACGTGCCCGTCTCCCTTGTGGTACGGGGCGATCGGGCGGGCCGTGCGCCAGTCCTCGTGCCAGGGGCCGACGATGCCGTGCACCCGGCCGCCGTGCCGTTCCACGATCTGGTCGGGGCTCCAGCCCTCCACCGGACCGCCGAGCGCGTCGCCGACGGCGGCCCCGACGAGAGCGCCTGCGGCCCTTTCCTCCAACGTGAGCGTCATGTCTGAATCATCCCTTGTGCGAGGTGAGTTCCGTGCGAGCGAGGAGCGCGGCGAGTTCCACGAGATCGGTGCCGGCGAGGCGGGGGAGGGCGCAGCCGGAGAGGGTGCGGCAGGCCTCCCGCCAGGCGGCGGGGATCGAGTCGCCTCCGCCGAGGGCGCCGGTGAGGGCGCCGGCCAGCGCGGGGGCGGAGTCCGCGACGCGGGACAGGCAGGCGGCGGCCGGGACGGCCTCGGCCGCCTTGCCGCGGGCGGCGGTCGCGAGGGCGAGGGCCACGGGGACGGTCTCGGCGGCGGCGATGCCGTAGCTGTAGACGTGGTCCACGATCTCGTGCTCGAGGGTCGGGACGATGGCGAAGGCCCCGCCGCCGTCCGTGTGGGTACGGGCGAGCTCGACGGCGTGCCGGGCGTTGCGGCCGATCTCGGTGGCGGCGGGGAGCTGCGCGAGTGCGGCCTCGACGGCGGTGTCGACCCCGGCGCCGGCGAGGGCGGCCGCGAGGGCGGCGGCCATGGCGCGGGCGCCGTGGACGCCGTCGCCGTCCTGGGTGTAGCGGGCGTCGAACTCGGCGAGGTCCGCCGCCGCGTCCGGGTCGCCGGGGTGGACGACGGCGAGCACGCAGGCGCGGACGCAGGCGGCGTCGTCGAAGAAGTGCGGGTTGTCGTGGCCGGTGGCGGGCGGGCGCAGGCCGGCGGCGAGGTTGCCGAGGCCGGCGCGGACGGAGATCCGCGCGCGCAGGGGGAGGACGGCGGACTCGACCTCGGGGGCGCGTTCCGCCGCGGCGGCGACCTCGGAGGCGAGGGCGTTCCAGGCCAGGTCGATGGCGGCGCGCATCCGGCGGGACCGGGAGAGGTCGCTGAGCAGGACCCCCGAGGCGGTGAGTACGGACTCGGCGACGAAGGCGGCCCACTCGGCGTCGTCGGAGGGGCCGAGGCGCAGGGGCTCGGGGGGCTGGTTGAGGGCGATGGGGACGGGGAGGGTGGTGGTGGCGTTCTGCTCGGCGAAGGTGTCGAGCTCGCGGGTGAGGCGGCGGGTCCACTCGGGCATCCGGCTGGCCCGGTGGCGCGCGGCGGGCCACCCGGCCGCGTCGCCTGCGGCGAGCCCGAGGAGCAGCCCCTCGATCCGCCGGGCCGGGGGCGGGGGGCCGGGCGGGACCGCCTGCGCGACCGGGTCCGCCGACATCGCGTCTGCCGGCCCCGCGGGCCGCGGCGGCCCGGCGGGCCCGACGGGCCTCGCCGGGCTGAGACCCGCCGGGCTGAGACCCGCCGGGCTGAGACCCGCCGGGCTGAGACCCGCCGGGCTGAGACCCGCCGGGCTGAGACCCGCCGGGCTGAGACCCGCCGGGCTGAGACCCGCCGGGCTGAGACCCGCCGGGCTGAGACCCGCCGGGCTGAGACCCGCCGGGCTGAGACCCGCCGGGCTGAGACCCGCCGGGCTGAGACCCGCCGGGCTGAGACCCGCCGGGCTGAGACCCGCCGGGCTGAGGGAGCGGGCGGGGCTCGGCGGGTTGGCCAGGCCGACTGGGCTCGGCGAGGTCGCGGGGTCCGTGGACTTCGCCGGGCTCGGCGCGCTGGTCAGCCCGACCGGGTTCGCCGGGTTCGTCGCGCCGGGCGGGTCCGGCAGGGGGGTGGGTGGGGCCGGCAGGGGCTTTGGGGTGATCGTGGGGGCCTGGGTGTCCGGGGTGGGGTTGTACGGGGACGGGGTCATCTGGGGGCCTCGTATTCCGGGGTGAGGAGGTCCGCGATGTCCAGGACGTGGTAGCCCCGCATCGAGGGCAGGCAGCTGCCGCGGACCGGGCCGATCGCAGACGACCACTCGGCGGGTACCGCGGCGGCTCCGGACAGGGCGCCGGACAGCGCGCCGGCCACCGCCGCGGTGGTGTCCGCGTCGCGGCCCATGTTCACGGCCGTCAGGACCGAGGAGGGGAAGTCGCCCCCGCAGGCGGCGAAGGCGCCGAAGGCCAGGCCCACCGCCTCCGGGGCGAGGTCCGTCCAGGGGTAGCCGCCGATGACCACGGCCGAGCGCACCGCCCGTTCGCCGCGCGGGGCGGCGGTGACGGCCCGGCGCAGCGACCGGGCCGTCCAGGAGTCGGCCGGGATCACCGACAGGGCCGCGGCGATCACCGACGCGGGCCCCGCGCCCGCCATCGCCGCCGCGACGCCCGCCGCGACGGCCTGGCCGCCGTAGATGCCCTCGCCGTCGTGGCTCACGCAGCCGTCGATGGCGACGAGCCGCGCGGCCTCCGCCGGGCGGCCCGCGGCGAAGACCCCGAACGGCGCCGCCCGCATGGCCAGGCCGTCGGACCAGGCGTGCCGGTGCTGGGCCGAGATGGGGGCCGCCAGACCGCGCCGCAGGTTCTCTAGGGTGCCGCGCTCGGAGAAGCCCGCACCCCGGAAGGGGCCCTCGTCCAGGTCCGCGATCCAGTGGTGCCAGGCCCGCTCCACGTGGGACACGGTGAGCGCGGAGCCGTGCCGGGCCAGCAGCAGCCCGGAGAAGATCGCGTACTCGGTGTCGTCCGTGCCCGCCGGATCCTCCGACACGAAGCCCTCGATCCGGCCCCACTTCGCCCGGATCTCCGACGGCTTCATGTTCTCCGCGGGGGCGCCCAGCGCGTCGCCCACCGCGAGTCCCAGAAGAGCGCCCCTGGCCCGTTCGAGGAGGACCTGCGGATTGCATGCAATCAGCTCCATGGCGCGCCTCTCCATTTGATGGGACTCATATTGAGCCCTTGGGGGATTTGTGCCACGGCATGACGTTTGTCGCTCGTCGCGAAACACCCCCCGCACGCCGTCGTCACCCGGTCGCCGACCCGCAAAACCGCAGGTAAGTACGGCCTTCCTTGCTGGCGGGGAGCTGAATTCGTGCGTAGTTTCGAGGTATTCCGGGGGAGCGGAACACCGTATGACGCTCGTTCGCACAAAAGGGGAGATACACCGCATGTCCATCATCGATATCGAAGCACCGCTGCACACCGCGCACCGCGACAACCACACCCACCGCGACGTCAACGGTGGATGGCTGCGGCCGGCCGTCTTCGGTGCGATGGACGGGCTCGTCTCGAACCTCGCGCTCATGACCGGCGTGGCCGGCGGCGCCGTCGCCCCGCACGCCATCGCGATCACCGGTCTCGCGGGCCTCGCGGCCGGCGCCTTCTCGATGGCGGCCGGCGAGTACACCTCCGTCGCCTCGCAGCGCGAGCTGGTCCTCGCCGAACTGGACATAGAGCGCCAGCAGTTGCGCAAGCACCCGGTCGACGAGATGGAGGAGCTGGCCGAGCTCTACGTCTCCCGCGGCGTCGAGCCCCCGCTCGCCCGCGAGGTGGCCATGCAGCTGTCCCGGGACCCCGAGCAGGCGCTGGAGATCCACGCCCGCGAGGAGCTCGGCATCGACCCCGACGACCTGCCCTCACCGCTCGTCGCCGCCGTCTCGTCCTTCGGCTCCTTCGCGCTGGGCGCGCTGCTGCCCGTATTGCCGTACCTGCTGGGAGCCACCTCGCTGTGGCCCGCGGTGCTGCTGGCCCTGGCGGGCCTCTTCGCCTGCGGCGCGGTCGTCTCCCGGGTCACGGCCCGGTCCTGGTGGTACAGCGGACTGCGCCAGCTCGCCCTGGGTGGCGCCGCCGCCGGTGTGACGTACATCCTGGGAACCTGGATCGGCGGAGCCATAGGCTGACCGGGCGGAGAGTGAGACACTATGCACGGCGCAACATAAGTAGTCCGTTACCCGGCGGTTTCGCTCACGTGTCCACCGGGTACCACAACGAGGCTGCGGGCAATGATGCCCGCCCCCGTGCCGGGACCTTCGACTCGTCACCGCGTCTTGAGACCCCTTGAGAACACTGCGAAGGCCCCCTCTTTTTCGCCCCGTGCAGTGTCCGCATGCTGGAACGGCATATCCGCTTCGCGGGATTGTCGTCATCATGTAATCTGCACGAAATTTCGCAGAGGGCCAACGTCGTCCCTCGGCTATGCACATATGCCACGACGACGACGGGAGAGCCGATGCGTTCCGCATCCACGCACTCCGCGACCGGCCCCAGCACCACCGCCTGGTCGCCCATGGACGGTCGCCCCGCCCAGCAGGGCATGTACGACCCGCGCAACGAGCACGACGCCTGCGGCGTCGGCTTTGTGGCCAACCTCAGCGGCGAGGCCGGCCACACGCTGGTCGAGCAGGCGCTGACCGTATTGCGGAACCTCGAGCACCGCGGCGCCACCGGCTCCGAACCGGACTCCGGCGACGGAGCCGGAATCCTCTGCCAGGTCCCGGACGCCTTCCTCCGCGAGGTCGCCGGATTCGACCTTCCCGAGGCCGGCGCCTACGCCGTCGGCATCGCCTTCCTCCCCGCCGACGGCACCGCACAGGCCGTCGCCGTGGAGCAGATCGAGGCCATCGCCGCCGAGGAGAACCTCACGGTCCTGGGCTGGCGCGAGGTTCCGGTGACGCCGGATCTGCTCGGCAACGGCGCCCGCGCCACCATGCCGGCCTTCTCACAGCTGTTCGTCAGCAACGGTTCGAGCGGTATCGAGCTCGACCGCAAGGCGTTCGTGCTGCGCAAGCGCGCCGAGCGCGAGGCCGGGGTGTACTTCCCCTCGCTCTCCGCCCGCACCATCGTCTACAAGGGCATGCTGACCACCGGCCAGCTCGAGCCCTTCTTCCCGGACCTCTCCGACCGCCGCTTCGCCTCGACGCTCGCCCTGGTCCACTCCCGGTTCTCGACGAACACCTTCCCGTCCTGGCCGCTCGCCCACCCGTACCGCTTCGTCGCGCACAACGGCGAGATCAACACGGTCAAGGGCAACCGCAACTGGATGAAGGCCCGCGAGTCCCAGCTGGCGTCCGACGCCTTCGGCGAGGGCGTCCTGGACCGGATCTTTCCGATCTGCACCCCGGACGCCTCCGACTCGGCCTCCTTCGACGAGGTCCTGGAGCTGCTCCACCTCGGCGGCCGGTCGCTGCCGCACAGCGTGCTGATGATGATCCCGGAGGCGTGGGAGAACCACACCTCCATGGACCCGGCCCGCCGCGCGTTCTACAAGTACCACTCCACGATGATGGAGCCCTGGGACGGCCCGGCCTGCGTCACCTTCACCGACGGCACCCAGGTCGGCGCGGTCCTGGACCGCAACGGTCTGCGCCCCGGCCGCTACTGGGTCACCGACGACGGCCTCGTCGTCCTCGGCTCCGAGGTCGGCGTGCTCGACATCGACCCGGCCAAGGTCGTCCGCAAGGGCCGGCTGCAGCCCGGCAAGATGTTCCTCGTCGACACCGCCCAGAAGCGGATCATCGAGGACGACGAGATCAAGGACGAGCTGGCCGGCGCCGCCCCGTACGCCGACTGGCTGGAGACCGGCGAGATCGAGCTGTCGGACCTGCCCGAGCGCGAGCACATCGTGCACACCCACGCCTCGGTCACCCGCCGCCAGCAGACCTTCGGCTACACCGAGGAAGAGCTGCGCGTCATCCTCGCGCCGATGGCCCGTACCGGCGGCGAGCCGCTCGGCTCCATGGGCACCGACTCCCCGATCGCGGCCCTGTCCGAGCGCCCCCGGCTGCTCTTCGACTACTTCACCCAGCTCTTCGCGCAGGTCACCAACCCGCCGCTGGACGCCATCCGCGAAGAGCTCGTCACCTCGCTGCTGTCCTCCATCGGCCCGGAGTCCAACCTGCTGGAGCCGACCGCCGCGTCCTGCCGCAGCGTCACGCTGCCGTTCCCGGTGATCGACAACGACGAGCTGGCCAAGCTCATCCACGTCAACGCCGACGGCGACATGCCGGGCATGAAGGCCGCCACCCTCTCGGGCCTGTACCGGGTCTCGGGCGGCGCCGAGGCGCTGGCCGCGCGCATCGCGGAGATCCGCACCGAGGCCGACGCCGCCATCGCGGCCGGCGCCCGCCTGATCGTCCTGTCGGACCGCCACTCGGACGCCGAGCACGCGCCGATCCCGTCGCTGCTGCTCACCTCCGCCGTGCACCACCACCTCATCGCCACCAAGCAGCGCACCCAGGTGGGCCTGCTCGTCGAGGCCGGCGACGTCCGCGAGGTCCACCACGTCGCCCTGCTCATCGGCTACGGCGCGGCCGCGGTCAACCCGTACCTCGCCATGGAGTCCGTCGAGGACCTGCTGCGCGCCGGTACCTTCCTGTCCGGCCTGGAGCCGGAGCAGGCCATCAAGAACCTGATCTACGCGCTCGGCAAGGGCGTCCTGAAGGTCATGTCCAAGATGGGCATCTCCACCGTCGCCTCCTACCGCGGCGCCCAGGTCTTCGAGGCCGTCGGCCTGAACGACGAGTTCGTCGCGACCTACTTCAACGGCACCGCCACTAAGATCGGCGGCGCGGGCCTGGAGGTCATCGCCAAGGAGGTGGCCGCGCGCCACACCAAGGCGTACCCGGCCTCCGGCATCGCGGCCACGCACCGCGCGCTGGAGATCGGCGGCGAGTACCAGTGGCGCCGCGAGGGCGAGCCGCACCTGTTCGACCCGGAGACGGTCTTCCGCCTCCAGCACGCGACGCGCGGCCGCCGGTACGACATCTTCCGGCAGTACACGGACCGGGTGAACGAGCAGTCCGAGCGCCTGATGACGCTGCGCGGCCTGTTCGGCTTCAAGTCCGACCGCCCGTCGATCTCCATCGACGAGGTCGAGCCCGTCTCCGAGATCGTCAAGCGCTTCTCCACCGGCGCCATGTCGTACGGCTCCATCTCCAAGGAGGCGCACGAGACCCTCGCCATCGCCATGAACCAGCTGGGCGCCAAGTCCAACACCGGCGAGGGCGGCGAGGACCCGGAGCGCCTGTACGACCCGGCGCGCCGCTCCTCCATCAAGCAGGTCGCCTCCGGCCGCTTCGGTGTCACCAGCGAGTACCTGGTCAACGCGGACGACATCCAGATCAAGATGGCGCAGGGCGCCAAGCCCGGCGAGGGCGGCCAGCTGCCCGGCCACAAGGTCTACCCGTGGGTCGCCAAGACCCGGCACTCCACCCCGGGCGTCGGCCTGATCTCCCCGCCGCCGCACCACGACATCTACTCCATCGAGGACCTGGCTCAGCTGATCCACGACCTCAAGAACGCCAACCCGGCCGCCCGCATCCACGTGAAGCTGGTCTCCGAGGTCGGCGTGGGCACGGTCGCCGCCGGTGTCTCCAAGGCGCACGCGGACGTCGTCCTCATCTCCGGCCACGACGGCGGTACGGGCGCCTCCCCGCTCACCTCGCTCAAGCACGCGGGCGGCCCCTGGGAGCTCGGCCTCGCCGAGACCCAGCAGACCCTGCTGCTCAACGGGCTGCGCGACCGCATCGTCGTCCAGACCGACGGCCAGCTCAAGACCGGCCGCGACGTGGTCATCGCCGCGCTGCTCGGCGCCGAGGAGTTCGGTTTCGCGACCGCGCCGCTCGTCGTCTCCGGCTGCGTCATGATGCGCGTCTGCCACCTGGACACCTGCCCGGTCGGCATCGCCACCCAGAACCCGGTGCTGCGCGAGCGCTTCTCCGGCAAGCCCGAGTTCGTCGTCAACTTCTTCGAGTTCATCGCGCAGGAGGTGCGCGAGCTCCTCGCCGAGCTGGGCTTCCGCACGATCGAGGAGGCCGTCGGCCACGCCGAGCTGCTCGACACCACCAAGGCCGTCACGCACTGGAAGGCGCAGGGCCTCGACCTCGAGCCGCTGTTCTACGTGCCCGAGCTGCCCGAGGGCGCGGTCCGCCACGCCCTCATCGAGCAGGACCACGGTCTGGAGAAGGCCCTCGACAACGAGCTCATCGAGCTCGCGGCCGACGCGCTGAACGCCGAGTCCGCCGAGGCCGCCCAGCCGGTCCGCGCCCGGGTCGCGATCCGCAACATCAACCGGACCGTCGGCACCATGCTCGGCCACCAGGTCACCAAGAGGTTCGGCGGCGCGGGCCTGCCCGACGACACCATCGACCTGACCTTCACCGGCAGCGCCGGCCAGTCCTTCGGCGCCTTCGTGCCGAAGGGCATCACCCTGCGCCTGGAGGGCGACGCCAACGACTACGTCGGCAAGGGCCTGTCGGGCGGACGGATCGTGGTCCGCCCGGACCGCGGCGCCGACCACCTCGCCGAGTACTCCACCATCGCCGGCAACACCATCGGCTACGGGGCCACCGGCGGCGAGATGTTCCTGCGCGGCCGCACCGGCGAGCGCTTCTGCGTCCGCAACTCCGGCGCCCTGGTCGTCTCGGAGGGCGTGGGCGACCACGGCTGCGAGTACATGACCGGCGGCCAGGCGGTCGTCCTGGGCGAGACGGGCCGCAACTTCGCGGCCGGCATGTCGGGCGGTACCGCGTACGTCATCGACCTCGACCGGAACAACGTCAACGCCGGCAACGCGCAAGCCGTCGAGGCCCTCTCCGACGCCGACAAGCAGTGGCTGCACGATGTGGTGCGCCGCCACGAGGAGGAGACCGGCTCGACCGTGGCCGCGAAGCTCCTGGCTGACTGGACCGCCGCCGCGGACCGCTTCAGCAAGATCATCCCGACCACGTACAAGGCAGTGCTCGCCGCCAAGGACGCCGCTGAGCTGGCCGGACTCTCGGAGTCCGAGACCAACGAGAAGATGATGGAGGCGGCGACCCATGGCTGACCCGAAGGGCTTCCTCACCACCCCGCGCGAGACCGCCTGCTCCCGTCCCGTGGCCGAACGGCTGAAGGACTGGAACGAGGTCTACGTCCCTGGCTCGCTGCTCCCGATCATCAGCAAGCAGGCCGGCCGCTGCATGGACTGCGGCATCCCGTTCTGCCACAACGGCTGCCCGCTCGGGAACCTGATCCCCGAGTGGAACGACTTCGCGTACCGCGAGGACTGGTCGGCGGCCTCCGAGCGGCTGCACGCCACGAACAACTTCCCGGAGTTCACCGGGCGCCTGTGCCCGGCCCCGTGCGAGTCGGCGTGCGTCCTCGGCATCAACCAGCCGGCCGTCACGATCAAGAACGTCGAAGTCTCGATCATCGACAAGGCCTGGGACAACGGCAACGTCACCCCGCAGCCGCCGGAGCGGCTGTCGGGCAAGACGGCCGCCGTGATCGGCTCCGGCCCGGCGGGTCTCGCCGCGGCCCAGCAGCTGACCCGGGCCGGGCACACGGTGGTGGTGTACGAGCGCGCCGACCGCGTCGGCGGGCTGCTGCGCTACGGCATCCCCGAGTTCAAGATGGAGAAGGTGCACATCAACCGCCGCATCGAGCAGATGCGCGCGGAGGGCACCAAGTTCCGCACCGGCATCGAGGTCGGCCGCGACATCACCGCCACCGACCTGCGCAAGCGGTTCGACGCGGTGGTCATCGCGGCGGGCGCGACCGTCTCCCGCGACCTCCCGGTCCCGGGCCGCGAGCTGAACGGCATCCACTTCGCGATGGAGTACCTGCCGCTCGCCAACAAGGTCCAGGAGGGCGACTTCATGGCGCCCCCCCTCACGGCCGAGGGCAAGCACGTGGTCGTCATCGGCGGCGGCGACACCGGCGCGGACTGCGTGGGCACCGCCCACCGCCAGGGCGCGGCCTCGGTCACGCAGCTGGAGATCATGCCGAAGCCGGGCGAGGACCGCAGCCCGAACCAGCCGTGGCCGACGTTCCCGATGCTCTACAAGGTCACCTCGGCGCACGAGGAGGGCGGCGAGCGGGTCTACTCCGTCTCCACCACCCACTTCGAGGGCGACGAGGACGGCAACGTCCAGGCCCTGCACCTGGTCGAGGTCGAGTTCGTCGACGGCAAGCTCGTCCAGAAGCCCGGCACCGAGCGCGTCCTCCCGGCGCAGCTGGTCACCCTGGCGATGGGCTTCACGGGCACCGACCAGGCCAACGGCCTGGTGGAGCAGTTCGGCCTGGAGATGGACGCCCGCGGCAACATCGAGCGCGACGCCTCCTACGCGACCAACGTCGACGGCGTCTTCGTCGCCGGCGACGCGGGCCGCGGCCAGTCGCTCATCGTGTGGGCCATCGCGGAGGGCCGCTCGGCCGCCCGCGGCGTGGACCGCTTCCTGACGGGCACGAGCGCCCTCCCGTACCCGGTCAAGCCGACGGACCGCTCCCTGACGGTGTAACCGCCGGCCCCTCCCTTCGGGGAGGACCCCTCATACGGTCCGTACAACGACGTGCGGAACTCCGACACCGCGCCCGCCATGACTCCTTCTTGACGCCGGGCTCGCACCGCTCGGCCGCAGGCGGCCTCCCGGGCTTCGCCCGGCTGCGCCGGCCTCCGTCCGTCGGTGCGCGGCCCCGGGTCACGGGCAGCACCCCTCCCTTCGGGGAGGACCCCTCATACGGTCCGTACAACGAGGTACGGAACTCCGACACCGCGCCCGCCATGTCCCCGACCAGGGATGGCGGGCGCGGTGGCGTGCGGGTCGCTATTCGGGCTGGACGACCGTGGCGCCCCAGCGTATGGACGGGGACGAGGCCGTCACCCGGGCGCCGAAGCCGCCGTGGAGGGCGGTGCCGAGGGGGACGGTGACCCGGGTCGGGGTGCTGTCGGGGCAGTCGACCGTGAAGGGGGCCGGGTCGCGGTCCGGGTGGTTGTCGAGGTGGAAGGCCACCTCGATGCTGCCGCCGCCGGCGCAGCCGAAGGTGATGAACGTGTCCAGTCGCGGCGAGAGGCCGCCCGAGACGAAGCCGCTGGAGCCGGTCTGCTCGGCGATCCATATCAGCCCGTCGGGCCCCGGGTAGCCGATGATCTCGCCGCCCGGTGCGGCCTGGGCCGGTGCTGCCGTGATCGCCAGGGTGACTGCCGTGGTCAGTGCGGCGAGGGTGGCTGCGTGCTTCTTCATGTGATCCCCCATGTGGTGTCGTTCGTGTCGACACCCGCGACGTTAGCCAGTGGCACTGACAGCCGCCTGAGTACGGGTACTTACCCGCGAGTATGGGCTCATGGTCCATAACGGTCCACGCTCACGGCGAGCCGTCGTCTCCGGCAGGGGAGGTCGCCCCCGTGCGTGTGGATCAGGAACCGTTGGAGCTGGTGGGCGACGACCGCCTGGGCTCGGTGGTACGGGTCGCCGCGGCCGCCGGGCTCCGGGAGGAGGCCCTCGCCGTCGCCGACGCGGTCGGCGGGGAGCAGCGGCTGCGCATCGCCCGGCTTGACGAGCCCGAGCCGGCCTCACTCGTGCGGGTGACGCACGACGCCGGGCTCCGGGAGAGGCTGCTGCCGCTCGTCGCGCTGCCCGACCAGCAGGACCGGCTCGCCGTGGCCCGGCCGGAGCCCCTGCGCGACCCCGAGGTGCTGGCCGGGGTGGTACGGGCGGTCGTGGCGACCGGGCTGTGGGGCGCGTTCCGGCCGCCGGCCGGCCTACTGCCCGCCGACGGCGCAAGCTGGTGGCCGACGCCGCCGCCGGGCTCGGCGACGAGGAGCTGGACGCGCTCCGGGAGGTCGCGGAGCGGGACCTGTGGGAGCAGGCCCTGCCCCTCGTCGAGCTCATGGACGACACGGGCAGGCAGCGCGTCTTCGCCCTCCCCGCCTTCCGGGACCAACCGCACACCTAGGCCGCCCGCGATAGGCCGTACGGACCATCTGCGGGGCTCCTCGCCGAAGTTGAGGGGCCCCGCCGTCTGGTAACTATCCGGATCATGGCCCCCATCCGAACGCTGCTGAGCGGCCTCCTCGGCGCTGCCCTGCTGGTCCCCGTACTCCCCGCGGCGACGACCGCCGCCGCCGACGCGCGCACCGTCGACTATGGCGGCCTGCGCCTCGCCGTCCCCGCCGACTGGCGGATCGTCGACCTCGACCGCGAGCCCGGCGCCTGTCTGCGCCTCGACCTGCCCACCCTGTACCTCGGCCGCGCCGGCACCCAGAGCGAATGCACCGGCCGGGCGGCCGTCAGCCGCGCCGACACGCTGCACCTCGAACCCCTCGACGGGGCCCCGAGGCGCGCCGACATCCCCACCCTCGCCGTGCACTTTGGCACCACACTTCCCGAGGCCCCGCCCCGGACCGACAGCAACGAACTGCGGTACGCCCTGCTGCGGCCCGGCGTCATGGCCACCGTCTCCTACGGGACCGCGCCCGACGCCGTACGCCGGGTCCTGGCCCACGCCCGCGCGGTGCCCGCCGGCGCCCCCGCGGCCCCCGCGGCGCCCCCCGCCGAGCCCGCCGCCGACGGCGCGGAGCCCCGCAACGCCCAGGAGGCCTTCACCGGCGAGGGCTTCGACGCCTGCACCGCCCCCACCCAGAAGGCCATGGACGCCTGGCGCGCCGGTTCCCCCTTCCGGGCGGTCGGCATCTACATCGGCGGCCGCGCCCGGGCCTGCGCCCAGCCGCAGCTCACCGCCGACTGGGTACGGCGGCAGGCCGAGGCGGGCTGGCACCTCATGCCGATCTGGGTGGGCCCGCAGCCCTGGAACAGCGCCAGCACCGGCTTGTCCACCGACCCCGCCGAGGCCGACGGCCAGGGCCGGTCCGCCGCCGACGGAGCGGTGGCCGCCGCCGCGTCACTGGGCCTGCCCGCGGGCACGGTGCTGTACAACGACCTGGAGAACTACTCCGACCGCCAGACCTGGGACGCCCCGGTCGTCGCCTACCTGAGCGCCTGGACGCTCCGGCTGCACGAGCTCGGCTACCGCTCCGCCGCCTACGTCTCGGCGGGCTCCGGGGTCAAGGCGCTGAGCGCCCACCACGACCAGGCTCCCGAGGCCATGCCGGACGTGCTGTGGGTCGCCCGCTGGAACGGCGCGGCCTCGGTCGCCGACGCCGACATGGGCCTGTCCGCCGGCACCCCGCAGTGGGCGGGCCGGCGCCGCGCCCACCAGTTCCGGGGGGACCACGACGCGACCTACGGCGGGGTCACCATCAACATCGACCGCAACTGGGTCGACGTGGACCCGTCCGCCCTGGGGGCCGGGGGCGTCTTCCAGCTCAGCTAGGACCGGCCGGCGGGTCCTCGCGCGCGGGCTCGTCGTCGTCGCCCCGGCGGATCGTGCGCAGGCCGCCCGCCGGGGTCCACGACCGCAGGACCAGCTCGTCGCCCTCCACGCCGACGCGGACGACCTCCGTCAGCTCGGCGTGGAAGAGGTGGAAGGGGTGCGGGCTCTCCGTCTCCTCCGCGTACCGGTGCAGCTCGGGCGGGTCCACCAGTTCCACCGCGCGCCCGCAGACCCGCACGTCCCCGTCCGGCATCGTCTCTCCCGCGCCCGGATTGGTGTGCAGCGCGAAGCGGGGGTCGCGCTGGAGGTCGCGGGCCTTCATCGAGCCCGGCATCATGCCGAGCCACAGCTCCCCGCCGCGGATGTCGACGTTCAGCCCGGCCACGCGCGGGGAGCCGTCCTTGCGCAGGGTGGCCAGGACGTGGTGCGGGTACTGCGCGAAGCGGGCCCGAACCGCCGCCGCGAACTCCGGCTCCGCCTTCTCGAACGCTGCCCAGTTGTTCGTCGTCATGCGTCCATCAAAGCGCGGGTCCCCGGCCCCCGCCGCTTCAGACGCGCACGATGCCCGCGCCGCGGGCCGCCGCCAGCCAGGCCGGGAACTCGCCGAGCAGGCGGTCGTACAGCTCCGGGTCGGGGACCGTGCGCGGATCCGGGCCCGCGTGGAAGTAGCCCGCGTTGTCCACGACGCGTCGGGAGGGGACCGGCAGTTCGTCCAGTCGGCGCAGGAAGTCGAACTGAGCGCTGCGCGTGTTTCCGAAGCCGATGAACTGCCAGAAGAGGGGTAGGCGGGCCGCCTTGCACAGGTACTTCTCCGCCGCGTGCTTGTTGACCGGTCCGCCGTCGGTCTGGAAGACGACGAGGGCGGGGTGTGCGGACCCCGAGTCCAGGTAGTGGTCGATCACGGCGTCCATCGCCGCGTGGTAGGACGTCTTGCCCATGTGGCCGAGGCGCGAGGCGATCTCGGTGACCCTCCCCTCGTAGCCGGCGAGGGAGATCTCCTCCAGTGCGTCGATGTCCGTGGAAAAGAAGACCACCGGCACCGCGGCGTCGTCGTCCAGGTGCGCGGACAGCCCCAGCACCCGGTCGGCGAGGGCCTGAACGCTGCCGTCCTCGTAGTACGGGCGCATCGACCCGGAGTAGTCCAGGACCAGATAGACCGCCGCGCGCCCGCCCTCCAGGCCGTACTTGCGCAGGGAGATCCCGGCGCTCTTGTACAGGCTCACGAGAGCCGGAGCCGTCTCCTCCACCGTGCGGAGGCTGATCGCACTGCCCGTCATGACGCCGAGGCTACGGGTGCCGGCCGGGCTCCGCGGCCAGTACGGCGAGGCCGGTCCACGACCGGGCCGCGCAGCGGGCCTTCCTCCCGCGATCTGTGACTGCTAGACATATGCCTGATTGAAAGGTGGGCGCGGGAGAGGTGGGGTGGAACCGTGGGTGTCTCCCTCGAGGGAAAGGTCGTCGTCATCACCGGCGCCGGGCGCGGCCAGGGCGCGGCCGAGGCGCGGCTGTGCGCGGAGGCGGGGGCGCGGGTCGTCGTCACGGACGTACGGGAGGAAGAGGGCCGGGCGGTGGCCGCGGAACTCGGCGACCAGGGGCTGTACGTGCGGCACGACGTGGCGGACGCGGACGGCTGGGCGGCGGTCGTCCGGGCGGCGGTGGCGGCCTTCGGCACGATCTCGGCGCTGGTCAACAACGCGGCCCTGTGGCGCACGGCCCACGTGGAGCGGCAGCGGCTCGACGAGTTCGAGGCGCTCCTGCGGGTCAACCTGCTGGGCCCCTTCCTCGGCATCCAGGCGGTGGCGCCGGTGCTCCGGGCCGGCGGGGGCGGCTCGATCGTCAACATCTCCTCGACGGCCGGACTGGTCGGGATACCGGGCCACGCCGCCTACGGCTCCACCAAGTTCGCCCTGCGCGGGCTGACGCGCTCGGCGGCACTGGACCTGGCGGCGGACCGGATCCGGGTCAACTCGGTGCACCCGGGCGCCATCGACACGCCGATGGTGGCCGGCGCGGTCGAGGGCCGGGACTGGTCGCACGTGCCGCTGGGGCGGATGGGGCGGCCGCGGGAGGTCGGGGAGCTGGTCCTCTTCCTGTGCTCGGACGCGTCCTCGTACGTGACGGGCACGGAGTTCGCCGTGGACGGCGGCATGACGGCGGGGTGACCGCCGGCGGGCGGTGTCCGCACCGATGGACCTGCCGGCCGGCGCACGCCTGGCGATCACCGTATATGCCGACGCCCCGGCCTGGGCCCTCGGCAAGCGCCCGGCCGAACCGCGCTGGGAGGCGGCCGGCACCGCCGCGCTCCTCCTGCTCCGGACGGCCGCCCTGGCCCGCCTCTCCCTGCGCCGCCCCCGCGAGTGACCCGGCCGACCCCCGCGGGGGCGGGACCGGCGGCTACTTGATCGTGTAGGAGCAGCCCTTCGTCGTCGTGACGCCGTCGCTCTCCGCGACCTTCTTGCCGTCGACCTTGATGACGCACGGGGCCTGCTGGAGCTTGCCGTCGGCGCCCGTGATCGTGCCCGGAACCACGTTCACCAGGTAGCCCACCTTCTGCTCCGCGGCGGTGAGTTCGACCGTGCCGGACTTCGTCCACGGCAGGGTCTGCTGCTCGAAGCCGCTGTCGACGCCGCTGTACATGACCGCCGTCTTGCCCGTGCCGCCGACCTCCAGGGTCACCTCGTGGGTCGCGCCGCCGCTCTTGGCCGCCGGCGCGGACGACGCGGGGCTCTGGGAGGCCCCCGGCTTGCCGTTGTCCGCCGCCGGCTTCGGGGTGTCGCTTCCGCAGCCGGTGAGCAGTACCGCCGCTGCCGCCGCGGCGCCCAGCGCCGTCCCGGTCGTCGTCCTTCGCATGGTTCCCGTACCTCGCCGTTCGTCGTTCGTCGTTCGTTCGATCAAGGGGATCCCATCACATCCCCTGCACGTCACACACGTTGGCGCCGGGACGCGGTGGTCGAGAACATTGGCCGCATGACGAAACGCGCCCGGTCCTTCGACGCCGCCGCCGCCCTGTACGCCGCGAACCGGCCCGGCTATCCGCCCGCCCTCTTCGACGCGGTCGAGGAGCTCGCCGGGCGCCCGCTCGCCGGGGCGCGGGTGGCCGATGTGGGAGCGGGGACCGGGATCGCCACCGGGCTGCTGCGGGCCCGCGGGGCCGAGGTCCTCGCCGTGGAGCCGGGGGACGGGATGGCCGCCGAGCTCCGGCGGGCCCACCCGGGGATCCCGGTCGTACGCGGGGACGGCGACCGGCTGCCGCTGGCGAGCGCCGCCTTCGACTTCCTCACCTACGCCCAGGCCTGGCACTGGACCGACCCCGCCCGCTCCGTCCCCGAGGCCCGCCGCGTGCTGCGCCCCGGTGGCGCGCTCGCCCTGTGGTGGAACGACCTGGACCTGTCGGTGCCGTGGATCGCCGCGCAGGACGCCCGGATCCGGGAGGCGGTGAAGGAGATCGGGCTGCCCTCACGCGAGTCCCTGGAGGGGGCCGAGTTCACCACCCGCGAGGTCCGCTGGTCTCGGCGGATCCCCCTGGACGCCCACCTCGCCAACCAGGCCAGCCACTCCGCGTTCCTCCTCCTCGGCGAGGCCGGCACCCGGGAGTTCACGGCGGCCGAGCGGGAGCGGCTGCTGCCCCTGTTCCCGGACGGCACGATCGAGGAGTCCTACGTCGTCACCCTCCGCGTGGCCCGCATCGGCGCGTGAGGGCGCTGCCCGGGCGCTCGGCCGCGCGGGGACTACCGCTCCCGCGCCTGGAGGACCGCCGCCCGGCAGGCCGAGGGCGTGCCCCACGCGTCGCGCAACGGGCGGGCCTTGCGCAGCCACAGCGACAGGTCCAGCTCCTGCGTGTAGCCGACCGCCCCGTGCAGCTGGAGGGCCGTGCGCGCCGCCGCGTATGCCGCCTCGCCGGCGGTGAGCTTGGCCGCGGCCACGTCCCCCGCCTTCGTCGACAGCGCCGCCGCCCACAGCAGGGGCCGGGCGAACTCCAGCCCGAGCAGGGTGTCCGCCAGCCGGTGCTTGACCGCCTGGAAGGACCCGATCGGCGCCCCGAACTGCGTGCGCTGCTTCGCGTACTCCACCGTGGCGGCCAGCAGCGCCTCGCCGACGCCCAGGCACTGGGCCGCCGTCAGCAGCCGCGCCCAGCGGGCGGCCGTCTCCGCCGCCGCCGTCACGGCCGGCCCCGAGGCGAGAAGCTCCCCGCCCGCCGGCACCGAAAGCCTGCGGGCCGGATCCAACGAGCCCAACACGGCCCAGCTACCGGCGCCTGCCGGACCGGCCGCGCCTGCGGCCCCCGCCGTACCTGCCGTACCCGCCGGGCCGACCGCGTCTGACGTACCCGGCCCGCCTGCGCGGCCGAGCGCGCCCGCCGTACCCGCCCCGCCCGCGGCCAGGCGGAGTTCGCCCTTCGCCGAAACCGTGAAGCAGTACGTCGCCGCGTCCGCGTCCAGGGCGTACGGGCTCCCGCCCGGCAGGGTCAGCGTGGCCGAGGCCTCGCCCGCGGCCAGGCCCGGGACGAAGCGCTTCGCCGGCCCCTGGTCCCCCAGCTCGGACAGGAGCACCGACGCGGCCGCCGTCTCCACCACCGGCCCCGGCACCCCGGCCCGGCCCAGCTCCACGAAACCGAGCGACAGCTCGAGCGGCAGCAGGCCCACGCCGTCGCAGTCCTCCCGCGCGGCCAGCGCGAACAGGCCCGTACCGGCGAGGCGGGACCACAGGGCCCGCCCGGGCCCGTGCTCGCCGACCACCCAGGCCCGTACGGCGGCCGGCACGTCCGCCGCGCCCAGCAGCGCGCGCAGCGTCCGCGCGAAGTCCGACTGCTCGTCGGTCGGCAGGAAGCGCATCAGCGGCGGCCCTTCGGAAGGCCGAGCAGCCGCTCGGCGATGATGTCGCGCTGGATCTCGTTGGTCCCCGCGTAGATCGGCCCCGCCAGCGAGAACACCCACGGCTCGGCCCACGCCCCCTCCGCGAGCTCCGCGTCCGCGCCCAGCAGGTCCAGCGCCGTCTCGTGCAGGGCGATGTCGTACTGCGACCAGAACACCTTGTTCAGGCTGGACTCGGCGCCGATCGAACCGCCCGCCGCGAACCGGGAGGCACCGGCCCAGGTGAACAGCTCGTAGGCCCGCGCCCCGACCACGGCGTCCGCCACCCGGTCCCGCAGCGCGGTGTCGGACCGGTCCCCGGCCGCCTGCCACAGAGCGACCAGCCGGTCGGCCGCCGCCAGGAACCGGCCGGGGGAGCGCAGCGTCAGCCCCCGCTCGTTGCCCGTCGTCGACATCGCGATCCGCCAGCCCTGCCCCGGCTCGCCGATCACGTCCTCGTCCGGTACGAAGACCTCGTCCAGGAAGAGCTCCGCGAAGGCGGGCTTGCCGTCCAGACGGCCGACGGGCCGCACCGTCACCCCCGGCGCCCGCAGGTCGAACATCAGATACGTGAGCCCCTGGTGCGGCTTCGGCGCGTCCGGGTCGGTGCGGAAGATGCCGAAGGCGCGGTCCGCGAAGGCCGCCCGCGAGGACCAGGTCTTCTGCCCGGACAGCAGCCAGCCGCCCCCGGTGCGCACCGCCCGGGAGGTGAGCGAGGCCAGGTCGGAGCCCGACTCCGGTTCCGACCAGGCCTGCGCCCAGATCACCTCGCCGCTCGCCATCGGCGGCAGCACCCGCGCCCGCTGCTCCTGGCTCGCGTGGTCGAAGAGGGTGGGGGCGAGCAGGCTGATGCCGTTCTGCGAGACGCGGCCGGGCGCGCCCGCGGCCCAGTACTCCTCCTCGAACACCAGCCACGTGACGATGTCCGCACCCCGGCCGCCGTACTCCTCGGGCCAGGACACCGCCGACCAGCGGTCCGCGTGCAGCATCCCCTCCCACTCCCGGTGCGCGGCGAAGCCCTCCGCCGTCTCCAGGGAGGGCAGGGGCGAAGCGGGAACGTGGTCGGCCAGCCAGGCCCGGGCCTCGGCCCGGAAGGCCGCGACCTCCGCCGTCTGGGTGAGGTCCATCAGGTGCCCGCCTCCTTGAACGCCCGCGCGGAACGCTCCGCGCAACGTCGCGGGGAGCGCCTTGCGCGCTTC
Organism: Streptomyces subrutilus; assembly: GCF_001746425.1. Lineage (GTDB taxonomy): Bacteria > Actinomycetota > Actinomycetes > Streptomycetales > Streptomycetaceae > Streptomyces > Streptomyces subrutilus_A. Next base: position 2,128,166 of record NZ_MEHK01000001.1, on the reverse strand, counting down.
CCTAACAAGTGTTTGATAGGTTAACGTGCGGCCATGAGCAGCGTCGAGGAGTTCGCGTGAACGGGCCCCCCTACACCCCCGGCCACCACCTGCTGAAGGACCGCACCGCCGTCATCACCGCTGCCGCCGGAGCCGGGATCGGCGGCGCCACCGCCCGCCGCTTCCTGGAGGAGGGCGCCCGGATCGCCATCGGCGACGCCCACGCCCGCCGCCTGGGGGAGACCGAGAAGGCGCTGGCCGCCGAGTTCGGGGCGGACCGCGTCACCGCGCTGCCCTGCGACGTCACCGACGAAGAACAGGTGCGCGCCCTGTTCGCGCACGCCGAGCAGGCCCACGGCGGCCTCGACATCGTCGTCAACAACGCCGGCCTCGGCGGCACCGCCGACCTCGTCGACATGACCGACGACCAGTGGTCCCGCGTCCTCGACGTCACCTTGAACGGCACCTTCCGCTGCACCCGCGCCGCGCTGCGCTCCCTGCGGGCGGCCGGCCGGGGCGGGGTCGTCGTCAACAACGCCTCCGTCGTCGGCTGGCGCGCCCAGACCGGCCAGGCCCACTACGCCGCCGCCAAGGCCGGCGTGATGGCCCTGACCCGCTGCGCGGCGCTGGAGGCCGCGGCCTTCGGCGTACGGGTCAACGCCGTCGCGCCCAGCCTGGCCATGCACCCGCACCTGGTGAAGGTGACCAGCGAGGAGCTGCTCGCCGAACTCACCGCCCGCGAGGCCTTCGGCCGGTACGCCGAGCCCTGGGAGGTCGCCAACGTCATCGTCTTCCTGGCCAGCGGCTACTCGTCGTACATGACGGGCGAGACCGTGTCGGTCAGCAGCCAGCGCGCCTAGGGGTGCGCTGTGGATCAGGCCGCCGCGGCGTCTGGCGCCACAATGGGCGCGTGCCTACGAACAAGTCGACGAACCAGCCGACGGCCGCCCCGGCCCCCAAGAAGAAGCCGCAGGTGACGCCCTCGCCCGAGCGGCGCCGCGAGCTGCTGGACACGGCGGCCGAGGTCTTCGCCGCCCAGGGCTACAACGCCACCACCGTCCGCAAGATCGCCGACGCCGCCGGGATGCTCGCCGGCAGCCTCTACTACCACTTCGATTCCAAGGAGTCGATGCTCGACGAGATCCTCTCCGCCTTCCTCACCGAGCTCTGGGAGGGCTACGACACCGTCCTGGCCGCCGGCCTCGGCCCCCGGGAGACCATCGAGGCCCTGGTCACCGAGTCCTTCCGGGAGATCGACCGGCACCGCGCCGCCGTCGCGATCTACCAGAAGGAGTCCCGCACCCTCTCCGCGCAGCCCCGCTTCCACTACCTGTCCGACTCGCAGCAGAAGTTCGAGAAGGCCTGGCTGGGGACGCTGGAGCGGGGGGTCGCCGCCGGCGTCTTCCGCGCCGACCTCGACATCCGCCTCACCTACCGCTTCGTACGCGACACGGTGTGGGTGGCTGCCTCCTGGTACCGGCCGGGCGGCCGGCACAGCCCCGAGGAGATCGCCCGGCAGTACCTGTCGATGGTGCTGGACGGGATCGCCGTACGCCCCTGAACCGTCAAGGAGTCGCCATGCCCGAGGCCTACATAGTCGAAGCCGTCCGCACCCCCGTCGGGAGGCGCGGCGGCGGCCTGTCCCAGGTCCACCCCGCGGACCTCGGCGCGCACGTCCTGAAGGCGCTCGTCGAGCGGTCGGGGGTGGACCCGGCCGCCGTGGAGGACGTGGTCTTCGGCTGTCTCGACACGGTGGGGCCGCAGGCCGGGGACATCGCCCGCACGGCGTGGCTCGCGGCCGGGCTGCCGGAGGAGGTGCCGGGGGTCACCGTCGACCGCCAGTGCGGCTCCTCGCAGCAGGCGGTGCACTTCGCGGCGCAGGGCGTGCTCTCCGGCACCCAGGACCTGGTGGTCGCGGGCGGCACCCAGAACATGTCGATGATCCCGATCGCCTTCGCCTCCCGGCAGGCCGCCGAGCCGCTCGGCCTCGCCGAGGGCCCCTACGCGGGATCGGCCGGCTGGCGGGCCCGGTACGGCGACGCCCCGGTGAACCAGTTCCACGGCGCCCAGCTGATCGCCGAGAAGTGGGGGATCTCGCGGCGCGACATGGAGGAGTTCGCGCTGCGGTCCCACCGGCGGGCGGTCCGCGCGATCGACGAGGGACGTTTCGCCCGGGAGACGGCGGCCTACGGGGACGTGGCGGCCGACGAGGGCCCGCGCCGGGACACCACCCTGGAGAAGATGGCGGGCCTGAGGCCCGTGGTCGAGGGCGGCACGATCACCGCGGCCGTCTCCTCCCAGGTCTCGGACGGCGCGGCGGCCCTGCTGATCGCCTCCGAGCGGGCGGTACGCGAACACGGCCTGCGGCCGCGGGCCCGCGTCCACCACCTCTCGGTCCGCGGTGAGGACCCCATCCGCATGCTGTCGGCCCCGATCCCGGCCACGGCGTACGCGCTGAAGAAGGCCGGCATGGCGCTGGCCGACATCGACCTGGTGGAGATCAACGAGGCCTTCGCCCCGGTGGTCCTGGCCTGGCTGAAGGAGACCGGGGCCGACCCGGAGAAGGTCAACGTCAACGGCGGCGCGATCGCCCTGGGCCATCCGCTGGGGGCGACCGGCGTGAAGCTGATGACGACGCTGCTGCACGAACTGGAGCGCACCGGGGGCCGGTACGGCCTCCAGACCATGTGCGAGGGCGGCGGCCAGGCCAATGTGACGATCATCGAACGGCTGTAGAACCGCTGGAGCCGGGCCCGGACCGGGGGGACGGGACGGGCCTTGCGGACATTCGGGACGCAGGTCACATCCGCCGTCCGACACGGCCGCGCGGAGGTGTGCTAGCTTAGAGCTCGTTGCAGTTGTGGTACCCATGAACTTTATGTGCGCCTGACGGGAATGTTCCTCAGGCGTTTTTATTGTTTTTGCCGGAGTCTCCGGATGGGGCCCTTGCCGCCTATTCAGGAGATTCAAAAATGGCACTTGGCACCGTGAAGTGGTTCAACTCGGAAAAGGGCTTCGGCTTCATCGAGCAGGACGGTGGCGGTCCGGACGTGTTCGCCCACTACTCGAACATCGCCACCCAGGGCTTCCGTGAGCTCACCGAGGGCCAGCGCGTGTCCTTCGACGTCACCCAGGGCCAGAAGGGCCCGCAGGCGGAGAACATCCTCCCCGCCTAAGTTTTCCAGCATGCCGGGGCCCGCACCGCGAGGTGCGGGCCCCGACTTGTCTGCTGTCTCGACTTTTGTTGTACCTGCCGGTTTCAGGAGGGCTTTCTCGCATGACCAGCTCCAGCTCCGCACGACCCAGCCGCCGCCCCACCCGGGGCCGAGGTGCGGCCCAGGGACGTCCGAAGGCTGGCGCGGGACGGCAGAAGTCCGCCCCCGCCCCCCGCCCGCAGGAATTCACCATGCCCGAGCCTGCCGCCCCGGCGCTGCCGCCGGTCGCCGCGTTCGAGGACATGGACATGCCCGAGGCGCTGCTGAAGACCCTCGCCGCCCAGGGCGTCACCGAACCCTTCCCCATCCAGGCCGCCACGCTGCCGAACTCCCTCGCCGGCCGCGACCTGCTCGGCCGCGGCCGCACCGGCTCCGGCAAGACGCTGGCCTTCGGCCTGGCGCTGCTGTCCCGTACCGCCGGCCACCGCTCGCAGCCCAAGCAGCCGCTCGCCCTGGTCCTCGTACCGACCCGTGAGCTCGCGCAGCAGGTCACCGACGCCCTGGCCCCGTACGCCACCGCCGTCAACCTGCGCATCGCGACCGTCGTCGGCGGCATGTCGATCAACCGGCAGTCGGGCGCCCTGCGCCGCGGCGCCGAGGTGCTCGTCGCCACCCCCGGCCGTCTGAAGGACCTCATCGACCGGGGCGACGCAGACCTCTCGCAGGTCGCGATCACCGTCCTGGACGAGGCCGACCAGATGACCGACATGGGCTTCATGCCGCAGGTCACCGCCCTGCTCAAGCAGGTGCGGTCCGACGGCCAGACCATGCTCTTCTCGGCCACCCTCGACAAGAACATCGACAAGCTCGTCAAGATGTTCCTGCACGACCCGGTCGGCCACTCCGTCGACCCGTCGGCCGGCGCGGTCACCACGATGGAGCACCACGTCCTGTACGTCATGGACGAGACCGACAAGAAGGCCGTGGCGACGCGTATAGCCGCTCGCGACGGCCGGGTGATCATGTTCGTCGACACCAAGCGCGGGGTCGACCGCATGGTCAAGAAGCTCCTCGCGGACGGCGTGCGCGCCTCCGGCCTGCACGGCGGGCGCTCGCAGCCCCAGCGCAACCGGACCCTCGACTGGTTCAAGACCGGCGAGGTCACCGCACTGGTCGCCACCAACGTCGCGGCGCGCGGCATCCACATCGACGACCTCGACCTCGTCGTCAACGTGGACCCGCCGAGCGACCACAAGGACTACCTGCACCGCGGCGGCCGCACCGCCCGCGCCGGCGAGTCCGGCAGCGTGGTCACCCTGGTGCTGCCCGACCAGAAGCGGGACATGACCCGCCTCATGTCGGACGCCGGGATCTTCCCGCGCACCGCGCAGATCAAGTCCTCCGACGAGGAACTGGCCCGGCTGACCGGCGCCAAGGAGCCCTCGGGCATCCCGGTGGTCCTCGAGGTGCCGCAGCAGGCCGCGCCCAAGCCGCGCAGCGGCTCCGGTTCGGGCTCCGGCTCGCGCCGCCGCTCGGGCGGTCCCCGTACCGCTGCCGCCACGGGCGGCGCTCCGGCTGCCGGCGGCCGCGGCCGCCGCTCCGGCGGCGGGGGCTCCGCGCAGGCCCCGGCGGCCTCCGGTTCGGGCCAGGCCCGCCGCGGCCAGGGCAGCGCCGGCGGGGCCGGCGGCTCCGCGGGCCAGGGCAGGCGTACCGGGGGCGGCGCCTCCGGTGGCGCGGCCGCCGCTTCCGCGCGCAGCCGGGTCGGCTCCGGGGGACAGGGCCGCCGCCGCGCGGTCTGACCGCAGTCACGCACCTCGACGCCGGGCCGCGCTTCGCGCACGGCCCGGCGTCGTCGTGTCCGCTAGCGGACCATCTTCTTCTGCAGCCGCGCCAGCGTCCGCAGGTCCAGGCCGAGGCCGTCCGTCAGGTAGCCGTAGAAGCTCCCGTAGTCGGCCTCCAGCCGCGCCGTCGCGGAGGCCAGGTAGTCCTGGCGGACCTCCTGCAGCGGGATCAGCAGGTCCGGGTTCTGCATCCGCCCGGACTGCTTGAGGCCCGCCCGCAGCTGGGCGTCGTACGCGGCGCGGAAGGTGTTCGACGCCAGGTAGTCGCGCTCGGCGGAGGACTCCGGGACGGCCAGCGCGCGCAGCAGCACGTAACTCACCCAGCCGGTACGGTCCTTGCCCGAGGTGCAGTGGTACAGGAGCGGGCCCTGCCCGCCGTCCGCGATCTCCCGCAGCGTCGCCGCGAACTGCGCCCGGTTCTCGGGGCTGGTCACGAAGGTGCGGTAGATGTCGCGCATGTAGGCCTCGGCGCGTCCCCCGCCGAGCATCTGCTCCTGCTTGACGGGGTCGCCGCTGGAGATCGCGCCGACGAGCGTCCCGTACAGGCCGAGGTCGCTGACCGGGCGCGAGGTGGGGGAGAGCCCGGGCGGCAGCTTGTCGGCGCCCTCGTACTGGAGCTCCATCGGGATGCGGAAGTCGACGACCTTCGTGAGGCCCAGACCGGAGACGGCGGTGACGTCCGCGGGGGTCAGCTTGCTCAGCGCGTCGGAGCGGTAGACCAGCCCCTGGCGGACCTGGCCGCCGGTGTAGGTGCGGTAGCCGCCGATGTCCCGGACGTTGACGGCGCCTTGCAGGGGGATCTGGCGGATCGTTTCCGCACCCCACGGGTGGTGGAAGCCCGCGCTGGACGCGGGCGCCGGGTCGGCGGCGGTGGCGGAGGCGGCGGGCAGGGTCCCGATGGCGAGGGCGGCCAGGGCCGCCGCGGTCGCCAGGCGGATTCGGGCACGGCTCATGGAGTCAACTCCCGTGACGGAGAAGGGGGATCACCCTGGTGGTGGCAGGGCGCGGAGCGAGTGCAGTGCTTCGAGTGCCTGTTGTGCCTCGGCCATGACGCGGGAGACGAGCTCCGCACAGGACGGGAGATCCTCGATCACGCCCGCGACCTGGCCCGATGCCATGACACCGAGGTCCGTACGGCCCTCGACCATGGACGCCTTGAGGAGCATGGGGGTGTTCGCGGCCAGCAGCACCTGGCTCCACGACAGGTCCTTGCCGTGCTTCATGGCCAGACCGTCGCGCACCATCTGCGGCCAGCTCAGCCCCGACAGCTTCCGGAAGCCTGCCGCGTGCCGCACCGCCCGCGCCAGCGCCCGCGCCCGGCCCGCCCGCTCCAGCGAGTCGACCAGCTCGGTGCGCAGCATCCGGTGCGGCAGGCCGTCGACGGCCGTGGTGACGGTGACGTCCTTGACCGCGGCCTTCAGGTACTCGGCCTTGACCGCGTCCGGGACGGTGGAGTCCGAGGTCAGCAGGAAGCGGGTGCCCATGGCGACCCCGGCCGCCCCGTACGCGAGCGCCGCGACCAGACCGCGGCCGTCGCGGAAGCCGCCCGCCGCGACCACCGGGATGTCCACGGCGTCCACGACCTGGGGCAGCAGCACGGTCGTGGCCACGTCCCCGGTGTGCCCGCCGCCCTCGCCGCCCTGCACGATCACCGCGTCCGCGCCCCACGCGGCCACCTTCTCGGCGTGCCGCCGGGCCCCGATCGAGGGGATGACGACCACCCCCGCGTCCTTGAGCCGCGCGATCAGCTCCCTGGACGGCGCGAGGGCGAAGGACGCCACCCGCACCCCCTCGTCGATGATCAGCTGGGCCCGTTCGGCCGCGTCCCCGGCGTCCGCACGCAGATTGACCCCGAAGGGGGTCCCCTCCGGCACCCGGGACCGGACCTCCCGGACCGCCGACCGCAGCTGCTCCAGCGTCATCGTCGCCGAGGCCAGGATCCCCAGGGCCCCCGCGTTGGCCGCGCCCGACACCAGCCGGGGTCCGGCGACCCAGCCCATGCCCGTCTGCACGATCGGGTGCGCCACCCCGACCAGCTTCGTCAGCGCCGTCTCCATCCGAGGCGTCTGCATCGTCGGTGTCCGCGTCCGCGGCGTCCCCATCGGATCAGACCCGCACTTCGCGGTCGCGCAGGTTCTCCGGGTCGATGACCTCGCGGATCAACCGCAGCTCCTCGTCGGCCGGCTCCCGCGTGTACGGGACCTCGTCGGCGGCGGTCAGGTCGAAGCCGGTGGCCGCCCGGACCTGCTCGACGGTGACCCCGGGATGGACCGAGACCAGCCGCATCGAGTGGCCGGGCCCCGTGAAGTCGAAGACGCCGAGATCGCTCACCACCCGGGGGAGCCGGTGGAAGCGGGTCACCCCGGCCGCCTCGGCGCGGTCGTAGCCGACACCGCTGACCATGTCGACCCGCTCGACGAACACCCGGGTCGAATGCCTGGGCACCCAGTAACTCACCGGGTTGTTCAGCGTGTTGACCGGAGCCCCGCGCACTCCGAGCAGCTGGCGGGCGGGGCGCTCCCAGTCGCCGATGCAGGAGATGTTCTGGTTGCCGAAGCGGTCGATCTGACTGGCGCCCATCATCACGTGCCGCCTGCCGCCGGTGACCATCGTCAGGTGGCGGCGGTAGGGGAGCCAGCCCTCGGCCGCGCCGTCCAGCCCGACGAGCATCGCCTCGCCGTCGGTCAGCAGCAGGTCGGGCGAGAAGGTCCGCTTCGCCAGCCGGGCGCCGAAGGACGGGACCAGGCCCATCGGGCTGGCCAGGACCTCGCCGTTGTCGCGCCACGCCTCGGCGCACGCGATCACGCAGTACTCGGCCCGGGTGGCCGGGAGAAGAGGGGTACGAGCGGTCACTTCTGCTGCTCCTCGTGCCAGGTCCGGACGGCGGACTGGTAGTCGTGCTCGCTCGCCCCCGAGAGGAAGCGCTCGGCGAACTCGGGCCAGGGGGTGGTCGCGTACAGCTTCTGGAAGGCCTCGTCGCGCTCGTAGTCGGGGACGCAGGAGGTGAAGTGCGCGCCGCCCGGCGTCTCGACGACCCCGGTGACGGAGTGCCGGCTGACCAGGAGCGACTGCGGTGGACCGGCCTTGGCGAGCTCGGCGGTCTCCACGAGCTGCTCGCAGGACACGTACGCGGCGTCGGCGGCCTCGCAGAACAGGTCGTCGAAGTACGGGTCCGGGCCCAGGTACTGGGCGTTGCCGAGGCGGTCGGCGCGGTTCAGGTGCACCAGGGCGGCGTCCATGCGCAGGGCGGGGACGGCGACGAGCTCCTCGCCGTCCTCGTACGGGGAGGCCACGGTCCGCAGCTCCGGGTTGACCCGCATCACGTCGGAGCCGAGGCCGGCCCGCACGGGCAGGAAGGGCAGCCGGTTGGCGGCGGCGTGCAGGCCCCACATGAACATGGCCTCGTCGAGCTCGGTCAGGGTGAAGGCGGCGCGTTCCCGGGCGGCCCGGAAATGCGGCTCCAGCGGGATCGAGTCGAGCGTGGCGAAGGGGGCGACGAGCCGGCGGATGCGGCCCGCGGCGGCCAGCAGCCCCACGTCGGGGCCGCCGTACGAGATCACCGTGAGATCGGTGACCTCGGACCGGAGCAGCGCTCTCACCAGGGCCATGGGCTTGCGCCGCGAGCCCCAGCCGCCGATGCCCAGGGTCATCCCGCTGCGCAGCTGCCCCACCACCTCTTCGGGGGTCATGCTCTTGCCGGTCATGAACTCGCTCCCTTCCCGAAGGTGTCGCGGACCCGGTCGGCGACCCCGCTGAGGTTGGCCTCGAAGGTGAAGCCCTGCTCGAAGCGGTAGCTGCGGCGCACGTCCACCGGGTCGATGCCGTTGATGGCCGCCTTGGCCAGCCGGATCAGCGAGCCGTCCTTGCGCGCGATCTCGGCGGCCAGCTCCAGGGCGGCGGCCCGCAGCCCCTCGCGGGGGACCACCTTCCAGACCGAGCCGTGCGCGTGCAGTTCGGCGGCGGTCGCGGTGCGTGAGGTGTAGTACAGCGCGCGCATCAGGTGCTGGGGCACCAGGCGCGCCAGGTGGGTGGCGGCGCCGAGCGCGCCCCGGTCCAGCTCGGGCAGGCCGAAGGTGGCGTCGTCGCTGGCCACGATCGCGTCGGCGTTGCCGGCCAGGCCGATGCCGCCGCCCAGGCAGAACCCGTGCACGGCCGCGACCACCGGCACCTCGCACTCGTAGACGGCGGCGAAGGCCTCGTAGCAGCCCCGGTTGGCGCCGATGAGCGCGGTGTGGCCGGTGTCGCGCTGCACCTCCTTGATGTCGACACCCGCGTTGAAGCCCCGGCCCTCGGCGGCGAGGACGACACAGCGGACCTCGGGGTCGCGGCCGGCGGTGCGCAGGGCGTCGGCGAGGTCGTACCAGCCCTGCACGGGAAGCGCGTTGACGGGCGGGAAGTCGACTGTGACGAGTGCGATGCCCTTGTCCGGGCCGGAGGTGGAGACACCCATGAGAGGATCAGCTACCTTTCCACCAAACATTTGTTAGGTGAGGAAGGTAGCAGCCCATGGAGCTCGACGGGAGGGTCGTCGTCGTCACCGGCGGAACCCGGGGCGTCGGTGCCGGCATCGCCCGGTCGTTCCTCGGCGCCGGCGCCGAGGTCGTCGTCTGCGCGCGGCGGCCGCCGCGGGAACCCGTGTCGGCGGACGGCCGCGAGGCGTCCTTCACCGCCGTCGACCTGCGCGATGCGGCGGCCGTGCGGCAGTTCTTCGGAGCGGTCGCGGACCGGTACGGGCGCCTGGACTGCCTGGTCAACAACGCCGGCGGCACCCCGTACCGGCTGCTCGGGGAGGGCGAGGCGCAGTGGCACGCCAGGGTCGTCGAGCTGAACCTGCTGGCGCCGATGACGGCCTCCCTGGCCGCCCATCCGTGGCTGCGGGAGGCGCGCGGCTCGGTGGTCATGATCGGCAGCGTCAGCGGCACCCGGCCCTCGCCCGGGACCGCGGCGTACGGGGCGGCGAAGGCGGGGCTGGAGAACCTGGCCCGCTCGATGGCCGTGGAGTGGGCCCCCGAGGTGCGGGTCAACTCGCTGGTCCTCGGCATGGTGCGGACCGAGCTGGCGCACCTGCACTACGGCGACGAGGCCGGGGTCGCGGCGGTCGGCGCGACCGTGCCGCTGGGGCGGCTGGCGGAGCCCTCGGACGTGGGGGAGGCGGCGGTGTTCCTGGCCTCCGGCCGGGCGGGGTACGTGAGCGGGGCGAGCCTGCTCGTGCACGGGGGCGGGGAGCGCCCCGCGTTTCTGGATGCGGCAACCGTCAACAAGGAGGGCTGAGATGACCCGTATCGCCGAGGGGCGTGTCGTGATCGTGACGGGCGCGGGGCGGGGGCTGGGGCGGGCCCACGCGCTGGCGTTCGCGGAGCAGGGCGCCAAGGTGGTGGTCAACGACCTGGGGGTGGGCCTGGACGGGGTGCCCGGGCCGCAGTCCCCGGCCGGGCTGGTCGTCGCCGAGATCCGGGCTGGGGGCGGGGAGGCGGTGGCGCACGGCGGGGACATCGCGACGGGCGAGGGGGCGTCCTCGCTGGTGCAGTGCGCGGTCTCGGCCTTCGGCCGGCTGGACACGCTGGTCAACAACGCCGGGTTCCTGCGGGACCGGATGCTGGTGAACCTGGAGGAGGACGACTGGGACGCCGTCATGCGGGTGCACCTGAAGGGGCACTTCCTGCCGCTGCGGGCGGCGGCCGCGTGGTGGCGGGCGGAGGCGAAGGCGGGCCGGCCGGTGGCCGCGCGGGTGGTCAACACCTCGTCCGGCGCGGGCCTGTCGGGCGCGGTGGGGCAGGGCAACTACAGCGCGGCCAAGGCCGGGATCCTGGGGCTCACGCTGGTCGCGGCCGCGGAGATGGGCCGGTACGGGGTCCAGGTCAACGCGATCGCCCCGGCCGCGCGGACCCGGATGACGGAGCAGGTCTTCGCGCGGACCATGGCCGCGCCGGCTGCCGGGGAGTTCGACGCGATGGCCCCGGAGAACGTCTCCCCGCTGGTGGTGTGGCTCGGCTCCGAGGCCTCGGCCGGGGTCTCGGGCCGGGTCTTCGAGACGGAGGGCGGTCGGATCACGGTGATGGAGGGCTGGCGGCCCGGCCCCACCGCGGACCGGGGCGCCCGCTGGACCCCGGCCGAGGCGGGCGAGGCCGCGCTGAAGCTCCTCGCGGCCGCGGAGCCGCCGCAGCGGGTGTACGGGACGTGAGCCCCGGTCCGGCCCCCGGGGCCGGACCGGGGCACGCCGGGTCAGGAGAGCTTGCCGCCGTAGTCCGGCAGCTTGACGGTGAGCTCGGCGTGGCCGCCGACCAGGTCGCTCTGCTTGTTCCCGATGTTCGCGATGATCGTGTAGCCGCGGGCCTCGATCTCGGCGCGCTTGCCGGTCTTGTACGCGCTGACCTCGTCGAACAGGTCGGGCAGGTCGCGGACGTACAGGCCGGAGACCGGGTAGCCGACCGACCTGAGGTTGTGCTCGGTGAGCGAGTAGATGATCCCGGGGCGGGCGGTGACGAAGAAGATCGCCACACCGCGCTCGTCGGCGTACCGGGTCAGCTCGCGGACCTTGGAGATCGCGGGGGTCGGGAACGTCCAGAACCAGTGGAAGTCCGTCTCCAGCGAGCTGTTGTCGATGTCGAGCACGATCGCGGGCTTCTCGCCGGCGGGCGAGGCGGCGATGCGCCGCTCGATGGCCGGGCGGGCCGCGTCGATGGCGGTGGCCACGTCCCGCTGCCAGGTGGCGTAGTCGATGCCGAGGATGGCCGCGTTGCCGCCGGGGGCGGAGGCCGAAGCCGATGCGGTGACGGCGGCCGGGGCCGGGGCCTGTGCCGCCTCGGCGGCGGTGGCGGGCAGCAGGGTCAGGACGGCGGCCGCGACGGCCGCGCCGGCGGCGGCGGTGCGGGTCGTGCGGGTGCGGCGGGTGCTGAGCATGTGGGGGCGCTCCTGGGGTCGCATTTGACATGGACGCGACCAGAATTGGCCAGATCCGCCCCCCTGTCTACTGGCCGGTAGGAAACTTTTTGTGGCCGGGCGGTGAATCGCGATGGATCAAGGCGGATCACGCTGAACAGAGCCGTGCAGAGGTCAACTCCGGCCGCAGGGGCCTCAGGTGACGCACTCCAGCACCGTGCGGCACAGTCCGCACCGGGCCCTGAGCGGCCCGCGCACCGGCAGCCGCAGCCGCTGTCCGCACACCGGGCACGGGAAGTTCACCAGCGGCCCCGACCCGCCGGGCTCGAAGCGGTACGCCGACCCGTCCGGCGGGGGAGCCCCGGTGCGCAGGGCCTTCGCGTACCGGCGCCGGGCCTGCGCGGGCGCCTCGGCGAGCGGGGGCCGGCGCCGCTCCCGCCCGGCCAGGTCGCGGCCGCGCACGTAGGCCTCGTACGCCTGCGGGCTGCTGAACCACGTGGACGGGTCCTCGCCGAACAGGGCGGCCCGGCGCGCCAGGACGTAGCCGAACTCCTCCGGGGTGAGGTAGCCGAGCTTCTGGTGGGTGAGCGCGTCCTCGCGGTAGGCGTCGAGCAGCAGCCAGCCGGCGCCGAGGAAGGCGGCGGCGGTGTCGGTGAGGATCTCGTTCTCCGCAGTGGTGGCCAGGCGCAGGTCCAGGCGGTGCAGCAGGACGTGCGCCACCTCGTGGGCCAGCGCGGCCGCCAGGTCGCGTCGGTGCGCCCGGAAGCGGTCGTTGACCTCGACGAAGTACTCGGGGCCCGCGGTCAGTTCCACCGTCGCCGCGTCCCGCATCGGCCGGAACGCGACCACCATGCGCGCGTCGGGCAGCCGCAGGGCGCGCACCATCGCGGAGGCCACCCGGTGGGCGCCCAGGTGCAGGTCCTCGTCCCGGCCGAAGGCCGCGTCCGCCGGGGCGAAGCTCGTGTCATAGGCCCGGATCCCCTCGGGGGACAGCCGGCGGAACAGTGCGGTGATCGAGGCGCGGACCGTCTCGAGGTGTGGAAATCCGTGCTGCACCGGGTTGCTGCGCCTGCTGTTCTCCGTCATGCCGCCCCCTGGGCGAGAAGTTGTCCGAAAACACGTTCTTGATGTCCGCCATACATCGGATGTGTCATGGACGTGTCATTCACCCAATGACGCGCACAGCCCAACCCCCCACGAAAGGCAGTGTGTTGACTGTGTCTACCCTCGTGCGGTTCATGAAGCGCACCCTCGTCGTCGGCGCCGTCGCCCTCGCGGCCGTCAGCCTCCAGCCCTCCACCGCCAGCGCCGGCCCCGCCCCCGTCGTCGGCGGCACCCGCGCCGCCCAGGGCGAGTTCCCCTTCATGGTCCGCCTCTCCATGGGCTGCGGCGGCGCCCTCTACACCCAGCAGATCGTCCTCACCGCCGCCCACTGCGTGGGCAGCTCCGGCAACAACACCTCCATCACCGCCACCGCCGGAGTCGTCGACCTCAACAGCGCCAGCGCCATCAAGGTCAAGTCCACCAAGGTCCTGCGGGCCCCCGGCTACAACGGCACGGGCAAGGACTGGGCCCTCATCAAGCTCGCCAAGCCCATCAACCTGCCCACTCTCAAGATCGCCGAGACCAAGCAGTACGACAACGGCACCTTCACCGTCGCCGGCTGGGGCGCCACCCGCGAGGGAGGCGGCCAGCAGCGCTACCTGATGAAGGCCACCGTCCCCTTCGTCTCCGACGCCAGCTGCCAGGCCTCGTACGGCAGCTCCCTCGTCCCGAGCGAGGAGATCTGCGCCGGCTACGCCCAGGGCGGCGTCGACACCTGCCAGGGCGACTCCGGCGGCCCCATGTTCCGCCGGGACAACGCCAACGCCTGGATCCAGGTCGGCATCGTCAGCTGGGGCGAGGGCTGCGCGCGGCCCGACTACCCCGGCGTCTACACCGAGGTCTCCACCTTCGCCGCCGCGATCAAGAGCGCCGCGGCGAGCATGTAGCACCCGCTCCACCCGCCTCGCCCGCGTCACCCCCTGGTCCTCGTCCTTCCGGCCGGGCACGAACCGGCCGGAAGGGCGAGGCCGCGCGCCCCGTAGGTACGTATCGTCGCCAGGAGTACCGACCGACGGTCCCGTGCGCGGTCGCGGGCCCACGCGCGCACCGGTCCCACGGGAACGAAGCGCAGGCGGCAGCGGGCGACAGCGGGGCAGGCAGCGCATGGCGATCAGAGTGGTCATCGCGGACGACCAGGAGATGGTCAGGACCGGATTCCGGATGATCCTCGAGAGCCGGCCGGACATCGAGGTCCTCGCCGACGTGGTCGACGGCGAAGCCGCCCTCGCGGCCGTCGCCGAGCACCGGCCCGACGTCCTGCTCCTCGACATCCGCATGCCGAAGCTCGACGGCCTCGAGGTCACCTGCCGCCTCTGCGGCCAAGACGGCCCGCGCATCGTCATCGTCACCACCTTCGACCTCGACGAATACGTCCACGCGACGCTCCACGGCGGAGCATCCGGCTTCCTCCTGAAAGACGCCGGCCCGGCCATGCTGGTTGAAGCGGTACGCGCCACGGCCGTCGGGGACTCCCTCGTCTCGCCCGCCATCACGGTCCGGCTGCTGCGCGAGATGGCCCCGCGGACAACCCCGCCTCGACCTTGCGCCCTGCCCCGCCGGCCGACGCGCCCAGCTCACCTGCGGCTGCGCCGCGCGGCCTGTGTCGGTCAGGTCCGAATGCGCCGTGAGGGGCGGGGCAAGCAAGTCCGCGTGCACGGTGCGCCTTGGCACTGCCGGCCGGGCGGTCGGGCCCGGCTCCGCCGCACGGCCTGGGGAGCGCGGATTCTGCCGCGACGCGCCTCCCGAGGCGGACGGATCCGGCTTCGCCACGCGTCCCACGCCGGGCGGTATGGCCGGCCGTACGCTCAGGGGCGGGCAAATCCAGCCTCGCCGGCGTTTGAGGCGCGGGGTCTGGGGCGGAGCCCCAGGGAGCCCCGGCGCAGCCGGCCCGACGCTGTTCACCACCGTCCCCGCGGGGCCCGGCCCCGACCCGGCCGCCCCGGCGCTGCTTGCCGCCGCCCGCAGGGCAACGGGCTTCGGCGCGGCCACCCGCCCAGGGCCCGGCCCCGGCGCCGGGGCACGGCCTCGGCGCCGCCGGCCCGGCCCTGGGTGCCGCCGCCCACCGCATCGTCCTGGAAGCCCTCACCAACACCGGCAAACACGCCGCCACCGCCACCGCCGTCCGCATCGGCCCGCGCACCGTCCCCCCCCGGCCTGGAAGTCCGCGTCGCCGACGGCGGCGGCCACCCCGCCCCCGTCTCCGAGAACGCCCGCGGCGGCGGCCACGGCCTCGCCCGAATGGCCGAACGCGCCGAGGCCCTCGGCGGCTCCCTCACCGCCGGCCCCACCCCCGAAGGCGGCTGGCCCGTCACCGCGATCCTGCCCCTGTGACCGGACCCCGACAGGCACCCCGACCTGCACACGGCCGGTTCCCGTCTCACTGATCGGCTGCCCGGGAAACCACCCGCCACCGCCACGTATTCTCGGGAACCATGAACAACAGCGACGACATCGACAACCGGATCGGCAACGGAATCGACGACAACGTCGCCGCCGAACTCGCCCGCCTGCGCGACAGCATCGACAACATCGACGCCGCCGTGGTCCACATGCTCGCGGAGCGGTTCAAGTGCACCCAGCAGGTCGGCCACCTCAAGGCCAGGCACCAGCTCCCCCCGGCCGACCCGGGCCGCGAAGCCAGCCAGATCGCCCGGCTGCGCCAGCTCGCCGAAAACGCCAAACTCGACCCGGCCTTCGCCGAGAAGCTCCTCAACTTCATCATCGCCGAGGTCATCCGCCACCACGAGACCATCGCGGCGGGCGAAGACCAGGCCTAGGCAGCCACCGGCCCCGCCACGGGCCCCGGCCCCGGCCCCGGCGAAACACGCTGGGGCCCCGCCCGGACCGTGCGGCAGCATGGGCCCCATGTCCGCACTCAAGCGCAACGAAGCGCAGCTCCGAGCCCAGCTCCTCCACGTCCACCACTACGCCGTCTCCCTCGACCTCACCACCGGCGACGACACCTTCGACTCCACCACCGTCATCCGGTTCACCGCCCGCACCACCGGAGACACCTTCCTGGAGCTGAAACCGGACGAGCTGCGCTCCGCCACGCTCGACGGCCACCCCCTCGACCCGGCCGCCCTCGACGACAACCGGCTCCCCCTCACCGGCCTCGCCGAAGGACCCCACGAGCTGCGCCTGGACACCCGCATGCGCTACTCCCGCACCGGCGAGGGCCTGCACCGCTTCACCGACCCCGCGGACGGCGAGGCGTACGTCTACAGCCAGATGTTCATGGACGACGTCCAGCGCGTCTTCCCCGCCTTCGACCAGCCCGACCTCAAGGCCGTCTTCGCGTTCACCGTCACCGCCCCCGCCCACTGGACCGTCCTCGCCAACGGCATCACCACCCGCACCGCGACCCGCGAGACGGACGGCGCCGGCATCTGGGAATCCGCCCCCACCCCCCTCCTCTCCACCTACCTCGCCGCCGTCGCCGCAGGCCCCTGGCACAGCGTGACCACCGAACACGCCGGACTGCCCTTCGGCATCCACTGCCGCCAGTCCCTCGCCCCCCACCTGGACACCGACGCCGACGAGATCCTCTCCCTCACCAAGGACTGCTTCGACCGGTACCAGGAGAAGTTCACCGAGCCCTACCCCTTCGACTCCTACGACCAGGCCTTCGTACCCGAGTTCAACGCCGGCGCCATGGAGAACCCCGGACTCGTCACCTTCCGCGACGAGTTCATCTACCGCTCCGCCGTCACCGACACCGAACGCCAGACCCGCGCCATGGTCATCGCCCACGAGATGGCCCACATGTGGTTCGGCGACCTCGTCACCCTCGCCTGGTTCGACGACATCTGGCTCAACGAGTCCTTCGCCGAATACATGGGCTACCAGACCCTCACCGAAGCCACCCGCTTCACCGACACCTGGACCGAGTTCGGCGTCTCCCGCAAGGCCTGGGGATACGACGCCGACCAGCGCCCCTCCACCCACCCCGTCGCCCCCGACCCCGACGACGTCCCCGACACCGCCTCCGCCCTCCTCAACTTCGACGGCATCTCCTACGCCAAGGGCGCCTCCGCCCTGCGCCAGCTCGTCACCTGGCTCGGCGAGAAGGACTTCCTCGCCGGCATCAACCCCCACTTCGCCCGCCACAAGTTCGCCAACGCCTCCCTCGCCGACTTCGTCGACTCCCTCGCCGCCCACACCGAACGCGACGTCCACGCCTGGGCCCGGGACTGGCTGCGCACCACCGGCACCGACACCCTCACCCCGCAGATCCAGGAGAGCGCCGAAGGCCCCGCCGGCTGGACCCTCACCATCGACCGCGACGGCAGCCGCCCCCACCGCATCGCCGCCGGCGTCTACCACCGCGACCCCGCCGACGGACGCACCCTGGAACGCACCGAACTCCTCCACCTCGACATCCCCTCCGACGAGGTCCTCTCCGCCGGCGGCCCGCGCCCCGCCCTCCTCGTCCTCAACGACGGCGACCTCACCTACGCCAAGGTCCGCCTCGACGAGACCTCCCTCGACACCGTCCGCAGCGGCCTGTCCGGCATCCCCGACGCCCTCACCCGCACCGTCGTCTGGAACTCCCTGCGCGACATGGTCCGCGACGGCGAACTCGCCCCCGCCGACTACCTGGCCACCGCCGAGGCACACCTGCCCGCCGAACGCGACCTGGCCCTCGTCCAAGGCGTCCTCACCTTCGCCCGCACCCAGATCGCCACCCGCTACACCGCCCCCGAACACCGCACCGAAGCCCTGGCCACCCTCACCGCCATCGCCCGCGACCTGCTGCGCAACACCGAGGACGGCTCCGACCCCGGCCTGCGCCTGACCGCCGTACGCACCCTCGTCGACAGCGCCGCCCAACCCGACACCATCGCCTCCTGGCTCACCGAAGACGCCGTCCCCGGCGGCCCCTCACTCGACCCCGAACTGCGCTGGCGCATCCTGTCCCGCCTCGCCGTCCTCGGCGCCATCGGCGAACGCGACATCGACGCCGCGCTGTCCACCGACCCCAGCGCCACCGGCCAGGAAGGCGCCGCCCGCTGCCGCGCCGCACTGCCCACCGCCCAGGCCAAGGCCGCCGCCTGGAACCGCCTCTTCCACGACGACACCCTCTCCAACTACCTCTTCACCGCCACCGCCCAAGGCTTCTGGCAGCCCGAACAAACCGACCTCGTCAAGGAGTACGTGCCCCGCTTCTACCCCGACGCCGTCGCCCTCGCCGCCCGCCGCGGCCCCGCCATCGGCGAAGCCGCCGGCCGCTGGGCCTTCCCCGCCTACGCCGTGGACCAGAACCACCTCGACACCGGCCACGCCTGCCTCGCCGACCCCGACATCCTCCCCCTCCTGCGCCGCAAGCTCGTCGACCAGCTCGACGACCTCGCCCGCGCCCTGCGAGTCCGCGGAGCCTGACCGACCCCGCCCCCGGGCGGGGCGGGGCAGGAGCGGGGCGGGGCGGGGGCGGGGCGGGGGACCGGCCCGCACAGCGGCACGCACCCCCGCCCCGCCCCCGGGAGGAAACCGGCCGGAAATCGATCCCGGACAAACCCCGGCGGTTACCCCATTCGGGTCGGATCGTTGTACCGGCCGGGTGCCCAGCCCCGCACCCCTCCCAGCCCCGGAGGACCCCGATGACCGCGCCGCCCGGCCCAGGCACCGGCACCCCGCCCCTCGCCGGCGCAGCAGGCGGCCCCGCAGCCCTGCGCCCCCTCCTCGACACCGTCCTCGACGCACTGCGCACCGGAGCCGAGGAACGCGGCGGGCCACTTCCGGCCGGCGGCCCCGACCCCCTCACCGCCCGCGTCCGAGCCGCACTGGGCGACGTACTCCCCCCCAAGGGCACCGGCGACCACGAAGCGCTCCGCACCCTCGTACACACCCTCGCCGCCGGCGCCGCAGACCCCGCCGACCCCCTCTGCGCAGCCCACCTCCACTGCCCGCCGCTGGCCGTCGCCGTCGCCGCCGACCTCGCCGCCAGCGCCCTCAACCCCTCCCTCGACTCCTGGGACCAGGCCCCCGCCGCCTCCGCCATCGAAGCCCTCGTCACCCGCACGCTCGCCGCCGAGTTCTACGACACCCCCCACGCCGACGCACTCGTCACCACCGGCGGCACCGAAGCCAACCAAATCGCCCTGCTCCTCGCCCGCGAACGCCACGGCCCCCACCTCACCGTCCTGCACGGCGCCAACGCCCACCACTCCATCCCCCGCGCCGCCTGGCTCCTCGGCCTCCCCCCGGCCACCGCCCTCCCCACCCCCACCGGCACCCTCGACCCCGCCGACCTCGCCCGAGCCCTCGCCGCCACCCCCGGCCCCGTCCTCGTCACCGCCACCGCCGGCACCACCGACGCCGGACTCATCGACCCCCTCCACCGCATCGCCGACCTCTGCGACCACCACCGCGCAGACCTCCACATCGACGCCGCCTACGGGGGACTCCTCGCCCTCACCCCCCGCCACCGCCACAAGGTCGCCGGCCTCGCCCGAGCCGCATCCCTCACCATCGACCTGCACAAACTCGGCTGGCAGCCCGTCCCCGCCGGACTCCTCGCCGTCCCCGACACCGCCCTGCTGGCCCCCCTCGCCCACCAAGCCGACTACCTCAACGCCCCCGACGACACCGATGCCGGCCTACCCGACCTCCTCGGCCGCTCCCTGCGCACCACCCGCCGCCCCGACGCCCTCAAAATCGCCGCCACCCTGCGCTCACTCGGCCGCGACGGCCTCACCCGCCTCATCGACCACACCTGCGCACTCGCCCAACAACTCGCCGACCGCATCGACACCCACCCCCACCTCACCCTCCACGCACACCCCACCCTCACCACCGTGCCCTTCCGGCCCACCCACGCCGATGACACCCAGGTCGCCACCCTGCGCCGCACCCTCCTGCACCAAGGCCAAGCCGTCCTCGGCCGCACCCACGCCGACGGCCGCCTCTGGCTCAAAGCCACCCTGCTCAACCCGCACACCACCGCGGCAGACCTGGACATCCTCATCGCCCACCTGGAAGGCAGCACCCACCCATGACCGCCGCCCACCCCGAAGCCCCCCACGACCTCGTCGGAATCGGCATCGGCCCCTCCAACCTGTCCCTCGCGGCCCTCGCCCACGGCCTGCCCCACCAAGGCGCCGGCGAACTCGCCACCGCCTTCTACGACCAGCGCCGCGACTTCCGCTGGCACCCCGGACTCCTCCTCGACGGAGCCACCCTCCAAGTCCCCTTCCTCGCCGACCTCGTCACCCTCGCCGACCCCGCCAGCCCCTGGAGCTTCCTCAACTACCTCAAACACAAGGAACGGCTCTTCCCCTTCTACTTCGCCGAGCAGTTCCACATCCAACGCGCCGAATACGACGCCTACTGCCGCTGGGCCGCCGACCGCATCCCCGGACTCCACTTCGGCCACCAGGTCGACGCCGTCCGCTGGAACCCCGAACGCGACCTCTTCGAAGTCGACTTCACCCAACTCGACCCCGACGGCGAAGCCGAAGCCCTCGGCCGCACCCACACCCGCCACCTCGCCCTCGGCATCGGCACCGCCCCCCACATCCCCGAACCCCTGCGCCCCCTCGCCGAAGCCCCCACCGTCCCCGTCATCCACTCCGCCGACTACCTCGACCACCGCGCCCGCATCCTCGGCGCCGAACACGTCACCGTCATCGGCTCAGGCCAGTCCGGCGCCGAAGTCTTCCTCGACCTCCTGCGCGCCCGCCCCGCCGGCCGCGAACGCCTCACCTGGCTCGCCCGCACCCCCTCCTTCGCCCCCATGGAGTACTCCAAGCTCGGCCTCGAACACTTCACCCCCGACTACACCCGCTACTTCCACGCCCTCCCCGAACCCGTCCGCGACCAGCTCGTCCCCGCCCAATGGCAACTCCACAAAGGCATCGACACCGACACCATCACCGCCATCCACGACGAGCTCTACCGGCGCACCCTCCACGGCGGCTGGCCCGACACCGTCCTCACCCCCGGCGTCAACGTCCGCACCGCCGGCCGCGTCGCCACCACCAAAGTCGAACTCCACCTCGAACACACCGACCAGGGCACCCGCTCCCGCCTCACCACCGACGCCGTCGTCCTCGCCACCGGCTACCGCGAACGCCCCCTCACCAGCCTCCTCGCAGGCCTCGACCCCTACCTGCGCAAAGACTCCTCCGGCCGCCCCCGCATCGACGACCGCTACCGGATGATCACCGATCCAGCCATCACCGGCAGCATCTTCGTCCAGAACGGCGAACGCCACACCCACGGCGTCGGAGCCCCCGACCTCGGCCTCGCCGCCTGGCGCAGCGCCGCCATCCTCAACACCCTCACCGGCAAAAACCCCTACCCCCAGCCCACACGCACCGCCTTCACCACCTTCGGCCTCGACCAGCGGGAGCACACCCGCCCCCGACCCGCGGGCGAACTGCTCCCCCTGGTCGAACACCCCTAGCGGCCCAACCCGCTAGAACACCGGCACACCCTCCCGCGTCAACCGCCACGACACCGACGCGAACCCCGCCGGATCCACCGTCCCCCTCGCCTTCACCCACTGGATGATCGTGTTACGGATCTCGTCCGAATCCGCCCACAACTGCCTGGCCTGCGGCACATGCGGGAAATTCCCACCACCCGAGGCCCGGTAGTTGTTCACCGCCAACACGAACCGCCCCGCCGGATCCACCGGCCGCCCCTCGAACGACAACCCCACGATCCGCGAACCCACCGGCCGCGCCACATCCACGTCGTACGTGAACCCGTACACCGCGTCATAGTTGTAATCCGGAATACCCTCCGCGTTCGTCAACTTCGCCGGATCCACCACCTCACCCGGCGCCGTCCGCACGTAGTACCGCGCCGAATACTCCAGATAGTCCTTCAGCTGCGCACCCGTCAGCAGCCGCGCCTCCAGCGTGTTCTCGAACGGATACAAGCCCGCCGCATCCCGGATCGTCACCCGCCCCGCCGGAATCGCCGCCGTACGCGAGAAACACGAAGCCTGCGAGACCACCGGCAGCTCCGCCCACTCCGTACCGGCCAGCGCCGCCCGCACCGTCTCCGCCTGCACATGGCTGATCAAATCGATGATCGCCACGTCCTTGACCGGACCCTCCGCCGCCGACATCGCCCGCGTCGACGTACCGATCACCTGGTTCACATACGCCACGACCTTGCGGTGCTCGTCCCCCAGCAGCCCCGTGATCCTCGGATCCTCCGCCACCGTGTTCGAGTTCAGCACCCGCGCCGCCACCTCCGCCACCGACCAGCGACCCTGCGCCCACGTCAGCTCGAAGTCGAACAACGTCAACCGCTGCCCCCACTTCAACGGCTCCGACAACACCACCTCCCTGCCGGTCGCCTCGTTCCGCACCCGGTACTCCGCGATCTCCGTGTGCGCGTGCCCCACCAGGATCGCGTCGATCCCCGGCACCCGCTCCGCCACCAGAGCCGCCGCGTTCTCCACGTACGGCAGCTGATCCCCGTACGACGACGTCCCGCTCGAACCCGAATGCGCGGACACGATCACCACGTCGGCACCCATCGAACGCAACTTCGGCACATACTTCGCCGCCTGCTCCTCCAACCCCGGGAACGTCATCTTCCCCTGCACGTTCGCCTTGTCCCACAGCGCGATCCCCGGGTTCGTCAGCCCCAGCACCGCCACCTTCACATCCCGCCCGTGCGGAGTCCGCAGACAGTGCATGCTGTACGGCGCGAACGCCGGCCGCAGCGTCCTCGCATCCAGCGCGTTCGCCCCCAGCAGCGGAAAATCACACTGCTCCTCGAACTTCCGCAGCACCGGAATGCCGTAATTGAACTCGTGGTTCCCGAGCGCCGCCGCGTCATACCCGATCGCGTTCATCGCCTGCGCCATCGGGTGAACCGGACCCCGCCGCGCCGTGATCGGATCCACCTTCGCGTAGTAGTACGAAAGCTGCGTCCCCTGGATCGTGTCACCCGCGTCGATCAGCAGCGTGTTCCGCCGCCCCTTCTCCGCCCGCACCTGGTTCACCAGCGTCGATATCTTCGCCAGACCCACATCGTTGTGCGCCTTGTCGTCGAACTCCCGGTCCGTGAAGTAGTCCCAGTTGAAGACGTTCCCGTGCAGATCGGTCGTCCCCATCACCGTGAACGCGTACGTACGCGGCCCCGGCCCCTTCACCGGCCCCATCGCCGACGGCGCCGGCCGGTCCGCGGCCACCGCCGGGGCACCGGAAGCCCCCGCCAACGCCACGGCCGCACCCGTCGCAGCCGTCGTCCCAAGAAAAGCCCTACGGTCGAACGCCATGCCATCTCCCCTTCAGAGGCGTGAACAACGCGCGTAGATTCTCACCCACAGTGCGACAGTGAAGCCATGACCCAGGACGCATCACACGACACGGCCCCCCAGCCCTACGGCACCCCCGAGGTACCCCGCGTCGCCGTCCGCGGCGAAGCCCGCCTCGAAGTCGACCCCGAAATCGCCCGCATCGGCATCACCGTCAGCGCCCGCGGCACCGACCGCCGCACCGCCCTCGACGACCTCACCCGCCGCAACACCGAAGTCCTCGACCTCATCAAGAGCTACGGCGACCCCGTCGAAAAACTCGAAACCGGCGCCTTCTCCATCACCCCCGAACTCACCCGCCACGGCCGCGCCGAACGCATCCGCGCCTACCACGGGCGCGTCCACATCACCGCCGAACTCAGCGACTTCACCGCACTCGGCGAACTCACCACCCGCCTCGCCGACCTCGACCTCACCCAAGTCGACGGCCCCTGGTGGGCCCTGCGCCCCACCTCACCCGCCCACGGCGAAGCCCGCCGCCAAGCCGTACTCGAAGCCGTCCAGCGCGCCCGCGAATACGCCGAAGCCCTCGGCGCCCGCCTCGCCGCCCTCGTCGAACTCGCCGACCTCGGCGCCGAGAACGCCGCCCCCTTCCCCCCGGCTCCGAGCGGCGGCATGCGCACCATGGCCTTCAGCGCCGCCGACGACGCCGGAGCCCCGCCCCTCGACCTCGAACCCCAGCGCCAGACCGTCTACGCCCAAGTCAACGCCCGCTTCACCATGACCCCGCCCCAGCTCTGAAACACCCGGAAAACGCGCCGCGGGGGTGCTCATCAGAGCACCCCCATGCACATTCAACAAATGTCAACAAGCCTTCGCCCAAAGGTTGTTGAGCGGACACCCGGAACCAATTTCCTACTGCCTGGTAGGGCAATACGCTCGCCCCATGCGCCGAGCAAAAATCGTATGCACCCTGGGCCCCGCCACCGACTCATACGACCAGATCAAAGCCCTGGTCGAAGCCGGAATGGACATCGCCCGCCTCAACCTCAGCCACGGCACCTACACCGAACACGAAGAGCGCTACCAACGCGTACGCAAAGCCTCCGACGAAACCGGCCGCAGCGTCGGCATCCTCGCAGACCTTCAAGGCCCGAAGATCCGACTCGGCCGATTCCACGAAGGCCCCGTACTCCTTGAACGCGGCGACGAGTTCACCATCACCGTCGAAGACCACGAAGGCGACCGCCACACCTGCGGCACCACCTACAAGGGCCTCGCCACCGACGTCACCACCGGCGAACGCATCCTCGTCGACGACGGCCGCGTCACCCTCGAAGTCACCGCCATCGACGGCCCCCGCGTCCACACCACCGTCATCGAAGGCGGCATGGTCTCCGACCACAAGGGACTCAACCTCCCCGGCGTCGCCGTCTCCGTCCCCGCACTCTCCGAAAAAGACATCGACGACCTCCGCTGGGCCCTGCGCACCGGCGCCGACGTCATCGCCCTCTCCTTCGTCCGCAGCGGCCGCGACATCGAAGACGTCCACCGCATCATGGACGAGGAAGGCCGACGCCTCCCCGTCATCGCCAAGATCGAAAAACCCCACGCCGTCGACAACATCGACGACATCGTCGCCGCCTTCGACGGCATCATGGTCGCCCGCGGCGACCTCGGCGTCGAAATGCCCCTCGAACAAGTCCCCATCGTCCAAAAGCGCGCCGTCAAACTCGCCAAGCGCAACGCCAAACCGGTCATCGTCGCCACCCAGATGCTCGACTCGATGATCGACAACTCCCGGCCCACCCGCGCCGAAGCATCCGACGTCGCCAACGCCGTCATCGACGGCACCGACGCCGTCATGCTCTCCGGCGAGACCAGCGTCGGCAAATACCCCGTCGAAACCGTCCGCACCATGTCCCGCATCGTCGAAGCCGCCGAAGAGGACATCCTCGCCAAGGGCCTCCCGCCCCTCACCGAACGCAACAAGCCCCGCACCCAAGGCGGAGCCGTCGCCCGCGCAGCCGCCGAAATGGGCGACTTCCTCGACGCCAAGTTCCTCGTCGCCTTCACCCAGAGCGGAGACACCGTCCGCCGGCTCTCCCGCTACCGCTCACCCATCCCCCTCCTCGCCTTCACCCCCGACCCCGCCACCCGCTCCCAGCTCAACCTCACCTGGGGCGTCGAAACCTTCCTCGGCCCCCACGTCGACTCCACCGACGCCATGGTCGCCCAGGTCGAGGAAGAACTCCTCCGCATCGGCCGCTGCGTCCCCGGCGACACCGTCGTCATCACCGCCGGCTCACCCCCCGGCGTCACCGGATCCACCAACCTCGTCCGCATCCACCACATCGGCGACCCCGTCCGCTGACGCCCGCCGCGGCAGCCGCGGCTCCGGCACCACACGCACCACACGCACCGCGTCGGGCAACCCGCCACGAGCCCGCCCGACGCGGTCACCGCACCCCGTCCCGGCTACCAGCCGAAACGCCGGTCCACGACCGCCGCGAACTCCTCGAAGGACAGCTCCTCGTCCCCGTTCGCGTCCGCCGCATCGAACAGAGCCGACGACGCATCCGCGTCCCCCAGCCCCCAGAACGGCAGATCCCCCCGGGCGGCCAGCGTCGGCCCCTTCGACCGCAGCGCGTCGATCACCTCGAACCGCGTCAGCCGGCCGTCCGCGTTCAGATCCAGCGCGTCGAACAGCTTGCGAGCCTTCTCGCTCATGGCAGGTCCCCAATTCGTGTGCTTGACCGGTTGTACGGTCACAGCATGACGGGGAGGGGAGCCCGCCCTAGTACTTGGGCCCGATGTGGGCGTCCATCAGCGCGACGGACTCCTTGCGCGCGACGGACACGTTGAACGGGTCGCTGCCGCGTGCGGTGATGGTCCACTGAACTCCGACCTTGCTGAGCGTGTCGGTACACAGCTTCCGGATGTCGTCGGACTTGTTGGTGAAGAAGTACCGCGGGTACTCGTAGCGCTTCTTGACCCCGCCGACCATCCGGGTGGTCCAATTGGTGATCCGGCACCCGTCGGAGTGGATCAGCCCCCGGATGAACTCCCAGGGGTGCGCGTCGACGATCTCCTGCTGCCAGTCATCGAGGGCGATCCGCCGCTCGTGCTTCTTGCCGGGGCCGTGCTGCGGGAACAGGCAGGGCCAGTGCCGGCCGTAGCTGGTGACGGCCACGCAGCCCTGGCGCTGCAGGACGTAGACCTTGTCGGACGGACGGACCGCGAGGATCGCCGCGCGGCACTGCTCGATGAGGCCGGGCCACGCGTCCGCGCATGCGATGCGTAGGTGGTACCCGCCTCGCGGGTGCGGGCTGATGCAGCCGTCGCCGAGATAGAGGCCCAGGAGATAGGAGTAGGCGGCCGGGTCTGGCGGGGCCGTGCATTGGGTCTGGTTCATGCGGGGGAGCGGTTCGATGCGAACCTGCCAGGCGCGGATGGCTGCCCGGGATATGCCCGTTTCCTTGCTGACGGAATTCAGGCTCCGCCCGTGATCGAGAAGAGAGAGTGCATGCCGCCGAGTCGCCAGATCGTACATACGGGCGACAGTGCGGAAAACCCCTAGGCGGTGTGTCCGGTTTCCGGAGGATTACCTCGAACGAGGGGAGTGCCGCGAGAGAACCGTGACCTTGCAATTCAAGGAAAGGTGCCCCAGGTGGGATTCGAACCCACACTGTCCGCTGTTTGAGAGCGGCCTCTCTGACCAGTTGGAGTACTGGGGCCTAAGAAACGAAGGATTGCGGGAACCCTGCGTGACACCACCTTACAGGAGCTCGGTAGGCTCAGGGGAGCAGTATCGCCCCGTATCAAGGAGCCCTCAAGTGACCGCCTCGCACGAGTCGACGCCCACGCCCGACGCCGACCAGTCGCACGTTCCGCCGCTGACGACCCGCGTCGTCATCGCCGAGGACGAGGCGCTCATCCGGCTGGATCTGAAAGAGATGCTGGAGGAGGAGGGGTACTCCGTCGTCGGTGAGGCCGGGGACGGGCAGGCGGCCGTGGAGCTCGCCCGTGAGCACCGGCCCGACCTCGTGATCCTGGACGTGAAGATGCCCGTCCTGGACGGGATCTCCGCGGCCGAGAAGATCGCGGAGGAGTCCATCGCCCCGGTGCTGATGCTCACCGCGTTCTCGCAGCGCGACCTCGTCGAGCGGGCCCGTGACGCGGGGGCCATGGCGTACCTGGTGAAGCCGTTCAGCAAGAGCGATGTCGTGCCGGCGATCGAGATGGCGGTCTCCCGCTTCGCCGAGCTGAAGGCGCTGGAGAAGGAGGTCGCCGACCTCTCGCTGCGTCTGGAGACGCGCAAGCTCGTGGACCGGGCCAAGAGCATCCTGCAGACCCAGTACGGGCTCACCGAGCCGGCGGCGTTCCGGTGGATCCAGAAGACGTCGATGGACCGCCGCATGTCGATGCAGCAGGTCGCCGAGGCGGTCATCGAGGACGCCGAGGAGAAGAAGCAGAACGCCGCGAACGGCTGACGGGCAGGTCCGCCCCGTACGCGCGAGGGGGCGGGGCCCGTTCGGGCCGCTGTCGGATCCGGGACGTGCGTGAGGCCCGCCTCCCCCCGAGGGGAGGCGGGCCTCACACGTGTGTGATCAGTCCTCGCCGAGGTAGGCCTTGCGGACGTCCTCGTTGTGGAGGAGGTCCTGGCCGGTGCCGGAGAGCACGATCTTGCCGATCTCCATCACGTGCGCCTGGTCGGCGAGCGAGAGGGCGGCCTGGGCGTTCTGCTCGACGAGCAGGATGGTGGTGCCGGTGGCCTTGAGTTCGGCGATGGTTGCCATGATCTTCTGCATCATGAGGGGGGAGAGGCCCATGGAGGGCTCGTCCAGCATGAGCAGTTTGGGCTGGCACATGAGGGCGCGGCCCATGGCGAGCATCTGCTGTTCGCCGCCGGAGAGGGTGCCGGCGGCCTGCTTGCGGCGCTCTCCCAGGATGGGGAAGAGGTCGTAGGCGCGCTGGATGTCCTTCTCGATGCCTTCCTTGTCGGTGCGCAGGAAGGCGCCGAGCTGGAGGTTTTCGGCGATCGTCAGCCGGGGGAAGATGTGGCGTCCCTCGGGGGAGTGGGCCAGCTTCATGGAGACGATGCGGTGGGCGGGGACGCCGGCGAGGGGTTGGCCGTCGAAGGTGATGCTGCCCGCGGTGGGCTTGAGGAGCCCGGAGAGGGTGCGCAGGGTGGTGGTCTTGCCGGCGCCGTTGGTGCCGACGAGGCAGACGATTTCGCCTTCGTTGACTTCGAAGGAGATTCCCTTGACGGCTTCGATCTTGCCGTAGGCGACTTTGAGGTCTTCGACCTTGAGCAGTGCGGTCACTTGGCCTCTCCTTCCGTGCGGGTGGTGCTGTCCGCGTCGGCGTCGGCCTGGGTGGCTTCGGTTTCGGCGGTTTCGCTCTCGCCCTCGTCCTCGGTCGCGGTTTCGGCGGCTTCGGCTTCTGCGTGGGCTTCGGCGGCTTCGACTTCGGCGACTTCTTCTTCGCCGGGTGCGCCTTCGAAGGGGGTGCCGAGGTAGGCGGCGATGACGCGTTCGTCGCCCTGGACTTCGGCGGCGGTGCCTTCGATGAGCTTTTCGCCTTGGACGAGGCAGGCGACGCGGTCGCAGAGGTTGAAGATGAAGCGCATGTCGTGCTCGATGACGAGGACGGCGATGCCCTTGTCGCGGATGGCGAAGATGAGTTCTTCGGCCGCTCGCGTCTCCTGCGGGTTCATGCCGGCGGTGGGTTCGTCCAGGAGGATGAGGCCGGGGTCGCTGGCGAGGGCGCGGGCGATTTCGAGCTTGCGCTGTTCGCCGTAGGGGAGGTTCTTGGCGAGGTGCTGGGCTTTGTGCTGGAGGCCGATGAACTCGAGGAGTTCCATGGCGCGTGCTTCGCTGGCGGCTTCGGCCTTTTTGAAGCCGGGGCCGCGCAGGAGGGCGGACCAGAGGCCTTCCTTGGTGCGGGTGTGGCGTCCGACGAGGACGTTTTCCAGCACGGTCATGTTGTGGAAGAGCCGGATGTTCTGGAAGGTGCGGGCGACGCCTGCTGCGGTGACCTTGTGGGGTGTGGGCGGCAGGACGGTGCCCTTGTAGGTGACCGTGCCTTCGGTGGGGACGTAGAGCCCGGTGAGGCAGTTGAAGAAGGTGGTCTTGCCGGCGCCGTTGGGGCCGATGAGGCCGACGATCTCGCCTGCGTTGACCTTGAGGTCGACGCCCTTGACGGCGGTGAGGCCGCCGAAGCGCATGGTGACGCCGCTGGCTTCGAGCACGGTGGTCGTGGTGGTGGTGTCTGTGGTGGTCATGTCGTTCACGCCCCCGCCTTGGCGGTGGCCAGGTCCGTGGGGGCCTGGTCAGCGGTGTCGTCGTGGTACTCGAGCTGCGCCCGCTTGTTGGCGATGAGGCCTTCGGGGCGGAAGCGCATGAGCAGGATGAGGGCGATGCCGAAGGCGAGGAGCTGGTAGTCCTGGAGGAAGGCCAGCTTCGCCGGGATCAGGAAGAGGAGTGCGGCGCCGAGGATGGGGCCGCGGATGGTGCCCATGCCGCCGAGGATGACGGCGGCGAGGAGGAACGCGGAGTTCGGCGGGACGGGCCCGGCGAAGACGTAGTTCTCGGGGACGACCGTGGTGTTGACGTGTGCCTGTACGGTGCCGGCGAGGCCGGCGAGGGTGGCGCCGAGGGCGAAGGCGATGAGCTTGACCTTGAAGCCGTTGATGCCCATGGCTTCGGCGGCGGTCTCGTCTTCGCGAATGGCGACCCAGGCGCGGCCGATGCGGCTGTTGCCGGCTCGGGCGAAGACCAGGACGACCAGGGCCATGACGAGCAGCATCAGGAAGTAGTAGTTGGCGTAGGCGCCGAGGGTGATGCCGAAGACGTTGTGGGATTCCCCGAAGTTCCACCCGAAGAGGTCGAGGTGGGGGATGTTGGGGATGCCGTTGGGTCCGTTGGTGATGTCGGGGCCGGAGGTGCCGTCGAGGTTGCCCATGGCGATGCGGAAGATTTCTCCGAAGCCGAGGGTGACGATGGCGAGGTAGTCGCCGCGCAGGCGGAGGGTGGGTGCGCCGATGACCACGCCGAAGATGAGTGAGGCGAGGGCGCCGACGAGGACCGCTGCCCAGAAGGGGAGGTGGACGCCGAAGGCGGAGGCGGTGCTTCCGGAGACCAGGGCGGCGGCGTAGGCGCCGACGCCGAGGAAGGCGACGTAGCCGAGGTCGAGGAGGCCGGCGAGGCCGACGACGACGTTGAGGCCGAGGGCGACGGTCGCGAAGATCAGGATGTTGACCGCGATGAGCGTGTAGGTGTCGCCGCTCTGCTGGATGAAGGGGAAGGCGATCGCGGCGGCCGCGGTGCCGAGGAGGGTGACCTGGCGGTGCTTCGCGGTGAGGGTGCCGAGGCGGTCGAAGAGGCCGGCCTTGAGCAGGGCGAAGGCGGCGAAGCCGACGATGATCAGGTAGGTGACGAAGAGCTGCGGTTCTTTGTCATCGGTGTCGATGCCGAAGGTGATGACGTAGAGGCCGAGGGCGAAGACTCCGGTGATGAGGAGGATTTCGGCCCAGGAGGGCAGCTGCTTGGCGGGGGCCGCCTTGTGGCTGTCGTCGGGGAGCTTGTACGCGGCGAGGGCCGGGATGAGCGAGCCGGCGAGGGCGACGTAGGCGCCGGGTTCCAGGTGGGCGAAGCCGCCGAGGACGACGGCGATGGCCAGGACCGTGAACCAGGTGCCGGCGAGGGTGCCGAGTGCGAGGATCCAGACGGGCTTGCGGGCGCCGGTGGGGGTGAGCCAGCGCAGGCCCTTGGTGCCGAGCGCGGAGAGCGCGAAGGCGGCGGTGAGGAGTCCGGCGACGAGGCTGAGGAACTGGATGGGTGCCGGGCTGCCGTAGTACGTGAGGTCGCCGGGGAAGTCGGCGGTCCAGGTCCAGGCGAGGAAGGCGCTGACGACGGTGAGGAGGCTGCCGCCGATGACCGCGTAGAGGAGTGCGGCGGGGGCGGGGCCCTGCTTGGCGGGGGCGGTCTGCGGGGTGGTGTTGGTGGTCATGGTTCTCACGCCCGATCCGCGACGCGCTCGCCGAGCAGGCCTTGGGGCCGCACGAGGAGGACGACGATGAGGAGTACGAACGCCCAGACGTTGGACCAGGCTCCACCGCCGAGCTGCTGCATGCCGGGGATCTCTTCGATGTAGGCGATCGAGAGGGCTTCGGCGAGGCCGAGGACGACGCCGCCGACCATGGCGCCGTAGATGTTGCCGATGCCTCCGAGGACGGCGGCGGTGAAGGCCTTCAGTCCGAGGATGAAGCCCATCTCGAAGTTGATCTGGCCCTTGTCGAGGCCGTAGGCGACGGCGGCGACGGCGGCGAACGCGGCACCGATGGCGAAGGCCATGACGATGATGCGGTCGGTGTTGATGCCCATGAGCTTGGCGGTGTCGGGGTCCTGGGCGGTGGCCTGCATGGCGCGGCCGCTGCGGCTCTTGGAGACGAAGACGCCGAGGGCGAGCATGCAGAGCGGGGCGAGGACGAGGACGAAGAGGTCCGCGCGCTGGATGGCCAGGCTGTCGGTGATCTTGAAGGCGGCGCCCTTGAACTCAGGGAAGCTGACTGCCTTCTTGGCGTCCGGGTAGAACTGCCAGACGAGCTGCTGGAGCGCGATCGAGAGGCCGATTGCGGTGATGAGCGGGGCGAGCCGTGGGGCGCTGCGCAGGGGGCGGTAGGCGAAGCGTTCGGCTGCGGTGGCGACGAGGACCGAGGCGAGCGCGCCTCCGACGATCATGATGGGTATCGCGATCAGCAGGGAGGTGCCGGTCGGGAGGACGGCGTAGGCGGTGAGCGCGCCGAAGCCGCCGATCATGAAGATCTCGCCGTGGGCGAAGTTGATGAGCTGGACGATGCCGTAGACCATGGTGTACCCGATGGCTATGAGGCCATAAAGGGCACCGAGGGCAAGGCCGTTGGCCAGCTGTTGCGGCAGTTCGTGCACCGCAGGGCCTCCGATGAGCGTGTCGGATAAGACTCCGCGCGAGGGCGCTGTTTGCGCCCTCGCGCGGCTGGTTCTTTTTGAGGGGGTCGGGCCGTCGGTGTGGACCGGTCCGGGGTCCCGGCTAGCGGGACGGGGGGATTACTCGTTGAAGGTGTCGCTCTTGACGTCGATCCACTTGCCGCCCTCGACCTTGTAGACCGTGAGCTGCTTGTTGGTGGTGTCGCCGTACTGGTCGAAGGCGACCTTGCCGGTCACGCCTTCGAAGGAGACCTTGCCGAGGGCCTCGACGACCTTGGCGCGGGCGTCGGTGGGCAGCTTGCCGCCGTTGGCGGCGACTGCGGCCTTGACGGCCTGGACGACGGCCCAGCCGGCGTCGTAGGAGTAGCCACCGTAGGCGGCGTACGGGTCCTTGTAGCCGGCGGCCTTGTAGTCCTCGATGAACTGCTTGGCGGTGGGGAGCTTCTCGACCGGGTAGCCGATGGAGGTGGAGAGGTCGCCCTCGTTGGCCTCGCCGGAGGCGCTGATGAAGGCGGGGTCCTGGATGCCGTCGCCGCCCATGAGCGGGATGTTGGCGCCGGTCTTCTTGATCTGGTCGGCGAGCAGGCCGCCCTCGGGGTACTGACCGCCGAAGTAGACGGAGTCGGCGCCGGAGGACTTGACCTTGTCGGCGGTGGAGGAGAAGTCGGTCTCCTTCACGGTGACGTGGTCGGTGCCGACGACCTCGCCGCCGAGCTTCTTGAACTCGTCGGAGAAGATGGCGGCCAGGCCGGCGCCGTAGGTCTGCTTGTCGTCGACGACGAAGACCTTCTTCTTGCCGGCGTCCTTGAAGAGGTACTGGGCGGCGAACTTGCCCTGGACCACGTCGGTGGCGGCGGTGCGGAAGTAGGTGGGGAAGGGGCGCTTGAACTCGCCCTTGCCCCAGTTGTCACCCTGGCTGAGGGAGGGGTTGGTGTTCGCGGGGGAGACCTGCGCGAGGTTCGCCGAGGCGAAGACGCCCTGCATCTGCTGGGCGACGCCGGAGTTCAGCGGGCCGACGACACCGAGGACGTCCTTGTTGCCGACGAGCTTGGTGGCGTTGGCCTGACCGGAGGCGGGGACCGCCTGGTCGTCGAGGGCCTCGACCTTGAACTCGATGCCGGGGACCTCGTTGTTCTTGTTGGCCGTCTTGGCCGCGAGGTCGACGGAGTTCTTGATGCCCTGGCCGAGGGCGGAGAGCGAGCCGGTGAGGGGAGCGTCCACGCCGATGACGACGACGGTCTTCTTCCCGTCGGACTTGTCCCCGCCCTTCGCCTCGTCGCGCGATCCGCAGGCGGTGAGGGTCAGTGCTCCCGTGGTGATCACGGTGGTGAGGACGAGCAAAGAACGGTGTCGCACGATTCTTCCTTTCCCTGGCGCGGCTCCCTCTGTGAGGTGCCGTTCGGTCGCCGGGCCGCACTGGGATGTACAGCGGCCGTGCTGGTCGCGCCCAGCGGCGCGGTGACTGGCCGTGACTCTAGGCCCGAGGTGGCGAACACGGGGAGCGGAGAAAGGAGGATGTGACGCTCTTGTTATGCCAAGGCCAAGAATGCGTGGTGGGAGTGTGGACAGAACGGGCATTTACCGGCGTCGGGGAATGTCCGCATCGTGAGAAATACCTGTTCCCCTAAGGGGCTTGAGGCCTCCATGCACCTGTCTTAGATCAAATTCGGCCGAATGTGGCAGCGCGTGTCCGAAAGAATCCAGCGGGTGGCCATTCCCGGCGGTAAAGGGGGATTCGCTACGGCATGGTCATTACGCAGGGTGATCAACGCGAGTGGTCCACTGGCGTCGGATGGATCTTGCCCTGGCGCCGAAACCGGGCCTCACCTGCGGTTCGGCGAAACGGCGGCGAGTGCCCGGAAGCCGGACAGCGCACCCGGAAATGCGGTGACCCGGGTCACGTCGCGGGGCGCCGGTCCCCGGAGCTCCGCGCCGCGCCGTCCTGCTCGGCGCAGCGCTGCGCCACGAACCGGTCGATCAGCTCAAGTGCCTTGTCGCGACCGGCCGTTCGCTCCTCGGCGCGGCCTGCGGCCACGGCGTCCTCGTGGATCGCGTACTGGTCGTTGGACAGGCCCTTCTGCTCCCAGTCCAGACCGGACCACTTGGTGCCGAGGAGGGTCTCCTTCGCCCAGTAGGACACGAGGCTGGTGCAGATCTGGGCCGGCGAGGAGGGGTCGGGGGAAGGGCTCTGCGGGCCTGCCGCGGGCGGTGGGGCGGAGGGCGTGCATCCGGTCAGGGTGCCGGTCAGGGCGAGCGCCGCGAGCAGGGTGGTGGCGGCGTACCGGACCGTGGAGCGTGGCGGGGTCCCCATGAGGGGAAGGTAGGCGGTCACGATCGGTGACACAACAGACGGGGGCGGAACGGGTGCGGAGTGGCGGATTCCGGGCGGGTGTGGGCGCAGGGGCGTACGGGGCGAGGGCGAGGCCGGGGCGCGGGGTGGCGTGACAGTCTGCGCCCGGCGCCCCGGCAACGGGCGCAGGCCCGGACGCGCCGCCCGTGGGGGCGGGGTCCGGGCCTGCGGGAGGGCCGGGGGTGCGGGCGGCCTGGGCCGGGCTCAGGCTCCGGCGGGGTTCCGGGCGCCGGCCGGGTCGGCGTCGCGCAGCAGGCAGGTCAGGCGGGCGGTGCACACGCGCCGGTCCTGCTCGTCGCTGATCACGATCTCGTAGGTGGTGGTGGAGCGGCCCCGGTGTACGGGGGTGGCGACGCCGGTGACCAGGCCGGAGCGCACGCCGCGGTGGTGGGTGCAGTTCAGGTCCACGCCGACGGCGATCTTGGTGATGCCGCCGTGCATCATGGCGCCGACGGAGCCGATGGTCTCGGCGAGTACGGCGGAGGCCCCGCCGTGCAGCAGCCCGTACGGCTGGGTGTTGCCCTCGACCGGCATCGTGGCCACGACCCGCTCGGCCGAGGCCTCCAGGACCCTGATGTCCATGCGCTCGCCGAGGTGGCCCGCCGAGAAGAGCGAGGGCAGGTCGATGCCCAGGGCCGCGTACTCGTCGAGGACCTCCTGCGGGAACTTCACTGCGTGCTGCGCGCCCATGGGCCGGCTCCGTTCGTCAACGATCGTTAACCATCTTGTCCTGAGGTCGTTCTATCAGGCCGGTTCGAAGCGGATGACGACGGACTTGCTCGCCGGGGTGTTGCTGGTGTCCGCGGTGGAGTCGAGCGGGACCAGCACGTTCGTCTCGGGGTAGTAGGCGGCCGCGCAGCCGCGGGCGGTCGGGTAGTGCACGACGCGGAAGCCCGGGGCCCGCCGCTCGACGCCGTCCTTCCACTCGCTGACCAGGTCCGTGTACGCGCCGTCCGCCAGCCCCAGCTCGGCGGCGTCCTCGGGGTTGACCATCACCACGCGGCGCCCGCCGGTGATCCCGCGGTAACGGTCGTCGAGCCCGTAGATCGTGGTGTTGTACTGGTCGTGGCTGCGCAGGGTCTGCAGGAGCAGCCGGCCCTCGGGGACCTCGGGGTACTCCACGGGCGCGGCGGTGAAGTTGGCCTTGCCGGTCCTGGTGGGGAAGCGGCGCTCGTCGCGCGGGGCGTGCGGGAGGCGGAAGCCGCCGGGGCGGGCCGCCTTGGCGTTGAAGTCCTCGAAGCCGGGGACCACCCGGGAGATCCGGTCGCGGATGGCGGCGTAGTCCCGCTCGAACTCCTCCCACGGGGTCGTGGAGGCCTCGCCGAGGACGGCGCGGGCCATGCGGGCCACGATGGCGGGCTCGGAGAGCAGGTGCGGGCTCGCGGGGGCGAGGTTGCCGCGCGAGGCGTGGACCATGCCCATGGAATCCTCGACGGTCACGAACTGCTTGCCGGAGGCCTGGACGTCCTTGTCGGTGCGGCCGAGGGTGGGCAGGATCAGGGCGCGCCTGCCGGTGACGGCGTGGGAGCGGTTGAGCTTGGTGGAGACGTGCACGGTCAGGGAGGCGCGGCGGATCGCGGCCTCGGTGACCTCGGTGTCCGGGGTGGCGCCGACGAAGTTGCCGCCCATGGCGAAGAGGACCTTGGCCTCGCCGTCGCGCAGGGCCTGGATGGAGCGGACCACGTCGAAGCCGTGGTGCCGGGGCGAGGTGATCGAGAACTCGCGGTCGAGGGCGTCGAGGAAGGCCGGCGCGGGGCGTTCGAAGATCCCCATGGTGCGGTCGCCCTGGACGTTGGAGTGGCCGCGGACGGGGCAGACGCCCGCGCCGGGGCGGCCGATGTCGCCGCGCAGCAGGAGGAGGTTGACGACCTCGCGGATGGTGGCGACGGCGTGCTTGTGCTGGGTCAGGCCCATGGCCCAGCAGACGATGGTGCGCCGGGAGGCCAGGATCATGTCGAGGGCGCGCTCGATCTCGGGCCGGGTCAGGCCGGTGGCGGTGAGGGTCTCGGCCCAGTCCGCCTCCTGGGCGGCGGCGGCGAACTCCTCGTAGCCGTGGGTGTGTTCGCGGATGAACGCCTCGTCGGTGGCGCCGTCCGCCTCGATGACGAGCTTGTTCAGGAGGCGGAAGAGGGCTTGGTCGCCGCCGATGCGGATCTGCAGGAACAGGTCGTTGAGGGCGGTGCCCCTGAGCATGCCGAGGGGGGTCTGGGGGTTCTTGAACCGCTCCATGCCGGCCTCGGGCAGCGGGTTCACCGAGATGATCTTCGCGCCGGAGGCCTTGGCCTGTTCCAGGGCGGAGAGCATCCGCGGGTGGTTGGTGCCCGGGTTCTGCCCGGCCACGATGATCAGTTCGGCCTGGTGGAGGTCTTCGAGGGAGACGCTGCCCTTGCCGATCCCGATGGTCTCGTTCAGCGCGGAGCCCGAGGACTCGTGGCACATGTTGGAGCAGTCGGGCAGGTTGTTGGTGCCGAACTCGCGGGCGAAGAGCTGGAAGAGGAACGCGGCCTCGTTGCTGGTGCGGCCCGAGGTGTAGAAGAGGGCCTCGTCGGGGGAGGCGAGGGCGCGCAGCTCTTGCGCGATGACCTCGAAGGCCCGCTCCCAGCTGACCGCCTCGTACCGGTCGGCGCCTTCCGCCAGGTACATCGGCTGCGTGATGCGGCCCTGCTGGCCCAGCCAGTAGCCGGAGCGGGCCGCCAGGTCGGCGAGGGGGTGCGCGGCGAAGAAGTCCGGGGTGACCCGGCGCAGGGTGGCCTCCTCCGCGACGGCCTTGGCGCCGTTCTCGCAGAACTCGGCGGTGTGCCGCTTGTCTCCCTCGGGCCAGGCGCAGCCGGGGCAGTCGAAGCCGTCCTTCTGGTTGACCTTGAGCAGGGTGCGGGCGGTGCGGGCCAGGCCCATCTGCTGTTGCGCGATCTTCAGGGTGTGCCCGATCGCGGGGAGGCCGGCGGCCGCGTGCTTCGGCGGCGCGACCTGGGGCGCGTCCTGGACCGGATCACCTGCGGGCGGCTTGGTGGCCATGGCGCTCCCCTTCGAGCAGTCTTCGCGTACACAGCCGATCCTGTCACGCCCCGCCGACATCGCCGCCGCCGGATTTGCCCCTCCGCACGGGCCGTCCGGAATTGTCGGTGGGGGCGCCTAGGATCGGGGGCGTGGCAGAGACAGCATCGAAGAAGACGGACCAGACGACCGCAGCGGACCGCCCCCGCCTGATGCTCATGGACGGGCACTCCCTGGCGTACCGGGCGTTCTTCGCGCTGCCCGCGGAGAACTTCACGACCGCGACCGGCCAGCCGACCAACGCCATCTACGGCTTCGCGTCGATGCTGGCGAACACGCTGCGCGACGAGGCGCCCACGCACTTCGCGGTGGCGTTCGACGTGTCGCGCAAGACGTGGCGCTCGACGGAGTTCCCCGAGTACAAGGCGAACCGCTCCAAGACCCCCGACGAGTTCAAGGGGCAGGTCGAGCTGATCGGCGAGCTGCTCGACGCGATGCACGTGCCGCGGTTCGCCGTCGACGGCTTCGAGGCCGACGACGTGATCGCGACGCTGGCGACGCAGGCGGAGGCCCTGGGCTTCGAGGTGCTGATCGTCACCGGCGACCGGGACGCCTTCCAGCTCGTCTCCGAGCACACCACCGTGCTGTACCCGACCAAGGGCGTCTCCGAGCTGACCCGGTTCACCCCGGAGAAGGTCGAGGAGAAGTACGGCCTCACCCCCCAGCAGTATCCGGACTTCGCGGCGCTGCGCGGCGACCCGTCCGACAACCTGCCCGGCATCCCGGGCGTCGGTGAGAAGACCGCCGCCAAGTGGATCACCCAGTTCGGGTCGTTCGCGGAGCTCGTGGAGCGTGCCGAGGAGGTCAAGGGCAAGGCCGGGCAGAACTTCCGGGACCACCTGGAGGCCGTCAAGCTCAACCGCGTCCTGACGGAGATGGTCAAGGACGTGGAGCTGTCCAAGGCCCCCTCCGACCTGGCCCGCGTGCCGTACGACCGGTCCGCGGTGACCGGCGTGCTGGACGTGCTGGAGATCCGCAACGCCTCGCTGCGCGAGCGGCTGCTGGCCGTGGATCCGGGCGCGGCCGAGGAGCAGGCCCCCGCTCCGGTCGCGGCCGGTGTGGAGCTCGACGGCAGCGTGCTGGGCGCGGGCGAGCTCGCGCCGTGGCTCGAGGCCCGCGCGGGCGCGCCGCTGGGCATCTCCACCGTCGACAGCTGGGCGCTGGGGCAGGGCAGCGTCAGCGAGATCGCGCTGGCCGCCGCCGACGGGGCCGCCGCCTGGTTCGAGCCGTCCGAGCTGGACGAGGCAGACGAGCGGGCCTTCGCGGCGTGGGCCGCCGACGCGGCGCGGCCGAAGGTGGTGCACAACGCGAAGGGCCTGATGCGGGTCTTCCCCGAGCACGGCTGGAGCCTCGCGGGCGTCACCATGGACACCGCGCTCGCCGCCTACCTGGTCAAGCCGGGCCGCCGCTCCTTCGCCCTGGACGTGCTGTCCAACGAGTACCTGCACCGCGAGCTGGCCCCGGCCGCGGCCGACGGGCAGCTGGCCTTCGGCGCCGACGAGACGGCCGAGGCGGAGGCGCTGATGGCGCAGGCCCGCGCGGTCCTGGACCTGGGCGAGGCCTTCACCGGCAAGCTCGCCGAGGTCGGCGCCGTGGAACTGCTGCACGACATGGAGCTGCCGACGTCCGAGCTGCTGGCCCGGATGGAGCGGGCCGGCATCGCCGCCGACCGCGACCACCTGGAGGCCATGGAGCAGCAGTTCGCCGGAGCGGTGCAGCAGGCGGTGAAGGAGGCGCACGCGGCGGTCGGCCACGAGTTCAACCTCGGCTCGCCCAAGCAGCTCCAGGAGGTCTTCTTCGGCGAGCTGGACCTGCCCAAGACCAAGAAGACCAAGACCGGCTACACCACGGACGCGGACGCGCTGGCCTGGCTGGCCGCGCAGACCGACCACGAACTTCCGGTGATCATGCTGCGGCACCGGGAGCAGGCCAAGCTGCGCGTCACCGTCGAGGGCCTGGTCAAGACCATCGGCGCCGACGGCCGGGTGCACACCAGCTTCAGCCAGACCGTCGCCGCGACCGGCCGGCTGTCCTCCACCGACCCGAACCTGCAGAACGTGCCGGTGCGCACCGACGAGGGCCGCGCCATCCGCCGCGGGTTCGTCGTCGGCGAGGGCTTCGAGTCCCTGATGACGGCCGACTACAGCCAGATCGAGCTGCGCGTGATGGCCCACCTCTCCGAGGACGAGGGCCTGATCGAGGCGTTCGCGACCGGTGAGGACCTGCACACCACCGTCGCCTCCCAGGTGTTCGGCGTGGAGCGCTCGCAGGTCGACGCCGAGATGCGCCGCAAGATCAAGGCCATGTCGTACGGGCTGGCGTACGGGCTGTCCGCGTTCGGGCTCGCCCAGCAGCTGAACATCGAGCCCGCCGAGGCGCGCGGCCTGATGGAGACCTTCTTCCAGCGCTTCGGCGGGGTCCGCGACTACCTCCAGCGCGTCGTGGAGGAGGCCCGGGTCACCGGCTACACGGCGACGGTCTTCGGCCGCCGCCGGTACCTGCCCGACCTGGGCAGCGACAACCGCCAGCGCCGTGAGTCGGCCGAGCGGATGGCGCTCAACGCCCCGATCCAGGGCACCGCCGCCGACATCGTCAAGGTCGCGATGCTGCGCGTGGACCGGGCGATCACGCGGGCCGGGCTGAAGTCGCGGATGCTGCTCCAGGTCCACGACGAGATCGTGCTGGAGATCGCGCCGGGCGAGCGCGAGCGGGTGGAGGAGCTGGTGCGCCGCGAGATGGGCGCCGCCGTCGAGCTCCGCGCCCCGCTGGACGTGTCCGTGGGCGTCGGCTCCGACTGGGAGTCCGCCGCGCACTGACCCGCCCGCTCGGGCCGTGGGCGCCCGTCCCCGCTAGGCAGTGGGGACGGGCGTCCGCGTCTCCTCCGGGGTGCGACGGGCGCGGCCGCCGCGGTGCCGGACCCGTACGAGGACCCCGTACAGCAGCAGGCCCACGGCGAGACCGCCGCCCGCCCCGAAGCAGACCGTCGGGATGATGTCGAGCGGCGTGCGGATCCGGTCGAAGAAGGTGAAGAAGCGGATCACCCGCAGCGTGACCCCGGCCGCCACGCACCCCGCGAGCAGGGCCAGCGCCCACCGCATCTCGGCCCGGGACAGCGCCGGTACGGACGCGGGGGCCGGGGAGTACGGCAGCCGGCGCAGCGCGGTCGCGAGGAACCAGCCGATCGCGCAGGCGGCGAGCGCCGAAGTCCCGTACTGCAGGTACGAGTAGAGCGGCAGGCCGAACGCGAGCGGCTCGCCGAGCGCGGGCAGGGCGTCGGTCCCCCAGCGGTCCAGGTGCGTGAAGCTGTCCCACACCTCGTGGTTGAGGGAGCCGGCGACCGCCGAGAGGTAGAACCAGAGGGCGAGCGGGAGCAGTTGGCGCCCCCGCCAGTACTCGCCGCGCACGAAGGCGTGCACCCGGCCCCGCCAGGTACGCGGCAGCAGCGCGATCAGCGGCTCGCGCAGCAGCAGCCAGCACGCCGCGAGGGCGGCGGTGAGCGCGGCGTCCGCGGTGAGCACGCCCGGCAGGGTGTGCGTGAAGGTGCCGTACGACATGACCCCGCCGACGACGGCGTCGGCGAAGTAGAAGGTGTCGGGCGCGAACGATCCGAGGACCAGCGCCGAGGCGACCAGCGGGCCCCGCGCCCGCCCGGTACGGCGGACGGCCGGAAGCACGGCGGCCGCATGGCTGAGCGTGAACGGCATGGCACCTCTCCTGGATCTGCTCTCTGCGGCCAGTATGCGCGACCTGCGCAGGACGTGGGGATGTGGTGAATTCCATCCCGGCGTGCGTGCCCTGTGCAGGGAGTTGACGTAGGGTCACGCGGACGTCGAGGGGGAGGGGTCCGGCTCATGTCGGCTCGAATATTCGGACGCAGGCTGCGCAGGGGCGCGGCGGCAGCCCTGGTATCCGCGCTGGTGGTCGCCGCGGTGACCGCGTCCCAGGGGCCGGCCGGCGGGCACGAGGAGCGGATCTCCGCGGCCGGGGACGGCGGCGCGCGGCCCCTCCCGGACGCCGGAACCGGAGGGGACAGCTCCTATTTCACCGAACTCCCGCCGCTGGTGAGCCCCGAACCGCCGGCCGTGCCGCTGCCGGACGGACAGCCTTCCGCCGCGGCCGGGCAGCCGGCGGCCGAGACCCTTCCCGCGGCGGCCGCCGGGGGCGCGGCCGTGGCCGTGGGCCAGGGGTCGCAGGGGATACCCGCGAGTGTGCTGGCCGCCTATCTGCGGGCGGAGAAGACGGTCGGGGAGAGCGACGCCCGGTGCGGGCTGCGCTGGCAGCTGCTCGCGGCGATCGGCAAGGTCGAGTCAGGGCAGGCCCGCGGCGGCCGGGTCGACGCGTCCGGCACCACGCTGCGGCCCATCCTCGGCCCCGTCCTCGACGGCAACGGCTTCGCGAACATCCGGGACACGGACGGCGGGGCGTACGACGGCGACGCCCGCTACGACCGGGCGGTCGGCCCGA
Organism: Streptomyces subrutilus; assembly: GCF_001746425.1. Taxonomy (GTDB): domain Bacteria; phylum Actinomycetota; class Actinomycetes; order Streptomycetales; family Streptomycetaceae; genus Streptomyces; species Streptomyces subrutilus_A. The sequence continues at coordinate 2,086,149 of NZ_MEHK01000001.1, read as the reverse complement.
TGCAGTTCATCCCCTCCACGTGGGCGGCCTGGGGCCAGGACGCGGACGGCGACGGGCGGCGCAACCCGAACAACATGTACGACGCGGCCCTCGCCGCCGGGCGGTACCTGTGCGCGGGCACCCGGGACCTGCGGGTGGAGGCGGACCTGGACCGGGCCGTGCTGTCGTACAACCACTCCACGGAGTACCTGCGGACCGTGCGGTCCTGGTTCACGTACTACCTCGAGGGAACGCACGAGGTCCCGGACGCCGGCGGCACCCCGGCGCCGGCGCCTGCCGCGACAGCCCCGAAGCCGAAGCCGACGCCGACCCCTTCGCCCACGCCGACGCCGACCCCGGACCCGAAACCGACCCCTTCGCCCACCCCGACGCCGACGCCGACCCCCTCGCCCACGCCGACGCCGACTCCCACCCCGACGCCGACCCCCAGCCCCACCCCCCCTCCCCCCCCGTCCCCTTCTCCGACCCGTACGCCGAGCCCGAGCCCGACGGCCCCCGCGACCACGAAGCCCGTACCCAAGCCGTCCGCCTCCGCCTCCGCCTCCGCGTCGAAGCCTCCGTCCCCGTCCCCCTCGCCGGAGGCGACCGGAGGAACCGGGACCCCGTAGCGCGCCGCGGCGGCCCGCCGCAGGGACCGGCGGGCCGCCCCGGAACCCGTGGGGTGACCGGCCCCGCGCCCCGCGCCCCGCACTCCGGCAAACCTTCCCCGTGGCGGCACCAGACGGTTCTCATCTGGCCCCCGCGTTGCTACGGTGCCTCCGCCCTGACGCCCTATCAGATTCCGGAGGCCCGGCATGCGCGCATTCATCGCCGCCGCCAGCGGGCTCGTCCTCGCGGTGCTCCTCGTCCTCGCCATCACGGCGCTCGGGGCGCCCGAAGGCAAGACCTCGCCCAGGCCCCTGCTCACCACCGCGCCCCCCGCGCCCGGAAAGTAGAGGAGGGCCCGGCCATGCGACGCAGAGCGAGCCTTGTCCTGCTGGCCCTCGCCGTGTTCTGCGCGGCGCTCTCACCGCTGCTGCGCTGGTACGCGTACCCGCGGCTGGCCAAGATCCCGCCGAACCAGTACCAGGAGATGGTCCTGGAGGCGAAGGACGCGACCCTCCTCGACTACTTCAACGGCATGCAGCCCAAGAAGGTCGACAAGGTCACCATCGTCCAGACCCTCAAGGGCAACGTCGAGGCGTCCGAGGAGATCGAGGCCGGCGCCGGCAAGGACGTCGTGGTCTGGGACACGCTGACGCACATCATGGACCCGGAGGGGAAGACGGTCTCCCAGATCCCCGAGCGCTACATCTTCGACGCACACACCCAGGACCCGGTGCACGCCACCGGCGAGATGGTCGACGGGGACCCGGTCAAGCGCGAGGGCATCGAGTTCAAGTGGCCGTTCTTCACCGAGCCGCGCGACTACCTGTACTTCGACGCGCAGACCCGCACCTCCTCCCCGATCCACTACGTCGGCCCGCGCACGTACCGGGGCATGGAGGTCTACTACTTCGAGCAGACCGTCCCGTGGACCAAGGTCTCCATGCCGAAGAAGATGCCGATCGAGGGCATCGACCCGGCGACGATCGAGGCGACCACCGGCACCACCCTCTGGTACACGACGAAGGCGATGTTCTGGGTGGACCCGGTCACCGGGGCGCCCGTCAACGCCGAGCAGGAGATCAAGCAGGAGATGCGCGGGGGGATCGCGGCGAGCGGCCCCGACGGCAAGCTCACCGCGTTCGCCGGGCACGTGAAGATGCGCGAGGACTACGCCCGGTACACCTTCGACCTGGTCGCCTCGAACCGGACGAAGGTCCTCGCCCTGCACACCTACGCCCCGATCGGCCTGGCCGCCGGCGGGCTGCTGCTCCTCGGGCTCGCGCTGTGGCTGGAGGCGCGGAGCCGGCGCGGCCCGCGGGAGGAGCTCAGCGCCTGAGCCGGGCGTTGGTGTGGCGGGTGGGCTCGGCGGTGGACGGGTCCTCGGGCCAGGGGTGCTTGGGGTAGCGGCCGCGCAGCTCGGCGCGGACGGCCCGGTAGCCGCCCTGCCAGAAGGAGGCGAGGTCGGCGGTGACGGCGGCGGGCCGTCCGGCGGGCGACAGCAGGTGGACGAGTACGGGTACCCCCGCGACCTTCGGGGTCTCGGCCAGCCCGAACAGCTCCTGGAGTTTGACGGCGAGCACCGGCTGCCCGTGCTCCGCGGAGTAGTCGACCCGGATCCGGGATCCGCTGGGCACCTCCAGCCGTTCCGGAGCCAGCTCGTCCAGCCGGGCGGCCTCACCCGTGGCCCAGGGCAGCAGCCGCCGCAGGGCCTGGCCCGCGTCGATCCGCCCGAGGTCCGCCCGGCGCCGGGCCCGCGACAGCTCGGGCTCCAGCCAGTCGTCGGCGCGGTCCAGCAGGGCCCCGTCGTCCGCCACGTCGGGCCAGGCGCCGCCGAGCGTCCGGTGCAGGAACCCCAGCCGGGCCCGCAGCGCCTCCGCGTCCGCGGACCAGCGGAGCAGGCCGAGCCCCTCGGAGCGGAGACCGTCGAGCAGGGCGGCCCGTACGAGGCCCGGCTCGGGGTCGTGCAGCGGGCGGACGGCCAGCTCGATGGCCCCGAGCCGGTGCGCTGCGCGGGCCACGAGGTCCCCGTCCTCCCAGCGCACCTCGTCCGCCTCGGTCCGCAGGTGCCCGGCGGCGGCCAGTGCGGTGCCCTCGTCGATGACGGCGGCGAGCCGGATCCGTGCGGAGGCGGAGTGCGGGGGCCTGTCGGCGACGGCCACGGCCAGCCAGGGCGCGCGGCGCAGCGCCGAGCCGTCGGCGGGCTCGGCCGCGGTGCCGCCGGCCATGAGGAAGGCCTGCTCCCCCTTGCCCTTGGCCACCCGCTCGGGAAACGCGAGCGCGGCGACGAGCCCGGCGGCAAGATCATCACCCCCGCCACCGGGGCCCGTCGCCGTGCCCCGCGCCTCAAGCGCCGGCGAGGCTGACGGACCGGGGCTCGGCTCCGCACCGCGTGTCCCGGACGCCGGCGAGGCCGCGAGACCGGGGCTCCGCCCCGGACCCCGCTCCTCAGACGCCGGAGGGGCTGGATCGTGCCCCGGCTGGGGCTGATGGGTGCCGGTCGGTGGGCTGGAAGGCCGCGGAGCGGCACATTCCCCGCCGGCGTTTGAGGCGAGGCGGTCCGGGGGCGGAGCCCCCGTGGGGTTCGGGGCGGGGCCCCGGGTCGGGGTTGCGGGGGCGGGGCCGCGGTTCGGGGTTGCGGGGGCGGGGCCCCGGGAGGGCGGCCCCGCCGGGGACTGCGCGGCCCGCTCCAGCCGCCGCACCTCGGCCCGCCACCGCCCCGCATAGGCATCGCCCCCGCGCCGCGCCGCCCGCCACGCCGCCCCCAGGTCGTCCCCGTACTCCCGCGGCGGCTCCTCGCTCAGCAGCGCCACGACCTCCGCCGCCCGCCGGGCCCCGACGGCCGCGGCCCCGTCCAGCAGCGCACGCGCCAGCCGCGGGTGCAGGCCCAGCCGGGCCATCCGCAGCCCCCGCGCGTTCGGCCGCCCGGACGCGTCCACCGCGCCGACCGCCACCAGCACCTCCCGCGCCGCGGCCATCGCCCCGGCGGGCGGCGGGTCCAGCAGGGCCAGGCCGGCCGCGTCCGGGTCGCCCCAGCAGGCCGCCTGCAGGGCGAACCCCGCCAGGTCCGCGATGCGGATCTCCGGCGCCGGGAAGGCGGGGAGGCGGACGTCCTCCGCCTCCGTCCAGCAGCGGTACACCGCACCCGGTGCCTCGCGCCCGGCCCGGCCCGCCCGCTGGCGGCCGGCCGCGCGGGAGGCCCGTACGGTCGCCAGCGCACCCAGCCCGCGCGCATGGTCCACCCGGGGTTCGCGGGCCAGCCCGGAGTCCACCACCACGCGCACCCCGGGAACGGTCAGGCTGGACTCGGCGACCGCCGTCGCCAGGATCACCCGGCGGTGGTCCGACGCCGTCAGCGCCGCGTCCTGCACCGCGGCCGCCGCCCGGCCGTGGACCTGGAGGACCTCCGCGTCCACTGCGCCCAGCAGCCCGGCCACCCGGGCGATCTCCCCGACGCCGGGCAGGAAGCACAGCACGTCGCCGGAACGTTCCGCCAGGGCCCGCCGCACCACCGAGGCCACGTGCGCCAGCTGCGCCGGGTCCACCCGCGTGCCGTGCGGGGGCTTCACCGGCCGGGCCGGCGGGGCCCACACCGTCTCCACCGGGTACGAGACGCCCGCGGCCTCCACCACCGGCGCGTCCCCCAGCAGCCGGGCCCAGCCCGCCGCGTCGGTCGTCGCCGAAGCCGCCACCAGCCGCAGCTCCGGGCGCAGGGTCTCCCGTACGTCCAGCAGGAACGCGGCGACGGTGTCGGCGTCCAGGTGCCGCTCGTGGCACTCGTCCAGGATCACCAGGTCCACGCCGGACAACTCCTGGTCCCGCTGGAGCCGCTGCAGCAGCACGCCGGTGGTGACCACCTCCACCACCGTCGAGGGGCCCGCCACCCGCTCCCCGCGCACCGTGAAACCCACCGAGCCGCCCACCGGCTCGCCCAGCAGCCACGCCATCCGCCGCGCCGCCGCCCGGGCCGCGATCCGCCGGGGTTCGGCGACCACGACCCGCCGCCGGGGCCCGCCGCCGACCAGTCCCGCCAGGACCAGGGGCACCAGTGTGGTCTTGCCGGTGCCGGGCGGGGCGCAGAGCACGGCGGTGCCGTGGGCGTCCAGCGCCGAGACGAGCGCGGGCACGGCCTCCCGTACGGGGAGGGCGTCGAGGGCGGAGCGGCGGATCAAGGAATCAGTCCCTCTCGCACACGAAGATCGCCGTACCCGGGATCAGGCTGCCGCGCAGCGGGGACCAGCCGCCCCACTCCTGGCCGTTCCACTGCGGCCACTCGGGCTCGACCAGGTCGACCAGGCGGAAGCCGCCCGCCACGACGTCGCGGACCCGGTCGCCGATGGTGCGGTGGTGCTCGACGTACACGGCGCGGCCCTGCTCGTCCTGTTCCACGTACGGGGTGCGGTCGAAGTAGGAGGCGGCCACGGACAGCCCCTCGGGGCCGGGCTCGTCGGGGAAGGCCCAGCGGATGGGGTGGGTGACGGAGAAGACCCAGCGGCCGCCGGGGCGCAGTACGCGGCGCACCTCGTGCATCACGTTCACCGGGTCGGCGACGAAGGGGACGGCCCCGTAGGCGGAGCAGGCCAGGTCGAAGGAGGCGTCGCGGAAGGGCAGCCGGCCGGCGTCCGCCTCGACGAGGCGGGGCCCGGGCACGTCGTCGCCGCCGATGCGCAGGGCGTGCTGGAGCTGGCGGTGGGAGAGGTCGAGGGCGACCGGGCGGGCGCCCTGGGCGGCGAGCCAGCGCGAGCACTGGCCGGCGCCGGCGCCGATCTCCAGGACGTCCTTGCCCTGGAGGGAGGCGGCGGGGCCGAGGAGGGCCGCCTCCGCCTCGTCGAGCCCCTCGGGTCCCCAGACGAAGCGGTCGTCGCCGAGGAAGGCGCCGTGCTCGCTCTGGTACTCGTCGGCGTTGCGGTCCCACCAGCCGCGGCTGGCCCGGCTGCTCTCCGCCTCGTCCGTGTCACGCCGGGTGGCCTCGGCGTCCTCGGCGGCGCCGTCGGCGGAGCGCGGATCGGCGTCGTACGCGGCTTCGGGGGCGTAGTCCTCTTGGTTCATGGGGCCCGTCGTCGTAGTCTGCGAATGTCTGGACGTCCGTGGATGTCCTGGGGTGCCCGCGGCCGTCCGTGGCTCGCCGCGGAAAACGGCAGGGAAGTGTCATCAGCGCCTCCCCGCCCACGAATTGTGCCGGTTGTGCGGTGATCCGCCGGGGGTGTCCGCCTTCGCGCATTGACCGTGTCCGGCTGCCCCCGTATGCTACAAGTTGCGCTGCGAGCCTGTGCTCCTCAGACCTAGCAGGCTGCGCTTGCATCTGTTGATGTCCCCTCGGTTTTCGAGGCCCCGCCGCTCTCCTGCGGATCGGGGGCCTCCTTGGCTGTCCGGTCTTCGGTGGATGCCGATAAGGGCTCCCGGCGTAGCAGTACCTACGACTTTCTGTCCGTAACCGGAGCCCTTTCCCACATGACGAGCAGCACCGAGACCACCGCCACCACTCCGCAGGTAGCGGTCAACGACATCGGCGACGCGGACGCGTTCCTCGCGGCGATCGACGAGACGATCAAGTACTTCAACGATGGCGACATCGTCGACGGCGTCATCGTCAAGGTTGACCGGGACGAGGTTCTCCTCGACATCGGTTACAAGACCGAAGGCGTCATCCCGAGCCGCGAGCTCTCGATCAAGCACGACGTCGACCCGAACGAGGTCGTCAAGGTCGGCGACGAGATCGAGGCCCTGGTCCTCCAGAAGGAGGACAAGGAAGGCCGCCTGATCCTCTCGAAGAAGCGCGCTCAGTACGAGCGTGCCTGGGGCACCATCGAGAAGATCAAGGAAGAAGACGGCATCGTCACCGGTACCGTCATCGAGGTCGTCAAGGGTGGTCTCATCCTCGACATCGGCCTCCGCGGCTTCCTGCCGGCCTCTCTCGTCGAGATGCGTCGCGTCCGCGACCTCCAGCCCTACGTGGGCAAGGAGCTCGAGGCGAAGATCATCGAGCTGGACAAGAACCGCAACAACGTGGTCCTGTCCCGCCGCGCCTGGCTCGAGCAGACCCAGTCCGAGGTTCGCCAGACGTTCCTCACCACCCTGCAGAAGGGTCAGGTCCGCTCCGGCGTCGTCTCCTCGATCGTCAACTTCGGTGCCTTCGTGGACCTGGGCGGCGTCGACGGTCTCGTGCACGTCTCCGAGCTGTCCTGGAAGCACATCGACCACCCGTCCGAGGTTGTCGAGGTCGGCCAGGAGGTCACCGTCGAGGTTCTCGACGTGGACATGGACCGCGAGCGCGTCTCCCTGTCGCTGAAGGCGACGCAGGAGGACCCGTGGCAGCAGTTCGCCCGGACCCACCAGATCGGCCAGGTCGTCCCGGGTAAGGTCACCAAGCTGGTTCCGTTCGGTGCGTTCGTCCGCGTGGACGAGGGCATCGAGGGTCTGGTCCACATCTCCGAGCTGGCCGAGCGCCACGTGGAGATCCCGGAGCAGGTCGTCCAGGTCAACGACGAGATCTTCGTCAAGGTCATCGACATCGACCTCGAGCGTCGCCGGATCTCGCTGTCGCTGAAGCAGGCCAACGAGTCCTTCGGTGCCGACCCGGCGTCGGTCGAGTTCGACCCGACCCTGTACGGCATGGCCGCGTCGTACGACGACCAGGGCAACTACATCTACCCCGAGGGCTTCGACCCGGAGACCAACGACTGGCTCGAGGGCTTCGACAAGCAGCGCGAGGCCTGGGAGACCCAGTACGCCGAGGCGCAGCAGCGCTTCGAGCAGCACCAGGCTCAGGTCATCAAGAGCCGCGAGGCCGACGAGGCCGCTGCTGCCGAGGGTGCTGCCGCCCCGGCCGCCACCGGTGGCAACGCCGGTGCGGGCATCTCGGGTGGTTCGTACTCCTCGGAGTCGGACGAGACCTCCGGCGCCCTGGCCTCGGACGAGGCCCTGGCCGCGCTCCGCGAGAAGCTGGCCGGCGGCCAGAGCTGATCGCAGCGCGCACCACGCCTCCGGGCGTGAGCCGAGCTGGTTGACTGAACGACAAGGCCCGTCCCCTCCGGGGGGCGGGCCTTGTCGCGTGGTGCGCCGGCCCCCGAGCCTTCCTGATCTCGTGACCCTCCGGCCCCCGGATCCCGTTGCGTTCGTGTGAAATCGGCCAACTGGGGAATGGGACAGCCTCCTTGCACGTTCTTGCAGAGAACGCGCAGCGAGGGAGGAGTGGTGACGGTGCTTGATCCACAGGGCTTGTACGAATGGGACGCCAAGGGCCTGGCGGTGGCCGACCTGGCGCTCGCCCAGGACTCGGCCGGGTTGGTCATGCTGTACCACTTCGAGGGGTACATCGACGCGGGCGAGGCCGGAGAGCAGATCGTCGAGCGGCTCCTGGACAGCCTGCCCCACCAGGTGGTGGCGCGCTTCGACGCGGACCGGCTGGTGGACTACCGGGCCCGCCGCCCGCTGCTGACCTTCCAGCGCGACCACTGGACGGAGTTCGAGGAGCCCCGGCTGGAGGTCCGCCTGGTCCAGGACGCCACCGGATCCCCCTTCCTGCTGCTGTCCGGCCCCGAGCCGGACGTGGAGTGGGAGCGCTTCGCCGTGGCCGTCCGGCAGATCGTCGAGCGCCTCGGCGTGCGGCTGTCGGTCAACTTCCACGGCATCCCCATGGGCGTCCCGCACACCCGGCCCGTCGGCATCACCCCGCACGGCAACCGGACCGACCTCATGCCGGGCCACCGCAGCCCCTTCGACGAGGCCCAGGTGCCGGGCAGCGCGGAATCGCTGGTGGAGTTCCGGCTGGCGCAGGCCGGGCACGACGTGCTGGGCGTCGCCGCGCACGTACCGCACTACGTCGCCCGCTCCCCGTATCCGGACGCGGCGCTGACGGTGCTGGAGGCGATCACGGCGGCCACCGGGCTGGTCCTGCCCGCCGTCGCCCACGCCCTGCGGACGGAAGCGCACCGCACGCAGACGGAGATCGACCGGCAGATCCGGGAGGGCGACGAGGAACTGGTCGGCCTCGTCCAGGGGCTGGAGCACCAGTACGACGCGGCCGTCGGCGCCGAGACCCGGGGAAACATGATCGCCGAGCCCGCGGAGATCCCTTCGGCGGACGAGATCGGGCGCGAGTTCGAGCGGTTCCTCGCGGAGCGCGAGGGCGAGAGCTGACACCGGGGGCTGTGGGGGCGGCGGGGGCGCGGTCTAGGCTGGGCACCATGCTGAAGGTGGGGTTGACGGGCGGAATCGGTGCCGGCAAGAGCGAGGTCTCGCGGCTGCTGGCGGGGTACGGGGCGGTCATCGTGGATGCCGACCGGATCGCGCGGGAGGTCGTCGAGCCCGGTACGCCGGGGCTCGCGGCCGTCGTCGCGGCCTTCGGGGAGACGGTGCTGACCCCGGAGGGGGCATTGGACCGGCCGAAGCTCGGCTCCATCGTGTTCGCCGACCCGGCGAAGCTCCAGACCCTCAACGCGATCGTGCACCCGCTGGTCGGGGCCCGCTCGGCCGAGCTGGAGGCCGCCGCCGGGGCCGACGCGATCGTCGTCCACGACGTACCGCTGCTCACGGAGAACGGCCTGGCGCCGCTGTACGACCTGGTGGTCGTGGTGGACGCGGCGCCGCGGACGCAGCTGGCGCGGCTGACCGGGCCGCGCGGGATGGCCGAGGAGGAGGCGCGGGCCAGGATGGCCGCGCAGGCCACCCGGGAGCAGCGGCTCGCGGTGGCCGACCTGGTGATCGACAACGACGGGCCGCTGGAGGCGCTGGAACCCCAGGTGCGCAAGGTGTGGGCGGAGCTCACCGCGCGCGCGGCGCAGCCGGTGCCGCCGGCGGAATAGCGGACGCGGGGCGGGGCGTTGAACGCGCCCGTAGAGGGAAGGAACCGATCGTGTCCGACACCACGCCGCAGTCCTCGTCTTCGTCCTCGTCGGCGAGCCCGGAGACGCACGTCATCGATTACCGGGCCGCGGAGCAGCTGCTCGCCGCACGCGACCCGCGGGGCGCGGTGAAGCTGCTCGACTCCGTCATAGCCGCCCACCCCGAGAACACCGCCGCCCGGCTGCTGCGCGCCCGGGCCTTCTTCGCCGCGGCGCAACTGCGACCGGCGCAGCTGGAGTTCGAGCTGGTACTGGAGCGGGAGCCGGACAACGCCTTCGCCCACTTCGCGCTGGCCCGCACCCACCAGCGCTCCGGCCGGCCCGAGCAGGCGCGCAAGCACTTCAGGCTGGCCGCCGCCCTGGACCCGCAGCCCGAGTACCTGGAAGCGGCCCGCTTCGAGCAGTAGCGGCGGCCGTTCACCGCTCGCTGCGCGGCGGCTCGTACGGCGGGATGTCCGGGCCGGGCTGGTAGTGCGGACCCTGGTGGATGCGGTGGACGACCACCGCCAGGTCGGCCGCCGCCAGCAGCGCGAGCGCCCCGCAGACCGCCGCCCATCCGGGACGGGCCGCCAGCGAGAACGCGGCCGTCCCGGCGGCGGCCCAGATCAGCCCCCACAGACTCAGCCAGAACCGCAGCCGCAGCGGACTGCGGGCGGTCGCCGGCTCATTACCGGAACGCATGGGCATCGCCTCATGTCCATGGTCCCACTCCGGGCGGCGCGCGGGCGGGTCACGGGTTGAGCTTGTTCACGGCCCTGGTCGTCGTCTTCTCGAACGCGGCGACGGGGGCGTGCGTGAGGTCGCCCATCTGGCCCCACTGCACGACGGTCACGGTGGAGCCGTCGCGTCCGATGCCGTAGAGGTGCACGCCCGGCTCGGACTCCGGGATCGAGGTGTGCACCCCGTAGACGTGCGCTCCCTCCTCGACGGGCAGCTTCCCGTGGTCCGCCCAGGAGGCGGTGCCGCCCGGGGTCGCCCGCAGCCAGTCGGCGGCGCAGGCGGCGACCTTGCGCTCCAGGGTGCCGGCCAGCTTCGCGGCGGCCGTGGCGGAGGCGGCCCGTACGGAGATCTGCAGGGCGCCGGTGTCGAACTCCGTACCGAAGGTCCGGTGCCAGCTGCCCTGCGCCGGGAGCACACCGTCCAGGCAGAACGGGGCGGACTCGGGGAGCCCCTGGGTGACCGGGCCGGCGTACCAGGGCGAGCCGGGGTGCGGCGGCAGGTCGGCGCCGTTGACGAACCCGGGCGCGGTGGCGGCCGTGGCAGTGGCAGTGGCCGATGCGGTCAGGGCGAGCGCGGCGCCTGCCGCGAGGGCTGCGAAGGCGGTACCGGTGGCGGTGCGTCGGAACATGGTCGGTTCTCCCCGTTTCCTTGGGTGTGGCGGTACGGCGGTGTGCTGCCGTGCGTGAACAGCCTGTCCCCGGTCCGGGGTGTCGGGCGGCGGATCGCGGCACATTCGGGACACTGGAACGGCCGTACGTGCTGTCACCTGGGGGAACACCCCCTGCATGGAACGGAGCCGCGGGACGGGGGAACGCCGTGGGCGAGGCGGGACGGTCGGGCGAGGCGGAGGCGTTCGCACGGCTGATGCGGGAACTGAAGGAACGCGCGGGGCTCAGTTACGGGGCGCTGGCGCGCAAACTGCACACGAGCACGTCGACCCTGCACCGCTACTGCAACGGGGAGGCCGTACCGACGGAGTTCGCGGCGGTGGACCGCTTCGCCCGGGCCTGCGGGGCGTCCCCGGGCGAGGCCGTGGACCTGCACCGCGCCTGGCTCCTGGCGGATGCCCGCAGGCGCGAGGCGGCCCGGGCACCGGGGCGGGGGTCCGGCCCGGGATCGGAACCCGGGCCGGGGCCGGGTGCGGGTACCGGGCCGGGGCCGGACCGCGGGTCGGTGCCCGTGCCCCTGTCCGTGCCGGTGCCCGAACCGGAGTCGGGCCGCGGGCGGCGGCCCTGGTATCGGCGGCGGGCGGTTGCCGTGCTGGCCGGCGGGGTGGCGGCGGGGGCGGTGGCCGTGGCGGTGCTGGCCGTGTCGCTTCCGTACCGCGGGGCCGCGCCGGGCGCGGGGGCCGGCCCGGGGGCCGCGGGCAGCAGTGCCCCGGGCCGGCCCGCCGGCCCGTCCTCGGCGCCCGCCCCGACCCCGACCCCGACCCCGACGCCCACCCCGACCGCGGCTCCGCTCACCGCGGCGGTGCGCTCCCACGTGTGGGCCTTCGCCTGCGACCACGCCTACCTGGCCGAGCCCGGCCCCGGCGCCGTGCCCCCGCCGCCCGTGGAGGCGGACGCGCCCGCCTGGGCCTCGGCGCAGCGCGCCGTGCACGCCGGGACGCAGATCGTGGAGATCACCCTGCACGGCACGGGCAGCGGCAGCGTGGTCCTGGAGGACCTGGGGGTACGCGTGGCCGCCCGGCGCACCCCGCCGGCCTGGAACGTCTACCAGATGTCCCAGGGGTGCGGCGGGGCGATCACCCCGGCGGCCTTCAAGGTGAACCTGGACGCGCCGCGCCCCGTGCTCCGGCCCGTGGCCGGCAACGACAGCGCGGGCGCCGCCCCGAGCGCCATCCCGGCCCCCGCGTTCCCGATGCGCGTCTCGGCGTCGGAGCCGGTCGTCCTGCGGGTGGAAGCCGCCACCACGGGCTGCGACTGCGACTGGTCGCTGGACCTGAGCTGGACCGGACCGTCCGGCTCCGGCACGCTGCGCGTCGACGACAACGGCCGACCGCTGCGCACCAGCGCCGCCACGGGCCGTCCCGTGTACGGCTACGCCATGGAACAGGGCCGCTGGGCCCGCTGACCGGCGGACCGAACGCCCAGGTCAGAGGCGTTGTCAGTGGCCGCACCTAGACTCGGTGGACAGGACATCCGTACCGACGGGGCAATCCGTACCGACGGGCATCCGTACCGACAGGGGAGGGGACCAGGCCATGACACCGCACGCACTGCTGCGCCACGCCGCCGTCTTCCTGCCCGCCGCGGTCCCCCGCGAGGGTCGCGTCGTGTTCTGGGCGCCCGACGGGGACGCCCTGCCCGGGGCGGGCGCCCTGCCGGAGGCGGCCGCCGAGACGACGCTCACCGTGGTCCGTCCGCACGGTGACGGGGTCCGCGGCCGAGCCGTGCCCGCCGTGGCCCTCTCCGTCACCGCCGCCCTGCCCCTGCTCGCCCGGGCGCCCCGCAGCCCCGCCGCACACCCGGCCACCCGCGCCTGGGGCACCGCCGCCACCCAGGCGCTCACCCTGGTCGCCCGCGGCCGGCTGCTGCCCGGGCTCACCCCCGAGGGCGTCGACGCCTGGCGGGCCGGGCCGCTCGACGCCGCCGATGTCGGCCACCTGCGCGCGGTCGCCGCCGCGCTGCCGCACGAGGGGTACGCCACGCCCCTCGCCGGGCGCCGCCCGCTGCACCTGCCCGAACCGGAGGCACTGGTCCGCGCCTTCCTCGACGCCGTCGCCGACAGCCTGCCCCGCACCCCGGCCGCCGCCGTGGCCGCCGGCCGGCCGTTCGCCGCCCGGGAGCCGCAGCACCTGCCCGGGATACGGGACTGGGCCGCGCAGGTCGCCGCCGGAGCGGACACCGGCGTCGGGATCTCGCTGCGCCTGGACCTGTCCTCCTTCCGCCTCTTCGACGAGCCCGAAGCCGAGGACGTGCGGCGCGCCGGGGCCGCCGTGGTCCAGGTGCACAGCCTCGCCGACCCGACCCTGGTCACCGACGCCGCACAGCTGTGGGCGGGTGCGGCCGCCGCCGGGTTCGGCCCGCGCGCGCGGATCGACGCGGTACTCGCGCTGCGCCGGGCCGCCCGGGTGTGGCCGCCGCTGCTGCGCCTGCTCGACCAGCCGGTGCCCGACGCGCTGGCCCTGTCGGATCCGGAGCTCGAAGACCTGCTGGGCACCGCCGCGAACCGGCTGGCGGCCGCCGGAGTCCTCGTCCACTGGCCGCGCGAGCTGGCCCGCACGCTGTCCGCGACCGCCGTCGTACGGTCCACCGCACCCGGTTCCGCCACCGACGGCACCACCTTCTTCGACGCCGACCACCTCTTCGCCTTCTCCTGGGAGCTGGCGCTGGGCGGGGACCGGCTCACCCCGGGGGAGATGGACGCCCTCGCGCAGGCCCACCGGCCGGTGGTGCGGCTGCGCGACCAGTGGGTGCGGGTGGATCCCGAGCTGGTGCGGAAAGCGCGCAAGCGGGAGCTCGGGATGCTGGACCCGGTGGACGCGCTGGCGACCGTGCTGTCGGGGACGGCCGAGGTCGACGGGGAGCCGGTCGAGGCGGTACCGGTGGGGGCGCTGGCCGCCCTGCGGGAGCGCCTGACGGGGGAGTTGGCCCCGCTGCCGCAGCCGGCCGCGCTCCAGGCCACCCTGCGCGACTACCAGGCCCGGGGCCTGGCCTGGCTGGACCTGATGACCTCCCTCGGCCTCGGCGGCTGCCTCGCCGACGACATGGGCCTGGGCAAGACCGTCACCCTGATCGCGCTGCACCTGCACCGCGACCGCCCCGAGCCGACGCTCGTCGTCTGTCCCGCGTCCCTGCTGGGCAACTGGCAGCGGGAGATCGAGAAGTTCGCCCCCGGCACGCCCGTGCGCCGCTTCCACGGCGGCAGCCGCCACCTGACCGACCTCGCCGGGGGCTTCGTCCTCACCACCTACGGGACGATGCGCGCCAGCGCCCCCCTGCTCGCCGGGCAGGGCTGGGGCATGGTCGTCGCCGATGAGGCCCAGCACGTCAAGAACCCGCATTCGGCGACCGCCAGGGCACTGCGCACCATCCCGGCGCCGGCCCGGGTGGCGCTGACGGGTACCCCGGTGGAGAACAACCTCTCCGAGCTGTGGGCGCTGCTCGACTGGACCACGCCGGGACTGCTGGGCCCGCTCACCGCCTTCCGGGCCCGCCACGCCCGTCCGGTGGAGCACCAGCAGGAGGAGGACGGCGGCAACGAGGCGGCCGTGGCCCGGCTCGCGGCGCTGGTCCGGCCGTTCCTGCTGCGCCGCAGGAAGTCCGACCCCGGCATCGCGCCCGAGCTGCCGCCGAAGACGGAGACCGACCACCCCGTCTCGCTGACCCGCGAGCAGGCCTCGCTGTACCAGGCCGCGGTGGACGAGGCGATGGCCGTGATCGGGTCGAGCGAGGGCATCGAGCGGCGCGGCATGATCATGAAACTGCTGGCCTCGCTCAAGCAGATCTGCAACCACCCGGCGCAGTACCTGAAGGAGGCGGAGCCCCGGATCCCGCACCGCTCGGGCAAACTGGCGCTGCTGGACGAGCTGTTGGACACGATCCTGGCCGAGGGCGGATCGGTGCTGGTCTTCACCCAGTACGTGACGATGGCCCGGCTCATCGAGCGGCACCTCGCGGCCCGGGGGATCTCCCACCAACTGCTCCACGGAGGGACGCCGGTGCCGCGCCGCGAGGAGCTCGTGGACCGTTTCCAGGCGGGCGAAGTCCCGGTGTTCCTGCTCTCGTTGAAGGCCGCGGGCACCGGCCTCAACCTCACCCGGGCGGGCCATGTCATCCACTTCGACCGCTGGTGGAACCCGGCCGTCGAGGAGCAGGCCACCGACCGCGCCTACCGGATCGGCCAGACCCAGCCCGTCCAGGTGCACCGGATCATCGCCGAGGGCACCGTGGAGGACCGGATCGCCGAGATGCTGGAGGCCAAGCGGGCCCTGGCCGATGCCGTCCTGGGCTCCGGCGAGGCGGCGCTGACCGAGCTGACCGACCGGCAACTGGCCGACCTCGTCTCCCTGCGGAGGCCCGCATGATCACCGCGCGGGACGACCGCCGCCGCACCTTCGAGACCGTGCCCGCGGGGGCGCAGGCCGTCAGCTGGTGGGGCCGGGCCTGGGTGTCGGCGCTGGAGCAGGTCGCCCGCGACCCGGCCCGGCTGGCGCGGGGCCGTGCGTACGCCGCCGAGGGCCACGTCGACGCGGTCACCATCACCCCGGGCCGGATCGTGGCGTACGTACGGGGCAGCCGGCCGCGCCCGTACCGCACGGAGCTGGCGCTGCCCTCCTTCGCGGACACGGAGTGGGAGGCACTGCTGGAGGCGGTCGCGGCCGATCCCGCGGCGCTCGCAGCCCTGTTGGAGCGGGAGGTTCCGCAGTCGCTCGCGGGGACGGTGCTGCCCGGCGCGGGCGAGCTCCTTCCGCGCTGCTCCTGCCCGGACACCGCCCGTCCGCCCTGCAAGCACGCGGCGGCCCTCTGCTACCGGGCGGCCCGGCTGCTCGACGAGGACCCCTTCGTCCTGCTGCTCCTGCGCGGCCGAGGCGAGCGGGAACTCCTCGACGAGCTGACCCGGCGCAACGCCGCCCACGCCGCCCGGGAACAGCCCGACGCCGCGCCCCACTTCCCCGGCGTCCCGGCGAGGGCGGCGCTGGCCCGTATCGGCCTGCCGCCGCTGCCGGCGCCGCTCGCCGCGCCCGCCGCCGCGGGCCTGCCGCCCGCCTACCCGGCCGACCCGGCGGCTCCGGACCCGCTCGCCCTGGACCAGCTCGCCTCCGACGCGGCGGCCCGCGCCCTCGCCATCCTGACCACGGCCGAGGACCCGATCGACGGGCTCGGCCTGTGGCAGGACGCCGTCCGGCTGGCCTCGGCGCACCCCACGGCCGGGCTCACCGGCGGCGCCCGTACCCTCTACCGCGAGCTGGCCCGCGAGACCGGCCGTACCACCACCGACCTCGCCCGGGCCGCCGCGGCCTGGCGGGAGGGCGGCCGCCCGGCCCTCGCCGCCCTCGAAGAGCCCTGGGACCCGCCGGCCGGTCCCTTCGACCGGGCCCGCCCGGCGCTCCTCGCCGCCGGCCAGGGCTCCTTCCGCCCCGACCGCAACCGCCTCACCTCGGGCACCCGCCAGCTCCGCCTCGGCCGCGACGGCCTCTGGTACGCCTACGAGTCCCGCCCGGACGACGCCGACTGGTGGCCCGCGGGCGGTCCCTCCCCGGACCCGGTCACGGCGCTGACGCGGCCCGGTCGGGGCCCGGGCCGCGTCAGCCCGGGGAGCCAGAACCCCCGGTGACCATGCCGCCGGACGCGGACGCGGACGCGGACGCGGGGGCGGCCGGTGGACGGCGGGATCAGGGCGTCACTTCGCGAGCCCAACGGCCGAGAGTGGTGAAGTCGCGGTCCCGGAGGCCGTGGCGGGGGTGGATGCGCAGGAGCAGGGCCGGGGACGGGTGGTGGGCGGCGACCCAGGCGCGGTCCAGCGGGTTGATCATGTCGTCGACCCAGGCGAAGGGACGGCCCGCCGCCCAGGCGACGAGGGGGCGGGTCTTCCACGACAGGCCGTCCGGGTCCTGGGCGAAGAGTTCCGGCCATTCGACGACGGGGAGATCGCCGGGAAGCCCGATGTGCGGGGCGATCATCGTATTGGCCTGGTGCGTCCAGGCGGTGGCCCAGGTGAGCTCGAAGGGCAGGGCCAGCAGCCGGCCGCCGTGGGAGGGGTGCAGGCGGACCCGTGCGCCGCGGCGGGCGCTGCGGGATTCCGGATCGCGGTAGGAGAGCCAGACGTCCGGCCGCATCCGGTGGCTCCGGTAGCCGCGCAGGCCCGCGAAGGGGGCCCGGAAGGGGTTGAGGGGGCCGTCCACGTCGAGGAGGAGCAGTGGGCGATGCGTCATGGAGTAGGCACTACCCAGTACACGATGGAGTGAAATGCCTACCCCCTCTATAACCCGAATGGGTTCAGAGCGTTGTTCCGGTGCGGGACGAACACCCGCGGACTCCTCCGGAAGGCAGGGAAACTGATGCGTCACAGTCGCCGAAATGGCTTGATCGCGGCGGTGGTTGCGGGAGGCGGGCTGGCGGTCGCGGGTGCGGGCGGATTCGCCCATGCCGACGCGGACGCCGGTGGCCGCACCGAGCGCTCGCCGGGGCTGCTCTCCGGGAACCTGGTCCAACTGCCGGTGAACGTACCGGTGAACGCGTGCGGGAACACCGTGAGCGTGGTCGGCCTGCTCAATCCGGCCGCGGGGAACCGATGTGTCAACGATGCGCAGCCCAGTCCCTCACACTCGTCGAAACAGGGCGCGGGCAATGGCGGCGGAGCCGCCGCCGATGGACGGGTAAAGGATTCCCCGGGGGTGCTGTCCGGCAACGGCCTCCAGCTCCCCGTCGACCTGCCGGTGAACCTCAGCGGCAACTCCGTCAACGTCGTCGGCATCGGCAACAGCTCCACCGGCAACACCTCGGTCAACGGCGAGGTGCCCACCCCCGGCAAGCCCCCCGTGCAGCCGCCCGTGCAGCCGCCCGTGCAGCCGCCCGTCCAGCCCCCCGTCCAACCGCCGGTCACTGAGCTGCCGGTGGCACAGCCCGCTCCGCCGCGGCACACCGAAGCCCTGGCCCACACCGGCGCGGACGCCGTCGGCTACCTGCTCCCCGGCGGCGGCGCGCTCCTCCTCGGCGGCGCACTCCTCTACCGCCGCTTCGGCCTCACGCGCTAGGACCGCGGGCGGGCGGTACGGGGCGCCAGCTGTCCAGGACGGCCTCGATCCGTGCCGCCAGCCGCGTCCGGGCCGCGAACCGCGGGACGCCCGCCATCAGCAGCGCGTCGTACTCGGTGTCGGCGTGCCGCACGGCCGCGCGCACCGCGTACGAGACGGCGCGTTCGTCCAGCGCACGGCCGGCGGCGCTGCGGCCCACCCGGCCGCTGCCGCGCACCGAGGCGTGCGTGGCGATGGCCACCGCCCGGTCGGCCGGGCAGCCGGGGAACAGGCGGACTATCTCGGCGGCGAAAGCCGCCGTGAACCGGGTGTCCTCGGCGGCGCGACGCAGCCGGTCGCGCTCCCGGCGCCTGGCCCGCGCCTCGGCGTCCGCGAGACACGCACGCTCGGCGTGGGCCAGAGCGGCCTCCTCGACGAGGATTCCCAGCCGCTCGTAGCGGCGGCGGCGCCGGTTGAAGCGGACGACGACGGCGGACAGCGCGCTCCCCTCCCGGGAGCGGCGGGTGAGCGCCGCATCCCCGCGCGGGAGGTAGACCAGGTGCCCGAGATCGGCGCAGTCCAGGCAGCGCGGCACGCCGGCCTCGCGCACGAGGTGGCGGAGCGGCCCCTGCCGGCACTCCGCGCAGTGGATCTGCTTACCGGACTCGAACACCACCAGGCTCATACAGGGGTGATACCGCCGCAGGGGCCTCATATCACCTGCTGGAGAAGGCCGGTTGATGTTTCACCAACTCTTCCTCGATGCCACGCCGTCCTTCTACCGTGGGCCCGTGGACGGCAGCCGGTCCACCGAGGAGGACACATGGGCGGGCAGCAGGCGACGGTTCGAACGGCAGGGGCGCGCAAACCCTCGGCCCCGGCCGGCCGCAAGATCGTCATACCGCCGGGCGGCTGCACCGGCTGGCACTACCACCGGGTGCGGCTGGACGCCGTGGTCCTCGCCGGGACCCTGACCCGGGTCCTGCACGACGGCACGATCGCGGTGCACCGCGCCGGGACCGCCTTCGTGGAGCCGGCGGGCATCCGGCACCTCCACCTGGGCCACAACCTCGGCAGCGAACCGGTCGTCCTGCACGTGACCCCGGCGCTCCCCCCGGGAACCCCCTTCTCCATACCCGCCCCGGCCCCGCACGGCGTCACACCGGCCGTGTGCCGGGAGCACGCCGGTGAACCCGTACCGCCCGGGTGAGCCTCACACCAGCCGGCGTATCTCCCCGCGCACCCGGTAGAAGCCTCCAGAGGACGCGTGCAGCCCGTCCACCACGTACCGGGCGCCGGGCTCCCGTATGCCGCGCGGGAACTGCACGTTCCAGGAGGGCTCGAAGCCTCCCGAGACCACCTGCACCCGCACCCGGCCGCCCTGCTGGACGCACTCCACGACCACACCGCCCGCCGGAGCCGACGCCACCGAGACGGTGGCGACCGCCGCCGCCGACGCGGCCGGGGTGAACACGGGCAGGGCGGCGGCCGACTTCACGTCCACCGGCGCCGGCACCGAGCCCTGCTGGGCCGCGGCTATCGCCTGCTCGCTCGCGTCCACACAGACCAGCGAGCCGTCCGTGGTCACCAGGAACAACCGCCCCTCGTGGTACTGCATCGACAGCGCGGACCCGCTGCCCGTGCCCAGCTTCCACAGCCGCCGCCCGTCGGCGTCGAAGCAGTACACCGAGGAGGCCAGGTCGCCGGCGAAGACGTGCCTGCCGTCCGGGGAGGTCGCGCACGAGTACACCGCCGCGTCGCACCGGTAGGTGGCCTCCACCGCGCCGGTCGCCTTCGACAGCCGCTGCACGGTGTTGCGCCCGGTGCCCGCGTAGACCGCGTGGTCCTCCTGCCAGCCGAACAGCACCGACCCGTTCGTGGCCGTGTGCCACAGCTGCCGCCCGCCGTCCGGGGCGTACGCGGTGACGCCCTGGCTGTGGCCGTGGTAGACCGCGTCCGCGTCCGCCCGGACCATCCAGGCGTTCGAGCCGTCCGAGCGCCGCGACCACTGGAACTCGTCCTCGTGGTCGATGACCGTCAGCCCGCCGCTCGCGTCGGACACGTTCAGCACGCCCTCGCGGATGTCCAGCCAGAAGATGTCCACGTCGGCCGCGATGTCGTACGCCCCGAACGGCACCTTCGACGACAGGTCGTACACCGTGCCGTCGTCACAGCCCGCGTAAATCCAGAACTCGTCCGCCACCAGGCACTTCACCCCGTCCGGCAGCGAGTACCGGGCCAGCACCTCCCCGCCGTGGCTGAGCGTGTAGACGTCACCCGCCTGGTTGCCGACCCAGCAGCGGTCCTCGTCCACGTGGATCCCGAAGGCCGAGGACCCCGTACGGAACCGCCACAGCACCGGAGCCGCGGCCCGCGCCGTCGACGGCGCCGACGTGACCTGGCGCCGCGTCACCGACCGCGCGGCACGCCCGCCGCGCACGGCCGGGGCGTACCCCTTGCGGACCTTCTCGCCGATCTTCTTCGCGGCCGCCGCCCGGGCCTTGTCCGCCGTCGGGAACGAGGAGCTCTGCACCTGGCCGTCCGCCCCGATGCGCCCGTACCGCACGGAGACGGCGGTGCCGTCCACCGTCACCTCGTAGAACTTGTGCGCAGCGCCGTCGTCCTGCGACAGCTCCAGATACGTCGTCTCCCGAGCCATGACAGACCCCTCCCCAAGGCCGGGCCACCGGGTTCCGTTCCGCCGGTGATCCCTCGTGAAAAAAGCTACGGCCCACCACTGACAATGGGCTCGTGCAGCTGGAAGCGATCACATGGCAGCGGATGGCCGAGCGGCTCGCCGGCCGCCTCGACGACCCCGGCACCGCCGCGGAGACCACCGGCAGCGCCGCACCCGAGCCGGGCGGCTGGCAGCGGGTGGGTGTCGACGGAGCCCCGGCGGCCGGGACGGGCCTCCTCGCGGGGCACCTGGCCGACGCGCTGCGCCTGCGCGGCCGGCCGGTCCTGGTGGTGGCGGCCGAGGGATTCCTGCGGCCGGCCTCCCTCCGCTTCGAGTTCGGCCGCGAGGACGTGGACTCCTACCTCGGCGGCTGGTACGACACGGCCGCGCTCTGGCGGGAGGTGTTCGGCCCGACCGACCCCGGCGGCACCGGCCGGGTGCTGCCCGACCTCTGGGACCCGGTGCGCGACCGGGCCACCCGCAGCCCGTACGTCGCACTCCCGCCCGGCGGCGTACTGGTCGTGCACGGCCCGCTGCTGCTGGGCCACTGGTTCCCCTTCGACCTGAGCGTCCACATCCGGCTCTCCCCGGGCGCGCTCGCCCGCCGCACCGAGGAGTCCGCGCGCTGGACGCTGCCGGCCTTCGCACGCTACGAGGCGGACACGGACCCGGCCTCGGCCGCCGACGCGGTGGTCCGGGCCGACGACCCCCGCCATCCCGCCTGGACGGGCCTGCGCCCGCGGTAGGCGCTCGGGCGGCAGCGGCAGGCGGGCCCGTCCCCTCAAGGCCTCCCACCCAGCCGGGCCACCGCCAGGGCCGCGGTCCGGCAGCCCGCCCGGGCGGCCTCCGCGGGGTCCGCGCCCGCCAGCCGGGCCGCGAGGAAGCCCCCGGTGAAGGCGTCGCCCGCCCCCGTGGAGTCCACCGCCTCGGCCGGCTCCGCCGTGACCTCGGCGGTGATCCGGCCCCGCTCGGCCACCAGCGCCCCCGCCGCGCCCCGGGTCACCACCACCAGGGGTACGTGCCGGCTCAGCCGCGCCGCCGCCCCGGCCAGCCCGGCGGGCTCCGGCAGGCCGGCCAGCAGGCGGGCCTCGTCCTCGTTGGGCAGCAGGACGCGGGCCCCCGCCACGGCGTCGAGGAACCGCTGCGGACCCAGCCCCGCCAGGAACCCCGCCGAGGCCGGGTCCACGCTCACCGGCACTCCCCGGGCCACGGCCGCCCGAAGCGCGACCAGGGCCAGCTCCCGGCTGCTGTCGGCGAAGAACAGGTACCCGGACAGGTGCAGATGGGCGACCCCGTCCAGCAGGGACGGCGTCCAGTCGGCGGGGCACAGCCGCAGCGCCGCGCCGCTGTCGGTCAGGAAGGTCCGCTCCGCGTCCTTGCCGACCAGCGCCACCACCGTCCCGGTCGGCTCCTCCCGGTCGACCACCAGCCGCGGCAGCACCCCCGCGTCCAGCAGCGCCCGCTCGTGCCACCGCGCCGACTCGGTCCCCACCCGCGCGAGCAGCCGTACCTCCGCGGCCCCCGTACGTGCCGCCCAACAGGCGGCGTTGGCTCCGGCGCCGCCCGGCAGGGTCCGGATCCGGGCCGCCGTGTCGGTGGCCGGGGCGAGCGGTTGCGGATGGACCGCCACCACATCGGTGACCACGTCCCCGATGACCAGCAGGGCACCCGGACCCGCCGGTTGCGTGCGGGTCATGCCCGCGCCGCCCAGGCCCCCGCGATCCTGGCCCCGAGCCGCACGTTGCCCCGTACCGCCGCCAGGTTCGCCTCCAGCGAGGCCCCGCCCGTCGCCCGCACCAGGAACCCCAGCAGGAACGGCGTCACCGCCTGCCCCGTGATTCCCCGCTCACGGCATTCCGCGAGGGCCTCGGCCAGCACCCCGTCGTGCAGCCGCGGATCCAGCTGCTCCGCCTCCGCCACCGGATTGGCCACCAGCAGGGCCGCCTCCGGGCCGCCCAGGGCGTCCTGCGCGGCCATCACCGCCGCGATCTCCTCCGGCCCCTCCACCGTCCAGTCCACCGGCTCACCGGAATCGGCCAGGTAGAAGCCGGGGAACCGCTGCGTCCGGTAGCCGATCACGCCCACGCCCAGCGTCTCCAGCCGCTGCAGCGTGGCCGGCACGTCCAGGATCGACTTCACCCCCGCGCACACCACCGTGATCCGCGTCCGCGCCAGCAGCGACAGGTCCGCCGACTCGTCCTGTGTCTGCGCCCATTCGCGGTGTACGCCGCCGAGCCCGCCCGTGGCGAAGACCCGCAGGCCCGCCCGGGCGGCCAGGAAGGCCGTGCCGGAGACCGTCGTCGCCCCCGTGGCCCCCGCCGCCAGCGCGGGCGCCAGATCGCGGTGGCCGAGCTTGCGCACGCCCTCGCCGCCCGCGATCCGCTCCAGCTGGGCCTTGTCCAAGCCCACGTGCGGCACCCCGTCGATGACGGCGATCGTCGCCGGAACCGCCCCTTCCGAGCGGACCAGGTCCTCCAGCTCGAGACCCACCGCCAGATTGCGGGGCCGCGGCAGCCCGTGCGCGATGATCGTGGACTCCAGCGCCACGACCGGCCGGTGCCGGGCGAGCGCCTCGCGCACCTCCTCCGAGAGGACGGGCCGGCCGGACGGGGATGCGGTTGCTGAGTGCTGTGACATGTCCCCATCCATGGCACCGGATTCACGCCCCCAAACGCGCTCCCGCCCCACCCGTCACAAGCTGTCCGGGTAACGCTCCCGCGCGCACCGCACGGCGGGCCGCTGGACAGGGTGACTCGTCAGCCCCGGCCGCGCTGGACGGTCTGGCCGCCCCGCCGGGCGGCCCGGCCGGATTAGGCTCGCGGGTCATGAGCACCAGTGATCACAGCGCCCCCGCCTCCTTCGCCGTCTCCGTCACGGACGTCCCGGACGCCGAACTGGAGGCCGAGGAGCTCGACCCCTTGCAGATCCTCTCCGGCGAGCCGGTCGTGACCGGCAAGGTGCTCTGGGAGTCGCCCGACGGCAGTCAGGTGCGCGGGATCTGGCAGATCACCCCGGGGGTGGTCACCGACACCGAGGCCGACGAGCTGTTCGTGGTGGTCAGCGGCCGGGCCACCATCGAGGTCGAGGGCGGCGCGACCCTGGAGGTCGGCCCCGGCTCCGCCTGCGTGCTCCGGGAGGGCGACAAGACCACCTGGACCGTGCACGAGACGCTCCGCAAGGCCTACCACATCAGCTACTGACGCCGCCGCCCTTCGCGGGCGCGGGGTGGCGGCGCGCGGTGAACAGCGCGAGCGCGGCCATCGGCAGCAGCAGACAGGCGCCGACGGCGTTCAGCCAGCCGTAGCCCGCCTGGGCCATCACCAGGCCGGCGGCGGCGCCGCCCACGCCCGCGGCCGTGTTCATCGTCAGGTCGCTCAGGCCCTGTACGGCGGCTCGCGCGGGCTGCGCCACCGAGTCGGTCAGCAGCGCCGATCCGGACACCATCCCGGCCGACCAGCCGAGGCCGAGCAGGAACAGGCCCGCCGCGCTCTGCCCGTGGTGCGGCCCGGCCGTGCCGGCCAGTAGGGCGGCGACCGAGAGCAGCCCGGCGGCCAGGCCGATCACCGACAGCCGGCCCAGGCGGTCCGCGAGCCAGCCCATGACGGGGGAGAAGGCGAACATGCCGGCGATGTGACCGCTGATCACCAGCCCGATGAGCTCCAGCCCCGCGCCGTGGTGCCCCAGGTCCACCGGGGTCATCACCATGATCGAGACCATGGTGGTGTGCGAGACGGCCACCGTGACCAGCGCGAGCCGGGCCCGCGGCGAGGCCTTGACGGCGGCGAACCCGGCGCGCAGCGAGCGCCCCTCACGGGTCTGCTCCTCGGGCGGGGCCAGCGCACGGGCCGTCAGCAGCGGGTCCGGGCGCAGGAGTACCGCGATCAGCGCGCCGGTGAGGAGGAAGACGGCGGCGGCCCATACGAAGGGCCCCGCCGTCTCGGGTATGGAGGTCCCGGCGAAGCTGCGGCTGGCGGGCGCGGACAGGTTGGGGCCGAGCACCGCGCCGAGCGTGGACGCCCACACGACGACCGAGATCGAACGGGCCCGGCGGTCCGGGGCGGCAAGGTCGGCGGCGGCGAACCGGGACTGGAGGTTGGCCGAGGAGGCGGCACCGAAGGCGGCCATGCCGATCATCAGCAGCGGGAAGCTCTTGACCGTCGCGGCGAGGACGACGAGGCCCGCGCCGGCGGCACCGATCAGGTAGGCCACCACCAGGCCGGGGCGGCGGCCGCGCGCGGTCATCAGGGCGGCGAGCGGCAGGGACACCAGGGCGGTGCCGATCACGGCGGCGGTGGAGGCGAGGCCGGACAGGGCCTCGGTGCCGCTCACCTCGGCGGCGAGTACGGGGGCCAGGGCGATGCTGATGGGCACGCCGAGCCCGCCGAGCACCTGGCCGGCGATGAGCACCCCGGTGGTGCGCCGCCGCAGCCCGGCCAGGTCCGGGAGGTCCGCCGACGAGGAGGGCCGGTCCGTACCGGGGGAGGCGGTCATGCCGGACACCCCCCGCGCGGGCGGCGGGGGTGCGGGGCGCGGCAGGACGCGCTGCGGCCGGGTGCGGCGGCTGGAGTAGTCACCGCGGCAGTGTGCCACCCCTTACCGCGCGGGCGGAACCGGGTATGTCTGCCGCGCTCAGAACAGCGGCTGCGGCAGCACGCCCTCCAGCGCGAGCAGCCGGCGCTTGGTCTCGACCCCGCCGCCGAAGCCGCCGATGCCCCCGTCGTTCTCCACGACCCGGTGGCAGGCCACCACCAGCGGCAGCGGATTCGACCCCATGGCGTTGCCGACGGCCTGGGCGGCCCCCGGCTGTCCGACGCGGGCGGCCAGCTCCCCGTACCCGACGACCGCTCCGTACGGCACGGAACGGTCCAGCTCCTGGAGCACCTGCCGGTTGAAGCCGGAGCTGAGACGCCAGTCCAGCGGCAGCTCGAAGCGCCGCAGCGCACCGGAGAAGTACGCCGCCACCTGGCGTACGGGCTCGGCCAGCAGCACTTCCCCGCCGGGCGCGGGGCGCCGGGCGTCGGCGCCGAGCCGGGAGACGAGCGGGCCGATCATCGCGTCGACCCGGTGCGGCCCGGCATGGAACTCGACCCGGACCAGGCCCTCCGGGGTCGCGGCCAGGAGCAGGGGACCGATGTCGCTCGCGACGACGGTCCATTCGAGGTGCGGCCCGCGGGGCCGTGCGGTGCTGTCCACGCCTCCACGGTACGGCGCCCCCCTGGCAGGGCGGCAGCGCGGACAGCCCGGACGGGGCCGACAGCGCCGGCAGGGCCGAAGCCGACCGCGCGAACCCGAGCCGCCCGCCCGCGTCACCCCTGCCAGTAGCCCCCCACCGCCTCCTGGACCACGTCCGGGGCGTTGGTGATGATCCCGTCCACGCCCATGGCCCGCACCTTCCGGGCGGTCGTGGCGTCGTCCACGATCCAGGTGTCCACCTCCATGGTCCGGCCGTGGGCGCCGAGCAGCCCGTGCACCGCGGCGACCCATTCGGCCGAGATCGTGGTGTGCCACGGGTTGATCCGGTCGGTGAACCGCGCGTACCGCGGCAGGTCCGCCACCGCCGGGGTGCCGAGGAAGGCCGTCACGAGGTCCGGGCGCAGCTCGTGGACGAGGCGCACGCAGTCGGCGCTGAAGCTCTGCACCACCAGGCGCTGCTGCACGTGCCACGCGTCGAGCCAGCCCGCCTCGTCCAGCACCTTCAGGGTCTGCTGCTCGATCCCGGGGTAGAGCTCGGGCTTCTTGATCTCCAGGAGCAGCCGCTGCTGGTTGCGCTGCACCCGGTCGAGGTACTCCCGCAGGGTCGGCACCCGGGCGCCCGTGTACTCCTGGCCGAACCAGCTGCCGGCGTCCAGCCGGGCGATCTCCGCCGCCGTGAAGTCCCTGACCCGCCAGGGGCCGCGGTCCGGGAAGACCTGCTCGACGTCGGTGGTCCGGGACAGGGTGTCGTCGTGGACGACGACCAGCTCGCCGTCCTTGGTGCGCTGCACGTCGTTCTCCACCCAGTCGAAGCCCAGCCGCATCGCCAGGTCGACCGCGTCGAGGGTGTTCTCCGGGGCGTAGGCGGAAGCCCCCCGGTGGGCGTACACGACGGGGTTCCCCAGGAGCCCTGGCGGCCCGGGGACGGGGCCGGGGCCGGTGGCGGCGTACGAGGCCGTCCCGCCCAGCACGGTGAGGGTGAAGCCCAGCAACGCGGCGGCTGCCGCGGCGGCGGGTCGGACGTACATGTGCGTTCTCCTCGGGTCGTGAGCCCTGTTCCTGCGTCAGACGGGTGCGGAGCGGCAGACGTTGTGGCGATGCACTTCACGGCGGGACCGTCACCGCGATCATGGGGTTGAAGATCACCGAGCCGCCACCGAACTACGACAAACGGACCAGAACGTGTGAGGCCGGTCCGGCCGGGCGCGCCGCGCGGCCGCGCGCGGGGACGTGAGTGTCAGTGGGGGGTCGTACGGTTGAGTCATGCGGCCCGTATCGAAGATCGAACGCACGGTGGCGCCTTTCGAGGTCGTCAGCTCCTACCAGCCCAGCGGCGACCAGCCGGCGGCCATCGCCGAGCTGGAGAAGCGCATCCGCGCAGGTGAGAAGGATGTCGTCCTGCTGGGTGCGACCGGCACCGGCAAGTCGGCGACCACCGCCTGGATGATCGAGAAGCTTCAGCGCCCCACCCTGGTCATGGCGCCGAACAAGACCCTCGCCGCCCAGCTGGCGAACGAGTTCCGCGAGCTCCTGCCGAACAACGCCGTCGAGTACTTCGTCTCGTACTACGACTACTACCAGCCCGAGGCCTACGTTCCGCAGTCGGACACCTACATCGAGAAGGACTCCTCGATCAACGAGGAGGTCGAGCGGCTGCGCCACTCCGCGACCAACTCGCTGCTGACCCGGCGCGACGTGATCGTCGTCGCCTCCGTGTCCTGCATCTACGGCCTCGGCACCCCGCAGGAGTACGTCGACCGGATGGTCTCCCTCAAGGTCGGCGAGGAGGTCGACCGGGACCAGCTGCTGCGCCGCTTCGTCGACATCCAGTACGCGCGCAACGACGTGGCCTTCACCCGCGGCACCTTCCGGGTGCGCGGCGACACCATCGAGATCTTCCCGGTCTACGAGGAACTGGCCGTCCGCATCGAGATGTTCGGCGACGAGATCGAGGCCCTGTCCACCCTGCACCCGCTGACCGGCGAGGTCATCAGCGAGGACCGCGAGCTCTACGTCTTCCCCGCCAGCCACTACGTCGCCGGCCCCGAGCGCATGGAGAAGGCGGTCCGCGGCATCGAGACCGAGCTGGCCGCGCGCCTCGCGGAGCTGGAGAAGCAGGGCAAGATGCTGGAGGCGCAGCGGCTGCGCATGCGCACCACCTACGACCTGGAGATGATGCGCCAGATCGGGTCCTGCTCCGGCATCGAGAACTACTCGCTGCACATGGACGACCGCGAGCCGGGCTCCGCGCCCAACACCCTCATCGACTACTTCCCGGAGGACTTCCTCCTGGTCATCGACGAGTCGCACGTCACCGTCCCGCAGATCGGCGCCATGTACGAGGGCGACGCCTCGCGCAAGCGGACCCTGGTCGACCACGGGTTCCGGCTGCCGTCCGCCCTCGACAACCGGCCGCTGAAGTGGGAGGAGTTCCAGGAGCGGATCGGCCAGACCGTCTACCTCTCGGCCACCCCCGGCAAGTACGAGCTCTCGCGAGGCGACGGCTTCGTCGAGCAGATCATCCGCCCCACCGGCCTCATCGACCCCGAGGTCGTGGTCAAGCCCACCGAGGGCCAGATCGACGACCTGGTGCACGAGATCCGGCAGCGGGTCGAGAAGGACGAGCGGGTCCTGGTCACCACCCTCACCAAGAAGATGGCCGAGGACCTCACCGACTACTTCCTGGAGCTCGGCATCCAGGTCCGCTACCTGCACAGCGACGTGGACACCCTGCGCCGCATCGAGCTGCTGCGCGAGCTGCGCTCCGGCGAGTTCGACGTCCTGGTCGGCATCAACCTGCTGCGCGAGGGCCTCGACCTGCCCGAGGTCTCGCTCGTGGCGATCCTCGACGCCGACAAGCAGGGCTTCCTGCGCTCCGGCACCTCGCTGATCCAGACCATCGGCCGCGCCGCGCGCAACGTCTCCGGCCAGGTCCACATGTACGCCGACAGCATCACCCCGGCCATGGCGCAGGCGATCGACGAGACGAACCGCCGCCGCGAGAAGCAGGTCGCCTACAACACCGCCAACGGCATCGACCCGCAGCCGTTGCGCAAGAAGATCAACGACATCGTCGCCACCATCGCCCGCGAGGAACTGGACACCGAGGAGCTCCTCGCCACGGGATACCGGCAGGCCAAGGACGGCAAGGCCGCCAAGACGCCGGTGCCCGCGCTCGGCGGCAAGGCGGCGGGGGCCAAGGCCGGGAAGGGCGCGAAGGGCGCCAAGGCGGGCGCGGTCGTCACCGACCGGCCGGCCGCCGAACTGGCCGGGATCATCGAGGAGATGACCGAGCGGATGCGCGCGGCGGCCGCGGAGCTCCAGTTCGAGGTCGCGGCCCGGATCAGGGACGAGGTGAGCGAGCTGAAGAAGGAGCTGCGGCAGATGAAGGAAGCGGGCCTCGCCTGAGCCGGAGCCTGTCAGTAGGGTTGGGTCTCAGCCGCAGGTACACGCTGCGCTCCCGTTGTAGGGGCGGGCTATGGAGAGGGGACAGCGCGTGACGGTCAACATGACCAAGGGTCAGGCCATCAGTCTGCAGAAGGCGGACGGGGGCACGCTGACAGCGGTCCGCATGGGCCTCGGCTGGCAGGCGGCCAAGCGCCGGGGGCTGTTCGGCTCGCGGACCCGGGAGATCGACCTGGACGCGTCGGCGGTGCTCTTCGCCGACAAGCAGCCGGTGGACGTGGTCTTCTTCCGGCACCTGCAGAGCGACGACGGCTCGGTCCGGCACACCGGTGACAACCTCGTCGGCGGCGTCGGCCAGGGCGGGGACGACGAGGCCATCCTCGTCGACCTGCAGCGGGTGCCGGTGCACATCGACCAGATCGTCTTCACGGTGAACTCGTTCACCGGCCAGACGTTCCAGGAGGTGCAGAACGCGTTCTGCCGCATCGTCGACGAGACCAACGGCCAGGAGCTGGCCCGGTACACCCTCGACGGCGGTGGCCAGTACACCGCGCAGATCATGGCGAAGGTGTCCCGCGCGGGCGCGGGCTGGCAGATGACGGCCCTGGGCAACCCGGCCAACGGCCGGACGTTCCAGGACCTGATGCCGGCGATCCTGCCGCACCTGTAAGCGAAGAAGATCGGGGGGAGACGGGACGATGGCGGCCGAACTGGTCCGGGGGCAGAACCATGCCCTGTCCGAACAGCGGGTACGGATCACGGTCTCGGCGGGCACCCCGGTGCTCGCGCTGGCCTCGCTCGGAGACGAGCGGGGCGCCGTGACCGGCCCGGAAGGGATCGCGCACCCCGGTGCGGGCGACCTGCCGGGGGTGGAGGTGCCCGGCGGCTCCGCAGACCGGCACCGGTTCGCCGTCGACCTCGACGCGGTGGCCGACGACGTGCACCGCGTCGGCGTCCTGCTCTCCCTGCCCCCGGGCGGCCCGGGCCGCTTCGGTGCCGTCGCGGCCTCGCACGTCGCCGTCACGGACATGGACGGCACCGGGCTGGCCGAGTACACCCTGACCGGCCTGGAGGCCGAGACCGCCGTCGTCGCCCTCGAGCTCTACCGCCGCCAGGGAGCCTGGAAGGTCCGCGCCGTCGGCCAGGGCTACGCCGGCGGGCTCGCCGCCCTCTTCGCCGACCAGGGGCTCACCGCCCCCGCGGCCGCCGAGCTGGCCGCGCGCGTGCACGCCAGCGTCGCGGCCCCGGTCGCGCCCGACCCGGTCCCGGTCGCACCCGACCCGGCGGTCCCGGTGTCCGGCAGCCCGTACGCGGGCACGCCGGGCCCCGCCCCCACGCCCGGCCCGGCGCCCACGGTCGGCTCCACGCCCACGGTCGGCTCCACGCCCACGGCCGGGGGCACGCCCACGGCCGGCCCCGCCGCGACGCCCGCGGCCCCGGCCGACAGCACGATCAGCTACTCCCACCCGCGCCGCCGCCCCGCCGCGACCGAGCCGCCCGAGCCCGCGCCGCGCCCGGCCGCCGCGCAGCAGCCCGGCGAGCCCCCGAGGCCCGTCGCGGGCGACGCCAGCGGCTGGTCCATGGAGGAGCGGCTCTACAACCAGGTCTGGGGCATGTTCGAGGACCTGGCACGCACGGTCGCCGCCTACCGCAGCGCAGTGGAATTCGCCGACTCCCGCATGGACCGCGAGCTCGACGAGGCACTGTCCGACCCCCGCCACCGCCTCGGCGGCTCCGGAAACGCCGCCCGCGACACCGCCCGGGCGCGCCGCGAGGAGCTGGTCGCACAGGCCCGGGCCGTCCTCGACCGGGACCTCGTCCAGCTGGTCGCCGAGTCGGAGGTGGTCGAGCCCGCGCTGCCGGCCGCGTACGCCCGCTGGGACAACCCGGTCTGGCACGGCGGCCGGTCCGCCGGGCTGCCCGAGGAGAACCCGCTGGCTCTGCGCCTGGGCGACCTGTACCTGCCCGAGCGCCCCGACCTGCGCATCCCCATGCTGATGAAGCTCCCCCTGGAGCGCGGGCTGTGGATCGACAACGGCCGCACCGGCTCCGAGGCCGCGATGGCCATGGACACCGACCGGCTGCGCCGGGCCGCCATGGACATGGCCGTCGCACACGCGGCGCGGCTGCTCGCCGTCCACCCCGCCGACCGGTTCACCGTCCACGTCGTCGACGCGGCCGGAGCCGGAGCCGCCTCGCTGGCGCCCCTCGTACGCGCCGGGGTGCTGGCCGGGCCGCCCGCCGCGGGGGCCGCCGGGGTCACCGAGACCCTGGCACGGCTGACCAAGCGGGTGGACCTCGTACAGATGGCGCTGCGGGCCGGCGCCCCCGAGGACCTGCCGCCCGACGTGGACACCGCCGACCAGCTGCTCCTCGTACACGACTTCCCGCACGGCTTCGACGACCGGGCCGTCACCCAGCTCCGCTACCTCGCCGACGAGGGCCCGGCGGTCGGCGTGCACCTGCTGATGGTCGCGGACCGTGACGAGGCCTCGGCCTACGGGCCGCTGCTGGATCCGCTGTGGCGCTCGCTCATGCGGCTGTCGCCGGTGCCGGACAACCATCTCGCCGATCCCTGGGTCCACCACGCCTGGACCTTCGAACCGGACCTCCCCCCGCAGGGCAGCAGGGTCCTTGACCAGGCATTGGAGCGGGTGGCGGAGGGCCGTCGGCGCGCTCGCCCGTGACGTCCGGCGGCAGGTCCATGACCTGCCGCTGACCACTTCTTGGGATTCTCTTTACCTTCCGCGCCTCCGGCAGGTACCCTGGTGCTGCGGAGGGGAGTATTCCTGCTTTCCTGCTACGGCGTGCCCGTCAATACGGACCACTGCGGTCACAAGCGCAGTCGTCCCGGGGCGTCGGCCCACGGCCTCCAGGCCGCCCGGGTGGAAGAGACCTCCGGCAGCGATGACGCTGACGAAGTGCTGAGCCATCCGCCGGAGGCGTGTTCAACGTGGAAGTTTCCTGGGCCCTGTGGGCCATGACCATTCTCGGTCTGACCCTTCTCATCGGCGCCGATTTCTTCATCGGCCGCAAGCCCCACGACGTATCGATCAAGGAAGCCGGCACCTGGACGGTCGTCTGGATCGTCCTCGCCGCACTCTTCGGCCTCGGCCTGTGGTTCTTCGGGAACGGCCAGGCCTCGCAGGAGTTCTTCGCGGGCTTCATCACCGAGAAGTCCCTGAGCGTGGACAACCTCTTCGTCTTCGTCCTGATCATGGCGAAGTTCTCGGTGCCCTCGCACCTGCAGCAGCGCGTCCTGCTCGTGGGCGTCCTGATCGCCCTGGTGCTCCGCGCGATCTTCATCGCGGCCGGCGCGGCGATCATCGCCAGCTTCTCCTGGGTGTTCTACATCTTCGGCGCGTTCCTGATCTACACCGCGTGGAAGCTGATCCAGGAGGCCCGCAAGGGTGAGGAGGAGGACGAGTTCGAGGAGAACCGCCTGCTCAAGTCCGTGGAGAAGAAGTTCGGCGTCGCCGACCGCTACCACGGCACCAAGCTCTTCATCCAGAACAACGGCAAGCGCGTCCTGACCCCGCTGATGGTCGTCATGCTCGCCATCGGCACCACCGACGTGCTGTTCGCCCTGGACTCCATCCCCGCGATCTTCGGCCTGACCCAGGACCCGTACATCGTCTTCACCGCCAACGCCTTCGCCCTGATGGGCCTGCGCCAGCTGTACTTCCTGATCGGCGGCCTGCTCAAGAAGCTGGTCCACCTCAGCTACGGCCTGTCGGTCATCCTGGGCTTCATCGGCGTCAAGCTGGTGCTGCACGCGCTCCACGAGTCCGGGCTGCACGTCCCGGTCATCTCGATCCCGGTCTCCCTGGGTGTCATCTGCGGTGTCCTGGTCCTCACCACGATCACCAGCCTGATCGCCTCGAAGAAGCAGGCGGCGGCCGAGGCCGCCGCCCGCCCGGAGAGCATCGACGCCTGACGTCCTGCGGGGCTACGCGGGGGCGGCCGCTTCGGCCGCCCCCGTTTCCGCGCCCGCGGGCGCCCCGGCGCCCGACCGCGAGCGCACGACCGCCGGGCCCGTCTCCGGCAGCAGCGCGAAGCAGACCAGGCTGACCAGGGCGATCGCGCTCAGGTACACCGCCACACCCCACTGCGGGCCGGAGCCGTCCGCGAGCGCCGTCGCCACGATCGGGGTCAGCGCCCCGCCCAGGACACCGCCCAGGTTGTAGCCGACGGCCGCGCCGGTGCAGCGGATCCGCGGGGCGTACAGCTCCGGCAGGTACGCGCCCACCACCGCGAACATCGTCACCATGCCCAGCAGCGCCACGACGAAGCCCACCGTCATCAGCAGCGGATCGGCCGTGCCCAGCAGGGCCACCAGCGGGAACATCCACAGCACGCAGGCCGCCGACCCGGCCAGGCACAGCGGCCGCCGGCCGTACCGGTCGCCGAGCACCGCCAGCGGCGGGGTCATCACGCCCATCAGTGCGACGGCGCCCATGACGCACGCCAGCACCGTCGTACGGCCCATGCCGAGGCGCTCGGTCGCGTACGCGAGGGACCAGGTGGTCACCGCGTAGAAGACGGCGTACCCCACGGCCAGCGCCCCGCCGGTGAGCAGGAGCAGCCGCCAGTGGCCGCGGACCACCTCCGCCAGCGGGGCGTCCGCCCGCCGGCCGCTCGTGGCCAGCGCCCGGAACTGCGGGGTCTCCTCCACCGAGTGGCGCAGCCACAGCCCCGCCAGGGCCAGCACCCCGGCCGCCCAGAAGGGGATCCGCCAGCCCCACGAAGCGAACTGGGCGTCGGTCAGGGTCGCCGACAGGGCGAGGACGATGCCGTTGGCCAGCAGGAAGCCCACCGGCGGACCGATCTGCGGGAAGCTCGACCACAGGCCGCGCCGCCGTTCGGGAGCGTGCTCGGCGGTCAGCAGGACCGCGCCGCCCCATTCACCGCCGAGCCCCAGGCCCTGCAGGAAGCGCAGCACGAGCAGCAGCACGGGGGCGGCCACGCCGATCGAGTCGTACGTCGGCACGCACCCGACGGCGACGGTGGCGAGGCCGGTCAGCAGCAGGGAGGCGAGGAGCACCGGACGCCGTCCGTGGCGGTCGCCGATGTGGCCGAAAACCGCCGAGCCGAGCGGGCGGGCGAGGAAGCCGACGCCGAAGGTGCCGAAGGCGGCGAGGGTGCCGGCGAGCGGGGAGAAGGACGGGAAGAAGAGCGGGCCGAGGACGAGGGCCGCGGCCGTTCCGTAGACGAAGAAGTCATAGAACTCGATGGCGGTTCCGGCGAGGGAGGCCGAGGCCAGGCGCAGCATCGGGGGGGTGGGGGGAGGCGCGGTGGGGGACGGGGAGGGGTCGTGTTGCATGGTGCAGCAGATACCTCCTCCCCGGCCCCCGGGACGTGCGTTCGGCCATCATCGGCCGGAAGGGGTGCCCCGCGTCGGGAAGTTGACGGGTTGCGGACCTACCAGCCGCGTTCGCGCCACTCGGCCAGGTGCGGACGCTCGGCGCCGAGCGTGGTGTCGTTGCCGTGGCCCGGGTAGATCCAGGTCTCGTCCGGCAGCCGGTCGAAGATCTTGTGCTGGACGTCGTCGATCAGGCTCGCGAAGGCCTTAGGGTCGTCCCACGTGTTGCCGACGCCGCCCGGGAAGAGGCAGTCGCCGGTGAAGACGTGCGGGTGCCCGTGCGGGTCGTCGTAGATCAGGGCGATCGAGCCGGGGGTGTGCCCGACCAGGTGGCGCGCGGTGAGCTCGACCCGTCCGACGCGCACGGCGTCCCCGTCCGCCACCGGGACGTCGGTGGCCACGGGGATCCCCTCGGCGTCGTAGACGCCGGCGTAGGTGGTCGCCCCCGTCGCCTCGACCACGGCCTGGAGCGCGCCCCAGTGGTCGCCGTGCTGGTGGGTGGTGACGACGGACGTGATGCCGTCGTCGCCGATCAGGCTCAGCAGCGTGTCCGCGTCCGCGGCCGCGTCGATCAGCAGCTGCTCGTCGGTGGCCCGGCAGCGCAGCAGGTACGCGTTGTTGTTCATCGGGCCCACCGCGACCTTGGAAATCATCAGGTCCGCGAGCTCGTGCACGTCGGCCGGACCGCCGACCTTGACCTCTCCGGTGTACGTCATGTCTTTGATCCTAGAGGCGTCTGATCTAGAGCGGCGGGAGTACGGGAAGGCCGTCGCCGGCCGTGACGGTGAGTCCGGCGCCCCGCGGACCGCGCCCGGCCAGCCAGCCGAGCAGCTCGTCCTCGGGGCCTTCCAGGGCCACCGGGGTGCCCTCCGTGCCGCCGGTGTGCCAGAGCGTGCCGGAGGGGGCCCGCAGCGTGACCGGCGGCACCTCGGGACGCCCCGACCAGCGGTCGGCGAGGAAGGCGATCTCGCGGCCGGTGAACTCCGCGGGCAGGTCGCGCAGCCCGTAGCCGATGTCCAGGTCGACGTGGTGCAGCTCGACCTCGACGAGGCGGCGGAAGGGCACGTGGGCGGCGAGGTCCGTGACCCCGTTGCGCAGCTCGACGGTGCGGGACCAGTCCTGGTCCCGCTCGGTGGCGGCGAGGAAGCGGGCCCCGGAATCACGGAGGTCCGTCAGGTGTTGTTCCAGGGAACGGCCGGCGTCGCGGGCGATGTCCGCGTCGCGGGTTTCGGCGCTCTCGTACATCGGGCGCCCCTCGAGGACGTTGACGAGGGCGTCCGCGTTGCGTGCCAGGTGGGCCAGGATGTGGCCGCGGCTCCAGCCGGGGAGGTGTGACTCCGCGGCGAGAGAGGCGTTGTCCAGCTTCGCGACCGCGGTCAGCAGCCGGTCCGTCGCTTCACGTACAGATCGCAGGTCGTGCACATGATCAGTCATGGGACCGAGCCTAGTGCTCCAGGGCCGTCGGCCACACGATCGGGTGAAGCGGCTGGCGGAGTGCCGTAAATCGAATGTGCGTGCTATACGCTCGGAAGTCAGACTCCAACTCCACCGCAGTGGCGCCCCCCATACCCTGGGACGGGGGCCCGTGCCCCCCGCTCTCTCAAGAAAGGTGCGGACCGGCGTGACCGACCGTCTCATCGTTCGTGGCGCTCGCGAGCACAACCTCAAGAACGTCTCGCTCGACCTGCCCCGCGACTCACTCATCGTCTTCACCGGACTCTCCGGGTCGGGCAAGTCCTCCCTGGCCTTCGACACGATCTTCGCCGAGGGCCAGCGCCGCTACGTCGAGTCGCTCTCGTCGTACGCCCGTCAGTTCCTCGGGCAGATGGACAAGCCCGACGTCGACTTCATCGAGGGGCTCTCGCCGGCCGTCTCGATCGACCAGAAGTCGACCTCGCGCAACCCGCGCTCGACCGTGGGCACCATCACCGAGGTCTACGACTACCTCCGCCTCCTCTTCGCCCGCATCGGCAAGCCGCACTGCCCCGAGTGCCGGCGCCCCATCTCCCGCCAGTCGCCGCAGGCGATCGTCGACAGGGTGCTCGCGCTCCCCGAGGGCAGCCGCTTCCAGGTGCTCTCGCCCCTGGTGCGCGAGCGCAAGGGCGAATTCGTCGACCTCTTCGCCGACCTGCAGACCAAGGGCTACAGCCGGGCGCGGGTGGACGGGCAGACCGTCCAGCTCTCCGAGCCGCCCACCCTGAAGAAGCAGGAGAAGCACACCATCGAGGTGGTCATCGACCGCCTCACCGTCAAGGACAGCGCCAAGCGCCGGCTCACCGACTCGGTGGAGACCGCCCTCGGCCTCTCCGGCGGCATGGTCATCCTGGACTTCGTCGACCTCCCCGAGGACGACCCCGAGCGTGAGCGGATGTTCTCCGAGCACCTCTACTGCCCCTACGACGACCTCTCCTTCGAGGAGCTGGAGCCGCGCTCCTTCTCCTTCAACTCGCCCTTCGGCGCCTGCCCCGAGTGCACGGGCATCGGCACCCGCATGGAGGTGGACCCGGAACTGATCATTCCGGACGAGGAGAAGTCCCTGGACGAGGGCGCGGTCTCGCCGTGGTCGCTCGGTCACACCAAGGACTACTTCCAGCGGCTGATCGGCGCCCTGGCCGGGGAGCTGGGCTTCCGTACGGACATCCCGTGGGCCGGACTGCCGCTGCGCGCGAAGAAGGCCCTGCTGTACGGGCACAAGACGCAGATCGAGGTCCGCTACCGCAACCGGTACGGACGGGAGCGCGCGTACACCACCGCCTTCGAGGGCGCGGTGCCCTTCGTCAAGCGCCGGCACGCGGAGTCCGAGAGCGACGCGAGCCGCGAGCGCTTCGAGGGCTACATGCGCGAGGTGCCCTGCCCGACCTGTGAGGGCACCCGGCTCAAGCCGATCGTGCTGGCCGTGACGGTGATGGAGAAGTCCATCGCCGAGGTCGCCGCCATGTCGATCAGCGAGTGCGCGGACTTCCTCGGCCGGATGCGGCTCGACGCCCGCGACAAGAAGATCGCCGAGCGGGTCCTCAAGGAGGTCAACGAGCGGCTCCGCTTCCTCGTCGACGTCGGCCTGGACTACCTGTCGCTGAACCGCGCCGCCGGCACCCTGTCGGGCGGCGAGGCCCAGCGCATCCGCCTCGCCACGCAGATCGGTTCCGGCCTGGTCGGCGTGCTCTACGTACTGGACGAGCCCTCCATCGGCCTGCACCAGCGCGACAACCACCGGCTGATCGAGACGCTGGTGCGGCTGCGGGACATGGGCAACACGCTGATCGTGGTCGAGCACGACGAGGACACCATCAAGGTGGCCGACTGGGTCGTGGACATCGGCCCCGGCGCGGGTGAGCACGGCGGCAAGGTCGTGCACAGCGGTTCGCTCAAGGAGCTGCTGAAGAACTCCGAGTCGATGACCGGGCAGTACCTGTCGGGCAAGCGGTCCATCGCGATCCCGGACGTGCGCCGGCCCGTGAACGGCGAGCGGAAGCTGACCGTCCACGGCGCCAAGGAGAACAACCTCCAGGACATCGACGTCGCGTTCCCGCTGGGCGTGCTCACGGCCGTGACCGGTGTGTCGGGTTCCGGCAAGTCGACGCTGGTCAACGACATCCTCTACACGCACCTGGCGCGCGAGCTGAACGGCGCCCGCTCGGTGCCGGGGCGGCACACCCGGGTGGACGGCGACGACCTCGTCGACAAGGTCGTGCACGTCGACCAGTCGCCGATCGGCCGCACGCCGAGGTCGAACCCGGCCACGTACACCGGCGTCTTCGACCACGTGCGCAAGCTGTTCGCGGAGACCATGGAGGCGAAGGTGCGCGGCTACCTGCCGGGCCGCTTCTCCTTCAACGTGAAGGGCGGCCGGTGCGAGAACTGCTCCGGCGACGGCACGATCAAGATCGAGATGAACTTCCTGCCGGACGTGTACGTCCCGTGCGAGGTCTGCCACGGCGACCGGTACAACCGGGAGACGCTGGAGGTCCACTACAAGGGCAAGTCCATCGCGGAAGTCCTCAACATGCCGATCGAGGAGGCGCTGGACTTCTTCGAGGCGGTGCCGACGATCTCGCGGCACCTGCGGACGCTGAACGAGGTGGGGCTGGGGTACGTCCGGCTCGGCCAGTCGGCGCCGACGCTGTCGGGCGGTGAGGCGCAGCGCGTGAAGCTGGCGTCGGAGCTGCAGAAGCGGTCGACGGGCCGGACGGTGTACGTGCTGGACGAGCCGACGACGGGTCTGCACTTCGAGGACATCTCGAAGCTGATCAAGGTCCTGTCGGGGCTGGTGGACAAGGGGAACTCGGTGATCGTCATCGAGCACAACCTGGACGTCATCAAGACCGCCGACTGGGTCATCGACATGGGCCCCGAGGGCGGCTACGGCGGTGGCCTGGTGGTGGCCGAGGGCACACCGGAGCAGGTCGCCTCGGTGGGCGCCAGCCACACGGGCAAGTTCCTGCGGGACATCCTGGGCGCGGACCGGGTTTCCGACGGGGCGCTGCCGGCACGGGCCACCGGGAAGAAGGCGGCGGCCAGGAAGCCGGCGGCCAAGAAGACGGTCGCCGCGAAGGCCGCCACGAAGAAGGCCGCCGCCCCGGCCAAGAAGGCGACGGCGCGGACGCGCAAGGCGTAGCGCCGGGCCGGGCGAAGCGTAGGGGTCCGGCTGGTGCCGGGCCCCTACGCCGTGTGCGGCGCCGCTGCCGGGGGTTCCCCGCCCGGGCCTCCGCCCGGGGCCCCAGTACCTCAGGCGCCGGGCACCGGCTGGGCAGGCGCCCCCGTGCGCCGGGCCCGGGGGCTGCTCATGACCCGAGCTCGGCCGCGTACGGCGGTTCCGCGCCCGCGCGGGTGCAGGTCAGGGCCGCCGCGCGGGCGGCGTAGCCCAGGACGTCCGGCCAGTCCACCGGCCCGGTCCCCGCGCCCGAAAGCCGGTGCAGCAGGGCCGCGTTGACGGTGTCACCCGCCCCGATCGTGTCCGCCACGGCGACCGCGCGGGCCGCCACCGAGTGCTCCCCGCCCTCCCGGGTCCACACCGTCAGCCCCGCCGCGCCCCGCGTCAGCACCACCGCCGACGGACCCGCCGCCAGCCAGTCGCAGACGCGGCCGCCCAGCCACGCCGCGTCCTCCTCCGACAGCTTCAGGACGGAGGCGTGCGGCAGCAGCCGCGTCAGGAACCGGGCGCGGTAGCCCGCCGGGTCCGCGATCAGCGCCGGCCGGATGTTGGGGTCCAGCAGGGTCAGCAGCCCGCGCCGCGACTCCCGGCGCAGCAGGGCCTCGTACGCGCTCGCGCCCGGCTCCAGGACCAGCGAGCAGGTCCCGAGCGCGAGGGCCCGCACGGACTCCGGGAGGGCCGGCGGCAGCGAGAACAGGCGGTCCGCGGTGCCCTCGACGTAGAAGCCGTACGAGGCCGAGCCGTCCGGGGCCAGCGAGGGCACGGCGAGGGTGGTCGGCTCCGGCCCGCGCTGCACCAGCGACAGGTCCACCCCGGCCGCGCGGAGCCCGGCCAGCAGGCTCTCGCCGAAGCCGTCCGCCGAGACCCGCGAGCAGAAGGCCACCTGGGCGCCCAGGCGCCCGAGCGCGAGCGCGGTGTTGTACGGCCCGCCGCCCGGCCGCGGCAGCAGCGCGCCCGGCGGCCGCGCGACGGGGACCAGGTCGATGAGGGCTTCTCCGCCGACGACGATCACGCGGGGGAAGCTACCGCATCGGACGGCGGTATCGTCGGGGGCACCGTGCCCGGCCCGTTCCACCAGGAGAGTTCCATGTCCGCGTCGCCGTCTCCCGCCCGCCGTACCGTTCTGCGGGGCGCCGCCGCGCTCGCGGGAGCAGCCGGCGCCGGAGCGGCCCTCACGGCCTGCTCGACCGAGACCAACAGTGGCGGGAACACCCCCGCGACGCCCACCGCCCCCGTGGAACTGGGGGCCGCGGCCGAGGTGCCGGTGGGCGGGGCCAAGCTGTACCGCGAGCGGAAGCTGATCGTCAGCTGCCCGGCCGCGGGCGAGTACAAGGCGTTCAGCGCCCAGTGCACGCACGCCGGCTGCGTACTGGACAAGATCGTCGAGGGGGAGGGCAACTGCCCCTGCCACGGCAGCCGCTTCGACGTGGCCACCGGCAAGGTGCTGAAGGGCCCGGCCACCGACCCG
Organism: Streptomyces subrutilus; assembly: GCF_001746425.1. Classification (GTDB taxonomy): domain Bacteria; phylum Actinomycetota; class Actinomycetes; order Streptomycetales; family Streptomycetaceae; genus Streptomyces; species Streptomyces subrutilus_A. The sequence continues at coordinate 2,045,567 of NZ_MEHK01000001.1, read as the reverse complement.
CTGCCCGCCGTCCCCGTCAAGGCGGAGAACGGCAGGCTCGTGGCGGGCTGACCCGCTGCGGGCCCGGGGCCCGCCTCAGTCCCAGTCCCAGGCGATCCCGAGGATCCCGCGCCGCACCGACTGCTCCACCAGGTGCACCGCCCGGTGCCGGCCGCTCGGCGTGAGGTCCGCGAGGCCGGTGCGCGGCGCCTGCGGGCCGGTACGGGCGAAGCGGCGGCAGCGCACCGGCAGGGCCGCCTCGTCGAAGCGGACCTGGAGCATGTACTGGCCGCCCGCGTAGCTGAACCCGCGCACGTACTCGCCGCTGCGCGCGCCCGTGCCGTCCTCGATGCCGTAGCCGAAGACGTACGTGTCCCCGCGCCGCAGCCGGGCGTCGAAGAGCAGCTCCGCGACGACCACCCCGGCCTCCCGGTGGGTCCGGATCCGCCCGGTGCGGCAGTTCTCGTACGCCGCCACCTCCATCCGGGACGTATCGCAGCCCGGATCGCCGTGATGGATGGCGAGGTAGCGGTCGACGCCGTCGCGGTGGGCGCGCACGATCTGCTGCGACTCGCGCGTGCGCATCTCGCCCTGCGCCCCGATCCGGACCCGCTCGTGGTGGCCCAGCGAGTGCAGTCCGCCGTCGGAAGGCAGCTCCATCGCGGCCAGCAGCTGCTCCACCGCCGCGCCCACGCTCACCAGGGCCCGGTAGGGGCGGGCGGTCGGGCGGGCCGGGCCGCGCCCGGGACCGGGGGCGGCCAACAGCCGGAGCAGGGCCCCGTCCGGCAGCTCCAGGATCTCCTCCAGGGCGGTGACGGCCCGCAGGGACTCCGCGTGCCGGGGCCGCCGGGCGCCCTGCTGCCAGTAACTGAGGCTGGTGACGCCGACCTTGATACCGCGGGCCGCGAGCCGGTGCTGAACCCGGTGCAGGGGCAGGCCGCGGGCGGCGAGGGCGGCGCGCAGGGCGAGGTGGAAGGGGCCGCCGCGCAGCAGCTGCCGGAGCTCTGCCGTGCCTGCCATGCCTGCCGGGCCCGGCACGCCCGTGGCGATACCGGCCGGGCCCGGTGCGCCCGCCGTGTCGCCGGTCGGCAGCATGGCGACTCCTCTGTGAACGTTCACTCGCGCCGGCCCGGGGGACCGCGCCGGCGGCACCGGGGGACCAGGTGGCACGGCAGTAACCGTTCACACCGCGGCCCCACCGTTCACACCGCAATGTCACCGCGTATTGAAGCGTGTTGACCTGATCGCGACAACACCTGATGCTCCTCCACAGCGTCCGGACGCGCTCCTCCACCCCCACATCCCCACTTCGGGAGGAACGCGATGCGCCACCGAAACCGGCGGCTGTCCCTCGCCGCCTTCGTCTCCGCCCTGCTGCTCACCCTGCCCCTCGGCGCCGGAACCGCCACCGCCGCCCCCGCCGACACCGAATCCGCCCTCGCGTACAAGCGCCTGAACATCACCATGCAGGCCCAGCAGAAGACCAACTGGTGCTGGGCCGCCGGCGGCAACACCATCGCCACCTGGTTCGGCCGGAACCACACCCAGAACCAGTTCTGCAACGCCGCCTTCAACCGCCAGCAGGGCTCCGACTGCCCGAACAACCAGGCCACCCTCGGCAACGTCCAGACCGGCCTGCGCTGGGCCGGCATCAACGCCGGCTCGTACGTGAACGGCTGGCTCCAGTACTCCACCGTCCAGACCGAGATCAACGCCAACCGCCCGATCGAGACCCGGATCCAGTGGTCCAACGGCGGCGGCCACATGCACGTCATCTACGGCTACGACACCGCCAACAGCTGGGTCTACTGGGGCGACCCGTGGCCCTCCAGCGACCGCTACAACTGGGCCTCGCACGCCTGGTACGTGAACAACGGCACCTTCTCCTGGACCCACTCCCTCTACCGGATCGGGGCGTGACCGCCATGACCCTGCGCGCCTCCGCCGCCGCGGTCCTCGCCGCCGCCTCCGCCGCTTCCGCCGCCCTGCTCGTCCTCGCCCCGCAGGCGGTCGCGGCCCCCGTGCCGCAGCCGCAGGCCGCCACCGCCGAGACCCGGGCCGCCGCCGCCCGGGCGGCCGCCGCACCGGAGACCCTGGCTACGGTCTCCCGGTTCTTCGCCCGCGAGGGGAAGGTCTCGCCGGAGACCGCGCAGCCCCGCATAGCGGGGGAGCCCGTACCGGTGCACCACCTCTCCCCGGAGTTCGTCGCGGGGAAGGCGGGGGCGCCCGTCGCCCGCCTGGAGTTCCTCGCCAGCGAGGCCGTCTCCTCGGACGGGCAGCGGGCCGCGCTGTGGACGGCGCGGACGGAGGCCGGCTGGCAGGTGGTGAACATCGCCACCGGCGACGACGAGTTCCGCTACGCGCAGCTGGGCGCCGAGAAGCTGCCGGGCGGCACCGTGTTCCGGGAGCCGCAGATCGACGCGTGGTACGTGGCCGGGGGCAGCCGGGTGCTGCCGCTGGACGAGGACGCGGCGCGGGCGGTGGGCGCGGGGGGCACGAGCCTCGACGCCTACCGGACCCGGGTCACGCAGGCGTACGGGGACAAGCTTCCCGGCTCCGCCTACGCCCTGCGGGGCGCGGCCGGGGGGGTCGCTGAGGGGTCTGCCGAGCCTGACGCGGCCGTGAGCGGCGTGGTCGGCGGAGCCGGTGCGCTCGCTCTCGGGGCGCTGGGTGTCCTGGGCGTACGCCGCTTCCGCCGATCCGCGGAGGCCTGACCCGCCCCCGCAGGGCCCGGCTCCGCCGGCCGGGCCCTGCGGTCCGCTCCTGGGGCGGAGCCCCGGGTCCTCGAGCCGCGCCCGGCGGGACGCGGGCGTACGGCCGGTTGTCGGAGGGCGCCAGTAGGGTGGTTGGCATGGCCGACCCTTCCAGTTACCGACCCAAGCCGGGACAGGTCCCCGACTCCCCAGGGGTGTACCGGTTCCGCGACGAGCACCGCCGGGTGATCTACGTCGGGAAGGCCAAGAGCCTGCGCCAGCGCCTGGCGAGCTACTTCCAGGACATCGCCGGCCTGCATCCCCGTACCGCCACCATGGTGACCACGGCCGCCTCCGTGGAGTGGACCGTGGTGTCCACCGAGGTGGAGGCGCTCCAGCTCGAGTACTCGTGGATCAAGGAGTACGACCCGCGGTTCAACGTCAAGTACCGCGACGACAAGAGCTACCCCTCCCTCGCCGTGACGATGAACGAGGACTACCCCCGCGTCCAGGTCATGCGCGGGCCCAAGAAGCGGGGCGTGCGCTACTTCGGTCCGTACGGCCACGCCTGGGCCATCCGCGAGACCGTCGACCTGATGCTCCGGGTCTTCCCGGTACGGACCTGCTCCGCGGGCGTGTTCAAGCGCTCCGCGCAGATCGGCCGCCCCTGCCTGCTCGGCTACATCGGCAAGTGCTCCGCGCCCTGCGTCGGCCGGGTCACCCCCGAGGAGCACCGCGAACTGGCCGAGGACTTCTGCGACTTCATGGCCGGCCGCACCGGCACCTACCTCTCCCGGCTGGAGAAGGAGATGCACCAGGCGGCCGAGGAGATGGAGTACGAGAAGGCCGCCCGGCTCCGCGACGACATCGGGGCGCTGCGCCGGGCCATGGAGAAGAACGCCGTGGTGTTCACCGACGCCACCGACGCGGACCTCGTCGCGGTGGCCGAGGACGAGCTCGAGGCCGCCGTGCAGATCTTCCACGTACGCGGCGGCCGGGTCCGCGGCCAGCGCGGCTGGGTCACCGACAAGGTCGAGGCCGTGGACACCGCCGGGCTGGTCGAGCACGCGCTCCAGCAGCTCTACGGGGAGGAGACCGGCGAGTCCGTCCCCAAGGAGGTGCTGGTCCCCGCGCTGCCCGAGGACGCCCCCGCCCTGAGCCAGTGGCTCGCCGGGCGCCGCGGGTCCGGCGTCAGCCTGCGCATCCCGCAGCGCGGCGACAAGAAGGCCCTCATGGAGACCGTCCACCGCAACGCGCAGCAGTCCCTCGCCCTGCACAAGACCAAGCGCGCCAGCGACCTCACCACCCGCTCCCGGGCCCTGGAGGAGATCGCCGAGGCCCTGGAGCTGGACAGCGCCCCGCTGCGCATCGAGTGCTTCGACATCTCCCACCTCCAGGGCGACGACGTGGTCGCCTCGATGGTGGTCTTCGAGGACGGGCTCGCCCGCAAGAGCGAGTACCGGCGCTTCCAGATCAAGTCCTTCGAGGGGCAGGACGACGTCCGCTCCATGCACGAGGTGGTCTCCCGCCGCTTCCGCCGCTACCTCCAGGAGAAGCTGAAGACCGGCGAGTGGGACGCGGAGGAGGGCGAGGCGCCCGAGGACGACGGGCGGGCCAAGCGCTTCGCCTACCCGCCGCAGCTCGTCGTGGTCGACGGCGGGCAGCCGCAGGTCGCCGCCGCCAAGCGGGCCCTGGAGGAGCTCGGCGTCGACGACGTGGCCGTGTGCGGCCTGGCCAAGCGGCTGGAGGAGGTCTGGCTGCCCGGGGAGGACGACCCGGTGGTGCTGCCCCGCAGCAGCGAGGGCCTCTACCTGCTCCAGCGGGTGCGTGACGAAGCCCACCGCTTCGCCATCCAGTACCAGCGCAACAAGCGCGGGAAGCGCCTGAAGGCCGGCCCGCTGGACGAGGTGCCCGGCCTCGGCGAGAGCCGCAAGCAGGCCCTGGTCAAGCACTTCGGTTCGGTGAAGCGGCTCCGACAGGCGACAATCGACCAGATCTGCGAGGTCCCGGGCATAGGCCGCAAGACGGCCGAGGCCGTGGCCGTGGCCCTCGCCCGGTCGGTTCCCGCCGGTCCTGCCGTCAACACGGCCACAGGAGAGATCATTGAGGATGAGAACCCCGCCCCCGCGGGTGGGGCCGCCTCCCAGCGGTAGCCGGGAGCCATCGTCCGAACGGGGGACCGAGCAATGACCGAGCACGAGACCGCGCACGACCGAGACGGAGCACAGGTGAGTACGGGCACGACAGTGGAGCCCGGCGAGACCGCCGAGGCGGCCATCCCCGAGCTGGTGATCATTTCCGGGATGTCCGGGGCCGGCCGCAGTACGGCGGCCAAGTGTCTGGAGGACCTCGGCTGGTTCGTCGTCGACAACCTGCCGCCTGCGCTGATCCCCACCATGGTGGAGCTCGGCGCCCGCTCCCAGGGCAACGTGGCGCGCATCGCCGTCGTCGTCGACGTCCGCGGCCGCCAGTTCTTCGACGCCCTGCGCGAGTCCCTCGCCGACCTCGACAGCCGCGGGGTCACGCGCCGCATCGTCTTCCTGGAGTCCTCCGACGACGCGCTGGTCCGCCGCTTCGAATCGGTCCGCCGCCCGCACCCCCTCCAGGGCGACGGGCGCATCACCGACGGCATCGCCGCCGAGCGCGACCTGCTGCGCGAGCTGCGCGGGGACGCCGACCTGGTGATCGACACCTCCAGCCTGAACGTGCACGAGCTGCGCGCCAAGATGGACGCCCAGTTCGCCGGGGACGAGGAGCCCGAGCTGCGGGCCACCGTCATGTCCTTCGGCTACAAGTACGGCCTGCCGGTCGACGCCGACCTCGTCGTCGACTGCCGCTTCATCCCCAACCCGCACTGGGTCCCGGAGCTGCGGCCCTTCACCGGGCTCAACGAGGAGGTGTCGGGGTACGTCTTCGGCCAGCCGGGCGTGAAGGAGTTCCTCGACCGCTACACCGAGCTGCTCCAGCTCATCGCCACCGGCTACCGCCGCGAGGGCAAGCGGTACGTGACCATCGCGGTCGGCTGCACGGGCGGCAAGCACCGCAGCGTGGCCGTGTCCGAGAAGCTCGCCGCCCGCCTCGCCTCCGAGGGAGTCGAGACCGTCGTCGTCCACCGGGACATGGGGCGCGAGTGACCGCACGGACCCCGCGGCTGAGCCGCCTGCGCCGCCTCACCCCGGGACGGGGCGAAGACGGCGCGGGCCGCTCCGGCCGCCGGCGCGGCGCCGCGCCCAAGGTGGTCGCCTTGGGCGGCGGCCAGGGCCTGTCGGCCTCCCTCGCCGCGCTGCGCCGCATTACCGGTGACCTCACGGCCGTGGTCACCGTCGCCGACGACGGCGGCTCCAGCGGCCGGCTCCGCGAGGAGCTCGGCGTGCTGCCGCCCGGCGACCTGCGCAAGGCGCTGGCCGCGCTGTGCGGAGACGACGACTGGGGCCAGACCTGGGCCCGGGTCATCCAGCACCGCTTCCAGTCCCAGGGCGACCTGCACGGGCACGCCGTGGGCAACCTGCTGATCGTCGCCCTGTGGGAACAGCTCGGCGACCCCGTCCAGGCCCTCGACCTGGTGGGCAGGCTGCTCGGCGCGCAGGGCCGGGTGCTGCCCATGTCCGCGGTCCCGCTGGAGCTCCAAGCCCTGGTCAAGGGGCACGATCCGGCCCGGCCCGAGGACGTGGACACCGTCCGCGGGCAGGCCACCGTGGCCCTGACCCCGGGCGAGGTGCTCTCCGTACAGGTCGTGCCGGGTGACCCGCCGGCCGTGCCGGAGGCCGTCGCGGCGGTCCTCGACGCGGACTGGGTGGTCCTCGGGCCGGGGTCCTGGTTCTCCTCCGTGATCCCCCACCTGCTGGTGCCGCAACTGCTCGACGCGCTGGTCGAGACGAAGGCCCGCCGGGTGCTCTCGCTGAACCTCGCGCCGCAGCCCGGCGAAACAGAGGGCTTCTCTCCGCAGCGTCATTTGGAGGTTTTGGCCCGACACGCCCCTAAACTCGCCCTGGACGTGGTGCTGGCCGACGAGGCCGCCGTGCCCGACCGCGAGTCCCTCGCCGATGCCGCAAAACGGTTCGGTGCCGCGGTCGAGCTGGCGCCCGTGGCCAGGGAGGACGGGTCTCCGAAGCATGATCCGGAGCTGCTCGCCGCCGCGTACGACCGTATTTTTCGGATGCATGGAAGGATCGGCCCATGGCGATGACGCCCGCGGTGAAGGATGAGATCTCCCGCCTCCCGGTCACCCGGACCTGCTGCAGGAAGGCGGAGGTCTCGGCGATCCTTCGGTTCGCGGGCGGCCTGCACCTGGTGAGCGGCCGCATCGTCATCGAGGCGGAGCTCGACACCGGGATCGCCGCCAGACGGCTCCGCAAGGACATCCTGGAGATCTTCGGCCACTCCTCGGACCTCGTGGTCATGGCTCCCGGCGGACTGCGCCGCGGCAGCCGCTACGTGGTCCGCGTCGTGGCCGGGGGCGACCAGCTGGCACGCCAGACCGGGCTCGTGGACGGCCGCGGCCGCCCCATCCGGGGTCTTCCCCCGCAGGTGGTCTCCGGGGCCACCTGCGACGCGGAGGCGGCCTGGCGCGGCGCCTTCCTGGCCCACGGCTCGCTCACCGAGCCGGGCCGGTCCTCCTCCCTGGAGGTCACCTGCCCCGGTCCGGAGGCCGCCCTGGCCCTGGTGGGCGCCGCCCGCAGGCTCTCCATCGCCGCCAAGGCGCGCGAGGTGCGCGGGGTCGACCGCGTCGTGGTCCGCGACGGCGACGCGATCGGCGCGCTGCTCACCCGGCTCGGCGCCCACGAGTCGGTGCTGGCGTGGGAGGAGCGGCGGATGCGGCGCGAGGTGCGCGCCACAGCCAACCGCCTGGCCAACTTCGACGACGCCAACCTGCGCCGCTCGGCGCGGGCCGCCGTGGCCGCCGGAGCCCGCGTGCAGCGCGCGCTGGAGATCCTCGGCGAGGAGGTCCCCGAGCACCTCGCGGCCGCGGGCCGGCTGCGCATGGAGCACAAGCAGGCCTCCCTCGAGGAGCTGGGCGCGCTCGCCGACCCGCCGCTGACCAAGGACGCGGTCGCGGGCCGCATCCGCCGCCTGCTGGCGATGGCCGACAAGCGCGCCCAGGACCTCGGCATCCCGGGCACGGAGTCGAACCTCGATCTCAGCGAGGAGATGGCCGACAACATGGCGGGCTGACCAGGTCGGCTGACCTGCCTGTACCCGCGCTGGAGGGGGTCTGCACGATCACTCGTGCGGACCCCCTCCCCGTACCAGGCCCCATTGACATGGGCATGGACTGGTCGTGAGCCTTTCGTCCGGACACTTTCGTGGCAGACGACGCCCTGGGGGGCATATGAGGCACCGAGCGAGATCGATCCTCGCCGCAAGCGCACTCGTCTTCGGCACCGCGCTCGCCGCGCTACCCGCGTCGGCGCAGGCCCAGCCCGGCTCCGGCGCCGGATCCGGCGCGGACGAGGTCCGCGTCTACGACGCCGACATCACCAAGGAGCAGGTCCCGCTGGTCCTCGCCGCCGGCCAGGACGCGCACGAGCTGTCCGAGCGCGCGCCCGACAGCGGCACCGCCCGGGTCGAGCTGTTCCTGACCGGCGAGCAGGCCGAGGCCCTCGCCGGACAGGGCATCAGGCTCGCCGAGCGCAAGGTCCCCGGCGAGGGACTCGCCCGCGCCCAGAAGGCCGCCGGGGACGGGGTGTTCCGCCCGTACAGCGGCAAGGGCGGCCTCCAGGAGGAGATCCTGCGGACCGCGCGGCAGAACCCGGCGCTCACCAAGGTCGTCTCCATCGGCAAGACCGTCCAGGGCAAGGACATCCTCGCCCTCAAGGTCACCAAGAACGCCAGGAAGACCAAGGACGGCGACAAGCCGGCCGTGCTCTACATGTCCAACCAGCACGCCCGCGAGTGGATCACCCCGGAGATGACCCGGCGGCTGATGCACCACACCGTCGACAACTACGGCAAGGACCCGCGGGTCACCAAGCTGGTGGACTCCACCGAGCTGTGGTTCCTGCTCTCGGCCAACCCCGACGGCTACGACTACACGCACGCGCCCGACGGCGAGCGGCTGTGGCGCAAGAACATGCGCGACAACGACGGCGACGGCAAGCACACCGCCGTCGACGGCGTCGACCTCAACCGCAACTTCGCCTACAAGTGGGGCTACGACAACGAGGGCTCCTCGCCGAACCAGGCGAGCGAGACCTACCGCGGCCCCAAGGCCGGCTCCGAGCCGGAGACCGCCGCCCTCGACGCCTTCCAGAAGCGCATCGGCTTCGAGTACGCCATCAACTACCACTCCGCCGCCGAGCTGCTGCTCTACGGCGTGGGCTGGCAGGTGGCCACCCCCACCCCGGACGACATCGCCTACCAGGCGCTCGCGGGCACCCCGGAGAACCCGGCCGTCCCGGGCTACTACCCGCAGGTGTCCTCCGAGCTGTACACCACCAACGGCGAGGCCGACGGCCACGCCTCCAACGTCAACGGCATCATGATGTTCACGCCGGAGATGACCACCTGCCAGACGGTCTCCGAGAGCGTCCCGGACGACCGGTGGAAGCCCGAGGACTGCGCCTCCGGCTTCAACTTCCCGGACGACGAGAAGCTCATCCAGGCGGAGTTCGCCAAGAACGTCCCCTTCGCCCTGTCGGTCGGCGAGAGCGCCGCCCACCCGGACCGTCCGGCGTCCGTCGTGGGCCTCAGCGCCGCCGACTTCACCCTGGACCCCTTCACCACCTCCTACGTGCCCCGCGGCGAGGACCAGACGGTCGCCGTCACGGCCCGCAAGGCGCTGAAGGACAAGGAGCTCAACTTCCGGATCAACGGCGGCCGCACCCACGACGAGGACCTCAAGGCCTGGAAGGGCGGCGACGTCTACGGCGGCGAGGACAACAACTGGTTCGACGAGTACCGGGCGAAGGTGGACGGCGCGAAGCCCGGTGACAAGGTCGAGGTCTGGTTCACCGGCCGCGACGGCTCCGGCAGGAAGGTCTCCAGCGAGCACTTCACGTACACGGTGGCCGAGCGGCCGCGCGCGGACGTGCTGGTGATCGCGGAGGAGGGCGCCAAGGCCCAGCACGCCCAGAGCTACGTCGAGGCCCTGCGCGCCAACGGCAGGTCCGCGGCGGTCTGGGACGTGGCCGCCCAGGGGGCGCCGCACCACCTCGGGGTCCTGTCCCACTTCCGTACGGCCGTCCACTACACCGGGTCCAAGACCCCGGGCGGTGACACCCAGCTCGCGGTCCGCGACTTCCTGAACGAGGGCGGCAAGCTGATCGAGGCCGGTGAGCTCGCGGGCGGCAGCGCCCAGGTCGGCCGCGCCGTGACCAACGACTTCAGCCAGTACTGGCTCGGCGCCTACGGGCGTACGAGCGTCAGCGGCGCCACCGGCTTCACCGGCGCCGGCTTCCTGAACGGGGCCAAGGGCGCCCTCGGCGACGCCGCCGGCAACCCGCTCAACGCCCCCGGCTCCTACACGGTGACCTCCGACACCCTGGCCCCCGCGCAGTTCCCGCAGTTCAAGAGCGCGCAGGCCGGCCAGTTCGGCGGGGTCGTCAACCCGTACGCCCCCTACGCCGGCAGCCAGATGGCCTCCGCGCTCCACGCGGACGACGACTGGAAGCGGCTGACCCGCACGATCGACCTCACCGAGGTCACCGCCGCGGACAGGCCGCAGCTGAAGTTCGCGCTGAGCTGGAACGTCGAGGAGGGATACGACCACGCCGCGCTGGAGGCCCGTACCGCCGGCGGGGACGACTGGACCACGCTTCCGGACGCGGGCGGCCTGAGCAGCACCACCGTCCCCGAGGAGTGCGGGGCCGGGTTCTTCATCAGCGGCCACCCCTTCCTGCGCCGCTACCTCACCCTCGAGGGCGGCAACTGCACCCCGCACGGCACCAGCGGGGCGTGGAACAGCTTCACGGCGTCCTCGGGCGGCTGGAAGCAGGTCTCCTTCGACCTGAGCGCCTACGCGGGCAAGACCGTCGAGGTCTCGCTCTCCTCCATCACCGACGGCGGCTCGGGCGGCCGCGGCGTCTTCGCGGACGAGGCGCGCCTGAACGTCGGCGGCACGGACCGGGCCGTCGAGGGCTTCGAGGCCTCGTTCGGCGAGTGGGCCGCCCAGGGCGCACCTGCCGGAAGCCCTGAAGTTCCGGGCGATTGGTCCCGGTCGGGCGAGCTCTTCAAGTCCTATGCGGCGGTGACTACGCGTGACACCGTCCTGCTGGGCTTCGGGCTGGAACACCTGCCGGCGGCGGCTGACCGAGCCCTACTCGTCGGTAAGGCCCTCCAGGCGCTGAACCGCTGATCAGCGGCCCTCCAAGGACTCACGCTGCGTAACGGGGGAGAAAGCCCCCGAGGTCCCGTGCCGAGCAATCGGTACGGGGCCTCGGGGCGTGTCAGGCCCCGGCCGATGTCACTCAAAAGCTCACGGAGAGGTAGGGTCGTAAGCGGTCGGGGACATCCCATACAGCTCGCCGGCGCACTTACCGGCGCACCAACGAGGAGATCGGTTCGTGACGATCCGCGTAGGCATCAACGGTTTTGGCCGAATTGGCCGCAACTACTTCCGGGCGCTCCTTGAGCAGGGAGCGGACATCGAGATCGTCGGTGTCAACGACCTGACTGACAACGCCACCCTGGTGCACCTGCTCAAGTACGACACCATCCTGGGTCGCCTCAAGGCCGAGGTCTCCCACACCGACGACACCATCACCGTCGCCGGCAACACCTTCAAGACCTTCGCCGAGCGCGACCCCGCGAACCTCCCCTGGGGTGAGCTGGGCACCGACATCGTCATCGAGTCGACCGGCATCTTCACCAAGAAGGCCGACGCCGCCAAGCACATCGCCGCCGGCGCGAAGAAGGTCCTCATCTCGGCTCCGGCCAAGGACGAGGACATCACGATCGTGATGGGCGTCAACCAGGACAAGTACGACGCGGCCAACCACCACGTCATCTCCAACGCCTCCTGCACCACCAACTGCGTGGCGCCGATGGCCAAGGTCCTCCTGGAGAACTTCGGCATCGTCAAGGGCATGATGACGACGGTCCACGCCTACACGAACGACCAGCGCATCCTGGACTTCCCGCACTCGGACCTGCGCCGCGCCCGCGCCGCCGCCGAGAACATCATCCCGACCACCACCGGTGCCGCCAAGGCCACCGCGCTGGTGATCCCGGAGCTGGCGGGCAAGCTCGACGGCATCGCGATGCGCGTCCCGGTCCCCACCGGCTCCGTGACCGACCTGGTCATCGAGCTGGAGCGCGAGGTGACCAAGGACGAGGTCAACTCCGCGTTCCAGAAGGCCGCCGAGGGACAGCTGAAGGGCATCCTCGACTACACCGAGGACGCGATCGTCTCCTCCGACATCGTGAACTGGCCCGCGTCCTGCACCTTCGACTCCTCCCTGACCATGGTCCAGGGCAAGAGCGTCAAGGTCGTCGGCTGGTACGACAACGAGTGGGGCTACTCCAACCGTCTCGTGGACCTCACGGTCTTCGTCGGTGGCCAGCTCTAAGGTCACTGGTTCTAAGGTAGGCACCACGATGTGAGCACAGGGTCCGGGCTGCGCGACGAAGCGCCGCACGGGCCCTGTCGCTTGTCTCGTTCTCCCTTCCTCCCCCTTCGCGAGAAGGGCTCAAAGGAGTAGAAACACATGAAGACGATCGACGAACTGCTCGCCGAGGGCGTCAAGGGCAAGCGGGTCTTCGTCCGCGCCGACCTTAACGTCCCGCTGGCCCAGGGCAGCATCACCGACGACGGCCGCATCCGCGCCGTCCAGCCCACCATCGCGAAGCTCGCCGGCGCCGGCGCCCGCGTCATCGTGGCCTCGCACCTGGGCCGCCCCAAGGGCGCCCCGGACCCGGCCTTCTCGCTCGCCCCGGCCGCCAAGCGCCTGGGCGAACTGCTCGGTGCGGACGTCGCGTTCGCCACCGACACGGTCGGCGCCTCCGCCAAGGAGATCGTCGCGGCCCTCACCGACGGACAGGTGGCCGTCATCGAGAACCTGCGCTTCAACCCCGGTGAGACCGCGAAGGACGACGCCGAGCGCGGCGCGTTCGCCGACCGGCTCGCGGAGCTGGCCGACGTCTACGTCGGCGACGGCTTCGGCGCCGTCCACCGCAAGCACGCCTCGGTCTTCGACCTCCCCGCGCGCCTCCCGCACGCGGCCGGCTACCTCATCGCCACCGAGGTCGGCGTCCTGAAGAAGCTGACCGACGAGGTCAAGCGCCCCTACGTCGTGGTCCTCGGCGGCGCCAAGGTCTCCGACAAGCTCGCCGTCATCGACCAGCTGCTCGGCAAGGCCGACCGCATCCTCATCGGCGGCGGCATGGCCTACACCTTCCTCAAGGCCCTCGGCCACGAGGTCGGCATCTCCCTCCTGCAGGAGGACCAGATCCCCAAGGTGACGGAGTACATGCAGCGCGCGAAGGACACCGGCGTCGAGCTGGTCCTCCCGGTCGACGTGCTGGTCTCCAAGGACTTCCCCGACCTCAAGGGCAAGACCCCGGCCGTCTTCGACACGGTCGACGCGGACGGCATCCCTGCCGACAAGGAGGGCCTGGACATCGGCCCCAAGACGCGCGAGCTCTACGCGTCCAAGATCGCCGATGCCGGGACCGTGTTCTGGAACGGCCCGGTCGGCGTCTTCGAGCACCCGGACTACGCGGGCGGTACCACCGCCATCGCGCAGGCCCTCGTCGACAGCAGCGCCTTCACCGTGGTCGGCGGTGGCGACAGTGCCGCCGCGGTCCGCATCCTGGGCTTCGACGAGAATGCCTTCGGCCACATTTCCACCGGTGGCGGCGCCTCCCTCGAATACCTCGAGGGCAAGACGCTCCCCGGTCTCGCCGCCCTGGAGGGCTGACCCCTGATGACCGCAGTCGAAAACGGCCGTACCCCGCTGATGGCGGGCAACTGGAAGATGAACCTCAACCACCTCGAGGCCATCGCCCACGTCCAGAAGCTCGCCTTCGCACTCGCCGACAAGGACTACGACGCCGTCGAGGTGGCGGTCCTGCCGCCCTTCGTCGACCTCCGCTCGGTCCAGACCCTGGTCGACGGCGACAAGCTGAAGATCAAGTACGGCGCCCAGGACCTCTCCGCGCAGGACTCCGGCGCCTACACCGGCGAGATCTCCGGGTCGATGCTGGCGAAGCTGAAGTGCTCCTACGTGGCCGTCGGCCACAGCGAGCGCCGCCAGTACCACGGCGAGGGCGACGAGCTCTGCAACGCCAAGGTGAAGGCCGCCTACCGGCACGGGATCACCCCGATCCTCTGCGTCGGCGAGGGCCTGGACATCCGCAAGGCCGGCCAGCAGGTCCCGTACACGCTGGCCCAGGTCGACGGCGGCCTCAAGGACGTCCCCGCCGAGCAGGTCGAGTCCATCGTGATCGCCTACGAGCCCGTCTGGGCCATCGGCACCGGCGAGGTCGCCACCCCCGAGGACGCCCAGGAGGTCTGCGGGGCGATCCGCGGCCGTCTCGCGGAGCTGTACTCGCAGGAGCTGGCCGACAAGGTCCGCATCCAGTACGGCGGCTCGGTGAAGTCCGGGAACATCGCGGCGATCATGGCCCAGCCCGACGTCGACGGCGCCCTGATCGGCGGCGCGGCGCTGGACGCGGACGAGTTCGTCAAGATCGTCCGCTTCCGCGACCAGTAGGCCGACGGTGAGTATGCGGTAGGGCGGATCCGTCGTACCCTTGCGGGGGCCAGCGGGCTGACCACAGCCACTGGCCCCCGCGCGCACATCCCGCACAGCCGGAATGCCAGAGAAAAGCCAGAAAGTAGGAATCAGCCGTGATTATGGGGTTCTCGATCGCCCTGATCGTCTTCAGCGCCCTGCTGATGCTCCTCGTGCTGATGCACAAGGGCAAGGGCGGCGGCCTTTCCGACATGTTCGGCGGCGGCATGCAGTCGTCGGTCGGCGGTTCCTCCGTCGCGGAGCGGAACCTGGACCGCATCACCGTCGTGGTCGGACTGCTGTGGTTCGCCTGCATCGTCGCGCTCGGCCTCATGATGAAGTCGAGCAGCTGACCGTTCTGGCCAACCGGCAGTCCGGTCGGGGGAGCCCGGCCTATCATGAGGTCCTGCACCCTGGTTGCGGAACGAGTTATTCTGCTCCCCGCACCTGAAGGGGATGATCCCTCCGCACGCCGAGCGTGAGGGGGGCTCTACGCACCCGGGGTGCCTTGAGCAGACATACCTCATGCTTGGCGGCACCATCACGCAGGGGAGTTACGACCGTGGCAAGTGGCAACGCGATCCGTGGTAGCCGGGTCGGAGCGGGGCCGATGGGTGAGGCCGAGCGCGGCGAGTCCGCGCCCCGCCTGCGCATCTCCTTCTGGTGCTCGAACGGGCACGAGACGCAGCCGAGCTTCGCCAGCGACGCACAGGTGCCGGACACCTGGGACTGCCCGCGCTGCGGGTTCCCGGCCGGCCAGGACCGGGACAACCCGCCCGCGCCGCCGCGCACCGAGCCGTACAAGACGCACCTGGCGTACGTACGGGAGCGGCGCACGGACGCCGACGGCGAGGCGATCCTCGCCGAGGCCCTCGCCAAGCTCCGCGGCGAGATCTGAACGACGCAGACGCCATGTGACATGAGGCCCGGCCCCGTTGGAGACATCTCCGGCGGGGCCGGGCCTCTTTGTGTGCGTTGGTCCGCATCGGATCCCTTAAGTTGGAGATCGGCGGGGCACGACAGGACGGAAGAAGTGGGTTGATGTCCGAGATGAACGCAGACAGCCGTACGAAGCTCAACCGGATGCCGGAGTGGCTGGCCCTCGGCAAGCACCGGGAGGAGTTCGGGCAGACGCATCTGCGGGAGCTGTTCGAGGAGAATCCAGGTCGGGGCACCGGCTACACCCTGCGGGTCGGGGACCTGCACATCGACTACTCGAAGCACCTCGTGACCGACGAGACGCTGACGCTGCTGCGCGAACTGGCCGCGGCGACGGGCGTGGCCGAGCTGCGCGAGGCGATGTTCCGCGGCGAGAAGATCAACACCACCGAGGACCGGGCGGTCCTGCACACCGCCCTGCGCGCGCCCGCGGACGCCGTCGTCGAGGTCGACGGCGAGAACGTCGTCCCCGGGGTGCACGCAGTCCTGGACAAGATGGCGGACTTCTCCGGCCGGGTCAGGTCGGGGGAGTGGACCGGCTCCACCGGACGGCGCATCAGGAACGTCGTCAACATCGGCATCGGCGGCTCCGACCTCGGTCCCGCGATGGCGTACGAGGCCCTGCGGGCCTTCACCGACCGCGGTCTGACGGTGCGCTTCGTATCCAACGTGGACGGCGCCGACCTGCACGAGGCCGTGCGCGGCCTGGACCCGGCCGAGACGCTGTTCATCATCGCCTCCAAGACCTTCACCACCATCGAGACCATCACCAACGCCACTTCGGCGCGCGAGTGGCTGCTGGCGGGGCTGGGCGGCGACCAGGCGGCCGTCGCACGGCACTTCGTGGCGCTGTCGACCAACGCCGAGAAGGTCACGGAGTTCGGCATCGATCCGGCCAACATGTTCGAGTTCTGGGACTGGGTCGGCGGCCGCTACTCCTTCGACTCGGCCATCGGCCTCTCGCTGATGATCGCGATCGGCCCGGACGCCTTCCGGGAGATGCTCGGCGGCTTCCACGCCATGGACCGGCACTTCCGCACCGCGCCGCCGGAGGAGAACGCCCCGCTGCTGCTGGGGCTGTTGGGCGTCTGGTACGGGGGGTTCTTCGACGCGCAGGCGCACGCGGTGCTCCCGTACAGCCACTACCTCTCCCGGTTCACCGCCTACTTGCAGCAGCTGGACATGGAGTCCAACGGCAAGTCGGTGGACCGCGAGGGCAATCCGGTGGAGTGGCAGACCGGCCCGGTGGTGTGGGGCACGCCCGGCACCAACGGGCAGCACGCCTACTATCAGCTCATCCACCAGGGCACGAAGCTGATCCCCGCGGACTTCATCGGCTTCGCGCGCCCGGTGGCGGAGCTGGAGCCCTCCTTCGCGGCCCAGCACGACCTGCTGATGGCGAACTTCTTCGCGCAGACCCAGGCGCTGGCCTTCGGCAAGACGGCGCAGGAGGTGCGGGCGGAGGGCGCTCCCGCATCGCTGGTCCCGCACAAGACGTTCCAGGGCAACCACCCGACGACCACCATCCTGGCGCCCGAGCTGACCCCGGCGGTGCTCGGACAGCTGATCGCCCTGTACGAGCACAAGGTGTTCGTACAGGGCGCGGTGTGGAACATCGACTCCTTCGACCAGTGGGGCGTGGAGCTCGGCAAGGTCCTCGCGAAGCGGGTCGAGCCGGCCCTCACCGAGGGCGCGGACGTGCCGGGGCTGGACGCCTCCACGAAGGCACTGGTGGCCGCCTACCGCGAGCTGCGCGGGCGCGGCTGACGCAGGACGGGGTGTGCCCCCCGCCCGTTCAGGAGGCGGGCGGGTACATCCCGGACGGCAGGTGCGCGGCGGCCGCGCGGTCCAGCAGCCACAGGGTGCGGGAACGGCCGTGGGCGGCCGCCGCCGGGGCCTGGACCTCGCCGGCGCCGCCCAGTGCGATGGACACGGCACCGGCCTTGTCCTCGCCCGCCGCCAGCAGCCAGACCTCGCGGGCCGCGCGGATCGCCGGGAGCGTGAGGGAGATCCGGGTGGGCGGGGGCTTCGGGGCGCCGTGCACCCCGACCACCGTGCGCTCGGTCTCGCGGGTCGCCGGGTGCTCCGGGAAGAGCGAGGCCACGTGGGTGTCCGGGCCGACGCCGAGCATGAGCACGTCGAAGGTGGGGACCGGGCCGTGGTCCTCCGGGCCGGCCGCCGCGGCCAGCTCGGCGGCGTACGAGGCGGCCGCCGCGTCCACGTCGGCGCCGTACGGGCCGTCCGAGGCGGGCATGACGTGCACGCGGGCGGGGTCCACCGGCACGGAGTCCAGCAGGGCCTCGCGGGCCTGGGTGTGGTTGCGCTCGGGGTCGTCGGCGGGGACGTAGCGCTCGTCGCCCCACCACAGGTCGAGGCGGGACCAGTCGACCGCGTCCTTGGCCGGGGCGGCGGCCAGCGCCGCCAGGAGGCCGTTGCCGTTGCGGCCGCCGGTGAGGACCACCGAGGCCGTGCCGCGGGCCGCCTGCGCGTCCACGATCTTCGTGATGAGCCGGGCCGCCGTGGCCTGGGCCATCAGCTCCTTGTCCCGGTGGACGACGACCTGGGGAGTCGTCATACCCATGTGCTGCCGCCTTGTCGGTCGTGCGGGTGGGGTGGGGGTGGCCGCTGCGCGAAACGGGGCTCCGCCCCGGACCCCGGTCCTCGAACGCCGGACGGGCTGAAAGATCCAGCCTCGCCGGCGATTGAGGCGCGGGGGCCGGGGCGGAGCCCCGGTTTCGGGAAGGGGCGGGGTGGGGGAGAGCCCCGCGGGGCCCGTTACTTGGCCGCGGCCTTCTTCGTCGGCTTGGCCGTCCGCTTCGGTTCCGCCTTGGCGGGGGCCTCGGGCTTGGCCGGGGCTTCGGCCTCGGCCGCCGGGGCCTCGGCCGGGGGAGCCGACGAGTCCAGCTTCGCCACGCCGAACTTCAGCGAGGCCTCGTACGTGTTGTCCGGGTCCAGCCGGCGCAGCTCCTCCGCCAGGAGTTCGGCCGTGTCGCGGCGCTTGAGCGCCACCGAACGGTCGGGCTGCCCCGGCATGCACAGCGTGGCCAGCGCCCCGTCCGCCCGGTCCAGGACGATCGCGCCGTCCTTGGTCTCCAGACGTACGGCCGTCAGGCCCGGACCCCCCGACGGCATGCGCCGTACGGGGACCTGGAGCCGGTCGGCCAGCCACATGGCCAGCAGCTCGCAGCTCGGGTTGTCCGACTCGCCCTCGACGGTCGCCGAGGCGACCGACAGGACCTGCTGGTCCAGTGCGGCCGCCAGCATCGAGCGCCACGGGGTGACCCGGGTCCACGAGAGGTCCGTGTCCCCGGGCGAGTAGGCCGCGGCCCGGGCGCCGAGCGCCCCGATCGGGTCCTCGCAGGAGTACGTGTCCGTGATCCGGCGCTGTCCCAGCGCACCGAGCGGGTCGCCCGCGAGATCCGCGGGAGCGCCGTCCGGCCACCAGACGACCACGGGGGCGTCCGGCAGCAGCAGGGGGAGAACCACCGACTGGGCGTGGTCGACCAGCTCGCCGTGCAGGCGGAGCACGACCGTCTCACCGGTGCCGGAGTCCGCGCCGACGCGGATCTCCGCGTCGAGTCGGGCGCCCTGGCGGCTGCGCGGCGAGCGGCTGACCCGCTTGATGACGACGACGATCCGCGAGGGGTGCTCGTGGGACGCGTCGTTCGCCGACTTGAGCGCGTCGTACGCGTTCTCCTCGTCGGTCACGATCACCAGCGTGAGGACCATGCCGATGGCCGGCGTGCCGATGTCCCGGCGTGCCTTGACCAGTGCGGCATTGATCTTGCTGGAGTTGGTCTCCGTGAGGTCGATCTTCATGGCCGGCGCCAGCTCCGTCCGTCTCGTGCGAGCATCTCGTCCGCCTCGACCGGCCCCCAGGTGCCCGCCGGGTACTGCGCGGGCTTGCCGTGCTTGTCCCAGTACTCCTCGATCGGGTCGAGGATGTTCCAGGACAGTTCGACCTCCTGGTGGCGCGGGAAGAGGTTCGCGTCGCCCAGCAGGACGTCGAGGATGAGCCGCTCGTACGCCTCGGGGCTCGACTCCGTGAAGGACTCGCCGTACGCGAAGTCCATCGTGACGTCCCGGACCTCCATGGAGGTGCCCGGAACCTTGGAGCCGAAGCGGACCGTGACGCCCTCGTCCGGCTGGACCCGGATGACCAGGGCGTTCTGCCCCAGCTCCTCGGTCGCGCCCGACTCGAACGGCAGGTACGGGGCCCGCTTGAAGACCACCGCGATCTCGGTCACCCGGCGGCCCAGGCGCTTGCCCGTCCGCAGGTAGAACGGGACGCCCGCCCAGCGGCGGTTGTTGATCTCCAGACGGACGGCCGCGTAGGTGTCGGTCTTCGACTTGGGGTCGATGCCGTCCTCTTCGAGGTACCCGACGACCTTCTCGCCGCCCTGCCACGCCGCCGAGTACTGGCCGCGCACGGTGTGCTTGCCCAGGTCCTCGGGGAGCTCCACGGCCGTGAGGACCTTGAGCTTCTCCGCCACCAGCGCCTTGGGGTGGAAGGAGCCGGGCTCCTCCATCGCCGTCAGCGCGAGCAGCTGGAGCAGGTGGTTCTGGATGACGTCGCGCGCCGCGCCGATGCCGTCGTAGTAGCCGGCCCGGCCGCCGATGCCGATGTCCTCGGCCATGGTGATCTGCACGTGGTCGACGTACGACCGGTTCCAGATCGGCTCGAACATCGTGTTGGCGAAGCGGAGCGCCAGGATGTTCTGGACGGTCTCCTTGCCGAGGTAGTGGTCGATCCGGAAGACCTCGTCACGGGGGAAGACCTCGTGGACGACCTTGTTGAGCTCCTCGGCGCTCTTCAGGTCGTGGCCGAAGGGCTTCTCGATGACGGCACGCCGCCAGGAGCCCTCCTTCTGCGCCAGACCGTGGTCCTTGAGCTGCTGGACCACCTTGGGGAAGAACTTCGGCGGCACGGACAGGTAGAAGGCGAAATTGCCTCCCGTGCCCTGCGCCTTGTCGAGCTCGTCGATCGTCGCCTTCAGCGTCTCGAAGGCGGCGTCGTCGTCGAAGTCGCCCTGGACGAAGCGGCAGCCCTGCACCAACTGCGCCCAGACCTCTTCCCGGAAGGGGGTGCGCGAGTGCTCCTTGACGGCTTCGTACACCTCCTGGGCGAAGTCCTCGTGCTCCCACTCCCTGCGGGCGAACCCGATGAGGGAGAAGCCCGGCGGGAGCAGGCCGCGATTGGCGAGGTCGTAGACGGCAGGCATCAGCTTCTTGCGCGACAGGTCACCCGTAACGCCGAAAATGACCAGGCCGGACGGCCCCGCGATGCGCGGGAGCCGCCGGTCCTGTGCGTCACGAAGCGGGTTCGCTCCGTTCACAGTCAAGGTGTTCAGGCCTCCGTGGGGGCGAGGCGCTGGAGCTCCGCCTCGGTCGACTTCAGCAGGTCGTTCCAGGACGCCTCGAACTTCTCGACGCCCTCGTCCTCGAGCAGCTGCACCACATCGTCGTACGAAATGCCCTGCTTCGCGACCGCGTCGAGCTCGGCACGCGCTTGCTCGTAGCTGCCGCGGACGGTGTCGCCGGTGATCCGGCCGTGGTCGGCGGCGGCCTCCAGGGTGGCCTCCGGCATGGTGTTCACCGTGTTCGGGGCGACCAGGTCGTCCACGTACAGGGTGTCCTTGTACGCCGGGTCCTTGACGCCCGTCGAGGCCCACAGCGGACGCTGCTTGTTGGCGCCGACGCGCTCCAGGGCGGTCCAGCGGTCCGAGGAGAAGACCTCCTCGTAGGCCTGGTAGGCCAGCCGGGCGTTGGCGAGCGCCGCCTTGCCCTTCAGGGCCTTGGCCTCGTCCGTGCCGACGGCGTCCAGGCGCTTGTCGATCTCGCTGTCCACGCGGGACACGAAGAAGGAGGCGACCGAGTGGATCAGGGAGAGGTCCAGGCCGGAGGCCTTGGCCTTCTCCAGACCCGCCAGGTACGCGTCCATGACCTCGCGGTAGCGCTCCAGCGAGAAGATCAGCGTGACGTTGACGCTGATGCCCCTGCCGATGACCTCGGTGATCGCCGGCAGGCCGGCCTTGGTCGCCGGGATCTTGATGAGCGTGTTCGGGCGGTCCACCAGCCAGGCCAGCTGCTTGGCCTCGGCGACCGTCGCCGGGGTGTTGTGGGCCAGCCGGGGGTCGACCTCGATCGACACGCGGCCGTCCTGGCCGTCCGTGCGGTCGTAGACCGGGCGCAGGATGTCGGCGGCGTCGCGGACGTCCGCCGTGGTGATCATGCGCAGGGCCTCCTCCACGGTCACCTTGCGGGTGGCGAGGTCGGTGAGCTGCTGCTCGTAGCCCTCGCCGCCGCTGATGGCCTTCTGGAAGATCGCCGGGTTGGTGGTGACACCGACCACGTGCGACTGGTCGATGAGCTCGGCCAGGTTGCCGGACGTGATGCGCTTGCGGGACAGGTCGTCCAGCCAGATCGCCACGCCTTCGTCGGAGAGGCGCTTGAGTGCGTCTGTCATGGGAATTGCATCTCCTACTGGTCTTGTACCGGCGTCAGCGCGCGGCGGCGGCGAGGGACTCGTGGGCGGCGGCCGCGACGCGCTCGGGGGTGAAGCCGAACTCGCGGAACAGCACCTTCGCGTCGGCCGAGGCACCGAAGTGCTCCAGGGACACGATCCGGCCCGCGTCGCCGACGTAGCGGTGCCAGGTCAGGCCGATGCCCGCCTCGACCGCGACGCGCGCCTTGACGGAGGGCGGCAGGACGCTGTCCTTGTACGCCTGGTCCTGCTCCTCGAACCACTCGACGGACGGCATCGAGACGACACGCGTCGCGATGCCCTCGGACTGGAGCTGCTCGCGGGCCTCGACGGCCAGGTGCACTTCGGAGCCGGTGCCGATGAGGACGACCTGCGGCTCGCCGCCTTCCGCCTCGAACATCACGTAACCGCCCTTGGCGGCGTCCTCGTTGCGCTCGTACGTCGGCACGCCCTGGCGGGTGAGCGCCAGACCGTGCGGGGCGCCCTTGCCGAACACCTTGGTGTGGCGGCGCAGGATCTCGCGCCAGGCGATGGCGGTCTCGTTCGCGTCGGCCGGGCGGACCAGGTTCAGGCCCGGGATGGCACGCAGCGAGGCAAGGTGCTCGACCGGCTGGTGGGTCGGGCCGTCCTCGCCGAGGCCGATGGAGTCGTGCGTCCACACGTAGGTGACCGGCACGTGCATCAGCGCGGACAGGCGGACGGCGTTGCGCATGTAGTCGGAGAACACCAGGAAGGTGCCGCCGTAGATGCGGGTGTGGCCGTGCAGGGCGATGCCGTTCATGGCCGCTGCCATGGCGTGCTCGCGGATGCCGAAGTGGATGGTGCGGCCGTAGGGGTCGGCCTCCGGCAGCGGGTTGCCCACCGGCAGGAACGAGGAGTCCTTGTCGATGGTGGTGTTGTTGGAGCCGGCGAGGTCGGCCGAGCCGCCCCACAGCTCGGGGATGACCGCGCCGAGGGCCTGCAGCACCTTGCCGGAGGCGGCGCGGGTGGCGACGCCCTTGCCGGTCTCGAAGGAGGGGAGCTCGTCCTCCCAGCCCGCGGGCAGCTCGTTGGCCTGGATGCGGTCGAACTCGGCGGCGCGCTCCGGGTTGGCGGTGCGCCATGCGGAGAAGTCCTTCTCCCACGCGGCCTTCGCCTCGCGGCCGCGGTCCAGCGCCTTGCGGGTGTGCGCGATGACCTCGTCGGAGACCTCGAAGGTCTGCTCCGGGTCGAAGCCGAGGACGCGCTTGGTGGCCGCGACCTCGTCGTCGCCGAGCGCCGAGCCGTGCGCGGCCTCGGTGTTCTGGGCGTGCGGGGCGGGCCAGGCGATGATCGAGCGGGCCGCGATGAAGGACGGCCTGCCGGTCTCGGCCTTGGCGGCCTGGAGCGCCGCGTACAGGGCCTTCGGGTCGAGGTCGCCGTTCTCCTGCTGCTCGACGCGCTGGACGTGCCAGCCGTACGCCTCGTAGCGCCGCAGGGTGTCCTCGGAGACGGCCGTCTCGGTGTCGCCCTCGATGGAGATGTGGTTGTCGTCCCACAGCAGCACCAGGTTGCCGAGCTTCTGGTGGCCCGCCAGCGCGGACGCCTCGTGGGAGATGCCCTCCTGGAGGCAGCCGTCGCCCGCGATGGCGTAGATCATGTGGTCGAACGGGGAGGTGCCCTGCGGGGCCTCCGGGTCGAACAGGCCGCGCTCGTAGCGGGAGGCCATGGCCATGCCCACCGCGTTCGCGATGCCCTGGCCGAGCGGGCCGGTGGTGGTCTCGACGCCGGCCGTGTGGCCGTACTCCGGGTGGCCCGGGGTCTTGGAGCCCCAGGTGCGGAAGGCCTTGAGGTCGTCCAGCTCCAGCCCGAAACCGCCCAGGTACAGCTGCGTGTACAGGGTGAGGGACGAGTGCCCCGCGGAGAGCACGAAGCGGTCGCGGCCCACCCACTCGGGGTCCGCCGGGTCGTGCCGCATCACCTTCTGGAAGAGGGTGTACGCGGCGGGGGCCAGGCTCATCGCCGTACCGGGGTGGCCGTTTCCGACCTTCTGGACCGCGTCAGCGGCCAGAACGCGGGCGGTGTCGACGGCCCGCTGGTCCAGTTCGGTCCACTCGAGCTCTGTGGTGGTCGGCTTGGTGCTCACCGTGGGTCAGGGCTCCTCTCCACATGTCTGTTCCCGGTGACGGACGGTCGCACCGGCGCGATTCCGAGCCTACCCCCGCAACGGCGTGCAGCTATTCGAGTGTCCGCACACCGTCACCGTGCCGTCACCGGGACGTCAGCTCCGTTCGGACCAACACGACGCGACCCCCGCGCAGGGCGACGTATGACCAACGTCTACAGTGGCGTGGTACGTGCAAGCCCTTGTGGTGCTTGCTGGTTTCTCTCTCAGGGGTGTGCGTGACGGCCGTCGAATCCCGTCCAGCGGGGGTGCTCGCGACGAGCACCGGTCACCGGCCGTTCGGGGCCCGGGCCATGGCTTTCGTGGCATTGACCAAGCCGCGGATCATCGAACTTCTGCTGATCACCACAGTGCCGGTCATGTTCCTCGCGGAGCAGGGCGTGCCCTCGCTGTGGCTGGTCCTCGCGACCTGCTTCGGCGGCTACCTGTCCGCGGGCGGCGCCAACGCGCTGAACATGTACATCGACCGCGACATCGACGCGCTGATGGACCGGACCTCCCAGCGCCCGCTGGTGACCGGCATGGTCAGCCCGCGCGAGTGCCTGGTCTTCGGCATCACCCTGGCAGTGGTCTCCACCCTCTTCTTCGGCCTGCTGGTCAACTGGCTGTCGGCCGCCCTCGCGCTCGGCGCGCTCCTCTTCTACGTCGTGGTCTACACGATGCTGCTGAAGCGGCGCACCGCCCAGAACATCGTCTGGGGCGGCATCGCGGGCTGCATGCCGGTGCTCATCGGCTGGTCCGCCGTCAAGAACGAGGTCTCCTGGGCCGCGGTCATCCTCTTCCTGGTCATCTTCTTCTGGACGCCGCCGCACTACTGGCCGCTGTCGATGAAGGTGAAGGACGACTACGCGCGTGTCGGCGTGCCGATGCTCCCCGTCGTGGCGGGCAACAGGGCCGTCGCCCGTCAGATCGTCCTCTACAGCTGGGTGATGGTGGCGGTCTCGCTCCTGCTCACCCCGCTGGGGTACACCGGGTGGTTCTACACGGCGGTCGCGCTGGTCTCGGGCGGCTGGTGGCTGTGGGAGGCGCACGCGCTGCACGCGCGGGCCAAGGCCGGGATGACGGGCGCGAAGCTCAAGGAGATGCGCCTGTTCCACTGGTCGATCACCTATGTGTCGCTGCTGTTCGTGGCGGTGGCCGTGGATCCCTTCCTCCGCTGATTACCCACCGGTAGCATGCCGTCCATGGCAGACACCGCAGACACCACCGCAGCGACCGCGGACAAGAAGCAGGACCGTACGGCGGCCAGGCTCGCCAAGCAGATCGGCGCGTTCGCCAGGCAGCACGGCGGCGCCGAGGGCCACCTCGCCCACATCGGCCAGGCCGGCACCCGGATCGTGCTCGTCGGCAAGGACGGCGAGTGGGGCGACCTGGTGGCCCCGGCCTACCCGGTGGCGCAGCTGGCCGTCGAGAAGGCCGGACTGACCCTCCACGAGGAGTTCGACGGGGAGTTCGCGGCGCGCGTGCGCACGGGCCCCTACGAGTGGACGCGGATGGCCGGAATCCAGCTCGGCGGGCCCGCGAACCCGGCGGCCTGACTCCCCCCGACCTCGTCCGGGGGCCGCCAGGTGGCCGCTCGGTCAACAGCGCGAGCAACACCTCACACCCCGCTCACCCGTTAGGACGTGTGGAAGCCCCTTCCTCACGTCCGCAACGGGATGCCCGGATGATCGAAACGCCGCCCCTGGTGGACCAGTACTGCCACGGAGCTCTCCGTACGGAGCTGGGCCTGGGCACCTTCGAGGCCCAGCTGATCCGCTCGGCCGGCCCGCCCGCCGCGGGCACCACCTTCTTCGACACGCAGACCGGCTTCGCGGTGCGCCGCTGGTGTCCGCCGCTGCTCGGGCTGGAGCCGTACGCCGCCCCCGTCCGCTATCTGGCCCGCCGGCGCGAGCTGGGCGCGGCCGAGTCCGCGCGGCTGCTGCTGCGGGGCTCCGGAGTCGCCGCGTACGTGGTCGACACCGGCGCGGCCGGGGACGTGACCGGCGCCAAGGAGCTGGCCCTCGCGGGGGACGCCGAGGCCTTCGAGACGGTCCGGCTGGAGCCGCTGGCCGAGCAGGTCGCCGACACCTCCGGGACCGTGGCCGCCTTCCTCGCCAATCTCGCCGGGGCCGTGCACCACGCCGCCACCGGGGCCGTGGCCTTCACCTGCGGCGCGGCCGCCGGGCACCCGTCCGTCCTGGCCCACGCGCCGCAGCCGCCCGATCCGGGCGAGGTGCGCGGGGCCGCCGGGCGGTGGTTGGAGCGGCGGGCCAGGGGCGGGACCGTGCGCGACCCCGTACTGCTGCGGCACCTGGTGTGGAGCGCGGTCGCCTCCGGGCTGCCGCTGCAGCTGCACACCGGAGCGGAGGACCCGGCGCCGCTGGCCGGGTTCGTACGGGCCACCGCGGGTCTGGGCACCCGGCTGGTGCTGCTCGGCGGATATCCGTACCACCGGCAGACGGCGCACCTGGCCGCGGCCTTCCCGCACGTCTACGCGGACGCCGGCGCGGCCCTCGGGCAGACCGGGGCGCGGGCCGCGGCGGTCCTGGCCGAACTGCTGGAGCTGGCGCCGTTCGGCAAGCTGCTGTTCTCCAGCGGCGGGCGGCGGCTGCCCGAGCTGCACGCGGTCGGCGCCCTCGTCTTCCGGGAGGCGCTGGGCCGGGTGCTGGGCGGCTGGGTGGCCGACGGGGCCTGGTCCTGGCAGGACGCGGGCCGGGTGGCCGCGATGGTCGCGGCGGGCAATGCCCGCCGCGTCTACCGGCTGGACGAGCGGGGGTGAATCCCCCCGGTCAGACGGAGGAGAGCTGCGGGTCGCCCTGGGCCGGGATCCCCGCCTGCGCCGCCGCCGGCCGCTCGCGCAGGCTCAGCGCGACCCGGAGCACCGCGATCCACACCAGGCAGGAGCCGAGCATGTGGGCGGCGACGAGCACCTCGGGCAGCTCGGTGAAGAACTGCACGTAGCCGATGCCGCCCTGCGCCAGGAGCACGATCAGCAGGTCGCGGGCGCGCGCCCGGGTGTCGGCGGGGGCGTCGACCACGCGCAGCACCAGCCACATCGCCACGGCCAGCGCGCACACCACCCAGGCGGCGATCGCGTGCACGTGGGCGGTGGCCGCCCAGTCGAAGGGCATGCGCCGGATCTCGCTGCTGTCGCCCGCGTGCGGGCCGGAACCGGTGACGACGGTGCCCGCCGCGATCAGCACGAGGGTCGTCGCGATCAGGGCCCACGACAGCTTGCGGACCGGGCCGGGCACGCGGGGGCGCGGGGTGGTGTCGCCCTCGGCGACGCGCTGCACGCTGATGGTGGTGACCGCGATCAGCGAGGTGGCGAGCAGGAAGTGCCCGGCCACGCTGTACGGGTTGAGGCCCGTCATGACGGTGATCCCGCCGAGTACGGCGTTGGCCAGCACGATGACGAACTGGGTCCAGCCGAGCCGGGTCAGCGAACGCCGCCAGGGCTTGGCCGAGCGGGCCGCGAGGATGTACCAGCCGACGGCCCCGGAGAGCACGTACGTCAGCATCCGGTTGCCGAACTCGATGGCGCCGTGGAAGCCCTGCGCCTGGGTCGCGATCAGACTGTCGTCCGTGCACTTGGGCCAGGTGTCGCAGCCGAGTCCGGAGCCGGTGAGCCGCACAGCGCCGCCGGTGACGACGATGGCCACGCTCATGACGAGCGCGGCGAGCGCGGCGCGCCGGACGATCCGGGGTGACGGAGTCCAGCGACTGGCGATGAAGGCGAATGGGTTCAACACGGCCCCTATCGTAGGCGGAGCCTTGTGCAAAGTTTCACGAGGGGGTGGCGGGTGGTGCGTCGAGGCCGGCGGCCAGCCGGAACCGGGCGCCCGCCGGATCCCCCTCCTCGTGCCACCACACGTGGATGCGCCAGGGGACGCCGGGGCCGGGGTGGTCCGCCGAGGCCTCGAACCCCCGTACCAATTCAGCCCCTATGTCCGCTGCTGTCCTGTTCCTCGCTTCTGTTGCGCTGTGCCAGGGATGGGCGAGTACGTTCCACAGTCCGTCAGGACCCCGCACCTCGACGCGCCACACCGCGCGCCAGGGCGTGACCTCCAGCATCGTGCGCACCTGGTCGGCCTCCAGGCCCAGCCGGGCCGCGATCCCGGCCTCCGGCGCGCCCTGCACGCGGGCGGCCACCACGGCTTGGGGCAGCAGCCGTTCGGGCAGCAGGCCCTGTGCGCGCAGGCCCGCCAGGGAGTCGAAGGACAGGAACCGCAGGCGCAGTTCCAGCTGGTGGCCGATGTGGTCCAGGGCCTCCTCGGCCTGTGCGGACTCCTCCGAGCCGTGGTCCGCGAGCAGCAGCTGCCGGAAATCCGACTCGGCGTCCACCGCCCAGGCCACCGCATCCTCGGCGGTCCCGAGCTCCGCGAGCCGGTCCCCGAGGAACACCTTCGCCTGGGCCAGGCCGCGGCGGTTGACCGGGTCCCGCTGGTCCAGGCCCGCCCAGACCCCGACCGCCGCCCGGGTCAGGTCACGGGCCCGCTCCCCGGCCGCCCGCTCCATGGCGGTGGGCCCCTCCTCGGCGGCCGGGCCCAGCGGATGCCTCGGCAGCCGGTTCGCGTCGCTCAGCGGCCAGGCCAGCCACACCCCGTGGTTGATCAGCCCGCGGGCGTACCAGCGGGCGAACTCGGGCGCGTACGGCGCCGCGCGCTCGGAGCTGCGCAGCCCCTCCTCGATCAGCGCGAGGGCGCGGGCGCGGTCCCCTTCGGCGAAGCGCAGCGTGGCCCGGTCGGAGAGGCGCAGGCCCAGCAGGGCGGCGCACTCGGGGTCGTCCGGGTGGGTGCGCAGGGCTCCGATCAGCTCCTCGAGAAGCCGCTCGCGCTCCCGGGGCTCCAGGTGCGCCGCCCCCGACCGCACCCGCGCCCACTGCTCGTCCAGCCGTAGAACGGCCTCCCGCTGCACCATGTCCGCCCCCCGGCTTCATGTGTGGAGGCGTCCATCCTCCCGGGAACGCCGTCGGGAGGGGAAGGGATTCACTCCCAGCGGAACCACCGTGCGGCGGCCCCCAGGCCCGCGACGGCCCAGGCCGCCAGCACGGCCGCGTCGCCCCACGGGAGCGCGCCTCCGTGCTGGAGCACCTCGCGCAGGCCGTCGGACAGGGCCGCGATGGGGAGCAGGCCCAGGACCGACTGGACGGCGTCCGGGAACTTGTCCAGCGGCACGATCACCCCGCCGCCGACCAGCAGCAGCAGGAACACCAGGTTGGCGGCGGCCAGGGTCATCTCGGCCTTGAGGGTGCCGGCCATCAGCAGGCCGAGCCCGGAGAACGCGGCGGTGCCGAGCAGGATCAGCGCGGCCGCCGACAGCGGGTTCCCGTGCGGGGACCAGCCCAGCGCGAAGGCGATCGCCGTCAGCAGGGCGATCTGGAGCACCTCGGTGACCAGCACGGACAGGGTCTTGGCGGCCATCAGGGCCCAGCGCGGGAGGGGGGAGGCGCCGAGCCGCTTGAGGACCCCGTAGCGGCGGTCGAAGCCGGTGGCGATGGCCTGGCCGGTGAAGGCGGTGGACAGGACGGCGAGGGCCAGGATGCCGGGGGCGAGGAAGTCCACGGACTTCTCGGAGCCCGTCTCGACGATGTCCACGGTGGAGAAGAGGGTCAGCAGCAGCGCCGGGATGATCACGGTCAGCAGCAGCTGCTCCCCGTTGCGCAGCAGCATCCGGGTCTCCAGCGCGGTCTGCGCGAGGATCATGCGGGAGACGGGCGCCGCGCCCGGGCGGGGGGTGAACGTGCCGGCGCTCATCCGCGCAGCTCCTTACCGGTCAGCTCCAGGAAGACGTCCTCCAGGGTGTGCCGCTCCACGGAGAGGCTGTCCGGCATGACGCCGTGCTGCGCGCACCAGGAGGCGACGGTGGCGAGCAGCTGCGGGTGGACGTCGCCGGTGACCCGGTAGACGCCGGGGGTGAGCTCGGCGGCCCGGGTGCCGTCGGGCAGCGCCTTCAGCAGGGAGGCGAGGTCGAGGGAGGGGCGGCCGGTGAAGCGCAGGGTGTTCTCGGCGCCGCCCCGGCACAGCAGGTCGGGGCTGCCGTGGGCGATGACCCGCCCCGCGTCCACGATGGCGACCTCGTCCGCGAGCTGCTCGGCCTCGTCCATGTGGTGGGTGGTGAGGACCACGGTGACCCCGTCGGCGCGCAGTTCCCGTACGAGGTCCCAGGTCGCGCGGCGGGCCTGCGGGTCCAGGCCGGCGGTGGGCTCGTCGAGGAAGACCAGCTCGGGGCGGCCCACCACGGCCATGGCGAGGGCGAGGCGCTGCTGCTGGCCGCCGGAGAGCCGGCGGTAGGCGGTGCGGCCGCAGCCGCCGAGGCCGAGGCGTTCGACCAGGGGGCCGACCTCGAGCGGGTGGGCGTAGAGCTTGGCCATGTGCTGGAGCATCTCGACGGCCCGGGCTCCGGAGTAGACGCCTCCGGACTGGAGCATCACGCCGATCCGCGGGCGCAGCGCCCCGGCCTGGGCGACGGGGTCGAAGCCGAGGACGCGGACGGTTCCGGCGTCGGGGCGGCGGTAGCCCTCGCAGGTTTCCACCGTGGTCGTCTTGCCCGCGCCGTTGGGTCCGAGCACGGCGGTGACCGAGGCCCTGGGGACGGTGAGGTCCAGGCCGTCCACCGCGCGCTTGGCGCCGTACCTTTTCACCAGTCCGCGGATCTCCACGGCGGGGTCGTTGCTCATGGGGGGTGAGTCTACGGAGCCGGGGGAGGGGTCCCGGGGCCCGGGGTCAGGGGTGACGGGCCCGCTCGCGCGTGACCTCCGGCGCCCCATATTCGCCCTCTACGGCCGTGGCCGTTACGTGGCCGTCGGAAACACCGCGGTGCGAACACGGCTGTTTTTCATCGCGGCGATCCTGGATGGCCCAGCGTCGTTCAGTGATCTTTTCCGGAATCCGATGTTCTCGGTCCCGGCACCGTCGTGGGCGGGGAATTGCTGGTGGGAGCGGTGCACTCGTTCAACGGAGGCGCCTGCGGAGAACCCGGAGTGTTCCCCTCCGAATTACTCTCCGTGGATAAATTAGGTGACCCTTAGTGATGGAGGCCACCAGGGGTGGCCTCCATCACGGCTTGTCCGCGCTCGGTTAATTACGCAACAATGGCGTTGTGAAAAACGGCGAACGGCAGAACGAGGCCCCCCAGGGGGAGCTCGCGACCGGGGAGCGGTCCACCCGCAACCGGGTGGCGCGGTCCATCCTGGACCACGGCCCGTCCACCGTCGCCGACCTCGCCCAGCGCCTCGGCCTCACCCAGGCCGCCGTCCGCCGCCACCTTGACACCCTCGTCGCCGACGACGTGGTCGAAGCCCGTGAGCAGCGCGTGTACGGCGCTCGGACCCGGGGGCGGCCCGCCAAGGTCTTCGCCCTCACCGACTGCGGGCGCGACGCCTTCGACCAGTCCTACGACACGCTCGCCGCGGACGCCCTGCGCTGGATCGCGCAGTCCGTCGGTGGCGGGAAGCAGGGCGAGGCGGCCGTCGCCGCTTTCGCCCGGGCGCGGATGGAAACGCAGGCGCAGGCCTACCGGGAAGCCGTCGAGGCGGTGGCCCCGGAAGGCCGTGCGGAGGCCCTTGCGAGGGCATTGACCGCAGACGGGTACGCTGCTACGGCCAAGAGCGCTCCCGGTCCGCACAGCGGTGAACAGCTCTGCCAGCACCACTGCCCGGTCGCCCATGTAGCCGAGCAGTTCCCGCAGCTCTGCGAGGCGGAGACCGAGGTCTTCTCCCGCCTGCTCGGGACGCATGTGCAGCGCCTCGCGACGATCGCCCACGGCGACGGAGTGTGCACGACGTTCATTCCGCGCAGCGCGAGCGCCACACAGACCGACACATCAGTATCTGCAAGTACGGCCGGGAGGAACCCCGCATGACCACGGAGACTGCTCACCCTGAGCTCGATGGCCTGGGCACCTACGAATACGGCTGGGCCGACTCCGACGCGGCCGGCGCCGCCGCCAAGCGGGGTCTGTCCGAGGAGGTCGTCCGCGACATCTCGGCGAAGAAGTCCGAGCCGGAGTGGATGCTGAACCTCCGCCTCAAGGGCCTCAAGCTGTTCGACCGCAAGCCCATGCCGAACTGGGGTTCCGACCTCTCGGGCATCGACTTCGACAACATCAAGTACTTCGTGCGCTCCACCGAGAAGCAGGCCGCTTCCTGGGAGGACCTGCCCGAGGACATCAAGAACACGTACGACAAGCTCGGCATCCCGGAGGCGGAGAAGCAGCGCCTCGTCGCCGGTGTCGCCGCCCAGTACGAGTCCGAGGTCGTCTACCACCAGATCCGCGAGGACCTGGAGGAGCAGGGCGTCATCTTCCTCGACACGGACACCGCGCTCAAGGAGCACCCGGAGCTCTTCCAGGAGTACTTCGGCACGGTCATCCCGGTCGGCGACAACAAGTTCGCCTCGCTGAACACCTCCGTGTGGTCCGGCGGCTCGTTCATCTACGTCCCCAAGGGTGTCCACGTGGACATCCCGCTCCAGGCCTACTTCCGCATCAACACGGAGAACATGGGCCAGTTCGAGCGGACGCTGATCATCGTCGACGAGGACGCCTACGTCCACTACGTCGAGGGTTGCACCGCCCCGATCTACTCCTCGGACTCGCTGCACAGCGCCGTCGTCGAGATCATCGTGAAGAAGGGCGGCCGCTGCCGCTACACGACGATCCAGAACTGGTCGAACAACGTCTACAACCTGGTCACCAAGCGCGCCGTGGCGTACGAGGGCGCGACCATGGAGTGGATCGACGGCAACATCGGTTCCAAGGTCACCATGAAGTACCCGGCCGTCTACCTGATGGGCGAGCACGCCAAGGGCGAGACCCTGTCGATCGCCTTCGCGGGCGAGGGCCAGCACCAGGACGCCGGCTCCAAGATGGTCCACATGGCGCCGAACACCTCCTCGAACATCGTCTCCAAGTCGGTGGCGCGCGGCGGCGGCCGGACCTCCTACCGCGGTCTCGTCGAGATCGGCGAGGGTGCGCACGGCTCCAAGTCCAACGTGCTCTGCGACGCCCTGCTCGTCGACACCATCTCCCGCTCGGACACGTACCCCTACGTGGACGTCCGCGAGGACGACGTGACGATGGGCCACGAGGCGACCGTCTCCAAGGTCTCCGACGACCAGCTCTTCTACCTGATGGCCCGCGGTCTGACGGAGTTCGAGGCCATGGCCATGATCGTGCGCGGCTTCGTCGAGCCGATCGCCAAGGAGCTGCCCATGGAGTACGCGCTGGAGCTCAATCGGCTGATCGAGCTGCAGATGGAGGGGTCGGTGGGCTGACCGCCGCCGTCCCGACCGCAGCACATTCTTTGACGTAGGAAGAGAGCAAGACGACAGCCATGGCTGAGCCTCAGAACATCCCGGCGGGCTCCACCACCGCCGGCGCGATCGCGGTGGCCGCCGAGTCCACCGTCGCCACCCGGATGAGCGCGCCCCCGTCCTTCGACGTGGCCGACTTCCCCGTGCCGAACGGCCGCGAGGAGGAGTGGCGGTTCACCCCGCTCGCCCGCCTCAAGGGCCTGCACGACGGCACCGCGGTCGCCAACGGCACCATGAAGGCCCAGATCGACGCCCCCGAGGGCGTCACGGTCGAGTCCGTCGAGCGCGGCGACGAGCGGATCGGCAAGGCCGGCGTCCCCGTCGACCGCGTCGCCGCCCAGGCCTTCTCCTCGTTCGCCAAGGCCACGGTCGTCACCGTGCCCAAGGAGATCGTGCTCGCCGAGCCGATCCGCGTCGCGCTGCACGGCGAGGGCGGTACGACCTTCGGGCACACCGTCTTCGACATCAAGCCGTTCGCCGAGGCGATCATCGTGGTCGACCACACCGGTGACGGCGTGCGCGCCGCCAACCTCGACATCCTCGTCGGCGACGGCGCCAAGGTGACCTTCGTGTCCGTCCAGGACTGGGACGACACCGCGGTCCACGCCTCGCAGCACAACGCCCTGATCGGACGCGACGCCGGCTTCCGGTCCGTGGTCGTCACCTTCGGCGGCGACCTGGTCCGCCTGCACCCGCGCGTCCGCTACGCGGGCCCCGGCGGCGAGTCCGAGATGCTCGGCCTGTACTTCACGGACGCCGGCCAGCACCAGGAGCACCGCCTGCTGGTCACGCACGACGCCCCGCACTGCAAGTCGAACGTGGTCTACAAGGGCGCGCTCCAGGGCCAGGACGCCCACGCCGTCTGGATCGGCGACGTGCTCATCGAGAAGACCGCCGAGGGCACCGACACCTACGAGATGAACCGCAACCTCGTCCTCACGGACGGCGCGCGGGTCGACTCGGTGCCGAACCTGGAGATCGAGACCGGCGAGATCGTCGGCGCCGGCCACGCCTCCGCGACCGGCCGCTTCGACGACGAGCAGCTCTTCTACCTGCAGGCCCGCGGCATCCCGGCCGACGAGGCCCGCCGCCTGGTCGTGCGCGGCTTCTTCACCGAGCTCGTCCAGCAGATCGGTGTCCCGGACATCGAGGAACGTCTGATCTCCAAGATCGAGACCGAGCTCCAGGGTTCCGTCTGATGAATTACGTCAAGGCCTGCGCGCTGAGCGAGCTGGAGGAGAACACCCCCAAGCGGGTGGAACTCGACGGCACGCCGGTGTCCATCGTCTCCACCGAGGGCGAGGTGTTCGCGATCAACGACATCTGCTCGCACGCGAACGTCTCCCTCTCGGAAGGCGAGGTCGAGGACTGCATGATCGAGTGCTGGCTGCACGGGTCGGCCTTCGACCTGCGCACCGGCAAGCCCTCCGGTCTGCCCGCGACGCGACCCGTCCCCGTATATCCCGTAAAGATCGAAGGGGACGATGTGCTCGTCTCCCTCACCCAGGAGTCCTGAGGTATCCATGGCAACGCTTGAAATCCACGACCTGCACGTCTCCGTCGAGGCCGAGAACGGCGCCCGCGAGATCCTCAAGGGCGTCGACCTCACCGTCAAGCAGGGTGAGACGCACGCCATCATGGGTCCGAACGGCTCCGGGAAGTCCACGCTGGCGTACTCGCTGGCCGGTCACCCGAAGTACACCATCACCAGTGGCACCGTGACCCTCGACGGCGAGGACGTCCTGGAGATGTCCGTCGACGAGCGCGCCCGCGCCGGCGTCTTCCTCGCCATGCAGTACCCGGTCGAGGTCCCCGGCGTCTCGGTCTCCAACTTCCTGCGCACCTCCGCCACCGCCATCCGCGGCGAGGCCCCCAAGCTGCGCACCTGGGTGAAGGAGGTCAAGGCCGCGATGGAGCAGCTCCAGATGGACCCGGCCTTCGCCGAGCGCAACGTCAACGAGGGCTTCTCCGGCGGTGAGAAGAAGCGCCACGAGATCCTCCAGCTGGAGCTCCTCAAGCCGAAGATCGCGATCCTCGACGAGACCGACTCCGGCCTCGACGTCGACGCCCTGCGGGTCGTCTCCGAGGGCGTCAACCGCGTCCGCGAGGGCGGCGAGGTCGGCACCCTGCTGATCACGCACTACACGCGCATCCTGCGCTACATCAAGCCCGACTTCGTGCACGTGTTCGCGAACGGCCGCATCGCCGAGTCCGGCGGCGCCGAGCTCGCCGACCAGCTGGAGGCCGAGGGCTACGACAAGTACGTGAAGGGTGGCGCGACCGCGTGACACAGCTGCCTGGCCTCCTCACCGGGTCTCATCTGCTTGGCGAGGCGATCCGCAAGGACTTCCCCCTGCTGGATCGTGTGGTCCACGACGGGAAGAAGATCGTTTACCTGGACAACGCGGCGACTTCGCAGAAGCCGCGCCAGGTGCTCGACGCGCTGAACGAGTACTACGAGCAGCACAACGCCAACGTCCACCGCGGCGTGCACGTGCTCGCCGAGGAGGCCACGGCGCTGTACGAGGGTGCCCGCGACAAGGTCGCCACCTTCATCAACGCCCCGAGCCGCGACGAGGTGATCTTCACCAAGAACGCCTCGGAGTCGCTCAACCTGGTCGCGAACATGCTCGGCTGGGCGGACGAGCCCTACCGGGTCGACCGCGACACCGAGATCGCCATCACGGAGATGGAGCACCACTCCAACATCGTGCCGTGGCAGCTGCTCTCGCAGCGCACCGGTGCGAAGCTGAAGTGGTTCGGCCTCACCGACGACGGCCGGCTCGACCTGTCCAACATCGAAGAGGTCATCACGGAGAAGACGAAGATCGTCTCCTTCACGCTGGTCTCCAACATCATGGGCACCGTCAACCCGGTCGAGGCGATCGTCCGGCGCGCCCAGGACGTCGGCGCGCTGGTGCTGATCGACGCCTCCCAGGCCGCTCCGCACATGCCCCTGGACGTCCAGGAGCTCGGCGCCGACTTCGTGGCCTTCACCGGTCACAAGATGTGCGGCCCGACCGGCATCGGCGTGCTCTGGGGCCGCCAGGAGCTGCTCGAGGACCTGCCGCCGTTCCTCGGCGGCGGCGAGATGATCGAGACCGTGTCGATGCACGCCTCGACCTACGCCCCGGCGCCGCACAAGTTCGAGGCCGGTACGCCCCCGATCGCCCAGGCCGTCGGCCTCGGCGCGGCCGTGGACTACCTGACCGCGATCGGCATGGACAAGATCGCCGCGCACGAGCACGTGATCACCGAGTACGCGCTCAAGCGCCTCGCCGAGGTGCCCGACCTGCGGATCATCGGCCCCACCACGGCCGAGGACCGCGGCGCTGCGATCTCCTTCGTGCTCGGCGACATCCACCCGCACGACGTCGGCCAGGTGCTGGACGAACAGGGCATCGCGGTCCGCGTGGGACACCACTGCGCGCGCCCGGTCTGCCTGCGGTACGGAATTCCGGCGACCACCCGGGCGTCTTTCTACCTGTACTCCTCTCCGGCCGACGTCGACGCGCTGGTCGACGGGCTGGAGCACGTACGGAACTTCTTCGGCTGAGCCAGGGCGACGAGGACGAGGACGCTGTGAAGCTGGATTCGATGTACCAGGAACTGATCCTGGACCACTACAAGCACCCGCACGGGCGTGGCCTGCGCGACGGCGATGCCGAGGTGCACCACGTCAACCCGACGTGCGGAGACGAGATCACGCTGCGCGTGAAGTACGACGGCGAGACGCTCACCGACGTCTCGTACGAGGGCCAGGGCTGCTCCATCAGCCAGGCCAGCGCGTCCGTACTGAACGAGCTGCTCGTCGGCAAGCAGCTGGCCGAGGCGCAGAAGATCCAGGGCGTGTTCCTGGAGCTGATGCAGTCCAAGGGCAAGCTGGAGCCGACCGAGGAGATGGAGGAGGTGCTGGAGGACGCGGTCGCGTTCGTCGGCGTCTCCAAGTATCCGGCGCGTGTGAAATGTGCTCTGCTGAGCTGGATGGCCTGGAAGGACGCGACGGCCCAGGCACTGGGCGACGCGGAGAGGAAGTCGGCATGACCGAGAACGCGACGCCCGAGGCGTCGACCAAGCCGGCCACCGAGGAAGAGGTCCGCGAGGCCCTCTACGACGTGGTCGACCCCGAGCTGGGCATCGACGTCGTCAACCTGGGCCTGATCTACGGCATCCACATCGACGACGCGAACATCGCCACCCTCGACATGACGCTGACCTCGGCGGCCTGCCCGCTGACGGACGTCATCGAGGACCAGGCGAGGTCGGCGACGGACGGCATCGTCAACGAACTGCGCATCAACTGGGTGTGGATGCCGCCGTGGGGCCCGGACAAGATCACGGACGACGGCCGCGAGCAGCTGCGCGCGCTCGGCTTCAACGTCTGACCGCTCCCCTGTGAGGGCCCCCGGCACGGTCGTGCCGGGGGCCCTCGGTGCTGTCCGGGCAGCGCTGTGTGGAGCAGGGCGCCGAACCGTCGGGGGCCAAGGCGGGGGCTCGATGCGTACGGTCGTACGCATCGATGTGTACTGTTGTACGCATGCCCTATGTACTGCTTGCCGCGGCCATCGCCGCCGAGGTCGCCGGCACCACCGCCATGAAGTACAGCGACGGCTTCACCAGGCTGTGGCCCTCGCTGGGCACGCTGCTGGGCTACGCCATCGCCTTCACCCTGCTCGCGCAGACCCTGAAGTCGATGTCGGTGGGCACGGCGTACGCGATCTGGGCCGGCGTGGGGACCGCCGCGATCGCCGCCATCGGGATGGTGTTCCTGGGGGAGGCGGCCACCGCCGCGAAGATCGCCGGGATCGCGCTGGTGATCGCCGGCGTGGTGCTGCTCAATCTCGGCGGTGCGCACTGATGGCCCCCGGCGTGCGCCGGTACGACCCCGAGCGGCGGCAGCGGATCATCGACGCGGCGATCCGGGTGGTGGGAGCCAAGGGCATCGCGGGCCTGAGCCACCGCAGCGCCGCCGCGGAGGCCGACGTACCGCTCGGGTCGACCACCTACCACTTCAAGACCCTGGACGACCTGCTGGTGGCGGCCCTGCGGCAGGCCAACGAGGGGTTGGCGCGGGCGGTGGCGGACTCGCCCGCGCTGGCCGATCCGGAGACGGACCTCGCGACCGCCCTGGCCCGTCTGCTGGGGGAGCTCCTGGCGGGCGACCGGGCGCGGGTGGAGCTGGAGTACGAGCTCTACCTCGCGGCCCTGCGGCGCCCGGCCCTGCGGGCGGTGGCGGCCGAGTGGTGCGAGGCCATGGCGGCGGCCCTGACCCCGCGCACGGATCCGGCCACGGCCCGCGCGCTGGTCGCGGTGATGGACGGCATGACCCTCCAGGTCCTGCTGACGGACGCGCCGTACGACGAACCGTACGCGCGCCAGGTCCTGGGGCGGGTGCTGCGGCCGGCCTAGGTTGTTCCGGCTGACGCGGCTGACGCGGCTGTCCCGGCTTCGCCGCCGACGGCGCGGGCCGCGATCAGGGCGGCCCGGACGCTCGCCTCGATGTCCTGGACCGGGTAGAACACCTCGCGCACCGTGCGGTCCCGGTCGAGCACCAGGGTCAGCCGCTTGAGCCGGGTCACGCCCGCCGCGCGGAACGTCGGCAGCCGCAGCGCGGCCGTCAGGGCGAGTTCCGCGTCCGAGAGGAGCGGGAAGCGGAGCCTCTCCTGCTCGGCGAACTCCCGCTGCTCGTCCGGCCGCTGGGTCGACACCCCGTGCACGGCGGCGCCGGCCGCGGTGAACTCCGCGAGCTGGTCGCGGTAGGTGCACGATTCGAAGGTGCAGCCCCTGGCGCCCGGGATCCCGGCCCAGCCGGGCGGATAGGACTCGGCTCGGGCGTACGCGCCCGGGAAGCAGTACAGGACCGTGGAGGCGGTGTCCGCCACCGGGTCGCGCAGCTCGCCGAAACGGTCCGGCAGCAGCAGCTCCGGCAGCCGGGTGCCGCGCAGCGCGTGGACCCGTTCCGCCTCCCGCGAGGCCTCGGCGGTCGTCGCCGTCATCCCTCCCTCTCCCAGGATCCAGCTGTCCCCCCAGTCCTGGAGGGCCACCAGTACCGGCAGCAGCCCCCGTCCGCGCGGGGTCAGCCGGTACTCGTGCCGCACCGGACGCTCCTGGTACGGCTCGCGCGTCAGCACCCCGGCCTCGACCAGCAGCTTCAGCCGCTCGGCCAGCACCTTGCGGGACATCCCCAGCTCGCGCTGGAGCTCGTCGAAGCGGTGCAGGCCGCGCGCGGTGTCGCGGACGATCAGCAGCGTCCACCAGTCGCCCACCACATCGAGGGCCTGGGCGATGGAGCAGTCCGCGTCGCCGAGGGGCGTGCGCTGGGCCATGGGCACTCCTTTGTCCGTTGACCCAAGGCTGTCATGCTGACATAGTCCGTTCCCAAAAGGAACTGACTCGGGCGGGAAGCGGGGGACACGGGGTGCCGGAAGGGTTCAAGGACGTACCGAGGACGGTGTGGCTGCTGGCCGCGGGGGTCTTCGTCAACGCGGTCGTCAGCTGCACGTTCATCTTCGTCTTCGTCTGGCTGACGGGGCCCCGCGGACTCGGGGCCGCGCAGGCGGGACTGGTCGTCGGGATCGGCGGAGTCGGACTGGTCGCCGGCAACTTCACCGGCGGCTGGTACGGAGACCGCTTCGGCCACCGCAGGGTGCTGCTCGCCGCCTCCACCCTGGGCGGACTCGTCCTGATGACGCTCCCGACGCTGTCCACCGCCCTGCTGTACGCGGCCCTGCCGGCCGCCCAGTACGCCTCGGGCGTGGTCCGGGCCGCCAACTCCGCGCTGGTCGCCGTCACCGTGCCCGACGGATCCCGGCGGCAGGCCTTCGCCGTCATCCGCAGCCTGTCCAACGGCGGCTTCACGCTGGGCACTCCGCTCGGCGCCCTGGTCGCCACCGGGCTCTCGTACGACTGGCTCTTCGTCGCGGAAGGCCTCGGCACGCTCTTCCTCGCCCTCTGGACCGCCCGGGTCGTCCCGGCCGGGACGGCGGCAGTCCCCTCCGCGGCCCCGGACGGGGGTCGGGGCCGCGGAGGGCTGTGGCGGGAGCTGCGCGCGCGGCCCGCCGTGCTCGTCCTGCTCGGCGCCATCGCCGTCGCGGACGTCGTCTACCGGCAGCACTACACGACCTTCCCCGTCTCCCTCGCCGACCACGGCCTGGACACCCGCGCGTACGGACTCCTCATCGCGATCAACGGCGGCGTCATCCTGCTCCTGGAGGTCCCCGCCGCCCTCGCCCTGCGCCGGCGCTCCCCGCTGCACCTCGTCGGCACCGGGCTGGTGCTGGTGGGCGGCGGCTACGCGCTGCTGATGCTCGGCGTGGGGGCCGCGTCCGCCGTCGCGATGATGGTGCTCCTCACCCTCGGGGAGATCCTCTACAAGTCCACGGCCACCGCGTACGTGGCGGACGAGGCCCCCGAGCACGCAGTCGGCCGGTTCCAGAGTCTGTACGCGGGCGTCTCCGTCAGCGGGGTGGTGCTCGCCGGGCCGCTGGGCGGGGCCCTGTACGCGGCCGCCCCGGACCTGCTGTGGCCGCTGTGCGCGGTGCTCGCGGCGGGGGCGGGCGGGGCGGTGCTGTGGGCGGGCCGGCGGGCGGGGCGGGGGGGGGGCGCGGAGGCGGGGCGGGACGGGGGCGGACGGGCGGGTGGAGACGCGGGTCCCGACGCGGGCCGACACGCGGTGCGACCGGCACATGAGACCGGTTCGCGACCTCGGGCGGTCGCCGGTTAGGTTTCTGGCATGACTGCTACGCGTACCACCGGCGCCGTCGCCGCCGGACTTGCCACCATCACCGCTGACGGCACCGTCCTCGACACCTGGTTCCCCGCCCCCGAGCTGGTCGCCGACCCCGGCCCGGCCGGCACCGAGCGCCTCACGGCCGACCAGGCCGTGGAGCAGCTGGGCGCCGCCGCGGCGAAGGCGATCCGCCAGGACGCGGTCCGCGGCGTCGAGGTCGTGGCCGTCCGTACGGTGATCTCCTCCCTGGAGGACAAGCCGCTGGACGCGCACGACGCGTACCTGCGCCTGCACCTGCTCAGCCACCGCCTGGTCAAGCCGCACGGCCAGAACCTCGACGGGGTCTTCGGCCTGCTGGCCAACGTGGCCTGGACCTCGCTGGGCCCGGTCGCCGTCGACCAGGTCGAGACCGTCCGCCTCAACGCCCGCGCCGAGGGCCTGCACCTCCAGGTCACCTCGATCGACAAGTTCCCGCGGATGACGGACTACGTCGCCCCCAAGGGCGTGCGCATCGCCGACGCGGACCGCGTCCGCCTCGGCGCGCACCTCGCCGAGGGCACCACCGTCATGCACGAGGGCTTCGTCAACTTCAACGCCGGCACCCTGGGCACCTCCATGGTCGAGGGCCGCATCTCCGCGGGCGTCGTGGTCGGCGACGGCTCCGACATCGGCGGCGGCGCCTCCACGATGGGCACCCTCTCGGGCGGCGGCAAGCAGATCATCTCGATCGGCGAGCGCACCCTGATCGGCGCCGAGGCGGGCGTGGGCATCGCGCTCGGCGACGAGTGCGTCGTCGAGGCCGGCCTCTACGTGACCGCGGGCACCCGCGTCACCCTCCCGGACGGCCAGATCGTCAAGGCCCTGGAGCTCTCCGGCGCCAACAACATCCTCTTCCGCCGCAACTCGGTCACCGGCGCCGTCGAGGCCCGCCCGTACAAGGCGGCCTGGGGCGGCCTGAACGAGGTCCTGCACAGCCACAACTGACCCGCAGCGGGCCGGTACGCCACGACGCCCTCCATCCCCCGGCCGGGGGATGGAGGGCGTCGTGGCGCGGTCGCGGTCGTGGTCAGCGCGGCGGGAACGTGCGGATCAGGCCCGCGAAGGCCTGCTGCTCCGCCTCGGTCAGCTCCACCGACTCCATCGGGTGCGAGGCCGCGCCGCGCTGGGCCGGGATCACCGGGAGGCCCTCGAAGGGGGCCGGCTCCGGGTGGTGGAAGCGGCTGTCCCACAGCATGTGGCCGAGGCCGGCCACCCAGACGAGGGCGGCCACGAACAGGACGGCGAGGCCGATTTCCTGGGCGAGGGTGATGGAGGGGAACACGCGGTCCTCCGGGGGTGGGGTACAGAGCGGTACAAGATCGGGCGTGTGGACACTCAACACCACGGGCGCTCGATTCGGTAGTGATGTGTCGAGCGTCACGCCAGGGCCGAAAGTCCCCCACTTGTCCGGCAACGGCCCCCTACGGCTCGGGGCGCGGTCTGAAGCCCTCGTGACCGCGCGCGAACCCCGGCCGCCCGTATGGCAGGAGCGTGGCGGAGGGCCCGGACGGGACGGCGTCCGGGCCCTCCGCGGTCGTGGGGGCTACGGCTTGAAGCGCAGCACCTGCGGGTCGTGGTCGCTGTTCTGGGCCGCGAACTCCGCGTTGATGTGCACGCTGTCGTACGTGTACTTCTTGATCGCCGGGCTGGTCAGGATCTGGTCCAGCACCT
This sequence comes from Streptomyces subrutilus, assembly GCF_001746425.1. Lineage (GTDB taxonomy): Bacteria > Actinomycetota > Actinomycetes > Streptomycetales > Streptomycetaceae > Streptomyces > Streptomyces subrutilus_A. Next base: position 2,002,922 of record NZ_MEHK01000001.1, on the reverse strand, counting down.
GGGCGTTGCCCTGGAAGACGTACGAGTAGCGCTCCGACTTCGGCAGCGACTTGATGGCCGGGTACAGGGCCCCGCCGTCCGCCAGCGCGTCCGTCGTCGCCGAGAACTCGAAGTCGTTGATGTCGCCGAGGACCAGCACGTTGGCGTTCTTGTCCGCCGCGAGGATCTCCTTGACGAAGCCGTTCACGGCCTGCGCCTGGAGCAGCCGCTTGGCCTCCGAGGAGCGCACCGGCGGCTGGTGGTGCGAGGTCAGGCTCTCGTCACCGCCCTTGGAGCCGAAGTGGTTGGCGATCACGAAGACGGTCTTGCCGCGGAAGGTGAACTCGCCCGCCAGGGGCTTGCGGCTGTCGGCCCACGCCGGGTTCGCCGGGTCGATGCGGCCGGGGGAGTGGGTCAGGGCGGCCTTGCCGTTCTCCTTGACCACGCCGGTCGCCGTCACCGCGTCACCCGGGGCGCGCTCGGTGAACGAGACCCGCGCCGGGTTGAAGAGGAACACCTGGCGGATGTTGCCGCCGGGCTCGCCGCCGTCCTTCTTGTCCTCCGGGTTGACGGTCCGCCACTGGTAGGCCGGGCCGCCCGCGGCCGTGATCGCCGCCGCGAACTTCGTCAGCGTCTGCTCGGCGGAGACGGTGCCGTCGTTCTTGGCGCCGTTGTCGTCCTGGATCTCCTCCAGGGCGAGGATGTCGGGGGAGGCCAGGTTCTCGACGACCGCCTTGGCGAGGGCGTCGAACTTCTCCTGCGGGTCGGTCGGGTCGAGGTTCTCGACGTTGTACGTGGCCACCGCGAGCTCGTGGTCGGCCTGCGCCTTGGTCTTCTCGGGGGCGATGGTGCCCGCCTTGACGGTGCCGAGGGCGCGCGCCACCAGGGTGTATCCGCCGAACTGGTTGAAGTCCAGCGGGCCCTCGGTGGTGCCCGTCAGCTTGTCGCCGACGTTGGCCACCGGGAAGGGCTGCTGCGCGATGGGCGCGAGCTGCTGGATCTGGAGGCGGCCGGTGTTCTGGGACTCGTAGGACCCGTAGAGGGTGCCGCCGCGCTTGGTGGGGTTCTCCCAGCCCTTCACGCTGACCCACAGCGCGGAGTACGGGTCGGTGGCGCCGACCACGCGCGAGGTGCCGATCTTGACGTTCATGCCCTCGAGGGACTCGTAGTGGTCCAGGGCGTAGCGCGAGGGCTCCAGGGCCAGGCCGTTGATGCTGCCGGCGGCGGCCGGGTCGCCGGCCGGGGCGTACTCGGCGGGTACCGAGTACTCGTTGATCGCGGTGGCCTCGGGCACGGCGTTGCCCGCGGAGACGACCGTCACGACCGGCTTGGATATCTGGGTCACCGACTGGTTGCCGGAGCCGGTGCCGCCGGGGACGTACTCGCCGACCAGGCCGGAGACCTTGACGGCGTCGCCCACGGCGACGGTGGGGACCGAGCTGGTGAAGACGAACACGCCCTCACTGGTGGCCTCGTTGTCGTCGGCGTCCGGGTCCTGGATCCAGAAGCCGCGCGAACCGTACGTCCGCACGCCCGTCACGATGCCCTCGACGTCGGTGACCTGCTTGCCGGCGAGGGGGGATATCCGGGTGGTGCCCTGGATGTCGTGAATGCGTACCGGACCGTCGGCCGCGGAGCCTTCGGCCGCGCCGGCGGAACCCGCCAGCAGGCCGGTTGCCAGGGCGGTGGCGACGAGGGCCGCGACGGCGGCGGAGCGGGGATGCGAGGAGCGCATGGGCGGGAACTCCGGTGTGGGATGAGGGAGACGGCAGGGATGGACGGACGGACTGCGGCAGGAGGTCTGCGGGAGGGTGTGCGGCTCCCGAAACATCTACGCGCGTCAATTTCCTGTGTGACCAGCAAAGTTGTCAAGGGCTCCAGGGAATACGACAGTTGACTGTGGGATGAACCAAAGGGGATGGCCCGCCGGAGCCGCCCGAAATGCGTCTACGCTGGGGCGCCGGACAGGCCGGCCGGGCGGTGCACCGACCGGCCGTGAGGGCCTCGCCCCATGCCGTCCGGCTCCGCCCCGCTCGACCAGCCGGCCTGGCCGGCCACCCGCCCCGCTCCACCGAGTCCGCGATCCGCGAGGAGAACCGCCCCATGTCCGCTGAGCCGCACTCCACGCTGCCGCCGGTACGGCTGCACTCCGATGCGGAGCTCGCCCGCGACGCCCTCGTCGCCCCGCTGTTCGCCCGCGCGGTACGGCTGGCGCGCTGGGCCGGTCCCGGCACCCGCGTCGACACCGGCGGTGAACTCGTCGCCGACCAGCTCCCCGAGGCCGCCGCGGCGCTCGGCCTCGACGCGGCCGACGCGGACTGCGCGGTGTACGCGAGCCAGGCCTGGCGGGTGGCCGTGGACACCGGCCTGGTGGACGTGACCGAGCCGGAGGAGGACGGTCCGGCGGCTGGTGCCGCCGGCGGCGCGGTGGCCAGGGCAGTCGACGGCGCGGAGGCCGGTGCCACGGGCGGCGCGGTGGCCGGTGCCACGGGCGGCGCGGTGGCCGGGACGGGCGGTGCGCAGTTCGGCACCGCCGCGCCCGGTGAGGAGCTCGCGCTGGTGACCAGCGGGGCGCCCGGCGACGTACTCGACCTGTGGCTGGCGGCTCTGGACACCGTGCTGGCCGACGCGGCCGTGCCCGACCTGGACGACCTCGTCGACGCGCTGGACGCGGGCGGGGACATCGACTTCGACCAGCTGGACTGGAACCCGCGGCGCGAGGCGGACTTCCTCGACGGGGTCCTCGCCAACCTCTACCTGCTCACCGTCACCGAGGGCGGGGCCGCGGACCGGCCGGTTCCGCTTCCCGTGCTCGCCGCCTCCATGGTGGTGCCCGACGACATGGGTGAGCCGACCGACGCCGTGCTGGAGCAGGTCTCGGACGCGATGATGCGGCTCGACGACCAGTTCCGGCAGCTGGAGCCCATCGGTCTGGTCGAGTTCCAACCCGTCGACGAGGAGCTGATGGCGGAGGCGGACGACGAGCAGATCGCCGCCGGCGCCGACGACGAGGACGTCTCCCGCTACGGGATGGTCCGCCTGACCCCGCTCGGCCTGTACGGGATCCGCGCCCGGCTGCTGGAGGCCGGGGTCGAGGCCCCCGCCGTGGGCGAACTGGCCGGCAAGGGCGCGGACGCGCTGCTCGACGCGGTCTCCCACTATCCCGAGAGCGCCGCCCAGGCCGAGATCGAGGCCTGGCTGGAGGGCCGCGACGTGCCCGCCGCCGTCGCCGAACTCCTGGCCGCCGCACGCGGTGACGACGAGGGCGGCCCGCTGCGCCGGCTGCGCTGCCAGCAGGCCCTCGCACCGGCCGGCCCGGAGGCCGAGCCCGCGGTCCGCGCGGTGCTCGACGACGGGGAGCTGGGCGGACTGGCCCGGGTCTGGCTGGCCGAGCGCGGGGTGGCCGACGTACCGGCGCCGGACGCGACGATGGTCTTCTGGCTGACGGTCGACACGATCGCGGCGCAGCTCGCCGCCGACGGCGAGACCGAGGAGCTGCCGCTGCTGATGGAGACCCTGACCGCCCATCACACCGGGTTCTTCGAGCAGGTGTGGCGGGTGGAACACCCGTCGACCGCCTCCGTCCTGGAGGCGATGGGGCGGGTGCACCCGGACAAGAAGGCGGCCAAGGAGGCCCGCAAGGCCGCGTTCAAGGCGCGCTCGCGGCAGTCCTGAGCGTCGCGCGGCAGTCCTGAGCGTCGCCGGGAGCGAAGCCCGGGGGTCCGGGTGGCGGGCGGGGAAGCCGGGGCCGAGGAACGACAATGCGTCATTCTCAGGCCCGGAGTTGGCCATTCCTGCCCCGGGCAAGGGGTCGGTTCGTCTTACCGGGTAGTTCAGCCGCCGTTCACGTGCGGGCGGGAGCGTGTGCGCCGACGACTGCACGACAGGCGCACCACTCGCCACCCCTGGAGACCCGATGCCGCTCAGCCGCAGAGACTTCACCGCCCGTACCGTCATCGCCGGCGCGGGGGTCGCGCTCACCGGGACGGTCGGCGCACTCGCCACCGCCCCGGGCGCCCTGGCAGCCGACGACAGCACGGCCCGCGACGAGCACGGACGGCCCTGCGAGCCCGGCTACGGCCCGCTCCTCCCCGACCCGGCCGGCATCCTCGCCCTCCCCGCCGGTTTCACGTACCGCGTGATCACGCACAGCGGGGTCACCACCCTGGAGTCGGGCGAGAGCACCCCGTCCAACCACGACGGCACCGCCGCCTTCGAGGGCCGCCGCGGCGTCACCCTCCTCGTCAACAACCACGAGCTCAAGGGCCCCCGGGGCAACTGGACCCGCCCCGTTCCGCTCGCCGAGGGCTTCGTCTACGACCCGGCCGCGGCGGGCGGGTGCACGGTCGTCGAGGTCCGGCGCGGCGGCGAGGTCGCCGAATGGGTGGGCATCGCCGGTACGTCGACCAACTGCGCGGGCGGCTCGACCCCCTGGGACACCTGGCTCACCTGCGAGGAGAACTCCGACCTCGCGGGCAAGAACGGCATGACCAAGGACCACGGCTACGTCTTCGAGGTCGATCCCCACGACCGCCGCGCCAACCGCGACCCGAAGCCCGTCAAGGCCTTCGGGCGGTACGACCACGAGGCCGTGGTCATCGACCCGCGGCAGGGCCACGCCTACCTGACCGAGGACGCCTCCGGCCCCAACGGGCTGTTCTACCGCTGGACTCCGCCCCGCGGCTTCCACCACGGCCGCGGCCGGCTGCGTACGCTCGCGGCCGACGCGGGCGTGCTCCAGGCCGCCAAGTGCATCGACAGCTCGGGCCGGTTCGTCGACGACCTCTCGCGCGCCACGAAGATCGGCACCGTCTACGGGGTCGACTGGGTGGACGTACCCGACCGCGACGCGCGGACCGTGCCGGTGCGCAAGCAGTTCGCCGACGGCGTCGTGACGCGGGGGCGCAAGCTCGAGGGCATGTGGTGGGCCGACGGCGGCGCGTACTTCGTGTCCTCCTACGCCCGTGGGGAGAGCCCGGGTGCGGCGCACGACGGCCAGGTGTGGTTCTACAACCCCAAGCGGCGCACGATCCGGCTGACCGTCCTGATCGGGGTCAACGCGGATCCGTCGGCGGGAGGCGGCTACGACGGGCCGGACAACATCACCGTCTCGCCGTACGGAGGGCTGGTCATCGCGGAGGACGGTTCGGGCCTCCAGCACCTGTTCGGCGCGACCGAGTCGGGGCGCACCTACCCCCTGGCACGCAACGAACTGAACATCGGGTCGGCCGAGGAGCCCGAGTTCTCCGAGTTCGCCGGTGCCTGCTTCTCCCCGGACGGGCGCACGCTGTACGCCAACATCCAGGACCCGGGCATCCTGCTGGCCATCACCGGGCCGTGGCGGCGCGCGCACTGACGCGACCGCGACCGCGACCGCGGGCGTGGGGCTGCGGGCGCGACCTCTCGGCGCGCCCTGCGGCCCCCGCGCCTACGGGGCGGCGGAAACCTCCGGCTGGGAGGCCGCGGCCCACTCGGTGAGCAGGAACTCATACGCCTCCGAGGGCCACTCGCCGTCCACCCGGCTCTCGACAAGGTGCCGTATCGCCTCGTTCGCCTCCGCGGCGGACGGGCGGGCGGGCCCTGTGGGGATGACTGACTGGTGCATGGGTTCAAGGCTACGGGCGGGCACTGACAGCCACCTCCGGATTACGCGTGGCATCCATCACCCGGCGAGCCGCCCGGGTGGCGCCGGGCGGCTCGCCGTGCCCGCCGACCTGCTCAGAGAGCCTGCGAGGCGGGCTTGACCATGCCGCGCACTGTGCGGGACTTCACAAAGTCGCCCATGGCCGTCATCTCCCACTCGCCGCTGAACTGCTTGATGAGCTTGGCCATCATGACCCCGGTCTGCGGTTCGGCGGAGGTGAGGTCGAAGCGCACCAGCTCCTCGCCGCTCGCCGCGTCCATCAGACGGCAGTAGGCCTTGGCGACCTCGGTGAACTTCTGGCCGGAGAAGGAGTTGACCGTGAAGACCAGGCCGGTGGCGTCGGCGGGGATCCGGCCGAGGTCCACGACGATCACCTCGTCGTCGCCCGCGCCCTCGCCCGTCAGGTTGTCGCCCGAGTGCTTGATGGCGCCGTTCAGGATCGACAGCTTGCCGAAGTAGCAGCTGTCGATGTGGTTGCGCTGGGGGCCGTACACGATGACGGAGGCGTCGAGGTCGATGTCCCGGCCGCGGAACGCGGGCTCCCAGCCGAGACCCATCTTGACCTGCGAGAGCAGCGGGCGGCCGCCCTTGACCAGGGAGACGGTCTGGTTCTTCTGGAGGGTGACCCGGCCCTTGTCCAGGTTGATCTTCCCGCTGCCGGGTGCCGCCGGGGCCGGGGCCGCGGGCGGCGCGGGCGGTACGGGGGCGCTGGGCGTCGTGGGCGTCGTACCGCCGAGCCAGGGGGAGGCCGGGTAGGAGGCCGGCGGGGCCGGGGGAGCGGCCGGCGGCGCGGGCGGGGCGACGGGGGCGGGGGCCGGGGCGGCCGGCGCGGCGGCCGCCTCCTCGTCCACGGAGACGCCGAAGTCGGTGGCGATGCCGGCGAGCCCGTTCGTGTACCCCTGGCCGACCGCGCGGACCTTCCACACGCCGCCGCGCTGGTAGACCTCGACGACCACGAGCGCCGTCTCGGAGCCGAGCTGCGGCGGGGTGAAGCTGGCGATCACCGCTCCGCCGTCCGCGTTGCGCACGGTGGCGGTGGGCTCGATGCCCTGGAAGCTCTGCCCGGCGGCATCCGGGCTGGCCGTGACCACGATCCGCTCGATCCCGGGCGGCAGCGCGGAGGTGTCCACGGTGATCGAGTCCGGCGCCGCTCCACCGCCCGACCGGTAGCTGATACCGGGCCCGGAGGGCTGGTTGTAGAAGATGAAGTCGGCGTCGGAGCGCACCTTGCCGTCCGCCGTCAGGAGCAGTCCGGATACGTCGAGCCGTACCGGCGCAGCCACGTCGACCGTCACACGGACGGCATTGAGCGGCAGGTTGGATCCAGGGGTCATAGCGGTCATGCCCGGAGAACGACCGGAGGTGCTTTGCCGTTCCCTTGCCCTCGCCGCGGATTTCAGCGCCGGTTGCGGGGGTGGTTCTTCGCCATGCGCTCGTTGCCGAACTTGTACGCGCCGGTCCAGCGGGCCATGACCAGCTGCGCGTCGCCGGACTCCACCTCGGTCAGGAACTTCTCCGCCCGGTTGCCGCGCAGGGTGGCGGCGGTGCGGCCCTGGTGCGTGATGACGACGGAGTGGTCGCGGTGGCGTTCGTACGAGAATCCCTGCGGCTTCGGCATGCGCCGCAGCCTGCCCCGGCGGGGACGGGGCGGGCAACGGAATTTCGGCGTTCCGGCAGGCGGGGGCGGCTTCCCGGGTCGGCTGCCCCGGCCGGGGACGGGCCCGGGCAGGCGCCGGGGCGGTTGCCCGGGTTGGCCTCTCCGGGCGGCCGGGCTGCCTCCGGGCGGGCCGGCCGCCGCAGGGGCTGGTCGGGGCGGGCTCGGCGGGCCGGGCTGGACCCGGCGGCCCTGGCCCGGCAGCCCCGGGCGGCCCTGCCGCGGGGGTGCGCGTCAGCTCCCGGCGGCTCCCGCGGCTTCCGTCACGCGGCGCGGCAGCCCGAGCGGGTTGGCCTCGCGCAGCTCGGGCGGAAGCAGTGCGTCCGGCACCGACTGGTAGGCCACGGGGCGCAGCCAGCGCTCGATGGCGGTCCCGCCGACCGAGGTGGAGTGCGAGGTCGCGGCCGGGTACGGCCCGCCGTGGTGCTGGGCCGGGGCCACCGCCACCCCGGTCGGCCAGCCGTTGACCACGATCCGGCCCGCCAGCTCCGTGACCTGCCCGATCAGCTCCGAGGCCGGGCCCGGCGCGCCCTCGGTCTCGGCGGCCGACAGCTGGAGGGTCGCGCTCAGGTTCCCGCCCAGCCGCCCGAGCACCGCGCCCGCCTCGCGCTGGTCGGCGTACCGCACGACGACGGTGACGGGACCGAAGCACTCCTCCAGCAGCACCTCGTACTCCCCGCCCGGGGCACTGCCGAGGAGGCGCTCGGCCGCTACGGTCAGGTAGCCGGCGCCGACGGTGTGCTCGCCGCCGGACCCCGGGGTGACGGGCGCCTCGACACCCGCCAGCGCGGCCCGCTCGCCCACTCCGGCGATGAAGTTCTCCCGCATCCGGTGGTCGAGCAGCACCCCCGGCTCGGTCTCCCCGAGCGCCTTGGTGAGCGCGTTCGTGAGGCGGTCGCCCGCCGGGCCCTCGGGGACGAGGACGAGGCCCGGCTTCACGCAGAACTGGCCCACGCCGAGGGTGACCGAGCCCGCGAGCCCGCTGCCGATCTCCTCGGCGCGCTCGACGGCCGCGGCCGGGGTGACCACGACGGGGTTCAGCGAGCCCAGCTCGCCGTGGAAGGGGATGGGTACGGGCCGGGCGGCCGCCGCGTCGAACAGCGCGCGCCCGCCCCGGATGGAACCGGTGAATCCGGCGGCGGACACCAGCGGGTGGCGGATCAGCGCCAGGCCGGCGTCGAACCCGTGCACCACGGAGACGACGTCGGCCGGGAGCCCGGAGGCGACGGCCGCCCGGCGCAACAGCGAGGCGCACAGCTCGGAGGTGGCCGGGTGGTCGGGGTGCGCCTTGACGACCACCGGACACCCGGCGGCCAGCGCGCTCGCGGTGTCGCCGCCGGGGACGGAGAAGGCGAGCGGGAAGTTGGAGGCGGCGTACACCGCGACCACGCCCAGCGGCACCTTGTAGCGGCGCAGTTCGGGGCGCGGCGGGCTGAGGGAGGCGTCGGCGCGGTCGATCCGGATGTCGAGGTGGGAGCCGTCCTCCACCGCGTCGGCGAAGGCGCGCAGCTGGCCGGTGGTGCGGGCCAGCTCTCCGGTGAGCCGGCCCGGGCCCAGCGCGGTCTCGGCGTCCGCGGCCTCCACGACGTGCGCGGCGGCCCCGTCGAGGAGGTCCGCGGCCGTGCGCAGGAAGGCGGCGCGGGCGGGGGCGTCGGCGAGCGCGCCGCGGGCGGCGTGGGCGTTCCGTACGGCTTCGTCCACCTCCTGGGGTGTGGCCTCGACCGCAACCTGTTCGCGCTGCTTCCCGGTGCGGGGGTCCACACTCCAGACTGGTGTCGTTGTCATGGCCCGCTGCCTCCTGGATCGTTCAGTATTCTGAACGCCGTTCTGGTGGATGAATGATCACATCTGCTGTGGACTCTATTTCCGCGTCCTCGGCGTGACAAGAGGCGGCCAGAGGGGAAGCAGGCGCATGACGACGACCGAATCGGGGAGCACGGTCCCGGCGGCGCCGGTCAAATCGGCGGTGCGGACGGTCCTGTTGCTGGAGCACTTCGCGGCGCGGCCGGGGCTGCACAGCCTCGCCGACATCCAGAACGACCTCTCCCTGCCCAAGTCCAGCCTGTACATGCTGCTGCGCACGCTGGTGAACCTGGGGTGGGTGGAGACGGACGCGACGGGCACGCGCTACGGCATCGGCGTCCGGGCGCTGCTGGTCGGCAGCTCGTACATCGACGGCGACGAGGTGGTCGCGGCCGCCCGGCCCACCCTGGACCGGCTTTCCGACGACACGACGGAGACCATCCACCTGGCCCGGCTGGACGGGACGAGCGTGGTGTACCTCGCGACCCGCCCGTCCCGGCACTACCTGCGGCCCTTCACCCGGGTCGGGCGGCGGCTGCCGGTGCACTCCACGGCGCTGGGCAAGGCGCTGCTGGCCACGCACACGGACGAGGAGGTGCGGGGCCTGCTGCCGCGGCGGCTGGAGGCGGTCACCGAGCACACCGTGACGGACCGGGAACGGCTCATCGAGGAGCTGGCGCTGGTGCGGGAGCAGGGCTACGCGGTGGACCGGGAGGAGAACACCCTCGGGCTGCGCTGCTTCGGGGTGGCGGTGCCGTACCGGACGCCGGCCCGGGACGCGGTGAGCTGCTCGGTGCCGGTGGCGCGGCTGACGGCGGAGCACGAAGAGGTCATCAAGGCGGCCCTGTTCGAGGCGCGGGACCGGCTGTCGGTGGTCACGCGGCGGATGTGACGCGGGCGTGTCGGGGCCGGTCGACCTGGGCGTGATGGCGCCGGTCGGCCGGTGACGCGGGGGTGGTTCCGGGCGGCGCGGCCGGACGGGCGGTGGAGCGGGGGGTTCCTCCCCCGGGCGGGGGAGGCGGTTCCCCCACGAGGGGGAGGTGGCGGAACGCCGCGGGCGGGACCGTTGGGTCATGACCACACGAGCCGTTCACGCGACGTACGCGACGCAGCCGCCGGCCCCCGGCCCGGGGACCGGCCGGCGGATCCTGCGGGCGGTGGCCATCGCCGCCACCGTGCCCTATCTGGGGCTCAAGACCGCCTGGCTGGCCGGGAGTCAGATCGGCATACCGGCCGGCAGCGCGCTGAGCGAGCCCAGCCTGTTCTTCACCGCGGCCAACTCCGTCACGCTGGCCATGGACGCCTGCGTGATCCTGCTCGTGCTGGTGCTCACCCGTCCCTGGGGGATGCGGATACCGTCCTGGCTGCTGACCGTCCCGGTCTTCTTCGCGACGGGGCTGCTGGCGCCGATCCTCCTCGGCTATCCGGGCCAACTGCTCATACGGCTGCTCGGCCTCGGAGCCGAGCCGGCCGCGGCGAGCGGGCAGCGGCCCTTCCTGGAGCCCTGGGTCTTCCACGTCGTCTACACCGGGTTCACCGTCCAAGGGCTCGCCCTGGCCGGTCTGTTCGTGCCCTACGCGCGGGAGCGCTGGGGTAGCCGCCGGCAGGGTGCGCCGGGGGCGGGGATCTCCCCGGACGGAGTCCGGGGGAGGCTGCCGTCGTCCACGGGGGTGGCGGCGGCGGCCGCGGCGGCGGCCGGGCTCGCGGTCGCGGTGGTGCAGGCGTACTGGGCCTTCGGCGGCACGGCCGGGCTGGGTGCCGGGCGGGCGGCCGTGTACTCCGCGGAGGCGGGCGTGGCCACGGCCGTCCACGGGGTATGCGCGCTGGCCGCGGGAGCCGGGGCCGTCCTCCTGGCCCGTGGCGGGCGGCTCGGGGCGCGAGGGCGGCGATGGGCGCTCGGCGCCGCCTGGATCGGCTCGGGTGCCGCGCTGAGCTGGGGGACGTGGGTGCTGATCGCCGCGCTGGGGCCGGAGTTGGACGGGGGAGAAGGGCCTGGCGCGGTGCTCCTGCTGACCTACGCTGGGCAGATGATCACCGGACTGCTCTCGGCCGCCGTTCTCGTACGGTTCCTCACGGCCGCCCACGTCGAGTGAACCGGCTGTTCGGAGCCCGGGCCAGGCTGCGCTGGATCCACCTGATACTCGGCGGGGCCCTGCTGATGCCGTACTTCCTCCTCGCCCAGGTGGGGGTCGGCATGGCGGCCGGCGGGGTCAACGTCCTCAGCTCCCTCCCGCTGACCCTCGCCGCCTACGCGGCCGCCCTGCCCCTGGCCGCGGTGACCGCCGTGTACGGGCTGGTCCGGCCGCTGTCCGTGGCCGCCGTCCGGGCCATGTGCGCGGTACCGGGGGAGCGGCTCGCCGAAGGGCCGGCGCGGTCCTGGGCGGCGCGGGGCCGGACCTCGGCCTGGTGGACCCTGCACCTGGGGGTCGGCGCGGTGATCAGCGGGATGACCCTCGCCGTGCCGCCCATGGCGGTGGTGCTGATCGCGCTGCCGTTCTCGGCCGGGCTGCGGGACAGCGGGCTCGGGCTGGGCTGGTTCGGTACCGGGGCCGAACCGTACGCCGCCCCGCTGCTCGGGGCCGGCCTGCTGGGCGGGCTCGCGCTGTGCGCCGCCGGATCCGGGGCGCTGCTGGCCCGGCTGGCTCCGGTACTGCTCGGGCCGACGGCGGCGGACCGGCTGGCCGCCGCCGAGGAGCGGGCCGCCGACCTGGCCGTGCGCAACCGGCTGGCCCGGGAGCTGCACGACGCGGTCGGGCACGCGCTGAGCGCCGTCACCCTCCAGGCGGCGGCCGCCCGGCGGGTGCTCGACAGCGACCCCGGATTCGTCCGGGAGGCGCTGGCCGCCATCGAGGACACCACCCGGCGGACGGTGGGCGAGCTGGACGCCGTCCTCGGCCTGCTGCGGGACGGCGACCCCGCCCGGCGGGACGCCGCGCCCGCTCCGACGCTGGCCGCCGACCTCGACGGGCTGCTGGCCCGCACCCGGGCCTCGGGCACCCCTGTCACCGCCCGGCAGGACCCCGGACCCGTCCGGGACTGGGCCCACCTGCCGGCCATCGCCTCCCGCGAGGCGTACCGGATCGTCCAGGAGGGCCTCAGCAACGCGCTGCGCCACGGCGCGGGACCCGTGGAACTGCGGATCCGCGTACGGGACGCGGCCGGGACCGGACACCTCGAAATGGAGATCACCATGACCAACCCGCCCGCCGCACCCCAGGACCAGGCGCCCCGCACCACCGGGGGCCGCGGACTGCGCGGCGCCGCCGAACGGGCCGCTCTGCTCGGCGGCCGAGTCGAGGCCGGCGTGCACGAGGACCGGTGGCGGCTGCGGGCCGTCCTGCCGCTCGCGGAGGACGCCCGATGACCGCGCCCAACGCGCCCGCCGCGGCGGGGAGGCCCCCGCTGCGCATCGTGCTCTGCGACGACGAGCGGATGGTGCGCACCGCCCTGCGGGTCATCCTCGAGGCCGAGGACGACCTGGAGGTCGTCGGGGAGGCGGCCACCGGGGCGCAGGCCGTCCCGCTGGTCCGCTCCCTCGCCCCCGACGTGGTGCTGATGGACGTCCGGATGCCCGAGATCGACGGGATCCGGGCCACCGAGCAGATCCTCGCGACCATGGCGGACCCGCCCCGCATCGTGGTCGTCACCACCTTCGAGAACGACGCCTACGTCTACGGGGCGCTGCGCGCGGGAGCCGCCGGGTTCCTCCTCAAACGGGCCGACCCCGACGAGCTGATCGGCGCGGTCCGGCTCGTCGCCCGCGGGGACTCGCTGCTCTACCCGGCCGCCGTCCGCTCCCTCGCCGCCGCGCACACGGCCGCCTCCGTGCCCGCCGCCGCACCCTGGGTGGCCCGCCTCACCGGCCGGGAGGCCGACGTGCTTCGGCTGATGGCCACCGGACTGTCCAACCACGAGATGAGCGAGCACCTCGGGGTCGGACCGCAGACGGTCAAGACCCACGTCGCCTCGGTCCTCGCCAAGACCGGTGCCCGCGACCGGACCCAGGCCGTCATCGCCGCGTACGAGGGCGGCTTCATGAAGAACGGCTGAGAACCCCGCCACAATCGGGGCAGAGCGGAACGGCTGGGACCGTTGGTACGTCCTTCTGGGGGATGAACAAGACGATCAGGCGTGCGTCGGTCTTCTGTCTGCTCCTGGTGCTGGCCCTGCTGGTCCGCGTCACCTGGGTGCAGGCATACCAAGGCCAGGCCCTCGCAGACGACAAGCACAACCGGCGCAACCTCATCGGGCAGTACGAGAACCCGCTGGGCAACATCATCGTGGGCGGGGAGGCGATCACGGGCTCGACGAAGACGGGTGGCAAGGACTTCGGGTACAAGCGGACCTACACCAACGGCCCGCTCTACGCGCCGATCACCGGCTACAGCTCCCAGGCCTACGGCACGAGCATGCTGGAGGGTGTCTACAAGAACATCCTCAACGGCTCCGACAGCCGGCTGAAGACCATGATGGACATGCTCACCAACAAGCGGGCCGACCCGGGCAACGTCCTGACCACCATCGACCCGGACGTGCAGAAGGCCGCGTACGACGCGCTCGAGGGCAAGCAGGGCGCCGCCGTCGCCATCGACCCCGCGACGGGCGCGATCCTCGGCGTCGTCAACAACCCCTCCTTCGACCCGGGCAGGATCACGGGCGCCAACGACAAGGAGGCCTGGGCGGAGCTCTCCGCCGACAAGGGCAAGGCGATGGAGAACGTGGCCCTGCGCAAGCCGCAGGCCCCCGGCTCCACCTTCAAGCTGGTCACCCTCGCCGCGGCGATCGAGAACGGGCTGGTCACCGACATCGACCAGCCGACCGGCATCCCCGACCCGTACACGATCCCCGGCACCCGCACCCCGCTGCCCAGCGAGGCGGGCTCGGCCGCCTGCAACAACGTTTCCCCGCGTACGGCCATGCGGCTGTCCTGCAACAACGTCTTCGCGGAGCTGGCGTACAAGCTGGGCCAGGACAAGATGCGGGCGATGGCCGAGAAGTTCGGCTTCAACACGCAGATCGACACCCCGGTCCGCACCAACCCGCCCAGCAAGTACCCCTCGAAGAAGATGTCGGTCGACCAGGTCGCGCAGACGGGCATCGGCCAGTTCGACGTACAGGCCACCCCGCTCCAGATGGCGATGGTCACGGCCGCGATCGAGAACGGCGGCAAGCTCGTCGCCCCGCACATGGTCTCCGAGGTCACCGACGCCGGCGGCACCGTGCTGGAGAGCTTCAAGGACCCCAAGTCCCAGCAGGTGATGAAGGAGAAGACCGCCTCTATGCTCCGTGACGCCATGCGGACGGTCGCCGGCGAGGGCGGCGGCAAGCCGGCGCAGGTGGCGGGCGCCGAGGTGGGCGGCAAGACCGGTACCGCCCAGCGCGGTGTGAACAACAGCCTGGCTCCGCTGGCCTGGTTCACCTCGTACGGGAAGCTGGGTGACAAGCAGATCGCCGTGGCCATCGTGATCGAGCGGTCCGACACCGACCGTTCCGAGATCGGCGGCGGCAAGCTCGCCGCCCCCGTCGCCCAGAAGATGATGCAGGCGTGGCTCAAGAAGTAGCCGCGCGGGGCGGCGGCCGCACGAAGCGGACGACGAAGGCCGCACACGCACGCGCGGCGGCGGCCCGCACGCGGCGCACGGCGGCGGACGCGCCGGGAACCGGCACGGTTCCCGGCGCGTTGTCCTTCCCGTGATCAGGACCGCGCGCCCCGCAGACCTCGACGCCATCACCGCCCTGCACACCAGGGCCCGGGCCACCTACTACCGGGGGCGGGTCCCCGAGGAGACCTACACCGGCGAACCGCACCGCGCCCAGGCCCGCGAGGCGTGGTCACGCGCCGTCGCCCGCCCCGCCGCCGAGGGCGGGGTGCTGTGCGCGGAGCGGGACGGCGAGGTCACCGGTGTCGCCGCCTTCCGCACCGCCCACGGGGAGACCACCCTCACCCAGCTCCACGTCGACCCGGTCCACTGGCGCCGCGGCACCGGCGCCGCCCTCCACGCGGCCTGCCTCGACGCCTGGCGCCGCGCCGGAATCGAGCGGGTCCGCCTGGAGGTGTACACGCACAACCTCCGCGCCCAGGCCTTCTACGCCACCCGCGGCTGGCTCCCGGACCCGGGCCCGGCGCCCGCCCGCTCCGGCTCCCACCTCACCCTCTGGCTCACGGTGTCCGGGGAATGAGACGCGCCCCCGGGTGGTTGAAGGGAGAACTGTCTGTTCGCCCGTCCGGAGAGAGAAGAAGGAACATGCGCGTCGAGATCTGGAGCGACATCGCCTGCCCGTGGTGCTACATCGGCAAGGCCCGTTTCACCCGAGGGCTGGCCGAGTTCGCGCAGCGCGACGAGGTGAAGGTCGTCTTCCGGTCCTTCGAGCTCGACCCGAACGGCGCCAAGGGCGTCACCGCGCCCGTCCTGGAGATGCTCGCCAAGAAGTACGGCCGCACCCTCGACGAGGCGCGCGCCATGGAGGAGCACGTCGCGGCCAGTGCCCGGGCCGAGGGTCTGGCCTACCGCACCGACGGGCGCGACCACGGGAACACCTTCGACATCCACCGCCTGCTGCACCTGGCCGCCGCCCGCGGCCGTCAGGAGGAGCTGCTCGACCTCGCCTACCGGGCCAACTTCGCCGAGGAGCGGTCGGTCTTCGACCCCGAGGTGCTGGCCGCCCTCGCCGTGGAGGCCGGGTTGGAGGAGGCCGAGGCGCGTGCCGTCCTCGCCGACGACACCGCCTACGCCGCGGAGGTCCGCGCCGACGAGCGCGAGGCCGCCGAGCTGGGGGCGAACGCCGTGCCGTTCTTCGTGCTCGACCGCCGCTACGGGATCTCCGGCGGCCAGCCGGCCGAGGTGTTCACCCGCGCCCTGGAGCAGGCGTGGGCCGGCCGTGAGGTCGAGGAGCCGGCTGCGGGCGCCGATGCGTGCGAGCCCGACGGGGCGTGCGCCGTCCCCCAGGTATAAGTGTTCCTTGAGGGTGGCGTGCCGAATGGGGCATGGACTTTGGGGCGCGCGCGGAGCAGAGTGGACCCATGGATCTTTCCCTCGTCGAAGCGGTCCGGCCCGAGTTCGCCCACTCCACCGTCTACCTCAACACCGCCACGTGCGGGATCCTCCCGCGTTCCGCCGTCGCGGCCGTACGCGACCTGGCGGACGCGGCGGGCGGCGGGACCCCGACCGGGTTCGGCGACTTCGACCGCGTGAACCGGGTCCGGGCCGCCTTCGCCCGGCTGGTCGGGGTCGACGTCGAGCGGGTGGCCGTCGGCTCGGCCGTGGCCACCCACGTCGGCCTGGTCGCCGCCTCCCTCCCCGCCGGGGCCGAAGTGCTCTGCCCGGAGGGCGAGTTCGCGTCCGTCATCAACCCCTTCGTGGTGCGCGGCGACCTCAAGGTGCGCTTCGCGCCGCTGGAATCCCTTGTCGAAGCCGTCGACCCGGGGACCGCGCTGGTCGCGCTGAGCGCCGTACAGTCCGCCGACGGGCGGACGGCCGACCTGGCCGCGGTCCGCGCGGCCACCGCCGCGCACGGCGCCCGCATGCTGGTGGACGCCACCCAGGCGGCGGGGTGGCTGCCCTTCGACGCCTCGCCGTACGAGTACACGGTCACGGCCGGCTACAAGTGGCTGCTCGCCGCCCGCGGGGCCTCGTACCTGACCGTGTCGCGGGAGGCCCAGCACACCCTGACCCCACTGCACGCCGGGTGGGTGGCGGCCGAGTCCATGTGGGAGGCCACCTACGGACCCATGCCGGAACTGGCCCACGGAGCCCGGCGGTTCGACGAGTCCCCCGCCTTCCTCGCCTACCACGCGGCCGAGGCTTCGCTGGCCCTGCTGGAGCGGATCGGCGTCGGACGCGTCCACGCCCACAACACGGCGCTGGCCGACCGCTACCGGGCCGGGCTCGCCCGCCTCGGCCACGAGCCGGTGCCCGGCGGGGCCGCCATCGTCTCGGTGCCCGGCCTCGCCGGCCGGCAGGAGGCCCTGCAGGCGGCCGGGATCGCCACCGCCGCCCGCGCGGGCGCCCTGCGGGCCTCGTTCCACCTCTACAACACCGAGGCCGACGTGGACCGGCTGCTGGACGTCCTGGCCTGAATCCGCGCCGGGCCCGTGCGCGCGCCTGTTATTGAAGCCGGGCCGGGCCCATGCGCACCTGCCCTTGAGGCCGGCCCGGGCCCGTGCGCGCGCCTCCCCCTTGGGGCCCCGCCGGGCCCGTGTCCCGGGCCCGTGCCCTTGAGGGCCGGCCGGGCCCGCCCGCGCGCCCGTGCCGAAGGCCGTGCGCGCGTCTGCCTTCGACTCCGCGCCCGTGCACGTGCCCCGAGCCGCAGGCCGTGCGTCGAAGCCGGTGCGTCCGAGCCCTGCGCCACGTCCGCGGCGGCCCGGGTCAGCCGAGCGTCGCGGTCCAGGCCGTCCCCGCCGCGGCGACGGCCGCCGCGGGCTCGGCGCCCAGAGCCGTCGCCAGGGCGGTAAGCGCGGCCTCGACCACGGGCAGCGAGGCCGCCGTCCCGTAGTGGTTGACCCGGACCATCTCCCGCGTCGGCGCCCCGCCGCCCGCGGCGACCGGCACCGCCGGGTCCGCGGCCAGCGCCTTGGCCACCACCAGCGAGGCGTCCGCGACCCGCAGGGTCGTGGCCACCGGGGCGGCCTCCGCCGCCCGGCCCACGTACGGGGCCACCCCGAGCTCCGCCGCACCCGCGCGGGTCGCCGCCGCGGCGGCCGCGTGGCGGGCCGTCACCGAGGACAGTCCCTCGTGCGCGATGCGGCCCAGGCAGGCCTCCAGCGCCAGCATCTCCAGCTGCGCCGGAGCGTGCGGCAGCGCCTTTCGCCCGGCGTCGATCCAGCGCTCCTTCCAGTCCAGCAGCGACAGGTAGGAGCGGCGCGGGGCCGCCGGGTTCTCCGCGAACCGGTCCCACGCCCGCTCCGAGACGGACACCGCGGACACGCCCGCCGGGCCGCCCATCGCCTTCTGCGCCCCGATCACGCACAGGTCCACGCCCCACGCGTCCGGCAGCAGCGGCTCCGCGCCCACCGACGCCACCGCGTCCAGCATGAACAGGGCCCCGTGCGCCCGTACGGCCTCACCGATCTCCGCGACCGGGTTCGTGTTGCCGGTCGCGGCCTCCGCGTGGACCAGCGAGACGAAGTCGATCTCCGGGTGCTCGGCCAGCGCCCGCGCCACCTGGCCGGCCGTCACCGCCGTGTCGAAGGGGACCTCCAGGTCCACGACCGCCGCGCCGCAGTCGCGCAGCCAGTTGCCGAAGGTGGTGCCGTACGGCCCGGTGACCACGTTCAGCGCCGTCGAGCCGGGCCGCGCGCCCGAGCGGATGCACCCCTCCAGCGGCAGCAGCGCCTCGCCCTGGGTGATCACCACGTCCTGCCGGGTGGCGAGGAGGTCCGCGACCCCCCGCTCGATCGACGCGAAACGCTCGGCGGTGAGCGGCGGGAGGTCCAGCAGGGGGTGGGTCACGGTGCTGCTCTCTTCGTCCGGGGTTACCCGCAGAGCGTATCGAGCACGCCCGTACAGTGCCGACATGAGCGATGCGGGCGACGGGAGCGGGACGGACTACGTGAGCGATGCGGGCGACGGGAGCGGAGCGGACGACGTGGGCGGGACGGGCGACGTGAGCGGTGCGGGCGGCGTGCTGCACGTGAAGGGGCGGGTGCTGGTCGGGCCCGACGAGGTCCGCGACGAGCTCTGGGTGGTCGGCGGCCGGATCTCCTACGAACGCCCGCGCGGCGCCCGGGAGGTCACCACGGTCTCCGGCTGGGCCCTGCCCGGGCTGGTCGACGCGCACTGCCACGTCGGTCTGGACGCCCACGGCCCGGTCGACGCCCGGACCGCCGAACGCCAGGCCCTGACCGACCGCGACGCCGGGACCCTCCTCATCCGCGACGCGGGATCCCCCTCCGACACCCGCTGGATCGACGACCGCGAGGACCTGCCGAAGATCATCCGGGCGGGCCGGCACATCGCGCGCACCCGCCGCTACATCCGCAACTACGCGCACGAGATCGAGCCCGCCGACCTCGTCGCCTACGTCGGCCGCGAGGCGCTGCGCGGCGACGGCTGGGTGAAGCTGGTCGGCGACTGGATCGACCGCGAGGCCGGGGACCTGGCGGCCTGCTGGCCGCGCGCAGAGGTGGAGGCGGCCATCGCCGAGGCGCACCGGCTGGGCGCCCGGGTCACGGCGCACTGCTTCGCGGAGGACTCGCTGCGCGACCTCGTCGAGGCGGGCATCGACTGCATCGAGCACGCCACCGGCCTCACCGAGGACACCATCCCGCTGTTCGCGGAACGGGGTGTCGCGATCGTGCCGACCCTCGTGAACATCGCCACCTTCCCGAAGATGGCGGCGGGCGGCGAGGCGAAGTTCCCGCGCTGGTCGGCGCACATGCGCAGGCTCCACGAGCGGCGCTACGACACCGTCCGCGCCGCCTACGACGCGGGCATCCCGGTGTACGTCGGCACCGACGCGGGCGGTTCCCTGCCGCACGGTCTCGTCGCGGCCGAGGTCGAGGAGCTGGTCAAGGCCGGCATCCCGGCGCTGGACGCCCTCTCGGCGACGGCCTGGGCGGCCCGCGAGTGGCTCGGGCGGCCGGGACTCACCGAGGGCGCGCCCGCGGACCTCGTCGTCTACGCCGCCGACCCGCGGGCCGACGTACGGGCGCTCGCGCAGCCCCTGCGGGTCGTGGTGAACGGCACGGTCCGCGCCTGAGGGGGGCGTCGGCCGTGGGCGGGTGGGGTGTTGACGGCGCGTGACGTCCGCGGCCGAGCGGTCGTTAGAACGGCTCGCGCCCACCGCGTGCCTGCGACAGGAGGGAACTCACGTTCCTCCTGAGGCGTGGAAATTCGAATGTATGCATGGAAACCACCCTTTGGGGTGAACTCACCTCACGTGGCTGCCCGTTCACCCACAGTGCGTAAAGATTCCGGGGACGAGGCCGTCGGCGCGCGCGATGTCCCCCATGGCGGCGCGACGGCACCCATCTCCCTGGGGGTTCCACCACCTTGAACAGCAACACCTTCCGCATGCCCGCGGCCGTCCTGGTCGCCACGGGGGCGGCAGCCCTGCTCACCGCCCCGCCCGCCTTCGCCACGGGAGGCGGCGGGGCCGGGGGCGAGGGCAAGGCCGGCGCCGTCGTCCTGCGCGCCGGACTGGACGTGGGCCTGCTCAACAAGACCGTGCACATCCCGCTGAAGACGACCCTCAACGAGGTCAGCGCCCCGGCGACGGCCGAGAAGACGGCGCTGACGGTCACCCTGGACGGGGTCGAGGGCGGAAAGCCGGTCAGCGTGCTCCGGGCCGACGTGGCCACCTCCAAGGCGACCGCCGACAAGACCCGGGCCGAGGCGGAGGCCAACCTGGCCAAGGCCCGGGTGCACGTGCCGGGCCTGCCGGCGCTCTCGCTCATCGAGGTGGAGAAGGTCACCTCCAAGGCCGTCTGCGAGGCGGGCAAGCAGCCGGTGGCCACGTCGAACGTCCTCGGGACGGTCACCGCGCTCGGCAAGAGGGTCACCCTGTCGGCGGGCGGCCCCACCAAGGTCGAGGTGCCGGGCGTGGGCCTGGTCAGCCTGGAGCTGTCCGGTACGCAGACGACCTCCACGACGGCCGCCGCGGCCGCGCTGCGCCTGAAGGTGTCGGTGAACCCGCTGAAGCTGAACGTGGCCGAGGTGGAAGGCGAGATCGTGCTGGCCGAGGCGCACTGCGAGTCCCCGACGGCCCCGGCCCCCGCCCCGTCCTCGAAGCCCGACGTCAAGCCGCAGACCGCGACGGGCACCGGCACCGGGTCGGCCGTCACCACCGACGCCAACCTGGCCGAGACCGGCGGCGGTTCGCTGACCCCGTACGTGGCGGGAAGCGCGCTGGTCCTGCTCGGGATCGGCGGGGGCGCGCTCGTCGTGACGCGCCGGAGCCGGGCCTCGTAGTCCCCTGCCGCCGAGCCGCCGCCCCCGGCCGCCGGCCGCTGAGCACCCGGAGGGGAGTGCTCAGCGGGCGGAGTGCTCAGCGGGTGGCGTGCTCCAGACCCTGGGCGGCCGCGCCGCGGGACAGCACGGCCTCGGTGACCTGCTCGTCGATCCGGGCGTACTCGCTCCGCTTGGCGGCGGGGAGCGTGCTGTCGGAGGCCGCGCAGGAGGCGCAGACGACGCGGAACGGCGGCCCCATGTCCGAGTACTGCGTGAGGAACTCGGCCTTCACCACCTCCCAGCGGCCCGCGTGTGCCGCCGCCGGGGCGAAGGTGAACCGGGGGACCGACGACTGGTTCCCGCGCAGTTTGTCGGCCGGCACGAAGCTGGCGACCTGGTCGCCCATGCCGAAGACCACCCAGGTGCCGTTGATCTTCTCGTAGGGCTGCGGCACGTGGTTGTGGGTGCCGATGACCAGATCGATGTCGGGGAGTCCGTCGGGCCCGCGGGATGCGGTCAGCGCCTGCGCGAGCTCGCGCTGCTGCTCGTCGGGGGAGGTCTGCCACTCGGTGCCCCAGTGGACGCTGAGCACCACCACGTTCGCGCCGCCGGCCCGGGCCGCGCGGGCGTCGGCGAGGATCCGGTCCTTGTCGATCAGGTTGACGGCCCACGGCTTGCCTTCGGGGAGGGGGATGCCGTTCGTGCCGTACGTGTAGTCCAACTGGGCGACCTTCGCACCGCCGGCCGACATCAGGGCCGGGGCCTTGGCCTCCTCCGGGCTGCGGGCCGAGCCGACGTGCGGGATGCCGACGCGGTCGAGGTGGTCGAGGGTGCGCGCGAGGCCTTCGTAGCCGTCGTCCAGCGTGTGGTTCGAGGCGGTGGAGCAACTGTCGTACCCGGCGTCCTTCAGGGCGTCGGCCAGCTGGTGCGGGGCCTTGAAGAGGGGGTAGCCGGTGTAGGGGCCGCCGGGGCGGCCGTACGGTATCTCGTGGTGGCACAGGGCCAGGTCGGCGGCGGAGACCAGGGGTTTGACGCCGGCGAATATCTTCCGGAAGTCGTGGTCGCCGGGCTGGTCGGCGTCGTCCGCGGACCGCTGGATGATCGACGGGTACGGGATGATGTCGCCGGTCGCCACGAGCGTGAACGGCCCTTGCCCTGGTCCTGGCCAGGCGGGAGCGGGGGAGGTGGCGCTCGCCGCCGGGGCGGGCTCGGCCCCGAAACGCTGCTCCGGCGCCGCCGCCTTGCCGCCGCCGCCGAGGAACCGAGGCCCTACGAGGACCCCGCCGCCCACGACGGCCAGCCCGGCCACGGCCACGGCTATGCGCGCGGATGTCTTCATCGCTGCCCCCTGTACGCGACCCGGGGGCGCGTCCACCAGCCCCAGCCGCCATCGTAGGCGCGCGGCCCGCCACCCGCCTCCAGCACCGCCAGGGGGCGGTTTCCGGCCGGGGCGTACTCCGGCGCCGGCTCGGCCGCGGCGCCCCGCATGCCCGGCCACGGCGCCGCCGGGCGCGGGAGGCGGGCCGGGCCCCGCGGCTCCCGCGGCCGGGGCCCGTCCGCCGCAGGGGCCGGGCCGGATCCCCTGTCGGGCGTCGGCCCGGGCCCGGGTCAGCGGGTGGTCAGGGTCAAGGCATGGTCCAGGGCCTGGAGGAGGCGGCCCGTCGTGGCGCGGTCGCGGACCGCCAGGCGGAGCCAGGAATCGTCCAGCCCCGGGAAGGTGTCCCCGCGGCGGACGGCGAAGCCCAGCGTGCGCAGCCGGCTGCGGACCTCCGCGCCGCCCGCCACCCGGATCAGGACGAACGGCCCCTGCGCCGCCCCCATCACCGTGACCTCGTCGAACTCGGCGAGCCCGGCCACCAGGTGGGCCCGGTCCACCGCGATCCGCCGCGCCGCCTCTTCCGCCTCGGCCAGCGCCGCCGGAGCCACACAGGCCTCGGCCGCCACCAGCGCCGGGGTGGACACCGGCCACAGCGGCTGCGCCGCGGCCAGCTTCGCGATCACCTCGGGCTCGGCCAGCACGTAGCCGATCCGCAGCCCCGCCAGGCCCCACGTCTTCGTCAGGCTCCGCAGCACCACCAGCCCCGGCAGGTCCATCCGGCCGGCCAGTGCCTCGCGTTCGCCCGGGACCGCGTCCATGAACGCCTCGTCCACCACCAGGATCCGGCCCGGCCGGGCCAGCGCGGCCAGCGCGGCCGCCGGGTGCAGGACCGACGTCGGGTTGGTCGGGTTGCCGACCACCACCAGGTCCGCCTCCTCGGGCACCGCCGCCGGGTCCAGCCGGAACCCGTCCGCCGCCCGCAGCACCACCCGCTCCACCCGGTGGCCCGCGTCCCGCAGCGCCGCCTCCGGCTCGGTGAACTGCGGATGCACCACGACCGGCCGTAGGGCCCCCAGCGCCCGCGCGATCAGTACGAAGGCCTCCGCGGCCCCGGCCGTCAGCAGCACCCGCTCCACCGGCAGCCCGTGCCGCCGCGCCACCGCCGCGCGGGCGGCCCGGCCGTCGGGGTAGGCGGCGAGGTCCCCGAGCGAGGCGGCGATCCGCTGCCTGAGCCATTGCGGGGGCGTGTCCGCCCGTACGTTGACCGCGAGGTCCACCAGGTCGGTGCCCGCGTCGATCACTTCCGCGTCGCCGTGGTGGCGCAGGTCGTGCGCCTGCGCCGTGGCCACCGCGCAGGTCGCGGCCATCGACCGGCGCTTCGGCACGAGGAGTTCGCCGCCGCCCGCGAGCGCCGCGGCCTCCGCCACCGAGGCGGTCCCGGCGGCGGTGCGCGCCGCCTCCGAGGGATGCGGCACGGTGATCGCGGCCAACTGTTCGGCGGAGTACCCGATGAGAGGTACGCCGAATCGTTTCGCCGCCCCCGTCAGCCCCGCCTCCCGCGCCTTCGAGTCCACCGTGGCCAGCGCCTTCACCGCCTCCGAGGCCAGCCCGGCCCCCCGCAGCGTCTCCTCGACCAGGGCGCAGACCTCCGCCACGGAGACCCCCGCCCGCCCGCCGACCCCGACCACCAGCTGTGTCACGTACTCGCCCACCGGGGCCCTCCCTGCGTAGTCATCGTCAACAGTCCGCCGCCCCCCACCCCGGCACGGAAGTGCGCGGGGGCCGGGGAATCGGTATTCAGGGGCACATGGCCGTGATCGTGGCACTGGGCGCGTTCCTGATGACCCTGGCGGGCGGATGGACGGCGCAGCGCGTCACCGACCGCCGCCACCTCGTGCTGGGACTGGCGGGCGGGCTGATGCTCGGCGTCGTCGGCCTGGACCTGCTTCCCGAGGCCCTGCACGCGGCGGGCCGCGAGGTGTTCGGCGTCCCGTTCGCCCTGCTGCTCTTCGTGGCCGGGTTCCTGGTCGCGCACGTCGTGGAGCGGCTCCTCGCCGTACGCCAGGCCGCCCACGGGGCGGAGGACGGCGCACGGGTCCCGCAGGTCGGGCTCACCGCGGCCGCCGCGATGGTCGGCCACAGCCTCGCCGACGGGGTGGCCCTGGGAGCCGCGTTCCAGGTCGGCGGGGGGATGGGCCTGGCCGTGGCGCTGGCCGTCGTCACCCACGACTTCGCCGACGGGTTCAACACGTACACGCTGACCCGCCTGTACGGGAACGCCCGCCGCAAGGCGCTGATGATGCTCTTCGCGGACGCCGCCGCCCCCGTCGTGGGTGCGGCGTCCACTTTGCTGTTCACCCTTCCGGAGGAACCGCTCGGCGCGTACCTCGGCTTCTTCGGCGGGGTCCTGCTGTACCTGGCGGCCGCCGAGATCCTGCCCGAGGCGCATCACGAACACCCCGCCCTGTCCACGCTGATGTGCACGGTGGGCGGGGTGGCCGGGATCTGGCTCGTGGTCGGCCTCGCGGAGTGATCTCACGGCCGGGCCGCCGCCGCCCCGACGAAGCGCTGGGCGACGGACGGCTCCGCCGCCCAGTGCGTGTGCAGGTAACTGGCGTGCACGCCCCGCCGTACGAAGCCCTCGACGCGGCGCTCCGGGTGCGTGAACCCCCACGCGGGGGCCGCGCCGGCGCCGGGCTCGACCACGGTCCGGTGGAACTCGTGCCCGCGCAGCCGGGTCCCGGCCGCCGCGAGGGCGCTGTCGGAGAGCGCCACGGCCTCCCGGTAGCCCAGGGTGAGGCGCTCCGACATACGGGCGTCGGCGTCGAGCACCCCGCACATGGGCTTCCCGTCCAGGGACCGGGCGAGGTAGAGCAGCCCGGCGCACTCGGCGGCCACCGGGCCGCCGGCCGCGGCGAAGGCGGCCACGGCCGCGCGCAGGGGTTCGTTGGCCGACAGCTCGGGGGCGTACACCTCGGGGAAACCGCCGCCGATCACCAGGCCGGCGGCTCCCTCGGGCAGCGCCTCGTCCCGCAGCGGGTCGAAGGCGACGACGTCGGCCCCGGCCGCGGTCAGCAGCTCGGTGTGCTCGGCGTACGAGAACGTGAACGCGGCCCCGCCGGCGACGGCAACCACCGGTCGTGGACCGGGGCTCTGCCCCAGCCCCCGCGCCTCGATCGCCGGCGAGGCTGGATCTTGGCTGATGGCGTCCGCCAAGCGCGGCAATTTCAGCCCCTCCGGCGTTCGAGGAGCGGGGTCTGGGGCGGAGCCCCGGCTGCGCGCCAGCGCAGTCGCGGGCGACCAGGCTTGGCAAGGCAAGGCCGGGGCCGTGCGGGCCAGAGCCATCAGCGCGTCGAGGTCGCAGCCGGCCCGGACCTGAGCCGCCAACGCCCCAACAGCGGCAAGCGCGTCGGCCCGCCGCTCGGCGACCGGCACCAGACCCAGGTGCCGCGAGGGCGCGGCCACCTGCGGAGCCCGCCGCAGCACGCCGAGCACCGGCATGCCGGCCTCCTCCAGGGCCTCCCGCAGCATCACCTCGTGCCGGTCGGAGCCGACCTTGTTCAGGATCACGCCCCCCAGCCGCACCTGCGGATCGAAGGACGCGAAGCCGTGCACCAGCGCCGCCACCGACCGCGACTGCGACGAGGCGTCGACGACCAGCACCACCGGCGCCCGCAGCAGCTTCGCCACCTGCGCGGTCGACGCCAGTTCACCCCGCCCGGCGGCCCCGTCGTACAGGCCCATCACGCCCTCCACCACCGCGAGGTCGCACCCCGCCGCCCCGTGCGCGAACAGCGGAGCGACCAGCTCCGGCCCGCACATGAAGGCGTCGAGGTTGCGGCCCGGACGGCCGGTGGCCAGCGCGTGGTAGCCGGGGTCGATGTAGTCCGGCCCGGCCTTGTGCGGGGACACGGCGAGGCCGCGCTCCGAGAAGGCCGCCATCAGGCCCGTGGCGACGGTGGTCTTGCCGCTGCCGGACGACGGCGCGGCGACGACCAGCCGGGGCACGTTCACGGACGTCACCACTCGATGCCTCTCTGGCCCTTCTGGCCGGCGTCCATCGGGTGCTTGACCTTGGTCATCTCGGTGACGAGGTCCGCGAACTCCAACAGCTTCTCCGGCGCGTTGCGGCCGGTGATCACCACGTGCTGCGTGCCGGGACGGTCGCGCAGCACCTCGATCACCTCGTCGACGTCGATCCAGCCCCAGTGCATCGGGTACGCGAACTCGTCGAGCACGTACAGCTTGTGCGTCTCGGCGGCCAGGTCCCGCTTGACCTGCTCCCAGCCCTCCTTGGCCGCCTGCTCGTTGTCGAGCTGCGCGTCCCGCTGGACCCAGGACCAGCCCTCGCCCATCTTGTGCCAGGCCACGGAGCCGCCCTCGCCGGAGGCGCCGAGCACCTTGAGCGCGTTCTCCTCGCCGACCTTCCACTTCGCCGATTTGACGAACTGGAACACCCCGATCGGCCAGCCCTGGTTCCACGCGCGCAGCGCCAGCCCGAAGGCCGCCGTGGACTTGCCCTTGCCCGGGCCGGTGTGGACGAAGACGAGCGGACGGTTGCGGCGCTGGCGCGTCGTGAGCCCGTCGTCCGGAACGACGGTCGGCTGTCCCTGCGGCATTACGCGGCCCTCCTGTTGGAGTCGGAAGCGGAAGATGACACTGCGGTACGTACGTTCTTCACGAGCCCGGCCAGCGAGTCGGCCCGCAGCCCGTCGAGGCTGACGGCGGGCCCGCCCAGATCGGCGGCCAGGACCCCGGCCAGCCCCAGCCGGACCGGCCCGCTCTCGCAGTCCACGACCACGGACGCCACGCCCGCGGCCTGCAGCAGCCGGGCGCTGCGCCCGGACAGCTCGCGCGGGTCGCCGCCGACGGCGCCGGCCGAGGTGGCCCGCCCGTCGGTGACGACGACGAGCAGCGGCCGTCGCGAGGGGTCCCGCAGCCGCTCGATCCGCAGCACCTCGTGCGCCTTCAGCAGCCCGGCGGCCAGCGGGGTGCGCCCGCCGGTCGGCAGCTTCTCCAGCCGGGCCGCGGCCGCGTCCACCGAGGAGGTGGGCGGCAGCGCCAGCTCGGCCGCCGCCCCGCGGAAGGTGATCAGACCGACCTTGTCCCGGCGCTGGTAGGCGTCCAGGAGCAGCGACAGTACGGCGCCCTTGACCGCGCTCATCCGCTGCCGGGCGGCCATCGAGCCCGAGGCGTCGACGACGAAGAGGACGAGGTTGCCCTCGCGGCCCTCCCGCGTGGCCTGGCGCAGGTCGTCCTTGCGGATCACCAGGCCGCGCCCGGTGCGGCCGCGCGTCTTCTGGTGCGGGGCGGCCGCGTGCACGGTGGCCGCCAGGTGCAGCTTCGTGAGCTGGCCGGCGGGGCGCTGGGCGCCGGTGGTCCGGCCGTGGGCGGTGCGGGCCCGCGACCGCCGCCCGGCGGCGCCCTCGCCGAGGCCGGGCACGCTCAGCATCTTGGTACGGAACGGCTCCGCGGCCCGTACGGCGGCCTGTTCGGGCCCGCCGCCCCCCTGGGCGGAGGGCTGCGGGGCCTCGGGGGCGTCCGCCGGCGCCTCGGGGGTGTCGGCGGTCTCCGGCGGGGCCTCGGCCTCGGACTCGGTCCGGGGCCCCGATCCCTGCGGGGGCACCCCGCCGCCCCCGCCGTCGGGGCCGCCCCCGCCGTCGTCGCCGTCGTCCGGGCCCTCCGGCTCCGGGTCGGGCTCGGGTTCCGGCTCGGGTTCGGGGTCCTCGTCGGGGAAGCGGTCGAGGATCTCGTCCAGCTTGTCCTCGTCGAGGCCCGGCGCGTCGAAGGGGTTGCGCCGCCGCCGGTGGGGGAGCGCCAGCAGCGCGGCCTGCCGTACGTCCTCCTTCAGCACCTCGGTCCGCCCGGCCCAGGCGGCCAGCGCCGTCGCGGTCCGGGCCATGACGATGTCCGCCCGCATGCCGTCGACCTCGAAGCCGGCGCAGGTCGCGGCGATCCGCAGCAGCGCGGTGTCCCCGAGCCGGACCTGCGGCAGCAGCGCCCGCGCCGCCACCACCCGGGCGCGGACCTGGTGTTCGTCCTCGGCCCAGCGGGCCGCGAAACCGGCCGGGTCGTCCTCGTACGCCAGCCTGCGGCGCACGACCTCGACACGCTGGGCGGGCTCGCGGGAGGCGGCGACCTCGACGGTGAGCCCGAAGCGGTCCAGGAGCTGCGGGCGCAGCTCGCCCTCCTCGGGGTTCATGGTGCCGACGAGCAGGAAGCGCGCGGCGTGCCGGACGGAGACGCCCTCGCGCTCCACGTACGAGGCGCCCATCGCGGCGGCGTCGAGCAGCAGGTCGATGAGGTGGTCGTGGAGCAGGTTGACCTCGTCGACGTACAGGATGCCGCGGTGCGCGTCGGCGAGCAGGCCGGGCTCGAAGGCCTTCACGCCCTCCGCCAGGGCCCGTTCGATGTCGAGGGCGCCGACCAGGCGGTCCTCGGACGCCCCGACGGGCAGCTCCACCATGCGGGCGGGCCGCGCGGCGCCGGGGCCGGGCTCGTGCGGGCCGTCCGGGCAGGCCGGATCCGGCGCGGCCGGGGCGCACGAGAACCGGCACCCGGGGACCACGTCGACCTGCGGGAGCAGCGCGGACAGCGCGCGCACGGCGGTGGACTTGGCGGTGCCCTTCTCGCCGCGCACGAGCACACCGCCGACCGCCGGGCTCACGGCATTGAGCAGGAGCGCCAGCCGCAGGTCGGCCTGGCCGACCACCGCGGTGAACGGATAGGGCGTGCTCACGTGTTGCTCACTCCTTCGAAGCGGACCGATGCCGGGTGCGGCGTGGTGGCCGGGGCTCCGCCCCGGACCCCGCGCCTCGAACGGCGGCGGGGCTGGATTTCTGGCTGAGCCGTGCCGGCAAGCGCCGCCCGGCGCGACCGGACTGCCCGCAGGGCGGCCTCAGCCCCGCCGGCGTTCGAGGCGCGGGTCTGGGCGGAGCCCGGTTGGCGGAAGGGGCGGGGTGGGGGAGAGCCCCGCAGGGCCCGGCCCGTCACGGCGCACCAGGCGGGAGGAAGGGGAGGCCCGCCGGGGCCCCGCCCTCGATGAGCCGCAGCAGCGCGTCCGTATCGGCGTGCTCCTCGATCAGGTCGCCGAGCAGGTCCAGCTGCTCCTCGCGCAAGGCCTCGAACGAGGTGTCCGGGGCCGGGACGAAGCGCCGGCCGGCGGCTGCGGCCACCTCGCGCAGGAACGCCCGCCGGAAGCCGTCCGACTCCAGCGAGCCGTGCCAGTGGGTGCCCCACACCGCGCCGACCCGGCAGCCGTCCAGGAAGGGTTCCCCGCCCAGCACTTCGGCCACGCCGTGGTGGATCTCGTACCCCGAAACCTCCTCGCCCAGAGCCGAGCCCGTCGGCCGGGCCAGGGTCTTCTCCACCGCGAAGCGGACGCGTACGGGCAGCAGGCCGAGGCCCGCCACTGATCCCGCCCGCGACTCGACCTCGTCCTCGATATGCTCGCCCAGCAGCTGGAACCCGCCGCAGACGCCCAGCACCGGCCGCCCCTCGGCGGCCCGCCGGGCCAGCGCGTCGGCCAGCCCGCGCTCGCGCAGCCAGGCCAGGGCCTTCACCGTGCCCCGCGTGCCCGGCACGACGACCAGGTCCGCGTCGGCCAGCTCCTCCGCCCGGTCCACGAAGCGCACCACGACCCCCGGCTCCGCCGCGAGCGCGTCCACGTCCGTGAAGTTGGACATCAGCGGCACCGCGCACACCGCGACCCGCAGCACGTCCTCGCCCACGGGCGGAGCCACCACGGACTCCCGCACCGCTCCCCGCAGGGAGACCCGCAGCCCGTCCTCCTCGTCGATGCCCAGCCCGTGCTGGAAGGGCAGGACCCCGAACGTGGCGCGCCCGGTCAGGCCGCGCAGCATCTCCATGCCCGGCTCCAGCAGCGAGACGTCACCGCGGAACTTGTTGACCAGGTATCCGGCGATCAGCGACTGGTCCTGCGCCGACAGCAGGGCCGTGGTACCGAAGAAGGAGGCGAAGACCCCGCCCCGGTCGATGTCCCCCACCACGACCACCGGGAACCGCGCGGCCCGCGCGATGCCCATGTTCACGATGTCGGTCCGGCGCAGGTTGATCTCGGCCGGACTGCCCGCCCCCTCGCAGATCACGGCGTCATACGTGCCCCGCAGCTGCTCCAGGCAGTCCGTGACGATGCCGAGCAACTGCTCCTGCCGGCCGCCGTGGTAGCCGCGGGCGCTCATCTCGCCCACCGGCTTGCCCAGCAGCACCACCTGGCTGCTGCGGTCGCTGCCCGGCTTGAGCAGGACCGGGTTCATCAGCGCGGTCGGCTCCACGCCGGCCGCCTGGGCCTGCATGGCCTGGGCGCGGCCGATCTCGGCGCCCTCGCGGGTGACGAAGGAGTTCAGCGACATGTTCTGCGCCTTGAAGGGCGCGACCTTCACGCCCTGGCGGGCCAGCCAGCGGCAGATGCCCGCCGTGACGACGCTCTTGCCCGCGTCCGACGTGGTTCCGGCGACCAGCAGTCCGCCGCCGCGCTTCGCGCCGCTCATGCGCGCCCCCTCCGTGTTGTCCGCGCGACCAGCATCCGGGCCGCCACACAGGTCCCCAGCGCCAGCCAGGTCACCTGCCGCGACAGCCGTACCGCCCGCTCGATGTCCGCGACCTCCACCGGCCGCCCCGCCCCGCCGTTGAGCACCGCCCGGTGTTCGACCCGGCCCCCGTACGCGAGGGTGCCGCCCAGCCGGACGCCGAGCGCCCCCGCGAAGGAGGCCTCCACGGGCCCGGCGTTCGGGCTCGGGTGCCCGGCGGCGTCCGCGCGCCAGGCACGTACGGCTCCCCGCCGGTCGGGTCCGGCCACCGCGGCGGCCAGCGCCGTCAGCCGGGCCCCCGGCCAGCCCGCCAGGTCGTCGAGCCGGGCGGAGGCCCAGCCGTAGCGCAGGTAGCGGGGGGACTTGTGGCCGACCATCGCGTCCAGGGTGTTCACGGCACGGAAGGCCAGCAGCCCGGGGACCCCCGCGACGGCGCCCCACACCAGGGCCCCGACCACGGCGTCCGAGGTGTTCTCCGCGACCGACTCCACGACGGCGCGGGCCATCTGCTGCTCGTCCAGGGCCTGCGGGTCGCGTCCGCACAGGTGCGGCAGCCGCTCCCGGGCCACCTCGGCGTCCCCGGCGGCGAGCGCGCCGCCGATGGCGCGGGCCTCACGGCCCAGCGAGGTGCCGCCCACGACGGCCCAGGTGGCGGCGGCGGTCAGGGCGATACGGGCGGCCGCGGGCCGGGAGCGCACGGCGCGGGCGCCCAGCGCGCCGACGGCGGCCGCGCCGCCGGCGCAGAGCAGGGTGTGCAGGAGGCCGCGGGCGCGGTCGTCGCGCCACAGGGCGCGCTCGACGGCGGCGGCGGCTCGTCCGAAGGCGGCCACGGGGTGCCCCCGGCGCGGATCCCCGAGGATCCGGTCGCCGATCAGGCCCGCCGTGACGCCGTACGCGAAAACGCGATCGGCACGCATGGTGGCAGGTATGTCCTCACTCAGGGTCCGCGCCCTGGTTCGACGTGTCCGGCGGCGAGAGTTCCTGGCTTCCGGGTCGCACTCGGCCGAGTGCCCCGGTGACAGTGGCGGGACCGCGCCGGATTCGCACCGGACTTCCTCTCCATGCCGCCGTGTTGGCTCGCGCAGTCCACCACGCACCGCGAAGGCCCGTCAACTCGCCGTTGACCTGCGGCGGGGCAGCGGGGCGTGGAGGCAGGGGTACGCGAAAGCTCCCCCCGGGAAACCCGGGGGGAGCCTTCACGCGTGACGTCTCAGACGACGATCAGGTAGATCCCGTACGCCACGGCCGCCGCGCAGAGCGCGAAGCAGGCGTACGCGCCGCTGCGGGCCAGGGTGGCCGCGCCGCCCCGCTCGGTGGCGGCCTCGTGCTTGGACAGGCCCACCAGGCCGAGGGTGAACAGGGCCACGAGGGCGACGGTGGCGGAGAGGCTGACCCCGAACACGGAGCCGAGGGCTTCCCAGTCGATCTTCATACCGCTGATTCCTCTGTCGTTCTCGGGGTCAGAGCGCCGCGGCCGGAGCCGCGGGCGTCGCGGTCGCGGCCGGGATGGTGGCCTTGAGGTCCTCGTCCGTCACGGCGGCGGTCGTACCGGCCGCGGCGGCGGTCGGCGGGACGGTGACGGCCGCGATCGCCGTGGTGACGACACCCGGCTCCTCGGCGTCGGCCGAGGGCACGTCGTTGACGTTGTTGTGGTCGACGACCTGGCGGCGCGAGATGAGCCAGATGGCGAGGCAGGAGCCGACCAGGAAGACCGTGACGGCGGCGATGCCTACGTCACCGATGCGCATGACCAGCTCGGCGCCCGCGGCGACGAGGCCGGCGGCCGGCAGGGTCAGGCCCCAGGCGATGAACATGCGGGTCGCGGTGGACCAGCGGACCACACCGCCCTTGCGGCCCAGGCCCGCACCCATGACCGCACCGGAGCACGAGTGGGTGGTGGAGAGCGAGAAGCCGAGGTTCGAGGAGGCCAGGATGACGGTGGCGGCCGACGTCTGGGCGGCGAAGCCCTGCTGCGGCTGCAGGTCGGTCAGGCCCTTGCCCATGGTGCGGATGATGCGCCAGCCGCCCAGGTAGGTGCCGAGCGCGATCGCGACACCGGCGGAGAGGATGACCCACACCGGCGGGTTCGCGTCGGGCGCGATGGCGCCGCCGGCGATGAGCGCCAGGGTGATGATGCCCATCGTCTTCTGCGCGTCGTTGGTGCCGTGCGCGAGGGAGACGAGTCCGGCCGAGGCGATCTGACCGGCGCGGTAGCCCTTGGCCGAGGTCTTCTCGCCGACCTTGTTGCCGAACTTGTACGTGACCTTCGTGGCCAGCATCGCCGCCAGGCCGGCGACGAGCGGGGCCGCGATCGCCGGGATCAGCACCTTGGTGACGAGCGTGTCGCCGTTGACCGCGCCGAGGCCGGCCGAGGCGACCGCGGCACCGATCAGGCCGCCCATCAGGGCGTGCGAGGAGCTGGAGGGCAGGCCGACCAGCCACGTGAGGAGGTTCCAGAGGATCGCGCCGACCAAGGCGGCGAAGATCACTTCTGGCTGGATGCCTTCCTCGTTGACCAGGCCCTTGGAGATCGTCTTGGCGACCTCCACGGACATGAAGGCGCCGACGAGGTTGAGCACGGCGGACATGGCCACCGCCGTCTTGGGCTTGAGGGCGCCAGTGGAGATGGTGGTGGCCATCGCATTGGCTGTGTCGTGGAAACCGTTCGTGAAGTCGAACACGAGAGCGGTGATGATCACGATCCCGAGGAGAAGCGTTATGTGCTCCATTTACCCAGGCTTCTGTTTGACGTCAGTGGCTCGGCGAACGTAGGCAACCTGGATGAACGGAAGGTGAACTGACTCGGGCGTAACGGTGACTCCGTCCGGGCCGTGATCGGGTCATTCGTCCTGATTCTGACCTACGTATCTCGATAAATGCACGTCAAAGCGGGGTGAACGAACCCTTCCGCGAGAGACCTGCGGCCCGTGCGCCGCCCCCGCCGGCGGAGCGATTGAGAGCTAGATCACCTCCCCGGCGGCGCCCGACGGAACGATCGCCTCCGGTGGCCCGCCGAAGCCCGCGCCTCGACACTGGAGCGGTGCGTACCGCGACAGCGACGGCAGCGGCCGTCACCACGACCCTCCTGGGCGCCGGCCTCGCCGCCGTCGCGGCCGGCCGCTACGCCGCCGGCGCGGCCCTGCGGCCCGAGCACGGGCGCCCGCTGCCCGGCAGCCCGCGGCTGATCGTCCACTCCACCGCCGCCGGCCGGGTCGTCCTCACCCTCCCCCGGTCTTCGGCCGGGGGAGCCCCCATGCCCGGCTTCCTGAGCGACGGCACGTACGGACTCGACGCCCCCGGGGTGCACGCCGTGGTCGGGCCCGTGCTCCCCGGCGCCGAGCACGAGCCGGGCACCGTCGTCCGCCGCCTCGTCGCCGTCACCCACGGCAGCCTCGACCCCGGCACCCGGGTCACCCTGACCCCCCGGGTCCACGTCGGGAACCCGCGCACCGCCCTCGGGCTCGACCACGCCGACGTCGACGTCCCCGGGGAGCTCGGCGCGCTGCCCGCCTGGTTCGTGCCCGCCGCCCGCGACACCTGGGTCATCACCGTGCACGGGCTCGGCGCCGGCCGGGAGCACCCGATGGTGCTCATGCCCTTCCTGCACCGGCGCCGGCTGCCCGTCCTCGACCTCGCCTACCGGGGCGACCTCGGCGCCCCCGCCTCCCCGGACGGCCTCGGCCACCTCGGCGAGTCCGAGTGGCGCGATGTGGACGCCGCCATCCGCTACGCCCTGCGCTACGGCGCCCGCCGCGTGATCCTGTACGGCTGGTCCACCGGCGCCGCGATGGCCCTGCGCGCCGCCGAACGCTCCGCGCTGGCCGGCCGGATCTCCGGGCTGGTGCTGGACTCGCCCGTCCTCGACTGGCACGCGACCCTGCGCGCGCTCGCCGCGGCGCGCCACACGCCGCGCACGGTGCTCCCGCTCGCGGTCCGGGCCGCCGAGAGCCGGGCCGGACTGCGCGCCGACCGCCGGCCGCCCCTGGTCCACCCGGGCGCGCTGACCGTCCCCGTACTGATCTTCCACGGGCCCGACGACACCCTCGCCCCCTGGGAGCCCTCGCGGCGGCTCGCCGCCGCCCGTCCCGACCTCGTCACCCTGCACACCGTGCGCGAGGCGGGCCACAGCGCCATGTGGAACGCCGACCCGGCCGGTTACGAGGAGGCCCTGCGCCGCTTCCTGACCCCCCTCATGTGACCGCCCGCCCGGCTCCCCCTGTCGCCGCTTCCACGCCCCTCATGTGAAAGGGATGTGGCGGTTGAAGCCCTGCGGGTGAGTTGCCCCGGTCTGCACCTCGGGCCCGCCTTGGAAACGGCTGGTTCCGTTTGGGCTTTCGGCCAGTGACGGGCGAGACTGCTTCCGTGACGTCCCGAAAGCCTGATGAGCAGTTGGCTCGCGACTCCAGACTCCGACTCGTCCCCCCGCGTTCGGTCGCCGCGGCCCGCAAGGCGGTGACGGACCGGCGTACCCGGCCCGCTCCGAGGCCCCCGGCGGGTACACCCGCCACGGCCGACCTCGCGAACCGGGCCCGGGCCTCGCTCGCCGACGCCGTACGCCTGACCCGCTGGGCCGAACTCAACCTCGGTGCGGGTGACGGGGGCAGTCCCGCCCCCACCGGGGTCCTGCACGCGGAGGACGTCGAACGCGCCGCGGGCGAACTCAACCTGACGCACGGCCAGATCCGAGTCGGCTGGGACCGCGCCCGGCTCGCCGGCCTCGTCGAGGTGCACGGCGGCCACGCCCGGCCCGGCTGGCGCCTGCGCGCCTGGGACCGCGACGACACCGCCGTACTGCGCGGCTGGGTCGCCCTCTTCGACGCCTGGTCCCTCGTCCACCCCGCCCCCGCCGACATCGCCCCCGCGGCCGTCGCCGAGGTCGTCGAGGCGATGCCCCAGCTGCTGTCCCTGCTCCAGCTGTCCGCCGGACCGGTGGCCGTCCCCGACCTCCTCGACCTCCTCGACCAGCGCGTCGCCGAACTGCGCGACGAGCGGTGCGAGATCCCCTACGACCCCGAGCCCGCGGCACCCCGGACGGACGAACCGGAAGCCCCGGCTCCGGCCGACGCCCCGGCCGGGACGGACGAACCGGAAGCCGCGGCCCCGGCCGGCGCCCCGGCTGCCGGCTCAGCCGAGCACCGGCCCGTCCCGCTGGCCCGGCTGCTGCGCTGGGCGCTCGGGGGACTCGCCGCCGTGGACGCCGTCACCCTCGGCCCCGCCCGGGCCGCCCTCACCCCGCTCGGCAGCTGGGCGGTCTGGGTCAAGCTGGAGCAGATCTGCGTGGCCGCGCAGAGCCCCGCCGGGAACATCGAGCAGTCCGCCGCCGCCATGCTGCACGGCTGCGCCCGGCTCACCCCGGGCCCGGCCCGCGCCGAGTACCAGGCCTGGCTCGCGGCCCGGCCCGTCCGGCACGCGGTCGGCGAGCTCCTGCACGCCGCCCGCGGCGAGGACGCCCTGCTGCGCGGCCTCGCCTTCGAGGCGCTGCGCGTGGTCGGCGCCCCCGCCGAACCCGAGGTGCGGGCCGCCGTACGGGACCCCGCCCTGCGCCCCTACGCCCTGCTCTGGCTCGCCGAGCACGACGGGGTCGACCCCGACGAGGCGCAGGACGTCCTCACCCCCGAGGAGTCGACCTGGCTCTGGGTGGACACCGCCGCCGCCATCGCCGACCACGGCGAAGCCGACCTGCTGGCCCGCCACCTCGACTCGGCCGTCCGGACCACGGTCCCCAGGCTGCTGGACGAGGTCCGCGCCGTCGGCCACCCGCGCACCGTGCAGGTCCTGGTCGCGCTGGCGGCGGCCCACCCCGACCCGGCCCTGGCCAAGGCGGTCCGCCGGGCCGCCTTCCAGGTCCACACCGGCGGCGCGTAGCCCGGGCGATGGCGGGACGTACCCGCCGCGGGTCTCAGACCTGCGGCGCGTACGTCCCGAAGCTCCAGATGTTGCCCTCGGCGTCCCGGGCCATGTAGTCGCGGGAGCCGTAGTCCTGGTCGGTGGGCTCCATCAGGATCTCGGCGCCGTGCTCGACGGCCCGCCGGTGGTGGGCGTCCACGTCCTCCACCACGACGTAGACCCCCGAGGGCCCGGCATCGCCCATGGCCTTGTCGAAGACCCCGCCGGTGCCCTTGCTGCCCAGCATCACCACGCCGTTGCCGTAGGCCAGCTCCGCGTGGACCACCGCGCCGTTCTCGCCCTCGTACACCGCGACCTGGCTGAAGCCGAAGGCCTCGGTCAGCAGCTTGATGGCCGCCTTCGCGTCGCGGTAGACCAGCGTGGGACAGATGGACGGAACGCCTGCCATGACGATCACTCCCTCTCGTGACGGTGACCCACGTCACAGCATGGCAGGCGCCGCCGACAGTCAGCGGAAGGTGTTGCACTGGGCCATGTCGCCGGTGCGGTAGCCCTGGTAGAACCACTGCTGGCGCTGCTCGGCCGACCCGTGCGTCCAGGATTCCGGGGTCACCCGGCCCTGCATCTTCTCCTGGATCCGGTCGTCGCCGACCGCGGCCGCCGCGTCCAGCCCGTCCCTGATGTCCTCGTCGGTGAGCTTGGTGATCAGCGGCCGGCCGGTGGACTCGTCCGGGGTCCGCGTCGCGTTGTGCGCCCATACCCCGGCATAGCAGTCCGCCTGGAGCTCGACCTTGACGGCGTTGCTGGCCGCGCCCTGCTGCCCGTCCTGGGCCCGCTGGAGCGTCCCGGTCAGGTTCTGGACGTGGTGTCCGTACTCGTGGGCGATGACGTACGCCTGCGCGAAGGGGCCGCCGCTCGCGCCGAACTTCGTCCGCAGGTCGTCGTAGAACGTCAGGTCCAGGTAGACCCGCCGGTCGGCGGGGCAGTAGAAGGGTCCGACCGCGGAGGTCGCCGCCCCGCAGCCGGTGTTCACGCGGTCCTTGAAGAAGAACGTGGTCGCGGGGCTGTAGGTGCCGCCGCGCCGGGTGAACTCCTGTCGCCAGAAGTCCTGGGTGCTGTTGACCACCGCGACCAGCCGGCAGTCCTCCCGGGTGTTCGCGTCCCGCCCCTTCTTGCAGGTCTGCTCCACCTGGCTGAGGGAGGTCGCGGCGGGGACCGGCTCCGGATCGCCGGAGGACAGCCCCAGCTGCTCGGGCCCCACCCCGAACAGGAGGCCCATGACCAGCGCGATCAATCCGACGAGGCCGCCGCCGATCGTGGCCTTCCCGCCCGGGACGCGGCTGCCGCGCACGTCCTTGACCTCGGAAGTGTCCAGATCGGCGTCGTCGTCGAACTGCATGCCGCACCGCCCTCCACTCATGGAACCGGCAGGGGCCGCGAGGCCGCCCCTGCGGCGAGTATCGACCCAATCACCCCGTTGCGCGTTCCGGCCCGCCGGAGCGCCCCCTGGGCCGGACGGGGGACACGGGGGAGGGCGCCCGGGGCCCCCACCGGCCCCGAAACCAGTTGCACAGCCCCGGTAGAATGGCTCCCATGGCAAATCTCCTCGCGGATTAGCGGCGTCGAAGTCTCGCGTCCTGCCCCCCTTCCGCCGTCCCGACCGCCCTGGAGCATTTCCGTGATCACCGCCACCGGTATCGAGCTGCGCGCCGGCGCCCGCATCCTCCTCGAGTCCGCTTCCTTCCGCATCGCCAAGGGCGACCGCATCGGCCTGGTCGGCCGCAACGGAGCGGGCAAGACCACCCTCACCAAGTGCCTCGCCGGCGAGGGCCAGCCCGCGGCCGGCAGCATCACCCGGTCGGGCGAGGTCGGCTACCTCCCGCAGGACCCGCGCACCGGCGACCTCGAGGTCCTGGCCCGCGACCGGATCCTGTCCGCCCGCGGCCTCGACGTGCTGATCAAGAAGATGCGGATGAACGAGGAGCGCATCGCCACCGGCTCCGGCGGCACCCGCGAGAAGGCGCTCAAGCAGTACGAGCGCCAGGAGACCGAGTTCCTCACCAAGGGCGGGTACGCCGCCGAATCCGAGGCCGCGACCATCTCGGCCGCCCTCAGCCTCCCGGACCGGGTACTCGGCCAGCCGCTGCACACCCTCTCCGGCGGTCAGCGCCGCCGCGTCGAGCTCGCCCGGATCCTCTTCTCGGACGCCGACACCCTGCTCCTCGACGAGCCGACCAACCACCTCGACGCCGACTCGGTCGTCTGGCTGCGCGACTACCTGAAGAACTACCGCGGCGGCTTCGTCGTGATCTCCCACGACGTCGACCTGGTCGAGACCGTCGTCAACAAGGTCTTCTACCTCGACGCCAACCGGTCCCAGATCGACGTCTACAACATGGGCTGGAAGCTCTACCAGCAGCAGCGCGAGGCCGACGAGAAGCGCCGCAAGCGCGAGCGCCAGAACGCGGAGAAGAAGGCCGCGGCCCTGAACTCGCAGGCCGACAAGATGCGCGCCAAGGC
Organism: Streptomyces subrutilus; assembly: GCF_001746425.1. Taxonomy (GTDB): domain Bacteria; phylum Actinomycetota; class Actinomycetes; order Streptomycetales; family Streptomycetaceae; genus Streptomyces; species Streptomyces subrutilus_A. Next base: position 1,963,720 of record NZ_MEHK01000001.1, on the reverse strand, counting down.
GACCAAGACCGTCGCCGCGCAGAACATGGCCAAGCGCGCCGAGCGGCTGCTGTCCGGCCTGGAGGCCGTCCGCGTCTCCGACAAGGTCGCCAAGCTGCGCTTCCCGGACCCGGCGCCCTGCGGCAAGACCCCGCTGACCGCGGAGGGCCTCTCCAAGTCCTACGGCTCGCTGGAGATCTTCACCGACGTCGACCTGGCCATCGACAAGGGCTCCCGCGTCGTCATCCTCGGCCTCAACGGCGCCGGCAAGACCACGCTGCTGCGCCTGCTGTCGGGCACGGAGAAGCCCGACACCGGCACGGTCACCCCCGGCCACGGGCTCAAGCTGGGCTACTACGCCCAGGAGCACGAGACCCTGGACCCGGACCGCACGGTCCTGGAGAACATGCGGTCCTCCGCGCCCGACCTGGACCTGGTCGCCGTACGCAAGACGCTCGGCTCCTTCCTCTTCTCCGGGGACGACGTGGACAAGCCCGCCGGGGTGCTCTCCGGTGGGGAGAAGACCCGTCTGGCCCTGGCCACGCTGGTCGTCTCCTCGGCGAACGTGCTGCTGCTCGACGAGCCCACCAACAACCTCGACCCGGCCAGCCGCGAGGAGATCCTGGGCGCGCTGCGCACGTACAAGGGCGCGGTCATCCTGGTCACCCACGACGAGGGCGCCGTCGAGGCGCTGGAGCCGGAGCGGATCATCCTGCTGCCGGACGGCGTCGAGGACCTGTGGGGCCCCGACTACCGGGACCTGGTCGCCCTCGCCTGATCCAATTCCTTATGGATCATTCGGCTCAGGGGTGATCCATCATCTGAGTGAGACGGTCTCGTACCGTTGCGCGTCGTACGACGGCCCCGGCCGCGCTCGGATGAGGGCGCGACCGGGGCCGTTCTGCTGCGTGTCCCCCGCCCCTGACCTGGCGATTCCCCGCGAGGGCGGCGGAGTGTGACGGAGGTCATGCGGCGGAAGGGGAGATTCCGTTCTGCTCGGGTGTCCACCCCTCGGGAAATGCCGTCGTACCGACCTTGCGGAATGGGTGGCCAGGAAGCGTGGGAGGGGTGATCATGAGAAGTCCAGAGCGCACTTCCCACGAGGAGGCACGGGTGGCCGAGACTCTGAAGAAGGGCAGCCGGGTAACCGGCGCCGCGCGCGACAAGCTCGCGGCAGACCTGAAGAAGAAGTACGACTCCGGTGCGAGTATCCGGGCGCTGGCCGAAGAGACCGGCCGGTCCTACGGATTCGTCCACCGGATGCTCAGTGAGTCCGGGGTTTCGCTGCGCGGTCGCGGTGGCGCGACGCGGGGCAAGAAGGCCGCTACGGCCTGACCCTGGGCCCAACGGATCCGACGCTCGAACGTTTCACCTGTTCCACATGGTCCGACGTTCCCTTCGGTGACCCCCGGTCGGCCGTCCGGTCGACTGGGTGGTTACTGTGCAGTCACTTAGGCCGGTTTCGCGGCCGACTGCACACCGGAGGCATACGGATGACTCTGCTCGACAAGGACGGCGTGCGACTCACCGTCGACGACTCGCTCGCCACGGTGACACTGACCAATCCGGCCAAGCGAAACGCCCAATCCCCCGCGCTCTGGCGGGCTTTGGCGGAGGCCGGAAGGTCGTTGCCGGGCACCGTCCGGGTCGTCGTGCTGCGCGGCGAGGGCAAGTCCTTCTCCGCCGGGCTCGACCGGCAGGCGTTCACCCCCGAGGGTTTCGAGGGCGAGCCGTCCTTCCTCGACCTGGCACGCGGTTCGGACGAACTGCTCGACTCCACGATCGCCGCATACCAGGAGGCGTTCACCTGGTGGCGGCGTAACGACATCATCTCCGTCGCCGCGGTGCAGGGGCACGCGATCGGCGCCGGCTTCCAGCTCGCGCTCGCGTGCGACCTGCGCGTGGTCTCCGACGACGTGCAGTTCGCCATGCGCGAGACCAGCCTGGGTCTGGTGCCCGACCTGGCCGGCACCCAGCCGCTGACCTCGCTGGTCGGCTATGCCCGTGCGCTGGAGATCTGCGCCACGGGCCGCTTCGTGCACGCCGAGGAGGCCGAGCGGGTGGGCCTGGCCAACCTCGTGGTGCCCGCCGACGAGCTCGACGCCGCCGTGCAGGACCTCGCCACCGCGCTGCTGGCGCCGCCGCGCGCCGCCGTCATCGAGACCAAGGCGCTGCTGCGCGACGCGCAGTCCCGGCCGTACGACGACCAGCGGACCGCCGAGCGCGCCGCCCAGGCCCGCCGCCTGCGCGACCTGGCCGGGCTCTCGGACTGACCCGGGAACAAGGTGCGGGATCCGGGGCCGGGCCCCGGATCTTCGCCCGTGTCGGCGTAGTCCCCGAGCGGGGACGGCTTCGCGCGCCTAACGTGGAGCGGAGTGAGTCCGCACGCGCGAAGGGACATGCGATGACCGAATCAGCATCGGGCAGCAGCGTCGGCAAGCCGCCTGCCGACCGGGGCCGCACCTCCATCGCCGACGGGGTGGTGGAGAAGATCGCCGGGCTGGCCGCGCGCGAGGTGGTCGGCGTGCACGCCATGGGCAGCGGCAGCGGGCTGTCCCGTACCTTCGGCGCCGTCCGCGACCGTGTGCCGGGCGGCGCGAAGGCCTCCGTCAGCCGCGGGGTCAAGGCGGAGGTCGGCGAGGTGCAGACGGCCCTCGACCTGGAGATCGTCGTCGAATACGGCGTGGCGATCAGGGAGGTGGCCCGGGCCGTCCGCGAGAACGTCATCTCGGCGGTCGAACGGATGACCGGCCTGGAGGTCGTCGAGGTCAACATCGCCGTCAGCGACGTCAAGCTGCCCGACGAGCCCGACGACGAGCCGGAGTCCCGGCTCCAGTAGCCGAGAGGAGCCACGCAATGAGCATGGCGGTCGCCGGCCTCTTCGCCGGCATGGCCCTGGCTTTCGCCGGGTACTTCGGAGGCTTCGGAGCCTTCCTGCTGGTGGCGGCGCTCGGCGCCATCGGCTTCATCGCCGGCCGGTTCCTCGACGGGGACCTGGATCCCGGGGACCTGTTCCGGCGCCGCGACGACCGGCGCGGGTGAGGCGCCGATGAGCAGCACCCCACCGAACGGCACCCCGCCCCTCGGCACCCCACCGGACGGCACCTCGCCCGAGACGGGCCCGCCCGCGGCCGTCCCGCCCGGGGCCGCGCCCACCCGGGTGGCTCCCGCCGACCGGGGGGCCACCCGGATCGCCGACCGGGTCGTCGCCAAGATCGCGGCCCAGGCCGCCCGGGAGGCGCTCGCCGCGCCGCTCGCGGACCGGGCGGCGGCCCCGCACGCCACCGTCACCGTGCACCACGACATCGCCCGCGTACGGGTCAGCCTTGAGCTGGACTACCCCTCCGACCTCGGCGCCCAGTGCGCGGCCGTCCGCCGTCAGGTCGCCCTCCGGGTCGAGGAGTGCGCGGCGATGTCCGTACCGGAAGTGGACATCGACATCGAGCACCTGCACTCCACACACGCCCGGCCCGCCGCCGGGCGGGACCGGCGGCTGCGGTGACGGACACCAAGCCGAGCGAGCCCCGCGCCCCGCACGAACCCCGCGCCCACCGGTTCCGCTCCGCCCGGCGCGTGCCGGCCGCGCTCACCGCCCTCGCCGTCCTCGCGGTGGCGGGGCTGTTCCTGTACGACCTGGCCGCCGTACGGGCCGGCCGGCCCGCCATGGCCTGGCGGCGCGAGCTCGCCCGGCAGCTGGACCGGCAGACCCCGGCGGACCTGGCCGTGCAGCTGGGCGGCGGGATCCTCGCCGTCGCCGGGGCGCTGCTCCTGCTGATGGCGCTCGCCCCGGGACTGCGCGGGCTGCTTTCCATGCGGACGCCGGAGGCCGGCGCGGGCACCGGGCTGCGCGCGGGGATCGGGCGCAAGGACGCGGCGCAGGTGCTGCGGGACCGGGCCATGGAGGTGCCCGGGGTGCGGTCGGTCCGGGTGAAGGTGGGCCGCTCCCGCATCGGGGTCAGGGCCACCTCGCACTTCCGCGAACTGGACGACGTACGGGCCGACCTGGACACGGTGCTCGCCGCCGGCGTCGAGGAACTCGGCCTCGCGCACCCGCCGCACCCGCGCGTCAAGGTCAGGAGGTGACGAGATGCTCGCAGTGGTGAACCGGATCCTGCTGGCCCTGACGGGCCTGGTCCTGCTGGCGGCCGGGGCCTCGGTGCTCGCGGCGTCCTGGCCGCTGGGCGGCCGCCACGCGCCGCTGCTGACCGAGGAGGCCCGGCGCGGGTACTGGCGTGCCGAGGGCTGGTGGTGGTGGGCGGTGATCGCCGGCCTCGGGCTGGGCGTGCTGCTGTCGCTGTGGTGGCTGCTGTCCCAACTGAGGCGCTCGCGCCTGCAGGCCGTGGAGGTCGACGCCGGGGACGGTGCGTTCGCCCTGCTGCGGGGGCGCGCCCTGGAGGAGGCGGTGGCGGCGGAGGCCGGCGCCCTGGAGGGGGTGGCCCGCTGCCGGGTCGCGCTGCGCGGCAGGCGGGGATCGCCCGCCCTGCGCATCGGGCTGGAGCTGGAGCCCCACGCCGTCCCGGTCGATGTGCTGGCCGCCCTCGCGGGCCCGGTCCTGACCCACGCGCGCACCTCGGCGGGCCTGGCCGAACTGCCGGTGGAGGCCCGCCTGAAGGTGACGTCCCACAAGGCCCAGCGCGTCACGTGACCACGGTCGTCACCACGCGCTCGGCCACGGGCGTGCGGCGGGCCGGTCAGAAGCCGTGCCGGGAGCCGCCGTCGACCGGGAGCATGACGCCCGTCAGGTACGAGGCGGCCGGGGACAGCAGGAACGCCGCCGTACGGCCGAACTCCTCCGGGGCGCCGTAGCGCCGCAGCGGGATCCTGGACTCGTTCCCGGCCCGTGCCGCCGCCGCGTCCCCGGACAGCGCGTCCAGCTCCCGCACCCGGTCGGTGTCGATCCGCGCCGGGAGCAGGCCGACGACCCGGATCCCGCGCGGGCCGAGTTCCACGGAGAGGGACTTCGCGAAGCCGGCCAGGCCCGGCCGCAGGCCGTTGGAGATGGTCAGGCCCGGGATCGGCTCGTGGACCGAGCCCGACAGGACGAAGCCGATGACCCCGCCCTCGCCGAGCTCCGCGGCGGCCGCCCGGGCGAGGCGGACCGCGCCGAGGAAGACCGACTCGAAGGCGGCCGTCCACTGCTCGTCGGTGTTGTCCAGCGCGGAGCCGGGGGCGGGGCCGCCGACGCTGATGAGGATGCCGTCGAGGCGTCCGAAGCGCTCGCGGGCGGTCGCGACGAGCCGGCCGGCCGCTGCCGGGTCGGCGTTGTCGGCCGCCACCGCGATCACGTCCGGGCCGAGTTCGGCGGCGGCCGCGGCCGTCCGCCGCTCGTCCCGGCCCGTCAGGACGACCCGGGCGCCGTCGGCGGTCAGTTCCCGGGCGGCTGCGAAGCCGAGGCCGCGCGTGGCCCCGGTGACGATGTAGACACGGTCCTTCAGTCCAAGATCCATGCCGACACGCTACGCCGTCGCGGGCTCCCGGTCGGCGCCGGATCCGGATCCGGCCGCCTGTTCCTCGCGCTCGCGCTTCTCGCGCCGTACGAGGACCACCCAGCCCACCGGGACCGCGGCCGCGAACAGCCACCACTGGACGGCGTACGCCATGTGCGCGCCGATCGAGTCGTGGTCGGGGTCGGCCACGGGCTGGGGGCTGCCGTCGGCCGGGGCCGGAGAGGTGAGTTCCAGGTAGCCGCCGAGTACCGGCTTGCCCAGGTACCGGGCCTGCTGGGTGCTGTTGATCAGCATCACCTGGCGGTCCGGCAGGCCCTTGCGGTCCTTGATGCCGCTGCCGGCGCTGGTCTCGTCGGCCTTCAGCCGGCCGGTGACCGTGACCTCGCCCGCGGGGGCGGCGGGCACCGGCGGGTACGCGCGGGGGTCGTCGCCGCCCGGCACCCAGCCCCGGTTGACGAGCACCACCCGGCCGTCGCCGAGGACGAGCGGGGTCAGGACGTGGAAGCCGACCTTGTCGTCGTTGTCGGTCCGCATCCGGACGACCACCTCGTGCGCGGTGTCGTACGTGCCGGTCGCGGTGACCGCCCGCCAGAAGTCCGCGCGGGGGACCCGGTGGCCGGGGGAGGTGACCTCCGTCATGGGGGCCGGCGCCGCCCGCAGGTTCTGCTCGATCAGCCGGTTCTGCGCGACCCGGTGCTCATGGCGGTGGAACTGCCAGAACCCCAACTTGATCATCACGGGGATGAGGACGAGGGCGACGAGGGTGAGGCACACCCACTGCCGGGTCAGTACAAAGCGGTACACGCCCACGACGGTACCCCCAGCGGGTCGGCCCCGGGCGGCCGGGTGGCCGTCCGGGGCCGGGCGGACTGGAGGGCCGGGGGCGCGGGGTGCGGGGACGGGGTGTCAGACGTGGTCCTTGACGCCCACCTTCCCTTCCGCGCGGGCGCAGTGCGCCCCGCAGAACCACTGCCCCTCGACGTCGACGCCCTGGCCGATGATCTGGACCCGGCAGTGCTCGCAGATGGGCGCCATGCGGTGAATGGCGCAGGAGAAGCAGTCGAAGACGTGCACGGCGCCCTGCGCGTGCACCTCGAACGACATGCCGTAATCGTTTCCGCAGACCTCACAACGTGCCATGCGCCGCATGCTCCGCACGGCGGTGGACCGGAACAAGATCCACACGGGTGAGTCGCCGCGCCTGCACCCTCCCGGCGCAATCGCGCTCAGTGCGCGCTGGGGTCCGCGTCGTCGTCCGGGCTGTCGTCGCAGCCGTGGTCCGTGCCGTGGTCCGGGCCCTGGTCCGTGCCGTGGTCCGGGCTGTTGTCCGCGGTGCCGTCCTCCGCCGCTGCCGCCACGTCCCGCAGCAGCTGGGTGAAGGCGGCCTCGTCGACGACCGGCGTGCCGAAGGACTTGGCCTTGACCGTCTTCGAGGTCGCCGAGTCGGGGTCGTTCGTCACCAGCAGGCTGGTGAGCCGCGACACACTCGTCGCGATGTGCAGGCCCGCCTCGACCGCGCGGTCCTCCAGCAGCTCCCGGTCCACGGAGGTGTCGCCGGAGAAGGCGATCCGCATGCCCTGCTTCAGCGGCTCGCCGTCCTCGTAGCGGCCGGGGTTGGGGTGCGGGCACGGCGGCCGCTTGCGCGAGGGCCGCCAGCCGCCGCCCCGGTAGGAGGCCTGGTAACCCACCCGCAGGGTGGCGGGGGAGTCGGACCACTCCGTCAGCGGCCGGCATTCCAGCAGGGGCAGCCGTACGCCGTCCCGCGCGGCCGCGTGCAGCGACGGACGGAACGCCTCCGCCAGCACCCGGGCGTCGTCGAGCGCGTGGTGCGCGCGCTGCTGGACCACGCCGAAGTGCGCGGCGAGCGACTCCAGCTTGTGGTTGGGCAGCGGGAGGTTCAGCTCCTTCGACAGGGCGATGGTGCACAGCCGCTGACGGACCGGCGCGGTCTCGGCGGCCCGCGCGTACTCCCGGGCGATCATCTGCCAGTCGAAGATGGCGTTGTGCGCGACCAGCACCCGGTCGGCGAGCCGGCCCGCGAACTCCTCGGCGATGTCCTTGAAGAGCGGCGCGTCGCCGAGCATGTCGCTGGTGATGCCGTGGATCCACACCGGCCCGGGATCGCGCTGCGGGTTGACCAGCGTGTACCAGTGGTCCTCCACATTGCCCTGGGCGTCCAGCCGGTAGACGGCGGCGGAGACTATCCGGTCGTCGCGAGCGAGCCCGGTGGTCTCCACGTCGACGACCGCGTACCCCTGTGGGTACGCGGTCGGCCACATCGTCTCTGCGGTTGTACGGTCGTCGAGCATGGTCACAGAGGATATCGGCCCCGACCGACAGCCGTGGCCGCGATGCTCCCGCCCGATGACGGCCTAGCGGGCGGGAGGCGCCAGCAGGGCGCGGACCAGGGCCCGCACGGAGACGAGGAACAGCCGTTCCGGGTCGGCCGGGCGGGCCAGCGCGCGGGCGAGCGCCGGGTCGTGGGGGGCGGCCCCCGGGTCCCGGAGCTCGCTCTCGGCGGGGGACTGGGCCGGGGCGCGCTCGCGGTTGCGCTCGACGAGGAGGAAGCCGACGATCTGGAACTGGATCGCGCGCACCGCGTCGGCCGCCCGGGCGCCGCGCAGGCCCGCGGCGTGCACCTCGTGCACCAGGGCCTGCTGAGCGGGCAGGAACATCCGCTCGGTGAGCCCCCGTTCGTGGACCATCGCGATCAGGTGGGGGCGCTCGCGCAGTTCGTGGCGCAGGGTCCGGGCCACGGACAGGATCCGGTCGGCCGGGGTGCGGCCCTCGGGGCGGATGGCGCCCATCTCCTCGACGGTCCGCCGCACGAGGGCGTCGAGCAGGGATTCGCGGTTGCCGACGTGCCAGTAGATGGAGGTCACCGCGGTGCCCAGCTCGGCGGCCAGTTTGCGCATGGTGAGGGCGGCGGGGCCGTGCTGCTTGACCAGGGAAGCGGCGGCGTCCAGCACCTCGTCGCGGGTCAGCGTGCTTCTGGCCATGGCTCCGGCCCACCTATCTGTCGATCCGTCAGTTCTGGTGCGTGCAGGGGTATTTACCCTTCATCGTCGGCGGTGTAACTGTGTTACAGAACGGACTGGACCCTAGACGAGGGATGGTGCGATTCATGGCACGCGTACGGTACGGAGCGCGGACCGAGGCCGAGATCGCGGCGTCGCGCGAGAAGAGTTCCAAGCTCCCCGACATCTGGTCCACCGGGGTGGTGGCCGTCTGGGAGAGCGACCCGGACGTGGTGGCGGCGGTGCTGCCCCCGCCGCTGGGGCCGGCCGACCGGCCGCTCGTGCGGGCCAACATCAGCAAGGTCGACCTCCCCGGCTACCCCCTCGGCGCCGGCTCGGTAGCCGTCGCCGCCCGGCACGGCGGGGTCGAGGGCTGGTACCCGCTGGTCATGCCGATGACCCACGAGCGCGCCCTGACCGGCGGCCGCGAGGTCTTCGGCGAACCGAAGAAGCTGGGCGAGGTCGCCGTCGAGCGCGAGGGCCTCGTCGTACGGGCCTCCCTCGCCCGGCACGGCATCGCCTTCGTGGAGGTGCGCGGCGCCGTCGACCGCGAGCTGCCGCTGCCCGAGCCCACCCGGAAGACCGACTTCTACTTCAAGTTCCTGCCCGCCGTCGACGGTTCGGGCTTCGACGCCGAACCGGTGCTCGTGCACTGCGTCCGCAACGAGAAGGTCCGCAAGCTGGAGCACATCACCGGTGACGTGGTGCTCCGCGAGTCCATGTTCGACCCCGTCGCCGACCTGCCCGTCCGCCGGATCGTGGAGATCACCATCGGCGAGAAGACCACCGACCAGCAGGGCTTGGTCGTCGAGCGGGTCAGCGCCCAGGCCCTGCTCCCGTACATCCACCAGCGCTACGACGACCCGATGCAGATCCTGGACGGGCCGCCCGAGGGGAGTGTGTGACGTGCGACTCGAACCGGGACAGGTGGCCGTCGTCACCGGAGCCGCCGGCGGGATCGGCCTCGCCATGGCCCGCCGCTTCGCCGCCGAGGGACTGAAGGTCGTCCTCGCGGACGTGGAGGAGGCCGCCCTGCGCAAGGCCGCCGACGACCTCGCCGCGGACGGGGCCCAGGTGCTCGCCAGGCTCGTCGACGTCAGCGACCGCGACTGCGTGCTCTCCCTCGCCGACGCCGCCTACGAGGCCTTCGGCGCGGTCCACGTGCTCTGCAACAACGCGGGCGTCGGCTCGGGCGCCGAGGGCCGGATGTGGGAGCACGAGCCCAACGACTGGAAGTGGGCCTTCTCCGTCAACGTATGGGGGGTCTTCCACGGCATCCAGGCCTTCGTCCCCCGCATGATCGCGGCCGGTGAGCCGGGGCACGTCGTCAACACCTCCTCGGGCGACGGCGGCATCGCCCCGCTCCCCACCGCCTCCGTCTACGCCGTCACCAAGGCGGCCGTGGTCACCATGACCGAATCCCTGTACGCCCACCTCAGGGCGGAGGGCGCCGCCGTCGGCGCCTCCGTCCTCTTCCCCGGGCCGCACATGCTGCGCACCGGGCTGTGGGAGTCCCACCGCAACCGGCCCGAGCGGTACGCGAAGCAGCGCCCGCGCAAGACCCCGTACCGCAGCCTCGACCAGTACGAGGCCGCGATGAAGCAGGCCGGCCACGAGGTGGAGTTCACCCCGGTCGAGGAGGTCGCCGAGCACGTCGTCGACGGCATCCGCGCCGACCGCTTCTGGATGCTGCCGCCGAGCGGGCACAGCGACCGGCAGATCCGCGCCCGGTCGCGGTCGATGCTCGACCGCGCCAACCCCGCCTACCTGGAGAGCTTCATCCTCGACTGAGGAGCGTCCGCCGTGAGTGACACACCTGCCGTGAGCGCCACACCGTACGAAGAGCCGTACCTGATCATCTCCTCCGACTGCCACGCGGGCCTGCCCACCGAGCGCTACCGCCCGTACCTGGACTCCCGCTTCCACCCCCGGTTCGACGAGTTCCTCGGCCAGCGCGACGCCCGGCGCGAGGAGGCCACCCGGCTGGGCGTCCGCAACGAGGCCTTCGCCGAGAAGTGGTTCCACGACCACGAGGAAGGGCTCAAGGGCGGCTGGGACACCGGCCGGCGCCTGAAGGAGCTCGACGGGGACGGGGTGGCCGCCGAGGTCGTCTTCCCCGACGCGGACGCCGTCGACAGCCAGACCGCGGCCCCCTTCGGGGTGGGCCTCGGCCTCTCCGGCGACCAGGACCCCGAACTCGGCATGGCGGGCGCGCAGGCGCACAACCGCTGGCTCGCCGAGTTCGTCTCGCAGAACCCCGAGCGGCACTGCGGTGTCGCCCTGCTGCCCATCACCGGGGAGCCGGACAAGGTCGTCGCCGAGATCCACCGGGCCAAGGATTCGGGGCTCGGCGCGCTGATGATCCCCTCCATGTGGGTGGACAAGGCGCCCTACCACGACCGCCGTTACGACCCGGTCTGGGCGGCCGCCGCCGAGACGGCGATGCCGATCGTGACCCACTCCGGGGCCGCGCCCCGCCACGAGTACGGCGACCACCTCGGCATCTACGTCTCCGAGGTCACCTGGTGGCCCGCCCGGCCCCTGTGGTTCCTGCTCTGGTCCGGGGTCTTCGAACGGCACCCGGGCCTGCGGTTCGGCGTGGCCGAGTCGGGCTGCTGGTGGCTGCCGAACCAGCTGTGGTTCATGGACCGCCTCTACCTCGGCGCCCACGGCGGCAAGAAGCTCTCGCCCTTCGCGGAGCTCAAGCGCCCGCCGAGCGAGTACCTGGACCGGCAGGTGTTCGTCTGCGCCACGAACACCAAGCGCCGGGAACTGGCCCAGCGCTACGAGATCGGCGTGGACAACATCCTGTGGGGCTCGGACTACCCGCACCCCGAGGGCACCTGGCCCGACACCCGGAACTGGCTGCGCAAGACCTTCCACGACATCCCGGTGGCCGAGACCCGCCGGATGCTGGGGCTGGCGGCCGCCGAGGTCTTCGGCTTCGACACGGCGGAGCTCGCACCCGTGGCCCGCCGGATCGGCCCGACCCCGGCCGAGCTGGGCCAGTCCCCGGACCAGGCGGCGGTGGAGGCCTCCTGGGCCCGCTCCCGCGAGGTGGGCCGCCACTGGCTGACGGACAACGAGTTCCCGGTCCTGGGGGTGTCGCGGTGACGGGGGACCGCTACACGGTGATCTCGGCGGACTGCCACGCCGGCGCCGACCTGCTGGACTACAGGCCGTACCTGGAGAAGCGGTACCACGACGAGTTCGACGCCTGGGCCGCCGGCTACGTCAACCCGTACGAGGACCTCCTCGCGGACACGGCCGACCGGAACTGGAACTCGGCGCGCCGCCTGGCGGAGCTGGAGGCCGACGGCATCGTCGCCGAGGTCGTCTTCCCCAACACCATCCCGCCGTTCTTCCCCAACGCCTCCCTGATGGCCCAGCCCCCGACGGCCGCCGAGTACGAGATGCGGTGGGCCGGGCTCCAGGCCCACAACCGCTGGCTGGCGGACTTCTGCGCGGACGCGCCGGGCCGGCGGGCGGGCGTGGCGCAGATCCTCCTCAACGACGTGGACGCGGCGGTGAGGGAGATCCGCCGCACGAAGGAGGCGGGCCTGACGGGCGGCATCCTGCTGCCCGGCGTGCCTCCCGGCTCCGCGGTTCCGGAGCTGTACTCGGCCTCGTACGACCCGATCTGGGCGGTGTGCGCCGAGCTGGACGTGCCGGTCAACCACCACGGCGGTTCGGCCTCGCCGCCCCTGGGGGACGAACCCGCCGCCCGCGCGGTGTTCATGGTGGAGACCACCTGGTTCTCGCACCGCGCCCTGTGGCACCTCATCTTCGGCGGCGCCTTCCGCCGCCACCCGGGCCTCAAGCTGGTCCTGACGGAGCAGGGCTCCGGCTGGATCCCGGGCGTGCTGGAGATGCTGGACTACTACCACGGCCGGCTGGTGGCGGCCTCCGCCACGGCCGAGTCCAAGTTCGGGGCGGGGCTCGCCGATTCCATGGGCAAGGGCCCGGGCGAGGTCTGGCGCGACAACTGCTTCGTGGGGGCGAGCTTCATGCGACCCCACGAGGTCCCGCTGCGGGAGCGGATCGGCCTCGACAAGATCATGTGGGGCAGCGACTACCCCCACGACGAGGGCACGACCCCGTTCTCCCGCGAGGGCCTGCGCATCGCCTACGCGGGCCTGCCGCGGGCCGAGGTCGCCGCGATGGCCGGCGGCAACGCGGCCCGCGTCTACGGCTTCGACCTCGCCCGCCTGGGTGAGATCGCCGCCGAGGTCGGCCCGCTGGTCACGGAGATAGCCGAACCGCTGACCGAGGTCCCGCCGCAGGCCACCAGCCCGGCCTTCGCGAAGGGGGGCTCGGTCCGGGTCTGGTGACGTGTCCCGCCGGGGCGGTCCACGGCACGGACGTGATCCGCCCCGGGGGAGCCGCCGGGCGCCGAGCGGTTCGGGCGGCCCCTCCCCGAACCGTCGGTAACCCCAATGGATACCGATCGGTAACAACCCCTAGCGGCACCCCTGAGGCCGCCTCTATGGTGCGCACATGCCGAACCTGCCCGATGTCGTGCTGTGGTCCATACCCGCCTTCGTGCTGCTCACCGTCATCGAGGTGGTCAGCTACCGGCTCCATCCCGACGAGGACGCCGCCGGGTACGACACCAAGGACGCGGTCACGAGCGTCACGATGGGGCTCGGCAGCATCGGGTTCGACCTGCTCTGGAAGATCCCGGTCGTCGCGGTGTTCACCGCGGTCTACGAACTCACCCCGCTGCGGGTGCCGTTCCTGTGGTGGACCCTGCTGCTGATGCTGCTCGTCCAGGACTTCCTCTACTACTGGCAGCACCGCCTGCACCACGTCATCCGCATCCTGTGGGCCTGCCACGTGGTCCACCACAGCAGCCGGCGGTTCAACCTGACCACCGCCCTGCGCCAACCCTGGACCAGCGCCACGACGTGGTGGTTCTACCTGCCGATGGTGGCCCTCGGCGTGCACCCCGCGGCGATCCCGTTCTGCTACGGGATCAACCTGCTGTACCAGTTCTGGGTGCACACCGAGCGCATCGGGAAACTGCCCCGCGCCTACGAGTACGTGTTCAACACCCCCTCCCACCACCGCGTCCACCACGCCTCCCAGGGCGGGTACCTGGACCGCAACTTCGGCGGGATCCTGATCGTCTGGGACCGGATGTTCGGCTCCTGGGTGGGGGAGACGGAGCGGCCCGTCTACGGGCTCACCAAGAACATCGGCACCCACAACCCGCTGCGCGTGGCCACCCACGAGTACGCCGCCATCGCCCGTGACGTGCGTGCCGCGAGCAGCTGGCGCGAGCGCGCCGGGCGGGTGTTCCGCGGCCCCGGCTGGCAGCCCGCACCGCCCGCCGCCACCGCTGTCGCCGCTGCTCCCGAAGCCACCGGCGCCGCCGGCCCGTCGGCTGCCGCTCCCGCCTCCGAAGCCACGGGCGCCGCCGCGCCCGCGCCCGCCGCGCCCGCGCCCGCCTCCGCCCCGGAGTCGGAGCACGCCGCGTGAGCGCCGCCGAGTCCCGTACGCCGTCCTGGGCCCGCCCCGTACCCGCCGGAGGCCCCGGCGGCGGCGCCGCCTCCCGGGTGCTGCTCGGCGCCTTCGCCGCGGCCGCCGCCGTCGACCTCGGCTCGCTGCTCGCCGACTGGCACCTCGGGCACGTCCTCGCCAAACCGCTGCTGATGCCGCTGCTCGTGGCGTACGTGATCACGCGCGGCGCCCCCCGCCTGCTGGTCGCCGCCCTGCTGTTCGGCTGGGGCGGGGACCTCGCCCTGCTCTTCGACGCCGAGGCCGCCTTCCTGATCGGCATGGGCTCCTTCGCCGTCGGGCACGTCTGCTACCTCGTGCTCTTCGGCCGGCGCCCGGCCAACCCGCTGCTCGGCGGTGCGTACCTGCTCGCCCTCCTCGGCACCATCGGCCTGATGTGGCCGGACCTCCCGGCCGATCTGCGCGTCCCGGTCGCCGGCTACAGCCTGCTGCTCACGGCGATGGCCTTCCGCTCCAGCGCCCTCGGCCTGCGGGCCGGGATCGGCGGGGCGCTGTTCCTGATCTCGGACACGCTCATCGCGACAGGGGTCGCCGACTGGCCGCAGCTGCCCCGGCCCGACTTCTGGATCATGGCGACCTACCTGGCCGCCCAGTACCTGCTGGCCACCGGCGCACTCACCCGGACGCAGGCGTACGGTAGGCAGGTCCTACAAGACTGAACGACCCCCTAGCCGGAGGACTGCACCACCATGCGCGCCACCGTCATCCACGCCCCGCACGACATCCGCGTGGAGGAGGTGCCCGACGCCGCGATCCAGCGCCCCGAGGACGCCGTCGTCCGCGTCCTGCGTGCCTGCATCTGCGGCAGCGACCTGTGGGCCTACCGCGGCGAAGCCGCCCGCCAACCCGGCCAGCGGATCGGCCACGAGTTCCTCGGCGTGGTCGAGGAGACCGGCTCCGCCGTCTCCGGCCTGCGCGCCGGGGACCTGGTCGTCGCGCCCTTCATGTGGTCCGACGGCACCTGCGACTTCTGCTCCGAGGGCCTGTACACCTCCTGTGCGCACGGCGGCTTCTGGGGCTCGGTCGGCCACGACGGCGGCCAGGGCGAGGCCGTCCGCGTGCCCCACGCCGACGGCACCCTGGTGAAGCTGCCCGCCGAGGCGGTCTCCGACGACCACTTGCTGACGGGCCTGCTGGCGCTCTCCGACGTCATGGGCACCGGCCACCACGCCGCGCTGGGCGCCGGCGTGCGCAAGGGTTCCACGGTCGCCGTCGTCGGTGACGGCGCCGTCGGCCTGTGCGGCGTCCTCGCCGCCAAGCGCCTCGGTGCCGAGCGGATCATCGCGCTGGGCCGGCACGCCGTCCGTACGGACATCGCCAAGCTCTTCGGGGCCACCGACGTCGTCGCCGAGCGCGGGGAAGCCGCCGAGGCGGCCGTCCGCGAGCTCACCGGCGGCCAGGGCGCCCATGCCGTCATCGAGGCGGTCGGCACGGAGCAGTCCATGCGCACCGCCGTGAACATCACCCGCGACGGCGGGGCCATCGGCTACGTCGGCGTGCCGCACGGCAGCGGCACCGGACTCGACCTCGGCGTGATGTTCGACCGCAACATCACCCTGCGCGGGGGCGTGGCCCCGGTCCGCGCCTACATCCCGGAGCTGCTCGAGGACGTGCTCAGCGGAGCCGTCGACCCGTCGCCGGTCTTCGACCGGGCCGTGTCCCTGGACGAGGTCCCGGACGGCTATCGCGCGATGGACGACCGCAGTGCGCTCAAGGTGCTGATCACGCCCTGACGAGCGGTACGCGTAAGGGCCGGGCGGGGATGGTCCCCGCCCGGCCCTTCCGTGTCTCAGCCGGTTACTTGACGGCCTTCAGCGCGTCGACCACGCCGTAGCCGTAGTAGCCCGTCTGGCCCCACTTGCTCTCGCAGGTGGTGGCGTCGACGAGGGTGCCCGCGCTGTCGTAGATCTGCGCCGGGCAGGGGGCCTTCGTGGCCTGGCTCTTGAGCATCGCCTGGAGCTGCGAGGGCGTGGCCGACGGGTGGGCGCTCTTGAGGAGCGCCGCGACGCCCGCGACGTGCGGGGCGGCCATCGAGGTGCCCTGCTTGTAGCCGTACCCGCCGCCCAGGACGGTGGACAGCACGCGGCCGTTCGCGTCCGGCGTGGCCGGTATCTGCCACTTGTCGCCACCCGGGCCGGCGACGTCCACGACGCCCAGGCCGTAGCTGGAGTAGTACGAGCGCAAGCCCTGGTCGCCGGTCGCCGAGACCGTCACCACACCCGGCAGCTGGGTGGGCAGGTCCAGGCAGACCTTGGGGTCGATGGTGCGCGGCCCGGGGGTGGTGTCGTTCGGGCTGGAGTCGTCCAGGATCGAGTCCCCGGCGAGGTCGTGGTTGGAGTTGCCGGCCGAGGCCACGTGGAGCGTGCCCTTGCGCTCGGCGTACTTGGTGGCCCGCCCGATGGCCTCCACCAGCGCCTTCTGGTCGTCGTCCGACTTGCAGTTGTAGAGCCAGGGGTCGACGTAGTAGCTGTTGTTGGTCACCTCGATCCCCTTCTCGGCGGCGAACATGAAGCCGCAGACGACCGCCTCGGTGAAGAAGAGGCTGGTCCCGGGTTCGCTCACCTTG
This sequence comes from Streptomyces subrutilus, assembly GCF_001746425.1. GTDB lineage: Bacteria > Actinomycetota > Actinomycetes > Streptomycetales > Streptomycetaceae > Streptomyces > Streptomyces subrutilus_A. The sequence continues at coordinate 1,947,191 of NZ_MEHK01000001.1, read as the reverse complement.
ATCGCGGCGATCTTGACGCCGGGCGCGACACCGCTGACGCCGATGCCGTTGCGCGGGGCGGCGATGGTGCCGGCCACGTGGGTGCCGTGGTCGCTGCCGTCCGCGTACGGGCGCCAGGCGCCCTCCGAGGTGTCCGCGACACCGCCGACGCAGTTGGCCGACTGCTCCTTGGAGAAGTTCGGCGCGAGATCGGGGTGAGTGTCATCGACACCTGTGTCGATGACGCCCACGGTGACGTCCTGGCTGCCATCGTTGATCTTGTGAGCCTGGTCGGCCTTGATCGTCCGCAGATCCCACTGGTTGGGCTCCAGCGGCTCCTGACCCTCCTGGGCCGCCGCGGCCGCCTTGGCGGCGTCCGCCGCGCTCAGCTGCTGCGTGGTGCCCTCGTCGGTCGTCTGCACCGCCTGGAGGGGGGCCGTACGGGTGGCGCCGACCGAGACGAACAGGCCGCGGTTGGCGCGCAGCTGCTTGGCGAAGTCGGGGTTCTGGGAGTGCGCGACGATGACCCCGATCTGCTCATAGGCCGTCACCACCGTACCGCCGGCCCGCTCGATGGCCTGCTTCGCCGCCTTCACCGTGGCATAGGCGTTGAGGTTCGCCACGTACGACAGCTTGGGGCCGTTGGTCTGCGCCCTCGAAGCCGTGGCCGCGTCCGCCGTGTTGCCCAGCGGTGCGGCCGAGGCCGAGACCGAGGGCAGGAAGGCGAGCGACGCGGTGAGCGCCAGGCCGACCGGTACGGCGAGAGCACGCCGGCGGCCGGATCCCAGATGAGCCATGGGTTCTCCACATCATCCTTGAAAAGAAGCCCGTCCGGACGTGGTCACGGCGGACGGGTTCATGACATGTGGAACCTAGTGCCGGTGTTCCCCATTCCGCCATGAGTTCGAGAAATCAGTTTCCAAAGAAGCGCCAGGTGTTGAACCGTCCCGACGCGCCGGCCGTGCCGATGACAGGGGGCGTCAGCACCACCGTCCCCCGCACGGAGGTTGTTTTGTCCGTCGTCCCCACCGCACCCGCGTCACAAGGAGAGCCCCCCGTGACCACCGAAGCAGCGCCGCCGCCCGGCAGCACGGGAACGCCCCAGGCGAGTCCCGCCCCCACGGCCGAAGAGTTCGCGGCCGTCCAGCAGAGCGCCGAGTTCGTCGAACTGCGCCGCTCCTACCGGTCCTTCGCCTTCCCGCTCACCGTGGCCTTCATCGTCTGGTACCTGCTCTACGTGCTGCTGTCGAGCTACGCGGGCGGCTTCATGGGGACCAAGCTCTTCGGCAACATCAACGTCGCCTTCGTGCTCGGCCTCGCCCAGTTCGCGACCACCTTCCTGATCGCCTGGCTGTACTCGCGGCACGCGGCCGCCAAACTCGACCCCAAGGCCTCGGCCATCAAGGCGCGGATGGAGGGCGGCAAGTGAGCGGCACCCTCCACCTCACCACGACCGCGGCGATGACGATGGGCGCCGGCGCCTCCGAGCACCGCCCGCTGATCATCACCCTGTTCGGCCTGTTCGTCGTCGCCACCCTGATCATCACGATCCGGGCCGGCCGCCAGACCAAGGACGCCGCCGACTTCTACGCCGGCGGCCGCCAGTTCACCGGCTTCCAGAACGGCCTCGCCATCTCCGGCGACTACATGTCCGCCGCGTCCTTCCTCGGCATCGCCGGAGCCATCGCCCTCTTCGGCTACGACGGCTTCCTCTACTCCATCGGCTTCCTCGTCGCCTGGCTGGTGGCGCTGCTGCTCGTCGCCGAGCCGCTGCGCAACTCCGGCCGCTACACGATGGGCGACGTCCTCGCGTACCGGATGCGCCAGCGGCCCGTCCGTACCGCCGCGGGCGCCTCCACCATCGTGGTGTCGATCTTCTACCTGCTCGCCCAGATGGCCGGAGCCGGCGTGCTCGTCTCGCTGCTCCTCGGCATCACCAGCGACGGCGGCAAGGTCGCGGTCGTCGCGCTGGTCGGCGTCCTGATGATCGTCTACGTGACGATCGGCGGGATGAAGGGCACCACCTGGGTCCAGATGATCAAGGCCGTCCTGCTCATCGCGGGCGCCCTGCTGATCACCTTCCTGGTGCTGGTGAAGTTCAACTTCAACATCTCCACGCTGCTCGGACAGGCCGCCGAGAACAGCGGCCAGGGCACCAAGTTCCTCGAGCCGGGGCTCAAGTACGGCAAGGACTCGCTCACCAAGCTGGACTTCATCTCGCTGGGCCTGGCCCTGGTCCTCGGCACCGCAGGTCTGCCGCACATCCTGATCCGCTTCTACACCGTCCCCACCGCCAAGGCCGCCCGCAAGTCCGTGAACTGGGCCATCGGCATCATCGGCGCCTTCTACCTGATGACCATCGCCCTCGGCTTCGGCGCCGCGGCGCTGCTCAACCGGGACGACATCCTGGCCTCGAACAAGGCGGGCAACACCGCGGCCCCGCTGCTCGCCCAGGAGATCGGCGGCGGCGCGGGCTCCACCGGCGGCGCGATCCTGCTCGCCGTGATCTCCGCGGTCGCCTTCGCCACCATCCTCGCCGTGGTCGCGGGCCTCACCCTCGCCTCGTCCTCGTCCTTCGCGCACGACCTGTACGTCAACGTCATCCGCAAGGGCCAGGCCACCGAGAAGGAGGAGGTGCGCGCGGCCCGCTGGTCCACCGTGGTCATCGGCGCCGTCGCCATCGGCCTCGGCGCCCTCGCCCGCGACCTGAACGTCGCCGGCCTGGTCGCCCTCGCCTTCGCCGTCGCCGCGTCGGCCAACCTGCCGACCATCCTCTACAGCCTCTTCTGGAAGCGCTTCAGCACCCAGGGCGCCCTCTGGTCCATCTACGGCGGCCTGATCTCGGCGGTCGGCCTGGTGCTGTTCTCCCCGGTCGTCTCCGGGAAGCCCACCTCGATGTTCAAGGACGCCGACTTCTACTGGTTCCCGCTGGAGAACCCGGGCATCATCTCCATCCCGCTCGGCTTCCTGCTGGGCTGGCTGGGCACCGTCCTGTCCAAGGAGAAGGCGGATCCGCAGAAGTTCGCCGAGCTGGAGGTCCGCTCCCTCACCGGAACGGGCGCTCACTGACATCACACGAACACCCAGGGTGGCCGCGTCGTACTTCCGTACGACGCGGCCACACCGCGTCTCGTCCGTTCGGGGACCCCTGGATGTAACAGGCGTCGCGTAGGCTCAAATCATCTAACCTCTACGGATCCGGACAGGGGAGGGGGCCCACAGTGCTTCTCGACACCTACGGCCGCGTGGCCACTGACCTGCGCGTCTCGCTCACCGACCGGTGCAATCTCCGCTGTACCTACTGCATGCCCGAAGAGGGGCTGCAGTGGCTGGGAAAGTCCGATCTGCTCAGTGACGACGAGATCGTCCGGCTGGTCCGCATCGCCGTCACCCGGCTCGGCATCACCGAGGTCCGCTTCACCGGCGGCGAGCCGCTGCTCCGTCCCGGCCTGGTCGGGATCGTCGAGCAGTGCGCGGCCCTGGAGCCGCGCCCCAAGATGTCGCTGACCACCAACGGCATCGGCCTCAAGCGCACCGCGCAGGCCCTCAAGGCCGCCGGCCTCGACCGAGTGAACGTTTCGCTGGACACCCTGCGGCCCGAGGTCTTCAAGACCCTCACCCGCCGCGACCGGCACAAGGACGTCATCGAGGGCATGGCCGCGGCCCGCGCGGCCGGCCTGACCCCCGTCAAGGTCAACGCCGTGCTGATGCCCGGGCTGAACGACGACGAGGCTCCCGACCTGCTGGCCTGGGCCGTGGAGAACGAGTACGAGCTCCGCTTCATCGAGCAGATGCCCCTCGACGCCCAGCACGGCTGGAAGCGCGAGGGGATGATCACCGCCGGGGACATCCTCCAGTCCCTGCGGACCCGCTTCACCCTCACCGAGGAGGGCGCCGACGAACGCGGCTCCGCCCCGGCCGAGCGCTGGGTGGTCGACGGCGGCCCGGCCACCGTCGGCGTCATCGCCTCGGTCACCCGCCCCTTCTGCGGAGCCTGCGACCGTACCCGGCTGACGGCCGACGGCCAGGTCCGTACGTGCCTGTTCGCCACCGAGGAGTCGGACCTGCGGGCCGCGCTGCGCTCGGGCGCCCCGGACGAGGAGATCGCCCGGCTGTGGAAGGTGGCGATGTGGGGGAAGAAGGCCGGTTCCGGTCTTGACGACCCGTCCTTCCTCCAGCCCGAGCGCCCCATGTCCGCGATCGGCGGCTAGGAGCGGGGCCGGCCCGGCCTCGACCGGCAGGACCCTCCCGGGTCCGGTCCGGTCCGGTCCGGCCCGCAGGCGCGGCCCGGGCGCCCGGCCGGTCAGCGTGCGCGCTCCGAGCCCTCCGGCTGCACCCACTCGCCGAGTTTCACCACGTCCTTGAGGAACCCGCGGACGCCCAGGAACTGCGAGAGATGTTCGCGGTGCTCCTCGCACGCCAGCCAGGTCTTGCGCCGCTCGGGCGTGTGGAGCGTCGGGTTGTTCCACGCCAGCACCCAGACGGCCGCGTCGCGGCAGCCCTTGGCGGAACAGGTGGGGGTCTCGGTCTCAGGGGAGGTCACGCCTCAACCCTACAAACCGCCCGAGCGGAAGGGCGACGCCGAGCAGCCACGGGGGGAGCTGCCCGGCGTCGGTCCGTCGCTCCGACGGGGGATGCGGAGCGCGTAGGCAGTATGTCACGCAGGACCCGGTACGGTGCACCGGAACTTCATGATTGATCTGAGCTTTTCCTGAGGTTTCCCGCCTCCAGTGCGGGCAGCACCGGAGCCGGAATGAAGTGCGAGGGCAGCGAGGGCGCCGACTCGCGCCCCGCGTTCGCGATGACCACGGCCACGTAGGGCAGCAGGGCCCCCGCGACCAGCGTCACGATCGCCACCGGCCGCTGCACGTTCCACAGCAGCACCGTCGCGATGACCGACAGGGTCCTGATGATCATCGAGATCACGTAGCGGCGCTGACGGCCCCGGACGTCCTCGGCGAGGCTCATCCGCGCGCCGGTGATCCGGAAGACCTCGGCCCCGTTCCGCTTCTGTCGCTTCGTCCGTTCCATGCTCCACCACCGATCACCCGCCGGACGCTCCCCGGCCCGGACCCCTTCCACGGTACGCCGCCTCCCCGGCCGCGAGGAGAGGGGGCTCCCCCGAACGGTGCCGCCCGAAATGCGCGGTACGCCGAACCCGCCGAGACTGGGCCCACGTGCGCACAACGCGCCAGGAGGAGGCTCGACATGCACTGGTTGTGGGCGATCATCGTTGGTTTCGTGCTGGGCCTGATCGCCCGCGCGATCCTGCCGGGCAAGCAGCACCAGCCGCTGTGGCTGACCACGCTCATGGGCATCATCGGCGGCGTCCTCGGCAACGCCGTCGCCACCTGGATCGGGGTCGCGGACACCCGGGGCATCGACTGGACGCGCCACCTGCTCCAGCTCGTCGGCGCGGTCGTCCTCGTCGCGCTCGGCGAGATGCTCTACAAGGCGATGCGGGGCCGCAGGCACGAGATGACCTAGCGCGCGTCCCGGAACGCGGTGGAGGGACCGGCCGGACCATGTCCGTACCGGCCCCTCCGCCGTGTTTCCGTGCCGGGCGTCCGCCCCGGAGCCGTCAGGCGCCGGTGACCTCGACCGCCGCCAGGTTCTTCTTGCCGCGGCGCAGCACCAGCCAGCGCCCGTGCAGCAAATCCTCCTTCGCGGGGACCGCGTCCTCGGCCGTCACCTTCACGTTGTTCACGTAGGCGCCGCCCTCCTTCACGGTCCGCCGGCCGGCCGACTTGCTGGCGACCAGGCCGGTCTCCGCCAGCAGGTCCACCACCTGGCCGAGCTCCGCCACCCGGGCCTGCGGCAGCTCCGACAGGGCCGCGGCCAGCGTGGCCTCGTCCAGCTCCGCCAGATCGCCCTGCCCGAACAGCGCCTTCGACGCGGCGATCACGGCCGCGCACTGGTCGGCGCCGTGCACCAGCGTGGTCAGCTCCTCCGCCAGCGCCCGCTGCGCGGCGCGCGCCTGCGGCCGCTCGGCGGTCTGCGCCTCCAGCGCCTCCAGCTCCTCACGGCTCTGGAAGGACAGGATCCGCATGTAGGTGGAGATGTCCCGGTCGTCCACGTTCAGCCAGAACTGGTAGAACGCGTACGGCGTGGTCATCTGCGGGTCCAGCCAGACGGCCCCGCCCTCGGTCTTGCCGAACTTGGTGCCGTCCGCCTTGACCATCAGCGGGGTCGCCATCGCGTGCACCACCGCGCCCGGCTCGACCCGGTGGATCAGGTCGAGGCCGGCCGTCAGGTTGCCCCACTGGTCGGAGCCGCCCTGCTGGAGGACGCAGCCGTGGCGCCGGTACAGCTCCAGGAAGTCCATGCCCTGGAGCAGCTGGTAGCTGAACTCCGTGTAGCTGATGCCCTGGTCGGACTCCAGCCGCTTGGCCACCGAGTCCTTCGTCAGCATCTTGTTGACGCGGAAGTGCTTGCCGATGTCCCGCAGGAACTCGATGGCGGACATGCCCGCCGTCCAGTCCAGGTTGTTGACCAGGACCGCCGCGTTCTCGCCCTCGAAGGACAGGAACGGCTCGATCTGCGACCGCAGCCGGTTCACCCACTCCGCGATGACCGCGGGATCGTTCAGGGTCCGCTCGGCCGTCGGGCGCGGGTCGCCGATCTGCCCGGTGGCCCCGCCGACCAGAGCCAGCGGCCGGTTTCCGGCCAGCTGGAGCCGGCGCATGGTGAGCACCTGGACCAGGTGCCCCACGTGCAGCGAGGCCGCGGTCGGGTCGTAGCCGCAATAGAACGTGACGGGACCGTCCGCGAAGGCCTTGCGCAGCGCTTCTTCGTCCGTGGACTGGGCGAAGAGCCCGCGCCACTTCAGTTCGTCGACGATGTCCGTCACGGTCTCTCGACTCCTTACGTTCTGTGGAAATGCCGTGCTCAGTCTAGGTGGGTCAGACGCCCTTGCTCACCGAACTCATGTTGAAGTCCGGGATGCGGACAGCGGGCATCGCGGCGCGCGTGAACCAGTCGCCCCATTCGCGCGGCAGCGTCTTCTCGGTGCGGCCCGCCTCCGAGGCCCGCGACAGCAGGTCCACCGGGGACTCGTTGAACCGGAAGTTGTTCACCGCGCCCGTGACCTGCCCGTTCTCCACCAGGTACACGCCGTCCCGGGTCAGGCCCGTGAGTAGCAGGGTGGCCGGATCGACCTCGCGGATGTACCAGAGACAGGTGAGCAGCAGCCCCCGCTCGGTACCGGCGACCATCTCCTCCAGCGACCTGTCGCCGCCGCCGTCCAGGATCAGGTTCCCGAAGGCCGGGGACAGCGGCAGGTCCGTCAGCGCGGCGCTGTGCCGGGTCGTGGTGAGGCGGGCCAGCTCGCCCTCCCGGATCCACTCGGTCGCCGGGACCGGCAACCCGTTGTCGAACACCGAGGCGTCGTCCCCGGAGCTGTGCGCGATGACGAACGGGGCGGACTCCAGGCCCGGCGCGTTCGGGTCGCTGCGCAGGGTGAGCGGGAGCTCGGACAGCCGCTCGCCGACCCGGGTGCCGCCGCCGGGCTTGGAGAAGACCGTCCGGCCCTCCGCCGCGTCCCGGGCCGCCGCCGACCACATCTGGTAGATCAGCAGGTCCGCCACGGCCGTGGGCGGCAGCAGGGTCTCGTACCGCCCGGCGGGCAGGTCGATCTTCCGCTCGGCCCAGCCCAGGCGCACGGCGAGCTCCGCGTCCAGGACGGTCGGGTCCACGTCCTTGAAGTCGCGGGTGGCGCGGCCCGCCCAGGCGGAGCGCTGCCGGTCCGGGGACTTGGCGTTGAGCTCCAGGGTGCCCTTGGGCTGGTCGTGGCGCAGCCGCAGGCCCGTGGAGGTACCGACGTACGTGGAGACCAGCTCGTGGTTGGCGAAGCCGTACAGCTCGCGGCCGCCCGCGCGGGCCCGGGCGAAGGCCTCGCCGAGCGCCGGGGCGAAGTCCGCGAACACCGCCGAGGAGGTCTCGGCCGGGGCGTCGGTGAAGTCCGGCGAGGCCGGGGTGCCGGTCACCAGCGGCTGGGCGTCCTCGGCGGGGCCGGCCCCGCGGGCGGCCGCCTCGGCGGCGCGCACCAGCGGCTCCAGGTCCGCGGCGGTGACGGCGCTGCGCGAGACGACCCCCGAGGCCGTCCCCTCCCTGCCCTCGACCGTGGCGATGACCGTGAGGCTCCGGCCGCGGGTGACGCCGTTGGTGGTGAGCGCGTTGCCCGCCCAGCGCAGGTTGGCGGTGGACTGCTCGTCGGCGATGACGACGCACCCGTCGGCGGTGGACAGCTCCAGGGCCCGCTCGACGATCTCGTGGGGCTTGGTCGATCGAATCGATGAGGTCATCGTCCGGCCTCCTGCGTGGTGTTCAGGATGTTCACGTCGCGGAAAAGGGCGGACGGGCAGCCGTGCGAGACCGACGCGACCTGGCCCGGCTGGGCCTTTCCGCAGTTGAAGGCGCCGCCCAGGACATAGGTCTGCGGGCCGCCGACCTTCTCCATCGAGCCCCAGAAGTCGGTGGTCGTGGCCTGGTACGCGACATCGCGCAGCTGCCCGGCCAGCCGGCCGTTCTCGATGCGGAAGAACCGCTGGCCGGTGAACTGGAAGTTGTAGCGCTGCATGTCGATCGACCAGGAGCGGTCGCCGACCACGTAGATGCCCCGCTCCACCCCGCCGATCAGGTCCTCGGTGGACAGGCCGCCCGGGTCCGGCTGGAGCGACACGTTCGCCATGCGCTGGACGGGCACGTGCCCGGGGGAGTCGGCGTAGGCGCAGCCGTTGGAGCGGCCGAGGCCGGTCAGCTTCGCGATCCGCCGGTCCAGCTGGTACCCGACCAGGGTGCCGTCCTTGACCAGGTCCCAGCTCTGCGCCTCGACGCCCTCGTCGTCGTAGCCGATGGTGGCCAGGCCGTGCTCGGCGGTGCGGTCACCCGTCACGTTCATGATCGGTGAGCCGTACTTGAGCGAGCCGAGCTGGTCGAAGGTGGCGAAGGAGGTCCCCGCGTACGCCGCCTCGTAGCCCAGCGCCCGGTCGAGCTCGGTGGCGTGGCCGATGGACTCGTGGATGGTGAGCCACAGGTTGGAGGGGTCCACCACCAGGTCGTAGCGCCCGGCCCGGACGCTCGGCGCCTTCATCTTCTCGGCGAGCAGGCCGGGGATCTGCTCCAGCTCGGAGTTCCAGTCCCAGCCGGTGCCCGTCAGGTACTCCCAGCCGCGGCCGGCCGGGGGCGCGATGGTGCGCATCGAGTCGAACTCGCCGGTGGTGGCGTTGACGGCGACCGCCGTGAGCTGCGGGTGGATGCGGACCCGCTGCTGCGTGGTGGTGGTGCCCGAGGTGTCCGCGTAGAACTTGTTCTCGTGCACGGCCAGCAGCGAGGCGTCCACGTGCGCGACCCCGTCGGCCGCCAGCAGCCGCGAGCTCCAGTCGGCGAGCAGCGCCGCCTTCTCCGCGTCCGCCACCTCGAAGGGGTCCACGTCGTAGGCGGAGATCCACGTGCGGTCGGCGTGCACCGGCTCCTCGGCGAGCTCGACCCGCTCGTCGGAACCGGCGGCCTTGATCACCTGGGCGGACAGCTTGGCCATGGCCACGGCCTGCGAGGCCACCTTGGCGGCGGCGTCCATGGTCAGGTCCACACCGGAGGCGAACCCCCAGCTGCCCCCGTGCACCACCCGGACCGCGAACCCGAGGTCGGTGGTGTCGGACCCTCCGGAGGGCTTGGCGTCGCGCAGCCGCCAGGAGGCGCTGCGGATCCGCTCCAGCCGGAAGTCGGCATGCTCGGCGCCCAGCGCGCGGGCCCGGGCGAGCGCCGCGTCGGCGAGCGCCCGCAAGGGAAGCGCGGTGAAGGCCGCGTCGATGGAATGGGGCACGGAATTCCTCCCGAAGTCGGGGCCGGTCTCCCCGATCATGTCGCGACCGGGGCTGTCGTGCCTACACCTTTCTGTAGGGATTCGACAGAGCCCGTCCCAAGGCCCTGTCGGAGGTCGATTCTCCGTACGAGGGGTGCGGCCTATAGGTTTTCGGTATTCAGACCGCTAGCGAAAGGGTGATCCGTTGAGCCGCTCGGTTCTCGTCACCGGAGGTAACCGGGGCATCGGCCTCGCCATCGCCCGCGCCTTCGCGGAGGCCGGAGACAAGGTCGCGATCACGTACCGGTCCGGGGAGCCGCCGCAGGCGCTCACCTCGATCGGCGTTCTGGCGGTCCGGTGCGACATCACCGACTCCGAGCAGGTGGAGCAGGCCTACAAGCAGATCGAGGAAGCGCACGGCGCTGTCGAGGTGCTGGTGGCCAACGCGGGCATCACCAAGGACACGCTGCTGATGCGGATGTCCGAGGAGGACTTCTCCTCGGTCGTCGACACCAACCTCACCGGCACCTTCCGGGTGGTCAAGCGCGCCAACCGCGGCATGCTCCGTGCCAAGAAGGGCCGCGTCGTCCTGATCTCCTCGGTCGTCGGACTGCTGGGCTCGGCGGGCCAGGCCAACTACGCCGCCTCCAAGGCCGCGCTGGTCGGCTTCGCCCGGTCGCTCGCCCGCGAGCTGGGCTCCCGCAACATCACCTTCAACGTGGTCGCCCCCGGCTTCGTCGACACGGACATGACCAAGGTCCTGACCGACGAGCAGCGCGCGGGCATCGTGGGCCAGGTGCCGCTCGGCCGCTATGCGCAGCCCGAGGAGATCGCGGCGGCCGTGAGTTTCCTGGCGTCCGACGACGCCGCGTACATCACCGGAGCCGTCATTCCCGTTGACGGCGGATTGGGCATGGGTCACTGATCACCATGAGCGGAATTCTCGAGGGCAAGCGCGTCCTCATCACCGGCGTGCTGATGGAGTCCTCCATCGCGTTCCACGTCGCCAAGCTCGCCCAGGAGCAGGGCGCCGAGGTCATCCTCACGGCGTTCCCGCGGCCGACGCTGACCGAGCGCATCGCCCGCAAGCTGCCCAAGCCCGCCAAGGTGATCGAGCTCGACGTCACCAACCAGGAGCACCTGGACCGGCTGGAGGCGCTCGTCCGCGACGAGCTCGGCGGTCTCGACGGTGTCGTCCACTCCATCGGCTTCGCGCCGCAGGACGCCCTCGGCGGCAACTTCCTGAACACGCCGTTCGAGTCGGTCGCCACCGCCATGCACGTCTCGGCGTTCTCGCTGAAGTCGCTGACCATGGCCTGCAAGCCGCTCTTCCCGCACGAGGGGGCGGCCGTCGTCGGCCTCACCTTCGACGCGCAGTTCGCCTGGCCGCAGTACGACTGGATGGGCCCGGCCAAGGCCGCGCTGGAGGCCACCAGCCGCTACCTCGCCCGCGACCTGGGCAAGGAGAACATCCGCTGCAACCTGGTCTCGGCCGGGCCGATCGGCTCCATGGCCGCGAAGTCCATCCCGGGCTTCGGCGAGCTGGCGGACGTCTGGAACTCCCGCTCGATGCTGGAGTGGGACATGAGCGACCCGGAGCCGGCCGGCCGCGGCGTCGTCGCGCTGCTGTCGGACTGGTTCCCGAAGACGACCGGCGAGATCGTCCACGTGGACGGCGGCCTGCACGCGATGGGTGCCTGACGGCACGCGCGTCCGTACGGCGGCGGCCGCGCCTCCCTTTCCGGAGGCGCGGCCGCCGCCGTTTGCGCGTGTTCGATCGGATGTTCACCGGCTGATCGGATCGCCCCGAGTCGAAAACCCGGACAGATGCCTGCAAACTGACCCAGTCGGGATCTTCTCGGCTGCTGCGGGGAGGAGGTACGGGATTGCGTGCGAGAGCGAGCGGAGCGGTATCGCTGCTGGTCACCTCGGTGGTCCTGACCGCAATCCTGGGTCCGGGCGCCCTCGCGCGGACCGCGCCCGACGAGCCCGCACCCGCCCCCGAGGCCGTGGCCCCGGCCGTGGTGGACCTCGCCGAGATCCCCGCCGAGCCGCCCGTGCAGCCTGCGCGGACCCCCGCCCAGGACCTGTTCGGCGCCGACTGCGACACCGAGATCAGCGGTTCGACGGTGACGGCGTTCTGCCACAACCGCTACCTGCGGACCGACCTGGTGCGGCTGCACGTCGAGTGCGACCGCTGGTGGGACGTGGACGGCGACAGCGCCGCCGTGGCCGTCGGCCCGGCCGGGCGCGTGGAGCTCGCCGGCCGCTGCTGGAAGGAGGTCCGCTCGGCCTGGGTCAGCCACCAGCGGTCGTGAACGGACCTGACCGGCGGCGGTGTCAGCCGGCGGCCTCGCCGAGGCAGGCGAAGGGATAGCCGGCCGCCTCCGAGGCGGCCGTGTCCCCGTCCCCCCGCCGGATCGCCTCGATCAGCCGGGCGTGGTCCAGGTGCGCGGAGGGGTGCAGCTCCGTGCCGACGTCCGCCCGCAGCCAGTCGGCCACCAGGTCGCCCAGGTCCGCGTACAGCTCGATCAGCACGTCGTTGTGCGAGGCCGTGACCACCGCCATGTGCAGGCTCACGTCCGCCGCGACGAACACCTCCGCGTCCCCGCTCGCCCAGGCCTCCTCGCGCCGTGCGAGCAGCGCGTCCAGCTGAACGAGGTCCCGCTCGGTCCGCCGCTCCGCCGCCAGCCGGGCCGCCGAGGACTCCAGCGTCGAGCGCAGCTCCGCGATGTGCCGCGGCTCCGCCCCGGCGAAGCGCCGGTGCATCACGCCGGCCAGCTCGCTGGTGGCGATCACGTACGTACCCGAGCCCTGCCGGATGTCGAGCAGGCCGTTGTGCGCGAGCGCCCGCACGGCCTCGCGCACGGTGTTGCGCGCGACGCCGAGCAGCTCCACCAGCTCCGGCTCGGTCGGGATGCGGGAGCCGACCGGCCACTCGCCGGAGGTGATCTGGTTCCGCAGCTCGGCGATCACCTGGTCGACGAGCGCGGAGCGCCGGGGTGAGGTCAGCGGCATGGGTCTCCCTCTAGGACGACTGGACAACCAATCATCCCATGATTCTATGATGGTGGAATGTCCGACGATGAAACCAAGATCCTCGACCGCCCCGCCGCGGGCCGCAAGCCCGCGCCGCAGGACACCGGCGAGTCCGGAGCCGCGGCCGCCGCCCCGGCCGCCCCGCGCGGACCCGCGCAGCCGGCCTGGCTCGGGCCGGTCCTCATCGTCGGCATCGTGCTCGCCGCGCTCAACCTGCGGCCCGCCATCACCAGCCTCGGCGCCCTCTTCGAGGAGACCCGCACCGGCCTCGGCATGAGCGGCACCGTGGCCGGACTGATCACCTCCGTCCCCGCCCTCTGCTTCGCCGTCTTCGGCGTCACCGCGCCTCGGCTCTCCCGCCGCTTCGGCCCGGCCGCCGTGATCTGCGCCGGCATGGCCGCCGTCGCCGCGGGCCTGCTGATCCGCCCCTTCGCGGACGGCGCCGCCGCCTTCCTCGCCGCCAGCGCCCTGTCCCTGGCCGGCATAGCCCTGACCAACGTCCTGCTCCCGGTGATCGTCAAGCGCTACTTCCCGGACCGGGTCGGCACCATGACCGGCCTGTACTCCATGGCGCTGGCCGCCGGCACCTCGCTCGCCGCCGCCGCGACCGTCCCGCTCACCGGAGCCCTCGGCGGCAGCTGGCGCACCGGCCTGCTGATGTGGGCCCTGCTCGCGCTGGTGGCCGTACTGCCCTGGCTGCCCGTCGCCCGCGCCTCCCGGCGCGCCGCCCGGGCCGAGCGCGCCGCGGCCGCCGACTCCGGCGAAGGGGCCGGCGTACGGGCCGACACCGGCCCGCGCATCGTCCGCAGCCGCACCGCCTGGGCCCTGGCCTGCTACTTCGGACTCCAGGCCACCGGCGCGTACGTCACCATGGGCTGGCTCCCGCAGATCTTCCGCGACGCCGGCGTCTCCGCATCCACCGCCGGAGTGCTGCTCGCCGTCACCATGGTCATGGGCGTGCCGCTCGCCTTCGTCATCCCCGGCCTCGCCGGCCGGATGAGGAACCAAGGCCTCATGGCCGCCGTCCTCGGCCTCGTCGGCCTCACCGGCTACCTCGGCCTCTACCTCGCCCCCGCCGGCGGCGCCTGGCTCTGGGCGCTCCTGCTCGGCGTCTCCAACTGCGCCTTCCCCCTGGTCATCACCCTGATCGGGCTGCGCGCCAAGTCCCCGGCCGGAGTCGTCAAGCTCTCCGCCTTCGCCCAGAGCACCGGCTACCTCATCTCCATCCCCGGCCCCCTGGTCATCGGCACCCTCTACCAGCACAGCGGCGGCTGGGACCTGCCGCTGGCCCTGATGGCCGGGCTGCTCGTCCCGCAGATCGCCCTCGGAATCCTGGCCGGCCGGGACCGCACGATCGAGGACGAATGCGGCATGCGAGACTGACCGCATGTCGCCCGTACTTGAACCGAACCCGCAGAACGGCCGCAAGAAGCTCGGCCTCGTCTTCGGCGCGATGATCGCCGTGACCGTGATCATCGCCGTCATCGCGACGATCGCCTCCCCCTGACGGGCAGGCGGGGTGGGGATAACCCCACCCACCCCTAGGGGGTCAGGGTCAGGGTCGACTGGGGTGTGACCCGGATGGGTACCGCCCCTTCGAATCCATAGATTCGAAGGAGCGAGCCCGTCCCGTCGGCACCCCGGAGGCGGCCATGTCGGCCCCCACGCACACCCGCACCGCTCCGCCCGGCCCCCATGCCGCGGCCGGCCCCCGTGCCGTCACCGGCCCCCGTGCCGTGCCCGGCCCCCGTGCCGCCACCGGCCGACGCGCCGCGACCCGCGCCCGGCACGGCGCCGACGCCCGCCTGCACTGGTGGGCGCTGGCCCTGCCCGCCCTCGCCTTCGGCCTGCTCCTGCTCCTCCTCGCCGGATCCGCCGAGGCCCACGCCGCCACCGGCGAGGCCACCGGGCTGCTCCACGTCACCCAGCAGCTGCTGCGCGCCGTCGGCTGACCTGGCGTACGCCGGGGTGCGCCGGGCCGTGTCCCACCACCGGACGCGGGCCCTCAACACCCTGCGCCCCGTGGCCCGTTTCATGCGAAGCTGGGAGCCATGAGCGCCGACACACCCCGCAGGATCGCCCTCCTCCGGCACGCCAAGGCCGACTGGCCGCAGGTGTCCGACCACGACCGCCCGCTGGCGGAACGCGGCCGCGCGGAGGCGGCGGCCGTCGGTCTGAAGCTGGCCGAAACCGGTATCGCCTTCGACCTGGCCCTCTGCTCCACCGCCGCCCGCACCCGCGAAACCTGGAAGGCCGCCGTCCAGGAGCTGCCGCACCGGCCGAAGACCCACTACGAGGAGCGGCTCTACGAGGCCTCCCCGGGCGAGCTCATCGCCCTGCTGAACGAGACCCCCGACGAGGTCCACGACCTCCTCCTGATCGGTCACAACCCCGGCATGCACGCCCTCGCCGACGTACTGTCCAGCCGCGCGCAGGACGACACCCTGGCCAGGATGACCCGCAGCGGCTTCCCGACCGCGGCCCTCGCCGTCGTCTCCTTCGCCGGCCCCTGGAAGTCCCTCGAACCCGGCGTGGGCATCCTGCTCGACTACTGGACCCCCAAGGAGCACTGACCGGGGGACCACGAGCACGTACGCGAGGGCCCCGGCAGCCGATGCGGCCGCCGGGGCCCTTCCACGTCGTACGGACAGGGGCGCTCAGGCCAGGTCGGCGGCCTCGATCTCCTCGCGGGTGATCCCCAGCAGGTACAGCACCGCGTCCAGGAACGGCACGTTCACCGCCGTGTGCGCGGCCTCGCGGACCACCGGCTTGGCGTTGAAAGCCACGCCCAGCCCGGCCGCGTTCAGCATGTCCAGGTCGTTCGCTCCGTCGCCGATGGCCACCGTCTGGGACAGCGGCACCTCGGCCTCCGCGGCGAAACGGCGCAGCAGCCGGGCCTTGCCCGCCCGGTCCACGATCTCGCCGGTCACCCGGCCCGTCAGCTTCCCGTCCACGATCTCCAGGGTGTTGGCGGAGGCGAAGTCCAGCCCCAGCCGCTCCCGCAGATCGTCCGTCACCTGGGTGAACCCGCCGGAGACCACGCCCACCTGGTAGCCGAGCCGCTTGAGCGTACGGATCAGCGTTCGGGCGCCCGGCGTCAGCCGCACCTCGGCGCGGACCTTGTCCACGACGGACGCGTCCAGGCCCGCCAGCAGGGCCACCCGGGCGTGCAGGGACTGCTCGAAGTCCAGCTCGCCGCGCATGGCCCGCTCGGTGACCCGCGCGACCTCGGCCTCGCACCCGGCGTGCGCCGCGAACAGCTCGATGACCTCGTCCTGGATCAGGGTCGAGTCCACGTCCATGACGACGAGGCGCTGGGCCCGGCGGTGCAGCCCGGCCGATACGACGGCCACGTCCACGCCGATGTGCGCGGCGGCCGTGGCCAGCGCGGTGCGCAGCGGCTCGGTCTCACAGCCGGAGACGGCGAATTCCACGGCCGTCACCGGGTACTTGGCGAGCCGGAAGATGCGGTCGATGTTGCCGCCGGTCCCGGTGATCCGGGCGGCGATGGCCGCCGTGGACTCGGCGGTGAGCGGGTGGCCGAGCACGGTGACGTGGGACCGGCCGCTGCCGCGCGGACGGTTGTCACCGGTACCCGAGAGGATCTCGGCCTGGAGCTTGAGCGATTCGGCCCAGCTGTGGACGGTGGCCCGCACCTCGCCCTCGGTGGCGACGGCCGGCTTGGTGACGAGGGCGCACAGGACGATGCGGCCGCGCGTGACGACCTGCTCGATGTCGACGACGTCGACGGAGTAGGCGGCGAGGGTGTCGAACAGCCCGGCGGTGATCCCGGGACGGTCCTTGCCGAAGATCTTGACGAGGAGGGTGGGGACCTCGGAGTTCTGCGATGCGCTCATGGTGCTCTCACCGTATCTTCCCGTCCCGGAAGGCAGGACCCCCGTCCCACCCTTCAGACGCGCCACCCCCCGCCCCGACGCGCGACCGCGGCTCCGTACGGCGGCCGGCGCGGCTTCGACGGGGGCGCTCCCGGCGGGGGAGGCGGGGTGAGGGGCGGCAGCCGGGCGCGGGCGGGACCGGCCCGGGGGTGGCGCTCGGCCGTACGAGGCGGTCGGCGCGCCGGGGCCCGCGGGCTCGGCCTTGCGCCCGGGGCCGTGCTCGGCCTTGCGCCCGGGGCGTCGGGCTGGCCCGGGTCCGCCGCGGCACCGGGGGCGCGGCGAGCATCGGGCCGCCGCGCGCCGGGGCCGTGCCCGGCCCAGGCGCGGGCGGGACCGCCCCGGCGGGGGCGCTCGGCCGTACGAGGCCGTCGGCGCGGCGGGGTTGGCGGGCCCGGGCCACCCGCCGCGCCCGGCCTCGCGCCCGGCCTCGCGCCCGGCCTCCCCCCCCCGGGGCCCCGGCGCGGGTCGGACCGGGCCTGATGCGGAGCCGCAGCGGGGCGCGGCGAGTGTGTTCGACCGTGTACGGGGCCGAGCCCGGCCCTCCGCCCGGCGTGGTCGGGCAGCCCCGGATCCGCAACCGCACCGGGGGCGCGGCGACTATCTGGCCACCGTGGCCCGCCCCGGACGGGGCCCGTGTGGGTCGGTCCACGGCCAGCTCTGTCAGGGGAGCGCGGCGGTGACGGGTCAGGAGCGCGCAGAGCGGGCCCGCCGCCGCGCCCCACACCGCGCCCAGGGCTAGCGCCTCCGGGGCGGACCCCCATAACGCCACCCGGCATCGACCGCGTCCACCCAGCACGGCCCAGGGACGCGTCCCCCGACAGGGCCGTCAGCACCAGCGCCACCCCGTCACGGCCGACAGCCGCCCTGCGGCCCCGGAGTCCGTACGGCGGCCGGCCGGCCCGCCCGCGCAGAGCAGCAGCGGCCCGGCCCCGCCCCCAGCAGCCACCCGCCCGGCGTACTCCGCGAGGCGGACCACCGTCACCGGCTCCGGGGCGGCGCCCGCCGGCAGCCCGTCGAGCGGATCCGGCAGCGCCGGGCCGGCGCTGCCGGTGGCCCGGCCGTCCAGCGGGACGTACGGGCCCAGCAGCACC
This sequence comes from Streptomyces subrutilus, assembly GCF_001746425.1. GTDB lineage: Bacteria > Actinomycetota > Actinomycetes > Streptomycetales > Streptomycetaceae > Streptomyces > Streptomyces subrutilus_A. Next base: position 1,929,384 of record NZ_MEHK01000001.1, on the reverse strand, counting down.
CCCGCCCAGCTGCCGTTCGGCGCACCCAGCAGGGCCGCGCCCAGTGCCCGCCCGGACCGGCTCGTCGCCCAGCGTCGACCCCACCGCCGCGGCCGGCCAGGCCGCCACCGCCGAGGCGGCCGGCCGCAGCCGCACCGCCCGCCCCGAACACCGACACGGCACCCGAGGGGGTAACGGTTCCGCCCACCGCCAGGACCACCACCGCCGCGGTCATCGCACCCGGCGAGCCGCCTGCGGCATCGGCGCCCGCCGGTACAGCCCGAGAGCCGCCCCCGCGGCACCCGCGGCCAGCGCCCAGCCCGCGGCGGCGGTGCCGGACGCCAGGACGTCTCCCCGACGGATGCGGCGCATGGGCGGCCCCCCGGTGCGCGGCGCGGGACCGCCGGGCGAGAAGTCCCGTATCTCACCCTCCGGGTGGCTTTCACCCCCCTCAACGGGCAGACGCAGACGCCTCGGCAAGGCCCCGATTCCACATGTGGCCGCAGGCCTGAAATAGTTCCCCCGGATGTTCGCCATACCTAGACTCCCTGACGTCATGGGGGATTCTCGGGGGACTTAAGTGGGGCTGGAGTGCCGGAACTCGTACTGGAATTGAATGGAAGGACCTGGACGCTCGATCCGTCCAGGTCGTACTCGCTGGGGCGCGACCCCCAGGGAGACGTGGTGATCGACGATGCCCGGGTGTCGTGGCGACACGCCACCATCAGCTGGAACGGCCGTGGTTGGGGCATCGAGGACCACGGCAGCACCAACGGCACCTATGTGCACGGCGCCCGGGTGCAGCAGGCCGAGCTCGTGCCGGGCACGCCGGTCCACCTGGGCAACGCCACCGACGGACCGCGGCTGAATCCCGTCGCGGCCGCCGCGCCCCAACCGGTCGTGGCCCAACAGGCCCCGGCCCAACAGGCCCCGGCCCAGGCTTACGCCCAGCAGCAGGCTCCGGCGTACCAGGCACCGCAGCAGCAGCCCCAGCAGCAGGCCTGGGAACAGCAGCCGCAGGTCCCGCACCAGCAGGGCGGCGGCCCGGCCGTGGCCCGCCCGGCGCAGGGGGCCGCTCCCCACCAGGGGGGCGACCGCAGCCCGACGACGTTCCACCAGCTCTCGCTGGGCCACGTCATGCGCATCGGCCGTGCGCTGGAGAACGAGCTGGTGGTCTCCGACCTCCAGGTCTCCCGCCACCACGCCGAATTCCGCTCCATGCCCGGCGGCCGCTTCGAGATCCACGACCTCGGCAGCCACAACGGCACCTACGTCAACGGTCAGCTGCTGGCCAAGTCCGGCAGCGCCATGCTCGGCCCGAACGACATCGTCGGCGTCGGCCACTCGACGTTCCGGATCGTCGGTGACCGCCTCGAGGAGCTCGTCGACACCGGCGAGGTCTCCTTCTCGGCCCGCCACCTCACGGTCACCGTCGACGGCGGCAAGCAGATCCTCAAGGACGTCACCTTCGGCGTCCCGGAGAAGTCGCTGATCGGCGTCATCGGCCCGTCCGGCTCCGGCAAGTCGACCCTGCTCAAGGCGCTGACCGGCTACCGGCCCGCCGACCAGGGCGACGTCCTCTACGACAACCGCAACCTGTACAAGCAGTTCGCGGAGCTCCGCCAGCGCATCGGCCTGGTCCCGCAGGACGACATCCTGCACAAGGAGCTGAAGGTCAGCACCGCTCTGAAGTACGCGGCCAAGCTGCGCTTCCCCGGCGACACCGCCGAGTCCGAGCGCGCGGCCCGCATCAACGAGGTGCTGCGCGAGCTCAAGCTCGACATCCACAAGGACAAGAAGATCACCTCGCTCTCGGGTGGTCAGCGCAAGCGCGTGTCCGTGGCCCTGGAGCTGCTCACCAAGCCGTCGCTGATCTTCCTCGACGAGCCGACCTCCGGCCTCGACCCGGGCATGGACCGCGACGTCATGCAGCTGCTGCGCGGCCTCGCCGACGACGGCCGCACCGTCCTCGTCGTCACGCACTCCGTCGCCGAGCTGTCGCTCTGCGACAAGCTGCTGGTCATGGCCCCGGGCGGTTCGGTCGCGTACTTCGGCCCGCCGGACGAGGCGCTGAACTTCTTCGGCTACAGCACCTGGGCGGACGTCTTCTCGTCCTTCGAGAACTACCGCGAATACGACTGGGCGGGCCGCTGGAAGGGCTCCCAGCACTACCAGCTGTACGCCGCCGACCTCGACGCCGTCGCCCCGCAGTCGGTCGCCATGCCGCCGGCCCAGCAGATGCGCCCCACGAAGCCGCAGGGCTGGGGCTCGCAGCTGTGGACGCTGATCCGCCGCTACGTGTCGGTGATCGCGTCGGACAAGGGCTTCATGGGCCTGATGCTGATCCTGCCCGCCGTCCTGGGCGTGGTCTCCACGGTCATCCCCGCGACCTTCGGCCTCGCGCCGCCCACGCCGCCGTCCCAGTTCAACGGCGACGCGGGCACGATCATGCTGATCCTCGCGGTCGGCATGTGCTTCTCCGGCGCCGCGAACTCGGTCCGCGAGCTGATCAAGGAACGCGTGATCTACGAGCGTGAGCGGGCGACGGGCCTGTCCCGGTCGGCGTACCTCATGTCGAAGGTGATCGTCCTCGGCTTCATCACGGCCATCCAGGGCGTGATCATCTGCGGGATCGGCTTCGCCCCGCGCGACCTGCCCCTCGAGGGCCTGCTGATGCCGCCGGCCGTCGAGCTCTGCGTGTCGGTCATCGCACTCGGCTTCACCTCGATGATGTTCGGCCTGGTGATCTCCTCGCTGGTGAAGACCGCCGAGAAGACCATGCCGCTGCTGGTCATGTTCGCGATCGTCCAGGTCGTCTTCACCGGCATCCTCTTCCAGGTCTACGACTCGCCGGGCCTGGAGCAGTTCGCCTGGCTGATGCCGTCCCGCTGGGCCGTCGCCGCCGCCGGCACCACGCTGAACCTCGGCCAGCTCATGCCGCCGTGGGACCGCGACAACCCGACCAACACCGACCCGCTCTGGGACGCCACGGTCGGCCAGTGGAGCCTGAACATCACCATCCTGTTGCTCATCGGCATCGCCTGCGGCTTCGCGGTGCAGCATCTGCTGCGCCGCCACGAGCCCGAGGTCATGCGCGCCGGCAAGTAGTCCGCCGGCCCGCGCACGCGCGGCGAAACGCCTGAGGGCGGCACCCGGTACTCCGGGGGCCGCCCTCAGGCGCATGGGGGGACGGTGGTGCCGTCGGCGTCCTAGTAGGCGCTGTTGACGTTGTCCATCGAGCCGTAGCGGTCGGCCGCGTAGTTGCAGGCGGCGACGATGTTGGCGACCGGGTCGTACTGGTCGAACTTGGTGCCCTTGACGTGGTACGCCTTGAAGGTCGGGTAGATGACCTGGAGCAGACCCTTGCTGGGGATGCCGTTCTGGGCGTTGATGTCCCAGTTGTTGATCGCCATCGGGTTACCGCTGGACTCACGCATGATGTTGCGGTGGATGCCGGCGTAGGAGCCCGGAATGTTTTCCTTCTTCATGATGAAGAGGGCTTCCTTGATCCAGCCGTCCAGGTTGTTCGCGAAGACGGGGGTGCGGGCGGCGGACCGGCTCGCGGCCTCCTTCTGCTCGCGCGCCTTCTTGGCGGCGGCCTCGGCGTCGGCCTTTGCCTTGGCCTTGGCCTTGGCCGCGGCGTCGGCCTTTGCCTTGGCCGCGGCGTCCTTCGCGGCCTTGTCGGCGACGACCAGCTGGGCGGAGAGGTGCTGCTGCACGGCCTTCGTCTGGGCGCCGTCGACGACCTGGGTCCAGGCGACGGGGGCGGCGGGGATCGTATCGCCCTCCGCGGCACCGGCCGGGACGAGGGAGAAGGCGAGGGCGGCGGCGCCGAGCGTGGCGACACCGGCAAAGGACAGCTTGTGTGCCTTCGTCAGACGACTGTGACCGGGAGTGCTGGAAGCAGACATGGCGGGGCAACCTCTTCGAATCGCGGGAGCCGCAGGAAGGCGTCGCTGGGATCCGGGTGGATCCGCGGCGCTGTGCGACGGGAGCAATTCTTAGCGGCGGCAAAATCCTGTGGCAAAGGTGTGACGTACGATCCCGCTTAGTGGATCAGGGGCGGGCGCCGAGGCCCGTTTTCGGGCCCCGGCGCTAGGCACGCCCGTGCTGACAGGGTCTTTACCTGTCCACTAGGGAGCTTCGTAAGTGATGTGGGTCCTATGCGCGGGCTCACATCGGGCACGTAACAGTCTCACCATGAGTTGCTGGCGCAACGCGTTCAGTGACGGGCCTCATCCCTGAGTAGCAGGGGGGCGCCGCCGTACTCGTGCCTGAGGCAGAGCCGGGCCACCGCCTCGCATACCCCAGCCGTACCGCGACACGCCCCGCGACCGCCTCCGGCATCAGCAGATGCCACGCCTCGGGCCCGGCCACCCGCGCCGCGTTCAGCAGCCCGGCCGTGCCCGCGGGCCCCTCTCGCCGTACGGGCCGCGCCCACCACAGCCGATCCGCCCCGCGGCCGGCGGCCCTACCAGGACGAGGGCGCACCCGCCCGGCGGCTCCACCCCGGCCCCGGTCGGCCCTCCGGCGTGCGGGCCGGGTCTTGTCCCGGCTCGCAGGGGTCCGCCCACCTGCCGTCACCGGCCCCGGGTCGCGAAGTGCGACCACGCCCTGCGGCCCAGCCTGCCGTCTCACGGCGGCCGAGGCTTTCACAGCAGCACGTCCCCGGCCCGCAGCAGCCCCGCCGGCCCGGAAGGTGAGCAGGGGCACCTCCTCGGTCCCCCGCAAGACCATTAGCCGTACGGAATCCAGGCCCCGCCCCGGCCCGCGCTGCTCGGCCGGTACCCGGTCCATAAGCCCCGGCGGAATGTCCCTTATATGCGGCTCCTCTTCCGGTACCGCCGCCCCGGCCCCCAACCCGCCCCCTCACCTCACACCCCGCCGGCGCCACGGCCCGCACCATCCATCCCGCCTCCGCCCGTGCCGCCGTGCTCCGCCCCCGCCCCGCCACCCCCACCGGCCCCCGCCGGGCCGGCACTGCCGGCCCCGAGCGCGTCACCGCGGTCGGCCCCCGCCCCCGCGTCGGCCGCCGGCCCCACCCGTACCGGTCCGTCGGACCTACGACCGCGGCCCGATCCCGCAGGTCACACCCCCGAGTACGGTGAGCGCATGCAGACCGGACCCCGCAGCGGCCTGGCAGCCGTCAGCACAGCGCTGCTCGCCATGAGCCGCCGCCTCGAGGTCCGCGACGTCCTGCGCACGATCGTCGTGTCCGCCCGCGAGCTCCTGGACGCCGAGTACGCGGCCCTGGGCGTCCCGGACGACCACGGCGGCTTCGCCCAGTTCGTCGTGGACGGCATCAGCGCCGAACAGTGGCGCAGGATCGGCCCGCTGCCCCGCCAGCACGGCATCCTCGCCGCGATGCTCCACCAGGACGGCCCCCAGCGGCTGGCCGACGTACGCGAGGACCCGCGCTTCGAGGGCTGGCCGGCCGCCCACCCCGACATGTCCGACTTCCTCGGCCTGCCCGTGCGGGACGGCGAGGAGACCCTCGGCTGCCTCTTCCTCGCGAACAAGCGCGGCGCCCCGGGCACGAAGCCCGGCTTCACCGACGAGGACGAGGAACTCCTCTCCCTCCTCGCCCAGCACGCGGCGATCGCCCTCACCAACGCCCGGCTCTACGAGCGCAGCCGCGAGCTCACCATCGCCGAAGAGCGCTCCCGGCTCGCCCACGAGCTGCACGACGCCGTCAGCCAGAAGCTCTTCTCGCTGCGCCTCACCGCCCAGGCCGCCGCCGCCCTCGTGGACCGCGACCCGGCCCGCGCCAAGGACGAGCTCCAGCAGGTGGCCGCCCTCGCGGCCGAGGCCGCCGACGAACTGCGCGCCGCCGTCACCGAGCTGCGCCCGGCCGCTCTGGACGAGGACGGCCTGATCGCCACCCTGCGCACCCAGGTCCAGGTGCTCGACCGCGCCCACACCGCGCACGTCACCTTCACCTGCGACGGGGTACGGGCGCTGCCCGCGACCCAGGAGGAAGCGCTCCTGCGGGTCGCCCAGGAAGCCCTCCACAACGCCCTGCGCCACTCGCTCGCCGACCGCGTCGACGTGAGCCTGACCCGGAGTCCCGCCGGGGGCGCGGTCCTCAAGGTCGTCGACTCCGGCAAGGGCTTCGACCCCCGCACCGTGCGCCGCGCGGGCCGCCACCTGGGCCTCGTCTCCATGCGGGACCGGGCGAGCGGCGTCGGCGGCCGGCTCGAAGTGCACTCGGAGCCCGGCAAGGGCACCACGATCGAGATGGAGGTCCCCGGTGGCTGACAGCGCAGGGCGAAGCGGAATCCGCGTACTGCTGGTCGACGACCACCAGGTGGTCCGGCGGGGGCTGCGCACCTTCCTCGAGGTCCAGGAGGACATCGACGTGGTCGGCGAGGCCTCCGACGGCGAGGAGGGCATCGCCCGCGCCGAGGAGCTGCGGCCCGACGTGATCCTGATGGACATCAAGATGCCGGGCACCGACGGCATCGAGGCGCTGCGGAGGCTGCGCGGGCTGGGGAACCCGGCGCGGGTGCTGATCGTGACCAGCTTCACGGAGCAGCGGACCGCGGTGCCCGCCCTGCGCGCGGGCGCCGCGGGGTACGTCTACAAGGACATCGACCCCGACGCCCTGGCCGGAGCCATCCGCTCCGTCCACGCCGGACACGTCCTCCTCCAGCCGGAGGTGGCGCAGGTCCTGCTCGCCCAGGAGGACCAGGGCGCCTCCACGGGCCGCCAGGGGTCGCTGACCGACCGCGAGCGCGAGGTGCTGGGCCTGGTCGCGGACGGCCGCTCCAACCGGGAGATCGCCCGGGCGCTCGTCCTGTCCGAGAAGACGGTCAAGACGCACGTCTCGAACATCCTCATGAAACTGGACCTCTCGGACCGGACCCAGGCCGCGTTGTGGGCGGTCAGGCACGGACTCGCCGAATGACCGGCGAATATCGGATTGTCTCGCTCCCGGACTGAGATTCATACGGTCGGGTGTATGTAGCCCACATGGCGTATCCCGGGCGCCGGGTGGCCGTTCTCCATGGCGTGCCGCGGCGGCTGGTCGCGGCCGACGTACTGGAGGACGAGAACGTGAAGAACATCAAGAAGGCCGCAGCCGTCACCATGATCGCGGGCGGCCTCGTCGCCGCCGGCGCGGGTGTCTCCTCGGCGCACGGCGGTGCGTCGGCGGAGGGCGAGGCCCAGCACTCGCCCGGCGTGGCCTCCGGGAACCTGCTCCAGGTCCCGGTCCACGTCCCCGTGAACGCGGTCGGCAACGCCGTCACCGTGATCGGCCTGCTCAACGGCGCCTTTGGCAACGCGGCCGTCAACGCCTGACCCCCTCCACCGGCCCCGCTTCCCCCTCTCTCCCCGGGACGCGGGGCCGCGCCACACCCCCGTCCGCCGGGGTGCGGCCGAATCCAGCCCCGCCGGCGTTTGAGGCGCGGGGTCTGGGGCGGAGCCCCAGGAGCCCGGGCGCAGCCCCCCCCGCCCCGCCCACCCGGCCCGGCCAGCCCAAACCCGCCGAGCCCGGGCGCAGCCCAGCCCGCCCCGCCCACCCGGCCCGGCCAGCCCAAACCCGCCGAGCCCGGGCGCAGCCCAGCCCGCCCCGCCCACCCAGCCCGGCCGCAGCCCAACCGCGAGACCCGCCGAGCCCGGGCGCAGCCCGACCCGCAGGCGACCTAGACCTCCCGCTCCCGGTCCTCCACCGCCGCGTTGTACGCCGCGACCAGCGCCCGCCGAGCCACCCGCTCCACCGGCCGCAAGGCCTCGGCCCGCGCCGCCATCTCCGAGGCGGCCACCGCTCCGCCGTGCCCCTTCTCGTACGCCAGCGTCACCAGCAGGTCCACCCGCTGCGCCAGCGCCAGCACCCGTACCGCCCGCTGCGGATACCCCGGCGCCAGCATCTCCTGCCCGGATCCCTCCGCCCGCGCCCGGTACGCCGACACCGCGGCGTCCGCCACCGGCCCCGACCCCGCCACGTCCAGCCGGGTCAGCGCCACGGTCGCCTCGCGCAGCGCCTCCGCCAGCTCCCGCTCCGCCTCGCCGAGCGACGGCACGTCCGCCGGCGGGGCCTCCCGTACCGGCAGGCAGTGCCAGGTCACCGAGACGTGCACGTCACCCGCGGGCCCGGCCTCGGCCACCTCCGGCACCAGGCCCAGCGCAGCGCCCACGCACACCACCGCCTCCTCCGCGTCCAGCGCCCGCGCGTTGAACTCCGCCGGACCGCTCAGCCCCAGCGGATGCCCCGGCGCCGGCAGCGCCACCCGCAGCCCGCTCACCCCCAGCGCCCGCAGCCGTCCCAGCGCCAGCGTGAGCCCCACGGGACCCGATTCCCCCGGCAGCCCGGCCACCCGGTGCACGGCGTCCTCGCCCACGATCGACAACACGGCCTCATCGGGCGAAACCAGACCGGCCAGCAGAGCGTTCCCCCAGGCGGCCAGCCGCCCTGAACGCGGTTCGAAAAGCATCCCCCAACTCTACGGACCCGCCCCCCGGCCCGGCCCCGGCCCCGCACTCCTCCCCGAGTGGCGTAGGTTTTCCCCTGGGGCTGCGCCTGCAGGCGCACAGACGAACCGACACTGCAAGGGGAGACAACGCGCTCATGAGCGATGTTCTGGAACTGGTGGACGTATCCGTGGTCCGCGAGGGCCGGGCTCTGGTGGACCAGGTCTCCTGGTCGGTGAAGGAGGGGGAGCGCTGGGTGATCCTCGGCCCCAACGGCGCCGGCAAGACCACGCTGCTGAACCTCGCCTCCAGCTACCTCTTCCCCACCACGGGCGCCGCCTCCATCCTCGGCAGCACCCTCGGCAAGGTGGACGTCTTCGAGCTGCGCCCGCGCATCGGCATCGCCGGCATCGCCATGGCCGACAAGCTGCCCAAGCGGCAGACCGTCCTGCAGACCGTCCTCACCGCCGCCTACGGCATGACGGCGACGTGGCAGGAGGAGTACGAGGACGTCGACGAGCAGCGCGCCCGCGCCTTCCTCGACCGCCTCGGCATGACGGACTACCTCGACCGGAAGTTCGGCACCCTCTCCGAGGGCGAGCGCAAGCGCACGCTGATCGCCCGCGCCCTGATGACGGACCCCGAGCTGCTGCTCCTCGACGAGCCCGCCGCCGGCCTGGACCTCGGCGGTCGCGAGGACCTCGTACGCCGGCTCGGCCGGCTCGCCCGCGACCCGCTCGCGCCCTCCATGGTCATGGTCACGCACCACGTCGAGGAGATCGCCCCCGGCTTCACCCACGTCCTGATGATCCGTCAGGGCAAGGTCGTCACCGCCGGCCCGATCGACCTCGAACTCACCTCCCGCAACCTCTCGATCTGCTTCGGCCTCCCGCTGGTCGTCGAGCGCAACGGAAACGACCGCTGGACCGCGCAGGGCCTTCCGCTCCGCTAGGACCGCCGCCCACGCACCCTGTCCCGACCGCGCCCACCCGACCTACCATGACCATGTGGACATCGACGCATGGGTGTGGTGGCTCATCGGCGCGGTCGGACTGGGCATCCCCCTCGTCCTCACCGCCATGCCGGAGTTCGGCATGTTCGCCGCCGGGGCGGTGGCGGCAGCCGTCACGGCGGCTCTCGGCGGGGGAGTGGTGGCACAAGTCCTCGTCTTCGTGGCCGTGTCGGTCGCGCTGATCGCCGTCGTACGGCCGATCGCCAACCGGCACCGCGACCAGCGGCCCCAACACCGCAGCGGCATCGACGCGTTGAAGGGCCGCAGCGCCGTCGTCCTCGAACGCGTCGACGGCAGCGGCGGCCGCATCAAGCTCGCCGGCGAGATCTGGTCCGCGCGCTCCCTCGACGCCGACACCAGCTTCGAACCCGGCCAGTCGGTCGACGTCGTGGAGATCGACGGGGCGACCGCCGTCGTGATGTGACAAGCAGCCTGCTCGCGGCCCCCGGGTCTGCGAGACTCCGCTCAACGGGGCAGCACAGACAGCCGGAAGGGCACGGGGAACCGCATGCAACCGATCATCATCGTCCTGATCATTCTGGTGGTTCTGGTCTTCATCGCACTGGTCAAGACGATCCAGGTGATCCCGCAGGCCAGCGCCGCCATCGTCGAGCGGTTCGGCCGCTACACCCGCACCCTCAACGCGGGCCTCAACATAGTCGTCCCGTTCATCGACTCGATCCGCAACCGGATCGACCTGCGCGAACAGGTCGTCCCGTTCCCGCCGCAGCCGGTGATCACCCAGGACAACCTGGTCGTCAACATCGACACCGTCATCTACTACCAGGTGACCGACGCCCGCGCCGCCACGTACGAAGTGGCCAGCTACATCCAGGCGATCGAGCAGCTCACCGTCACCACCCTGCGCAACATCATCGGCGGCATGGACCTGGAGCGGACCCTCACCTCCCGCGAGGAGATCAACGCGGCCCTGCGCGGCGTCCTCGACGAAGCCACCGGCAAGTGGGGCATCCGCGTCAACCGCGTCGAGCTCAAGGCCATCGAGCCGCCGACCTCCATCCAGGACTCGATGGAGAAGCAGATGCGCGCCGACCGCGACAAGCGCGCCGCCATCCTCCAGGCCGAAGGCGTCCGGCAGTCCGAGATCCTGCGCGCCGAAGGCGAGAAGCAGTCGTCCATCCTCCGCGCCGAGGGCGATGCCAAGGCCGCCGCCCTGCGCGCCGAGGGCGAGGCCCAGGCCATCCGCACGGTCTTCGAGTCCATCCACGCGGGCGACGCCGACCAGAAGCTCCTCGCCTACCAGTACCTCCAGATGCTCCCGAAGATCGCCGAAGGCGACGCCAACAAGCTCTGGATCGTGCCCAGCGAGATCGGAGACGCACTCAAGGGCCTCTCGGGCGCCATGGGCAACTTCGGCCCCATGGGCGGCGGTTCCGGCTTCAACCCGCAGAACTCCGGCAAGACCCCCGCCGGCACGGCCGACAAGGGCGCCGCCGACCGCCGGGAACAGCCCCCCATCGACTAGATGATTGATTCCAAGGGGTAGCTGCACGGACGCGAGGGTGCCCACTCTCAGTTTGTGACGACCGAGATAGACACCCTCGCAACTGCACTGTACGTGCGGGTCGATGACCTTTTGAAGGCTTCGCCGCATCTTGCTCCGTGGCGGCCGCGGGTGGGCCTGGAGCCGAAGCTCAGTGACGCGGAACTGGTCACCCTCGCGGTGATGCAGGCCCTGCTGGGCTTCGTCTCCGAGGCACGCTGGCTGCGCCACGCCCACGCCCGCCTGCGGCATCTCTTCCCGTACCTGCCCCAGCAGCCGGGCTGGAACAAACGCCTGCGACGGGCGTCGGGCCTGGTCAGACAGGTCCTGCGGGAGCTGGCCGCCGACACCGCACTCTGGACCGATGACGTGTGGATCGTGGACTCCACACCGGTGGAGTGCGGACGCTCCCGGGAGACCGCGAGACGCTCCGACCTGGCCGGATGGGCCGAGTACGGCTACTGCGCCAGCCACTCACGGTTCTTCTGGGGGCTGCGCCTGCACCTGGTCTGCACCCTGCACGGCCTGCCCATTGCCTTCGCGCTGACCGGAGCCAAAGCCGTCGAACGCGAAGTGCTGCTGGACATCTTCCACATCGAACCGGGCCTGCTCGCCAACCGGCCACCACCGACACTGCTGGCGGACAGGAACTACTACGGCCGCGCCTTCGAGAGGGACCTCGCCGACCTGGGCGTCCGGCTTCTGCGGCCGGCCCGCAAGGGTGAGCCCGAACGGGCCGGAGCCGAGCTGTTCAAACCGCTGCGTCAGCTGATCGAGTCGGTCAACCAGACCCTCAAGGGACAACTCGACCTCGAACGGCACGGCGGCCGCACTCCCGCCGGGGTCACCGTCCGGGTCCTGCAACGACTCCTCGCCCTGACCGCCGCGATATGGCACAACCACAAGACCGGTGGACCAGTCATCCGATCACTGACCGCCTACGACCACTAAGGCCTTGGAATCAATCATCTAGCGGCCGTCCGGGGGCCGGGGCCGGACAGGCCCCGGCCCCCGCGCCCCCCGGGCCGTCCCTTGCTGCATGATCAGTGCGGCCCCTCGACCTTCACGGCGGGGAGGCGACTGCCTCATGCAAAGGGGACGGCCCGTCCATGTCCATGCTCTCGATGTCCGTCTGGGAATCACTCGCGGTCTTCGCCGCCGGCATCGGCGCCGGCACCATCAACACCATCGTCGGCTCCGGCACCCTGATCACCTTCCCGGTGCTGCTCGCCACCGGCCTGCCGCCGGTCACCGCCAACGTGTCCAACACCCTCGGCCTGGTGCCCGGTTCCATCAGCGGAGCCATCGGCTACCGCAAGGAGCTCCAGGGCCAGCGCGCCCGCATCATCCGGCTCGGTGCCGTGTCCCTCGTCGGCGGCCTCGCGGGCGCCGTTCTGCTCCTGACCCTGCCGTCCGGCTCCTTCGACACGATCGTGCCCGTCCTCATCGGACTGGCCCTCCTGCTCGTCGTCCTCCAGCCCCGGCTCGCCGCCGCCCTGCGCCGCCGCCAGGACGCGGCGGGAGCAGACCCCGGACACCCCGACGGCGGCCCCGTGCTGCTCTCCGGCATGCTGCTCTCCAGCGCCTACGGAGGCTACTTCGGGGCAGCCCAGGGCGTGCTCTACGTCGGCCTGATGGGCCTGTTGCTCCGCGAGGACCTGCAGAGGATCAACGCGGTGAAGAACGTCATCGCGGCCATGGTGAACGGCATCGCGGCCGTCGTCTTCCTCTTCGTCGCCACCTTCGACTGGACGGCCGTGCTCCTCATCGCCGTCGGCTCCGCCATCGGCGGCCAGATCGGCGCCAAGGTCGGCCGCCGCCTCTCGCCGACCGTACTGCGCGGCGTCATCGTGGCGGTCGGCGTCATCGCCATCCTCCAGCTCCTGCTCCGCTGAGCGACGTAGCAGAGGTACGTCGCCCAGCGGGCCCGACTACGCGGCAGACGTGGCGCACGCGGAACCGGAACGCTCCAGCCACTCCGGCAGGGCCTCCCGCCCCGCCACCCCGAGGGCCAGCAGCATCGCGTCCGCCGGGGACGGCACGAAGGGCTCGCGCAGCAGCGGCATCCCCGCCTCCTCCGGCGTCCGCGCCGCCTTGCGGTGGTTGTCCTCGGCGCACGACGCCACCGTGTTCAGCCAGGTGTCCCCACCGCCCTGCGCCCTCGGCAGCACGTGGTCCACGGTCGTCGCGCGCCTCCCGCAGTACGCGCACCGGTGCTGGTCCCGGACCAACACCCCCCTCCGCGACCAGGGAGCATGTCTTCGGAAGGGCACCCGCACGTACCGGCACAGTCTGATCACACGGGGCATCGGAAGCTCCATGGTGGCGGCGCGCACGCGCAGCTCAGGATGCGACTGTTCGACCACGGCCTTGTCCTGGAGCACCAGAACCACAGCCCGGTTCAGCGTCACCGTCGACAGCGGCTCGAAGCTCGCATTCAGCACCAGCGTGTCCCGCATCTCGCCCACCTCCCGTGTGCAGGCCCGCGACCACCCTTGCGGCAGGGCCCGCAACCACTCTGGCCGCGGGCGCCACGCGGGACAACGCAATAAAAATGCCCGGTCCGGGTCGTCTTTAGACCAGGACCGGGCAAACGCTCGGGGAACTGTCAGCCGGCAGGCGCCTCGTACTCACCGATCAGCTGGGCGCGCCCGAGGGTGTGGAAGCGCAGATTGAACCCGACCACGGCCGGAGAGGCGTCGCTGTCGGGACCCAGCTTCTCCTGGTCCACCGCGTACACGGTGAACACGTACCGGTGCCGCTCGCCGGCCGGCGGAGCCGCCCCGCCGAAGTCCTTGGTCCCGTAGTCGTTCCGTACGTGCACGGCCCCGGCCGGCAGCCCCTCGAACTTCCCGCCGCCCGCCCCGGCCGGCAGCTCGGTGACCGAGACCGGCAGATCGAAGAGCACCCAGTGCCAGAACCCGCTGCCCGTGGGCGCGTCCGGGTCGAAGCACGTCACCGCGAAGCTCTTCGTCCCCTCCGGGAACCCCTCCCACCGCAGCTGCGGCGAGACGTTCCCGCCGTCGAGCACCTGGGCGCCGCCCAGATCGGCACCCGGCGCGAGATCCGCACTGGTCACCGTGAAGGCGTGCACCTCGGGGTGGAAGTCGTGCGGAAGGGGCGCCCTGCTCTGCTCGGTCACTGCTGTACCTCCTGCTCGGATACGCGTACGGGGCCGAGCCTAGAACCAGTTGCGCTGCGAACCGACCGACGCGATCCACTGGTTCAGGTAAGCCGCCCAGTCCGTCTCCTGATACGACTGCAGCCCCACCTGGAAGCAGCGGTAGGTGTCACTGCCCTCGCTGAACAGGCCCGGCTTCTTGTCCATCTCCAGGACGACGTCCATCTCCCGGCCGTCCGTGACGAAGGTCAGCTCGACCTGGTTCAGCCCCCGGTACTGCGACGGCGGCAGGAACTCGATCTCCTGGTAGAAGGGCAGCGTCTGCCGCGTCCCGCGGATGTGCCCGCGCTCCATGTCCGCACTGCGGAAGGTGAAGCCCAGCTGACGGAAGGCGTCGAGGATCGCCTGCTGCGCCTGCACCGGGTGCACGTTGATCGGGTCGAGGTCGCCCGCGTCGACCGCACGCGCGATCTCCAGCTCGGTGCTCACCCCGATGTTCATCCCGTGCAGGTGCTGACCACCGAAGTGGGTGATCGGCGTCTCCCAGGGGATCTCCAGCCCGAACGGCACCACGTGCACCGCGCCGGCCTGCACCTGGAACGCACCGCCGAGCCGCTGCTTGGTGAAGACGACGTCCTGCTTGTACTCCTGGTCGCCGCCCTCGACCTCGACGCGCGCCTGCAGCCCGACGGACAGCCCCTCGATCTGCTGCTCCACGGATCCGCCCTGGATCCGGACCTCGCCCTGGACGATCCCGCCCGGTGCGACGTTCGGCTCGGTGATGATCGTGTCCACCGAGGCACCACCGGCACCCAGACTCGCGAACAGCTTCTTGAACCCCATGCTCTGACTCCCCTTGAAGGCTTGTGCGACTACCCCTTACCAACGCGGAACCATAGGCCCCGGTTGCAGCGGTACGCGTTCGACTACGCTCGTCCGGATGAGCGCGCGCCCCGACCGTACGCCCCTTGCCCGGTCCTTCTTCGACCGCCCGGTCCTCACGGTGGCCCCGGACCTCCTGGGCCGGACCCTGGTCCGGCGCGGCCCGGACGGCCCCATCGAGCTGCGCATCACGGAGGTGGAGGCGTACGAGGGCGAGTCCGACCCGGGCTCCCACGCCTACCGAGGCCGCACGGCCCGGAACGCATCGATGTTCGGGCCGCCCGGACACGCGTACGTCTACTTCATCTACGGCATGTGGTTCAGCCTCAACCTGGTGTGCGGCCCGCCCGGCCACGCGAGCGGAGTACTGCTGCGCGCGGGGGAGATCACGGTGGGCGCGGACCTGGCCTCCAAACGTCGACTTTCGGCCAGATACCCGAAGGAACTGGCCAAAGGCCCGGCCCGGCTCGCCACCGCCCTGGACGTGGACCGCTCCCTCGACGGCGCCGACCTCTGCGACGGCCCCGATTCCCCGCTGTCCCTCCTCGCGGGCACCGCCACCTCGCCCGACCTGGTGAGCAGCGGTCCGCGCACGGGAGTGGGCGGCGCCGGCGCGGACCATCCGTACCGCTTCTGGATCACCCACGACCCGACGGTGAGTCCGTACCGAGCCCATGCGCCACGCCGCCGTTCAACTTGACTCGGCTCTGCCGGACGCCTAACGTAGTCCGAGCCGCTTGAACGGGGCACTGCCATCGGCAGACCCTCGGAGCGGCCAACCCACTACCTACGACTTACCCCTGGCGGGGTCTTCTTCGGCATGCCCGAATTTCTCCGCCGACCACTCGATTATGAATGGCAAGGGATAAGCGCTAACGTGGCGGAGCGCCGAAAGGCACAGACCCTCCAGCGGTCACCGAATTCAAATCCGAGTCGGAAACGGCGAAGGAAATGATCTGGTAGAGTTGGAAACGCAAGAACAGCAGGAAACAGAACGACAGCCCGGAGGAAAGCCCGAGAGGGTGAGTACGAAGGAAGCGTCCGTTCCTTGAGAACTCAACAGCGTGCCAAAAATCAACGCCAAAAGTTGATACCCCGTCCATTTCGGTGGATGAGGTTCCTTTGAAAAAGACCTGTGGGGCTCCCTCGTGGAGTGCTTGCAGGCGATTACACAGCGAGGACGCAGTGGACGGTCGGTCTTATTCCGACATGATCGTCCCGCTCTACGTGATGTGTGCACCCGATTACGGGTAAACATTCATGGAGAGTTTGATCCTGGCTCAGGACGAACGCTGGCGGCGTGCTTAACACATGCAAGTCGAACGATGAAGCCCTTCGGGGTGGATTAGTGGCGAACGGGTGAGTAACACGTGGGCAATCTGCCCTTCACTCTGGGACAAGCCCTGGAAACGGGGTCTAATACCGGATACCACTCCTGCCTGCATGGGCGGGGGTTGAAAGCTCCGGCGGTGAAGGATGAGCCCGCGGCCTATCAGCTTGTTGGTGGGGTAATGGCCCACCAAGGCGACGACGGGTAGCCGGCCTGAGAGGGCGACCGGCCACACTGGGACTGAGACACGGCCCAGACTCCTACGGGAGGCAGCAGTGGGGAATATTGCACAATGGGCGAAAGCCTGATGCAGCGACGCCGCGTGAGGGATGACGGCCTTCGGGTTGTAAACCTCTTTCAGCAGGGAAGAAGCGAAAGTGACGGTACCTGCAGAAGAAGCGCCGGCTAACTACGTGCCAGCAGCCGCGGTAATACGTAGGGCGCAAGCGTTGTCCGGAATTATTGGGCGTAAAGAGCTCGTAGGCGGCTTGTCACGTCGGATGTGAAAGCCCGAGGCTTAACCTCGGGTCTGCATTCGATACGGGCTAGCTAGAGTGTGGTAGGGGAGATCGGAATTCCTGGTGTAGCGGTGAAATGCGCAGATATCAGGAGGAACACCGGTGGCGAAGGCGGATCTCTGGGCCATTACTGACGCTGAGGAGCGAAAGCGTGGGGAGCGAACAGGATTAGATACCCTGGTAGTCCACGCCGTAAACGTTGGGAACTAGGTGTTGGCGACATTCCACGTCGTCGGTGCCGCAGCTAACGCATTAAGTTCCCCGCCTGGGGAGTACGGCCGCAAGGCTAAAACTCAAAGGAATTGACGGGGGCCCGCACAAGCAGCGGAGCATGTGGCTTAATTCGACGCAACGCGAAGAACCTTACCAAGGCTTGACATATACCGGAAAGCATTAGAGATAGTGCCCCCCTTGTGGTCGGTATACAGGTGGTGCATGGCTGTCGTCAGCTCGTGTCGTGAGATGTTGGGTTAAGTCCCGCAACGAGCGCAACCCTTGTCCTGTGTTGCCAGCATGCCCTTCGGGGTGATGGGGACTCACAGGAGACCGCCGGGGTCAACTCGGAGGAAGGTGGGGACGACGTCAAGTCATCATGCCCCTTATGTCTTGGGCTGCACACGTGCTACAATGGCCGGTACAATGAGCTGCGATACCGTGAGGTGGAGCGAATCTCAAAAAGCCGGTCTCAGTTCGGATTGGGGTCTGCAACTCGACCCCATGAAGTCGGAGTTGCTAGTAATCGCAGATCAGCATTGCTGCGGTGAATACGTTCCCGGGCCTTGTACACACCGCCCGTCACGTCACGAAAGTCGGTAACACCCGAAGCCGGTGGCCCAACCCGTAAGGGAGGGAGCTGTCGAAGGTGGGACTGGCGATTGGGACGAAGTCGTAACAAGGTAGCCGTACCGGAAGGTGCGGCTGGATCACCTCCTTTCTAAGGAGCACAGTACCGATTGCAGACAAATGTTCTGCACGGTCAGCTCATGGGTGGAACGTTGATTAGTTGGCACCTTCGGATCTGATGGTTCTCGAGTACTGCTTCGGCGTGGAAAGAGAAGACGGATGGTCGAGGGTGCTTGGCACGTTGTTGGGTCCTGAAGGTACGGCCGTAAGGTCATGTCTTCAGTGCCGGCCCCAGTGAACTTGTGCTCTTTGAGTACAGGGTGATGGGTGGCTGGTCGTTGTTTGAGAACTACACAGTGGACGCGAGCATCTGTGGCCAAGTTTTTAAGGGCGCACGGTGGATGCCTTGGCACCAGGAACCGATGAAGGACGTGAGAGGCCGCGATAGGCCCCGGGGAGCTGCCAACTGAGCTTTGATCCGGGGGTGTCCGAATGGGGAAACCCGGCAGTCGTCATGGGCTGTCACCCATGCCTGAACACATAGGGCATGTGGAGGGAACGAGGGGAAGTGAAACATCTCAGTACCCTCAGGAAGAGAAAACAACCGTGATTCCGGGAGTAGTGGCGAGCGAAACCGGATGAGGCCAAACCGTATGCGTGTGATACCCGGCAGGGGTTGCGCATGCGGGGTTGTGGGAATGAGCTTGATCGGTCTGCCGGCCGGTCGGCGAGTCAGAAACCGTTGATGTAGTCGAAGGACATGCGAAAGGTCCGGCGTAGAGGGTAAGACCCCCGTAGACGAAACATCAGCGGCTTGCTTGCTCATCTCCCAAGTAGCACGGGGCCCGAGAAATCCCGTGTGAATCTGGCGGGACCACCCGCTAAGCCTAAATATTCCCTGGTGACCGATAGCGGATAGTACCGTGAGGGAATGGTGAAAAGTACCGCGGGAGCGGAGTGAAATAGTACCTGAAACCGTGTGCCTACAAGCCGTGGGAGCGTCGCTCATTGGGTTTACCCAATGGGTCGTGACTGCGTGCCTTTTGAAGAATGAGCCTGCGAGTTAGCGGTGTGTAGCGAGGTTAACCCGTGTGGGGAAGCCGTAGCGAAAGCGAGTCCGAATAGGGCGATTGAGTTGCACGCTCTAGACCCGAAGCGGAGTGATCTAGCCATGGGCAGGTTGAAGCGGAGGTAAGACTTCGTGGAGGACCGAACCCACCAGGGTTGAAAACCTGGGGGATGACCTGTGGTTAGGGGTGAAAGGCCAATCAAACTCCGTGATAGCTGGTTCTCCCCGAAATGCATTTAGGTGCAGCGTCGTGTGTTTCTTGCCGGAGGTAGAGCACTGGATAGGCGATGGGCCCTACCGGGTTACTGACCTTAGCCAAACTCCGAATGCCGGTAAGTGAGAGCACGGCAGTGAGACTGTGGGGGATAAGCTCCATGGTCGAGAGGGAAACAGCCCAGAGCATCGACTAAGGCCCCCAAGCGTACGCTAAGTGGGAAAGGATGTGGAGTCGCAGAGACAACCAGGAGGTTGGCTTAGAAGCAGCCACCCTTGAAAGAGTGCGTAATAGCTCACTGGTCAAGTGATTCCGCGCCGACAATGTAGCGGGGCTCAAGCGTACCGCCGAAGTCGTGTCATTGCAGCAATAGGGCCAACGCCCGCTGTGATGGGTAGGGGAGCGTCGTGTGCCGGGTGAAGCAGCAGCGGAAGCTAGTTGTGGACGGTTCACGAGTGAGAATGCAGGCATGAGTAGCGATACACACGTGAGAAACGTGTGCGCCGATTGACTAAGGGTTCCTGGGTCAAGCTGATCTGCCCAGGGTAAGTCGGGACCTAAGGCGAGGCCGACAGGCGTAGTCGATGGACAACCGGTTGATATTCCGGTACCCGCTTTGAAACGCCCAATATCGAATCAGGCGATGCTAAGTCCGTGAAGCCGTTCCGGACCCTTCGGGGAAAGGAAAGTGGTGGAGCCGACGAACCAGACTTGTAGTAGGTAAGCGATGGGGTGACGCAGGAAGGTAGTCCAGCCCGGGCGGTGGTTGTCCCGGGGTAAGGGTGTAGGCCGAGGGGTAGGCAAATCCGTCCCTCATTAAGGCTGAGACCTGATGCCGAGCCGATTGTGGTGAAGTGGATGATCCTATGCTGTCGAGAAAAGCCTCTAGCGAGTTTCATGGCGGCCCGTACCCTAAACCGACTCAGGTGGTCAGGTAGAGAATACCGAGGCGTTCGGGTGAACTATGGTTAAGGAACTCGGCAAAATGCCCCCGTAACTTCGGGAGAAGGGGGGCCATCACTGGTGATCGGATTTACTCCGTGAGCTGGGGGTGGCCGCAGAGACCAGCGAGAAGCGACTGTTTACTAAAAACACAGGTCCGTGCGAAGCCGTAAGGCGATGTATACGGACTGACGCCTGCCCGGTGCTGGAACGTTAAGGGGACC
Source organism: Streptomyces subrutilus (assembly GCF_001746425.1). Taxonomy (GTDB): domain Bacteria; phylum Actinomycetota; class Actinomycetes; order Streptomycetales; family Streptomycetaceae; genus Streptomyces; species Streptomyces subrutilus_A. Next base: position 1,909,334 of record NZ_MEHK01000001.1, on the reverse strand, counting down.
GGTTAGTGCGCTTTCGGGCGTGCGAAGCTGAGAACTTAAGCGCCAGTAAACGGCGGTGGTAACTATAACCATCCTAAGGTAGCGAAATTCCTTGTCGGGTAAGTTCCGACCTGCACGAATGGCGTAACGACTTCTCGACTGTCTCAACCATAGGCCCGGTGAAATTGCACTACGAGTAAAGATGCTCGTTTCGCGCAGCAGGACGGAAAGACCCCGGGACCTTTACTACAGTTTGATATTGGTGTTCGGTTCGGCTTGTGTAGGATAGGTGGGAGACTTTGAAGCGGCCACGCCAGTGGTTGTGGAGTCGTCGTTGAAATACCACTCTGGTCGTGCTGGATGTCTAACCTCGGTCCGTGATCCGGATCAGGGACAGTGTCTGATGGGTAGTTTAACTGGGGCGGTTGCCTCCCAAAGGGTAACGGAGGCGCCCAAAGGTTCCCTCAGCCTGGTTGGCAATCAGGTGTTGAGTGTAAGTGCACAAGGGAGCTTGACTGTGAGACCGACGGGTCGAGCAGGGACGAAAGTCGGGACTAGTGATCCGGCGGTGGCTTGTGGAAGCGCCGTCGCTCAACGGATAAAAGGTACCCCGGGGATAACAGGCTGATCTTCCCCAAGAGTCCATATCGACGGGATGGTTTGGCACCTCGATGTCGGCTCGTCGCATCCTGGGGCTGGAGTCGGTCCCAAGGGTTGGGCTGTTCGCCCATTAAAGCGGTACGCGAGCTGGGTTTAGAACGTCGTGAGACAGTTCGGTCCCTATCCGCTGTGCGCGTAGGAATATTGAGAAGGGCTGTCCCTAGTACGAGAGGACCGGGACGGACGAACCTCTGGTGTGCCAGTTGTCCTGCCAAGGGCATGGCTGGTTGGCTACGTTCGGGAGGGATAACCGCTGAAAGCATCTAAGCGGGAAGCCTGCTTCGAGATGAGTATTCCCACCTCCTTGAGAGGGTAAGGCTCCCAGTAGACGACTGGGTTGATAGGCCAGATGTGGAAGCCCGGTAACGGGTGAAGCTGACTGGTACTAATAGGCCGAGGGCTTGTCCTCAGTTGCTCGCGTCCACTGTGTTAGTTCTGAAGCAACGAACAGTTGCTGGTTTCTAGAGCTAGAACATAATTACAAAGTGTGCTTGTTCGCTCGAAACCGATAGGGTTTCGGTGGTCATAGCGTTAGGGAAACGCCCGGTTACATTCCGAACCCGGAAGCTAAGCCTTTCAGCGCCGATGGTACTGCAGGGGGGACCCTGTGGGAGAGTAGGACGCCGCCGAACAATCTTTCAAAGGACCTTTGGTCCAGCGTTCAACGCTGGACCAAAGGTCCTTTTTGTTTTTCACCTCTTTACGCCGAAGCGCGGCCATGGGTTGGTTGCGCGAGAATGACTAGCGGTACCCCGAAGACAGGAGTCACACCCATGTCCAACTCTCCCGACGATCGTCCGGAGCGCGAGCCTCGGCGCAACGACGGCGGTGACAGGGGCGGCTACCGCGGGGGCCGTGACGACCGTGGTGGCGACCGTCCCCCGTTCCGTCGTGACGACCGTGGTGGCCGACCGGCCGGCAGCGGCAGCGGTGGCGGTGGCTTCCGGCGCGACGACCGTGGCGGTCGTCCCGCCGGCGGTGGTGGCGGCGGCTTCCGTCGTGACGACCGCGGTGGCGACCGTCCGTCGTACCCGCGTCGTGATGACGACCGTGGTGGGTTCCGTGGTGGCCGTGACGACCGTGGTGGGGACCGTCCGTCCTTCCCGCGTCGCGATGACCGTGGTGGGGACCGTCCCGCGGGTGGCGGCTTCCGCCGCGACGACCGCGGGGACCGTCCTTCCGGCGGCGGTGGCGGCGGTTTCCGTCGCGACAACGACCGTCCCAGCTTCCCGCGCCGCGATGACCGTGGTGGCGACCGTCCCGCGGGCGGCGGCTTCCGCCGCGATGACCGCGGTGACCGCCCCTCCGGTGGTGGCGGCGGCTTCCGTCGTGACGACCGCGGTGGCGACCGTCCGTCCTTCCCGCGCCGCGATGACCGCGGTGACCGGCCGGCCGGTGGCGGTTTCCGCCGCGATGACCGGGGTGACCGTCCGTCGTACCCGCGTCGTGATGACGACCGTGGTGGGTTCCGTGGTGGCCGTGACGACCGCGGTGGGGACCGTCCGTCCTCCCCGCGTCGCGATGACCGTGGTGGCGACCGGCCGGCCGGTGGGGGCTTCCGCCGCGACGACCGTGGGGACCGTCCCGCGGGTGGCGGTTTCCGCCGCGATGACCGCGGTGACCGGCCGGCCGGTGGCGGTTTCCGCCGCGATGACCGGGGTGACCGTCCGTCGTACCCGCGTCGTGATGACGACCGTGGTGGGTTCCGTGGTGGCCGTGACGACCGTGGTGGGGACCGTCCGTCCTACCCGCGCCGTGACGACCGCGGTGGCGACCGTCCGGCCGGTGGCGGTTTCCGCCGTGACGACCGGGGCGACCGTCCGAGCTACCCGCGTCGTGATGACGACCGTGGTGGGTTCCGTGGTGGCCGTGACGACCGTGGTGGGGACCGTCCGTCCTACCCGCGTCGCGATGACCGTGGTGGCGACCGGCCCGCGGGTGGCGGTTTCCGCCGTGACGACCGGGGCGAGCGTCCCAGTTACCCCCGTCGCGATGACGACCGTGGTGGACGTCCGAGCTACCCGCGTCGTGATGACGACCGTGGTGGGTTCCGTGGTGGCCGTGACGACCGTGGTGGGGACCGTCCGTCCTTCCCGCGCCGTGACGACCGTGGTGGCGACCGGCCGGCCGGTGGCGGTTTCCGCCGCGACGACCGGGGCGACCGTCCGTCCTACCCCCGCCGTGACGACCGGGGTGGCGACCGTGGCGGGTTCCGTGGTGGCCGTGACGATCGCGGTGGTGACCGTGGTGGCTACCGTGGCCGCGATGACCGCGGCGGCGACCGCGACTACCGCGGGGACCGCGACCCGGTCAAGCGGCTCCCGATCGACGAGGACGTCACCGGCCTCGAGATCGACGCCGACGTGCGTCAGGAGCTGCTGAGCCTGCCCAAGGGTCTGGCCGAGGAAGTCTCCAAGAACCTCGTCATGGTCGCGCGGCTGATCGACGAGGACCCGGAGCAGGCGTACGCGTACTCGCGCATCGCCCTGCGACTGGCCTCCCGTGTCGCCGCCGTCCGCGAGGCCGCCGGCTTCGCCGCGTACGCCACGCAGAAGTACAACGAGGCGCTCGCCGAGTTCCGCGCCGCCAAGCGCATGACCGGCTCCGTCGAGCTGTGGCCCGTGATGGCCGACTGCGAGCGCGGCCTCGGCCGTCCGGAGCGGGCGCTGGCCATGGCCGGCGAGCCCGAGGTGCAGAAGCTGGACAAGGCCGGTCAGGTCGAGATGCGGCTGGTGGCCGCCGGTGCCCGCCGTGACCAGGGGCAGCTCGAAGCCGCCATCGTGACCCTGCAGAGCCCGGAGCTGGCCTCCCACTCCATCCAGCCCTGGACCGCGCGCCTGCGGTACGCCTACGCCGACGCCCTGCTGGCGGCCGGTCGTGAGGACGAGGCGCGCGAGTGGTTCGGCAAGACCCTCGAGGCGGACAAGGACGGGTCGACCGACGCCTCCGACCGTCTCGCCGAGCTCGACGGCGTCGAGTTCGTCGACGCCTCGGTGGACCTCGCCGACGACCGCGTCCAGGACGATGTGGACGTGGACGAGGAGGAGGACGACCAGGACCCGGCCGAGGTCGCCGCGGCCGAGCGGGCCACCGACGTCGCCGAGTATTACGACGAGGACGACGACGAGTACGAGCCGCTGGAGGAGTCCGAGGCCGACTTCGACGCCACCGACGAGATCGTCGTCGTCGAGGACGACGAGGACGACGAGCGGGACGCGGGCCGCGACAAGGCCTGAGCCGTGACGTGAAGAAGGGCGGTACCCCGACCGGGGTACCGCCCTTCCGCATGTCCGGGACGGGTCAGTCCAGGCCGCGCAGCACCAGGCCCGTGGCCGGCTTCGGGCCGAAGGAGGTGGATTTGCGCGGCATGGTGACGCCCTGGCGGGCCAGGTCCCGTACGACTTCCTCCCGTACGGGGTGCAGCAGGACCGCGGTGCCCCCGTGCCGCTCGGCCATCGCCACCGTGGCCGCCGCGTCGTGGATGTAGGTGATCTGGTCGGGGGCGTCCGGGATCCCCCACAGGGTGTCGAGCAGCGTCGCGTGCAGGACCGTGGCGTCCAGCCGGCGCCAGGCCTCGGGGCGGTCGTGGCGGACCGTGCGGTCGAGGAGGGCCAGGTCGGGGTCGGTGACCAGGTGGAAGCCGCCGTCGCCGGTCAGGAGGAAGGCGTTGCCGCGTTCCGCGGCGTCCGAGAGGGCCTCCAGGGCCAGCGGGAGCGGCCCCTCGACCGGGCGGACCTGGAAGTTGCCGTGCAGGGCGGCCAGGGCGTCCCGGACGGGGAGGCGGCGCAGCATCCGGTGGATGGCGCGGACCTGGAGCGGGTAGTGGACGGTGTCCACGAGGAGGACCAGGCCGAAGTCCCAGGGGGTCGGGGAGCCGTGCTCCTCCTGGAGGCGCAGGTACGTCGCCCAGCGGTGGTGGCCGTCGGCGATGAGGGCCTGGCGGTGGCTGAGGTCGGCGGTGACCGTGGCCAGCTCGGCCGGGTCCGTTATGGCCCACAGGCGGTGCTGGAAGCCGTCCTCGGTGGTCGTCGACAGCAGGGGCGCGCTGCGCGCGGTCCGTTCGACGACCGCCGCCGCGCCCGTGCCGGGGTCGTCGCCCTGGTAGGTGAGGAGGAGCGGTTCGAGATTGGCCGAGGTGGCCCGCATCAGACCGGCGCGGTCGGTGACCACGTCCGGCATGACGTCCTCGTGGGGCAGGACGATGCCGGCGTCGGCGCTGGACAGGGCGAGGGCGCCGATGATGCCGCGCTGGAGCAGGCCGGCCCGGCGCTGTTCGTAGACGTAGAGCGCGGGCTCGGGGTCGGCGGTGAGGATGCCCTGGGCCAGCCAGTCGTGCAGGGTGCGTGCGGCCTGCTCGTTGCGGGCGGCGGGGGTGCCGGCCTGCGGGAGGATCAGCCGGACGATGTTGTGCGGGTCGGCGGATTCGAGGTGGTCGACTCCGTCGGGGCGCACGACCACGTCGTACGGCGGTGACGTGACGGCGGCGAGGCTGCCGACACGCTCCGGGACATAGCGCAGGCCGTGGAACGGGATCAGGCGCAGCCCTCGGTCCGCGGTACCAGATGTGGTCATTGGTGCATGGTAAGACCCGTCTCGGGATGCGGGATGATCGGGGGAGTTCGGATCCGGACAAGATCGGTCGTGCGAAAACGTATGAGGAGCGGACAGATGACCCGGCAGAGCAGGACCAGCCCCGCGCCGAGCGAGCGGAGCCTCCACCAGGCTTACGACACCGCTCTGCTGGACCTCGACGGAGTGGTCTACGCGGGCGGGGAGGCCATCGCGCACGCGGTCGAGTCGCTCGCGGCGGCCCGGGCCGACGGGATGCACCTCGCGTACGTCACGAACAACGCGCTGCGGACTCCGGACGCCGTCGCGCGGCACCTGGGCGAGCTGGGCGTGCCGACCGAGCCGGCCGAGGTGATCACCTCGGCGCAGGCGGTGGCCCGGTTGATCGCGGAGCAGGTGGCTCCGGGGTCCAAGGTGCTGGTGATCGGCGGGGAGGGGCTGCGGGTCGCGCTGCGCGAGCGCGGGCTGGTGCCGGTGGAGTCGGCCGAGGAGGAGGGGCTCGCGGCGGTCGTGCAGGGGTACGGGGGACCGGACCTGGCGTGGGGGCGGTTCGCGGAGGCCTCGTACGCGATCAACCGGGGGGTGCCCTGGTACGCCTCCAACACGGACCTCACGATTCCGGGGGCGCGGGGGATCGCCCCGGGCAACGGGGCCGCGGTGGAGGTCGTACGGATCGCGACGGGCGCCGAGCCGCAGGTGGCGGGCAAGCCGTTGCCCCCGATGCACCGGGAGACGGTGCTGCGGACCGGGGCGAAGCGGCCGCTGGTGGTCGGGGACCGGCTGGACACCGACATCGAGGGCGCCTTCAACGGCGAGGTGGACTCGCTGCTGGTGCTGACCGGGGTGACGGACGCGAAGCAGCTGGTGCGGGCCGAGCCCCGGCACCGGCCGACGTACGTGGACCGGGATCTGCGGGGGCTGCTCACCGGGCAGCCCGAGGTGGCGGCGGACGGTGCCGGGTTCCGCTGCGGAGGATGGACCGCTGTCGCGCTGGACGGGGAACTGGACCTGCGCGGCGGCGACGGGGATCCGGTCAACGGGCTGCGGGCGCTGTGCGCGGCGGCCTGGACGGCGGCCGGGGACGGGGTCTGCGGGCTGGACGCGGAGAAGGCCCTGGTCCGGCTGGGGCTGTAGGTCGTTCGGATGATCTGAAAAGGCGCAGGGTAGGTTAGCCTAACCTCCGTGTTGGTCGAGAGTCCCGAGAGTCCCCCCGAACAGAGCGCGGCGCCGGCCGCCGCCGCTCGTCCGCGCCACGGCGCGCGTGCCGCAGGTCTGCTGGGCGCCCTCGCGGTGCTGGCGCTGATCGCGGTGGTGAGCATCGCCGTCGGCGCGAAGCAGATGCCGCTCGACGAGGTCTGGCACGGCCTGTTCCACTACTCGGGGACACCCTCCGACGTGGTGGTGCGCGACCTGCGGGTGCCGCGCACCCTGCTCGGGCTGATGGTGGGGCTCGGGCTCGGCCTGTCGGGCGCCGTCATGCAGGCGCTGACGCGCAACCCGCTGGCGGAGCCCGGCATCCTCGGCGTCAACGCCGGTGCCGCGGCGGCCGTCGTCTCCGCGATCAGCTTCCTGGGCGCCAGCTCCCTGAGCGAGTTCGTGTGGTGGGCCTTCCTCGGCGCGGCCCTCGTCTCCGTCGTCGTCTACGTGCTCGGCGGCAGCCGCAGCGCCACGCCGGTGCGCCTCGCGCTGGCGGGTACGGCGGCCAGTGCGGCCCTGGTCGGCTACATCAACGCCGTGCAGTTGATGGACAGCAAGGCGCTGGACAAGCTGCGCTTTTGGACGGTGGGGTCGCTGGCCTCCGCCAACATGGACACCGTCCGCCAGGTCGCCCCCTTCCTGCTGGTCGGCGCGGTGCTCGCGCTGTCGCTCGGCCGGCCGCTCAACGCGATGGCCATGGGCGACGACACCGCCCGGTCGCTCGGCGCGAACCTGACGCGGACCCGCGTCGGCGCGATGCTCGCCATCACCCTGCTGTGCGGTGCGGCCACCGCCGCCTGCGGGCCCATCGTCTTCATCGGGCTGATGATCCCGCACATGGTGCGGGCGTTCACCGGACCCGACATGCGCTGGGTGCTCGCCTACTCGGCCGTCCTGTCGCCCGTGCTGCTGCTCGGCGCCGACGTGGTCGGGCGGGTCGTGACCCGTCCCGCCGAACTCCAGGTCGGCATCGTCACCGCCCTCATCGGCGGCCCCGTCTTCATCTACCTGGTTCGGCGCAAGAGGATGGCCCAGCTGTGACCGCGACCGCCAAAGCCCGTCGGATGAACCTTCCCGGCGGGGTCTCGCTGCGGGTCGAGCGGCGCGCCCTGGCCGCCGGGGCGTTGCTGGCCGTCGCCGCGCTCGCGCTGGCCGTCGTGCTCATCGGCACCGGAGACTTCCGGATCGCGCCGTGGGACGTCGTACAGACCCTGCTGGGCAACGGCACTGCGGCCAACGACTTCATCGTCAACGACCTGCGGCTGCCGCGGGTCCTGGTCGCCCTGCTGGTCGGCGCGGCCCTCGGGATGGCGGGGGCCGTCTTCCAGTCGGTCTCCCGCAACCCGCTCGGCTCGCCCGACCTGCTCGGCTTCGGCTACGGCTCGGCGGTGGGCGCGCTCGTCGTGATCATCCTGTTCAAGGGCAGCGCCACCGAGGTGGCCGTCGGCGCCCTGTTCGGCGGCCTGCTCGCCGGCCTGGCCGTGTACCTGCTGGCCTACAAGCAGGGGATCCAGGGGTACCGGCTGGTCCTGGTGGGCATCGGTGCCTCCGCGATCCTGATCGCCCTGATCCAGTACCTGATCACGAAGGCCCAGATGGTCGAGGCCACCCGGGCGATGGTCTGGCTGACCGGTTCGCTGGCGGGCCGGGACTGGGCGCAGGTGTGGCCGCTGCTCGCGGTCTGCGCGGTGCTCTTCCCGCTGGTGCTCGGCCACGGCCGGGCCCTGCGGATGATGGAGATGGGCGACGACGCCGCGTACGCCCTCGGGGTACGGGTGGAACGCACCCGGCTGCTGCTGATGCTCGCGGCCATCCTGCTCACCACGGCGGCGAGCGCCGCGGCCGGGCCGATCTCCTTCGTCGCGCTGGCCGCCCCGCAGCTGGCCCGGCGGCTGACCCGCTCGCCCGGCGCGAACCTGCTGACCGCCGCGCTGATGGGCTCGGTGCTGCTGCTGGTGTCCGACTGGGCCTCGCAGCGGGCCTTCGGCACCGACCAGCTGCCGGTGGGCGTGGTGACCGGGCTGGTCGGCGGCGTCTACCTGCTGTGGCTGCTGGTCACCGAGCGCAAGGCGGGACGCATATGACCGCCTCCACCACGACCGCGATGTTCCGGAACCCGAGGAGTACCCAAGTGCAGCGGCTGACCGCGGAGAACGTGACCCTCGGCTACGACCAGCGGGTCATCGCCGAGAACCTGTCGGTGGAGATCCCCGACCACTCCTTCACCGTGATCGTCGGCCCCAACGCCTGCGGCAAGTCGACGCTGCTGCGCGCCCTGTCGCGGATGCTGAAGCCGTCCGCCGGGCGGGTGCTGCTGGACGGGCAGGCCATCGGGTCGATGCCGGCGAAGAAGGTCGCCAAGACCCTCGGCCTGCTCCCGCAGTCCTCGATCGCGCCGGACGGCATCACCGTGGCCGACCTGGTCTCGCGCGGGCGCTACCCCCACCAGGGGCTGCTGCGCCAGTGGTCGCCCGAGGACGAGCGGATCGTCATGGAGTCGATGGCCTCGACCGGGGTCGCGGAGCTCGCCGACCGGGCCGTGGACGAGCTGTCGGGCGGTCAGCGGCAGCGGGTGTGGATCGCGATGGCGCTGGCGCAGCAGACACCGCTGCTCCTGCTCGACGAGCCGACGACGTACCTGGACATCCAGCACCAGATCGACGTGCTCGACCTGTGCGCGGAGCTGCACGAGACCCAGGGGCGGACGCTGGTGGCGGTGCTGCACGATCTGAACCACGCGGCCCGGTACGCGACGCATCTGATCGCGATGCGGGGCGGGGAGGTCGTGGCGGAGGGCGCGCCGGGGGAGATCGTCACCGCCGAGCTGGTGGAGAGGGTGTTCGGGCTGAAGTGCCAGATCATCGCCGACCCGGAGACGGGGACGCCGCTGGTGATTCCGGCGGCTCGGCGGGTCGCTCACGCGGTGTAGCGGGGGCCGGTTCGGCTCACGCCGTGTCGTGGGGGTGGTCGGGCTCACGCCGTTTCGCGGGTGCGGCGCCGCTGCCGGGGCTGCGCCCCGGACCCCGCGCCTCAAACGCCGGCGGGGCCGGGATCGGCCCGGCGGGGCCGGAGTGGCCCCTAGAGCAGGCTTTTCAGGCGGAGTAGGTCGCGGAAGCCTGCTTCCAGGCGGACTCGGCCCGCGGCCCAGGCCTTGGCGAATCTGAGGTCGCCCGCGACCAGGCCGACCAGGTCGTCGCCGGTCATCGCGAGCCTGATCTCGGCCTTCGTCGCGGGCGGGCCGGGCGTGAGCGTCTCCACCCGGATCCGGCCCTCGTCGAGGCGGCCCGTGAAGGTCTGGTCGAGGTCCGTGATGTGGCAGCTCAGCGAGCGGTCGAGCGCCGCCGCGCCGCGCACGCCGCCGTCGGCCCCGGCGAGGTTGTCGGAGAGTCGGTCGAGTGCGTCTCGGCACTCATCAATCGTAGCCATCGTGATCACGACCGTACCGCAGAGCCGTTGCGTGGTCGCGGGGCGCTTCGGGGTAGCGTCGGGGCATGACCGACGAAGCTGCCGAGCCCACGGCCGAGACCGCCGCCGGGCCCGCGGCGCTGGGCATCGTACGCACGCCCACCGGGCACGAGGCGGTGGACGCGCACCTGGCGCGGCTGGCGGACGCCGACCACCTCGCGGCCGACGGACACCTCGCGGTGTACGAGGATGTCCACCGGGGGCTGCGCGAGGCGCTGACCGCGCTGGACGCACCGCCCGTCCCCGGACCGTACGAAAACAGGAGCTGAACCGAACGTGGCAGGAGTGGCACGCCGCCGCCTGGACGCCGAACTGGTACGCCGCAGCATGGCCCGCTCGCGCGAGCACGCCGCGCAGCTGATCGCCGCGGGCCGGGTGACCGTGGGCGGTACCACCGCGACCAAGGCCGCCACCCAGGTCGAGACGAGCGCGGCGCTGGTCGTCCTCAAGGACGACAGCGATCCGGACTACGTCTCGCGGGGCGGCCACAAACTCGCGGGCGCCCTCGCGGCCTTCCAGCCCGCCGGGCTGCGGGTCGAGGGCCGCCGGGCCCTGGACGCCGGGGCTTCCACGGGCGGGTTCACCGATGTGCTGCTGCGCGCGGGCGTCGCCCACGTGGTGGCCGTCGACGTCGGCTACGGGCAGCTCGCCTGGTCCCTGCAGAGCGACGATCGGGTCACGGTCAAGGACCGCACGAACGTCCGGGAACTGACGGTCGAGCTGATCGACGGGATTCCGGTCGATCTGGTCGTCGGTGACCTGTCCTTCATCTCGATCGGGCTGGTGCTGCCCGCGCTCGTACGGTGCTGCGCGCCGGACGCGGACCTGGTGCTGATGGTCAAGCCGCAGTTCGAGGTGGGCAAGGACCGGCTGGGCAGCGGTGGCGTGGTGCGCAGTCCCGAGCTGCGGGCGGAAGCGGTGCGCGAGGTCGCGGCGCAGGCGGCGAAGCTGGGGCTGGGCGTGGTCGGGGTGACGGCGAGTCCGCTGCCGGGGCCCTCGGGGAACGTCGAGTACTTTCTGTGGCTGCGGGCGGGGGCACCGGCACTCGACCCGGCGGATGTTGACCGTGCAGTGGCGGAGGGGCCGCAGTGACAGATTCAGCGGGTTCAGGGTCGGGTTCGGGTTCGTCTTCGGCGACGGGGCGGACCGTCTTCCTGGTCGCGCACACCGGCCGGCCGGCGGCCATCCGGAGCGCCGAGCTGGTCGTGAAGGGGCTGCTGCGCAGCGGGCTGGGAGTACGGGTCTTCGCGCACGAGGCGGCCGACCTGCCGCTGCCGCCCGAGGTGGAGCTGGTCACCGAGTCCACGCCGGGTGTGATCGACGGCTGCGAGCTGCTGATCGTGCTGGGCGGAGACGGGACCCTGCTGCGGGGCGCGGAGTTCGCGCGGGCCACGGGGGTGCCGATGCTGGGCGTCAACCTGGGGCGGGTGGGGTTCCTCGCCGAGGCGGAGCGCGACGACCTGGACAAGGTCGTCGACCGGGTGGTGACGCGCGAGTACGAGGTCGAGGAGCGGATGACCCTCGATGTGGCGGTGCACACGAACGGTGACGTGGTCCACCGGGACTGGGCGCTGAACGAGGCCGCGGTCCAGAAGGTCTCGCCGGAGCGGATGCTCGAGGTGGTGCTGGAGATCGACGGGCGTCCGGTGACCGGCTTCGGCTGTGACGGGATCGTCTGCGCGACGCCGACCGGTTCGACGGCGTACGCCTTCTCCGCGGGCGGGCCGGTGGTCTGGCCGGAGGTGGAGGCGCTGCTGATGGTGCCGATCAGCGCGCACGCGCTGTTCGCGAAGCCGCTGGTGACCTCGCCGGACTCGGTGCTGGCGGTCGAGGTGCAGAGCGGCACCCCGCACGGGGTGCTGTGGTGTGACGGGCGGCGGATGCTGGAGCTGCCGTCCGGGGCCCGGGTCGAGGTCCGGCGGGGGGCGGTGCCGGTGCGGCTCGCCCGGCTGCACCACGCCTCGTTCACGGACCGGCTCGTCGCGAAGTTCGCGCTGCCGGTGTCCGGGTGGCGCGGGGCGCCCCACTGAGCCCGGTCCTGACCCGCCCGCCCCTCTAACCCGCCCGCCCCTCCAATAGCACGTCCGTTCGGAGAACTTCCGGCGGGTGAGGTCACATGGCACTGGTGAAACCTCGGTATCGTCGTCCCGTGCTTGAGGAGATGCGGATACGGTCGCTCGGGGTCATCGACGACGCGGTGGTCGAGCTGTCGCCCGGTTTCACCGCGGTGACCGGCGAGACCGGCGCGGGCAAGACGATGGTCGTCACCAGCCTCGGGCTGCTGCTCGGCGGTCGCGCCGACCCGGCCCTGGTACGGATCGGGGCCAAGGCCGCGGTCGTCGAGGGCCGCATCGTCATGCGCCCGGACGCGCCCGCCGCCCTGCGCGCCGAGGAGGCGGGGGCCGAGCTCGACGACGGCGCCCTGCTGATCAGCCGGACCGTGTCCGCCGAGGGGCGCTCGCGCGCCCACGTCGGCGGCCGCTCGGTGCCCGTCGGCCTGCTCGGCGAGCTCGCCGACGACCTGGTCGCCGTACACGGGCAGACCGACCAGCAGGGCCTGCTGCGGCCCGCCCGGCAGCGGCAGGCCCTCGACCGGTACGCCGGGGACGCCGTCGCCGTCCCGCTGGAGAAGTACGGCTCGGCCTACCGGCGGCTGCGCGCGGTCGCCGTCGAACTCGAGGAGATCACCACCCGGGCCCGGGAACGCGCCCAGGAGGCCGATCTGCTGCGCTTCGGGCTGGACGAGATCGCGGCCGTCGAACCGGTTGCCGGCGAGGACGTCGAACTGGCGGCCGAGGCCGAGCGGCTCGGACACGCCGAATCGCTGTCCTCGGCCGCGCAGCTGGCCCACGCCGCGCTGGCCGGCAATCCGGAGGACCCGGAGGGCATCGACGCCAACACCCTCGTCGCGGGCGCCCACCGGGCCCTGGAGTCCGTACGCTCGCACGACCCGGCCCTCGGCGCCCTCGCCGAGCGGATCGGTGAACTGGGCATCCTGCTGGCCGACGTGGCCGGGGAGCTGGCGGGCTACGCCGACGACCTGGACGCCGATCCGCTGCGGCTGGCCGCCGTCGAGGAGCGGCGCGCCGCCCTCACCCAGCTGACCCGCAAGTACGGCTCCGAAGGCACCGTGGACGCGGTGCTGGAATGGGCGGAGCGGGGCGCCGCCCGGCTGCTGGAACTGGACGGCGACGACGAGCGGATCGCCGAGCTGACCGCCGAGCGGGACGGGCTGCGCTCCGAACTGTCCTCCCTGGCGCAGGCGCTGACGGACGCACGCGTGGAGGCGGCGACCCGGTTCGCCTCGGCCGTGACGGAGGAGCTGGCCTCGCTGGCGATGCCGCACGCCCGGGTGACCATCGACGTCCGGCAGACCGAGGACCCCGAAGGAGTGGACGTGGACGGCCGCCCGGTCGCCTACGGACCCTCCGGCGCGGACGAGGTGGAACTGCTGCTCGCCCCGCACCCCGGGGCCCCGCCGCGGCCGATCGCCAAGGGCGCCTCCGGCGGTGAGCTCTCCCGCGTGATGCTGGCCGTGGAGGTCGTCTTCGCGGGCTCCGACCCGGTGCCCACGTACCTCTTCGACGAGGTCGACGCGGGCGTCGGCGGCAAGGCCGCCGTCGAGGTGGGCCGGCGGCTGGCGAAGCTCGCCAAGTCGGCCCAGGTCGTCGTCGTCACGCACCTGCCGCAGGTGGCGGCGTTCGCGGACCGGCAGCTGCTCGTCGAGAAGACCAACGACGGATCGGTCACCAGGAGCGGTGTCACCGTCCTGGAGGGCGAGGACCGGGTCCGCGAGCTGTCCCGCATGCTGGCGGGCCACGAGGACTCCGTCTCGGCGCGGGCACACGCCGAGGAACTCCTCGCGGCGGCCCGCGCGGACAGTGCTCGCGGTTGACGCCGCGCTAACCCGTGTGGGTGACGCTCGGGGGTGTCCTGCGATATCTCTCACGGGATCCGCACCCGTATGGCCCCGGAACGCGCGTGCGGACTGGCATCCTGGGCGACGTCTCTGACTCCCTCACCCTGGAGCTTCGGCCCGTGAGCAGCTCCCCGGTCTCCCCGTCCGTCCCGGCACAGCCCTACGGGCGTCCGCCGCTGCGTACCGTCCAAGTGCTCGGCGGCGGTGCGGGCGCGGGCAGCAGCGCGCACGTGCGGTCGCTCGCGACCGGGCTCGCCGCGCGCGGGGTACGGGTCACGGTGTGCGCGCCCGTCGAGGCGGAGGGCGAGTACGACTTCACCGGCGCCGGGGCGCGGTTCGCGCCCGACGCGGTGAACGCGCTGCGGGCCGCCTGCGCGGGGGCCGACGTCGTGCACGCGCACGGGGTGCGGGCCGGGATGCGGGCCGCGCTGGCCCTGCGGGGGCGGCGGGTACCGCTGGTCGTGAGCTGGCACGCGGACGCCCCGGCCGCCGCCGGTGCGTCCGGGGCCGCGCTCGGGCGGCTGAGCCGGATCCTGGAACGGCACGTGGCGCGGGCCGCGGCGGTGGTGCTCGGCGCCTCCTCGGACCTGGTGGACCGGGCCCGGCTGCGGGGTGCGCGGGACGCGCGGCTGGCCCCGGTGGCCGTGCCGGCGGCCGCGCCGGGGGCCGAGCCCGGGAAGGTGCGGGCGGAACTGGGTGCGGTGGGACGGCCCTTGGTGATCGCGGTCGGGAGCCTGGTGGAGCACCGCGGGTACTCGGTCCTGCTCGACGCGGCCCGGGAGTGGCGGACGCTGGAACCGCCGCCGCTGCTGGTGATCGCGGGGGAGGGGCCGCTCCGGGCCGAACTGTCCCGGCGGATCGTGGAGGAAGGGCTACCGGTACGGCTGCTGGGGCGGCGCCGGGACGCGGCGCAGCTGCTCGCGGCGGCGGACCTGGCGGTGCTGCCGAGCCGCTGGGAGGAACGGGCCCTGCTGGCGCAGGAGGCCCTGCGGGTGGGGGTACCACTGGTGGCCACGGCGGTGGGGGGCGTGCCGGAGATGGTGGGGCGGGGGGCCGTCCTGGTCCCGCCGGGGGACGCGCCCGCCTTCGCCGCGGCCGTGTCCGGCCTGCTGGCCGACCCCGGCCACCGGGCCGAACTGGTCGCCGCGGGGCGCGCGCAGGCCGCGACCTGGCCGTCGGAGGACGACACGGTCGCGCAGGTCCTGTCCGTCTACGACGAGCTGACGGAGCGGGGCCGACGGTAGCGCCGCCGCCAGGGCCCGGCCCCGCGCCTCAATCGCCGGCGGGGCTGGAAGGCGCCGGGGCTCGGCCCCCGGGCCCCGCGCTGGTATCCCCGGCGGGTCTTTCGGGGCTCCGCCCCGGGCCCCGCGCCTCAATCGCCGGCGGGGCTGGAAGGTGCCGGGACTCGGCTCCGGGTCCCGCGCTGGTATCCCTGGCAGGGCTTAAAGATCGGTGCTCCGCCCCGGACCCCGCCCCGCAATCGCCGGCGGGGCTGGAAGGGTCGGTGCTCGGCCCCGGGTCCCGCGCTGGTGGCCCTGGCGGGGCTTGAAGATCGGGAGTCCGCCCCCGGATCCCGCGCCTCAAAACGCCGGCGGGGCTGGATGGTGTCGGCGGGGACGGGTTTTCAGCCTCGCCGGCGTTTGAGGCGAAGGCGCGGAGCGCCGTAGGGGTCTGGGGCGGAGCCCCAGGGAACGGTGGAAGGGCGGGTAGGGGATCAGCCCCGCAGGGCCGCCTCCCCGCGCCCGGCCCCGGCAGCGGTGGCATCCGGCCCAGGGGCCGTCCCTACGGAGTCCGGCGCCGAGGTGCGGAGCCCCAGCCGCCGGAGGTGGTGGTGTCCCGCAGTCCGCTCCGGGGCCGTACGGCCGGAGTTCGGCGCCGAGGTGCGGGGCCCCCGGGCGCCGGAGGTGGTGGTGTCCCGCAGCCCGCTCGGGCGCCGTACGGCCGGAGGTCGGCGCCGAGGCTTCGAGCGGGGCGTCACGAAGGGGACGGGGCGTGGCGGCGGGCGCGGAGGGCCAGGCTGAGGGAGAGGACCGTTTCGGGGTCGTCCAGGTCCGTGCCCAGGAGTTCCGAGATGCGGGCCAGGCGGTTGTACAGGGTCTGGCGGTTGAGGTGCAGCTCGCGGGCCGTCTCCGCCTTGCGGCCCGCGTGGGCCAGGTACGTCTCCAGCGTGGGCAGCAGCGGCGGGCGCGAGGCCGCGTCATGGCTGCGCAGCGGACCGATCGCGCGGTCCACGAACGCCGCCAGGTCGGGATGTTCCCGCAGCCGCCACAGCAGCAGGTCGATGTCCAGCCGCCGGGCGTCGTACCAGGGCCGGGCCGGCAGGCCGTGCGCCGCCGTAGCGGTCTCCGCCGCGTGCCGCAGCCCCGCAGAGGCCGCCGCCCAGCCGCCCGCGACGCCGACGACCACGGCCGGCGGGGCCGAGGCCCGGTCCAGGCCCGCGCGCTCCACGCCCGCCCGCAGCGCCGCCGCCACCCGGTCCGCCACCGCCGTGCGCTCCGACTCCGCGCGCAGCGAGACCAGCAGGGGCACCCGGCCCTCCACGGGGCGCACCCCCAGCAGCACCGGCACCCCGACCGACGACAGCTCCTCCAGGACCGCGCGGGCCAGCACGGCCCAGTTCCCGGACGGGCCCGGATCCGTCGCCAGGCGCATCACGATCGGCAGCAGCGGTCCCGCGCCCGGCTTGAAGCCGAGGACGCGGGCCTGCGCGGGGGCGTCCTCGGCCGAGATGCGGCCCTCGGCGAGGTCGGTCAGGAAGTCGCCGCGGCCGCGCGCCGCCAGTTCGTCCTCCTGCCGGGCCTGCATCAGGACGACGGCCAGGACCCCCGCCGTACGCTCCGCCGCCATCCGGTGCACCGGCAGCAGCGGGGCCGAGACCCCGACCAGCACCACCCGGGCCCGGACCGAGCCCGTGCCGTGGCCTCCGCCGGGTACGTCGATCACCACCGTGTTCGCCGAGGGCTCGGCCTCGCGCTGGCCGCGCAGGCCCTCCCAGACCTGGAGCGGGTCGGCGCCCGCGTCCGCGGCCGAGCTGCCGGCCGCGTACAGGAGCTGCCCGTCCGGGGTCTCCAGGAAGACCGGGTTGCCCGTGAAGTCGGCCACGATCCGCAGCACCTGCGGGATGCCGCCGCCCCCCAGCAGGGCCTCCGTACACCGCCGGTGGACCTCCTCGGCCCGCTGGAGCAGCGCGTAGTGGTGATTGACGATCTCGGTGTGGACCTCTTCCGTGACCGTGACGAAGGGGACCTCCCGGTGGAGCTGCACGAGCGGCAGGCCCGCCGCGCGGGCCGTTTCCACGAGGGTCGCCGGAAGCCGGCTGAAGCGCGGGCCCAGCTCGACGACCAGCGCGGCGATCCCCCGGTCCGCGAGGCGGCGTACGAAGGCCCGCTGCTCGGCCGGCCGGGTGCCGAGGCCCAGACCCGTGGTCAGCAGCAGCTCGCCGCCCTTGAGCAGCGAGGCGATGTTCGGGACCTCGCCCGCGTGCACCCAGCGGACGGTCCGGCCCAGCCGGTCGGCGCAGGCCAGCACCTCCGGCAGCCCGCTGCGCAGCCCTGGCAGTTCCAGTGCCCGCTGAACCGTGATTCCGCCTTGATCGTCCATATCGCGGGACGGTACCCGCCGCCCCGTTCCGATCGCATCACCCATGGGTCACGAATGCGTCAGAGGGGCCGGATGTTGTGGTTGAAGCGGAAGACGTTGTCCGGGTCGTACTCCCGCTTGACCCGTCCCAACCGCCGCATGTTCTCCGTGCCGAGGCCCGAGACCACCCGGTCCGAGCCCTCGTCCCCGGTGAAGTTCAGGTAGACCGCCCCCGTGCTCCACGGCTGGACGTCGGCGCGGACGTCCTTCACCCACTGGCGGCAGCGCTCGTCGTCGGCCGTGTCCTCCCAGATCCCGAACGGGTGGACCGCCCAGGACGAGTCCCGGTAGGGCACCGGGTAGTCGGCCGGCCCTGAGGCGATGGCGCCGCCCTGCGGGAAGAGGATGTGCTGCGTCCCGGTCGGCACCGGCATCGTGCCGGCCCGTGCGCAGAACACGTCGACGAACGCGTCCGGCGCCCCGGTCAGGTACTCCGCCGACCAGTAGTTCCGCAGCCCCGGCGGGTCGTCGATCATGCACTGCAGATCGGCGTACGGGATCGCGGTGACCATCGCCGCCTCGTGGGGCAGCGCCATCAGCGGCTCGGCGAGCGGCCGCAGCCGCTCCTCGGGGCCCGCGTAGGTGACCAGCGCCGCGCAGATCAGCCTCCCGGCCAGATGGGGCGGCACGAACTCGTCGTCGGGCGGGCCGGTCAGGTAGATCACGCCCCCGCTCGCCTCCACCGGGCCGCCCTCGATGACGTCCCGGTAGGTCCGCACCACCTCGGGCCCGTACTCCGGCAGGTACAGCAGGAACGCGATCGACATGGCGGGCAGTTCGTGCAGCCGCAGTGTGAGCGCGGTGGCCACGCCGAAGTTCCCGCCGCCGCCGTGCAGCGCCCAGAACAGCTCCGGGTGCTCCTCGGGCGTGGCCTCCACGACCGTGCCGTCGGCCGTCACCAGTTCCACGCCCAGCAGGTTGTCCACGGCCAGCCCGCACTTGCGGTCCAGCCAGCCGCTGCCGCCGCCGAGGACGAAGCCGCCCACGCCCGTGGTGGAGGCCCGGCCCCCGGTGGTGGCCAGCGCGTACGGGGCGCAGGCGCGGTCCAGGTGGCTCATGGTCGCCCCGCCCTCGACCCGCACCGCGCGGGCCGCGGGGTGGACGGTGACCTCGTGCATCCGCCGCAGGTCCACCACCAGGGCGCCGTCGCCGAGGGCGGAGCCGGACACGCTGTGCCCGCCGCCGCGCACCGCGATCTTCAGGTCCAGATCCCGGGCGAACCGTACGGCCGTCACCACGTCGGCCGGGCTCGTGCACTGGGCGATGACGGCGGGCCTGCGGTCGATCATCGAGTTGAAGACCGACCGTGCCTCGTCGTAGCCCGGATCGTCCGGGGCGAAGACATCACCGGCCAGGTCCTCGCGGAGCGCGGCGAGTGCCGTGCCCGCCTTCGACAGGGGCGCCATGGCCTCCCCCTTCCCAGAAGGGCATAGGACCTTTCCAGGGTAGGCGGAGGCGATCACCGGGGCGAGGCGGAGGACCACGCCTTTCGGCGGTGGCGGCGGAGGGACGCGCCCCTCGGCAGTGAAGGACCGCGCCCTCGGCGGCGGAAGAGCCCGCCCCCTCGGCGCTACCCCCCGTACGCCCCGCTCGCGGTCAGCCGCAGCGCCGTGTCGATCAGCGGAACGTGGCTGAAGGCCTGCGGGAAGTTCCCCACCTGCCGCTGGAGGCGCGGGTCCCACTCCTCCGCCAGCAGCCCGAGGTCGTTGCGCAGCGACAGCAGCCGCTCGAAGAGCCGGCGCGCCTCGTCCACCCGCCCGATCATCGCCAGGTCGTCGGCCATCCAGAACGAGCACGCGAGGAAGGCCCCCTCGTCACCCTCCAGGCCGTCCACACCGGCCTCGTCGCCCGCCGTCGGGTAGCGCAGGATGAAGCCGTCGGACGTCGACAGCTCGCGCTGGATCGCCTCGATGGTGCCGATGACCCGCTTGTCGTCCGGCGGCAGGAAGCCCATCTGCGGAATCAGCAGCAGGGAGGCGTCCAGCTCCTTCGACCCGTACGACTGGGTGAAGGTGTTGCGCTCCTTGTCGTAGCCCTTCTCGCACACGTCCTGGTGGATCTCGTCGCGCAGCTCGCGCCAGCGCTCCAGCGGGCCGTCCGCGTCCCCGCTCTCGATCAGCTTGATCGTGCGGTCCACGGCCACCCAGGCCATCACCTTCGAGTGCACGAAGTGGCGGCGCGGGCCGCGCACCTCCCAGATGCCCTCGTCGGGCTGGTCCCAGTGGGTCTCCAGGTAGCGGATCAGCTTGAGCTGGAGCAGCGAGGCGTAGTCGCTGCGGGCCAGGCCGGTCATGTGGCCCAGGTGCAGGGCCTCGGTGACCTCGCCGTAGACGTCGAGCTGGAGCTGCCCGGCGGCGCCGTTGCCGACGCGGACCGGGCGGGAGTTCTCGTAGCCCGGCAGCCAGTCCAGCTCGGTCTCGCCGAGCTCCCGCTCTCCCGCGATGCCGTACATGATCTGCAGGTTCTCGGGGTCGCCGGCCACGGCGCGCAGCAGCCACTCGCGCCAGGCGCGGGCCTCCTCGCGGTAGCCGGTGCGCAGCAGCGAGGACAGGGTGATGGCGGCGTCGCGCAGCCAGGTGTAGCGGTAGTCCCAGTTGCGGACCCCGCCGATCTCCTCCGGCAGGGAGGTGGTCGGCGCGGCGACGATCCCGCCGGTGGGGCCGTACGTGAGGGCCTTGAGGGTGATCAGGGAGCGGACCACCGCCTCCCGGTAGGGCCCGTGGTACGTGCACTGCTCGACCCACTCGCGCCAGAACTCGGTGGTGGAGTCCAGTGCCGCCTCGGCGTCGGGGGCCTCCGGCGCGCCGCGGTGCGAGGGCTGCCAGCTGATGCTGAAGGCCATCCGGTCACCGGGCCCGACGGTGAAGTCGGAGTAGGTGGTCAGGTCCTTGCCGTACGTCTGCGCGTCGGTGTCCAGCCACACGGAGTCGGGCCCGGCGACGGCGACCGTGCGCCCGTCGACCTTGTGCACCCAGGGCACGACCCGCCCGTAGCTGAAGCGCATGCGCAGCGCGGAGCTCATCTTGACGCGCCCGCTGACCCCCTCGACGATCCGGATCAGCTGCGGCGCGTGCCCTTCGCGGGGCGGCATGAAGTCGATCACGCGGACGGTGCCGCGCGGGGTCTCCCATTCCGACTCCAGCACCAGCGAGTCGCCGCGGTAGCGGCGGCTGGTGGCCCGCGGCGGCTCGGTGCCGGGCGGGAAGGCGGGGCCGATCCGCCAGAACCCGTGATCCTCGGTGCCGAGAATGCTCGCGAACACGGCATGGGAGTCGAAACGGGGCAGACACAACCAGTCCACTGCCCCGTCCCGGCAGACCAACGCGGCGGTCTGCATGTCCCCGATCAGTGCGTAATCCTCGATGCGCCCGGACACGTTGCATCTCCAGTCGAACGGCCATGTCCGCCCCGAAGGGCGCTTGCATTGCGCGGTTTGCGCGGTCTCCTGTGGGTGGGGATCTCCGCGTCGAGCCCATGATTCCGTATATCGGCTCGGTGGTGCCGTGCGACGGACTGCCCGGCGGTGATGTGTGCGGTATCCGAGCAGGATATGACGGCACCCTAGTGATCTCCTCATTCCGCGGAAGAATGCGACTGGGCCAAACGGGTGACCTGCCGGTACGCCGCCGCGCCGCCCCTCCGCGCCCCGTACGGGACCCCCGCGCCGCGTGGCCGGAGGCAGACGGGCCCGGGCGCTGATAGGCTGGTACCCCGTGGACCGGTGGTCTGCCTGTGCGAATCAGGAGCCCCGAAACCGCAGCTTCGGCGCCCCCTGAGACCCTTCCGGATCGACGGTGGCCGGCGCCGGACGCACCTCACCTCGCGACCACGGGAGCCCCCTCTTGGCGATGCCGCCCAAATCCATGACGACCAAGCACATCTTCGTCACCGGGGGTGTCGCTTCGTCCCTCGGCAAGGGCCTGACGGCCTCCAGCCTGGGTGCGCTGCTGAAGGCGCGCGGCCTGCGGGTCACCATGCAGAAGCTCGACCCGTACCTCAACGTCGACCCCGGCACGATGAACCCGTTCCAGCACGGCGAGGTGTTCGTCACCAACGACGGCGCCGAGACCGACCTGGACATCGGCCACTACGAGCGCTTCCTCGACGTGGACCTCGACGGCTCGGCCAACGTCACCACCGGTCAGGTCTACTCGCAGGTCATCGCCAAGGAGCGGCGCGGCGAGTACCTCGGTGACACCGTGCAGGTCATCCCGCACATCACCAACGAGATCAAGCACCGCATCCGCCGCATGGCGACCGAGGACGTCGACGTCGTCATCACCGAGGTCGGCGGCACGGTCGGCGACATCGAGTCGCTGCCGTTCCTGGAGACCGTCCGCCAGGTCCGCCACGAGGTCGGCCGCGACAACGTCTTCGTCGTGCACATCTCGCTGCTGCCCTACATCGGCCCGTCCGGTGAGCTGAAGACCAAGCCGACCCAGCACTCGGTCGCGGCCCTGCGCAACATCGGCATCCAGCCCGACGCGATCGTGCTGCGCGCCGACCGCGACGTCCCGACGTCCATCAAGCGCAAGATCTCGCTGATGTGCGACGTCGACGAGGCCGCAGTGGTCGCCGCGATCGACGCCAAGTCGATCTACGACATCCCGAAGGTGCTGCACACCGAGGGCCTGGACGCCTACGTCGTGCGCAAGCTCGACCTGCCCTTCCGCGACGTGGACTGGACGGTCTGGGAGGACCTGCTGGACCGCGTCCACAACCCCGACCACGAGGTCAAGGTCGCGCTCGTCGGCAAGTACATCGACCTGCCCGACGCCTACCTGTCGGTGACCGAGGCGCTGCGCGCCGGCGGTTTCGCCAACAAGGCCCGCGTGCAGATCAAGTGGGTCACCTCCGACGACTGCAAGACCCCGGCCGGGGCCGCCGCGGTGCTCGGCGACGTGGACGCGATCTGCGTGCCCGGCGGCTTCGGCGACCGCGGCGTCAACGGCAAGGTCGGCGCGATCACCTACGCCCGCGAGAACAAGATCCCGCTGCTCGGCCTGTGCCTGGGCCTGCAGTGCGTGGTCATCGAGGCCGCGCGCAACCTCGCGGGCATCGAGGACGCGAACTCCACCGAGTTCGACGCCTCCACCCCGCACCCGGTCATCTCGACCATGGAGGAGCAGCTGGCCTTCGTCGAGGGTGCGGGCGACCTGGGCGGCACCATGCGCCTGGGCATGTACCCGGCGAAGCTCGCCGAGGGCTCCATCGTGCGCGAGGTCTACGGCGACCAGGCGTACGTGGACGAGCGCCACCGCCACCGCTACGAGGTCAACAACGCCTACCGCGGCGAGCTGGAGAAGAAGGCGGGCATCGTCTTCTCCGGCACCTCTCCGGACAACAAGCTCGTCGAGTACGTCGAGTACCCGCGCGAGGTGCACCCCTACCTGGTGGCCACCCAGGCCCACCCGGAGCTGCGCTCGCGCCCCACCCGCCCGCACCCGCTGTTCGCGGGTCTGGTCAAGGCGGCCGTGGAGCGGCAGCAGTCCGCGAAGTGATCGCCTGACGGCATAACGTAGACAGCCGGGGTACGGAGTTGCCGTACCCCGGCTGTCGCGCGTTGTGGAGGGTCGGGGCATGAACGTCACGGACACGTCGGAAACCTGGGAGACACTGTCGACCCGGCGACCGTTCCAAGGGGCGAAAACCGCGGTGAACTCCGACGTGGTCCGGATGCCGGACGGGTCGACGGTCCGCCGCGACTACCAGGTGCACCCGGGCTCGGTGTGCGTGCTGGCGCTGGACGAGGAGGGCCGGGTGCTGGTCCTGAGCCAGTACCGGCACCCGGTGCGGCGCCGGCTGTGGGAACTGCCGGCCGGGCTGCTGGACGTGCCGGGGGAGAACCCGCTGCTCGGCGCGGAGCGGGAGCTGTACGAGGAGGCGCACGTCAAGGCCGAGGACTGGCGGGTGCTGGCCGACTTCTACGCCTCGCCGGGCGGGTCGGACGAGGCGGTACGGGTCTTCCTCGCGCGGGGCGTCTCCGACGCCGAGGGCGAGCGGTACTCCGAGACCGGCTCGGAGGAGGCGGACATGGAGGTGGCCTGGGTGCCGCTGGCCGACCTGGTACGGGGCGTCCTGGCGGGCGAGCTGGGCAACGCGGGGCTGGTGACGGGGGTCCTGGCCCTCTCCGCCGCGCTGGCCGGGGAGGGCCTGGACGCCCTGCGCCCGGCCACGGCCCCCTGGCAGGCCCGGCCGTTCGAGGCGTAGGCGCGCGGGAGCCCGGGTTCGGCTCCGCGCCCGGGCAGCCTGCGCTCGGTCCTGGGCCCGTGCCCGGTCCTGGGCTCGCCCTCCGGCCCCGAGCCTGTGCCCGTGCGTCTCGCCGGGCGGGGCCCGTCGGCCCCGCCCGGCGTGCCGGGCCGGGCCCTCTGGACGGAAAAGCGGACCATCCGCTGATCCGATCAGGGGATATGCCCGCCGCGCTCCACCCGGCTCGTCGCTCTGCGTGAACTACGCTCGCAATCCGAAGGCAGGGAGAGGAGCGGATCCGTGACGGATTTCGTCGGGCGGCGGCGTGAGCTCAAGGAGCTGCGCGAGGACATCGCACGGACCGGGCTCGACACCCTCTCGGGCCGCAAGGCCAAGGCCCCCCGCGCCCGCGTGCTGCTGATCGCCGGGCGGCCGGGGTCCGGGCGGACCGCGCTCGCCGAGGCCTTCGTGCGGGAGGTCGCCGACCAGTACCCCGACGGGCTGCTCCGCACCCGGCTGACCGCACCCGGCGGGGAGACCCTGGCCACCGAGCGCGCCGTCCGCGGCCTGCTGGAGGGACTGGGCCGCACCACCCCGCCCGGCGCAGGCGAGGACGAGCTCAGCTCGGCCCTGCGCACCGCGCTCAAGGGGCGCCGGGTGGTCATCCTGGTCGACGACGCCGCCGACCCGCACCAGGTCGACGCCCTCCTGCCGGACACCCCCGAGTGCCTCGTCGTGGTCACCGCGGAGGGTCCCCTCACCGGCATCCCCGACGTGCGGCCCTGCACCCTCGGGGGGCTCGACACGCCCTCCGCCGTGGAGATGCTCGTGCAGCGCATCGGCGACACCCGGGTCAGCGCCGACCCCCGGGCCGCCGAGAGCCTCGCCGAGGAGTGCGGGGGCCAGCCCGCCGCGCTCGCCCTCGTCGGCGGCTGGCTCGCCGCCCACCCCAAGGCCTCCGTCGCCGACGTCGCCAAGCAGCTGCACGACATGCCCGCAGGTGTCGGCGGGCCGCTGGCCCGCGGCCTCCGCCTCGTCTACGAGTCCCTGCCGCAGCCCGCCCAGCGGACCCTGCGGCTGCTGCCGCTGGCCCCCGCCGGGATCGTCGACTCGCACACCGCTTCCGCCCTCGCCGGCTGCTCGGTGGCCGCGGCCCAGTCCACGCTGGACGACTTCGCCGGGCTGGGCCTGCTGCACCACGCCCACAACGGCCTGTTCCTGCTGCCCGGCTGCCTCGCGCCGCTGCTCCAGGCCCTGCTCGAGGCCAAGGAGCGCCCGGCCGAGGTGCAGCTCGCCCGGGCCCGGATGCTGGAGCGCACCGTACGGCTGCTGCACTCCTGCCGGGCCATGGCCGAAACGGACGAGGACGACGGGGTCGGCCTGCGGGAGAAGCTGGACGGGGTGCCGCGCACCCTGCGCTTCCCCGACCGGCGCGCCGCCGCCACCTGGCTGGACACCCGCCTGCCCGCGCTCTCGGCGGCCGCCTCCCTGGCCGTGGCCGACGGGGAGCTGGACACCCTGGCCCGCCGGCTGATCGCCGCGCTCGTCCGGGCCCTCGCCGAGCACCGCGGCACCGCCGGGGCCGCCCCCGAGCTGTACGGGCTGCACCGGCTGGTCCTGGACGTGGCCGAGCGGCGCGCCCTGCACCGGGAGCAGGCTGCCGCACTGCTGAACCTGGCCGACCTGGACGCGGAGACCGGCCGCACCCAGGAGGCACTCGACCGCTACCGGGCCGCGCTGGACGCGGGACGGGCCGCGAACGATCCGTACGCGATCGGCCGCGCGATGGAATCCGTAGGGGGCGCCTACCAGGAGCTGGCGGACTGGCACCGGGCCTCCGACTGGTTCGGCCGGGCGCTCGCCCACGCCCTGGCGCGGGGGGAGCGGACGGACGAGGCCCGGCTGTACGGGCGGCTCGGGAACGTCCACACGTACGCGGGCCGCTACGGGGACGCGCTGCGCAACTGGCGGGCCGCCGCCGCGGGCTACCGGCGGCTGGCCGATGTGCCGGGCCAGGCAAAGGCGTTGAGCGAGATGGCCCGGGTCCAGGAGTACGCCGGCCGGCCCGAGGAATCGCTGCACACCTGCCGGGAGGCGGTGGAGCTGGCGCGCCGTGCCGGGGACCAGCGGCTGCAGGCCGCGCTGCAGGTCCGGCTGGCCGACACGCTCGACCGGCTGGGGGACCCGGCAGCCGCCAGGCTGCACCGGTCCGCGGCCGACAGATTGCTGGGAGACGATCCCGCGGCCTGCGAAATCCGTAGTGGATCCGACTAAGATTATTTGTTTGCAAGGCTAGACACGCGTTCATCCTTCATTAAACTGGCTTCACCACGTCATCCCGTGGTGCATCCCGTTGCGCGTTCTTGTGGGCGGGTATGTATGGAAGTACTCCGTAATTTCCCCTGAGCCAAGGACCGTGATCGACGATGAAGGTCGGCATCCCCCGCGAGGTCAAGAACAACGAGTTCCGGGTCGCCATCACGCCCGCCGGTGTGCATGAGCTGGTCCGCAACGGCCACCAGGTCTTCGTCGAGCAGAACGCCGGTGTCGGCTCCTCGATCACGGACGACGAGTACGTCTCCGCCGGCGCCGAGATCCTCGGCACCGCGGACGAGGTCTGGGCGACCGCTGACCTGCTGCTGAAGGTCAAGGAGCCCATCGCGGAGGAGTACCACCGCCTCCGCAAGGACCAGACCCTCTTCACCTACCTGCACCTGGCGGCCTCCCGCGCGTGCACGGACGCCCTGCTGGAGTCCGGCACCACCGCCATCGCCTACGAGACGGTCGAGCTCGCCAACCGCGCGCTCCCGCTGCTCGCCCCGATGTCCGAGGTCGCGGGCCGGCTGGCCCCGCAGGTCGGCGCCTACCACCTGATGCGCTCGGCCGGCGGCCGCGGCGTGCTCCCGGGCGGCGTCCCCGGCACCCACGCCGGCGAGTGCGTGGTCATCGGCGGCGGCGTCTCCGGCTGGAACGCCGCGCAGATCGCCATCGGCATGGGCTTCCACGTGACCCTGCTCGACCGCGACATCAACAAGCTCCGCGAGGCCGACAAGATCTTCGGCACGAAGATCAAGACGATCGTCTCCAACGCCTACGAGCTGGAGAAGGCCGTCATCGAGGCCGACCTCGTCATCGGCGCGGTGCTGATCCCGGGTGCGAAGGCCCCGAAGCTGGTCACCAACGAGCTCGTCGCCAAGATGAAGCCCGGAAGTGTCCTTGTCGACATTGCGATCGACCAGGGCGGCTGCTTCGAGGACTCCCGTCCGACCACTCACGCCGAGCCGACCTTCCAGGTCCACAACTCGGTCTTCTACTGCGTCGCCAACATGCCGGGCGCGGTGCCGAACACCTCCACCTACGCCCTGACCAACGCCACGCTGCCCTACATCGTGCAGCTCGCGAACCTCGGCTGGGTCGAGGCGCTGCGTCGTGACCCCGCGCTCGCGCTGGGCCTCAACACCCATGACGGCCAGGTCGTATACGGTCCGGTCGCCGAGGCCCACGGCCTCGAGACCCTCGCGCTGAGCACGCTTCTCGGCTGACCCGTCAACGACTGACGTCAATCTCACGTATCCGGCCGGACCTTGCCCGCAAGGTCCGGCCGGACGTGTTCGCCGGGTGCGCCGGAAGGCCGCTCAACTCGCCTCGAACGTAACCCTTTAACCCTTTCGCACACCCGCGAAACTTCGCGGTGACAGCTCGTGCGCCCTTGACAGAGTCGTGTTCGGTTGCCGACACATCGTGCCGGGTCCGGTGGATTGTGTTGCCGCTGAGCGGTGACACGCCATAGAGTCGCCAACCGTCGGCATGGTGCCACGCTGACCTATCGATAAGTGTCCTGGTCACGTCCGAGGAGGTAAGACGACTTGTGAATGAGTCGACATTTGCTCCTGGGGGTGGTCGAGCAGGCGCGCCGGAGCGGGGCCAGAACCCCGCCGGGCTCGAGGCTGTCGGCTCCGTCGCAGTCCGCACCTTCGCAAACCACCAGCACATGACGACGCCCCAAAAGAGCATGGACGGCCTAGACGTGAACTCCAGGGCCGGCGACCTGAGCGGCGAAAAGCCCACTGGTTTCGCCGACTACGACAACGTGCCCGAAGGGCACTTCTACGACCCCGACGCGGAGTACGAACCGGACCCCGAGTACGCGGCCACCCTCGCCCCCGACGCTGCCCGCCAGCGCCGTGAGCGGATCGGCCCGACCGGACGCCCGCTGCCGTACTTCCCCATCCCGGGTCCGCTGACCGACCACGGTCCGGCGAAGATCATCGCGATGTGCAACCAGAAGGGCGGCGTGGGCAAGACCACGTCGACCATCAACCTGGGTGCCGCGCTCGCCGAGTACGGGCGCCGCGTGCTGCTCGTCGACTTCGACCCGCAGGGCGCGCTGTCCGTGGGTCTCGGCGTGAACCCGATGGAACTCGACCTGACGGTCTACAACCTGCTCATGGAGCGGGGCATGTCGGCCGACGAGGTGCTGCTCAAGACCGCGGTCCCCAACATGGACCTGCTGCCGAGCAACATCGACCTGTCCGCTGCCGAAGTGCAGTTGGTCAGCGAGGTCGCGCGCGAGTCGACCCTGCAGCGGGCCCTGAAGCCCCTGATGGCCGACTACGACTACATCGTGATCGACTGTCAGCCCTCGCTCGGTCTGCTGACCGTGAACGCCCTGACGGCGGCCCACAAGGTCATCGTCCCGCTGGAGTGCGAGTTCTTCGCGCTGCGCGGCGTGGCGCTGCTGACCGAGACCATCGAGAAGGTGCAGGAGCGGCTCAACCCCGAGCTGGAGCTCGACGGCATCCTCGCCACGATGTACGACTCCCGTACGGTGCACAGCCGCGAGGTGCTGGCGCGCGTCGTCGAGGCCTTCGACGACCACGTCTACCACACGGTCATCGGTCGCACGGTGCGCTTCCCGGAGACCACGGTCGCCGGTGAGCCCATCACGACGTACGCCTCCAACTCCGTCGGCGCCGCCGCGTATCGCCAGCTCGCCAGGGAGGTGCTCGCCCGGTGTCACGCCGAGTGAGTCTGCCCGGAGCCGACGAACTGTTCCGTACGACCGGCGGGATGGCCCTGCAGTCCTCCTCGCCGAGGCGGGGCGCCGACGAGGCGCCCGCCGCCCAGCACGCGGCCTCCTCGGCCGAGGGCGCGGCGGGGGAGGGCCGGAGCCGGGAGGCCGAGGCCGGCACGGAATCCGTGGTGGGAGCACCCCGGCGGCCGCAGGAAGGTTCTGTCAACGGAACCTCCGCGGCCCCCGGGGCGGGCGGACGCGGCAAGGGCCAGGGCCGGGGCGCGAACCGGCGGCCCAGCGGGCGCGAGCGGCACGACGAGAAGATCACGGTCTACGTCTCCGCCGAGGAGCTCATGGACCTGGAACACGCGCGGCTGGTGCTCCGCGGGGAACACGGCCTGGCGGTCGACCGCGGCCGCATCGTCCGCGAGGCGGTGGCGGTCGTCCTCGCCGACCTTGAATCCCGCGGGGACGCCAGCATCCTGGTCCGCCGCCTCCGAGGCCGCTGACCAACCCCTACGGCCCTCCCGGCCCGGGCCCCGGCTGGGCCGCGCCGCCCACCGGCACCCGCGCCCCGAACACCCCGGCTCGACGACGCCTGGCTCCGCCTCTCCCGGGCCCTGGCGGCGCCCTACCGGCGCGGTGCACCCGGCCGGGACCCGGCTATGCCATGTCGCCCCGACGGCGCCCGCGCTCCGGCTGCCCTGCCCATGCGGCGCCAGGCTCCGCCTCCCGGGCCGGCGGCCTCGCGCGACGCGGTACGCCCGGCTCCGGCTGGGCCACGCCGCCCGGCGCGCCCGCGCCTCGGCCGCCCGGCTCCACGGCGCCAGGCTCCGCCTCCCGGGCCGCCCCCCGTGAAGTGGTACGCCCGGGGCCGGGCCTTCCAGCTGCCCGGGCTGATGCCCGGGCTCCACGGTGCCCGGGTCGGCGGTGCCCGGGTCGGCGGTGCCCGGCGCGGTACAGCGGGCCCGCCCCGCCCCTGGCCACGAGGCCGACGGCTACGGACGCCTGGCCCCCGGTTCCGGCGCGCCCGACTCCGGCCCGGCTCAACCACCCGTCTCGCGTTGCCACGCGCTTCGGCCGCCGGGCCTGGTGTCGCCCGGCGCGGCCACCGGACGGGGCCGCGAGGCAGCCGTTCGGGACACCCGGCTCGCGGCTTCACGGGATACGCCTGCGCAGGCGCGGGACGTCCGGCCGCCGGGACACGCGGTCCGCGGGTCCGGCCGCCCGCTCGCCGCGCGGGGCAGCCGAGGCTTCCCGCCGGGCCTCTGCGGGAAGCCCTCGCGGCGCACGGCTGCGGGCGTCCCGGGCCGGTCCGGCCCGATCGGGGTGTCGCGGCCTAGGGTGGGGGCACGCTTCGGCTCGTCAGCCGCGGCCGCCCGCCTCCGCACGACCCTGGACCGCGATGCCCCTCCCCGCCGAACCCGGCCGTCCCGCCCGCCGACTTCTGGGACGAGGCCCCGGCACGCCGGGAAAGGCCCCCGAGGCGCCCGCTGAGCGTGCCGGGCGGCCCGGACCCGGGGAAGACCCTCAGGGCACCTCCGCAGCCCCTGACGCCCCCACGGAGCGCCGCGACGGCCCTCCGGAGCCCGGGGAGGGCCGGTACGCCGACGGGCCGGGCGGCACTTCCGGGCCCGAGCCGGCCCCCGCCGATGTCCTGGCCGCCTCCCACCCGGCGGGCAACAGTGCGACGGCCACCGTTGCGGGCGCTCCCGCATCCACGAACCCGGCGGGCGACGCCACGGCGGTCACGGCGGCGCGCACTCCCCGAGCCGCGAGCCCCGCCGGCTCCGGCGCGCCGGGCCCGGCCGCGGATGACTCCGAAGCCGCGGGGACTGCCGCGGGCGAAGCTGCGGCCAGGGGCGCTGCCGCATCCGGGAATCCGGGGGGCAGCGGGGTTGCGGTCGTCCCCGCAAGTGCCGCCCCCGCCGGGGGTACGGGCGAGTCCGCGACCGATGGCTTCGCCGCAGGCGACCCGGCCGGCGCACCCGACCCCGCCGGCCCCGCGGGAGGCGACGGGCGGTTCACCCTGCGCCTTGCCAACTTCGAGGGGCCCTTCGATCTGCTGCTGCAGTTGATCTCGCGCCACAAGCTCGACGTCACCGAGGTCGCGCTGTCCAAGGTCACCGATGAGTTCATGGCCCACATCCGGGCCATGGGGCCCGACTGGGACCTCGATCAGACCACCGAGTTCCTCGTCGTCGCCGCCACCCTGCTCGACCTGAAGGCGGCCCGGCTGCTGCCGGCCGCCGAGGTCGAGGACGAGGCCGACCTGGCCCTGCTGGAGGCCCGGGACCTGCTCTTCGCCCGGCTGCTGCAGTACCGGGCGTACAAGCAGATCGCCACGATCTTCGAGGACCGCGCGGAGGCCGAGGGCCGGCGCTACCCCCGTACCGTCGGCCTCGAACCGCACCACGCCGACCTGCTGCCCGAGGTCGTCATCACCATCGGGCCGGAGGGCTTCGCCCGGCTCGCCGTCAAGGCCATGCAGCCCAAGGCCAAGCCGCAGGTGTACGTCGACCACATCCACGCCCCGCTGGTCAGCGTCCGCGAGCAGGCGGCTCTCGTCGTGCGGTTGCTGAAGGCCCGCGGCGAGGCCACCTTCCAGGAGCTCACCGAGGACGCCGGGGACACCCTCACCGTCGTCGCCCGCTTCCTGGCCCTGCTGGAGCTCTACCGCGAGAAGGCGGTGGTCCTGGACCAGGAGGAGGCCCTGAAGACCCTCACCGTGCGCTGGAGCGGCGGGGACGGCGACGGCATGCCGACCGTGACCGACGAGTTCGACCGGATTGTCGAGGCCAAGGAATGAGCAGCGAGGGATGAGCAGTGACGTGGCCGGGCTGGCTTTGAAGCCGGCGCTGGAGGCCGTACTCATGGTCGTGGACGAGCCCGCGACGGAGACGCACCTCGCCAAGGTGCTGGAGCGCACCCCCCGGGAGGTCGCGGACGCCCTGCGCGAGCTCGCCGACGAGTACACGCTCCAGGGGCGCGGCTTCGAACTGCGCCTGGTCGCCGGCGGGTGGCGGTTCTACACCCGGGCGGAGTTCGCCCCGGCCGTCGAGGGCTTCGTCCTG
This sequence comes from Streptomyces subrutilus, assembly GCF_001746425.1. Taxonomy (GTDB): domain Bacteria; phylum Actinomycetota; class Actinomycetes; order Streptomycetales; family Streptomycetaceae; genus Streptomyces; species Streptomyces subrutilus_A. The sequence continues at coordinate 1,877,629 of NZ_MEHK01000001.1, read as the reverse complement.
GACGGCCAGCAGGCCCGTCTCACCCAGGCGGCGCTGGAGACCCTGGCGGTCGTCGCGTACCGCCAGCCGGTGAGCCGTTCCCGGGTCTCGGCGGTCCGCGGAGTCAACTGCGACGGGGTCATGCGGACCCTCCTCCAGCGGGGTCTGGTGGAGGAGGCGGGGACGGAACCCGAAACAGGTGCGATCCTGTACAGGACGACGAACCACTTTTTGGAGCGGATGGGCCTGCGCGGCCTGGACGAGCTCCCGGAGCTCGCGCCCTTCCTCCCCGAGGCGGACGCGATCGAAGCCGAGACGCAAGAAGGTGTGCCGTCGTTCGATCCGGACGCACCGGACACTGACGAAGACGACGACAAGACGACGGACATTTGATGCGAAGCAACGGCAACGGCGGCGGCAACAGGAACAGCGGCGGCGGCGGTGGTGGCGGACGCGGTGACTCCCGCGGCGGCAGCTCCTCCGGCGGCGGCTACCGCGGTGGCGGCTCTTCCGGCGGGGGTGGCTCCCGCGGTGGCAGCTCCTCCGGCGGGAGCCACCGCGGCGGCGGCTCCTCCGGCGGCGGCGACTCCCGCGGCGGCAGCTCCTTCGGCGGGGGTGGCTCCCGCGGTGGCAGCTCCTCCGGCGGCGGCTACCGCGGTGGCGGCTCCTCCGGCGGTGGCGACTCCCGCGGCGGCAGCTCCTTCGGCGGGGGTGGCTCCCGCGGTGGCAGCTCCTCCGGCGGCGGCTACCGCGGTGGCGGCTCCGGCGGCGGCTACCAGGGCGGCGGCTACCAGGGCGGCGGCTCCGGCGACCGCGACCGCGACCAGGCTCCCCAGCGCCCCCGCAACCCCCGCCCCGAGGAGCGCCGCTACGACGTGGGCCCCGAGGGCGAGCGCAACGGCCGCAGCGGCCCGAAGGCCGGCGGCGGCGGTGCCCGCGGCGCGGCCGCGCGCGGTGGCGCCAAGGGCGGCCCCAAGCCCTCCAAGACCCCCGGCATCGGCGGGGCCGGCGGCCCGCGCCGCGGCCCGGGCAGCCGCAGCGGCCAGTCCCGTCCGCGCGAGCTGGACGCGCGGATCGAGGAGCGCGTGCGCGACCGGTACGCGGACAAGCCGGTCATCAAGACCCCCAAGACCTTCCCGGGGGCCGAGGAGGAGGGTGAGCGCCTGCAGAAGGTGCTCGCCCGCGCCGGCATGGGTTCGCGCCGCGCCTGCGAGGAACTGATCGAGCAGGCCCGCGTCGAGGTCAACGGCGAGATCGTGCTGGAGCAGGGCCGACGCGTCCAGCCGAAGGACGAGATCAAGGTCGACGGCCTGACCGTCGCGACGCAGTCCTACCTGTTCTTCGCGCTGAACAAGCCGGCCGGCGTCGTCTCCACCATGGAGGACCCGGACGGCCGCCAGTGCCTGGGCGACTACGTCACCAACCGTGAGACGCGTCTCTTCCACGTCGGCCGGCTCGACACCGAGACCGAGGGCATCATCCTGCTCACCAACCACGGCGAGCTGGCCCACCGCCTCACGCACCCGAAGTACGGCGTGAAGAAGACGTACGTCGCGGCGATCACCGGTCCGCTGCCGCGTGAGATCGGCAAGCGGCTCAAGGACGGCATCGAGCTGGAGGACGGGTACGCCCGCGCCGACCACTTCCGCGTCGTCGACCAGGTCGGCAAGAACTACCTGGTCGAGGTCACCCTCCACGAGGGCCGCAAGCACATCGTGCGCCGCATGATGGCCGAGGCCGGCTTCCCGGTCGAGAAGCTCGTCCGCACCTCCTTCGGGCCGATCGAGCTCGGCGACCAGAAGTCCGGCTGGCTGCGCCGCCTGACCAACACCGAGGTCGGCATGCTGATGCGCGAGGTCGGTCTGTAGTACCTCCCGATTCCGGGTCGACGAGCCCGCAGTGCCTTCCGGCGCTGCGGGCTTTTCGCTTGCCCGGCACCCCCCGAGGTGTTTATAGTCAACCAGACTATTAAAGGGAGTGGGGGGCTCGTCATGAGCTGGACCGAGGTACTCGGATTCGCCACTGGTGCCCTGTGCGTGTGGCTCGTGGCCCGCCAGCACATCGCCAACTGGCCGATCGGCATCGCCAACAACGTCTTCTTCATCGTTCTCTTCGCCCAGGCCGGCCTCTACGCCGACGCCGGGCTGCAGATCGTCTTCATCGCCCTCGCCGCGTACGGCTGGTGGTCCTGGACCCACGGGGGTGGACCTGGAACCGCCGAAGCCCTGCCGGTGCGCCGCACCACGCGCACCGAATGGTTCTGGCTGGCCGCGGCGGGGGCGGTGGGGGTGCTCGCCCTCACCCTGCTGCTCAGCCGCGCCACCGACTCCACCGTCCCCTTCTGGGACGCCCTGACGACCGGCCTCTCGCTCGCGGCCACGTACGGCCAGTGCCGCAAGCTCCTCGAGTCCTGGTGGCTGTGGATCGCCGCCGACCTCGTGTACATCCCGCTCTACGCCCACAAGGGCCTCTACCTCACCGCCGCCCTCTACGTCGGCTTCCTCGCGCTCTGCGTGGCAGGGCTGGCCGGCTGGCGCCGGTCGCTGCCCGCGCCGGGCGCCCGTACGACCCTGGGGGCGACGGCGTGAAGCGCTACGGCCACGGGCTGGTGCTCGGCAAGTTCTACCCGCCGCACGCCGGCCACCACCACCTGGTGCGCACCGCCCAGGACCGCTGCGACCGGCTGACCGTACTGGTCTGCGCGGCCTCCGTGGAGTCGGTGCCGCTCGCCGACCGGGTCGCCTGGATGCGCGAGGAGCACCCGGGTGCGGACGTCGTCGGCGCGGTCGACGACATCCCGGTCGACCTGACGGACCCGGCCGTCTGGGAGGCCCACATGGCCGTCTTCCGGGACGCCGTCGGCCGGCCCGTCGACGCCGTCTTCACCTCGGAGGCGTACGGGGCCGAACTCGCGCGGCGGTTCGGCGCCGAGGAGGTCTGCGTGGACCCGGCGCGGACGCTGTTCCCGGTCTCCGGTACGGCCGTACGGGCCGACCCCGCGGGCTGTTGGGACCACCTGGGACCCGCCGTACGGGCCTCCCTGGTCCGGCGGGTCGTCGTACTCGGCGCCGAGTCCACCGGCACGACGACGCTGTCGCGGGCGCTGGCCGAGCACTACCGGCGGCGCGGCGGGGTGTGGGCCGGGACGGGCTGGGTCGCCGAGTACGGGCGCCGCTACAGCGAGGAGAAGCTGGCGGCGGCCCGCGCCGCCGACCCGGCGGCCACCTGGGCGGACATCACCTTCGCCTCGGAGGAGTTCCCGGTCATCGCGCGCCGGCAGGACGCGGAGGAGGAGCGGGCGGCCCGGCTGGGCTCGCCGGTGCTCTTCTGCGACACCGACTCCTTCGCCACCGGCATCTGGCACGAGCGGTACATGGGCGGGCGCAACGAGGAGGTCGAGAAGACCGCCTCCCTGACGCGGCGCGACCTGTACCTGCTGACGGACGACGCGGACGTCCCCTTCGAGGACGACGGACTGCGCGACGGCCCGCACCTGCGGCCCTGGATGACCGGGCGGTTCAGGGCGGAACTGGAACGCACCGGCAGGCGGTTCCTCGTCGTACGGGGCGACCGCGAGCAGCGGCTGGCGGCCGCGGTGGCGGCGGTCGACGAACTGCTCGCCGAGGGCTGGCACTTCGCCGATCCGCTGCCGGAGACCCGATGAGCGGGGCGCTGCCCGCGGGCTACGACCCTCCCCCAGCCTCCGGCCGGGAGGACCCCCGTCCCGCTGCGTTCGCCTTCGTGCCCTTCGCGGTGACCGTCGACCTCGCCGTCTTCACCGTGCGCGGCGGGCGGCTGCACGTCCTGCTGATCCGGCGCGGGCAGCAGCCGTACGAGGGGGACTGGGCGCTCCCCGGCGGTTTCGTCACCCCCCGCGAGTCCGCGGAGAGCGCCGCCCGGCGCGAACTGGCCGAGGAGACCGGGCTGGCGCCGGATCTGGTGGCGGCCCTGCACCTGGAGCAGCTGCGCACCTACAGCGAGCCGGACCGGGACCCTCGGATGCGGGTGGTCTCGGTGGCCTTCACGGCACTGGTCGCCGACCTGCCCGAGCCGGCGGCGGAGGGCGGCGGGGACGCGGCGCACGCCCGCTGGGTGCCCGTGCCCGAGGTCGGGCCGCTCGCCTTCGACCACGCCGTGATCCTGGCGGACGCCCGGGAGCGGGTCGGCTCGAAGCTCGAGTACACCTGCCTGGCCACCGCCTTCTGCCCGCCCCAGTTCACCCTGGGCGAGCTCCAGGCCGTCTACGAGACGGTCTGGGACACCGCCCTGGACCGCCCCAACTTCCGCCGCAAGGTCCTGGCCACGCCCGGCTTCGTCGAGGCCGTACCGGGAGCCGCCCGGCTCACCGGAGGCCGCGGCAAACCGGCCGCGCTGTACCGGCCGGGACCCGCGACCGCCCTGCACCCGCCCCTGCTCCGCCCCTCGGAAGGACGCACACCATGACGACGACCCCGAAACGCGCGGCGACCGGCGCGATGATCGGCCTCGCGCTGGGGGACGCCCTGGGCTTCCCCACCGAGTTCAACGACGTGCCGTCGATCCTCGCCAAGACCGGCCCGTGGCGCGGGATGGAGCTGCCCCGGCCGGCCATCGTCACGGACGACACCCAGATGACGCTCGCCCTGGCGCGGGGCATACGGACCGCGGCCGACCGGGGCCGGGTGGGCCCGCTGCGGCTCGCCCGCCCGGTCCGGGAGGAGTTCGTCGACTGGTACCACTCCCCGGAGAACAACCGGGCCCCGGGCAACACCTGCCTGCGGGCCTGCTCGCTGCTGGACCACCCCGAGCGGGACTGGCGGGACGCCAGCCAGCTCGGCTCCAAGGGCTGCGGCGCGAACATGCGGGTGGTGCCGGTGGGGCTGGTGCCCGGCTGGACCGAGGAGGAGCGGGCGGGCGCCGCGCAGCTCCAGTCGGCGCTGACCCACGGCCACCCGACGGCCCTCGCCGCCTCCGACCTGACCGCGCGGGCCGTGTACCTGCTCGCGCAGGGCACCGAGGTGACGGGCCTGGTCGGACGGCTGCGCTCGTACGCCCTGGAGAACCGCACCCGCTACCACGAGCGCTGGCTCGGCGACCTCTGGACGCGGACGGCCTGCGACGCCTCGCCGGAGTCCTTCATCGCCCGGGGCTGGGACGAGTGCCTGGCCGTCCTCGACCGCCTCGCCGCGGCCCTGCGCACCCCGTCCCCGGAGACGGACCCCTGCCTGACCACGGGCGAGGGCTGGATCGCGGAGGAGGCCCTCGCCACGGCCCTGCAGTGCTTTCTGCTCTTCCCGCAGGAACCCCTCCTGGCCCTGCGCCGAGCCGCCTGCACGGCGGGCGACTCGGACTCCCTCGCCTGCCTGGCCGGCGCCTTCGCGGGCGCCCACCTCGGCGCGGACGTCTGGCCCCGCGACTGGGAGGGCCGCATCGAGTACCGCGACGAACTGCTGGCCTTCGGCGCGCTCTGGGACTAGGCCGACGCGCGGCGGGTGCGGACGAGGAAGTCCTGCACGCGGGCGTGGTCCGGGCTTTCGGGCAGACGGGTCGTGGTCAGGGCCGCGTCCGTCTCGGAGGTCAGGCGGGACATCCAGGTGTCGACCTCGGCCCAGGTGAGCTCGCCGCGGCGGACCGCCAGGAGGCGGTCGCGGTGGGGGCCCGCGTCGAGGTTCAGGCGGCCCGTGCGCAGCAGGTCGCGGCAGGACAGGAGCAGGCGCAGCAGGTGCATGGCGTGCTTCCAGCGCGGGGCGCCGTGGACGCGGACGTCCGCGAGGAGTTTGCCGTGCTGGGAGGCCGCGTACCGGCTGAAGCTGGTGTGGGCCCGGCGGGAGAGGAAGGCCTCGCGGAGGGAGAGCAGTTCCTCGCCGACCGGGGTGACCTGCTCGACCAGCGGCGAGTGGAGGCACTCCAGGATGTTCGGATTGGCGCGCAGGGCCAGCTCGCAGAAGCGCTCCAGCTCCCACGAGAACTCCTCGTCCCGCGGGCCCTCCACGTGCGTGGGGGGCTTCTCGAAGCGCCAGAACAGCGGCGTCGGGGCGAGGTAGACACCGCGCCGGTCGGTGTCGCTCGCCTCCGTCGCCAGCCCGAACGCCCGGGAGCCCATCACGCACTGGTAGACCGTGTGGTCCCGTACCAGGGTCAGTTCGTCCATCCGGGGAGCCTAGGGGCGGCCCCCGCCGCTAGGCGAGCGAGATACCGCCGTCCGCCGCGACCTCGATCTTCTTCTCCGGCAGCGGGCGGGTGGCCGGGCCCTTGGTCGGCGCTCCGTCCGCGGCCTCGAACGTGCTCATGTGGCAGGGGCAGACGATGGTGTTGTCCTCCACCTTGTTCACGAGGCAGCCCTGGTGGGTGCAGACCGCCGAGAAGCAGCGGAAGTTTCCGGCGGTGGGCTGGGTGATCACCAGCTTCTCGTCCTTGAGGATCTTGCCGCCGCCCACCGGCACCTCGGCCGCCTTGGCGATGACCTTCTCGGCGCCGGCGGGCTCCTGGGAGGCGGCCGGCCGGGACGCGGACGGGGCGGGCGCGGTCGCCGCCCCGTTCGCGGGCGTCGTCCCGCCGTCACCGCCGCCGCACGCGGTGAGCGCGCCGCCCGCCAGGGCGGCCGCGCCGGTCGTCAGTACCGTACGCCGGGCGGTGTGCGTGGGGTCGCTCATGGTTTCTCCTCGCTTCGTGGCCGGATCGGCGAGAGCATCCTGGCCTGCGGCGGGCCTCAGAAGAAGCCTGCCGCGCCGTTTCGGTGGCCCGGGTCCCAAGGTGCCAGTGAGACAGGACTGCCGGGTGTGCGTACGACTTCCCACACGCGGACCACGGCCTCCCGGTTCAACGGGCCGTGCACGTGCGGGTAGCGGCCGCCGGATTCGCCCTCGCGGCGGACCTCGGCGGTCAGGGCATCTTCGTCGAGTTCCACCACCAGCAGGATCCCCGGCACCGCCTGGTAGTGCGCTTCGGCGATCGCGAGCGCGGTGGGCCGGTCGGCCGAGCAGTGCACGAAACCCTCCGAGTCGAGCGAGGGCGGGGCGTACGGCCGCCCGGGTGCGGCGGTCCAGTCGGTGAGCGGGACGAGGTGGAAGATCATGCCGATCGTTCTACCCCAGGGGTCGCAAGCGTGTGCGCCAAGTGGCGGCCATGTCCGGCTTGGGTGACATTGTCCGTGTCTCGAAGCCGGGTACGCCGCTTTCGTGCGGCCCGGTCCCTCAGCGAAAGGCAGGACCATGGCGGGTAACGACCTCGGCTCCCTTCTCGGCGGCATTCTCGGCGGCGGCCGGAGCGGCGGTGCCGGCGGCGGAAGCAGCGTCCTCGGCTCGCTGCTCGGCGCACTCACGGGCGGCGGCGGAGCGGGCGGTGCGCAGGCGCCCGGAGGCGCCGCGAACAACCCGCTCGCCGGCCTGCTGGAGATGCTCACCAAGTCCGGCCTCGTCGACCAGGCGCAGTCCTGGGTCGGCACCGGCCAGAACCAGCCGGTCAGCGCCGACCAGATCAAGGAGGCGCTGCCGGACGGCACGCTGCGGAAGGTCGCCGAGCAGGCGGGCGTCACCCCGGACGCCGCCGCGGCCGAGATCGCGCAGACGCTGCCCACGGCGGTCGACAAGCTGACGCCGAACGGCTCGGTGCCGTCCGGCTCGCTGGAGGACATCATCAAGGCCCAGCAGCTCTGACGCGGTTGCCCGCCCGGGCCCGGCCGCCGTCCCACTGGACGGGCGCCGGGCCCTCGCGCCGTCCGGGCTGGCTACCCTGGCCCGACAGCCCGTCACCTCGCCGAAGTCAACCCTGGAGTGCCTCGTGAGAACCGCCGTCGTCATCGGAACCGGACTGATCGGCACCTCCGCGGCGCTCGCGCTGACCGCCCGCGGGATCACCGTCCACCTCGTCGACCACGACCCGGCCCAGGCCCACACCGCGGCCGCCCTCGGGGCGGGCACGGACGAGGCCCCGGAGGGCAGGGTCGACCTGGCGGTCGTCGCCGTGCCCCCGGCCCACGTGGCGGCGACGCTGGCCGACGCGATCGGCCGGGGCGCGGCGCGCGCGTACGTGGACGTGGCCAGCGTCAAGGGTGGGCCGCGCCGGGAGCTGGAGGCGCTCGGCGTGGACGTGACGGACTACATCGGCACGCACCCGATGGCGGGCAAGGAGCGGTCCGGGCCGCTGGCCGCCACCGCCGACCTCTTCGAGGGCCGCCCCTGGGTGCTGACCCCGACCCGGGACACGGACCACGAGGTGCTGAACCTGGCCCTGGAACTGGTGTCGCTGTGCCGGGCCGTACCCGTGGTCATGGACGCGGACGCGCACGACCGGGCCGTGGCGCTCGTCTCGCACACCCCGCAGCTGGTGTCGAGCATGGTCGCCGCGCGGCTGGAGGAGGCCGACGAGACGGCGGTGCGGCTGTGCGGGCAGGGCATACGGGACGTCACCCGGATCGCGGCCTCCGACCCGCGGATGTGGGTGGAGATCCTGTCGGCGAACCCGGGGCCCGTCGCCGACGTCCTGGCCGGGATCGCGGCCGACCTGGAGGAGACCGTCGAGGCGCTGCGGGGGCTCCAGTCGGCCGACGTGGAGAAGCGGCGGGGCGGGGCCGCGGGGATCGAGGACGTGCTGCGGCGCGGGAACGCGGGGCGGGTGCGGGTGCCGGGCAAGCACGGCGCGGCGCCGACGCCGTACGAGACGGTGGCCGTGCTGATCTCCGACCAGCCGGGTGAGCTGGCGCGGATCTTCGCGGACGCGGGGCGGGCGGGGGTCAACATCGAGGACGTGCGGATCGAGCACGCGACGGGCCAGCAGGCCGGGCTGGTGCAGCTGATGGTCGAGCCGCGGGCCGTGGCCGGCCTGACGGCCGAGCTGCGGGAGCGCGGCTGGGCGCTGCGGCAGCAGTAGCCGCCCCCGGGCCGAGCCCCAGCCCGGGGCTCCGCCCCGCACCCCGTGGCTGTGCCGGGCGGGGGTCACGGATCGGGGCTCCGCCCCGCACCCCGCGCCTCAAACGCCGGCGGGGCCGGGGTGCGGACGGGGCTGGTTGTGCCGGGCGGGACTGGGTTGCCGGGCGGGGCTGAGTGGCAGGGGGCCCCGGGGTGCTCGGGCCGGGTCGAAGGGGGTGGTGGTGTCTGGTGGAGGCGGGGGCCGGGAAGGCGGGGCCGGGGGGTCTCGGGGCCCGGTAACCTGGAGGAGGGGCGTTTTCGTGCGCCCGGACACGTACGCGCAACCAGGAAGGTGCCCGCACCGTGGAAACCGCAGCTCCGGCAGCCGTGATCGTCGCCATCGACGGTCCCTCCGGCACGGGCAAGTCCAGCACCTCCAAGGCCGTGGCCGCCAAGCTCGGGCTGCGCTACCTCGACACCGGCGCCCAGTACCGGGCCATCACCTGGTGGATGATCAGCAACGGCGTCGACACCGACGACCCGCACGCCATCGCCGTCGCCGCGGGCAAGCCGTCGATCGTCTCCGGCACCGACCCAGCCGCGCCCACGATCACCGTGGACGGGCTGGACGCCGCCGGCCCGGTCCGCACCCACGAGGTCACCTCCAAGGTCAGCGCCGTCAGCGCGGTCCCCGAGGTGCGCACCCTCATCACCGAGCTGCAGCGCTCCATCGCCGAGCAGGCCGCCGCGGAGGCCGACGGCATCGTCGTCGAGGGCCGCGACATCGGCACCACCGTGCTGCCCGACGCGGACATCAAGATCTTCCTGACCGCCTCCGCCGAGGCCCGCGCCGCCCGCCGCAGCGGTGAGCTCCGCGGCAAGGACGCCGCCGACCTCGCGGCCACCAAGGCCGCGCTGATCAAGCGCGACGCCGCGGACTCCGGCCGCAAGACCTCCCCGCTGGCCAAGGCCGGCGACGCCGTCGAGGTGGACACCACCGAGCTCACGCTCGAGCAGGTCATCGAGTGCATCGTGACCCTGGTCGAGGAGAAGCGGGCGGGCCGCAAGTGAGCGAAGCGCCCTCCCTCAAGGGTGCGGCGGTCGGCAGGCGCATCGGCATCGGGCTCATGTACGGGCTGTGGAAGCCCCGCGTGCTCGGCGCCTGGAAGGTGCCCGCCTCCGGCCCCGTCATCCTCGCCGTGAACCACTCGCACAACATAGACGGCCCGATGGTCATGGGCACCGCCCCCCGGCCCCTGCACTTCCTGATCAAGAAGGAAGCGTACGTCGGCCCGCTCGGCCCCTTCCTCGAAGGGATCGGGCAGGTAAAGGTCGACCGCACCGGCGCCGACCGGACGGCGATCACCCGCGCCCTCGGCGTGCTCGACAATGGAGGGGCCCTCGGCATCTTCCCCGAGGGCACCCGGGGCGAGGGCGACTTCGCCTCGCTGCGCGCCGGTCTCGCGTACTTCGCGGTCCGCAGCGGCGCGCCCGTCGTCCCGGTGGCCGTGCTCGGCAGCGGCGACACCAAGGGCCGGCTCGTCAAGGGCCTGCCCGCCCTCAAGAGCCGGGTCGACGTCGTGTTCGGCTCGGCCTTCGACGCCGGGGACGGCAGTGGCCGCCGTACCCGTACCGCGCTGGACGAGGCCACCGTACGCATCCAGGACCGGCTGACCGCCCACCTGGCCGACGCCAAGCGCCTGACCGGGCGCTGAGCGAGACTTGACCTAGTAGTGGAACCGCGCTGCGCGGGTACCACCGATCACCACGAACGACGAGGAACGGACTTCATGAACGACCAGCACGACCACGGAGCACTTGGCGATGCCGAGTACGCGGAGTTCATGGAGCTCGCCGCGGAAGAGGGCTTCGACATCGAGGACGTCGAAGGTGCCCTCGAGGAGGCCGCCGCCGGCCCCCTCCCCGTCCTCGCCGTCGTCGGCCGGCCGAATGTCGGCAAGTCGACCCTGGTGAACCGCATCATCGGCCGCCGCGAGGCGGTCGTCGAGGACAAGCCCGGCGTCACCCGCGACCGCGTCACGTACGAGGCCGAGTGGGCCGGCCGCCGCTTCAAGGTCGTCGACACCGGCGGCTGGGAGCAGGACGTCCTCGGCATCGACGCCTCCGTCGCCGCCCAGGCCGAGTACGCCATCGAGGCCGCCGACGCCGTCGTCTTCGTCGTCGACGCCAAGGTCGGCGCCACCGACACCGACGAGGCCGTCGTCCGCCTGCTGCGCAAGGCCGGCAAGCCCGTCGTGCTGTGCGCCAACAAGGTCGACGGCCAGAGCGGCGAGTCCGACGCGGCCTCCCTGTGGTCCCTGGGCCTCGGCATGCCGCACCCGGTCTCCTCCCTGCACGGGCGCGGCACCGGCGACATGCTGGACGCGGTGCTGGAAGCCCTGCCGGAAGCCCCCGAGCAGACCTTCGGCGGCGCCGCCCCCGGCGGTCCGCGCCGCATCGCGCTGATCGGCCGGCCGAACGTGGGCAAGTCCTCGCTGCTCAACAAGGTCGCGAAGGAGGACCGTGTCGTCGTCAACGAGCTGGCCGGCACCACCCGCGACCCGGTCGACGAGCTGATCGAGCTCGGCGGCATCACCTGGAAGTTCGTCGACACCGCCGGCATCCGCAAGAAGGTGCACCTCCAGCAGGGCGCCGACTACTACGCCTCCCTGCGCACGGCCGCCGCCGTCGAGAAGGCGGAGGTCGCGGTCATCCTGATCGACACCACCGAGACGATCAGCGTCCAGGACCAGCGCATCATCACCATGGCCGTCGAGGCGGGCCGCGCGATCGTGATCGCGTACAACAAGTGGGACGAGCTCGACGAGGAGCGCCGCTACTACCTCGAGCGCGAGATCGAGACCGAGATGCAGCAGGTCTCCTGGGCGCCGCGGGTGAACGTCTCGGCGCTCACCGGCCGCCACATGGAGAAGCTGGTCCCGGCGATCGAGACCGCCCTCGCGGGCTGGGAGACGCGCATCCCCACCGGCCGGCTGAACGCCTTCCTCGGCGAGGTCGTCGCGGCCCACCCGCACCCGATCCGCGGCGGCAAGCAGCCCCGCATCCTGTTCGGCACCCAGGCGGGCAGCAAGCCGCCGCGGTTCGTCCTCTTCGCCTCCGGCTTCCTGGAGCACGGCTACCGGCGCTTCATCGAGCGCCGGCTGCGCGAGGAGTTCGGCTTCGAGGGCACCCCGATCCACATCTCGGTGCGGGTGCGCGAGAAGCGCGGCGCCCAGTACAAGAAGAAGAAGTAGTACGGGCGGTACGGAGTCCCGGGGTCAGTAGCCCCGGCGCGGAGCGGGCGGCAGGGCCGCCGGGATGGGCGTCATCCCGGTCTGGCGCGGCCGCCCGTCGGCGTATCCGGAGCCGCCGGCGTAGGAGTAAGCGGGCTGCGGCTGCGCCACGTACGTGGGCTGCCATTCGGTCCGCTGCCACGAGGGGCCGGTCCAGCCGCTGTCGTACGAGCCGCCCGTGCCGGTGTGCCCGCCCCCGTACGAGAAGGCCGTGAACCCGAGGTCCTCCTCGCCCGTACGGTCGCCCGGCAGCGCCCGGAAGGCACGCAGGTACTCCGAGTACAGGGCGTCGTAGATCGGGGTGTGCGAGACGGGGCTCGTACGGGACGGGGCGCGGGAGGAGTCGTATGGATGCACGTATCAGCCAACGAAACGGGCGCCCTGCGGATGCGGGGTGGCGGGCGGAAAACGCGGATCGCCGCCGGGGCCTGCCCGGCGGCGATCCGCGGTGCGTCGATCAGGCGCCCGGCGTGCCGGCCAGGGGCATGGAGGCGGCCACGAGCTTGCCCGCGGCGGCGGCCTTGTCCAGGGCGTCGCGCAGCAGGTCCTCACGGGGCTGCTGGCCGATGGAGCCGACCGGGGCGGCGTAGATGAGCACGCGCTGGGTCTTGTTGACGGCGTTGCGCCAGCCGTCGGTGACCGACAGCGCCTGGTGCGCCTGCCACCAGGCGACCGGGCGGCCGCCGTCGGGGCCCGGCTGCAGGACGGCGTGCAGCTGCCCGGCGGCGAGCAGGACCGACCAGCCGCTCAGCGGGGTGGGGAGCTGCGCGGTGTCCATGACGGGGATGAAGCCCTGCTCGATGAGGAGCGGGAGGAAGTCGTCGCCGGGGCCGTCGCTGCCGGGGCGGGCGATCGGCGCGGTCGGCTCGACCACCAGGGCGGGGTGCAGCTCCCCGCCGATCAGGACCAGGCCGCTGGTGATGCCGAGGACGGCCTGGCCGCCGGGCACGTTCTGCGGGCCCTCACCGGCGGCGGGCGCTGCCGGGCTGTCGCCGGTGATGCTGGCGACGGCGCCCTGGAGCTGCTCCTCGGAGACCTTCACGACCTGGGAGGGGATGCAGGTGGCGTGGGCGAAGGCGAGGACGGCGGTCTCCTCGCCGACGAACAGCACCGTGCTGGTGCGGTCGTTCTCGGGGTCACCCGGGGTGCGGCAGGAGGTGCAGTCGTAACTGCGCGGCGCGTCCTCGCCGACGAGCAGCCTGTCGGCTTCTTCGTCACCGATCTCGGCACGTACCTCATCACTGACGTCGAGCATGCGCGGCACGGGGTGGCTCCTCGGCATAGGTGCGGGGGCCGGGCGGTTCCCGGCTCGCCGGGCTCAACGGGGGAGCGGCGGCCGGGGTCACGCCATTGGAGGGAACGGATTCGAACCGGGCCCCCGTACGAGTGAACCGTCCGGCCGGGGCTTCGTTTCGTGCCAACTGTTTTCTGGTTGTGCCCAGTTGATGGTCGTGTCTGGCCGTTTGGGGGAGGGTGGCCGGTCGGCCGACCGGGTGGGCGCGGGCGGGTGCCGGGCGCGCCGGGCCGGAAGGGCCGCGGGCGCTGCGTAGCGTGGCGCGATGCCCCACCTCCGGATCGGGTGCCGGCGGGCGAGGGCCCGTCTGGGCGCCGCTGCCGCCGCCGCGCTGGCCCTCGTACTCCCTGCCGGTGCGGCGGAGGCCCAGGCCCCGCCGCCCCCCGCGCCCGGTCCGGCGGGGGCGGGGCACCCCGGCTCGCCGGGGGTGATCGGTACGGGGCCGGGGGACTGCGGGCCGGGCGGGGAGTGGCCCTGGGACTGCGTCGCCGATTGCGAGAGCGGCGGGCGCTGGGCCGTCAACACCGGCAACGGCTTCTACGGCGGGCTGCAGTTCCGGCAGCCGACGTGGGAGCACTACGGGGGGCTGGTGTTCGCGCCGCGCGCCGACCTGGCGAGCCGGGTCCAGCAGATCCGGGTGGCCGAGGACGTGCTGGGCGCGCAGGGCTGGGACGCCTGGCCGACCTGCTCGAAGCGGTACGGGCTGGCCGGGCGGATGCACGTGGTGCGGAGCGGGGACACGCTGGTGTCGATCGCGCGGAAGCACCGGGTGCGGGGCGGGTGGCAGGCGCTGTACGAGGCGAACCGGACGGTGATCGGGACGCGCCCCGCCGCGCTGGTCGTGGGCACGATGCTGGTCATCCCGGAGCAGGAGCCGGCCCGCCCGCCGCGGCCGGTGGACCCGCCGGACCCGACGGTGCCGCCGGCTCCGGCGGCACGGCCGACGCCCGCGCCCACGGTCTCGCCGGCCCCGGTGGCGCGGCCGACGCCGACGGTACGGCCGACGCCCGCGCCGACGCCTACGGTCTCGCCGGCCCCGGTGGTGCGACCCTCCCCGACCGTGCGGCCCACGCCGGCGGGCCCGCCCGGCCAGGTGGCCCGCCCTACCCCGATTGCGCTCCGCCCCCAGGGCGCCGACCCTGGAACCAAGGAGCCGGACGGCTCGCTCGGACACCGGTGGTGAGCCATATGGACCTGGGCAGACACCCTCGTATCGGAGTGTGGGCGGCGGCGGCCGTACTGGCCGCCGTGCCCGCCCTCGCGGGATGTTCCGCCGACTCGGGCCCGGACAGGGGCGGTACGACGACCTCCGCGGGCGTGCCCGCCGCGCCCCTCACGGCCGTCAGGGCCGCCGCGCCCGCCGCCCCCGCCGTCGACGGCCCGGCGGATCCGGCCGCGGCCAAGGCACAGGTCGAGAAGAACTGGGCCGCCTTCTTCGACTCCAAGGTCTCCGTCGCGAAGAAGGCCGAGCTCCTGCAGAACGGCGAGTTCCTCGAGCCGCTGCTCAGCGGCTTCGCGGGCACCACCGACGCGGCCGTGTCCTCGGCCGAGGTCACGGACGTGGTCTTCACCGCGCCCACCGAGGCACGGGTGACCTACGACCTGCTGCTCGGCGGGATCCCGGTCCTGCCGCAGACCGAGGGGACCGCGGTCCTCGAGGACGGGGTCTGGAAGGTGTCGGCCAAGACGCTCTGCGCGCTGGTCGAGCTCAGCGGCAGCGAGGACACCGGTCTGCTGGGCGTCTGCTGACCGCGGCGCCCGGCCCGCCGCCGTCCGTACCGGCCCTGGGACGGCCGCGAACCGCCGGCGGCCGCGCTGGCAGACTGCGGGCATGCTCGAGACCTCCGCACGACTGCTGCGCCTGTTGTCCCTGTTGCAGGCTCACCGCGAATGGACCGGGGCGGACCTCGCCGACCGGCTCGGGGTGACGCCGCGGACCGTGCGCCGGGACGTGGACCGGCTGCGGGAGCTGGGCTACCCGGTCAACGCCAGCCCCGGGACCGGCGGCGGATACCAGTTGGGGGCCGGGGCCGAGCTGCCGCCGCTGCTGCTGGACGACGACGAGGCCGTGGCCGTGGCGGTCGGGCTGCGGACGGCCGCCGGGAACGGTGTCGAGGGGATCGGGGAGGCCTCCGTACGGGCCCTCGCCAAGCTGGAGCAGGTACTGCCGTCGAGGCTGCGGCGCAGGGTGTCCGCGCTCAACGAGTTCACCGTGCCGATGCTGCGCGGCGCCGAGCGCTCCACCGTGGACCCCTCGGTGCTCACCGAACTCGCCGCCGTGTGCCGCGACACCGAGCGGCTGCGCTTCGGCTACCGCGACCACGACGGCAACGTCACCCGCCGCACCGTCGAGCCGCACCGGCTGGTGTGCACCGAGCGGCGCTGGTACCTGGTCGCCTGGGACCTGGACCGGGAGGACTGGCGGACCTTCCGCGCCGACCGCATCGAGCCGAGGCCGCCGCACGGGCCGAGGTTCGTCCCGCGCCAGCCGCCCGCCGGGGACCTGGCCGCGTACGTCTCCCAGGGCGTGTCCCAGCGGGTGTACGCGGCCCGGGCGGTGGTGCGGCTGAAGGTCTCCGCGGAGGAGGCGGCGCGGACCGTCGGGCCGAGCGACGGGGTGCTGGAACCGGTCGACGGCCAGAGCTGCCTGCTGCGCACCGGGGCGGTCAGTCTGGAGGTCATGGTGATTCACATCATGCTGCTCGGCTGTGAGTTCGAAGTGGTCGAGCCGCCGGAGCTGACGGACCGGATCAGGGCCGCGCGGGATCTGCTGGGGCGGGCCGTGGAGCCGCCGAAGTGAAGGAAATGTGGCGGAGCTGAGGGGGATTCATCTGGTCTGATCCAGCGGTCCCGTGGCAATCTCCTACCGGAATTCCAGAGGCTCGTCACGGGGCTTCGGAAAAGATTCCAATGCGCTTGAACGGCGGGCGTGTCGCGGTCCGGAAAACAATTGGGGTTTGTCGATATTCTGTGACACAAGCGTGACCCGGGACGGACGAACGTCCTGGCGTGGCGCTGACGGACGGCCGGCGCGCGGACAGCGGCGGCGCCGGCCGTCGGCGCCAACGGCGAAGGCGGGCCGGGTCGGTGACCCGGCCCGCCTTCGCCGCGCGGATGCCGCGCGGATGAGGTGGTGCGTACCGTTCCGCGCGGTGTGGTTCAGCCCCCCGCGACCGGGCGGGCCGCGGCGCTCCGGGCGGCCGCCCGCTCGCCGTGGGCCGGCCGGCGGCTCCCGGCCGGGGTGACCGGGGTCCGCTCGGAGCGGATCACGTGCGGCCGGCCCGTCAGCAGGGGCGTGGGCCGGGGCGCGGGGGTGTGGACCGCCGCCGGGACGGCGGGAGCGGGTTCCGCGGCGGCCTCCGCCGCGGCGGGCTCGAGCCGCCACTTGCCGCCCGCGGAGAGCAGCGGGGTGAGCGCCGACACGACCGGCGCGGGCATCCGCCCGGTCTCCGCGCGGCGGCGCAGCAGCTCGCGCACGTCGAAGACGTAGGCCTCGGTCCGGGCGATGAGCGGCTCGAACCAGGGCAGCGCCAGCAGGATCAGCAGACCCGCGGACCAGCCGAGCAGAACGTCGCTGACCCAGTGCGTGCCGAGGTAGACGGTGGTGGCGCCGACGCTCAGAGAGACGACCGCGGACACCACGGACAGCACCCGCCGGGTCACCCCGGTGGACGCCAGATAGGCGAGGATCCCCCAGGTCACGACGGCGTTGGCGGTGTGGCCGGAAGGAAATATATCGCCGCCCGCGAAGAGTTCGGCGGAACCGATCTCGGTGGCGTAGTGCGGGCCGAGCCGGCCGAGGCCGAGCTTGACGGACCCGACGGTGACGTTGAGCAGGAGCAGCGCCACGCCCAGCGTGATCAGCGGGCGCAGCGTGTGCTGGCGCCAGGAGCGCCACCCGAGCCAGGCGGCGACCATGACCGCGGTGGGTCCGCGCTGGCCGAGCACGACGAGGTAGTCGAGGAAGGCGTGCAGCTGCGGCCACTGCTCGTAGGGCCGGAAGAACATGATTTGCCAGTCCAGCCGGACGAGCCAGGACGTGGTGAGTACGGCCACCACGATCGCGAGATAGAAGGCGAGGGTCGATCCGAAGAGCACGACGCGGTGCCGGCTCATCTGCGGGGTTTGCAGATGAGCCGGTCGCTCTGGTTCCCGGTCCAGGCGGGCGAACACCCGCTCCAGACGGGTCAGGATTTGATCGGTACGCACTCAATCGACGTTACCGCGCGCCGATGCTCGGCCCGTGCGAATCGCGGGCTTTGTGATGACCATGTGATGTGGAGTTGGTCTCACGCGAGACTTAATTCCCAGCATTTCGGCAATGGTTGGAGCCTTCTTGATCCACTGCTCCGCGAATTGTTTCGCACACTTATAGGGGCTTTATTGCCACAACTCGATGCCCTATGCCGGACCATGGACGGAATGATCCATTCCGTTACGGCGGACCCGAGCCGTTCAGCCAGAACGCCCCGTAGACCGCCGAGAGCAGGGCCGCCGCGCCCAGCACCGCGGCCGCCCGCCGGGTCCGCCACCGGGCCAGCGCCACCGCCACCGGCAGCACCAGCGGGAAGGCGGGCAGCAGGAGCCGGGGCTTGGAGCCGAAGTACCCGGACGCGCACAGCGCCAGCGCCACCACGATCCCCCCGTACACGAGCAGCGGCACGGGCTGACGCTGCCGCACGCACCGCCCGTACAGCCAGAGCACCAGCACCACCCCGGCGATCAGTCCGAGCCCGGCCGTGAACGCGGACGAGGCCAGCTTCGCCCCGACGAACCGGGCGAAGGCCCAGCCGCCGTCGAAGCCGTTGCCCCAGCCGGCCTGCACGTCCAGGTACCCGAGCAGCCCGCCGCCGGTGCGCGCGCCGACCCACAGCACGTACGCCCCGGCCCCCAACGGAGCCAGCAGCGCGCCGGCCGCCATCCGCCAGGACCGGGCGCCGCCGCGCCAGGCCAGTACGACGGCCACCCACAACGCCGCGACCACCGCGGCGCCCACCGGGCGGGTCAGCCCCGCCCCGGCCGCGAGCAGGCCGGCCGTCAGCCACCGGCCGCGCAGGGCCCCGTACAGCGCCCAGGCGGCCAGCGCGGTGAACAGCGACTCGCTGTACGCCATGGACTGCACGATCCCCACGGGCAGCGCCGCCCAGACGGCGACCGCCAGCACCCCGGCCCGGCGGCCGTGCAGCAGGTCCGCCACCGCGAAGATCCCCCAGGCCGCGGCGAGCCCCGCCGACGCGGAGACCACCAGGCCCGCCGAGCCGTGCGGGAGTCCGGACACCGCCGACACCGGCCGCTCCAGCCACGGCAGCAACGGGAAGAACGCCAGGTTCGAGTGGACGTCCCCGTTCGGGAGGATCACCTCGTACCCGTACCCCTCCGCGGCGATCCGGGCGTACCAGAGCGAGTCCCAGCGCGCCGACAGCAGCGTGTGCGGGCTGCTGCCGGCCGCCGCGCCCCACACCCCGAGCACGGCCAGCCCGAGCAGCCGGACCGCCGCGAACACGGCGAGCGCGGGCCCGGCGACGGCGAGCGCGGGCGCGTACCGGCGCAATCCAAGATCTTCCACGGGCATGATTATCGGTGGCACGCACCCGGGCCCCGGCCGAGAACCACGGTCCGTGAGCGCGCGTGTACGCGGGGGAGGAGCGGGGCGGGAAAAGTGGCGCACACCACAGGACGGCCTCCGTCGGGATGAGAGCTTGACCACGTGTCGGACAGGCGAACTCGCGTACGCTGACCGTTCACTCGCGTGTCGATGCCGGACCCCGTTGGACGCCGCACAGCGCACCACCCCCGTGGCTCCGCAAGACGCTGGTCCGCCGAGCGCGAGGGATCACCTGGGAGGTACATGCATGTCGGGGACGAACGCGGCCGGAGTCCGGACCACTGCCCCCTGGCAGCGGCTCCGCGCGGCCTCCGGCGGGGGCAATCGCTGGGTCGTCCTGGCGGTGCTCTGCGTCAGCCTGGTCCTCGTCGCGCTCGACGCGACGATCCTGCACGTCGCCGTCCCCTCCCTCACCGAGGACCTGCGCCCCGGCTCCATCGAGCTCCTGTGGATCGTCGACGCCTACCCGCTGGTCTGCGCCGCGCTGCTGATCCTCTTCGGCACCCTCGGCGACCGCGTCGGCCGCCGCCGCGTACTCCTCCTCGGCTACGGGCTCTTCGGCGTGGCCTCGGCCATGGCGGCCCTCGCCGACAACGCCCAGGTCCTCATCGCCGCCCGCGCGCTGCTCGGCATCGGCGGGGCGATGATCATGCCCGCCACGCTGTCGATCCTGCGCCAGGTCTTCCCCGACCGGCGCGAACGGGCGCTGGCCATCGGCATCTGGACCGCCGTCGCCGCGGTCGGCGCCGCCGGCGGGCCCGTACTCGGCGGCTTCCTCGTCCAGCACTTCTGGTGGGGCTCCGTCTTCCTCATCAACATCCCGCTGATGGCGCTGATCCTGCCGCTGGGACGCTGGCTGCTCCCCGAGTCCAAGGGCTCCTCCGACGGGCCGTGGGACGTGACCGGCGCGCTGATGGCCGCCGCCGGTGTGCTCGGCTCGGTCCTCGGGGTCAAGCGGCTGGGCGCCGAGCGCGACCTCCTCGACCCCGAGGCGCTGGTGCCGCTGCTGCTCGGCGTGGCGCTGCTGGTCCTCTTCGTACGGCGGCAGAAGCGCCGGCCGCAGCCGCTGATCGACATGCGGATGTTCTCCCGCGCCGCCTTCTCGACCTCCGTCGGCTGCATCGTGCTCGCCATGCTGGCCCTCGTCGGCCTGGAGCTGATCGCCGTCCAGTACCTCCAGCTGGTGCTGCACCTCAGCCCGCTGGAGACCGGCCTGCGGCTGCTGCCGCTGACCTTCGCCGCGATGGCGGCCGGGGCCACGGGGTCCTACACCCTGGCCCGGATCGGCCCGCGCACCATGGTCTCGCTGGGCTTCCTGCTGACCGCGTTCGCCGTCCTCGTGCTCACGTTCATGGGCCACGACGACCGGCCCGTGCTGCTGACGGTCGGCTTCATCCTGCTCGGCTTCGGGTTGCAGACCACGCTGTTCGCCGCGTACGAGTCGATGCTGAACGAGGCCCCGGCGGCCACCGCGGGCGGCGCGGCCTCCATCGGCGAGACCTCGTACCAGCTGGGCGCGGGCATGGGCATCGCGCTGCTGGGCAGCGTGATGAACGCCGCGTACGCGCCGGGCCTGGCGGGGGTGCCGGGGGTGTCGGCCGAGGCCTCGGCGGGCGCCGCGCACTCGCTGGGCGAGGCGTACCAGATCGCCGCGCAGCTCGGCGGGCCGGCGGGGGAGGCGCTGCACGCCGCGGCGCGGAACTCGTTCGTGCACGGGCTGCACGTGACGCTGCTGGTCAGCGCGGGGCTGTTGGTCGCGGGGGCGGTGATGGCGCTGAAGCTGCCGCGGGCGATGGAGTGCGAGGCCGACGGGGCCGGGGCCGGCGAGGGCGACGGGGTGCGGTTGCCGGCGCAGGCCTGTGCGGAGCCGGATCCGGCCGTCGGGCGCGTGTCGGGGCGTACGGGCTGAGCCGCCGGGTGCGCGGGTGCGGCGCCGTTGCGGGGGCGCTGCCCCCGGGCCCCCGCGCCTCAAACGCCGGCGGGGCTGCATTTTCGGCCCCGCCGGGTGTGCGGTGCGGCGCCCCTGGGCTCCCGCGCCTCGAAGGCCGGCGGGGCTGGACGGTGGGGGAGTTCGGCGTCTAGCTTCGGCGCAGCGTAAAACTTGCGCTGCTAGGTTCTGTACTCCGGCCGCCGGGAGGCCCAGTGTCCGCGTTCCTGCCCCTTGATCCGCTCGGGATCGACGAGCTCCTCGGGCCCGAGGACCTCGCCATCCGCGACACCGTCCGCGACTGGGCCGCCGACCGGGTGCTGCCCCACATCGCCGGCTGGTACGAGAGCGGCGAGCTCCCCGGAATCCGCGAGCTGGCCTGGGAGCTCGGATCGATCGGCGCTCTCGGCATGTCCCTGGAGGGGTACGGGTGCGCGGGCGCCAGCGCCGTGCAGTACGGGCTGGCCTGCCTGGAGCTTGAGGCGGCCGACTCCGGCATCCGCTCGCTGGTCTCCGTACAGGGCTCGCTCGCCATGTACGCGATCTGGAAGTACGGCTCCGAGGAGCAGAAGCAGCGGTGGCTGCCCGGTATGGCGGCAGGAGAGCTGATCGGCTGCTTCGGGCTGACCGAGCCGGACGTCGGCTCGGACCCCGCCGCGATGCGGACCCACGCCAAGCGCGACGGCGGCGACTGGGTGCTGAGCGGCCGCAAGATGTGGATCACCAACGGGTCCGTCGCCGCGGTCGCCGTGGTGTGGGCGCAGACCGACGAGGGGATCAGGGGCTTCGCCGTCCCCACCGACACGCCGGGGTTCTCCGCTCCCGAGATCAAGCACAAGTGGTCGCTGCGCGCCTCCGTGACCAGTGAGCTGGTCATGGACGAGGTGCGGCTGCCCGCGGACGCGGTCCTGCCGGGCGTCACCGGCCTCAAGGGGCCGCTCGGCTGCCTCAGCCACGCGCGGTACGGGATCGTCTGGGGGTCGATGGGCGCGGCCCGCGCCAGCTTCGAGGCGGCGCTCGACTACGCGAAGACGCGGGAGCAGTTCGGGAAGCCGATCGGCGGCTTCCAGCTCACCCAGGCCAAACTGGCGGACATGGCCCTCGAACTCCACAAGGGCATCCTGCTCGCCCACCACCTGGGCCGGCGGATGGACGCGGGCACCCTGCGGCCGGAGCAGATCAGCTTCGGCAAGCTCAACAACGTCCGCGAGGCCATCGAGATCTGTCGCACCGCGCGGACCATCCTCGGTGCCAACGGGATCTCGCTCGAATACCCCGTCATGCGGCACGCCACCAACCTCGAATCGGTCCTCACCTACGAGGGCACCGTCGAGATGCACCAACTGGTGCTGGGCAAGGCGCTCACCGGCCTCGACGCCTTCCGGTGAGGGCCCTGCCTAGCTCTGGTTGAAGAAGTCGCGCGAGCGGCCGCCGGGCTCGCCGCTCACGATCTGGGTGTCGGCCGGGGTCAGCAGGAAGACCCTGGTCGCCACCCGCTCGATCGAGCCGCGCAGACCGAAGGTCAGACCGGCCGCGAAGTCGACCACGCGCTTCGCGTCGCCCGGGTCCATCGACGACAGGTTCACGATCACCGGGACGCCCTCGCGGAACAGCTCGCCGATGCCGCGCGCGTCACGGAACCCGTCGGGGGTGACCGTCGCGATGCGGCGGCCCTGCTCGACCGCGGACTCGGAGGCCACTCTGACGCGGGGGTCGGTGACCCACTGCTCGCCGGGACCGGCCACCGAACCCTGGGCCGCCTCAGCGTAGTCGTCGTCGTAGTAACGCTCGTCGTCGCTGTCCTCCACGAGACCCAGCCAGGCACTCGCCTTGCGTACCGAACCCATGGACGCCTCCTTTCACCGTGGTCAGTCTGTCTTCTCTCCGCTGCCCCTATGGTCGTCCATGATGCTGACAACGCGCCAAGTGGATAGCCGCCGCGCAGGGTTTTCGTGACGGTACTGGTGCAGAACATCCGTTGCACGGTCAAGGTTCCTGGCAGCTACCACTGCTGACTGAGTGAAAATACGACCGGTGCCGCCGGACGGGTGGCCGGTGGGGACGTACGGGTGAAGGACGCGGGTCGATACCATGCCCCGCAGGCACGCGTACGACACACGGGGGAAGCAGTTGTTCGGCATCGTCAGACCTTGCACGCACAGGCTGGGCGAGCGGTTCAAAGCGGAGTGGATGGCTCATCTGTGCGGGCTCTGCCTGGCACTTCGCGGGGACCACGGCCAGTTCGCCAGGATCGTCACCAACTACGACGGGCTGCTCGTCTCCGTTCTGACGGAGGCTCAGTCCGGTCCCGCCCCCGGCACCCGGCGCACCGCCGGGCCCTGCCCGCTGCGCGGCATGCGCACCGCCCCGGTGGCCAACGGCGAGGGCGCACGGCTCGCCGCCGCCGTCTCGCTCGTCCTGGCCTCCGCGAAGGTACGGGACCACGTGGCCGACGGGGACGGGCTGTTGGCCCGGGCCCCCATAGCCGCGGCCGCCCGCAAGGTGGCCCGCGGCTGGGACCGGGCCGGCGCCCGCACCGGCGCCTCGCTCGGCTTCGACACGGCGGTGCTAGTCGACGCCGTGGACCGGCAGGCCGGCATCGAGACGCTGGCCGGAGCCGGCACGCCGGTGCTCGTGGTGACCGAGCCGACGGAGACCGCGACGGCCGCCGCCTTCGCGCATACCGCGCAGCTGGCCGGACGGCCGGGCAACGCCCCCGCGCTCGCCGAGGCCGGCCGGTACTTCGGGCGGCTCGCGCACCTGCTGGACGCCGTGGAGGACCAGGCCGCGGACGCCTCGGCCGGCGCCTGGAACCCGCTGACCGCCACCGGGACCTCGCTGGCCGAGGCCCGGCGGCTGTGCGACGACGCCCTGCGGGGCATCAGGCTCGCGCTGCGCGAGGTCGAGTTCGCGGACGCAGGGCTCGCCCACCGGCTGCTGGTGCACGAGCTGCGCACCTCGGTGGACCGCGCCTTCGGGACGAGCGGCTGCGGGCACGCGCCGACCGCTTCCGCGGGGCAGGGCGGCGGCCCGTACGGGGCCGGACCGTACGCGAGCAGCCCGTACGCGAGCACCCCGCACGGGAGCGGGAACCCGTACGGCGGCAGTCCCTACGGCGGCAGCCCCTACGCGCCGGACGCTCCCCACGCGCCGGGCGGACCGGGGATGCCCCCACCGCCCATGGGGCCCGGCGGCGGTGGAGGCGGCGGCCGGCCCCCGCACAAGCCGCGGCGCGGGCTGCTCGCCGGGTGCGCGGTGGCCCTCGGCCTGTTCTGCACCTGCCAGCTGTGCTGCACCGAGCACGAGGGGCCGTGGTCCCGGGAGAAGAAGGACCCCTGGTGCGACAGCTGCGACTGCGGCAACTGCAACTGCAACTGTGACTGCGGCTGCGGTGACTGCTGCTGTTGTCCCTGCGACGGCTGCTGAGCCTTCTCGCGCCTGACGCCCTCTCATATACGCGCACGTCCGGACGGGGTACCCAGGGGTACCCCGTGGTTCCCGGCCGGACCTGCGTGGAAGGGGTGAGCGGCATGAGCGATGACGCAGACGATCCGCCCGCGGACTGGCGGAAACGGCACGAGCGGCGGGTGGCTTCCGTGTCCGCCCCGTACGGTCCGCTCGCGCTGACGGGCACCCTCCCCCAGACTCCGCCCGGGGGGACCCCCGGGCTCGCCGACTACCCGGAAGGTCGAATTCCGGCCGTTCCGGGGCGCAGGCGCGCGACCGACGACTCCGTGGTGCTTTTCGCGGCCGCGGAGGACTCCGTTCACCTCGACGGCGAGCCCTTCGCCGGTGAGGTGGAACTCGCCGCCGACGAGGCTCCGCCCGCACGTTCCCGGCTCCGTGCCGGGGAGCGGCGGCTCGTCGTGATCCGGCGGGCAGGGCAGTGGGCGGTCCGCGTTTTCGCCCCCGACTCCGCGACCCGCCGGGCCTTCGCCGGCCTGGAGGCCTCCCCGTACGATCCGGCCTTCCGCCTGCCCGGCCGGTTCCGCCCGTACGGCGAGGACCGGACCGTCCAGGTGGAGAACGCCGACGGGCAGGCGCGAGGGTTCGGCCTCGGCGGGGAGCCGCGCTTCCCCTTCGAGGGCGGGGAGCACACCGTCCACGTGGCCGTCGACGAGGAGGGCGGCAGCCTCTGGGCCGTCCTCGGCGATGCCACCGGCGGACGCTCCGGCTACCGCTTCCGTTTCCTGACACCCGGCGCCCCCGCCGAGGACGGCTCGATCACGGTGGACTTCGACCGGGCCCTCCTGCCTCCCTGTGCCTGCACCGACCACTTCATCTGCCCCTTCCCGCCGCCCGGCAACACGCTGCCCTTCGAAGCGGCGGCGGGGGAGCGGCGGCTGAAAGGCGCCCTTGCCGACCGGTATCCGACGCCACCACACTCCCGACAGTGCTTGTCAGGGACACGGCGCAAAAGCGTGCGCTTTCCGTGCCCTGACTGCGCCTCACGGGCTCCGGCACCCCCACGACCGCCGAGCCCCCGACCCTCTCGGAGGACGAGAAGTGAGGATCAAGAGCATCACCCGTACCAGGCTGCTCGCGGCGGCCACCGGCCTGGCCGCCGTCGCGGCACTCGCCGCCCCCACCGTGGCGAACGCGGACCCACAGGATGGCGGATTCAGCGCCGCGCGGCTGGCCTCGGCCGGCGCGTCCGTCCTGCGCGCCGACGTCGCGGGCACCGCCTGGCACACCGACCCCGCCACCGGGACCCTCGTGGTCACCGCCGACTCCACCGTCTCCGCCGCCGACCTCGCGAGAATCAAGCGCGAGGCCGGAGCGGACGCCGGGGCCCTGCGCATCGAGCGCACCCCGGGCAAGCTGACCAAACTGGCCTCCGGCGGCGACGCGATCTACGCGTCGAGCTGGCGCTGTTCCCTCGGCTTCAACGTGCGCAGCGGCAGCAACTACTACGCGCTGACCGCCGGGCACTGCACCGAGGGCGCCGGCACCTGGTGGACCAACTCCGCCCGCACCACCGTGCTCGGCAGCACCACGGGATCCAGCTTCCCGAACAACGACTACGGCCTGATCAAGTACGCCAGCAACTCGCCGGTCCCGCCGGGCACCGTCGGCGGCCAGGACATCACCAGTGCCGTCAACGCCACGGTCAACATGTCCGTGACCCGGCGCGGCTCCACCACCGGCACCCACAGCGGCCGCGTGACCGGCCTCAACGCCACCGTCAACTACGGCGGCGGCGACGTGGTGTACGGCATGATCAGGACCAACGTCTGCGCCGAGCCCGGCGACAGCGGCGGCCCGCTCTACTCGGGCACCCGAGCGGTCGGCCTCACCTCCGGCGGCAGCGGCAACTGCTCCTCGGGCGGCACCACCTTCTTCCAGCCCGTGGTCGAGGCCCTCAACGCCTACGGGGTCAGCGTGTACTGACCTGGCCGGCGGGTAGGAGCCCCGCCCGGCTCGCGGCACGACGACGAGCCCCCGCCCGGACCGCCGGGCGGGGGCTCGTCAGGCCAACGAGAGGGTGGACGGACTGGTCCAGGGGGCGCTCCAGGCGCTCGGCCGGTTCGAGTCGTTCAACCAGGAGCAGGCCGCCCGCATCGTCAACGACCAGTGCGCGCCCGCCAACCCGCGGATGCCGATGATCGACGACATGCGGCAGCTGATGCGGCAGGCGTACCACGGCAACGCGGAAGGGGCTCCCACCGGGAAGGACTGACCCCTGCGACCGCCCCCGAGGGGGACGCGCGACGGCCCGCCCCGGGCCCTGGGCCCCGGGCGGGCCGTTCCGCGCGGCCGGGGCCCGGTACTGCTCGTGGCCGGTGCGGGTCCTGGCTGAGGGCGCGGGGCCGAGCGGGCGCGGGGCCGGGCGGGCGGGTGCGGGTCCCGGCGGGCGGCTGCGGGGCGGTCGGCGGCGCGGGCCGCTGCGTTACGCGGGCGGGACCAGGGCCGCCGCCGCCGAGCGGGCCTGGTCCAGGGCCCGGGCGCGGTCCGCGCCGCGCTGCCCCAGCACCACCCGGGTGCTCAGCCCGTCCAGCAGGGCGAGCAGCTCCGAGGCCCGGGCGGGGACGTCCACGGGGGCGAAGCGGCCCTGGTCCACGCCCTTGGCCAGCAGCGTCTCCAGGTCGCGCTGCCAGCCGTCGTCGATCTCCTCCTGGGCCGCCTTCAGCGGTTCGTTGGAGGCCGTACGGGCCCACAGCTCGATCCACAGGGTCCAGCGCGGGTCGCGCGGCCCCTCGGGGAGGTAGAGCTCCAGGAACTGGTCGAGCTTGCGGGCGGCCGTCACCCGGCGGCCGAGCAGGGCCCGGCGCTCCCCGGTGAGCAGCTCCTCGCTCCAGCGCAGGGCCTCCAGCAGGAGCCGGTCCTTGCTGCCGAAGTAGTACAGGATGTGGCCGCCGCTGGTGCCGAGCCGCTCCGCCAGCGCGGACATGGTCAGCGCCGCCAGGCCGTTCTCGGCGATCGCCGCCATGGCCTCTTCCAGCATCCGCTCCTGGGCGACCTGCCCGTCGCGCCGCCGTGCTGCTCCCGCCACCGCTCCCGCCCTCCGGATCTTCCTGGCCCGACCCTATCCCGGACAGGGTCTTGACGGGGTCCCGTCGCACCCCGCATCTTGAATGCCATTCAAGAATTTAGAACGTCATTCAAGATCGCTCGAGGTCAGGGGTCCGGCATGGGGCAGCAGGAGACAGCCGACGTGGACGAGGTGTTCCGGGTCGAGACCCACGGGATCGACCCCATCCCCGACGCGGAACGCCACGGCAGCGCCAAGGACCTCTTCTGGCTCTGGTTCGGCTCCAACCTCACCTTCACCTACGTGATCAACGGCGCCCTGGCCGTGGCCTTCGGGCTCTCCTTCTGGCAGGCCGCCGGCGTGGTCGTGCTCAGCGGGCTGTCGTTCTTCGCCATCAGCGCCGCCGGCCTCGGCGGCATCCGCACCGGCACCGCCACCCTGGTCATCTCCCGCGCAGCCTTCGGCGTCCGCGGCAACTTCCCGGCCGGGGTCCTCAACTGGGTGGTGAGCATCGGCTACACCATCGTCAACACCGTGGTCGGCACGCTCGCGCTGGAGGTCTTCTTCGCCGAAGTCGGCCTGGGCGGCGGTCACCTGGTACGAGGCCTCGCGCTCGGCATCGCGCTCGCGCTCACCTTCGCCGTCGCCCTGTGGGGCCACGCCACCGTGCAGTTCGCCGAGCGCTGGATGGCCTACGTCCTGGCCGCCGGCTTCGGCGCGCTGCTCGTCTTCGTCCTGCCCGGCGCCGACACCTCCGCCCCCGCCGACGCCCCGGGCCTGTCCGGCTGGAGCCTGGCCTTCGTGGTCATGCTCGCCGGGCCGTTCTCGTACCTGCCGATGCCCGCCGACTACACCCGCTACCTGCCCCGCACCACCTCCCTGAAGTCGATCACCTGGATGGGCGCCCTCGGCGGCTTCGCCTCCTCCGTGGCCCTCGGCATCGCGGGCGTCGCCGCCGCCACCCAGACCGACATGACCGACGCGGTCGCGGGGGCGGAGAGCCTGCTGCCCAGCTGGTTCCAGCCGCTGTTCCTGGCCCTCGTACTCGGCGGCTCGGTCACCAACTCGATCATCACGCTCTACTCCTCCAGCCTGAACCTCCAGGTCCTCGGCATCCCGTGGAGCCGCGCCCGGGCCATCGTGATCAGCGCCGCCGTCACCGCGCTCGGCTCGCTCGCCGCGCTCTTCCTCACCGACTTCACCACCTCCCTGCTCACCTTCCTCTCCCTCCTGATCATCGTGTTCGCGCCCTGGGGCGGGGTCTTCCTCGCCGACATGCTGCTGCGCCGCTGCCGCTACGACTCCGACGCGCTGCACGCCGGGAGCCCGGGGGCCTACTGGTACCGCGCCGGCTACCACCCGGCCGGGATGGCCGCCCTGCTCGCCGGCATGGCATTCGCCACCCTGACCTGCGACTCCGAGCTGTGGACCGGGCCGCTGGTGGCCCCGCTCGGCGGCGCCGACCTCACCCTCCTCGGCTCGGTCGTCTCCGGGCTGACGTACTGGGCGCTGGCCCGCCGGATCCCGGCGTACCCCCCGGCCGCCGCTTCCGCGGCCCCGGTGGCCTGAGCTGCCCGGGGCCCGCCCTCCCGTCCCCCGCCTCCCGTCCCACGTCGTAATGGAGCACCCGCACATGGCACGCCGTCCCTTCCCCGCCGACCTGCTGCTCACCGGAGCCCGCATCCACACCGTGGACCCGGCCCGTCCCGAGGCCGAGGCCCTGGCCGTGCACGACGGCCGGATCGTCTGGCTCGGCCCGGACGCCGAGGCCGCCGACTGGGCCGGACCGGACACCGAGCGGATCGACGCGGGCGGCAGGCTCGTCCTGCCCGGCTTCATCGACGCGCACAACCACGTCCGGCTCGGCTCCGACGACGCCTGCGTGCAGCTTGCCGGGGTGCGGACGCTGGACGGCATCCACCAGCGGATCCTGGCCTGGCGGCAGGCCAACCCGGACGCCGAGTGGATCGAGGCCGAGGCCTTCGACTACTCCGCCATCCCGGGCGGCCGGATGCCGGAAGCGGCCGACCTCGACCCGGTCACCGGGGACATCCCGGCGCTGGTGCTCTCGTACGACGTGCACACGGCGTGGCTGAACACGGCGGCCATGCGGCGCCTGGGCGTCAGCCGGGACCGTACGGACCTGCCCTTCGGGACGGCGGCCACGGACCCGGAGACCGGGGAGCCGACCGGCTTCGTCAAGGACTTCGCGATCAAGGGCCTGTCCCGTGACGGCCACCGGGCGCTGCGCGATCTGGGCGTGCCCTGGGCCTCGCCGGACCGGCAGTACGGGCGGCTCGCCAAGAGCCTCGAGGACGCGATCGGCTTCGGCATCACCACGGTGGTGGAGCCGCAGAACTCCCTCGACGACCTGGAGCTCTTCGAGCGGGCCCGGGCGGAGGGGCGGCTGCGCTCGCGGATCGTCGCCGCGCTGTTCCACCCCCGGGGGACGGGCGAGGCCGACCTGGCCGAATTCGAGGACGCGGCCCGCCGGTTCGCCGGGGACCGGCTGCGGGTGGGCCCGCTCAAGCTGTACATCGACGACGTGGTGGAGCCCCGTACGGCCGCGCTGCTGGAGCCGTACGCCGGCTGCGGGCACCACCGGGGCGAGACCTTCTACCCGGCCGAGGAGTTCGCGGAGCTCCTCGCCGGGTTGGACGCGCGGGGGTTCCAGTGCTTCGTGCACGCCACCGGTGACCGGGGCATCCGGACCGTCCTGGACGCGGTGGAGCACGCGCGTGCGGTCAACGGCCCGCGCGACGCCCGCCACCAGGTCGTGCACGTGGAGTGCCTGGACCCGGCGGACGTGGCGCGATTCGCGGAGCTGGGCGTGGTGGCCTGCATGCAGCCGCGGCACTGCGCGCCGGAGATCGCGGGCCCCGGTCAGGACTGGGCCGAGAACGTGGGCCCGGACCGCTGGCACAAGGCCTGGCCGATGCGGAGCCTGCACGAGGCGGGGGCTGTCCTGGCGTTCTCCAGCGACTGGAACGTGGCGGAGATGGACCCGATGATCGGCATCTACACGGCGGTGACGCGGCGGCCGCTGGGCGGCGGCGAGCCGTGGCAGCCGGGGGAGACGGTGGACGTGGCGACCGCGGTCCACGGCTACACGATGGGCTCGGCGTACGCCAACTTCCTGGAGGACGAGCGGGGTTCGCTGAGGGTGGGCAAGGCGGCGGACTTCGTGGTCCTGTCCCGGAACATCTTCGAGATCCCGGTGGAGTCGATTCCGGGAACGGTCGCCGAGACGGTGGTGGTGGCGGGCGAAGCGGTCCACCGGGCGGGCTGATGCCGCGGCCCGCCGGGGGTGAGCGTGGGGTGAGCCCGTGCGGGCCGCTTCCTGGGGCTCCGCCCCAGGCCCTCCCCACGCCTCAACGCCGGCGGGGCTGGGGGTGCCCCCCGGCGGGGGAGTCGGGGCGGGGGTCAGCGCTGGGGCCAGTGCCAGAGGGGTTCGTCCAGGGGGCCCTCGCGGCCCGCGACCTCGGTGCGGCCGAATTCCTTCAGCAGGGTGATCGTCCGCAGGTCGACCCGGTGCCGGCGGGTGCCCGCCGCCAGGGCGTCCGCCAGCGGGGTCGCGTGCGTGACCACCACCGTCTGGGTGTCCCGGCTCACGGTGAGGATCAGGTCCGCCAGCGGGGCCAGGAGGTCCGGGTGGAGGCTGGTCTCCGGCTCGTTGAGGACCATCAGCGCCGGCGGGCGGGGCGTCAGCAGGGCCGCCGTCCAGAGCAGGTACCGCAGCGTCCCGTCGGAGAGCTCGGCCGCGCCCAGCGGCCGCAGCAGGCCCTGCTGGTGGAGCTCCAGCTCGAACCGGCCGTCCCGGTCGGAGACGGAGACCCGCGTCCCGGGGAAGGCCGCGTCGACGGCGGCGTCCAGCGCGGCGTGGTCGCCGATCTCCCGGATCGTCTGGAGCGCGGCCGGCAGGTCGGAGCCGTCGGCGCCGAGCACCGGCGTGCGGGTGCCGATCCGCGGGATCCGGGCGGGCGCCCCGGCGTCGGTGCGGACGTGGTCGTAGAACCGCCAGGACCGCATCCGCTCCCGCAGGGCCAGCAGGTCGGGGGCCAGCTGGGGGTCCGCGAGCTCGCTGAGCATGGAGTCGTAGGGTCGCAGGGCGTTCTGCGTGCGGTGCCAGCCGCCGTCCGCCGTCCGCGTCCGTACGGCCGGCCCCGCGCGATCGGACAGCAGCGCCGCCGGGCGCAGCACCGGCCCCGCCCAGGTGCACTCGCGTTTGATCTCCGGGTCCAGGGCGAAGAGGGAGCCGGGGACCGGCGCCGGATGGCCGAAGTCCACCGCGTAGCCGAACTCGTCCCCGGCGAAGCCCAGCCGCAGGCTGACCGGCTCGGTGCGGACCGTGCCCTGGAGCGGGTGCTGCCCCTCGCGCACCGCCCGCCCGAGTTTCTCCGGCCCCGCCCACAGCGTCGACGGCAGCCCGCCCTCGCGGGCCAGCGCCGCGATCGCGCCGCCCCGCGCGGAGTCGGCGAGCAGCCGCAGGGAACGGTAGAGGCTGGACTTGCCCGTCCCGTTCGCGCCGGTGACGACGGTGAGCCGGCCCAGCGGGACGATCAGCTTGCGCAGGGAGCGGTAGTTCTCCACCGCCAGAGTGGTGATCACCTATCGATGATGCCGCGCTCAGGCCGATCAGGAAGCCCCGGGGTGTTACCGCGCCTCGGTCCCCTCGTCCACGAACCGGGGGACCGACGGCGAGTCGTCGGGGAGCCCGCTGCCCACGGCGGCTCCCGGCCTGCCCCCTCGGAAGAGCGCGCAGGCGATCGTGATCGCCGAGCCGGCCACCGCCCAGGCGGCCAGCACCAGCATCGGCCCGGTCGTGCCGTTGCCCCTGAAGTACGCGATGGAGCGCGCGGCGTACGTACCGGCGCCCGGCGGCAGGGCCGGGCCGATCGCCTGCCAGAACGGGGGCAGCAGCGGGTACGGGTAGGCGCCGCCCGCGCTCGGGTTGCCGAACACCACGACCAGCAGGATCGCGAGACCGATGCCGACCACGCCCGCCAGCCCCTGGAAGGCCAGCGTGATCGCGCCCACCGCGAAGACGACCAGGGTGCCCAGCCCCCACAGGGCCAAGAGCGAGCCGGGCAGCGCGTCCAGGACCGGGCCGGCGATGACCGCGCCGAGCAGTCCGGCCGCGATCGCGTACACGAGCAGCGCGCCGAGCCGGATGACGGCGCGGGCGGAGTTCGCGGGCCGGGCGCCGGCGCTGATGGCGAGGATCGCGGCGCACAGGTAGCCGCCCACGCACCAGCCGACGACCAGGTAGAAGGAGCTCAGGCCGCGGCTGTCGCCCTGGTAGGCCGGGGCCACGTCGGTGATCCGGACGGTCCGCCCCTGGGCCTTCTCCACCGCGCCGACGATCTCCTCGAGGGCCTGCGAGAGGGAGGCCCCGGCGCCGGAGGCGACCAGCAGCCTGTCGGTCTGCCCGGCCGGGTCGACGATCAGTGCGCCGTCCACGTCCCGGTTGCGGATCAGGCGGATCGCGGCGGCCTCGTCCCCGGCCGTTCGTGGGTCGAGCGGCTTGCCGGGCAGGGCGGCGAGCCGCTGTGCGGTCCGCTCGGCGACCTGCGCGGCGGGGGCGGCCACGGCGATCGGGACCTCACGGGGCTTCGGGTGGTGGAAGGCACCGATGTACGAGGTGATGAACGCGAGCTGGAGGGCCAGCACCCCCAGGACCAGCAGGGCTGCCCGGGTGGTCACGGCGTCCTTGATCTCGGCGAGGAACCCGCCGGACGGGCCTGCGTCGGTGCTCTCGGTGGGCTGGGTCATGCCCCCCACGCTCGGCGTACCGGGGACGGGGCGCAGCAGGGGTGGGCCCAATGGGTGACCTGCGGGGTGATCTTCCGGACGGGCATCCCGGGTGATCGAACAAGTGTTTCGCACGGATATTCGAATTGCTCTATGGTGGAGAGGGGGAGTCGAAGGAACGGGGGCAACGAGCGAAGCAGGAGGCGGCGGGTGCCAGGTTTTACGCATCTGCACACCGTTTCGGGGTTCTCCATGCGCTATGGAGGCTCCCACCCGGAACGGCTGGCGGAACGTGCCGTCGAGCGGGGCATGGACGCCCTCGCCCTGACCGACCGGGACACCCTGGCGGGCGCGGTGCGGTTCGCGAAGGCCTCCGCCAAGGCCGGCATCCGGCCCCTGTTCGGGGTGGACCTCGCCGTGGCGCCCCCGGCGGCGTCGGCCGGGCCTGCCGGGCCGGGGGGCCCGACAGGCGCCGGCGAGGCCTCGTACCGGCGGCGCAACCCCGTCAAGGGCGGCGCCTTCGTCGACGAGTCCGCAGCCCGGGCCGTCTTCCTGGCCCGCGACGGGGCCGCCGGATGGGCCGAGCTGTGCCGGATGGTCACCGCCGCCCATGCGGGCGACACCGGCCGTGCGGGCGACTCCGCCGGGCGCCGGCCGCTGCTGCCCTGGAACGCCCTGCGCGGAGAGGGCGTCTTCGTGCTGCTCGGGCCGAGTTCCGAAGTGGGGCGGGCGCTCGCCGCGGGCCGCCCCGACCGGGCCGCCCGGCTGCTCGCACCCTGGCGGGAGGTCTTCGGCGACTCCCTGCGCCTGGAGGCCGTCCACCACGGCCGCACCGGTACCGGACCCGGCTCGCTCCGACTGGCCGCCCGTACCGTCGGCTTCGCCGCCGAACAGGGCGTCCCGGCGGTGCTGACCAATGCCGTCCGCTACGCCGACCCCGGCCAGGGGCCGGTCGCCGACATCCTCGACGCGGCCCGCCGCCTGGTACCCATCGACCCCCGCGGTCCCCTCGACAGCGGCGAACGCTGGCTCAAGGCCCCGGCCGCCATGGCCGACGCCGCCGACCGGATCGCCCGGGCCGCCGGCCTGCGCCCCGCCGACGCGCGGCGCCTCCTCGCCGAGACCCGGCACACCGCCGAGGCCTGCGCGGTGGATCCCGAGGACGACCTCGGCATGGGATCCGTGCACTTCCCCGAGGCCGGCCTCGTCGGCGCCGCCCACCGCAGCGCCCAGCGGGTCCTCACCTCCCGCGCCTCGGCGGGCATGGTGCTGCGCGGCTACGCGGACGACCCGGCGTACTGGCGGCGGATGCACCACGAGCTCGACATCATCGCCTACCACGGCTACGCCTCGTACTTCCTGACGGTCGCTCGAGTAGTGGACGACGTACGGGAGATGGGCATCCGTGTGGCCGCCCGCGGGTCCGGCGCCGGCTCCCTCGTCAACCACCTGCTCGGCATCGCGCACGCCGACCCCGTCGAGCAGGGCCTGCTGATGGAGCGCTTCCTGTCCAAGCGCCGGCGGGTCCTGCCCGACATCGACATCGACGTGGAGTCCGCCCGCCGGCTGGAGGTCTACCGGCGGATCATCGACCGGTTCGGCGCCGAGCGCGTCGCCACCGTCTCCATGCCCGAGACCTACCGGGTCCGGCACGCCATCCGCGACGTCGGCGCCGCCCTGTCCATGGACCCGGCCGTCACCGACCGGCTCGCCAAGGCCTTCCCGCACATCCGGGCGCGCGACGCCCGCGCCGCGCTGCGGGAGCTTCCCGAACTGCGCGACGTACGCGGGGAGTCGTACGGGCGGCTGTGGGAGCTCGTCGAATCGCTCGACGCGCTGCCGCGCGGGATCGCCATGCACCCGTGCGGGGTGCTGCTCTCCGACGCCTCCCTGCTCGCCCGTACACCGGTGGTGCCCACCAGCGGCGAGGGGTTCCCCATGTCCCAGTTCGACAAGGACGACGTGGAGGAGCTCGGGCTGCTCAAGCTCGACGTGCTCGGCGTACGGATGCAGTCCGCGATGGCGCACGCGGTCGCCGAGATCCGGCGCGGCACCGGCCGCGAGCTCGACCTGGACGACCCGGCGCAGGTGCCGCCGGGGGACCGGGCCACGTACGAGCTGATCCGGTCGGCCGAGACGCTGGGCTGCTTCCAGATCGAATCCCCGGGCCAGCGCGACCTGGTGGGGCGGCTCCAGCCGTCGACCTTCCAGGACCTGGTGGTGGACATCTCGCTGTTCCGGCCGGGGCCGGTGGCCGCGGACATGGTGCGGCCGTTCATCGAGGCCCGGCACGGGCGGGCGCCGGTGCGCTTCCCGCACCCGGACCTGGCGGAGGCGCTGCGCGAGACGTACGGGGTGGTGGTCTTCCACGAGCAGATCATCGAGATCGTGCACGTCATGACCGGCTGCGGGCGGGACGAGGCGGACCGGGTGCGGCGCGGGCTGTCCGATCCGGAGTCGCAGGGGCGGATCAAGGTCTGGTTCGCGGCGAAGGCCGGCGAGCGCGGCTACCCGGCGGAGGTGATCGCCCGGACCTGGGAGATCGTGGAGGCCTTCGGCTCGTACGGCTTCTGCAAGGCGCACGCGGTGGCCTTCGCGGTGCCCACGTACCAGTCGGCGTGGCTGAAGGCGCACCACCCGGCGGCCTTCTACGCGGGGCTGCTGACCCACGACCCGGGGATGTACCCGAAGCGGCTGCTGCTGGCGGACGCGCGGCGGCGTGGCGTGCCGGTGCTGCCGCTGGACGTGAACCGGTCCGCGGCCGCCCATCGGATCGAACTGGTGTCCGATGCGGGTGCGGCCAGTGCGTGGGGGCTGCGGCTCGGGCTGTCCGACGTCCACGGCATCAGCGAGGCCGAGGCGGGCCGGATCGAGGCCGGGCAGCCGTACGCCTCCCTGCGTGACTTCTGGGACCGGGCGCACCCGGGCCGGCCGGTGGCCGAACGGCTGGCGCAGGTGGGGGCGTTGGACGCGTTCGGCGCCAACCGGCGCGATCTGCTCCTGCACTTGACGGAGCTGCACGGCGCACAGCGGGCGGCCGGCGTGCGGGGCCTGGTGCGCGGCCCCCAACTCCCCCTGGAGGGAGGTCGGTCCACGGCCTCGGTCGGGCTGCCGGACCTGACCGACGCGGAACGGCTCAGCGCCGAGCTGGGCGTCCTCGGCATGGACGCCTCGCGGCACCTGATGGCGGACCACCACGCCTTCCTGGCCGAGCTGGGGGTGATCCCGGCGCGGCGGCTGCGCGAGGCCGGGCACGGGCAGACGGTCCTGGTGGCCGGGGCCAAGGCGGCCACCCAGACCCCGCCGATCCGGTCCGGGAAGCGGGTCATCTTCACGACGCTGGACGACGGGACGGGCCTGGTCGACCTGGCCTTCTTCGACGACAGTCACGAGCGGTACGCGCACACCGTCTTCCACTCCTTCCTGCTGCTGGTACGGGGCGTCGTGCAGCGGCGGGGCCCGCAGAGCCTGAGCGTGGTCGGGGCGGCGGCGTGGAACCTGGCGGAACTGGTGGAACTGCGCACGGCAGGCGGCCTGGAGGCGGTCGCGACCCGTCTGGCCTCCGGCGACACCGGGGCCGGGGGCGGCGACGCCGGGGCGGGGCGTGAGGGCGGCGACGCCGGGGCCGCGGCCCCGGCGGGCCCCGGCCGCCGGATCCGCATGTCCACGGGGTACGAGATGAACCCGTGGGCCGACCTCCAGCCCCCGGGCACCGGCCCCGCCACCGGCCGCAAGCTGTGGCACTCCAGCCCGGGGAGCCCGGGATGAACACGGCGGCGGGCACGGCGGCGGGCGCGGGCGCGCCTGCGGGCCGGGCTGCGGGCCCGGGCCCCGGTCCGGGTGTGGCTTCGGGCGCGGGCACGGTACCCGAGACGGGCTGGGCCGCGGCTGCGGGCTGGGCCTCCCGCGGGGGCGTGGCTCCCGGTCCGGGTGTGGCTTCGGGCGCGGGCACGGTACCCGAGGCGGGCTGGGCCGCGGCTGCGGGCTGGGCTTCCCGTGCGGGCGCGGCTTCCAGCCCCGGTGTGGCTTCCGGTGCGGGCGTGGCTTCCGGTGCGGGCGTGGGCTCCGGTGGAGTTGTGGTTTGTCTGCGGATGGGGGCCGCCGGCGGGGGGCCGGTCGGAGGGCCGGAGTATGCCGGGGTGCTGGCGCTGCTCGGCGGTATCACCCCGGCCGTGCAGGCCCTGCCGCCCGACGGGGCCCTCGCCGATGTCCGGGCCGCGCTGCGCTACTTCGGCTGCGACGCCGACCGGCTGGCCGCCGTGATCCGGGTGCGGGCCCTCGCCCTGCACGGCGTGGACTGCACCGTCGGCGTGGCCGGCAACCCGATGCTGGCCCGGGCGGCGGCCCGCGAGGCTCCGCCCGGGGGGACCCTGGTGATCCCCGACGATCCCGCCGCCGTCCGCGCGTTCCTGGCCCGCAAGCCCGTCACCGCCCTCGACGGAGTCGGCCCCAAGGCCGCCCGCACCCTGTGCTCCTACGGCCTCGACTCCGTCGGCCGGGTCGCCGCCGCCCCGCCCGCCGCCCTGCGGCGGATCCTCGGCGCCCGCCTCGGCCGCGAGGTGCAGGAGCGCGCCCTCGGCATCGACCGGACCCCCGTCCGGCCCGGCGCGGCCGCCCACGCCCTCGCCGCCGAGCGCGCCTTCGACCGGGACGAGCTGGATCCCGCACGGCACCGGCGGGCCCTGCTCTCGCTGGCCGACGAGCTCGGCACGAAGCTCCGTACGCTTCGTACACAAGAAGGGGGCCGGGGCCAGGTCTGCCGCACCCTCTCGCTCACCGTCCGCTGCGCCGACCGCACCACGCTCACCCGGACCCGCACCCTCACCGAGCCCACCGCGCACTCCGCCACCTTGACCGCCACGGCCTACGCCCTCTACGAGGGCCTCGGCCTGCAGCGGGCCCGCGTCCGCGCCCTGTCCCTGCGCGCGGAGGGGCTGACCCCGGCCGAACGGGCCGCGCGGCAGCTCAGCCTGGACCCCGAGGACGAGAAGGCCCGCCGCCTGGAGGCCGTCACGGACCGCGTCCGCGCCCGGTTCGGGCCGCACGCCATCGCCCGAGGCACGCTCGCGGCCTGAGCGACGGTCGAACACCGCACGACCCGCGAGTTTTTACCGACGCGTAACTTCCCTGTCTTGCTACTCACCCGTAATTTGGCGGCAGCAGCGCCCCTTTGTGATCCGGATCACGGGACGAACCCCCACGCCTCATCCCCTTGAGCCGACCCGCAAGGAGATCACCCGATGCTGCCCTGGAGACGCCTGCTCCGCCCGCTGGCCGTCCTCGTCCTCACCGCCGCCGCACTCGTCGCCCCCACCGGCGCCGCCCAGGCCGCGTCCGCCCCCAGCAGCGGCTGGAACAACTGGTCCTGCAAACCGTCCGCCGCGCATCCGCGCCCCGTCGTCCTCGTGCACGGGACCTTCGGCAACTCCGTGGACAACTGGCTCGGCCTCGCGCCGTACCTCGTGCACCGCGGCTACTGCGTCTACTCGCTCGACTACGGGCAACTGCCCGGCGTGCCCTTCTTCCACGGGCTCGGGCCCGTCGACAAGTCCGCCGAACAGCTCGACGTCTTCGTCGACAGGGTGCTCGCCGCCACCGGCTCCGCCGAGACCGACATCATCGGGCACTCGCAGGGCGGCATGATGCCGCGCTACTACCTGAAGTTCCTCGGCGGCGCCGAGAAGGTCAACGCGCTGGTCGGGCTCGCCCCCGACAACCACGGCACCACCCTGCTCGGCTTCACCAAGCTCCTCCCGTACTTCCCCGGGGCCGAGCACCTGGTCAGCACCGCGACCCCGGGCCTCGCCGACCAGATCGCCGGATCCGCCTTCCTGCAGAAGCTCAACGCGGGCGGGGACACCGTGCCCGGGGTGCAGTACACGGTCATCGCCACCCAGTACGACCAGGTGGTCACGCCCTACCGCAGCGGGTTCCTGGAGGGGGCGAACGTCAAGAACGTCGTCCTGCAGGACCTGTGCGCCCTGGACTTCTCGGAGCACGTCGCCATCGGGCTCACCGACCGGATCGCCTGGCACGAGGCCCTGAACGCCCTCGATCCCGCGCACGCCGAACGGACCACGTGCGCATCGGTCTTCGACTGACGCACACGCGGCCCGCGGCTTGTCCGACCGTATGACCTAGTGCTGTGACCGGGAAGGTTCGCCGGGTTGAGCGGTCAGGCCGCGGAGGGTAGGGGTCTGCCGCCCCAGCGGATACCTCTTTCGCTGCGGATTCGGGCGCGTTCGCGTCGTTGGGCGGCAAGGACGTCGGGATGGCGGGCGTTCTTGTTGCGCCAGCGCAGGTAGGCGTGCAGGGCCCGGGTCTGGACGGTGTGGTTGGGGTGGTTCGAGTTGGCCAGGGTGAACTGCCGTAGCGGTCCGAAGTGGGCTTCGATCGGGTTGGCCCAGGAAGCGTAGGTCGGGGTGAAGCACAGCTCGACCTTGTTGCGAGCCGCCCACCTGCGGATTTTCCAGTTGAGGTGGGCGGAGAGGTTGTCGAGGATCACGTAGATCGGGGCGCCGTCCGGGCGGGCGGCACGGATCGTTCTCAACGCGGTCCAGGTG
The DNA here is from genome assembly GCF_001746425.1 of Streptomyces subrutilus. Classification (GTDB taxonomy): domain Bacteria; phylum Actinomycetota; class Actinomycetes; order Streptomycetales; family Streptomycetaceae; genus Streptomyces; species Streptomyces subrutilus_A. The sequence continues at coordinate 1,837,920 of NZ_MEHK01000001.1, read as the reverse complement.
TGGTCGATGCCCTTGCGGCGCCGGTTGATCCCCCACATCTGGTCGTCGCCGACCGAGTAGCAGCCGTGGAAGTAGGTGATTCCGTGGGTGCGCCGATAGGTGGCCGGCAGGCGGTCGGGCCGGGTCTGCCCGGCCCAGCAGGAGCCAGCGGTGGGGCGAATGCCCAAAGGCCCGAACTCGTCGAACGCGAACGTGCGGTCCGGCCGCTCGTTGATCGCGTACTCGATCCGGGCGAGCTTCGCGTCGAAGGCCTCATCCGGGGACTCCTTCCAGGTCTTCGTGCGCTGGAAGGAGATCCCGCGGCGGGCCAGTAAGCACCGCAGTGCCTCCCGGCCGATCCGGACGGGCCGGGCAGTGTTCCTGCGCAGGTGATCGGCGAGCTTTCGGATCGACCAGCGGGTGAAGGGCTTGCCCAGCACGGTCGGACGAGTAGTGGCCGTCTGGACGACGAAGTCCTCGTCGTCACGATCGAGAAGGCGGGGACGGCCTCCCGCCCACCGAGGGTTCAGGCATGCGAGCCCGATCTCGTTGAACGTGTGGATCACATCGCGGACGGTGTCCTCGTCCGCCTGGACCAGGCGGCCTATGACCGGGACCGTGCTGCCGCCGGCCGAAGCCAGCAGCATCATCGCCCGCCGAAACCGCACTGAACTCGTGCTGCCCCGCCGGACGATGTGCTGGAGTTTCTGGCCCTCCTGCTCCGTCAGCCCGCGAACCCGGACCGGTTTCGCCATCCCGCCTCCCCACGCTGCTTGGAGAACTCATTTCCAACCAGCACCAGGAACAACCCGGCGAACCTTCCCGGTCACAGCACTAGCGGCCGTGCCGGCCCGTCGCCGCACGACGGCGGGCCAGAGCGAACAGCACGGCCGCACCCGTGGCCAGCACACCGGCGCCACCGATCGCGATCGCGGGGGTGGCGCTGCTGCCGCCCGTCTCCGCGAGGTTCCCGCCCTGCGGAGCCGGGGCCTGAGCCGGGATCGAGGACACCGGGGCCGCGGCCGCGGCCGCGTTCCCGTTCGTCTTCGGGTCGTTGTCGCCGTGGCCGTTGTGCTCCACGCTGGACTTGCCGGAGCCGTCGGCGATCTGCTGGTCCGTCGGGGCCGAGGGGGCCTCGGTGGGCGCCTCGGACGGCGTGGCGGCGTCGCTGGGCTTGGCGCTCGGCTTGCTGCTGGGCTTGCCGCTCGGCTTGGGGGCCGAACCGCCGTTGTCCTTCCCGAAGACCACGTCGGAGCAGGTGTAGAAGGCCTCCGGGCTGTCCGAGCGCTGCCAGATGCTGTAGATCAGGTGGCGGCCGGACTTGTTGGGGACGGTCCCGGAGAACACGTAGTCGCCGTTCCGCATCCCCGGGTCCGTGACCTTCGCGAACGGGGCGGGCTCCAGGTCCGACCACGCCAGCGGCTTCGCCGGGTCGTACCCGTCCTTCGTCACGTACAGCTCGAAGGAACCCCGGTGGGGGGCCGTCCCCTTGTAGCGGAAGGTGTGCGCGCCCGCCTTCATCGGGCTCGCCGGCCAGTCGGCGCGCGCCAGGTCCAGGCCCTGGTACTTGTCGTTGCCCGCCGAGCAGAGTTGGCCGTTGGGGATCAGCGACCGGTGGTTGCCGGCCGCGTTGGCGATGTTCACCGCGTTCCAGTCGTAGAACGCCTGCGCCCCGCTCGCCGCGACCGCCGCCTTGCACGCCCCGGACCGCGGGGACTCCGGGCCCTCCGCGTAGCACGCCGCGACCCGGCTGACGGGGTCCGTCATCGAGCCGTGGGCGACCGCGGGAGCGGCGGCGTACGCGGCGACCGCGAGCGGCGCGAGGCCGGCGGAGGCGATACGGAGCAGCGTCACGGTACGGCGGCGTGCGGACATGGTGGATCTCCTTCGGGCACAAGGCAGGGGCGCGCCAGCGGAACCGGAATCGGGCCCTGCGGCGCCGCCCCCCGGCGGCGCCACATCGGGCCCTTCCTGTCCTGGCCCCGCCAAACTAGCCCCGCAGGCCCCCGGTTTCTCCCGGATAGGCCCCCACGAGGTGATCCTTAGGCTCCGCTTAAGGAAGCGCTAAGCGGGACCTACAGAAACCCCATCCCCGGCCTGGCCGTGCCCCTCAGGCGAGGAGCGCGGGGAGGCCCGCGGGGGTTCTGGCCTGGTCGTCCAGGGCGTCGAGGGCGCGGATGGCCTGGGCGGCGGCCTCCGGGTCGCTCGTGGTCAGGCCGCTCTCGGCGAACTCGTCCTCGTCCAGCCGCAGTACGGAGGAGCCGTCCGCCGAGACCCACAGGTCGAGGTCCAGGTCCTCCACGAGGATCTCTCCGCTGCGGACCAGGGCCGGGCGGGTGACGTCGCAGTACCAGCCCTTCAGGACGCCGTCGCCGCTCCACACCTCCTTGACCGCGTACCAGCGGGTCCGCCAGAAGTGCTCGACGAACACGTCGCCCGGCTCGAAGCGCACGAAGCCGAAGTCGCGCACGCCCTCGGCCGCCCAGGGGGCCCGTACCGAGATCCGGTCGCCGTCGTCGGCGACCCGCGCCGCCGGGTAGCGGATCCTGGTCCGGCCGGCCTTGGTCAGAACGACGGTCAGCTGCTCGGTCACGCTGTCTCCAGTTTCCTCGTGTAGCGCGTCTCGCTCGCGCAGATCTCGTAGCCGAACCACTTGTTGACGGCGAGCATCGGCTCGTTGCCCGCGTCGTTGCCGGTGAACGCCTCGGTGTACCCGGCCGCGCGGGCCCGGCGCAGCGAGTCCGTCTTGGCGAGCTTGGCCAGGCCCCGGCCGCGGAAGGCCCGGCGGGTGCCGGTCATCGCCGTGGCGTAGCGGGTGGCGCCGTCGGTCCGGGCCGCGGTGAAGGCCGCCACCACGCCGTCGACGAGGACGACGGTGGTCAGCTCCTTGTCGAGGTCCGGGCTGCGCCAGGTGTGCGCGAGCCACTCCTCGTAGTCGTCGAACTCGACGGCCACGTCGCCGGGTTCGTCGGCGGTCGTCTCCGCGTCGGCCTCGAAGAGCGGGCGCGGGTCGGCGGCGAAGGCCGTGGCGGGGCGCAGCTCGACCCCGGCCGGGAGGGTCTGCGGCAGCGGGGGCAGGGTGCCCGCCGCCAGGTCCAGGCGCAGGAAGTGCGCGGACCGGCTGGGACGGTAGCCGCGGCGCTCGGCGAAGGCGCGGTGGGCCGGGCCGTCGAGGACCCAGGCGTACGTATCCACCGCGCCGTGGGAGGCGAGGTGCGCCTCGGCCGTGCGCAGCAGCAGGCTGCCGGCGCCGAGGCCGCGGTGGGCCGGGTCGACGTAGGCGTTGACGTACGACTGGCCCGGCTCGGGGCTGTCGTGGGCGATGCCGACCTGGGCGGTGCCGATGACGTGCCCGTCGGCGGTGTGTGCGAGGAGGAGGCGGAAGTGCGCGTCCGGATGGGCCGAGTCGGCCTCGAAGGCGACGCCCTCGGCGGTGGTGATCAGGAAGGGCAGGGCCGCGCGGCGAACCCGTACGACGGACTCCGCGTCCGCGGGGTCGTTCGGGCGGAGGTCGCGGATCAGAACGGTCATGGGGCCGACGCTACGGGCGGACGCGCGCCGGGCGCCTCCCAATTATCCGGCGGCGGGCGGCGATGGGGGACAATCGGGCCCGTGACCTCGACGAACCTGAAGATCACCATCAACGCGGCGGCGGGCTCGGCCGCGCCGTACGAACAGCTGCGCGCGCAGATCGCCGACCGGGCCCGGTCGGGCAGGCTGCCGGCGGGCTACAAACTGCCGACGGTACGGGGGCTGGCGGAGGAGCTGGGCCTCGCGGCCAACACGGTGGCGAAGGCGTACCGGGCGCTCGAGGCGGACGGGGTGATCGAGACGCGGGGCCGGAACGGGACGTTCGTCGCCGCGGGGGAGGGGGAGTCGCGCGAGGCAGTGGCCGCCGCGCAGGCGTTCGCGGAGCGGGTGCGGAGGCTGGGGCTGACGGAGGCCGAGGCGCTGGCCGCCGCCACCGAAGCCCTGCGGGCCCGCTACACCACCGACTAGCCCCCGCGCCCCGGCCCCCGCGCCCCGGCCCGCCGCCCCGGGCTCCGCCCAGCCCCGCGCCTCAAGCGCCGCCGGGGCTGGAGTGCCGGGGTTCCGGTCCGGTCCCCCCGCCTCAAACGCCGACGGGGCTCAGAGATCGGGGCTCCGCCCCGGACCCCGCGCCTCAAACGCCGGCGGGGCTCAGAGATCGGGGCTCCGCCCCGGACCCCGCGCCGCAAACGCCGGCGGGGCTGGGGGTGGCGGCGGGGCTGGAGTGCCGGGGTTCCGGTCCGGGGCCGGTTACAGGTAGAGGCCCGCCTCTGAGGTGTGGGGCTGGGGTGGGAGGACCGCCGCCGGGCCCGTGCCCCGCCGGAGGGCGAAGAGTTCGGCCAGGCTCGCGCCCTCGCGGGACACGCCCTCGTCCGTGCCCAGCCAGTCCACCGCCTCGCGATGGGTCAGCCGGCCCACCTCGATGCGGGCCAGGCAGCGCCCCGGCCGGACCACCGCCGGGTGGAGCCGTTCGAGGTCCTCGTTCGTCGTGACGCCGACCAGGACGTTGCGGCCCTGACCCAGCAGACCGTCCGTCAGGTTCAGCAGCCGGGAGAGGGCCTGGCCCGCCGTGTGCCGCGCCTCGCCGCGGATCAGCTCGTCGCAGTCCTCCAGGAGCAGCAGCCGCCAGCGGCCCTTGGCCGTGCCCTCCTCCTCGCCGATCGCGATGTCCATCAGGTAGCCCACGTCGTTGAACAGCCGCTCCGGGTCCAGTACGCAGTCCACCTGGCACCAGTCCCGCCAGGACCGGGCCAGCGTGCGCAGCGCCGAGGTCTTGCCCGTGCCCGGCGGGCCGTGCAGCAGGAGCAGCCGGCCCGCGATGTCGTCCGGGGTCACCTTCATCAGCCGGTCCATCGCCCCGGCGACCGCCGCCGTGTAGTTGGGCCGGACCTCCGCCCAGGTGCCGGCCGCGATCTGGCGGGTCGTCCGGTACGGGCCGCGGCGCGGGGAGACGTACCAGAACCCCATCGTGACGTTCTCCGGCTGCGGTTCGGGGTCGTCCTGCGCCCCTTCCGTGGCCCGGCTGAGCACCCCGGCGGCGAGCTCGTCGCTGACCGCCGTCACCGTGACGTCCGCGCCCCGGCTCCACCGGGAGACGAGCATGGTCCAGCCCTCGCCCTCGGCGAGCGTGGCGCTGCGGTCGCTGTCGCGCGCCGAGCGCAGCACGCTGGCCTCGGGCGGCAGCAGGCCGGCGCCCGGCCTGACCCGGTCGATCGACACGCTGTGCGAGAACGGCTGCTCGCCGGACGCGAACCGGCCGAGGAACAGCGCATCGACGACGTCCGACGGCGAATCGCTGTCGTCGACATTGAGCCGGATCGGCAGCGCGTCATGCGGGTTGGCTGGCATGGCGCCCATGATCCGGCACACCGTGCCCCCGTGCACCCGTGTTTCGCCGGATCCAGTGGCCGGGGTGCTTCTTCAAACACTTCGGCGGTGAAGATTCGGCCAGCAACTCTGCGCCGAAAATTCTTGGCATGAACACTTCCAGCCATCCCCGGCTCCTTGTACCACGGACTCAGGAGTAACCCCCACAAGGAGCCGCACACATGAGCATGAAGATGCCACGTTTCGCCGCGCTCGCCTCCACCCTGTTACTGGCCGCCGGCGCCGCCCTGTTCGGGGCGGGCCAGGCGGCGGCCGCCCCCCAGGCCGACTTCGGATACGTCGCCCTCGGCGACTCCTACTCCTCCGGCGTCGGCGCCGGCAACTACGACAGCGGGAGCGGCGCCTGCAAGCGCACCCCCCGTGCCTATCCGGCCCTGTGGGCCGCGTCCCATGCTCCGCAGACCTTCTCCTTCGTCGCATGCTCCGGCGCCCGCACGAACGACGTGCTCGCCGGCCAGCTCGCCCCGCTGAACTCCGGCACCGACCTGGTCAGCATCACCATCGGCGGCAACGACGCCGGATTCTCCGACGTCATGACGACCTGTGTGCTCCAGTCGGAGGCCACCTGCGTCAGCCGCGTCAACGAGGCCAAGGCGTACGTGAACTCCACCCTCCCCGCCCGCCTCGACCAGGTCTACAACGCCATCGAGAGCCGCTCCCCGAACGCCCGCGTCGTCGTCCTCGGCTATCCCCGCTTCTACAAGCTGAACGGCACCTGCACCACCGGCCTGACCGAGGGCGAGCGCGCCGCCATCAACGGCGCGGCCGACCACCTCAACGCCGCCATCGCCAAGCGCGCCGCCGACCACGGGTTCGCCTTCGCCTCCGTCGCCGGAGCCTTCACGGGCCACGAGATCTGCTCCGGCAGCCCGTGGCTGCACAGCGTCAACTGGCTCAACATCGGCGAGTCCTACCACCCCACCGCCGCCGGACAGTCCGGCGGCTACCTGCCCGTCTTCACCAACGCCGCCTGACCTGCTAGGCACCGGCGGACGGTTCCGCCGTCGGCTCGTCCTGCGGACTCGGTGACGTGCTCGCGCCAGGGGAGGGGGCCCCGCTCGTCGGGGCCCCCTCCTCGCACGTCACGGAGGTGGCGACCCACTGCGTGGCCACATCGGCCGGTCCCCGCACCTCCAGCCGGACCGCGTCCTCGTACCCCCCGCCCGGCGCGTGCGTCAGCTCGGTGTGCTCCAGCCGCCGGCTCCTCGGCCCGCCCTCCTCGTACGAGAGGAACTGCCAGCCGGGACCGGAGGTCTGCCCGCTGCGCGTGGCCCACCGGTACGCCAGCCGGACCGGAAGCCGCTCCACCTCCACCGTGGCGGTGAAGGAGGGCGCACGCTCCGCGGGCGGCGGGCAGCTGCCGCTGTACGAGGCGCGCACGGTGTCCACGTACACCGAGACGTGCTGCTCCGGTCCGGCGGAAGTCGAAGCCGAAGCCGAAGCGGAGGGCGGGGCCGAGGGGGACGGGGGAGCGGAGGCCGGGGTGGTGGCGGGCCCGGCGGTGGCGGTCGAGCCCGCCGGCCCGGCTCCGCCGCCGCCCTCCTTCTGCCCGAGGTCCTTCAGCAGCAGCCAGCCCAGCACGGCCAGCGCCACCAGCACCACCACGATCCCGACGGTGAGCACCGCCCCGGCCCGGCCCTCGCGCCGCGCCTGCCCGGGAGCGGCCGCGGCCATCGGCGGCGTGAGTTCCCCGTACGGCCCGCGGTCCGGCCCGCCGTGCGGTACGGGCCGCGCCTCCCGGCCGTGGTCCCGCCGGTGGTGCTGCGCGACGGCCGTCGGCGCGGCCGGCCCCGACACCGGCCCTCCCGAGGCCCGTACGGCGCCGCCCGCGCCCACCACCCGCAGCATCCGGGCCGCCTCCGCCGCGGGGAGCCGCTCGGCCGGGTCCTTCCGCAGCAGCCCCTCCAGTACGGGCTCCAGCGGCCCGGCCCGGCGCGCCGGCGGCAACGGCGCGTCCACCACCGCCCGCAGGGTGTCCACCGGCGTCTCCTGCCGGAACGGCGAGACCCCCTCCACGGCCGCGTACAGCATGATCCCGAGCGACCACAGATCCGACTCCGGCCCCGGCTCGCGCCCCAACGCCCGCTCCGGTGCGAGGAATTCGGGGGAGCCGACCACCTCGCCCGTCATGGTGATCGCGGAGGAGCCCTCCAGGCTCGCGATCCCGAAGTCGCTCAGCACCACCCGGCCGTCGTTGGCGATCAGCACGTTCGCGGGCTTCACGTCCCGGTGCAGCACCCCCGCCTCGTGCGCCGAGCGCAGCGCGGCCAGCACCTGCTCCCCGAGGTGCGCCGCGCGCTGAGGGGACATCGGCCCCTCGGCCTCCAGTACGTCGGCCAGCGAGAGCCCGCGCACCAGCTCCATCACGATCCAGGGCCGGCCGTCCTCGGAGGCCACGTCGTAGACCGTGACGACCCCCCGGTGCGACACCCGGGCCGCGGCCCAGGCCTCCCGCTCCAGCCGCCGGTACATCCGCTGGAGTTCGGCGGGCTCCAGCCCGGCGGGCGCCCGCACCTCCTTGACGGCGACCTCGCGGGCCAGCACCTCGTCCCGGGCCCGCCACACGATGCCCATTCCGCCCCGGCCGAGGGGATCCAACAGGCGGTAACGGCCCGCGATGACACGATCGGGGCTCGATTCCCCGTCCACACCGGCCACATTCCGACTCACACGAGCCCCCACGGGTCACCAGGCGATCACTCCAAGTTAGCGCAGTGTGCCCGAAGCGGCCCCCGTCGTGACGTGACTCGCGGACAGGCCCGCCGAAATCGGCGCGCCTGTGCGGAGAGTAACTGGCAACTGCGCTGAGTAATCGTCAACTCCCCGTACTCATAGGGGTAATTCACACCACCGGGATACCCGAGGGCGACGCGGGGACGATAGGGTTAACCTGCCCGGGCCGGGTGCCCTCGTACGGGTGGGGAGAGAACATGGAACAGATAGCAATGCGCAGCAGGCCGCCCCGCGTGCCTGCCATCACCTGCGGCAGCGGTGCGACCAGCTCGCGCCTCGACCGCCATCTCGCCGTGCTGGGCGGACCTGCCGTCCCGCACCGGGAGACGGCCGAGGCGACCCTGCTGATGCGCGAGCTCACGTCCCGCGACCACACGCACCGCCTGCGGAGCCGGAGCGCGCGCGTCTCGCTCTTCGCGCCGCTGCGCCGTCTGCGTCGCACGCTCTTCGGCAGCCGCCGCTCGTAACAGTCTCCGTCCCGCGGCCTTCCCTTCGGCTCGGCTCCGGCTCCCCGGCCCTACGCCACGACACCCTCCCGGCGCAGTTCCGAGATCTGTGCGTCCGTCATCCCCAGGGCGCGCAGCAGGGTCTCGGTGTGTTCACCCAGCGCGGGCACCGCACCCATGTGCGGTCCCGCGCCGCCCGGCAGTCCGATCGGCGGGAGCAGGGCCCGCAGCGGACCGGCCGGTGATCCCACCTCCCGCCAGCGGTCGCGGGCCGCCAGCTGCGGGTGGCCGGCCAGCTGGGCCACCGAGTTCAGCCGCGCGCAGGCGATGCCCGCCGCCTCCAGCCGCCCGATCGCCTCGTCCGCGCCCAGCCGGCCCAGGGCCCGCGCCACCACCGCGTCCGTCTTCTCCCGGTTGCCGGTGCGGGCCGCGTTCGTCGCGTATCCGGGATCCTCCGCCAACTCGGGCCGCTCCAGCACCTGTTGCGCGAGCCGCCGCCACTCCCGGTCGTTCTGCACCGACAACAGGACCCGGTCGCCGTCGGCCGTCGCGTAGGAGTCGTACGGCGCGATCACCGCGTGGGCGAGACCCGTCCGTACGGGCTGCTCGCCGCCGTGCATCGTGTGGTGCAGCGGATGCCCCATCCACTCGGCGAGCGCGTCCAGCATGGACACCTCCACCCGGCCCCCGCGCCCGGTGACACCGCGGCGCAGCAGGGCCGCGAGCACCCCCGAGAAGGCGTACATGGCCGCCGCGATGTCGGCCGCCGGGATCCCCGCCTTGACGGGCTGCTCCGGAGTGCCGGTGACCGAGACCAGGCCCGTCTCGCACTGCACGAGCATGTCGTAGGCGCGCTTGTGGGCGTACGGGCCTTCGGCGCCGTAGCCGGAGACGTCCACGGCGACCAGCCGCGGGTAGCGGGCGCACAGCGCGGCCGAATCGAGCCCGAGCCGGGCCGCCGCGCCCTGCGCGAGGTTCTGCACGAACACGTCGGCGCCGGCCAGCAGTCCGTGCAGGACCTCCAGGCCGCGCGGGTCCTTCAGGTCGAGCGCGAGCGACTCCTTGCCGCGGTTGGCCCACACGAAGTGCGAGGCGAGGCCGTGCGCGGTGGTGTCGTAGCCGCGCGCGAAGTCGCCGCCGTCGGGGCGCTCGACCTTGATCACCCGGGCGCCGAGGTCGGCGAGCTGGCGGGTGGCGAAGGGGGCCGAGACGGCCTGTTCGACGGCGACGACGGTGATGCCGGCGAGGGGGAGGGGCTCGGGCGGGGGAGCTGCGCTTTCGGTGTCCATGGCACCGATGCCTATCCCGTCGGGCCCCGTCCTGTCACCCCCCGCTCTTCGGAGGCTAGGCGGTGAGGCCGCGTGCGAACCGGCGCGTGGCCAGCGGTGCGAAGAGCGCGAGGAGGACGAGCGACCACACGAGGGCTCCGGCGACCGGGTGTGCGGCGGGCCAGGCGGCGCCCGCCTCGGCCTCGGCCCCGGCGTTTCCGCACAGCTCGCGCACGGCGGTGGCGACGGCGCTGATCGGGTTCCACTCGGCGACCGTACGCAGCCAGCCGGGGAGCCCCGCCGTCGGCAGGTACGCGCTGGACAGCATCGGCAGCACGAAGGTGGCGCCGCCGAGCTGGCCGGCCGCCTCCTCGCTCTTGCTGAGCAGGCCGAGATACGTCCCGACCCACGCGGTGGCGAAGCGGAACAGCAGCAGCAGGCCGAGGGCCGCCAGCGCGCCCGGCAGGCCGTTCTCGATGCGCCAGCCCATCGCCAGACCCACCAGCATCAGCGGCACCATGGAGACCGCGGTGGTGAGCACATCCGCGCCGGTCTGCCCGAGCGGTACGGCGCTCCGGCTCATCGGGAGCGTCCGGAACCGGTCCATCACCCCGCGGTGGGCGTCCTGCGCGGCGGTGAACAGGCCGGTCATCAACCCGTTGGCGGCGGTCGCGGCGAGCAGCCCGGGAACCAGGAACTCCCGGTACTCGGCGCCCGGCATGGCGAGCGCGCTGCCGAAGACGTAGCCGAAGAACAGCAGCATGGTGATCGGCATGGTCTGGGTGAGGATCAGCAGCGCGGGCGCGTGTCGGGCTTTTTGGAGCTGGCGGGTGAGGACGGCCGCGCCGTCGGACAGCAGGGTGCTCATGCCGCGTTCTCCTTGTGCGGTGCGGGGATCCGGGTGAGGCGCAGGAACACCTCGTCCAGGGTGGGCGGGCGCAGGCTCGCGTCGGTGACCGCGACCCCGCGGGTGTCGAGTTCGCGGATGATCCGCGGCAGGGTGAGCCCGGAGTCGAGCACGGTGACGCCGACCGTCAGCCGCTCCTCGTCGAGCACCGGCCGGCCCCCGGTGAGCCGGTCCAGTACGGCGGCGGCGCCCGCGAGGTCCTCGCGTGCGGGGACCGTGACCTCGGCGTGGGCACCGATCCGGCCCTTGAGGTCGCCGGGCGTGCCGTGCGCGACGGCCCGGCCCCGGTCGACGACCGCGATGTCGTCGGCGAGCCGGTCGGCCTCCTCCAGGTACTGGGTGGTCAGCAGCACGGTGGTGCCCTCGTCGGCGAGTGCCCGCACCGCGGTCCAGATGTGTTCCCGGGCCGCCGGGTCGAGGCCGGTCGTCGGTTCGTCGAGGAAGAGCACCCGGGGGCGGGTGATCAGCCCGGCGGCCAGGTCCAGGCGCCGCTTCATGCCCCCCGACCAGGTGCCCGCCACCCGGTCCGCCGCCTCGCCGAGGCCGAAGCGCTCCAGCAGCCCGTCGGCGCGGTCCCGGCCCGCGGAGCCGCGCAGTCCGGCGAGGCGGGCGAAGAGCCGCAGGTTCTCGCGGCCCGTCAGGTCCCCGTCGACGGAGGCGTACTGGCCGGTGACCCCGATGGCGCGGCGGACGGCCGCGGGTGCGCGGGTGACGTCGTGACCGGCCACGAGGGCGCGGCCGCCGGTGGGGGCGGTGAGGGTGGTGAGGATCCGGACGGCGGTGGTCTTGCCCGCGCCGTTGGGGCCCAGGAGGCCGCAGACCGTGCCCTCGGGCACGGCGAGGTCGAGTCCGCGCAGGGCATGGACCTGCCCGTAGTTCTTCTCCAGACCCTCACTAAGTACAGCGTACGTAGTCGTCATACGCGACACCGTACCTCACTACGTACGGTGTACGTAACTAAGATGGTGGTGAGACGACGAGGTGATCTGAGCGATGACAGCCGGCGGGCGACCCGCTGAACCCGAAGTGATCTGGTCCCGCCCCCAGCGGGCCGGCCGCGGACCCAGGCCCGCACACAGCCGCGAGTCGATCGCCGCCGAGGCGGTGCGGATCGCCGACGAGGAGGGGATCGACGCGGTCTCCATGCGGCGCGTGGCGGCGGGGATCGGCGCGGGGACCATGTCCCTCTACAACTACGTGCCGCGCAAGGAGGACCTGTACGAGCTGATGGTCGACGCGGTCAGCGCGGAGTACGACTTCCCCCCGCCGGGCGGCGACTGGCGGGCCGACATGCTCGCGCTGGCCCGCCAGACGCGGGCGCTGATGCACCGCCACCCGTGGCTGCCGCGCCTGCTGAGCCCCGTCTACGGCTTCAGTCCGAACGCCCTGCGCTACCTGGAGCACAGCCTGGACTGCCTGGCGCCGCTGGACGTGCCGGACGCCGAGAAGCTGGAGCTGGTCGCCGCGGTCAACGGCACCGTCGCCGCGTACGTGGCGGGCGAACTGGCGCTGGCCGAACGGGCCCGGTCGCTGCCCTGGAGCGAGGCGGAGGAACAGGGCGTACGGACGGCCTGGCTCGGCTCGCGCCTGGCCACCGGCCAGTACCCCCGACTGGCGGCGGCCCTCGCGGGCGGCGGCCCGGTCCCCGGCGCGGGGCTGGACATGGCCGCGGTCTTCGACCGCTCGGTGACGCGACTGCTGGGAGCCTGGGGGGCGTAAGGGCGTCGGCGGCGGTCCCGCCGTGCCCCCGCCGTCGTTCAGAGCAGGGCGAACTGCCCGCCCGGGCCCTCCTCCTGGTGGTCCAGGACCGAGGCGGGCCGGCTGGCCCAGCGCGGCGGTGGCAGCACCCCGGCCGCGCGGAGCTCGCCCGAAGGGAGCGTCGGGCCGGGTTCGAACGCGGCCCGCTCCGGGGCCAGATCGGCCAGCAGCGCCAAGGTCGTGACCAGGGCCAGCAGCTCCGAGGTCCAGGCCTGGGGCCACTCGGCCGGGCCCAGCGCCTCCAGCCCGTCGGCACCGGGGTCGCGGTGCGCCAGGCGGGCGGCGAACCAGGCCTCCAGCACCCGCACGCCCTGCGCCTCGTACTCCCACGCGCCGGACGGCACCGGGGAGACGGTCCCGGCGCCGAGGCTCAGCGTCTCCCTCCCGGCGTCGTACGCGACCTCGTGCGGCCATGCCGTGACGGCCGAGCGGACGTACGGGCGGCGCCCGCCGGGAAGCCGCGGAGCCTCGCCCCCGCGAGCCCCGCGCAGCTGGACCGTGAGCAGGCGGTGCCCCAGCTCCAGCCCGGCCCGCCAGCGGGCGGGATCGGCCGCGAGGGGCACCTCGTACCCGCGCGGCCCCGGCCGGCCCGCCGCGAGGATCCAGCACAGCACGTCCTCGGGGGTGACCCAGCCGCCGTACCGCTCGCCCAGCAGCGGCAGCAGGCCGGGGGCGAGATTCGGCTCGGCGCCGCCGGGGCGCCGGTGCAGCGGGCGGATCCGGCCGAGCCGGCCCGCCGGGAGGTGCGCGGTGACCAACGGGTCCGGCGTCTCCACGAGGAACAGCTGGTGCTCGTCCAGGACCCGCCACAGCTCCGGGCGGGCCGTGTCGATGAGCCGCTGGTCGGGCAGCAGCCACTGCTCGTCGAACGGTTCGCGGAGCACCCGTACCGGTTCGGGGCACGGGCCGGGTCCGTCGGTGAAGCGGGCCGTGGCCGCCGAGCGCTGGCCGGGCAGCGCGGCGGCCCCGGCGGCGGGCGTCCGGCTGCGGCTGGGGCGGAACAGCCGGTCCCGCTCCGCTCCTTCGGCGCTGGTCAGGGCCGCCCACCGGGCGCGCAGGGCAGCCGGATCGGGCGCGGCCACCCAGTCCCGGCCCAGGCGCAGGCCGCCCACGGCCCAGGGCATCAGTTCGTCCAGCATCGGGTCCGGCAGCGGTGTGTCAGCACTCACGCCGCCGATGGTAGCGACGGGATCCGGTGGCCGGGCTGTGTCCAGGCCGAAGCGCTACGCTCCTTATGTACGCATACGTGCTGTATCTATGCACCATATCGACCGAGGAGACGGTCATGAGTCAGTACGACGAATACTCGACTCCTTCGCAGGCCGAGGGCGAGCGGCTCGACGAGGACATGGACGAGACGCAGCGCAGGCAGCAGCACCCGCAGACGATGCGGACCACGCCGTCGCAGGCGGAGGGCGAGCGGGGCAGGGACGACGAGGAGAAGTGATCCGGGCGCATCCGGGCGTCGGCGTGCGGCCGGGCGTCGGCGCGCGGCGCCGCGTCTGTGCTTCTCGCCGCGTCCGTGGGCGTCGGCGCGTCAGTGTGCGTCGACCGTCACCGTGAAGGAGAACCGGTCGCCCCGGTAGCGGATCCGCGCCACGTCCACGACCCGGCCGTCCTCGTCGTAGGTGACGCCCGTGTAGTGCAGGATCGGGCTCAGCAGCGGCACCTGGAGCAGCTCGGCCGTCTCCGGGTCGGCGAGCCGCGCCTCCACGGTGTCGGTGATCCGGCTGATGCGCACCCCGACGACGTCCCGCAGGACCTTCGTCATCGGCCACCGTTCGAGATCGGCGAGCTCGACTGCCTCGGCGAACTCCGGAAGGACCGCGTTCTCCGCCCAGTTGGTCGGCTCGCCGCTCACGGGGTCGAGGCGGAGCCGGCGGTAGGTGACCACCTCGGGCGTGTTGGGGAAGTGCTCCAGCAGTTCCCCGGACACCGTCGTGCGCCCGTGGCCGAGGATCGTCGTACGGTCGCCCGACTGCTGGGCCACGATCGCGTCGACCGAGCCCAGCAGCCGCACCGGGGAGCCGCGCCGCGCACCCGGTTCGATGAAGGTGCCGCGCCGGCGGTGCCGGCTGATCAGGCCCTCGCCCTCCAGTTCCTTGAGCGCCTGCCGCATGGTCAGCACGCTCACCCCGTAGTGCTCGGCGAGCTGCTCCTCGGTGGGCAGGCGCAGCGAGGCGTCCGGGGTGCGCCCCAGTATGGAAGCGCGCAACGACTGTGACACCTGGTACCAGAGGGGCAGTTTCCGGTTCAGGACCAGGGAGTCGGGGGCGAAGGCGGTCACGGGTGGTTCTCCGTACGGATGGACGGCGGCACTGCGCGGCGCAGGCGCGGTACGCAGGGTATGCAGTGCGGGTCAGGCGCGGAAGTGGCGCTGCAGGCCCTGCCACACGTCGTCGTACCCGCGCTGGAGGTGCTCCGCGCCGGCCGCCTGGGCGGTGGCGGTGATCGGCCAGCGGGTCTCGAACATGAAGGCCAGGCCGTCGTCGATCTTCTGCGGCTTCAGCTCGGCGGCGCTGGCCCGGTCGAAGGTCTCCCGGTCCGGGCCGTGCGCGGACATCATGTTGTGCAGCGAGCCGCCGCCCGGCACGAACCCTTCGGCCTTGGCGTCGTAGGCGCCCTCGATCAGGCCCATGTACTCGCTCATCACGTTGCGGTGGAAGTACGGCGGGCGGAAGGTGTCCTCGCCGACCAGCCAGCGTGGGGCGAAGACCACGAAGTCCACGCCCGCCAGGCCGGGGGTGTCGGAGGGGGAGGTCAGCACAGTGAAGATCGACGGGTCGGGGTGGTCGTAGCTGATCGAGCCGAGCACGTTGAAGCGGCGCAGGTCGTAGACGTACGGGACGTGGGTGCCGTGCCAGGCGACGACATCGAGCGGGGAGTGGTCGTAGGTGGCCGACCACAGGTTGCCGCAGAACTTGTTGACCACCTCCGTCGGGCGGTCGAGGAGGTCGGGGGTCTCGTACGCGGCCACCGGCGCCCGGAAGTCACGGGCCGCGGCCAGGCCGTTGGCGCCGATCGGGCCCAGGTTCGGCAGCTCGAAGGGCTGGCCGTAGTTCTCGCAGACGTAGCCGCGGGCGGGGGCGCGGTCGCTTCCGTCGCCGGTGCCGGTGCCGGTGCCGGTGTCGGTGTCGGTGTCCAGGAGCTCCACGCGGAAGCGGACGCCGCGCGGGATCAGGGCGACCTCGCCCGGCCGGGCGGCGAGCAGCCCGAGCTCGGTGCGCAGCAGCAGCCCGCCGCGCTCGGGGACGATCAGCAGCTCGCCGTCGGAGCTGCTGAACACCCGGTCGGTCATGGAGGCGTTGGCGGCGTAGAGGTGGATGGCCATGCCGGTGCGCTGGGCGGCGTCGCCGTTGCCGCCGAGGGTCCACAGGCCGGCCAGGAAGTCGGTGCCGGGCGCCGGGTCGGGCAGCGGGTTCCAGCGGAGCCGGTTCGGATCGGCCGGGAGCTCGGTGAAGGGGCCGGTGCGCAGGGCCCCGTTGTCGATCCGGGTGAAGGGCGGGTGCGCGGCCGAGGGGCGGATCCGGTACAGCCACGAGCGGCGGTTGTGGGTGCGCGGCTCGGTGAAGGCGGAACCGCTCAGCTGCTCGGCGTACAGGCCCAGGGCTGCGCGCTGGGGCGAGTTCCGGCCGAGCGGCAGGGCGCCGGGGACGGCTTCCGAGCTGTGCTCGTTGCCGAAGCCGGTGAGGTACTCCAGCCCCTCCGCGGTCTTCCTGGCCTGCTCGCTCATCTGCTGCTCCCGCTCCGTCGAAGGAATCCTATGGCTGACAGTAGGATTCCGCGGCCCGCACGTCAACGGTGTCCCGGGGTGAGCGGCGAACTTCCGGGTGGGGGCCGGGCGCAGGCGGGGGGGGGACGGACGCGCGGCGGGGGGGGGACGGATTCGCGCAGGGGGGCGACGGATTCGCGCGGGGGGGCGACGGATTCGCGCAGAGGGGGCTCACAAAAGATGAACATTGCTCTACTCTCACGCCCATGTCGTGGACCCGCAGGTTCCCTGCCGTGCCGGCGGCGCTCCTCGCCGCCCTCCTCGCCCTCCTGTCCCTCTTCGCCGCCGCGCCCGCCGCCCGCGCGCACGAGGAGCGCCCCGTCACCTTCCCGGACGGCTCCGGCTCGGTACCCGAGTACCGTCGGGCCGAGCCCGACCTCCTGGTCTGCAAGACCGGCCGCCCCGACTTCGAACGCCGGATATCCGCCTTCCCGGAGGACCTCAGACAGCGCAACCTCGCCCTGTACGAGCGCTGCGAGAAGAGCGGCTACCGCCACCTCCAGGAGGCCGTCGACGCCGTCGACCGGCCCGGGATGAACATCGCGATCCTCCCCGGCCTCTACGAGGAGGAGCCCTCCCTGGGCGCGCCCGCGGGGGAGTGCGCCAACCTGAAGGCCCCCGACTCCTCGCTCGGCTACCAGATCCTCAGCTACGAGCAGCAGGTGGCCTGCCGCCACAACCAGAACCTCGTCGCCATCCTCGGCAAGACGAACCTCCAGATCGAGGGCACCGGCGCCTCACGCCTCGACGTGGTGATCGACGCCAAGTACCAGAAGCTGAACGCCCTGCGCGCCGACAAGTCCAACGGCGTCTACTTCCGCAACTTCACCGCCCAGCGCACCACCTTCAACTCGCTGTACGTGCTGGCGGCCGACGGGTTCGTCATCGACGACGTGCTGACCCGGTGGAACGACGAGTACGGCTTCCTCACCTTCGCCAGCGACCACGGGCTCTACAAGAACTGCGAGTCGTACGGCAACGGCGACTCCGGCATCTACCCCGGCAGTGCCTCGAACATCAACGAGGGCCGGGGTTACGACGTGCCCCGCTACTCCATCGAGATCACCGGCTGCCGCAGCCACCACAACATGGTCGGCTACTCCGGCACCGCCGGGGACTCGGTGTGGGTGCACGACAACGAGTTCGACCAGAACATGGGCGGCGCCTCGATGGACAGCGCCTTCCCCGGACACCCCGGACTCCCGCAAAACCACGCCAAGTTCGAGCGGAACCTGATCCACGACAACAACCAGGACTACTACCGGTACGTCGCCGACGGCACCTGCGCGAAGCCGCCGGCCGAGCGCGGCTACGAGCGCGGCGTCGTCTGCCCGCAGATCTCCATGCCGCCGGGCACCGGCATCATCACCGCGGGTGGCAACTGGAACCTGTACGAGGACAACTGGGTGTACGGGCACCAGCGCGCGGGCTTCTACCTCAGCGCGGTCCCCGCCTTCATCCGCGGCGAGGAGCGGTGGTCGAAGCAGGCCGACACCTCCCACCACAACCGCTACGCCGGGAACACCCTGGGCAAGGACAAGTCCGGCGCCGCCCGCCCCAACGGCATGGACGTGTGGTGGGACGGCCAGGGCCGCGGCAACTGCTGGCAGGACGGCCCCGACGGCTCCACCCCGGCCACCGTGCCCCAGTGCGGGGAGGCCCGCGGAGACGTCACCGGCGCATCGGCCCGCCTGGTCGGCGAACCGGTGAAGCTGGTCCAGCTGCTCGTCTGCGCGGACTACAGCGTCCAGGCGCGCAGGCTCCCGGCCGGGTGCGACTGGTACGGCGCCCGCGGCCTGGAGCGGGTCGAGACCCAGCTCGCGCTCGCCGTGGCCGGCGTTCTGCTCCTGGTCGGCGGGGTGCTGTGGTGGCGCCGCCTGCGCGGCTCCCGGCTGGGCACGGCGGCCTCGCTGCTGGGCCTGGCGGGCCTGGCCCTGGACGTGGCCGGCTCCACGACCGCACTGGCCCCCACCTTCGTTCCGGCACTGGCTCTCCTCCTCCTCGGACTGTGGTGGACGGGGGTCGGGCTGGCGCTGCGCCCGACCCGCCCCTGGCTGGCCCGCCTGACCCTGCTGCTGGCCGGGCTGACCCTGCTGGACGCCTTCGACAAGGCCGTCCTGATGATCCCGTGGACCCCGCTGAGCCCCGCCTGGGTACGAGCGCTGCTCGCGGTGGTCTGGATCCTGTGGGCAGTGGTCGCCTCGGCCCGCCCGGACACCCCGGCCCGGCCCTCAGCTCCCGGCGACGCCCCGGCGCCCGCCCGCCCCCCGACCCCGCCCGGCCGCCCCCCGACCCCGCCCGGCCCGGTCTTGACCGCCTCGGCCCCGCCCGGCCGCACCCCGGCCCCGACCGACAGCGCCCCGGCCCCGACCCAGGCCGCCCGGACCCCCGAACCCCCGCCCACAGCGGGCCCGACCCCCTCGACGCCGCCAACCCCGCCGACGGGAGACCGGCCATGACAGCCCACCCCACGCCCGACCACCCGCCCACGGAACCCCGCCCCACCCCCGGCCTGCCGACCCGCCCCGCTCCGGGGCAGCCGGACGTGGCGGCCCGCCCCAACTCGGGGAGGCCGACCGGAACTGCCCGCCCCGGCGCCGGGCGGCCGACCGTGCTGGCCCGTCCCCCTTTCGGGCAGCCGGGCGCGGCGGCCCACCCCACCTCGGGGAGGCCGATCGGGCCTGCCCGCCCTGGCGCCGGGCGGCCAGCCGTGCCGACCCGCCCTGCTTCGGGGCAGGCGGGCGCGGCGGCCCGCCCAGCCTGCGGTAGGCAGACCGGTGCTGCGCGGGCGGGCGGCGGGAGGCCGATAGGGACTGCCCGCCCCGGCCGGGGCCCGGCGGTGCTCGCGCTGGTTCTGCTGCTCGTCTGCGCGGTGGCGACGGGCTGTGGTGGGCGGGCCACCACCCACCACAAGCCCGGCACCACCCACGAGCAGGCCTCCGGGAACACGGGCACCCTGCTCACCGCCGACGACGGCGCCGGCCACCGGCTCCGCGAGGTCCCGGCGGAGGGCGCGCCGGAGGTGCGGCTCACCGCCCGCCCGGACTCGGAGGACGGCTGGAACCTCCAACTGACGGTGAAGAACTTCCGCTTCACCCCCGACAGTGCCGGTGGCGCCGCCCTCCCGGGCGCGGGCCACGCCCACCTGGAGCTCGACGGCCGCAAGCTGGCCCGGCTGTACGGCCCCTGGTTCCACCTGCCCGCCGCGCAGGTCCCCGAGGGCACGCACACCCTGACCGTCCGCCTGTACGCCGACGACCACACCGCCTGGGCGGTGTCCGGCAAGCCGGTCGAGGGCACGACCCCGCTCACCGCCGAGGCCGCCCCGGGCCGGCCCGGTGGCCACGAGCACGGCAGCACCCCGCAGGAGCAGGCGGACCGGACGGTCACCATCACCGTCCGGGACGGCAAGGTCAGCCCCGCTCCCGCCCGCACCGAGCTGAAGCGCGGCGAACGGGTCGCCCTGCGCGTCACCAGCGACCGCGTGGACACCCTGCACGTCCACGGCTACGACAAGGAACTCGCTCTGCCCGCAGGCAAGGAGGCCACCCTGGTCCTGACGGTCGACCGTACGGGCCTCTTCGAGGTCGAGACCCACGAGTCCGCCCTCGTCCTGACCCAGCTCCTCGTCCGATGACCCCGCCGATACCGATGCCGACCTCACGGGCCCATGCCGTGCCCGCCCGGACCGCCCCCGGCGGGGGAGCGGCCAGGGGCGCCCAGCCCTGCCCTGGCTACGACCGGGCCCCCGGACGCAAGCCCGGCGCGCCCACCTGGGACCCGGGCGAGGCCAGGCCCCGGCCCGGGCCCCGGACCGGGCCCCGCGCCAGGCTTCGGACCGCGCTTCGGACCGCGCTCCGGACCGGACCTCAGGCCAGACCCCAGCCCGGGCCCCGGGCCAGGCTCCGGCAAGGGCCCCAGCCCCGGCTCCGGGCCAGGCTCCAGCCCGCCACCCGGACCGGGCTCCGGGTCGTGGGGCGATGGTGACCCCCGGGGTCCAGGGCTCGGTGCCAGGCTCCGTTTCGGGGGCCTGTGGTGGTGGGGCCGGCTCGGGCGTGGTCCCGTACCGGGCCGGCGATCCGCTCACCACGTTCGCGCACGGGATCGGGTCCCAGCACGATCTGCCGATCTCTCCCTTCTACGCCTTCGCCGGTGCCTTCACCGCGCTGTTCGTCTCCTTCCTCGCGCTGGGCCTGCTCTGGTCCACCTCCCGATTCCGCGGCGACCGCTCGGGCCGCGCGCTGCCCGCCGCGCTCCAGCGGGCCGCCGACGCACCCGCCACCCGCACCGCCCTGCGCGGACTCGGCCTCGCCGCCGCCCTCGCCGTCCTCCTGCACCTCCTCCTCGGTCCCGACGACCCCGCACGCAACCCAGCTCCCGGCGCCGTCTACGTCCTCTTCTGGGTGGGACTCGTCCCCGCCTCCCTTCTCCTCGGCCCGGTCTGGCGCCTGATCAACCCGCTGCGCACCCTGCACCGCCTGCTCACCCGGGCCCGCCACCGCCGCCGCGACCCCGACCGTCCGCTCCCCGTCCTCCCCGCCCGGCTCGGCCAATGGCCCGCCGCAGCCGGGCTGTTCGCCTTCACCTGGCTCGAACTCGTCGCTCCCGATCCGGCATCCACCACCACCCTCCTCATCGCCCTCGCCGCCTACGCCGCCGTCCACCTGCTGCTCGCCGCCCGCTTCGGCGAGCGCTGGTTCGACGACGCGGACGCCTTCGAGGTGTACTCCGCCCTCCTGGCCCGCCTCTCCCCCCTCGGTCGTCGCAACGACGGCCGGCTGGTTCTGCGCAACCCCTTCCACGGACTCGACGCGACACCCGAGCGGCCCGGACTCGTCGCCACCGTCTGCGTCCTGCTCGGCTCCACCGCCTACGACGGCTTCTCCGACAACCCCTCCTGGATCAACGTCCTCCAGACCTCCCCCCTCGGCCGCACCCCCACGGCCACACTCGGACTGCTCGCTTCCATCACCCTCGTCGCCACCCTGTACTGCCTGTGCGCGGCGGCCACCCGACTGGTCAGCGGCCCGCACCCCCGCCCGCTCACCGCCTTCGCGCACTCACTCGTGCCGATCGCACTCGGCTATCTCGTCGCCCACTACTTCTCCCTTCTGGTAACCGAAGGACCACGCACAGTAAGCATGGCACTCGGCACTGACAACGCCCCCGACCCCGCCCCGCCCCTGGGTCCGGGCGGCCTCGCCGCCCTCCAGGTCGTCGCCGTCGTCACCGGCCACGTGCTCGGCGTCGTCGCGGCCCACGACCGGTCCGTACGCCTCTTTCCGCCCGTGAAGGCGGTGGCCGGCCAGTTGCCGCTGCTCGCGCTGATGATCGCGTACACGATCGGCGGGCTGAGCCTCCTGCTGAACTGAGCCCGCGCTCGACACGGAAGCGAGGACCGGCATGATGGACCCCGTGTCTCCCGCCCACTCCCTGCGCCGCGCCCCGGTCCAGCAGCGCAGCGCCGACCGGCTCGCCCGGATCCTCGACGCCTGCGCCGAACTGCTTGACGAGACCGGGTACGAGAACCTCAGCACCCGCGCCGTCGCCCAGCGCGCCGGCGTGCCGATCGGTTCGGTCTACCGCTTCTTCGGCAACAAGCGGGCCATGGCCATCGCCCTCGCCCACCGCAACCTCGACCGCTACGCCGACGGCATCGCGGACCGGCTCGCGGCCCTTCCGGCCACCCACTGGCGGCCCGTCGTCGACGCCGTCCTGGACGAGTACCTCGTCATGAAGCGGAGCGTGCCCGGCTTCGCCCTCGTCGACTTCGGCGTGCCCGCCCCGCCGCCCGAGGGCCCCGAGGTCGACCCCAACGACCTGGTCGCCGCCCGCCTGACCGAACTGCTCTGCGCACACCTCGGGCTGACCCCCGACGCCACGCTGCGACGAGCCGTCCTCGTCGCCGTCGAGGCCACGGACGCGCTGATCCAACTGGCCTTCCGGACCGACCCGGCAGGCGATCCCGGCATCGTCGCCGAAACCCGCGCGATGATGCACGCCTACCTGGCCCGCGTGCTGGACTGACCCCCGGCCCCGCGATCCCTGACCAGGCTGCCCCACCCTCTCACCCCCACCCCCTCGCCACGACCGGAGCCCCCAGACCCCTCCCCTCCGTCCCAACCGGTCGGTATGCTCGGTTCGCCCGCGTGCCCGTGCCGCAGCCTGCCGCCCTTGGAGGGCCCATGCCCCGCACCGCCCTGCGCATCTGCCCCCTGTGCGAAGCCACCTGCG
Source organism: Streptomyces subrutilus (assembly GCF_001746425.1). Lineage (GTDB taxonomy): Bacteria > Actinomycetota > Actinomycetes > Streptomycetales > Streptomycetaceae > Streptomyces > Streptomyces subrutilus_A. The sequence continues at coordinate 1,815,408 of NZ_MEHK01000001.1, read as the reverse complement.
GCCTCACGCTCACCATCGAGGGCGCCGCCGTCACCGGCGCCCGCGGTGACCGCGAGGACGTCTTCAGCCGCGGTTTCATCTGCCCCAAGGGCGCCGCCTTCGGAGCACTCGATTCCGATCCGGACCGGCTGCGCACCCCCCTCGTCCGCCGCGACGGCCGGCTCCAGGAGGCCACCTGGGAGGAGGCCTTCGACGCCATCGCCGCCGCCGTCCCCGCCATGGTCCGGGAGTACGGGCCCCAGGCGGTCGGCCTGGTCCTCGGCAACCCCAACGTCCACACCATGGCCGGCGCCCTCTACCCGCCGCTGCTCCTCAAGGCCATCGGGACCCGCAACCTCTTCACCGCCAGCACGCTCGACCAGATGCCCAAGCACGTCTCCAGCGGACTGCTCTTCGGCGACCCCTTCGCCATTCCGGTCCCGGACCTCGACCGCACCGACTTCCTGCTGCTCCTCGGAGCCAACCCGGTGGAGTCCAACGGCTCGCTGTGCACCGCCCCCGACTTCCCCGGCCGGCTCAAGGCCCTGCGCGCCCGCGGCGGCACCCTCGTCGTCGTCGACCCGCGCCGTACGCGCACCGCCAAGCTGGCCGACCGCCACCTCGCGCCGCGCCCCGGCAGCGACGCACTGCTGCTCGCCGCGCTCGCGCACACGCTGATCGAGGAGAAGCTCGCGGCCCCCGGCGCGCTGGAGGAGAGCACCGAGGGGATCGGGGAACTCGCCACCGCGCTCGGGAGTTTCACTCCTGAGGCCGTAGCACCCGCCTGCGACCTCACGGCCGCCGAGATCCGCACCCTCGCCCGCGACCTCGCGGCCGCGCCCACCGCTGCCGTCTACGCACGGATCGGCAGCTGCACCGTCGAGTACGGCACCCTCGCCAGCTGGCTGGTCGACGTACTGAACATCCTCACCGGCAACCTCGACCGGCCGGGCGGAGCCCTCTTCCCGCTCTCCGCGACGGCTCCCGCGCCGAGGCCCCCCGGCCCCGGCAAGGGGTTCGCCCTGGGCCGCTGGGCGAGCCGCGTCAGCGGTCACCCCGAGGCCAAGGGCGAACTCCCCACCGCCGCGCTCGCCGAGGAGATCGAGACCGAGGGGGAGGGGCGGATCCGGGTGCTGCTCGCCATCGCCGCCAACCCCGTCCTGTCCGCACCCGACGGCGACCGGCTCGACCGGGCGCTGGCCGGGCTCGACTTCATGGTCTCCGTCGACCCGTACCTGAACGAGACCTCGCGCCACGCCCACGTCGTGCTGCCCCCGCCGCCGCCTTCCCAGAGCGGGCACTTCGACTTCGCGTTCAACGGGTTCGCCGTGCACAACCAGGCCCGGTACTCGCCCGCCGCCGTCCCGCTCGAGGAGGGGCGGATGGACGAGTGCGAGATCCACTCGCGCCTGATCCTCGCCGTCTCGGGCCTGCACGGCGCCGCCGACCCGGCCGGCGTCGACGAACTGGCCATCCAGGCCACGCTGGCCAAGGAGACCGCCGCTCCGCACTCCCCGCTCCACGGGCAGGACCCGGCGCGCCTCGCGGGCCTGCTCACGGGCGGGAGCGGCCCCGAGCGTCGGCTCGACCTGCTGCTCCGACTCGGGCCGTACGGAGACAGGTTCGGCGCCGCCGCAGCCGAGCCCCCCCCCAATACCGCTGCCGACGGCGGTGCCGACGGCCGTGTCGACCGTGCCGCCGCCGGGCCGGACGCCGGCGTCGCCGTGCCGGGGCTCAGCCTGGAGCGGCTGCTCGCGGAGCCGCACGGGATCGACCTGGGACCGCTGGAGCCCCGGCTCCCGGGCGTGCTGAAGACCCGCAGCGGCAGGATCGAGCTGCTCCCGGACCCGATCGCGGCCGAGCTCCCCCGGCTGCGCACGGCGCTCGCCGACCGCCCCGCAGCCCTGGTGCTCGTGGGCCGCCGCCATCTGCGGTCCAACAACAGCTGGATGCACAACGTCCCCGCACTCACCGGAGGTTCCAACCGGTGCACTCTCCAGGTCCACCCGCAGGACGCGGACCGGCTGGGGCTCACGGACGGGGGCCGGGCCCGGATCACCGCCGACGGCGGCAGCCTGGACGTTCCCGTGGAGATCACCGACACCCTGCGCACCGGAGTGGTGAGCCTCCCGCACGGCTGGGGCCACGACCGCGCCGGGACCCGGCTCTCGGTGGCCGCGGCCACGCCCGGAGCCAACGTCAACCAGCTGCTCGACGGCACCCGGCTCGACCCGCTCTCGGGCACGGCGGTGCTCAACGGCTTCCCCGTCGTCCTGACGCCCCTGCCCTGAGCTGGGGTTTTGCTCGTATTGCTCACGCGTTGGCGTCTTGTTGGCGCAAGGAGGAGGCACCTACGTTCCCAGCATGCTGACCATCCTCGGCTTCACCATGATCGCGACCTTCCTGGTCCTGATCATGCTGAAGAAAATGTCGCCCATCGCGGCGCTCGTCCTCATCCCCGCGCTCTTCTGCGTGTTCGCAGGCAAGGGCGCCCACCTCGGCGACTACGTCATCGACGGCGTCGGCAAACTCGCCCCGACCGCCGCCATGCTGATGTTCGCCATCGTCTACTTCGGCGTGATGATCGACGTCGGCCTGTTCGACCCGATCGTGCGCGGCATCCTGCGCTTCTGCAAGGCAGACCCGATGCGCGTGGTCGTCGGCACCGCCGTCCTGGCGGCGATCGTCTCGCTCGACGGCGACGGGTCCACCACCTTCATGATCACCGTCTCGGCGATGTACCCGCTGTACAAACGGCTCGGCCTGAGCCTGGTGGTCATGACCGGCGTCGCGGCCACCGCCAACGGCGTCATGAACACCCTGCCCTGGGGCGGCCCCACGGCCCGCGCCGCGACCGCCCTCAAGCTCGACGCCGGCGACATCTTCGTCCCGATGATCCCGGCCCTCGCGATGGGCCTGGTCTTCGTGTTCCTGCTGGCCTACGTCCTCGGCGTGAAGGAGCGCCGCCGGGTCGGCCGCCTGGCCATGCCGGAGGACGAGGCCGTCCCGTCCGCGGCCACCGTGGTCGAGCATGCCCCGCAGACCGCTTCCGCGCTGGTCACCGCCGGTGCGGGCGGCTCCGCCGACAACCGCGAGGAGGGTCCGGCCGGGGGCGGCGGTACGACGTCCACCGCGACCGGCGGCACCGAGCCCCCGGCCCCGGACCCGGCCGCCCCCGCCCCGGCCGCCCCCGAAGCGGCCGAGGACGGATTCCAAGGCCTCGACCCGCACCGCGCCACCCTGCGCCCGCGCCTCTACTGGTTCAACGCCGGGCTCACCGTCGCCCTGCTCACGGCGATGATCATGGAGCTGCTGCCCATCCCGGTGCTGTTCCTGCTCGGCGCCGCCCTCGCCCTCACCGTGAACTACCCGAACATGCCCGACCAGAAGGCGCGGATCGCCGCCCACGCCGAGAACGTCCTGAACGTCGCCGGCATGGTCTTCGCCGCCGCCGTCTTCACGGGCGTCCTCTCCGGCACCGGCATGGTCAAGCACATGGCCGACTGGCTCGTCGGCGCCATCCCCGAGGGCATGGGCCCGCACATGGCACTGGTCACCGGCCTGCTCAGCCTGCCGCTGACGTACTTCATGTCCAACGACGGCTTCTACTTCGGCGTGCTGCCCGTCCTCGCCGAGGCCGGCGCCGCCCACGGGGTCTCGCCGCTCGAAATCGCCCGCGCCTCCTTGGTCGGACAGGCGCTGCACATGTCGAGCCCGCTGGTTCCGGCCGTCTACGTCCTCGTCGGCATGGCCAATGTCGAGTTCGGCGACCACACCCGATTCACCGTGAAATGGGCGGCTCTGACCTCTCTGGTGGTGCTCGCGGCGGGGATGCTTTTCGGCATCATCTGATCCCGGTCCCCCCTGGCGCGCCTAAAACTACCGGCGCTAGTTTGTAGGGTGTCCGCGAGGTCAGGTCTACGCGCTCGTGCGTGCTCGGGAGGAATGCCATGAAGGCCCACGACGGGATGTACATCGGCGGCGCGTGGCGGCCCGCCGCCGGACGCGACCGGATCGAGGTCGTCAACCCGGCCGACGAGACGGTCATCGCCGCGGTGCCGGCCGGCACCGCCGAGGACGTGGACGCCGCCGTACGGGCGGCCCGCGCGGCCTTCCCCGGCTGGGCGGCCACGGCTCCGGCCGAGCGGGCGGCGCTGATCGGCGCCCTCCGCGACGCCCTCGCGGCCCGCAAGGGCGAGATCGCCGAGACCATCACCGCGGAGCTCGGCTCCCCGCTCGGCTTCTCGGAGATGGTCCACGTCGGGGCGCCGCTCGCGGTGGCCTCCTCGTACGCCGAACTGGGGGCCTCGTACTCCTTCGAGGAGCGGCTGGGGAACTCCACCGTGCTGCTGGAGCCGGTCGGTGTGGTCGGGGCCATCACGCCCTGGAACTATCCCCTGCACCAGGTCGTTGCGAAGGTGGCGCCCGCTCTCGCCGCCGGCTGCACCCTCGTCCTCAAGCCGGCCGAGGACACCCCGCTGACCGCACAGCTCTTCGCCGAAGCCGTGCACGAGGCGGGGATCCCAGCCGGAGTCTTCAACCTGGTGACCGGTACCGGTCCGGTCGCCGGGCAGGCCCTGGCCGCGCACGAGGGAGTCGACCTCGTCTCCTTCACCGGCTCGACCGCCGTCGGCCGGCAGATCGGTGCCACCGCCGGCGCCGCCATCAAGCGGGTCGCCCTCGAGCTGGGCGGAAAATCGGCCAATGTCATCCTGCCGGGGGCGGACCTCGCCAAGGCCGTCGCCACCGGCGTGGGGCATGTCATGAACAACACCGGCCAGAGCTGCAACGCGCTCACCCGCATGCTCGTCCACCGGGACCAGTACGAGGAGGCCGTCTCGCTCGCGGCCGCCGCCGTCGCCAACTACCCCGCGGGCGACCCGACCGACCCGGCCACCCGCCTGGGCCCGGTCATCAACGCCAAGCAGCACGAGCGCGTGCGCGGGTTCATCGCCAAGGGCATCGAGGAAGGCGCTCGCCTCGTCGCCGGCGGTCCCGACGCACCCAGCGAGCGGGGGTACTTCGTGGCCCCCACCGTGTTCGCCGATGTCACCCCCGACATGACCATCGCCCAGGAGGAGATCTTCGGCCCCGTGCTGTCGATCCTGGCCTACGAGGACGAGGAGGACGCCCTGCGCATCGCCAACGGCACCGTCTACGGCCTGGGCGGCGCGGTCTGGGCCGCGGACGAGGAGACGGCCGTGGCCTTCGCCCGCCGCATGGACACCGGACAGGTGGACATCAACGGCGGCCGCTTCAACGTGCTCGCGCCGTTCGGCGGCTACAAGCAGTCGGGCGTCGGCCGCGAACTGGGCCCGCACGGCCTGACGGAGTACCTCCAGACCAAATCCCTGCAGTTCTGAGCCGTCCGGGCCACCTGGGCCGTCCGTTTCCGGCTGTCCGTCCCGCCTGTCCGTTCCCGACTGTCCGTTCTCGACCGTTCCCCACCGTTCCGAGCCGCCCCGATCCGGAGAAGACGACCATGGTCCGCGCCGCCATCCTGCCCGCCGTCGGAGCCCCGCTCGAGATACGGGAGATCGTCCTGCCCGATCCCGGCCCCGGGCAGGTCAGGGTCCGGCTCACCGCAGCCGGGGTCTGTCACTCCGACCTCTCCCTCACCAACGGCACCATGCGGGTGCCCGTCCCCGCCGTCCTCGGCCACGAGGGCGCGGGTACGGTCCTCGCCGTCGGGGAGGGCGTGACCCACGTCGCCCCCGGCGACGGGGTGGTGCTCAACTGGGCCCCGTCCTGCGGGCAGTGCCACCACTGCTCCATCGGCGAGGTCTGGCTCTGCGCGCAGGCGCTCACGGGCGTCGGGGCCGTCTACGCGCACGACGAGCAGGGCACCGAGCTGCACCCGGGGCTGAACGTGGCCGCGTTCGCCGAGGAAACCGTGGTCGCGGCCAACTGCGTGCTGCCCGCGCCCGCCGGGATCCCGCTCGCCGAGGCCGCCCTGCTCGGCTGTGCGGTGCTCACCGGCTACGGCGCGGTGCACCACAGCGCCCAGGTCCGCCCGGGCGAGTCGGTGGCCGTGTTCGGAGTCGGCGGGGTCGGCCTGGCCGCACTCCAGGCGGCCCGGATCGCCCAGGCTGGCCCGATCGTGGCCGTCGACGTCTCTCCCGCCAAGGAGGAACTGGCGCGGGCCGCGGGAGCCACCGAGTTCGTGCTCGCCTCCGACGCCACCGCCAAGCAGATCCGAGCCCTGACCGGCGGCCAGGGCGCGGACGTCGCCGTCGAGTGCGTCGGCCGGGCGCAGACCATCCGCGCGGCCTGGGAGTCCACCCGCCGGGGCGGGCGGACCACGGTGGTCGGGATCGGCGGGAAGGACCAGCAGGTCACCTTCAACGCCCTGGAGATCTTCCACTTCGCCCGCACCCTCACCGGCTGCGTCTACGGCAACAGCGACCCCGCCCGGGACCTCCCGGTCATCGCCGGACACGTCCGCGAGGGCCGCCTCGACCTCGGGGCCCTCGTCACCGACCGCATCACCCTCGACGGCATCCCGGCGGCCTTCGACGCCATGCTGGCGGGCAAGGGCGGCCGTTCGCTCGTCGTCTTCTAGCCCGCGGCGCGGTTCGGTGCGGGCGGCCCGGCCCCAGCCGCCCCCTGCCGGCCGCCTCCGTGGTGTCCCACCGGCCGCCCCTGCGGCGCTCCCCGCCCGGGCCTTCGCCCAAGCCCCCGCCCGGGCCTTGCCCAACCTCCGCCCGGGCCTTCGCCCAAGCCCCCGCCCCGGCCCCCGCAGCGCCTCCGCCTGTGCCGGGGGCGCCACCGGGTCGGGCGGGTGCGCCCGGTCGGTCACACGGTGTCGCGCAGCGCCTCGTACTGGAGGGCCAGTCCGTCCAACAGGGCGGCCAGGCCCGTCGCGAAGGCGCCCTCGTCCACCTCGTGCTGGTGCTCGGCCAGCAGATGGGCCTGGCCCAGGTGGGGGTAGTCCGCCGGGTCGTAGGCCGTCTCGTCGTCCACGAAGCCCCGGGCGAACGAAGCCATCGCCGAGCCCAGGATGAAGTACCGCATCAGCGCGCCGATCCGGGTCGCCTGGGCCGGGGGCCAGCCGGCCTCCGTCATCGCGCCGAAGACGGCGTCCGCCAGCCGCAGGCCCGCCGGCCGGCGCCCCGGGCCCCGTGCCAGCACCGGGACGATGTTCGGATGGTCGGACAGGGCGTCGCGGTACGAGTGGGCCCAGGCGTGCAGGGCGCCCCGCCAGTCCAGGCGCCCCGCCTCGAACATCGACAAGTCGACCCGGGCGCTCACCGCGTCCGCCACCGCGTCCAGGATCTCGTCCTTCGTGCGGAAGTGGTTGTACAGGGACGGCCCGCTGACGCCGAGCGCTGCCGCCAGCCGTCGCGTCGACACCGCCTCCAGGCCCTCCGCGTCCACCAGGGCACCCGCCGCCTCGACGATGCGGGCTCTGCTGAGAAGGGGCTTGCGCGGTCTGGCCATGCGCCACATAGTAGGGCCTGCCCGCCATAAACTACCGGTGCTAGTTAAAGGCCCGGACGAGTCGCCCGGAGGTGCCCGGTGAACCTGGAGCTGAGCGAGGAGCAGAGCGCCGTACGCCGGCTCGCCCGCGAGTTCACCGAGCGCGAGGTGGCCCCGTACGCCGCCGCGTGGGACCGCGCCGAGAGCGTGGACCGGGGCATCGTGAAGAAGCTCGGCGCGCTCGGCTTCCTCGGCCTGACCGTCCCCGAGGAGTACGGCGGCTCCGGGGGCGACCACCTCGCGTACGTCCTGGTCACCGAGGAGCTCGGCCGCGGGGACTCCGCCGTGCGCGGCATCGTCTCCGTCTCCCTCGGCCTGGTCGCCAAGACCATCGCGGCCTGGGGCACCGAGGAGCAGAAGCGCGCCTGGCTGCCCCGCCTGTGCTCGGGGGACGCGCTCGGCTGCTTCGGCCTGACCGAGCCCGGTACCGGCTCCGACGCCGGAAGCCTCACCACCCGCGCCGTGCGGGAGGGGGACTCGTACGTCCTCAGCGGCAGCAAGATGTTCATCACCAACGGCACCTGGGCCGACGTCGTGCTGCTGTTCGCCCGCACCGGCGACGAGCCCGGCCACCGCGGGGTCTCCGCCTTCCTCGTCCCCACCGACACCCCCGGCCTCACCCGCCGCGAGATCCACGGGAAGCTCGGCCTGCGCGGCCAGGCCACCGCCGAGCTGGCCCTCGACGGGGTCCGCGTCCCGGCCTCCGCCCTGCTCGGCCCCGAGGGCAAGGGCTTCTCGGTCGCCATGTCCGCGCTGGCCAAGGGTCGGATGTCGGTCGCCGCCGGCTGCGTCGGCATCGCCCAGGCGGCCCTGGACGCGGCCGTCTCGTACGCCTCCCAGCGCGAGCAGTTCGGCAAGCCGATCGCCCACCACCAGCTGGTCCAGGAGCTGATCGCCGACATCTCGGTCGACGTGGACGCCGCCCGGCTGCTGACCTGGCGGGTGGCGGACCTGATCGACCGCGGGCAGCCCTTCGCCACCGAGTCCTCCACCGCGAAGCTCTTCGCCTCCGAGGCCGCCGTCCGCGCCGCGAGCAACGCCCTCCAGGTGCACGGCGGTTACGGATACATAGACGAGTACCCGGCCGGGAAGCTGCTGCGCGACGCCCGGGTGATGACCCTCTACGAGGGCACCAGCCAGATCCAGAAGCTGCTCATCGGCCGCGCTCGCACGGGAGTCTCCGCCTTCTGAGCGGGCGCGCGTCGCGCGTGCCCGCTAAGCGCTTGCTCACCCTCCGGTAAGGTGTCACTTCCCATACGGCGAAGAGGTGAGTGAGCGATGGACAGCGCGGCGGAGACGGCCGGCGGCTACCAGCCGTGGTCCGAGGTCACCCCCGACGCGGCACGGCGGCTGCTCATCGCGGCCGTCGAGGCCTTCGCGGAGCGCGGGTACCACGCGACCACCACACGTGACATCGCGGGCCGCGCCGGGATGAGCCCTGCCGCGCTCTACATCCACTACAAGACCAAGGAAGAGCTGCTCCACCGGATCAGCCGGATCGGCCACGACAAGGCCCTGGAGATCCTCACCACCGCGGCCGACGCCCCCGGCGGCGCCGCCGAGCGCCTCGACGCCGCGGTGCGGTCCTTCGTACGCTGGCACGCCGCGCACCACACCACCGCGCGCGTGGTCCAGTACGAGCTCGACGCTCTGGCTCCGGAGCACCGCTCCGAGATCGTGGCACTGCGCCGCCAGAGCGACGCCGCCGTACGCCGCATCCTCGCCGACGGCGTCGAGGCCGGGGAGTTCGACGTCCCCGACGTGCCCGGCACCACCCTCGCCGTGCTGTCGCTCTGCATCGACGTGGCCCGCTGGTTCAGCGTGTCCGGGCCCCGCACGCCCGACGAGGTCGGCGCGCTCTACGCCGACCTCGTGCTCCGGATGGTGGGCGCGCGGCCCCACGAGGTCCAGCCCGGCACGTAGGCCCGAGGCAGGGCCGGGGGCCGGCTCCCCGCGGCCCGCCCGGAACCGCTCAGAAGTAGTAGCGCGACACCGACTCGGCCACGCACACGGGCTTGTCCCCGCCCTCGCGCTCCACCGTGACGGTGGCCGCGACCTGCACGCCGCCCCCGGCCTCCGTGACCTCCGTGATCACGGCGGTCGCACGCAGCCGTGAGCCGACCGGCACCGGCGCCGGGAAACGCACCTTGTTGGCCCCGTAGTTGATGCCCATCTTCATGCCCTCGACCCGCATGATCTGCGGCACCAGGCTCGGCAGCAGGGACAGGGTCAGATAGCCGTGCGCGATCGTGGTGCCGAAGGGCCCGGCCGCGGCCCGCTCCGGGTCCACATGGATCCACTGGTGGTCGCCCGTGGCGTCCGCGAAGAGGTCGATCCGCTTCTGGTCCACCTCCAGCCACCCGCTGGGCCCGAGCGGCTCGCCCGTCCCGGCGTGCAGCTCCTCGGCGGACGTGAAGATCCTCGGCTCGGCCATGCCCTGCTCCTGCCTCTCACTCACGGATGCGCCGGGGCGAACAAGCGCTTGCTCAGCATGCTGGGACCGTATGTGTATGTCAACGGACCGCCGACTACCCTCGACCGGGTGCCGCAGATTCCCGAGAAAATCCATGAACTCACCGTCGGTCAGCTGTCCGCCCGAAGCGGAGCCGCCGTCTCGGCGCTCCACTTCTACGAGTCCAAGGGCCTGATCAGCAGCCGCCGCACCTCCGGCAATCAGCGCCGCTACACCCGTGACGCGCTGCGCCGGGTGGCCTTCGTACGCGCCGCACAGCGCGTCGGCATCCCGCTCGCCAGCATCCGCGACGCACTGGCCCAACTCCCCGAGGAGCGCACCCCCACCCGCGAGGACTGGGCCCGGCTCTCCGCGGCCTGGCGCACGGAGCTCGACCAGCGGATCAGCCAGCTCGGGCGGCTGCGCGACCACCTGACCGACTGCATCGGCTGCGGCTGCCTCTCCCTGGAGACCTGCGCGCTGTCCAACCCGGGCGACGTCTTCGGCGAACGGATCACCGGCTCGCGGCTGTAATCCGGCGAACGGATCACCGGCTCGCGGCTGTAATCCGGCGAACGGATCACCGGCTCGCGGCGGTACCCGGCGCGTGCAGCGCCAGCTGCTCCCGGGCGGCCGCCACCAGTTCGGCGTTCGACCGCGCCGGCCGCCCGTCCGGCAGGTGCAGCACATCGCCCACGCCGGTCCGGGTGCCCGTGCCGCACCGCGCGGCCAGCCGCAGCACCGGCCAGGCGGCGGCCTCCCGCCCGTACAGCACCACCGCCACCGGCGGCAGCCCGCGCAACCCGGCCACCAGCGCCGGGTCCGCCGCGGCGAGCTCCGCCACCAGCCGCACGCGCCCGGGCGTCCGCACCGGCCAGGCCAGGAACCGCGCCATCGGCTCGGGCCCGGCCGGCCCGCCCAGCGCAACCAACGCGTCCACCGCGACCCCCCGGTCCAGCAGCGCCTGCGCCAACTCCGCGGCCCCGGGCTCCGCGAAGCACACCTCCGCCCGGTCCGGCAGCACGGTCCAGGACCGGACCCGCTCCAGCCGCCCCGCCGGAGCGGGTTCGGCCGCCACGCTCACCGGCACCGACAGCGGTACGCGTACCCCCGCGCCGCGCAGCGCCTCCAGCACCGGCCCGACCACCCGGGGCGACAGGCTCCGGCGCCCGCACGGGGTCCGCGGGCTCACCAGTACCTCCCCGGCCCCCGCGGCGACCGCCGCCGACGCCGCCTCCGCCAGGTCCCGCGGCGTCATCGGCACGACCGCCCCTTCGGCGGCGCTCCGGCCGCCGTTCAGCGACACCGCCGGCGCGCCGGCCGCGGACCGGGCTCCCGGGGGAGCCGCCGACGCGTGCCGAGCCGCCGCGGGTCTCACGCCGCCCCTGCCGTCGGGGTGTCCGCCAGCGCCGGTCTGGGCACCACGATCCCGCAGCCCGCGCACACCGGACCGTCCCAGGCCCACGCCTGCTCCCAGCCGCCGACCGCGGGCACGGCCGGCCACCGCAGCTCCTCCTCGCCGCAGACCGGGCACCCCGTCCCCGGCTCCGACTCCAGCGCCTTCACCAGCCGCCGCAGCACCTCGCCGAGGGCGCCCTCCGGCCGCACGCCGGGATCCGCGCACCGCACCACCGCGTCGCCGCTCCCGCCCCAGGCCCACTCCGGCCGCCGCAGCCCGTGGTGTTTCTCCCGCCGCCGCCGTTCCGCGAACTGGCGCTCGTACTCCAGCCAGACCGCCCGCGCCTCCTCCAGCTCCTCGAGCGCGGCGACCAGCCGCAGGGGGTCGGCCCCCCGGTCCTCGGGGGCGATCCCGTGCCGGTCGCACAGGTGCCACCACGTGGCCCGGTGCCCGTAGGGAGCGAACCGCTCCAGGCAGCGGCGCAGGGAGTGGCGCCGCAGGGCCCGGTCGTTGCGTGCGTCACGCACTTGGTAGGCCAGACTCCGGAATCCTGCCATCACACCTTCACCTCCGCCGATGTGCCCAACATGCCCTGTGGGTGCCGGGCGCATGCGGGGGCGGTCGAGGCGTGCGGGTGGCACATGGCCGGAAGTCAGCGCCCCATGCGCCCCGCGGCAACCACCAGCCGGGCCAGTTCCGCATGGCAGATGTCGCTGTGCGCCCCCGAGGGAGCGCCGCCCCGCCGCACCACCGAGCCCGCGTCCACACTGACGCAGCCCGCCGCCGGCACTCCCTCGCGCAGGGCCGTGTCCAGGGTCAGCCGGGGCGTGCCCGGTACGGCCCGCACCCCGTCGTGTCCGATCGCGCCCCAGCGTTCGTCGAGGCCCAGCACTCCGGCCGAATCGCCCGCCATCCGGGAGGCCAGCGGATAGAACACCCGCAGGGAGGTGTCGTGCGGGGAATGGCAGGCCACCACCGGTCCGTCGACCTTGCGGTGGAGGCCGCCCAGGGCGCCGCCGCGGTTCCTGTCGTGCGGCAGCCGGTCGGCGAACACGTAGTGGGAGAAGGCGCCTTGGAGCAGGGTCAGCGATCCGACGTGCCGGGCGCCGTCCGGTACGGCACGCAGCGAGAACGACACCAGCCGCGCCCCGAAGCTGTGCCCGATCAGATGGATCCGCAGGCCGGGCCGCTGACGCCCCAGCTCCGCCAGCACCGGGCCGAGGCCGCGCTCGCCGACCACACCCGCCCGCTTCTTCATCTTGTAGTACGCGGCCTGCCGCAGCAGCTCCTTCGCGCCGTTCCACAGCGGGCGCAGCCCGCCGCCGAGCGCGGGGTCCTGCCCGCCCGGCGCGCCCGCCGCGGCCAGCGCCTCGGTCAGCTCCCGGCAGACCTCCAGGACGTCCTCCGCGAAAACGGCCGGTACGGGCGCGGCCGTCACCGCGGCCACCGCGTCGGCCGTGTCGGCGATCTCCGCGGTGTCCGCCGTGTCCGCCGTGTCCATTCCGTCGATCACGTCGACCACGTCCACCCCGGCGAGCTCCCGTACGAGGGCCCCGAACTCGATGAACGCCGCCTCCGACTCCGGCTGCTCCGCCAGCAGTTCGGCCACCCGGTCCAGCTCCGCCTCCCGCCCGGGCCAGAACTCCCCGAGCGCCCGCCGGGTCCCGGGGTCCAGTGCCGTCCCGGAGCCGGGCTCCGCGAGCACGTCCCGGTCCTCGAAGTCCGGTATCGGCTCGTCGGAGAAGCGCATCGAGGGCCATACGACGCCCACGTACCCCAGCCGTGTCTCCGGCCCCACCAGCCCCGGGAAAGGGGCGAAAAACCGTTCGTAGAGCCGGGTCGCCGTGGAGCGGTCGCTGTTCCAGCCGTGCGCGAAGACCAGCAGGTCCGTGGCGTCGATCCGGGCCACCGCCGCGACCGAGCCCAGGTCCACGTCGCCCTCGGAGTCGAAGGTCAGCTCGGCGTACGGCGCGACCCCGACGCCGGCCACGATGCCGGCCGCGGCCCCGCTCCCTGCCCCGACTCGCGCCCCGATCCCGACTCCGGCCCCCGCCCCGATGCCGGCCTCGGTGTCCGTCCCGATCCCGACTCCGGCCCCGATGTCCGCCATGTCCCGTCCCCCTCCACGCCCCGCGCCGGTGGATCCACCATCCTGCGGGTACCCCTACCCGGCCAGGCCCCCGGCACCCCCCCCCGGCTCAGCCGTAGAGCAGGTATTCCCCGCGCACCGCCTCGAACCGGGCCAGCCCCGCGGCCCAGTCACCGGCGATCTCCTCCACCCCGGCCCCCGCGTCCACCAGCTTCCGCACCCGGTCCGAGCCCGTCAGCCTGTCGATCCAGTGGTCCGTGCGCCAGGCGAAGCCGCTCCACGACCGCCGGGCCGTGACCAGCAGCCCGATCCCGGCCCGCACCGGATCGAAGGCCTCCCGGTCGTGCACGATCAACCGGACCCCGCCGCACACCTTCCCCACGTGCTTGGAGAAGGACGGCGTGAAGTAGGCCTCGCGGAACCACACCCCGGGCAGGTCCAGCGCGTTCGCCGCCTCCGCCCACCGCCGGTCGATTCCCTCGGCGCCCAGCACCTCGAAGGGGGTGGTCGTCCCGCGCCCCTCGGACAGGTTCGTCCCCTCGAACAGACAGGCGCCGGCGTACGCGAGGGCCGTGTCCGGGGTCGGCATGTTGGGGCTGGGCGGCACCCAGGGCAGCCCGGTCTCCCCGAAGAGCGTCCCCCGTGTCCACCCCGTCATCGCCACCGTCCGCAGCCTGACCGGCTTCTCGGGCAGCCGGGACAGGAACTCGCCGTTGAAGAGCAGGGCCAGCTCCGCCGCCGTCATCCCGTGCGCGAGCGCGATCGGCTCCCGGCCCACGAAGCTCGCGTACGCCGGCTCCAGCACCGGCCCGGCGGCCCGCCGGCCCCCCACCGGGTTGGGCCGGTCCAGGACGACCACCGCCTTGCCGGCGAGGGCGGCCGCGCGCATGCAGTCGTAGAGCGTCCAGATGTAGGTGTAGAAGCGCGCCCCGACGTCCTGGATGTCGAAGACGACGGTGTCGATCCCGGCCGCCGTGAACACGTCCGCGAGCCGCTGCCCGCTCTTGTCGTACGTGTCGTACACGGGCAGCCCGGTCGCCGGGTCGCGGGAGGCTCCCTCGGAGCCGCCCGCCTGCGCCGTCCCGCGGAACCCGTGCTCCGGGCCGAACACCGCGACCAGGTCCACCCGTTCGTCCGCGTGCAGGACGTCGACCAGGTGGCGGGCGTCGGCGGTGATCCCGGTGGGGTTGGTGACCACCCCGACCTTCTGCCCGGCGAGCACGGCGTATCCGTCGGCGGCCAGGCACTCGAAGCCCGTCCGCACCTGCCCCGCCCGGGGAGCGGCCGCGCCGCCGGCCGCCTGGGCCGGGCCCGTCGCCTGAGCCGCCCCCACAGCCGCGGCAGCCCCGGCCGGCCCCACGGCCCCTGCCGCCCCCATGGCCCCCGCCAGTCCCAGCACCCCGCGTCGCGAGAGAGTCATCCGGCCAACGTAGGGCGCAACCCCCTTCCGCCCCGACATACCGACTGGTTAGTCTGCCCACGATCCCCGGCCTCCCCGCAGCCCGTCGGACCGCGGCCGTCCTTCCCCCGAAAGGTGATTCCCGTGAGCGCGTACGCGTACCAGGACCAGCGAGTCGTCGTCACCGGCGCCGGCGGCGGGATCGGCGCCGCCCTCGCCCACCGCTTCGCCGCCGAGGGCGCAACGGTGGCCGTCAACGACCTCGACCCGGCCAAGGCGGCGGCGGTGGCGGGCGCGATCGGTGCCCGCGCGGTCCCCGTCCCCGGTGACGCGTCGGCGATCGTGGCCGAGGCCGGGGAGGCCCTCGGCGGGCGGATCGACGTCTACTGCGCCAACGCCGGACTGGCCTCCGGCGGCGACGCGTTCGCCGACGAGGCCGTCTGGGAGGCGGCCTGGGACACCAACGTCATGGCGCACGTCCGCGCCGCCCGGCTGCTCCTGCCGGACTGGCTCGACCGGGGGAGCGGCCGCTTCGTGTCCACCGTCTCCGCCGCCGGACTGCTGACCATGATCGGGGCGGCGCCGTACAGTGTCACCAAGCACGGTGCGCTCGCCTTCGCCGAATGGCTCTCGCTGACCTACCGCCACCGCGGGGTCCACGTCCACGCCATCTGCCCGCAGGGCGTGCGCACCGACATGCTGACGGCCGCGGGATCGGCGGGCGAGCTCGTGCTCGCGCCGACCGCGATCGAGCCGGAAGCGGTCGCTGACGCACTGTTCGACGGCATGGAGAAGGGCCGGTTCTTGATCCTCCCGCACCCCGAGGTCGCGGACTTCTACGCCGCCCGCGCCACCGACCCGGACCGCTGGCTGAGCGGCATGAACCACCTCCAGCGCAAGTGGGAGACCCCGTGAGCTCCCCGTACGCCGCCAAGCCGTGGCTCGGGCTGCTCAGCCCGGCCCAGCGGGCGCCCGTCACCCCGCCGCCGACCGTGCTGCACGCCTTCCGCGAGGCCGTGGCCCGGGCCCCCGAGCGGACCGCGCTCGCCTACTTCGACGGCCGCACCCCTTACGCCGAGGCCGACGCGCTCTCCGACTCGGTGGCCGGCCACCTCGCGGAGCGCGGCATCGGCCGCGGGGACCGGGTCGCCGTCATGCTGCAGAACACGCCGCACTTCGTGCTGGCCGTCCTCGCCGCCTGGAAGGCCGGGGCCGTCGTGGTCCCGCTCAACCCCATGTACAAGGCCGGGGAGGTCGGGCACATCCTGCGCGACTCCGGGGCCGCCGCGCTGGTCTGCGACGGCCGCGCCTGGTCGGCGTACCTCCGCGAGGCCGCCGGCGGGACGGCCGTACGGACCGTCCTGACCGCCTCCGACCTGGACTTCCAGACCCGCGACGACCCGCGGGTCCTCGACTCCGCGACGGCCCCGCCCGCCCCGGCGGACGCTGGCGCCCCGCCCCCAGCGGCTCCCCACGTCGGCGACCTCCACGCCGTGGCCCGCGGCGGGCGGCCCGCGCCGGACGACCCGCAGCTCACCGCCGCGGACACCGCCCTCATCAGCTATACCTCCGGCACCAGCGGCGCCCCCAAGGGCGCGATGAACCCGCACGGCGCCCTCACGTACAACGCCGTCCGCCAGGTCACCGCCCACCCGCTCCCCGAGGGCGCCGCCTACTTCGCCCTCGCGCCCCTGTTCCACATCACCGGCATGGTCTGCGAGCTCGCCGCCTGTTTCGCCAACGCGGGCACCCTCGTCCTCGCCCACCGCTTCGACGCCGGGGTCGTGCTGGACGCCTTCCTCGAGCACCGGCCCGCCTACACCGTCGGCCCGGCCACCGCCTTCATGGCCCTGGCCGCCCGTCCGGAGGCCACCCGGGACCACTTCGCCTCGTTCCAGGTGATCTCCTCGGGCGGAGCCCCGCTGCCGCCCGCGCTCGTCGAGCGGCTGCGCGGCGCCTTCGGCTTCTACCTGCGCAACGGCTACGGCCTCACCGAGTGCACCGCCCCCTGCGCCAGCGTCCCCGCGCACCTCGAAGCCCCCGTCGACCAGGCCTCCGGCACCCTCTCCGTGGGGCTCCCCGGCGCCGACACCGTCGTACGGATCCTCGACGAGCAGGGCGGCGAGGTGCCCTTCGGCGAGACCGGCGAGATAGCCGTCCGCGGCCCCCAGGTCGTCCCCGGCTACTGGGGCCTGCCCGCCGACACCGCCCGGTCCTTTCCGGACGGCGAACTGCGCACGGGAGACGTCGGTTTCATGGACCCGGACGGCTGGCTCTACGTCGTCGACCGCAAGAAGGACATGATCAACGCCTCCGGCTTCAAGGTCTGGCCGCGCGAGGTCGAGGACGTGCTCTACACCCACCCGGCGGTCCGCGAGGCGGCCGTGGTCGGCGTCCCGGACCCCTACCGCGGGGAGAGCGTGAAGGCCTACGTCAGCCTCCGCCCCGGTGCCCGCGCGGAGCCGGCCGAGCTGTCGGCCTACTGCGCCGAGCGCATCGCCGCCTACAAGTACCCGCGCCAGGTGGAGATCCTGCCTGTTCTGCCGAAGACCACCAGTGGCAAGATCCTTCGACGGGAACTGCGCGACCGCGGCTGAAAACAGTCGGATGGTCGTACAGCTGGAATCGAAAGGGAAGGTCGGCGCCATGGCTGCCAGGACCACGGAACCCGAAGGCACGCACGAGGCCCCGGTGCCGCAGCGGCTGCTGGCCGTCGCCACCCGGTTGTTCGCCGAGCGCGGCTACGACCGCACCTCCGTACAGGAGATCGTGGAGGCGGCCGGGGTAACCAAGGGCGCGCTCTACCACTACTTCGGGTCCAAGGACGACCTGCTGCACGAGGTGTACGCGCGGATGCTGCGCCGCCAGCAGCAGCGGCTCGACGCCGTGGCCGCATCCGACGCACCGGTCGAGGACCGGCTGCGGGCGGCCGCCGCAGACGTGGTGGTCACGACCATCGAGAACCTCGACGACGCGATGATCTTCTTCCGGTCGATGCACCAGCTCAGCCCGGAGAAGTTCAAGCAGGTGCGGGCGGAGCGCCGGCGCTACCACGAGCGCTTCCGCGCGCTGGTCGAGGAGGGCCAGCGCAGCGGCGTGTTCTCCACCGCCACCCCCGCCGACCTGGTGGTGGACTACCACTTCGGGTCCGTGCACCACCTGTCGACCTGGTACCGCGCGGACGGGCCGCTCACCCCGCAGCAGGTCGCCGACCACCTCGCCGACCTGCTGCTGCGGGCGCTGCGGCCCTGAGCGCAGCCCGGCGGGAGGACCTTGCGGCCCCAGGTCTCCTCGGTGTATCGGGCTCCCCGATAGGTCTGGACCACCGAAGGTCCACCCGCGGGGGCCCGAAGTCCCGAAGCCGTGCCTTCCCTGAGGTCCACGTCTCCGGAGGCACCGGCCCCAGGGGGCCGGTGCCCGAAGTCCGCGCCGGCGAGGCCCCGCCGCTACATGTACCGCTTGAGCTCGCGCCGTGCCAGCGAGCGCTGGTGGACCTCGTCCGGGCCGTCTGCCAGCCTCAGCGTGCGCGCCGCCGCCCACAGCTCGGCGAGCGGGAAGTCCTGGCTCACACCGCCAGCGCCGTACAGCTGCACCGCGTCGTCCAGGATCCGCACCACCGCCCGCGGGGTCGCGATCTTGATGGCCTGGATCTCGGTGTGGGCGCCCCGGTTCCCGGCCGTGTCCATCAGCCAGGCCGTCTTAAGGACCAGCAGCCGCAGCTGCTCCACCGTCACCCGGGCGTCCGCGATCCAGTTCTGTACGACCCCCTGCGCGGCCAGCGGCTTGCCGAAGGCGGTCCGTTCCACGGCGCGCCGGCACATCAGCTCGATCGCCCGCTCCGCCATGCCGATCAGCCGCATGCAGTGGTGGATGCGGCCCGGCCCGAGCCGCGCCTGGGCGATGGCGAAGCCGGTGCCCTCCTCGCCGATCAGGTTCGCCGCCGGGACCCGCGCCCCGTCGAAGACCACCTCGGCGTGCCCGCCGTGGTCGTGGTCCTCGTACCCGTACACGGTCATCGCCCGGCGCACCTCGACCCCCGGGGTGTCGCGCGGCACCAGGATCATCGACTGCTGGCGGCGCGGATCGGCGCCGTCCGGGTCGGTCTTGCCCATCACGATGAAGACCCTGCAGTCCGGGTTCATCGCCCCGGAGATGAACCACTTGCGCCCGGTGACCACGTACTCGTCACCCGCGCGCTCGATCCGCGTCTCGATGTTGGTCGCGTCCGAGGACGCCACCTCCGGCTCGGTCATCGCGAACGCGGAGCGGATCTCCCCGGCCAGCAGGGGCTCCAGCCACTGCTTCTTGTGCTCCTCGGTGCCGAACTGCGCGAGCAGCTCCATGTTCCCCGTGTCCGGGGCCGCGCAGTTGGTCGCCATCGGGGCCAGGTGCGGGCTGCGGCCGGTGATCTCGGCGAGCGGGGCGTACTGGAGGTTGGTCAGCCCGGCGCCGTACGCGGCGTCCGGCAGGAAGAGGTTCCACAGCCCCTGGCGGCGTGCCTCGGCCTTCAGTTCACCGAAGACGGCCGGGGTGTCCCAAGGCGAGGCCAGCCGTGCGCGCTGCTCGGCGGCGACGGCCTCCGCCGGGTAGACGTACTCCTCCATGAACGCGAGCAGCCGTTCGCGGAGTTCCTCGGTCCGGGCGTCGAATGCGAAGTCCATCGGTTGTGTGCCTCAGCCTTCGTAAAGTTCCTGGAGGGTGGTCAGACCGTGCTCGATGAAGACCGGGACCAGCTCGCCGATCCGGTCGAAGCCCGCGCCGACGGTCTGCCCGAGCGTGTAGCGGTAGTGGATCCCCTCGAGGATCACCGCCAGCTTGAACCAGGCGAACGCCGTGTACCAGGCGATCGCACCGGTGTCCCGCCCGGAGCGGGCCGCGTAGCGCTCGACCAGCTCGGCGGGGGTCGGATGCCCCGCGGCCGCGCTGGTGGTGCTGACCGGGGACGCGGTCAGGCCCAGGTCCGAGCTGTACATCACCAGCAGCCCGAGGTCGGTGAGCGGATCGCCCAGCGTGGACATCTCCCAGTCCAGCACCGCCCGGATCCTGTCGTCCGGGCCGCCGATCAGTACGTTGTCCAGCCGGAAGTCCCCGTGCACCACCGTCGGCGCGGGGGAGGCGGGCAGCGTCCGGCCGAGCGCGCCGTGCAGTTCGTCGATCCCGGCGAGCTCCCGCCCCCGGGAGGCGGCGAGCTGCTTGCCCCAGCGGCGCAGCTGCCGGTCCAGGAAGCCCTCGGGGCGGCCGAAATCGCCCAGCCCGACGGCCGCGGGGTCCACCGCGTGCAGGTCCACCAGGGTGTCGACCAGGCCGAGCACCGCGCGCCGGGTGCGCTCGGGGCCGATCCCGGCGAGCTCCCGCGCCGTGCGGTAGGGCACCCCCTCCACGTACTCCATGACGTAGAACGGCGCCCCCAGCACGGACTCGTCCTCGCACAGCAGCACCGGCTCGGGCACCGGTACGGCCGTTCCGTGCAGGGCGGCGATCACCCGGTGCTCGCGCCGCATGTCGTGCGCCGTGTCCAGGACGTGGCCGAGCGGGGGCCGGCGCACCACCCAGCGTCCGGAGCCGTCGGTGACCTCGTACGTGAGGTTCGACCGGCCCCCTTCGATCAGCCGGGCGGACAGCGCCCCGGCCACGAGCCCGGGCCGCGCGGCGTCGAGATGGCCGCGCAGCCGTTCCAGGTCGAGGCCTCGCGGATCGTCCGGGGCTGGGGTCATGGGTGGCACCTCCGTACGGAGTTCGACGGTGACAATTCACTGAGGGACATCATGCCGACCAGTCGGTATGTAGTCCAGGGCGCGGGCCGAAAGAACTGCTCCGGGCCCGTTCAGGCATGGCAGAGGAGCGGGGTCCCGCCGTTCATCACCGTCATGTCCTGCAACACCCCCGGGATGTCCAGGGGTACCCCCTCCGGTTCTCCGGCCAGTTCCGCGTACGCCCGGTGCAGGTTCGCCACCAGCCGCTCGCTCTCCCGCCACGCCGCGAACTCCCCGAGATCGGCCCGCCGGGCCGTCTCCAGCGGGGTCAGCCCCGCCGCCCGCCCCTCCCGGGCCAGTTCGGCCACGTACCGCAGGTAGCGCTCGGTGGCGTCGTAGGCCGACGCGTCGGTCAGCGGCCCGTGTCCCGGTACGACGGTCTCGGCGTCCAGGGAGCGCAGCAGCTCCAGCGCCCGCAGCGAGCCCGCCAGGGAGCCCATCGCGAGGAAGGGCGTGCCCCCGGCGAAGACCAGGTCACCGGTGAACACCACCCGCTGCCGGGGCAGCCACACGACCGAGTCGCCGGTGGTGTGCGCCACGCCCGGGTGGAGGACCCGCACCTGCGTGTCGCCGACGTGCAGGGTCAACCGGTCGCTGTAGGTGAGGTCGGGCGCGGTGATCTCGATCGCGCCGAAGTCGGTCGAGGGCCAGATCATCTCGAGCTGGTGCCCGGCGGCGAGCTGCTCGGCGCGCGCGTTGTCGTGCCCGAGGACCAGGGCCTGGGGCGCGAACACGCCGTTGCCGTAGGTGTGGTCGCCGTGGTGGTGGGTGTTCACCACCGTGCGGGGGAGCGGCGCGCCGGTGGCCGTGACCGCCTCGCGCAGGGCCAGGGCGCGCCGCTCGGTGGCGGCGGTGTCGACGAGCAGCGTCCGGCCGCCGTCGCTGACGAACCCGGCGTTGTTGAGGCACCAGCCGCCGTCGGGCTGGACGTAGGCGTACACCCCCGCTGCGGGCTGCACGAGGTACGGCTTGTCGGCGGTCATCCGCGCTCTCCCCGGGTCGCTTTGACGGGCGCTCGGCATCCTGCCAGCCGTCGCGGCGCCGGGGGAGGGCGGGTGACGCGTTTTCGGTCAGCGGCCGCGCGCCTCAGTGGTCGTCGTAGTGCCCGTCGTGCTCGGCGTGCCGGTGTCCGTCGTGGACGTAGTCCACGTGGTCGCCGTGCCGGACCGCCTCGTGCCCGCAGTCCGAGCCGTGCACGTGGGTGTGGCCGTCATGGGTGGTGTGAGCGCCGCTCTCGCACTCGTCCCAGTGCCCCGAGTGCTCCCGGTGCAGGTGTCCGTCGTGCGCGTAGTCGACGTGGTCGCCGTGCGAGACGGCCTGGTGCCCGCAGTCGGGGCCGTGGGTGTGGGTGTGCGTCGGGTGTTCCAGGTGCTGGGTGGTCATGGGGTCGAGGCTAGTGCGGATCATCCGGTATCGCCCGTTCTGTCCGATGGGTGTCCGGATGGCGCGGAAAAGCTGGATCATCCGATGGTGCGGAAACCGGACCACCCGACCACCGGCTCAGATGATCACGGCCGTCGCGAACACGGCCAGCGCCAGCGTGCAGGCCACCACCCCCAGAGCCGCCCGCGGCGCCAGCCCCGGCGGCCGGCCGACCGCCAGCTCCCGGATCCGCCGGTGCGCCACCCCCAGGAACGCCAGCCAGACCAGCGCGGCCACCGCCGCCCCGGCCACCTCCACCGGCCGGCCGGACCCGCGCAGCGCCTGCCGCAGCGCCAGTACCGCCACCACGGAGGAGGCCAGCGTCGTACGCCGCCACGCGAGCCGGGTCCGTTCGGGCTGCAGCCCCGCGTCGCGCGCCTCACCGTCCAGGGACGGGCTCACCGCCCCGACGTCCAGCCCAGCGCCACAAGCACCACCATCGCCACCGCGACCAGCCCGACCCCCAGACTCAGCACCACCGGGAACCGCGACAGCGGGAGGTCCTCGCCCCGCCGCATCGCCCGCTCGCACCGCACCCAGTGGTTCACCGCCCGCAGCGCGCACGCCGCCCCCACCGCCAGCAGCGCGAAGGCCATCCCGGCCCGCACCCCCCACCGCAGGTCCGGCAGGAACTGGTCGACGGCGAAACCGCCGCCCACCAGGGCCAGCGCGGTCCGGATCCAGGCGAGGAAGGTCCGCTCGTTGGCCAGCGAGAAGCGGTAGTCGGGGGTCTCACCCTCGTCCTGGAGGCCCTGCGGCGCGAACCAGAGGCGGACGTCTTTGACGAAGTCGATCACAGGGGCAATCTACGGCGGAACTCCCGCAGCCGCCGGTACGCCTCCAGCCCGTCCGGCACCCAGGCCCACTCCCCGCCCGCGACGCGCCGGTCCAGCTCCTCGGGCGAGAGGTAGGTGTGCCAGTCCACCTCCGACTCCTGCGGAGCCACCGGCAGCTCGCACCGCACCTCGTGCACGTACGACCACCAGGCCCCGCCCGCGCCCTCGTACAGGAACTTGAACAGCGGCTCCGGCCGCGGCAGCCCGCTCACCCCGAGCTCCTCCTCGGCCTCCCGCAGCGCGGCCCGCGCATAGCTCTCCCCGGCGCCCAGCACCCCGCCCACGAACATGTCGTAGTGCGAGGGGAACACCAGCTTCGAGGCCGTGCGCCGGTGCACGAAGATCCGCCCCCGGGCGTCCGCGGCCTGTACGAACACGCAGCGGTGGATCAGCCCCCGCGCGTACACCTCGCCCCGCGGGGCCTGCCCGACGACCCGGTCGTCCCGGTCCACCACGTCCAGTACTTCATCAGCGGCACTCACACGCTTCATCCAACCACCGCTGTTGACTGGTTACCGCTCCGTAGCCAAGGATCTGCCCCACCACCGACGGAGGACGGGCATACGACATGACGTACGACGCAGACGTGATCGTGATCGGGGCAGGGCTGGCCGGGCTCGCCGCCACCGCCGAACTCGTCGACGCGGGCCGCAAGGTCATCCTGCTCGACCAGGAGCCCGAGCAGTCCATCGGCGGCCAGGCCCACTGGTCCTTCGGCGGGCTGTTCCTCGTGGACTCGCCCGAGCAGCGCCGGATGCGGATCAAGGACAGCCGCGACCTCGCCCTCCAGGACTGGCTGGGCACCGCCGGCTTCGACCGCGAGGAGGACGGCTGGCCGCGCCGCTGGGCCGAGGCCTACGTGGACTTCGCCGCCGGTGAGAAGCGCCCCTGGCTGCACGCGCAGGGCGTCCGGTTCTTCCCGGTGGTCGGCTGGGCCGAGCGCGGCGGCTACGACGCCGAGGGCCACGGCAACTCCGTCCCCCGCTTCCACATCACCTGGGGCACCGGCCCCGGCCTGGTCGCGCCCTTCGAGCGCCGGGTCCGGGCCGGGGCGGCCCGCGGACTGGTCCAGCTGAGGTTCCGGCACCGGGTGACCGGCCTCTCCCGCACCGCGGGCGCCGTCGACACCGTGACCGGCCAGGTCCTGGAGCCCTCCGACGCCGTACGGGGCACCGCGAGCGGCCGCGAGAGCGCCGGGGCCTTCTCCCTGCGGGCCCAGGCCGTGATCGTGACCAGCGGCGGCATCGGCGGCAACCACGACCTCGTACGCGCCCAGTGGCCCGCCCGGCTCGGCACTCCGCCCGAGCGGATGCTGTCCGGGGTCCCCGCGCACGTGGACGGCCTGATGCTCGGGATCGCCGAGGAGGTGGGCGCCAGCCACATCAACAAGGACCGGATGTGGCACTACACCGAGGGCATCGGCAACTGGGACCCGATCTGGGCCAGGCACGGCATCCGCATCCTGCCGGGCCCCTCCTCGCTCTGGCTGGACGCGACGGGTCGGCGGCTTCCCGTACCGCTCTTCCCCGGCTTCGACACCCTCGGCACCCTCGACCACATCATGAAGACCGGCCACGACCACACCTGGTTCGTCCTCAACCAGCGCATCATCGGCAAGGAGTTCGCCCTCTCCGGCTCCGAGCAGAACCCGGACCTCACCGGCAAGTCGGTCCGCGACGTCGTCAACCGGGCCCGGCAGGCCGTCCCGGGGCCGGTGAAGGCCTTCATGGACAACGGCGCGGACTTCGTCGTCGAGCGCGACCTGTCCGCCCTGGTGCGGGGGATGAACGCGGTCACCGGGGAGGACCTGATCGACGAGGCCGAACTGCGCCGCGTGATCACCGCGCGGGACCGGGAGATCGCCAACCCGTTCAGCAAGGACCTCCAGGTGACGGCCATCCACGGGGCCCGCAAGTACCTCGGCGACAAGCTGATCCGCACGGCCGCACCGCACCGGATCCTGGACCCGAAAGCCGGGCCGCTGATCGCCGTACGGCTGTCGATCCTGACCCGCAAGTCCCTGGGCGGCCTGGAGACCGACCTCTCCTCGCGCGTCCTGGCGGCGGACGGCGAGCCGCTGCCCGGGGTCTACGCGGCGGGCGAGGCGGCCGGCTTCGGCGGGGGCGGGGTGCACGGCTACCGGGCCCTGGAGGGCACCTTCCTGGGCGGCTGCATCTTCTCGGGGCGGGCGGCCGGCCGGGCGGCGGCGAAGGCGGTCGGCTGACCCCGGCCCCGCCGGCCCGGGAGGGCTGACCCCGGCCCCGCCGGCCCGGGCGGGCTGACCCCGGCCCGCCCGGCCCGGACGGGCTCAGCCCAGCCGCTCGACGATCCGGAACCGCTCCATCACCACCAAAGTGTCGTCGTCCACCGTGAACCCCGGATCGCCGAGCAGCTCGCGCAGCTCGGCCCCGTGCCAGAACTCCTCGTGGGAGGAGCGCCATTCGGCCACCGAGGTGTACCCCTCGCCCTCGGCCACCGCATGCTCCAGGTCCACCTTTCCGAGCGGCAGGACGCGTACGTCCGTCACCTCCAGGACGGCCACCGGACACTCGGCGGAATCCAGCAGCGCCGTCCGCTGCCCCGCCACGGGCAGCGGTTCGCCCTCCGCCCCGTACCCCGCGAGCAACCCCGTCGTCGAGGTCTTCGCCCCGCTCAGCACGGCCGCGACCAGCCGGTCACGCAGCGGTCCCGGGAAGCCCAGCAGGTACGGGGGGAGATCGTCGTGGGTCGTCATGCCCCGAGCCTAGGGGATGGTGCGAAGTCCGCCCCGAACCGGCACAACCATCCCAACTCACACCATGGTCACAGCAGTTGAAACCCGCCACGCAGTGGACTGGACCTTGACTCGGAGCTGTGCGTACCGCTTTGCTGTCAGTGATCACCGGTTCGCTCACCGGCACGATCCGCGCACCACCCGGCCGGACCACCCACGTGCATCATGCACATTTTCCGGCCACCGCTCGTCAGCACCCCTCGTCCGCCCGCGCCCTGGAGGGAAACCCGCGGATGTCCCCGCCTCCGCCGCCCCTCGGCCGCGCCCGCAAGCGGGACGCCCAGCTCTTCGACCCGGCTCTCTGCGACGCCGAACTCGTCGACGTGCGCAGCCAGTTCACCCAGGGCCGCTGGTCCAGGGCCCGGTCCCTGCTCGTCGGCACCGGTGACGACTGGGACCGCCGCGGCCACCGCGTCGTCGTCCTCGCCGAAACCCCGGCGGCCACCGCCTGGGCCCGCGAATGGCTGCTCGCCGAACCCGACAGCGCCGACGCCGCCACCCTCCTCGCCTGCGCCGCCGTCTTCACCGCCCTGCGCCGCAAGGGCACCCCGGCCGCGGCCGAGGAGGCCTGCCGGCGGGCCGCCGCCCTGCTCCCCGCCGACCCCACCCCCTGGCTCGGCCTGCTCCTGCTGTCCCGGGCCTTCGGCACCGAGGAGGAGTTCAGCCGCCACTTCGACCAGGTACGGGCCCGGCACCGCGAGCACCACCACGCCCACCACCTGATGGTCGCCAGACTGGCCGAACGCGCCCCCGCCTCCGGCCACGACCCGCTCCACGAGGTCTACGACTTCGCGGCCTGGGCCGCCGAGGAGTCCCCGGCCGACTCCCCGCTCGCCGTGCTCCCCGTCATCGCGCACGCCGAGCGCTACCGGGTGCTCGCCGCCACCCACGGCCACACCTTCGGCAACGCCGCCCAGCACTGGTCCGGCCGCCGGGCCCGCCAGGTGCTGCGCTCCGCCTTCGACTGGTGGCTGGAGTGGGAGCGCGAGGACCACCCCCGCAACCGCGTCGACCTCAACTTCCTCGCCCACGCCAAGCTCTGCGAGGGCCGCTCCGCCGAGGCCGCCGCCCTGTTCCACCGGATCGGCAGCCACGCGACCCCCGCCCCCTGGTCCTACCCGGACCTCGACCCGCACAAGGCCTTCCTCGCCGCGCGGCGGGCCGCGCTCGGCACCGCATGACCGCTGCCTGACCGCAGTCCGACAGCCCGGGGCCGCCCCGGGACCCCCCGTACCAGCCCACACGAAAGGACGGACCCGCCATGCCGACGGGCAGATCCACCACGCTCCAGGACCCGGCCGAGATCCGCACGTACAAGGGCCAGGACCGGGCCCTGCGCGCCGACCGCCTCGGCACCGCCGGCCTGCTGCTCTCCGTACTCGCCGCCAGCGCGCCCCTGATGGTGGTCGCCGGTGTGATGCCCACCACCTTCGGCGTCATGGGCATCGTGGGCCAGCCGCTGCTCTTCGTCATCCTCGGCCTCGTCCTGGCGCTCTTCAGCATCGGCTACGCCGAGATGAGCCGGCACGTCCACAACGCCGGCGCCTTCTACGCCTACATCGCCCGCGGCCTCGGCCCCACCGCCGGCGCCGGGGCCTCCCTGGTCGCCCTCGTCGCGTACAGCGCCATGCAGGTCGGCGTCTACGGCATCCTCGGCTTCGAGATATCCGGCCTCTTCGCCACCTACCTCGGCATCGAACTCGCCTGGTGGATCCCGGCCCTGCTCGCCGTCGCCGCCACCGGCGCCCTCGGCTGGCTCAAGATCGACCTCAACGCCAAGGTGCTCGGCGTCCTGCTCCTCATCGAGTGCGCCCTCGTCGTCATCTTCGACCTCGCCGCCCTCGGCAAGCCCGGCGCCGAAGGCCTCTCGCTGCAGGCCTTCAACCCGGAGGCCCTCAGCGGCCCCGGCCTCGGCACCGCCCTGTGCTTCTGCATCGCCGCGTTCGTCGGCTTCGAGCAGTCCCCGGTGTACGCCGAGGAGACCAGCAAGCCGCACATCGTCGTCTCCCGGGTGATGTTCCTCGCCGTCGGCTTCGTCGCCCTCTTCTTCGCCCTGAGCGCCTGGGCCCTCACGGTGGCCACCGGTCCCTCCGAGGTCGTCAAGAGCTCCGCCGAAGCCGGCCCCGGCCTGCTCTTCCAGCTCACCGAGGCCCGCCTCGGCGGCGCCTTCACCGACGTCCTGCACGTCCTCTTCGTGACCGGCATGTTCGCGGCCGTGCTCAGCTTCCACAACGTGGTCGCCCGCTACGCCTTCGCGATGGGCCGCGAGGGCCTGCTCCCGGCCGCCTTCGGCCGGACCAACACCGGCACCGGCGCCCCGGGCACCGGCTCCCTCCTGCAGACCGGCATCGCCACCCTCGTCGTGATCGCCTTCGCCGTCACCGACGACATGCCCACCGGCGACCCGACCGCACCCGTGCTCCACCTGTTCACGTGGATGGGCAGCGTCGGCGCCCTGGGTGTGACCCTGCTCATGGCCGCCGCCTCCTTCGCCGTCATCGCCTTCTTCGTCCGTCGCGGCACCGCGGGCGCCCAGGTCTGGCGGCTCGTCGCGGCCGGCGCCGCGGGGCTCGCGCTGCTCGCCATCGCCGTCTACACCGTCAAGGACTTCGGCGTCCTGGTCGGCGCCGCGGAGGGCTCCGCCCTCAACTGGGTCCTGCCGGGCATCATCGGCGCCGCCGTCGTGACCGGCCTGCTCTACGGATCTTTCCTGCGCCGCAGCCGCCCCGAGGTGCACGCCCGCATCGGCCTCGGCAACGAAGCCTTCCGCCTCGACCAGGCGGCGGAGGCCACCACCCGCGACTGAAGCCCGGAGCCTGGCTTTCCAGCTTCCACGAAGCCCCCGACGCCCCTTTCCAAGGTCGTCGGGGGCTTCGACGCGCTGGGCCGATTTTGGCGGGTGGCGGACCCCCATGGTCTCCTGGGGCGATCAAAACGACCGAACCGCGGCACAGGGGACACCACCCAGCTCCCCTGCGCGCGGTCCGGGCCTGCCTTGTCCGACCTCCACGAAGGCGAAGTCATCCATGAGTGACCGCACCTTGACCGAGGCCCCCGCCCCGGCGTCTTCCCGCCACGTCGACGCCGGTGACGAGGGCTACAGCAAGGACCTCAAGTCCCGCCACATCAACATGATCGCGATCGGCGGGGCGATAGGCACCGGCCTGTTCCTCGGCGCCGGAGGCCGCCTCGCGGGGGCCGGCCCCTCCCTGGCGATCGCCTACGCGGTGTGCGGCGTCTTCGCCTTCTTCGTCGTCCGGGCCCTCGGCGAGCTCGTGCTCTACCGGCCCTCCTCGGGCGCCTTCGTCTCGTACGCGCGCGAGTTCATGGGAGAAAAGGGCGCCTACACGGCGGGCTGGCTCTACTTCCTCAACTGGTCCACCACCACTGTGGCCGACATCACGGCCGCCGCGACCTACGCCCACTTCTGGTCGCTGTTCACCGACGTCCCCCAGTGGGTCCTCGCCTTCATCGCCCTCGCCGTCGTCCTCACCGCGAACCTGATCTCGGTGAAGTACTTCGGCGAGATGGAGTTCTGGTTCTCCCTGGTCAAGGTCGCCGCCCTGGTCATCTTCCTGATCGTCGGCATCTGGCTCGTGGCCACCAGCCACGAGATCGGCGGCCACACCCCGGGCCTGTCCACCGTCACCGACAACGGCGGCATCTTCCCGTCCGGCGTCCTGCCGATGCTCCTGGTGATCCAGGGCGTGGTCTTCGCGTACGCCTCCGTCGAGCTCTGCGGCGTCGCCGCCGGCGAGACCGAGAACCCCGAGAAGATCATGCCGAAGGCGATCAACTCGATCATGTGGCGCGTGGGCCTCTTCTACGTCGGCTCCGTGGTCCTGCTCGCGCTGCTGCTCCCGTACACGGCGTACTCCTCCGACCAGAGCCCCTTCGTCACCGTCTTCGACAAGCTCGGGGTCCCCGGCGCCGCGGGCGTCATGAACCTGGTCGTGCTGACGGCGGCCCTCTCCAGCCTGAACTCCGGCCTCTACTCCACCGGCCGCATCCTGCGCTCCATGGCCCTGTCCGGCTCCGCCCCGAGGTTCACCGGCGTCATGAACAAGGGCAAGGTCCCCTACGGCGGCGTCCTGTTCACCGCCGCCTTCGGCGTCGCGGGCGTCGCCCTGAACTACTTCATGGAGGAGGAGGCCTTCGAGATCGTCCTGAACTTCGCCTCGCTGGGCATCCTCGGCACCTGGGCGATGGTCATGATCTGCTCGCTCCACTTCTGGCGCCGCGCGCAGCAGGGCCGCGTCGAACGCCCCGCCTACCGGCTGCCCTGGGCCCCTTACACCCAGCTCGTGACCCTGGTCTTCCTCCTCACGGTCCTCGTGCTGATGTGGTGCGACGGAGGCGTGGGCCGCACCACGGTCATGTTCGTCCCCGCCATCGGCGCGGCCCTGGTCGGCGGCTGGTTCCTCGTGCGCCGCCGGGTGGCGGAGATCGCCGCGGCCCGCGACTGACCGTCCCGGCCGCTCACGGGGCCCCTCGCCCGGGGCTCCGTGAGCGGCTTTCGGCGTCCGCGCACCGGGGACAACGAAAAGGACCCCGCCGAAGCGGGGTCCTTCTTCTGTGTCCGAGGGGGGACTTGAACCCCCACGCCCGATAAAGGGCACTAGCACCTCAAGCTAGCGCGTCTGCCATTCCGCCACCCGGACAAGGTGTCTGTCTCGCGACCCTCGCGGGCCGTTCCGACGTGGAAAACATTACCAAACATTCCGGGGTCCCCGATCACACCCCCGTGTGGCCTGGGAGTGCCCTTGGGGAGAACGGTTCCGAGCGGGAGGATGGAGGCAGTTCGGTACCGATCAGTGGTCAGTGGGAGGAAGCAGCGTGAGCGAGTCGAGCGCGGGCAGGACCGTCTCGGGCGAGGACGAGGTCGTCGACCTCTGCCGGGACCTCATTCGGATCGACACCAGCAACTACGGAGACCACTCGGGTCCCGGCGAGCGCAAGGCGGCCGAGTGGGTGGCCGAGAAGCTCGCCGAGGTCGGGCTGGAGCCGCAGATCTTCGAATCCCACAAGGGGCGGGCCTCGACCGTGGCGCGCATCGAGGGCGAGGACCCCTCGCGGCCCGCGCTGCTGATCCACGGGCACACCGACGTGGTCCCGGCCAACGCGGCCGACTGGACGTACGACCCCTTCGCGGGCGAGATCGCCGACGGCTGCGTGTGGGGCCGCGGCGCCGTCGACATGAAGGACATGGACGCGATGACGCTGGCCGTCGTACGCGACCGCATGCGCAGCGGCCGCAAGCCCCCGCGCGACATCGTGCTCGCCTTCCTCGCCGACGAGGAGGCCGGCGGCGTGTACGGGGCCCGGCACCTGGTCGACAAGCACCCGGGGCTCTTCGAGGGCGTCACCGAGGCGATCGGCGAGGTCGGCGGCTTCTCCTTCACGGTGAACGAGAACCTGCGGCTCTACCTCGTGGAGACCGCCCAGAAGGGCATGCACTGGATGCGGCTCACGGTGGAGGGCACCGCGGGCCACGGTTCCATGACCAACAACGACAACGCCATCACGGAGCTGTGCGAGGCGGTGGGGCGGCTCGGGCGCCACCAGTGGCCGGTGCGCGTGACCAAGACCGTACGGAGCTTCCTGGACGAGCTCTCGGACGCGCTGGGGACCCCGCTGGACCCGGACAACATGGATGCCACGCTCGCCAAGCTCGGCGGCATCGCCAAGATGGTCGGCGCGACCCTGCGCAACTCGGCCGCCCCGACGATGCTCGGCGCCGGCTACAAGGTCAACGTCATCCCCGGCCAGGCCACGGCCCATGTCGACGGCCGCTTCCTGCCGGGCTACGAGGACGAGTTCTTCGCCGACCTCGACCGCGTCCTCGGCCCCCGGGTCAAGCGGGAGGACGTGCACGGGGACAAGGCCCTGGAGACCGACTTCGACGGCCGTCTGGTCGACGCGATGCAGGGGGCCCTGAAGGCCGAGGACCCGATCGCGCGGGCCGTCCCGTACATGCTCTCGGGCGGCACGGACGCCAAGTCCTTCGACGACCTCGGCATCCGCTGCTTCGGCTTCGCGCCGCTGCAGCTGCCGCCCGAGCTGGACTTCGCCGGAATGTTCCACGGCGTGGACGAGCGGGTGCCGGTCGACGGGCTGAAGTTCGGCGTCCGCGTTCTCGACCGATTCATTGACAACGCCTGAGAATCGCAAAGGTGTGCGCAGACCACTGGGAAGGGTGAATGCGCTCATACGCTCGTAGCCCTGGTGATCCCTCCTCGTTACAGGTGGTGCGGTCCGCGGCTGGGACCGCAATTGCCTACTAGGAGGAACAATGATCAAGAAGGTTGTCGCCGCTGCGGCTGCCACCGGTGGCCTGGTTCTCGCGGGTGCGGGTCTGGCTGTCGCCGACGCGGGTGCCCAGGGTGCGGCCATCGGCTCCCCGGGTGTCCTGTCCGGCAACGTCGTCCAGGTCCCGGTTCACATCCCCGTGAACGTCTGCGGCAACACGGTCAACGTGATCGGCCTGCTGAACCCGGCCTTCGGCAACACCTGCGTCAACGCCTGACGCGTCTGAAGTCTTTGGCCCCGGAGCGCATTCCAGCGTTCCGGGGCCACCGGGCTTTTCCGGCCCGGATTCTCACTTTCGGCGGACCAGGCGGGGGAGCCTGGACGTACACACCAGGGGACGAGTACATATGCGACGACCGGCACAGGCCACCAGGAAGACCCTGATCACCATGGCTGCCGCGGGGGGTGTCCTCGCGATGGGCGGGGGGTACGCGCAAGCGGACTCCGGCGCCTCGGGGCACGCCGCGAATTCGCCCGGACTGCTGTCCGGAAACAGCGTGCAGGTGCCCGTGGACGCGCCCGTGAACGCCTGCGGGAACACGGTGAACGTGGTGGGAGGCCTCAATCCGGCCTTCGGGAACCACTGCTTCAACGGCTCGGGCCACCACGGCGGGCCCGGCCGCCCGGACCTGCCCGACACGCCTCACCTCCCGGGGAACCCGGGCAGCCCCGGCCACCCGGGGCACGACGACGACGAACCGTGCGACGACCACCCCGGCACGCCGGGCAACGGGAACCCGGGCAACGGAAACCCCGGTAACGGGAACCCCGGCAATGGGAACCCGGGCAATGGGAACCCGGGGAACGGGAACCCCGGTAACGGGAACCCCGGTAACGGGAACCCGGGCAACGGGAACCCGGGCAACGGAAACCCGGGCACTCCCGGTACCCCGGGCGGTCAGACCCCGGGTACGCCCGGCGCGCCGGGCACCGGCACCGGCCCGGCCACGGGTCCGGTCACGCCGGTCACCCCGGACACGGAGACCCGCCTCGCCGCCACCGGCTCCGGTGACGTCCTGACCGCCGGCCTGCCGCTCGCCGGCGGCCTGCTGCTGGCCGGCACCGTGCTCTACCGGCGCGCCCGCTCGGCCGCCTGACGGCCGTGCGCGACGCGGGCCCCGCCCCCGGGGCCCGCGTCACCAGGTCGCGCGGACCTGGCGGATGATCCGGCGGCGCAGTCGCACACGGCGGCTGCCGTCCCGGTGCAGGGTCAGGCGGTCGAGTTCCCAGTTCCCGTACTCGGCATGATCGGTCAGCAGGCGGGTCGCCTCCTTGCGGGGGACGCCGCGGGGCACGTACACGTCGACAAATTCGTATTCCGGCATCGCATCTATTGTGCGGGCAGAGCCCCGCTACGGATAGCGTCTCCCCTATGTCTGATGCCGCTCTGCCCACTGCTGCCGAGGTACGCGCCGCCGCCGAGGCGGTCAAGGAAGCGCTCGACCGGCACCTCGCCGCGGTCGAGCGCAGGACCGGGGACGAGGACCCCGACGTCTACGCCGCGTTCAACGAACTCGCCGCCGCGGCCGAGGAGTATGACGAACTCCTCTACGACCGCTACGACGAGGTCACCCCCTTCGAGATTCCCGACCCCGAGGACGGGGTCCCCTACACCGGTCCCGCCGAGCCCGCCGCGTTCAGCGTGTTCATCCGCCGCGACTACGCCGTGGTCGAGCCGCCGAGGCTGATCGCCCAGGCCGAGCGGGTCGCCGCGCACGACCGGGACGCGGAACTCGTCCACGACGGCGGAACCGCCGGCGCGCTGGGTGTCCTGTTCGGGGAGTACGAGCCCGACGAGATCGCCTCCCGCTACAAGGAGTTCGGGCTGGAGGAGGGCGACTCCACCCTGTGGATCGCGGCCTCGGAGGAGATGGCGGAGCCGGGGGAGTGGCTCAACTCGCCCTTCGGGCACACCGATCCGGAGGACGTCATGCACCGGTTCGACGTCAGCTCCGTCTTCGACGAGGAGACCGACGAGTTCGGTGAGGACGCGGACGAGGACGCGGACGAGGTCGGGCACACCGACGAGGACCAGCCCGCGCGGCCGGGGCTGACCCCGGCCTGAGCGGCGGCCCCGAGCGGGACCCGAACACAAAGGAAGCGGCCCCTCGCAGTCGACTGCGAGGGGCCGCTTCGCGTCACGTCACTCCGGCTGCTCGCCCGCCGTGGCCAGGGCGGTCAGCAGGCCCGTCAGCCGGGTCGTCCGGGGCTTCGGCGGCACCTCGGCCACCGCACGCGGCAGCGCCTGGTCCACCCCGTGCACCACGGACAGGTGCCGCTCGGCCCGCCCGAACGCCGTGTACACCCAGTCCCGGGACAGGGCCTGCGCCGCGTCCCCCGGCAGTACGACGACCACCGCCGGCCAGCGGGCGCCGACCGCCTGGTGCGCGGTCACCGCCCAGCCGTGCCGGACCTGCGACTCCACCAGCTCCTTCGGTACGACGACCGGCGCGCCCGCGCGCTCCAGGCGCAGCCCCTCCGCGTCGGCCGACACCACTCGGGCCGGCAGGGCGCGCCCGGGGGAGGGCACGTACACCACCCGGTCCCCGGGATCGAAGCCGCCGAACCGGCCGGGGCCGGGGTTCAGCCGCTCCTTGAGGGCGGCGTTCAGCGCCCGGGTGCCCGCCGGGCCGCCGTGGCCTGGGGTGATCACCTGCACGCTGTCCGCCGGGATCCCGAAGGCCCGCGGCACCGACTCGGCGACCAGCTGCACGGTCCGGTGCACGGCCTCCCCGGCGTCGCGCACGGGGACGATGACGACCTCCTTGCCGGGGGCGTCGACCTGGTTCAGCTCACCGATGCCGACCCCCGAGACCAGCTCGCCGAGCGGACCGGGGTCCGGGACGCGGGAGACCACCTGGGGGCAGGTACGGGCGGCCAGCAGATCGGCGAACACCCGCCCGGCCCCGGCGGACCCGAGCACTCCGGGATCCCCGGAGAGCACCAGACGAGCCCCGTCGGGGACGGACTCCACCAGTGCAACCGCGGTGTCCACGTCCAGCTGGGGCGCGTCCAGGACCACCAGCAGGTCCAGCGCGAACTGCCCGTCGGCGTCCCGGCCCGGCCCCTCCGCCCCCGAGAGCAGCCCGGCGACGGTGACCCCGCCGGCCGGTGGCACGTGCGCGGCAAGGCAGACCCGCAGGCCGAACTCCCGGGCGGCGGCCAGCAGGGCGAGCGGTTCGACCCGGGCGGCCTCGCCGCCGGTGTGGGTGACCAGGCCGTGGCCCGCGACGGCACGGATCAGCTCGGCGCCCGGTCCGGTGGCGGCCTTCTCCCAGTCCGCCGGGGCGTCGAAGGTGCTGGCGATCCGGGCCAGGGCGTCGGCCAGGCTCTCCTCGGCCATGGCCGCGCCCTCCAGGCCCACCAGCACTCGTACCGGCGGCTCCTCGTCCTCGGCGGCGGGCGGGCCCAGCGGCTCGTTGAAGACCAGCACCGAGCCGTCGCCGATGGCCGCTTCGAGGGCCTCGTCGGGGTCCGGCACGCCGTACTGGGCCAGCGCCGACTTCAGGACCGGGGCCTCCAGCGCGGTGTGCCCCTTGAGCCCGGCCTGCACCAGCAGCCAGCCGACCAGCGCGCCGGTGCGGCGCTCGTCGCCGGGCCCGGCCTCGGGGCCCAGCAGGGCGCGGGCGAAGCCGTCCGCCTGCGTCGGGCGGACGGCGGGGACCGACAGGAGCAGCCAGGGGTTTTCGAGGAGCCGCCCGGCGGCGTCCTCGCCGAGCGCCGCCGCGGCCGGGGCGGCCAGCGCCTCCGGGGCGCCGCCGCGCGCCAGGACGGCCCGTACGGCTTCGGTGTCCGCGGCGGCGGGGGCGGCGGCCGGAGCCTGCGCGGCCCTGGCCCGGGGCGGTGGCGGGGGAGCGGGGGCCGCCTTGCGCGGGGCGGCCGGGGCTTCGTCGAAGTACACGGACGGGGGCTTCGCCCCGCTCTCCACGGCCCGTACGGCGGCCAGCAGGTCGGCGGCCTTCCCGCTGAGCTTCGCCCCGGCCTCGACGGGCGCCTCCCGCTCGGCCTTGCGCCGGGCGATCCGCTCCCGCTCGATCTTCTGCGCGGCCAGCTCGGCCTGGGCCTCGCTCAGCCCGGGAGCCGCGTCGCCTGCGGCGGGCTCGGCAGCCCCGGCGTCCTCCGCCCCGGCTTCGTCTGCGGCGGGCTTGGTGGTGCCGGCGTCGTCTGCCCCGGCTTCGTCTGCGGCGGGCTTGGCAGCCCCGGCGTCGTCTGCCCCGGCTTCGTCTGCGGCGGGCTTGGCAGCCCCGGCGTCCTCCGCCCCGGCCTCGCCTGCGGCGGCCCCGTCCCCGGCTTCGCCGTCCCCTGCCTCGCCGGGCGCGGCTTCGGCATTCCCGGCTTCAGCGTGCGCGGCCTCGCCGGCCCCGCCCCCGGTTTCGCCGTGCGTCGCGGGCTGCGGGGCCGGGGTGTCCCCGTCGGCGGGTACCTGCCCGGCTGAGTCCTCCGCGGCAGCGGACGTGGGCGGGACGGCCGTCGCCTCCGTTTCCTCCGCGGCAGCGGGTTCGGCCGAGCGGTCGGTACTCACAGCGTGCTCCAGTCCTGATCGGGATAGCGGTGCACGGGAGCCGACACATCGTCCAGCGCCCGGCAGATCTCCTCGGGAAGACTAAGGGCCTCGACTGACAGCGCCGCCTCGAGCTGCGCCGACGTCCGCGCGCCGACGATCGGCGCGACCACTCCGGGCCGGTCCCGGATCCACGCCAGGGCCACCTGGAGCGGGGTGACCGCCAGTCCCTGAGCCGCCGTCACCACCGCGTCCACGATCCGGCCCGCGGCCTCGTCCAGGTACGGCTCCACCAGCGCGGCCAGCGACTGCGAGGCGCCACGGGAGTCCGCCGGGGTGCCGCCCCGGTACTTGCCCGTCAGGACCCCGCGCCCCAGCGGGGACGAGGGCAGGAGGCCGACACCCAGGTCCAGGGCGGCGGGCAGCACCTCGCGCTCGACCCCGCGCTGGAGCAGCGAGTACTCCATCTGGGTCGAGGCCAGCCGGGTCCGCGCCCCCGGGGCCGCGAGCTGCCAGGTCGCCGCCTTCGCCAACTGCCAGCCGCAGAAGCCCGCCACCCCGGCGTACCGGGCGCGGCCGCTGCTCACGGCCAGGTCCAGCGCCTGCAGGGTCTCCTCCAGCGGGGTCACCGGGTCGAACGCGTGCAGCTGCCAGAGGTCGACGTGATCGGTGCCCAGCCGGTCGAGCGAGGCGTCGAGCGCGGCCAGCAGGTGCCCGCGCGAACCGTCGAACCGGCGCTCAGGATCGGGCACGCTGCCCGCCTTGGTCGCGATGACCAGGTCCCGGCGCGGGACGAGCCCCGCCAGCAGCCGGCCCAGGAGGTACTCCGCCTCCCCGCCGGCGTACACGTCGGCCGTGTCGACGAGGGTGCCGCCCGCCTCCCAGAACGTCTTCACCTGCTCGGCGGCGGCTTCCTCGCCGGTGTCGCGGCCCCAGGTGAGGGTGCCGAGGCCGATCCGGGAAACGCGCAGTCCGGTGCGGCCGAGATGCCTCTGCTCCATGAGCGCTGAGACTACTGGGGCACTGACGGAAGGGCTCCGGGCGCGCTAGAGTCCCCGCACACGCACGTTACTGATCGGTAATTCGGTAAGGGGACGACACATGCGGCTCGGCATCAATCTCGGCTACTGGGGTGCGGGCATGGACGCCGACAACCTCGCCGTCGCACAGGAGGCCGACCGCCTCGGCTACGACGTCTGCTGGGCCGCCGAGGCCTACGGCTCCGACGCCCCCACCGTCCTCGCCTGGGTCGCCGCCCAGACCGAGCGGATCGACGTCGGCTCGGCGATCCTCCAGATCCCGGCCCGCCAGCCCGCCATGACGGCCATGACCGCCGCCACCCTGGACTCCCTCACCAAGGGTCGCTTCCGGCTCGGCCTGGGCGTCTCCGGCCCGCAGGTCTCCGAGGGCTGGTACGGCGTCAAGTTCGACAAGCCGCTCGCGCGGACCCGGGAGTACGTGGAGATCGTCCGAAAGGCCATGAGCCGCGAGCGCCTCTCGTACGAGGGCGCGCACTGGACCCTGCCGCTCCCCGGCGGCCCGGGCAAGCCGATCAAGCTCACCGTGCACCCCGAGCGCGAGCACATCCCGCTCTACATCGCCGCGATCGGCCCCAAGAACCTGGAGCAGACCGGCGAGATCGCCGACGGCGCCCTGTTGATCTTCCCGGCCGCCGAACACCTGGAGGCCACCGCGCTCACCCACATCCGGGCGGGCCGCGAGAAGGCCGGGCTGACCATGGACGGCTTCGACGTCTGCCCGACCGTGCCGCTGGCCCTCGGCGAGGACGTGACCGCGCTCGCCGACATGTTCCGCCCCTACACCGCCCTGTACGTGGGCGGCATGGGCAGCCGGAAGCAGAACTTCTACAACCAGCTGGCCCAGCGCATGGGATACGAGAAGGAAGCCGCGGAGATCCAGGACAAGTACCTGGGCGGCGACAAGACCGGCGCGGCCGCGGCCGTGCCGCACTCCCTGATCGACTCGACCACGCTGCTCGGCCCGGTCGAGCGGATCGCGGACGGGATGCGGGCCTACGCGGAGGCCGGGGTCACCACCCTCACCCTGGCCCCGGCCGGCTTCACGCTCGACGAGCGGATCGCCGCCCTGCGCGCCGGCACCGAGGCCATGGAGCGCGCGGGCCTGGCCTGACCGCCGCCCGGCCCGGCCGCCCGGAGCCCGCTGGAGCGGTGCCCGGGCGGCGCCGGGAGGAGTCTGCGGCCGTGGTGGGGGCTCGGGGGGTCTTCCCCGCCACGGCCGACACAGCCAACAACGCGCGGGGCGCCCGCCGGGTTACGCACCGGCGCCCGACCGCCGGTTTCGTTCATTCGGGCGAGTAGCCCCGCGCCTCGGTTGCCGCCCCCGGCGACCGGCGTTTGACTCGGTGCATGCTCTCTGCCCGCAGCCTGTTCCAGGAGATCGTCGACAACGACGACTCCTTCCAGCTGTTCTGCTCCATCGCCGCCAGCGGGGAGGCCCAGGGCGGCTGGGAGAACGCGCGCATCGCGGCCCTGGTGCCGGACGGGATGCGCGACCTCGCGCCCAAGATCACCCGGCACGGCGCCGACGAGGACAAGCACGGGCGGATCTTCCACGCCCTGCTCCGCAAGCGCGGTCTGCCGCCCGTCCCGGTGCCTCCCGAGACCGACTACACGATGCTCCTGGAGCGGCGCGGCATCGGCCTCGCACACGAGAAGCTGCGCCGCGAGGAGCCGCTGACCGAGCGCGACATCGTGGTCTACCTCGCGCACAGCCGGGTCACGGAACAGCGGGCCGCCGACCAGATGGACATGCTGGTCGGCCACTTCGGCGACCATCCCGAGCTCGGCAAGGCCATCCGCATGATCAGCCACGACGAGGACAACCACCTCGCCTACTGCCACGAGGAGTTGCTGCGCCTCGCCCGTGCGGGGCACGGCCCCACCATCCACCGGGTGCTGCGCGAGAGCGCGCTCGCCGAGATCGGCATCTACCGAGACGTGAGCCTCGCCGTCATGCGGCACATGGAACGGCTGCTGCACTGGCCGGCGCCGAAGGCGGCCGCGCTCGCCGCCGGCATCCGCGGGATGTACGCGTACGAGCGGTTCAGCGGCTGGCACCGCATGGTGGACCTGCGCATGCCCCAGCGGCGCGACGCCCTGGGCGGCGCCGTGGTCACCGCCCCCGAGTTCGCCTAGGCGCCGCCGCGGGCCCGCCCGGCCGGGACGACACCCCGGGCGCCGCCGGCCCGGGCGGGCTACAGCCAGCCCCGCCGCTTGAACAACCGGTGCAGGCCCAGGCACGCGCCCACCATGACCAGCACCACGGCCGGGTATCCCACGCCCCACGTCAGTTCGGGCATGTGCTCGAAGTTCATCCCGTAGATCCCCGCCACCATCGTGGGCACCGCCGCCATCGCCGCCCAGGCCGAGATCTTGCGCATGTCGTCGTTCTGCCGCACGCCCATCTGTGCCAGGTGCGCGGCGAGGGCGTCCGACAGCAGCCGGTCCAGCCCCTCGACGTACTCGTTCGCCTTGGTGAGGTGGTCGGCCACGTCGCGGAAGAACGGCTGGGCATGCTCGTGCACGAAGGGCACCCTGCCGAAGGCGAGCCGCTCCATCGGCTGCAGGAGCGGGCTCGTCGCCCGGCGGAACTCCAGGACCTGCCGCTTGAAGGCGTAGATCCGCGAGGCGGTGTTCTTGGTGTCCTGGGCGTTCGGCGCGAAGACCTCCGCCTCGAGCTCCTCCAGGTCCGCCTGGAGTTCGGCCGCCACGTCGATGTAGTGGTCCACCACCGCGTCGGAGACCGCGTACAGCACGGCGGTGGGGCCGTTCTTCAGGACGTTCGGCTCGTGCTCCAGCCGACGACGTACGGCGGCCAGCGCGGCCCCCTCGCCGTGCCGGACGGTGACCACGAACGAGTCGCCGATGAACACCATCAGCTCGCCGGTGGTGACGATGTCGGTGTGGTCGTCGTAGAGCACCGGCTTGAGGACGACGAACAGCGAGTCGTCGTACACCTCCAGCTTGGGGCGCTGGTGCGCGGTCAGGGCGTCCTCCACCGCCAGCGGGTGCAGACCGAACTCGGTCCGGACGTGCTCGAACTCCTTCTCGGTCGGTTCGTGCATGCCGACCCAGAGGAAGGCGTCACCCGCGGCCCGCGCCGCGTCCAGGGCCTCCGAGAAGTCCTCGGGACCCTCGGCGCGGCGGCCGTTCCGGTAAATCGCGCAGTCCACAATCACGCGCCGTATTCTCCCCCGCCCCCGTCCCGCCCGCACGTCGCGGGCACCGCTTAGGCTGGCGGCATGGCCACGCTGATCCTCGTACGACACGGGCGGTCCACCGCCAACACCGCAGGGCTGCTCGCCGGATGGACCCCGGGGGTGGCCCTCGACGAACGCGGCGCCGAGCAGGCCGCCGCACTGCCCGGCCGGCTGGCGGGCGTACCGCTCGCCGCCGTCGTCACCAGCCCCCTGCAGCGCTGCCGCGAGACCCTGGCCCCGCTGCTGGCCGCCCGGCCCGAGCTGGAGCCGCACACCGACGAGCGGATCGGCGAGTGCCACTACGGCGACTGGTCGGGCCGCAAACTCGCCGAACTCGCCGACGAACCCCTGATGAGGATCGTCCAGCAGCACCCCTCGGCGGCCGCCTTCCCCGGCGGCGAGTCGATGCGCGCCATGCAGGCGCGCGCCGTGGAAGCCGTACGGGACTGGAACGCGCGGGTCGAGGCGGAACACGGCGGCGACGCCGTCTTCCTGATGTGCTCGCACGGCGACATCATCAAGTCCCTCGTGGCGGACGCCCTGGGCATGCACCTGGACCTCTTCCAGCGCATCCACGTCGACCCCTGTTCCGTGACCGCCGTCCGCTACACGCCGACCCGGCCGTTCGTGTTCCGGCTCGGTGACACCGGGGACCTCGGCTCGCTCGTACCGCGCCCGACCACACCGGACAAAGCAGTGGAAGACGGCGGGAACGCCGTCGTCGGAGGCGGTGCGGGCGCGGTGTGATCGAACGGCGCAGTAGGGTGGACTGGCCCTGCGAACGAGGGCTGCCGCCGAGACTTGGAGACTGGACGTGCCCCGTCAGGTGTTCCTCTACGACCCGCCGGACCGCTTCGTCGCCGGCACGGTCGGTCTGCCGGGACGCCGTACGTTCTTCCTGCAGGCCTCCTCGGGCCCCCGCGTCACCAGTGTCTCCCTGGAGAAGGCCCAGGTCGCGGCGCTGGCCGAGCGGATGGACGAGCTGCTGGACGAGGTCGTGCGGCGCACCGGGGGCAATGCCCCCGTCCCGGCCGTGGCCCCCGCGGAGGCCGCCGACACCGCACCGCTGGACGTTCCGGTGGACGAGGAGTTCCGCGTCGGCACCATGGCCCTCGCCTGGGACGGCGAGGAACAGCGCATGATCGTCGAGGCGCAGGCCCTGGTCGAACTCGACGCCGACTCGGACGAGGACCTCGCCGAGGCGGAGGAACGGCTGCTCCAGGACGAGGAGAACGGCCCGCCCATGCTGCGGGTCCGCCTCACCGGCGCCCAGGCCCGGGCCTTCGCCAAGCGGGCCCTGGACGTGGTCAACGCGGGCCGGCCGCCGTGTCCGCTGTGCAGCCTGCCGCTGGACCCGGAGGGGCACGTCTGCCCCCGTCAGAACGGCTACCGGCGCCAGGTGTGACCGTCATGGGGGAGCGGGAGAAGTACGAGGAACTGCTCACCAGGGGTGAGCTGACCGTCGTCGGCCGGATCCGCGAGGCGTCCAACGCCGTGCTGCTCTGCACCGTCACGTACGGGGGCGTGAGCGCCGACTGCGTCTACAAGCCCGTGAAGGGCGAGCGCCCGCTGTGGGACTTCCCCGACGGGAACCTCGCCCAGCGCGAGGTCGCCTCCTACCTGGTCTCCGAGGCCACCGGCTGGGGCCTGGTGCCCGCCACCGTGCTGCGCGACGGACCGTACGGCGAGGGCATGGTCCAGCGGTGGATCGAGACCCCCGGGGGCGAGGGCCCCGGCGCCGAGCTCCTCGCGCTCGTGGAGGGCGAGGAGGCGGGGAACGGCTGGAAGCCCGTCGCCTTCGCCGACGTGGGCGAGGGTCGCACGGCCCTGCTGGTGCACGCCGACGACCCGCGGCTGCGCCGGCTCGCCGTCCTCGACGCGGTGATCAACAACGGCGACCGCAAGGGCGGCCACCTGTTGCCCGGGCCCGACGGACGCCTCTACGGGATCGACCACGGCGTGACCTTCCACGCGGAGGACAAGCTGCGCACCCTCCTGTGGGGGTGGGCCGGGGAGCCGCTGACGGACGAGGCGCGCGGGGTGCTCGCCTCGCTGGCCGCCGACCTGGCCGACGGGGCCCCGCTGGCCACCCGGCTGGCCGAACTCGTCACGGCGGTCGAGCTGGCGGCCGTACGGGACCGGGTGGCGCAGCTCCTGCGCACCGGAAGGCATCCGGAACCCTCCGGTCAGTGGCCCTCGATCCCGTGGCCACCGGTCTGATCCGGCCACGCGGAACACGCACAGTTTCGGCCAGACCGCAAGGGTGCCGATCAGGACAACAGTGCAGGTCCGGTTCGTTGCAGGAACATCCGTCCGGTTAGGCTCGAGACATGCATGCCTGGCCCGCTTCCGAGGTCCCCGCCCTTCCTGGCAAGGGCCGCGACCTCGAGATCCACGACACCGCGACCCAGGGGACGATCACCCTCGCCCCCGGTCCCGTCGCCCGCATCTACGTCTGCGGCATCACCCCGTACGACGCGACCCACATCGGTCACGCGGCGACCTACAACGCGTTCGACCTCGTGCAGCGCGTGTGGCTCGACACCAAGCGGCAGGTCCACTACGTCCAGAACGTCACGGACGTGGATGATCCGCTCCTGGAGCGGGCGCTGCGTGACGGCCACGACTGGACGGAGCTCGCCGAGCGCGAGACCGCCCTCTTCCGCGAGGACATGACCGCGCTGCGCATGCTGCCGCCGCAGCACTACGTCGGCGCCGTCGAGGCCATACCGGGCATCGTGCCGCTGGTCGAGCGGCTGCGGGACGCGGGCGCGGCGTACGAGCTGGACGGCGACGTCTACTTCTCCGTCGAGTCCGACCCGCACTTCGGCGAGGTCTCGAACCTCGACGCCGAGGCGATGCGGCTGCTCTCGGCGGAGCGGGGCGGCGACCCGGACCGGCCGGGCAAGAAGAACCCGCTCGACCCGATGCTGTGGATGGCCGCGCGTCCGGGCGAGCCGAGCTGGGACGGCGCCTCGCTGGGCCGCGGCCGGCCGGGCTGGCACATCGAGTGCGTGGCCATCGCCCTGGACCACCTGGGCATGGGCTTCGACATCCAGGGCGGCGGGTCCGACCTGGCCTTCCCGCACCACGAGATGGGCGCCTCGCACGCGCAGGCCCTGACGGGCGAGTTCCCGATGGCCAAGGCGTACGTGCACGCCGGCATGGTCGCCCTGAACGGCGAGAAGATGTCGAAGTCGAAGGGCAACCTCGTCTTCGTCTCCGCGCTGCGGCGGGCCGGGGTCGACCCGGCGGCGATCCGCCTGGCGCTGCTGTCGCACCACTACCGGGCCGACTGGGAGTGGACGGACGAGGTCCTCGCCGAGGCCGAGGCCCGGCTGGCGCGCTGGCGTGCGGCCGTGTCCCGGCCGGACGGGCTGCCGGCGGACGCGCTGGTCGAGGAGGTCCGCGAGGCCCTGGCGAACGACCTGGACGCGCCTGCCGCGCTGGCCGCCGTGGACCGCTGGGTCGAGCGCCAGCTCGCCTCCGACGAGTCCGACGAGTCGGCCCCGGGCCTGGTCTCGCGGACCGTGGACGCCCTCCTGGGCGTAGCCCTCTAACCTGCGGCGCCGCTGCCG
This sequence comes from Streptomyces subrutilus, assembly GCF_001746425.1. Lineage (GTDB taxonomy): Bacteria > Actinomycetota > Actinomycetes > Streptomycetales > Streptomycetaceae > Streptomyces > Streptomyces subrutilus_A. The sequence goes on along the minus strand of NZ_MEHK01000001.1, from coordinate 1,771,199 downwards.
AGGGCTCTGCCCCCCGGACCCCCGCGCAACGCCGACGGGGCTGGGTTGCGCGAAGCGCAATTCCAGCCCCGTCGGCGTTTCAGGAGCGGGGTGTGGGGCGGAGCCCCACCGAGCCCGGGGGGGGGCCTGCGCGGCGGCCCGCACCGGCACCGCGGACCCGCCCGGCTAGGGCTCCGGCGGGGTGTCCTCGTCCGGCGGGGCCGCGGCCGGGGGCTGCGGCTCCTCGCCCGAGGCATCGGGGCGGCGCTTCGAGGGGCGCGGGTGCCCGCTGGACGGGTCCCGCAGGTACGAGCTGTCGCCCGGCTCCGCCGCCGGGTCACGCCGGCGCAGGTACCGCTCGAACTCCCGGGCGATGGCGTCCCCTGACGCCTCCGGCAGATCGGCCGTGTCCCGCGCCTCCTCCAGCGTCTGGACGTACTCCGCCACCTCGCTGTCCTCCGCGGCCAGTTGGTCCACGCCCAGCTGCCACGCCCGCGCGTCCTCCGGGAGTTCGCCCAGCGGGATCCGGATGTCGATCAGGTCCTCCAGCCGGTTCAGCAGGGCCAGCGTGGCCTTGGGGTTCGGCGGCTGGGAGACGTAGTGCGGCACCGCCGCCCACAGCGAGACGGCCGGCACACCGGCGTGCGTGCAGGCCTCCTGGAGGATGCCCACGATCCCGGTCGGGCCCTCGTACTTCGTCTCCTCCAGGTCCATCGTCCGCGCCAGGTCCGCGTCCGAGGTGACCCCGCTCACCGGCACCGGCCGCGTGTGCGGCGTGTCCCCCAGCAGCGCACCCAGGATGACCACCATCTCCACGCCCAACTCGTGCGCGAAGCCGAGGATCTCGTTGCAGAACGACCGCCACCGCATGGACGGTTCGATCCCGCGCACCAGGACCAGGTCCCGCGGCTTGGCACCGCCGATCCGGACCACCGACAGCCGCGTCGTCGGCCAGGTGATCTTCCGTACCCCGTTGTCCAGCCACACCGTCGGCCGGTTGACCTGGAAGTCGTAGTAGTCCTCGGCGTCGAGCGCCGCGAACACCTCGCCCTTCCACTCCCGGTCCAGGTGTGCGACCGCACCGGAGGCCGCGTCACCCGCGTCGTTCCAGCCCTCGAACGCGGCCACCATGACCGGGTCGATCAGCTCGGGCACGCCCTCAAGCTCGATCACCCAGGTCTCCTTCCGAAGTTCCCTTGTGTACGTGGGCCAGCCTAAGCCTTGATGAGGCACCGGCCACAGCCCACGACAGAGGGGCGGTTCCCCTCGGAACCGCCCCTCTTCCCCACCTGCGGGAGAGCTATGCCTTGTGGTCCAGCATCTCCTCGACCCGGGCGCGCACGGAGGCGTCGTCCAGGCCTCGGATCGTCACCGTCGTACGCCGGCGCAGCACGTCGTCGACCGTCTGCGCCCACTCGTTGTCACGGGCGTAGGCGACCTGCGCCCAGATCTCCGGACCGTCCGGGTGGATGCGCTCGGCCAGCGCCGGGTCCTCGTTCGCGAGGCGCGCGATGTCGAAGGCCAGCGAGCCGTAGTGCGAGGCCAGGTGGCGCGCGGTGAGCGGGTCCATCCGCGTGCCGGGCTCGCGGTCCACCAGCAGCCGGTGCGCGACCGCGTTCGGGTTGGCGACACCGGGCAGCGGCACCCGGCGCACGAGGGACTTCACCGGCTCCATGTCCTCGGTCAGCGGGCTGCCCGGGAGCTTGGCCAGCTTGTCCATGACCACGCGGCCGATGTGGCGGTACGTGGTCCACTTGCCGCCGGCCACCGACAGCATGCCGCCCGCGCCCTCGGAGACGACCGTCTCGCGCTTGGCCTTCTCGACGCCGCCGGGGCCGCCGGGCAGCACCCGCAGGCCCGCGAAGGCGTAGGTCATCAGCGAGCGGTCCAGGTCGGCGTCGTTCACCGAGAAGGCCGCCTCGTCCAGGATCTGCTGGATGTCGGACTCGGTGGCGCACACGTCCGCCGGGTCGCCCTCGTACACCTCGTCGGTGGTGCCCAGCAGCAGCTGGTCCTCCCACGGCAGGGCGAAGGTGATGCGGTACTTGTCGATCGGGGTGGCCATGGCGGCCTTCCACGGCGACTTGCGCTTCATCACGATGTGCGCGCCCTTGGAGAGGCGGATGGACGGCATCGAGTGCTTGTCTTCCATGCGCCGCAGGTGGTCCACCCACGGGCCGGTGGCGTTGAGCACGACGCGTGCGTCCACCCCGAACTCGGTGCCGTCCAGACGGTCCTTGAGCTCGGCACCGGAGACCCGGCCGCGCGTCATGCGCAGCCCGGTGACCTCGGCGTGGTTGAGGACGACCGCGCCCGACTCGACGGCCGCGCGGACCGTCATGACGGCGACGCGGGAGTCGTTCATCTGGTGGTCGTAGTAGACCGCGACGGCCTTGAGGTTGTCCGTCTTCAGGCCCGGGTTGTCGGCGGCGGCACGGGCCGGCGAGATGACCTTGCCCATGCCGTCGCCGAAGGCCGAGAGCGCCGAGTACGCGAACACGCCCGCGCCCAGCTTCGCCGCGCCGACCGGCCCGCCCTTGTACACGGGCAGGTAGAAGGTGAGCGGGTTGACCAGGTGCGGGGCCACGTCCTTGGCCAGCACCCGGCGCTCGTGGTGGTTCTCGGCGACCAGCTTGACCGCGCCGGTCTGCAGGTAGCGCAGGCCGCCGTGGACGAGCTTGGAGGAGGCGGAGGAGGTGGCGCCGGCGAAGTCGCCGGCGTCCACCATGGCGACCCGCAGACCCGACTGCGCGGCGTGCCAGGCCACCGAGGTGCCCAGGATTCCACCGCCGATGACCAGCAGGTCGTACGTGGCCTTCGCCAGCTGCTCACGGGTCTCGGCGCGGCTCGGGTTCGAGCCGGCGGTCGGGTGCGTACCCAGCGTGGGAACGCTCTGCAGGCTGCTCATATCTCTCTTAGCTCCTCGTCGATTGACTCAGCTGGTGCGGTCAGCTGGCGTCTTCGTCGTCGACCCAGCCCATGGACCGCTCCACGGCCTTGAGCCAGCTCTTGTACTCGCGCTCCCGCTGCTCGGCGGGCATCCGCGGGGTCCACTCGGCCGCGCGGCGCCAGTTGGCGCGCAGGGCGTCGGTGTCGGGCCAGAAGCCGACGGCCAGGCCGGCGGCGTAGGCGGCGCCGAGGCAGGTGGTCTCGGCGACCATCGGACGGACCACGGGGGCGTCCAGGAAGTCCGAGAGCGTCTGCATCAGCAGGTTGTTGGAGGTCATGCCGCCGTCGACCTTGAGGGCGGCGAGCTCGACGCCCGAGTCCTTGGTCATGGCGTCGGTGATCTCGCGGGTCTGCCAGGCGGTGGCCTCCAGGACGGCGCGGGCGATGTGCGCCTTGGTGACGTACCGGGTCAGGCCGGCGATCACACCGCGGGCGTCGGAGCGCCAGTACGGGGCGAACAGGCCGGAGAAGGCCGGTACGAAGTAGGCGCCGCCGTTGTCCTCGACGGAGGAGGCCAGGGTCTCGATCTCGGCCGCGGACTTGATCAGGCCCATCTGGTCGCGCATCCACTGGACGAGCGAGCCGGTGACGGCGATGGAGCCCTCCAGCGCGTAGACCGGCTGCTGGTCGCCGATCTGGTAGCCGACCGTGGTCAGCAGGCCGCTGTAGGAGTTGATGATCTTGTCGCCGGTGTTCATCAGCATGAACGTGCCGGTGCCGTACGTGGACTTCGCCTCGCCCTCGGCGAAACAGGTCTGGCCGAACAGGGCCGCCTGCTGGTCACCGAGCGCCGAGGCGACCGGGACGCCGGCGAGGACGCCCTCCTTGACGTGGCCGTAGACCTCGGCGGAGGACTTGATCTCCGGGAGGACGTTGAGCGGGACGCCCATGGACTCGGCGATCTTCTCGTCCCAGGCCAGGGTGTGCAGGTTCATCAGCATGGTGCGCGAGGCGTTGGTGACGTCGGTGACGTGCACGCCGCCCTGGGTGCCGCCCGTGAGGTTCCAGATGACCCACGAGTCCATCGTGCCGAAGAGGATGTCGCCGGCCTCGGCGCGCTCGCGCAGGCCTTCGACGTTGTCGAGCAGCCAGCGGACCTTCGGGCCGGCGAAGTAGCTGGCCAGCGGAAGGCCGGTCTCGCGGCGGAAGCGGTCCTGGCCGACGTTGCGGCCGAGCTCCTTGCACAGGGCGTCGGTGCGGGTGTCCTGCCAGACCAGCGCGTTGTGCACCGGCTCGCCGGTGTTCTTGTCCCACAGCAGGGTGGTCTCGCGCTGGTTGGTGATGCCGACGGCCTTGACGTCCGCGGCGGTGATCTCGGCCTTGGCGATGGCCCCGGCGACGACCTCCTGGACGTTGGTCCAGATCTCGGTGGCGTCGTGCTCGACCCAGCCCGGCTTCGGGAAGATCTGCTCGTGCTCCTTCTGGTCGACGGCGACGATGCGGCCGTCGCGGTCGAAGACGATGCAGCGGGAGGAGGTGGTGCCCTGGTCGATCGCGGCGATGAAGGGGCCGGTGCTGGTGGTCATGGTGGCTGCTCCTGGGAAGTCCGGTGGGCGAACGACTTAGACGAACGCGAGGTTGTAGATACCCGCGGCGAGCGCGCCGCCGATCAGCGGGCCGACGACGGGGATCCAGGCGTACCCCCAGTCGGAGCCGCCCTTGTTCGGCAGCGGAAGCAGTGCGTGGACGATGCGCGGGCCCAGGTCGCGGGCCGGGTTGATGGCGTAGCCGGTCGGACCGCCGAGCGAGAGGCCGATGCTGACGACGGTCAGGGCGACTATGAGGCCGCCGAGGGTGCCGAGGCCCTTGCCGTCGTCGTTGAGGCCGAAGGCGAGGACGGCGAGCACGAGCACGAGGGTGCCGATGATCTCGGTCGCGAGGTTCTGCCAGACGTTGCGGATCTCGGGGCCGGTGGCGAAGACACCGAGCACCGGGCCGGCGTCCGGCTCCGTCTTCTGGTCGACCAGGCCCGCGTGCTCGGACTTGGCGGCGACGATCTCGGGGTCGGTCAGGTGGGCCCGGAACTGGCCGTAGTACGCCACCCAGGCGAGCGCGGCACCGATCATGGCGCCGAGCAGCTGGCCCGCGAAGTAGACCGGGACGTTGCCCCAGTCGCCGTCCTTGATCGCGATACCGACCGTGACGGCGGGGTTGAGGTGGGCGCCGGACAGGGTGCCCGTCATGTAGACGGCGGTCATGACCGCGAAACCCCACCCGAAGGTGATCGCCAGCCAGCCCGCGTTCTGCGCCTTCGAGCGCTTGAGTACGACGGCGGCGACCACGCCGGCGCCGAGCAGGATGAGGACGGCGGTTCCGATGGTCTCGCCGATGAAGATGTCGGAGCTGGACACCCGCGACTCCTTACGTACGTCCAGGGGTGGGCGGACACCGGGTCCCTCCGGTGGTTCCGCGCACTCGGTGAGTGCTGCACCGGTCCTTGGCCTTGCCACACCCTAACGCGTATTGCCGGTAGGTGTTCGACATTGCCGACCGATGAACGGCAGTTTTCCGCCTGTGTGAAGAACCCGTCAAGGCCTGGCCAGGTCAAAGAACCGGATCGTTACCACTCGGTTCGATCGACCAAATTCGGCCAATCCATGATCAGTAAATGGCAAAACCCACCCAAATGCAGCTCGAGGCCGCCGTGGGTGGGTTGGACGGGTCAGGTCAAGCTCAGAACCGGCCCGCTCCGAGGTCGCGTGAAACCGACCGGGCACAGTCCCGTACGGACGCCACCAGGGCCGCCCGGGGCTCACCGGACTCCCCGCAGACCCGCTCCACGGCCCCCGCCACGGCGATCGCGCCGACCGGCATCCTGCGCCGGTCGTGGATGGGCGCCGCGACCGAGGCGACGCCCTCCCAGGTCTCCTCGACATCGGCGGCCCAGCCGCGTGCCCGGGTCAGCCCGAGGATCTCCTCGAACCCGGCCCCGTCCGTGACCGTGCGCGGGGTGAACGCCTCGCGCTCCACCTCCACCGCCTGGGTGTGCGCCACCGGGTCGTACGCGGACAGCACCTTGCCCAGGGCGGTGGAGTGCAGCGGCTGCATGGCCCCCACCTCCAGCACCTGGCGGCTGTCGTCGGGCCGGAACACGTGGTGCATGATCAGCACCCCGCTCTTGTGCAGCACGCCCACGTACACGCTCTCGCCGCTCGCCCGGGCCAGGTCGTCCGTCCACACCAGGGCGCGGGCGCGCAGCTCGTGCACGTCCAGGTAGCTGTTGCCCAGGCGCAGCAGCTCCGCGCCCAGCTGGTAGCGGCCCGACGCCGGGTCCTGCTCGACGAAGCCCTCCGCCTGCAAGGTGCGCAGGATGCCGTGCGCCGTGCCCTTCGCCAGGCCCAGGGAGGACGCCACGTCCGACAGTCCCAGCCGGCGCTCGCCACCCGCCAGGAGTCGCAGCATCGCAGCGGCTCGTTCGAGCGACTGGATGTTCCGTGCCATGGCGCAGCCTCCTGCTGACGTAGTTCGACAATGCTGAACACTATCGGTCGATGCCGACTTTTTGCATGGTGAGGGGTCTCGGACGCACGTGCGGGTCGGCGCATGCGCGCCGACACACCCGAGTGGACGCCCCGCGCACAGAATGCAGTCCGCCACGTGGGACACCCTCACCGGGTCAGGTACCTCGCGGTTACCCTGGCCGCGTGCACCCTTGACACAGAGGGGGTGCAAAGCCGACAGCCGTCGCATCCCAGGGAGCTCAACCATGGCCTCGTTGCCGAACCCGCCCGCAGACACCCAGACCCGGGCCGATGCCCTCCGAGAGGCGCTCGCCACCCGCGTGGTCGTCGCCGACGGGGCGATGGGGACGATGCTCCAGGCGCAGGACCCTTCGATGGAGGACTTCCAGCAGCTGGAGGGCTGCAACGAGGTCTTGAACGTCACTCGCCCCGACATCGTGCGCACGGTGCACGAGGCGTACTTCTCGGTGGGTGTGGACTGTGTCGAGACGAACACCTTCGGTACGAACCTCGCCGCGCTGGCCGAGTACGACATCGCGGAGCGCAATTTCGAGTTGTCGCAGGCGGGTGCGCGCATCGCGCGTGAGGTGGCCGACGAGTTCACCGTCTCGACGGGGCAGCAGCGCTGGGTGCTGGGCTCGATGGGCCCGGGTACGAAGCTGCCGACGCTCGGCCACATCACGTATGACAAGATCCGCGATGCCTACCAGGTCAACGCGGAGGGCCTGCTGTCCGGTGGCGCGGACGCGCTGCTGGTGGAGACCACGCAGGACCTGCTGCAGACGAAGTCCTCGATCATCGGCGCCCGCCGGGCGATGGAGGCACTGGGCGTCACGGTTCCGCTGATCTGCTCGGTGACGGTGGAGACGACCGGCACGATGCTGCTGGGTTCGGAGATCGGCGCGGCGCTGACGGCGCTGGAGCCGCTGGGCATCGACATGATCGGCCTGAACTGCGCCACCGGGCCCGCCGAGATGAGCGAGCACCTGCGCTACCTGGCGCGGCACTCGCGTGTTGCGCTGTCCTGTATGCCGAACGCGGGCCTGCCCGTCCTGACGAAGGAGGGCGCGCACTACCCGCTGTCGGCCTCCGAACTGGCCGACGCGCAGGAGGCCTTCGTACGGGACTACGGGCTCTCGCTGGTCGGCGGCTGCTGCGGCACCACCCCGAGCACCTGCGCCAGGTCGTGGAGCGGGTTCGCGGGGCCGCGCCGGGGGCCCGCGATCCGCGTCCGGAGCCGGGGGCCGCTTCCCTGTATCAGACGGTGCCGTTCCGGCAGGACACCGCTTATATGGCGATCGGTGAGCGGACGAACGCCAACGGGTCGAAGAAGTTCCGCGAGGCGATGCTGGAAGCCCGCTGGGACGACTGTGTGGAGATGGCACGGGACCAGATCCGCGAGGGCGCGCACATGCTCGACCTGTGCGTGGACTACGTGGGCCGTGACGGTGTCGCGGACATGCGGGAGCTGGCGGGGCGTTTCGCGACGGCCTCCACGCTGCCGATCGTGCTGGACTCCACCGAGGTCCCCGTCATCCAGGCGGGTCTGGAGAAGCTCGGCGGGCGCGCCGTCATCAACTCGGTGAACTATGAGGACGGTGACGGGCCGGAGTCGCGTTTCGCGAAGGTCACCCGGCTGGCGCGGGAGCACGGTGCGGCGCTGATCGCGCTGACGATCGACGAGGAGGGCCAGGCCCGGACCGTCGAGCACAAGGTCGCCATCGCCGAGCGGCTGATCGAGGACCTGACGGGGAACTGGGGGATCCGCGAGTCGGACATCCTCATCGACACCCTGACCTTCACGATCTGCACCGGCCAGGAGGAGTCCCGCAAGGATGGCATCGCGACGATCGAGGCGATCCGCGAGCTCAAGCGCCGTCACCCGGACGTGCAGACGACGCTGGGCCTGTCGAACATCTCCTTCGGTCTGAATCCGGCCGCGCGTGTGCTGCTGAACTCGGTGTTCCTGGACGAGTGCGTCAAGGCCGGTCTGGATTCGGCGATCGTGCACGCGTCGAAGATCCTGCCGATCGCCCGGTTCGACGAGGAGCAGGTCACCACCGCCCTCGACCTGATCTACGACCGGCGGACCGAGGGCTACGACCCGCTGCAGAAGCTGATGGCGCTGTTCGAGGGCGTCAACACCAAGTCGTTGAAGGCCGGGCGTGCGGAGGAGCTCCTCGCGCTGCCGTTGGACGAGCGGTTGCAGCGGCGGATCATCGACGGGGAGAAGAACGGCCTGGAGGCCGATCTGGCCGAAGCGCTGCAGACCCGTCCGGCTCTGGAGATCGTCAACGACACCCTGCTGGAGGGGATGAAGGTCGTCGGTGAGCTGTTCGGGTCCGGTCAGATGCAGCTGCCGTTCGTGCTCCAGTCGGCCGAGGTCATGAAGACGGCGGTGGCGTATCTGGAGCCGCACATGGAGAAGACCGACGACGAGGGCAAGGGCACGATCGTGCTGGCCACCGTGCGCGGTGATGTGCATGACATCGGGAAGAACCTCGTCGACATCATCTTGACGAACAACGGCTACAACGTGGTCAACATCGGCATCAAGCAGCCGGTCTCCGCGATCTTGGAGGCCGCGCAGGAGCACAAGGCCGATGTGATCGGCATGTCGGGGCTGCTGGTGAAGTCGACCGTGATCATGAAGGAGAACCTGGAGGAGCTCAACCAGCGCAAGCTGGCCGCCGACTACCCGGTCATCCTGGGCGGCGCCGCCCTCACCCGCGCCTACGTCGAACAAGACCTCCACGAGATCTACGAAGGCGAAGTCCGCTACGCCCGCGACGCCTTCGAAGGCCTGCGCCTGATGGACGCCCTGATGCGTCAAGCGGCGTCCGGGCGCCAGCCTTCCCGAGCTCAAGCAGCGCCGCGTACCCAAGCGGGACACCCCGTCCTCCGGTCGCGAGCCGAGGAGGGCGGCCGCTCGACGTTGCCGTCGACATCCGGTGCCCGCCCCGCCGTTCTGGGGCACCCGGTGGTCAAGGGCATCCCGCTCAAGGACTACGCCTCCTGGCTCGACGAGACCGCACTGTTCAAGGGCCAGTGGGGCCTCAAGCAGGCCCGCCGCGGCGCCACGTACGAGGAGCTCGTCGAGAGCGAGGGCCGTCCGCGGCTGCGCGGCCTCCTGGAGAAGCTGCACACGGACAACCTCCTCGAGGCGGCCGTCGTCTACGGCTACTTCCCGTGCGTGTCCAAGGGCGAGGACCTGATCATCCTCGACGAGCAGGGCAACGAGCGGACCCGGTTCACCTTCCCGCGCCAGCGCCGCGGGCGCCGCCTGTGCCTCGCCGACTTCTTCCGCCCCGAGGAATCCGGCGAGACCGACGTCGTCGGCCTCCAGGTCGTCACCGTCGGTTCGAAGATCGGCGAGGCCACGGCCAAGCTGTTCGAGTCCGACTCCTACCGCGAGTACCTGGAGCTGCACGGACTCTCCGTCCAGCTGGCCGAGGCCATGGCCGAGTACTGGCACGCCCGCGTCCGCGCCGAGCTCGGGTTCGGCGGCGAGGACCCGGACAAGGTCGAGGACATGTTCGACCTCAAGTACCGCGGGGCCCGCTTCTCCCTCGGCTACGGCGCCTGCCCCGACCTCGAGGACCGGGCGAAGATCGCCGACCTCCTGCGGCCGGAGCGGATCGGCGTGCACCTGTCCGAGGAGTTCCAGCTCCACCCGGAGCAGTCCACCGACGCGATCGTGATCCACCACCCCGAAGCGAAGTATTTCAACGCACGCTGAGGCGGATCGGCGTACACTTATCGGTCCCATACAGGCCGGTCACCTGTTCCCGAGGGCATGTCCCCGCGGGCGGAGGTGACCGGCCTTCTCGTCCCCCGAGAGAGGCGTGCGCATGACCAGCACCGTTCCCGTCCCCGTGGTCCGTACGGCCGACGGGCACGCCCTCCAGGCGGTACTGCTGGACATGGACGGGACCCTCGTCGACACCGAGGGGTTCTGGTGGGAGATCGAGGAAGAGGTCTTCAGGGAGCTCGGACACCGGCTCGAGGAGTCCTGGAGGGACGTGGTCGTCGGCGGACCCATGAGCCGCAGCGCCACCTTCCTGATCGAGGCCACCGGTGCCGCCATCGGCCTCGCCGAGCTCAGCGTGCTCCTCAACGAGCGCTTCGAGGCCCGGATCGCCGACCAGGTCCCGCTGATGCCCGGCGCCGAGCGGCTGCTGAGCGAGCTGGCCCGGCACAACGTGCCCACCGCCCTCGTCTCCGCCTCGCACCGGCGCGTCATCGACCGGGTCCTGCTCGCCCTCGGCCGGGACCGCTTCACGATGACCGTCGCCGGGGACGAGGTCGCCCGTACCAAGCCGCACCCCGACCCGTACCTGCTCGCCGCCAGCACCCTGGGCGCGCACCCCTCCCGGTGCGCCGTCATCGAGGACACCGCCACCGGCGTGGCCGCCGCGGAGGCTGCCGGCTGCCGGGTCGTGGCCATCCCCTCGGTCGGCCACATCGAGGCGGCCCCCGGCCGGACGATCGTGCGCTCGCTGGAGGAGGTCGACCTGCCGTTCCTGCGGTCCCTCATCAGCCCGCTGAACTGAGCGGACCGCTGCGCGCAGGGCTGACGCACCGGTATCCCTCGCGCACGCTCTGTACCGAACAGAACGCCCGTGGGACCAAGGTCACACGAGAGAATCTTCCGTGGACCGACCCGGAGGCTGAAATTCCATCCCTTCCGGGGTCAGTTGTTCCGGGTGACGTTTGTCACCCGTCTAGCCCCCGAGACACCTGTCCGGGGGCTTCTTGGGCTTCCTTTGTGTCCGCATTGATCAGCTCCTGACCCCATCTGCGCGAACCTCCACATGGACAGCCAGTCCGCTCCCATCACCGTGCGATTACGCCCCAAGTCCGGCCAGTTCCAGCCATCCCGTCCCGGGCCACTAATGTCGAGCCGGGCACTCGCACCGCACCTCGGCGTCCTGGACACACACCCCTGTTCCGGGACGCAGTGGACCGATCGTCATACCACCGGCCCGATCGTTCCGCCCCGAACGGGCGACCGCCGCGAAGTGCCCTTTACGCCGCTTTGACCAAGTGCCGGGTACAGGGAGTTCTTCCAGCATGAACCGCAAGACCATGGTGCTGACGGCCGCGGCCGGACTGCTCACGCCCACGCTCGCCGCCTGCGGCAGCGCCAGCGGCACGGGAGCGGGATCCGGGGCGATCGTCGTCGGGACCACCGACCGGTTCGAGGCCGCCGAGCTCGCCCCCGCCCCGTTCGACCCCGCCTACGCGTACGACGCCGGCGCCTGGAACGTCCTGCGCCAGACCGTGCAGACCCTGATGCACACCCCGCGCGGCGGCGGCCAGCCCGTCCCCGAAGCGGCCTCCGACTGCCGCTTCACCGACGCCGGCAACGAGAGCTACCGCTGCACCCTGCGCCCCGGTCTGAAGTTCGCCGGCGGCGACCCGCTCACCGCCAAGGACGTCAAGTTCTCCATCGACCGGGTCCTCGCCATCAAGGACGAGAACGGCCCGTCCTCGCTGCTCTCCACCCTCGACAGCGTCGAGGCCAAGAGCGCCGACACCGTCGTCTTCCACCTGAAGACCCCGGACGCGACCTTCCCGTACAAGCTCTCCACCCCGGCCACCGGCATCGTCAGCGAGAAGCACTACGACGCCAAGAAGCTCCGCGAGGGCTTCGAAGTCGACGGTTCCGGCCCGTACACGATGAAGGCCGAGGTCAAGGACCACCACCTCGTCCGGGCCGTCTTCAGCAAGAACCCGCACTACAAGGGCGACCTCAAGCTCCAGAACGACAAGGTCGAACTGCGTGCCTTCGAGGACTCCGGCGCCATGGGCAAGGCACTCACCGACGGCAAGATCCACATGGTCTCCCGCACGCTGTCGCCCGCCCAGATCACCGACTTCGCGGCCAAGCCCCCCAAGGGCGTCAAGCTCGTCCCCATGCCCGGCCTGGAGATCCGCTACCTCGGCTTCAACACCGAGGCCCCGGTCGTCAAGGACAAGGCCGTTCGCCAGGCGCTCGCCGCCGCCGTCGACCGCGACGCCGTCATCTCCAAGGTCTACGGCAAGGCCGCGCAGCCGCTCTACTCGCTGGTCCCCACCACCGTGACCGGCCACGTCAACTCCTTCTTCAGCAAGTACGGCGAGGCCAACACCGCCAAGGCCGCCACCCTGCTGAAGGACGCCGGCATCAAGACCCCGGTCAAGCTGACGCTGCACTACACCAACGACCACTACGGCGACGGAACGGCCGCCGAGTTCCAGGCCCTCAAGACCCAGCTGAACTCCACCCAGCTGTTCGACATCACCGTCCAGGGCAGCGACTGGGCCGACTTCCGCCCCGCGCAGAAGAACGGCGACCACGCCGCCTACGGGCTCGGCTGGTTCCCCGACTACCCGGACGCCGACAACTTCCTCGCCCCGTTCCTGGAGCAGGACAACTTCCTGGGCACGCCGTACGCCAACAGCGCGGTGCGCACCAGGCTCATCCCCGAATCCCGGCGCGCCGTCGACCGCAGCGTCGCCGTCCCCGCGATCACGGAGATGCAGGACATCGTCGCCGAGGACGTACCCGTCCTGCCCCTGTGGCAGGGCAAGCAGTACGTCGCCGCACGCGACGGGATCACCGGAGTGGAGTGGTCGGTCAACGCCATCTCCGACCTCCAGCTGTGGGAGCTCGGCCGCGGCGTAAGCGGCTGACAACGGCAACGACCGGCAGCGGGTGTCGCGGGCCGGAGCAACGAGACAGTTCGACTGTGAAGGACGTATCCGTGAATCGACGTAACCAATGGCTGGCGGCCCCGCTCGGCGCAGCCACCGCCGCCGCGCTGCTCAGCGGTTGCGGTTCGACCGATGGCTCCAACGCCGGCAGCGGCAAGGGCGTGGTCATGGGCATATCCGACAAGGTGAAGTCCACCGACCCCGCCTCGGGCTACGACCCGGGCTCCTGGCTGCTCTTCAACAACGTCTTCCAGTCACTGCTGAGCTTCCCCAAGGGCGGCACCACCCCCGAGCCCGACGCCGCCGAGAGCTGCGGTTTCGAGGGCGGCGACAGCAAGCAGTACAAGTGCGTCCTGCGCCCCGGCCTGAAGTTCAGCAACGGCCACGCCCTCACCTCGAAGGACGTCAAGTTCTCCTTCGAGCGCACCCTGAAGATCAACGACGAGAACGGCCCGGCCGTGCTCCTCGGCTCGATCGCCGGCATCGACGCGCCCGACGACCGCACCGTCGTCTTCCGCCTCAAGACGTCCGACGCGACCTTCCCCAGCAAGATCGCCTCCGGCGCCGGCTCCATCGTCGACCACAGCGAGTACCCGGCCGACAAGCTGCGCACCGACAACAAGGCCGTCGGCTCCGGCGTCTACAAGCTGGACTCGTACAACGACAAGAGCGCGAGCTTCTCGGTCAACGAGAAGTACACCGGCAAGGCCAAGGCCAAGAACACCGGCGTCACCCTGAAGTTCTTCAACGGCGACCAGGCCGGCCTCAAGTCGGTCCTGGAGAGCGGCGACGTGGACTTCGCCTTCCGCGGCCTGGCCGCCAAGGACGTCGCCGCCCTCGCCTCGGTCAAGACCGGCGACAACAAGATCGACGTCGTTCAGGGCGCCGGCGCCGAGGTCGAGCACATGGTCTTCAACGTCAACGACCCCGTCGTCGGCAAGCTGCCCGTGCGCAAGGCCATCGCCTACCTCGTCGACCGCGAGGCACTCGTCAGGGACGTGTACGCGGGCACCGCCACGCCGCTGTACTCCATCGTCCCGGCCGGCATCGCCGGACACACCACGCCGTTCTTCGACCGCTACGGCGGCAGCCCCCAGCCCGAGAAGGCCAAGGCCGTCCTCAAGGCCGCCGGCATCAACGGCAAGGTGAAGGTCACCCTCTACTCCACCCCCTCCCGCTACGGCCCCTCCACCGACCAGCAGTTCGAGGTCATCGCCAAGCAGCTCAACGACAGCGGCCTGTTCGAGGCCGAGATGAAGTCCGTCGAGTACGAGCAGTACGAGAAGGACATCCAGGACGGCAAGTACGGCATCTACGTGAAGGGCTGGGTCCCGGACTACCCGGACGCCGACAACTTCACCCAGCCGTTCTTCGGCCCCGGCAACGTCCTCGGCAACAACTACGACAACAAGGAGATCAGCGGGACGATCCTCCCGGCGACCTCCGCGAAGTCCGACCGCACCGCGGCCAACACGGACTACGACCGGCTCCAGGACATCGTCGCCGACGAGATCCCGATCCTCCCGCTCTGGCAGGGCAAGCAGTACGCCGTCACCCGCCAGAACGTGACCGGCCTGCAGTGGTCCCTCGACGCCTCGACCGTCTTCCGCTTCTGGGAGATCAGCAAGGGCTGACCCGGCCCCCCGGGCCACGCACGAACGGGCCGGCAACCGCACCACGTGGTCGCCGGCCCGTTCGAGCGAGCCCTCCGGCTACTGCGCGCCGGGGCGCACCAGCCCGCTCTCGTACGCGTACACCGCCGCCTGGACCCGGTCGCGCAGGCCCAGCTTCGTCAGCACGTGCCCCACGTGCGTCTTGACCGTGGTCTCGCTCACGAACAGGTCCGCCGCGATCTCCGCGTTCGACAGGCCGCGGGCCACCAGCTTCAACACCTCGACCTCGCGCTCGGTCAGCGTCCCCAGCGCGTTCGGCAGGCTCTCCTCACCCGAGGGCAGGTGCCCCGCGTACTTGTCCAGCAGCCGCCGCGTGATGCTCGGCGCGAGCATCGCCTCGCCCGCCGCCACCACCCGGATCGCCTGCACCAGCTCGTGGGCCGGCGCGTCCTTCAACAGGAAGCCGCTGGCCCCCGCCCGCAGCGCCTCCACCACGTACTCGTCCAGGTCGAACGTGGTCAGCACGAGCACCTTCGCCGGCCCGTCCCGGCCCGGACCGGTGATCTGCCGGGTCGCCTCCACCCCGTCCATGCGCGGCATCCGGATGTCCATCAGCACCACGTCCGGCTGCAACGCACGCACCTGGTCCAGCGCCTGCAGACCGTCCCCGGCCTCGCCGACCACCGCCAGGTCCCCCTCGGCCTCCAGGATCATCCGGAAACCGGTGCGCAGCAGGGGCTGGTCGTCGACCAGCAGGACGCGGATCGCCACGGGGTCTACCTCTATTCGTCGGACGGCTTCGGCGGACCCCGCCCATTGTGCCCTGAGGGAACGATCAGGAATCCGCCGGGAGCTCCTGCGCCCCGGCCCGCGGCGGGGGCACCTCCCCGAGGGGGCCGGGGGAGACCGCCAGCGGATAGACCGGGGGAGTCCCCCCGAACTCCGGACACACGGCCCGGTGATCACACCAGCCGCACAGCTTCGTCGGCCGCGGCCGCCACTCGCCCGTCTCCGTCGCCTCCCGGATCGCCTCCCACAGCGCGAGCAGCTTGCGCTCCACCCGCTCCAGGTCCGCGACCACCGGGTCGTACGTCAGCACGTCCCCACTGCCCAGGTACACCAGCTGCAGCCGCCGCGGCACCACCTGCTTCAGCCGCCACACCACCAGCGCGTAGAACTTCATCTGGAACAGGGCGCCCTCCGCGTACTCCGGCCGCGGCGCCTTGCCCGTCTTGTAGTCGACGATCCGCACCTCGCCCGTCGGCGCGACGTCCACCCGGTCGATGATCCCGCGCAGCCGCAGCCCCGACTCCAGCTCCGTCTCCACGAAGAACTCCCGCTCCACCGGCTCCAGCCGCGTCGGGTCCTCCAGCGTGAACCACCGGTCCACCAGCGCCTCGGCCTCCGTCAGCCACCGCGCCAGCTCCGCCCCCTCGTCACCCTGCGCGAACAGCTCGCCCAGCTCCGGCTTCGCCTCCAGCAGCCGGTCCCACTGCCCCGGGATCAACGCCTTCGCCCGCGGCGCCGTCCGCTCCTGCGCCGGATGGTCGAAAAGCCGCTCCAGCACCGCATGCACCAGCGTCCCGCGGGTAGCCGCCGCACTCGGCTTCTCCGGCAGCTTGTCGATCACCCGGAACCGGTACAGCAGCGGGCACTGCATGAAATCGCTCGCCCGCGAAGGGGAGAGCGAAGTGGGCCCTACGGCGCCAGGCGCCACCTCGGCCGGACCGTCACCGGAGCTCGTCGTCATGCACAAAACCCTACGACCCGCAGCCGACAGCACACGCATACCATCGACGCAAAGGCCCCTCGCACTGCATGATCGAGGCACCACACCGCGCCACAGGACGACGCGAGCCGCCCGCAAACACCTCCCCGGACCCGCTCCGAGCCCCCCCAGAACGAAGGACCGACGTGGCAGACACCGACGAAACCGGCGAGCGCGCTGGACGGCGCTCCGGACCGGGCGGCGGACTCCTCATGGGCCGCCCCTTCGGCGTACCCGTCTACGTCTCGCCCAGCTGGTTCCTCGTCGCCGCCCTCATCACCTGGGTCTTCGGCGACCAGCTCGACCGCATCCTCCCCGACCTCGGCCCCGTCCGCTACCTCGTCTCCCTCTTCTTCGCGGTCGCCTTCTACGCCTCCGTCCTCGTCCACGAACTGGCCCACACCGTCGCCGCGCTCCGCTTCAAACTCCCCGTGCGCCGCATCCAGCTCCAGTTCTTCGGCGGAGTCTCCGAGATCGAGAAGGAATCCGAGACCCCCGGCCGCGAATTCGTCCTCGCCTTCGTCGGCCCCCTGCTCTCCCTCCTCCTCGCCGGAGCCTTCTACCTCGGCATGCAGGCCGTCGACCCCGCCACCGTCCCCGGCGTCCTCCTCGCCGGCCTGATGATCTCCAACCTGCTCGTCGCCGCCTTCAACCTGCTCCCCGGTCTCCCCCTCGACGGCGGCCGCATGCTCCGCGCCGTCATCTGGGGCATCACCGGCAAGCCCATGGCCGGCACCATCGCCGCCGCCTGGATCGGCCGCGCCCTCGCCGTCGCCGTCCTCCTCGGCCTGCCGCTCCTCACCCACACCGGCCTCGTCGGCAACCGCACCGCCGACATCGGCGGCATCGAGACCGTCATGGACGCCCTGCTCGCCGCCATCCTCGCCGCCATCATCTGGACCGGCGCCGGCAACAGCCTGCGCATGGCCCGCCTGCGCGAACACCTCCCGGAACTGCGCGCCCGCACCCTCACCCGCCGCGCCATCCCCGTCGAAAGCGCCACCCCCCTCTCCGAGGCCCTGCGCCGCGCCACCGAAGCCGGCGCCCGCGCCCTCGTCGTCGTCGACGGCCACGGGGACCCCACCGCGATCGTCCGCGAGACCGCCATCGCCTCCGTCCCCGAGCACCGCCGCCCCTGGGTCGCCGTCAGCGGCCTCGCCCAGGACCTCACCGACGGCATGAAGGTCTCCGCGGACCTCACCGGCGAAGCCCTCCTCGACCACCTGCGCACCACCCCCGCCACCGAGTACCTGGTCGTCGAACCCACCGGCGAGATCTACGGCGTCCTCTCCACCACGGACGTCGAGAGGGCCTTCGTGAAGGCCATGGCGCGGCCCCAGTCCTGAAGCCAATACACTGGTCACATGTCCGAACCGACCGGTGCCGCCCGCCGACGCGGGCCCTTCGAGGTCGGGGACCAGGTTCAGCTCACCGACCCCAAGGGCCGCCACTACACGTTCACGCTCGAAGCAGGGAAGAATTTCCACACCCACAAGGGTTCCTTCCCGCACGACGAGCTGATCGGTGCTCCCGAAGGCAGTGTTGTCCGCACCACGGGGAACGTCGCGTACCTCGCGCTGCGCCCCCTGCTCCCCGACTATGTCCTGTCCATGCCCCGCGGCGCCGCCGTGGTCTACCCCAAGGACGCGGGCCAGATCCTGGCCTTCGCCGACATCTTCCCCGGCGCCCGCGTCGTGGAAGCAGGCGTGGGCTCCGGCTCCCTGAGCAGCTTCCTGCTGCGCGCCATCGGCGACCAGGGCATGCTCCACAGCTACGAGCGCCGCGCGGACTTCGCCGAGATCGCCACGGCCAACGTCGAGCGCTACTTCGGCGGCCCGCACCCCGCGTGGCAGCTGACCGTGGGCGACCTCCAGGACAACCTGTCCGACACCGACGTCGACCGCGTCATCCTCGACATGCTCGCCCCCTGGGAGTGCCTCGAGGCCGTCTCCAAGGCACTGGTCCCCGGCGGCATCCTCTGCTGCTACGTGGCCACCACCACCCAGCTGTCCAAGACCGTCGAGTCCATCCGCGAGATCGGCTGCTTCGCCGAACCGCAGCCGTGGGAATCGATGATCCGCAACTGGCACGTCGAGGGCCTCGCCGTCCGCCCCGACCACCGCATGATCGGCCACACCGGCTTCCTCGTGACCGCCCGCCGCCTCGCGGACGGCGTCGAGCCCCCGATGCGCCGCCGCCGCCCCGCCAAGGGCGCCTACGGCGAGGACTACGACGGCCCCGGCAGCGACCGCTCCGCGTAGACCCGCCGGCCCCGGCGCGGCCAACCCAACACGAAGGCGCCGCGGCGCAGTTCCCCCGACCGTCCGGGAACTGCGCCGCAGCGCCTTTTCGTTGTTCCGGGTGACGTCACCGGACCCGCCCGTTCCACCCCGGTGTGAGGTGTGGCACGATGCTGGCTCCCCGTCACCCTTCGCACAGGAGACACCCCGCGTGCTGCACAGCCCCGCAGAGCTGGAGCCGACCCCGGAATCCCTGGCGCACAGCCACGCCAGGCCCCTCCACTGGCTCGCCACGGCCACCGCCATGGCCGCCGTCATAGCCACCGCGGGACTCGTGCAACCGGCCACCGGCACCCCGGCGGCCCCCACGGACCCCGCCCCGAACAGCCCCCAGGCCACCGCCCCCGACGCCGCCGCGGTCAGCTACCCGCTCGACTGCAAGGGCGCCCCCCAGGCCGTCACCGCCACCGCCCACGGCGACCTCGACGGCGACGGCCGCCCCGAGACCGTCGCGGCCGTCCGCTGCCAGGCCGGCTCCGGCACCCCGCCCCACGCGATCTACGTCCTCACCCAGGCGGCGCCCGGCAAGGACGCAACCGGGAGCGCCGGCCCCCGCCTCGTCGCCACCCTCCTCGACACCCCGCAGCGCCAGAGCGCCACCGACCTCACCGTCCGCGACGGGGTGGTCACCGCCACCCTCCTCGGCTACTCCTCGCCCGAGGTTCCGCGCTACAGCCCCGACGTGAAGAAGCTCGCCAAGTGGCGATGGACCGGCGGAAAATTCCGCCAGGAGCTGACGGACTCGACCGCCAGGAGTGTTTGAAGCGTCACTCCGCGTCCGGACCGAACACTTCCACCCTGTCCGAAACGCGCCTTACGTGAATACAGTCCCCCGGGCATTCCTTCGCCGAGTCCACCACGTCCTGCAGCAGCGTCAGCGGAACCGGCGTGCTCGCCCCCGCCTCCTGCAGCAGCTCGTCCTCCGGGCTCTTCACGTACGCCAGACCATCGATGTCCAGCTCGAACACCTCGGGCGCGTACTGCGCGCAGATCCCGTCCCCGGTGCAGAGGTCCTGGTCGATCCAGACCTCCAGCGGCTCCCCGGCCCCGCCGGTACCGCCCGTCGGAGCCTCCTGCTGCACGGTCATATCTCCTGCCGTTCCCTGCGCTCGGTGATCCATCCCGGTCACTCCTCGCGGCAAGTCGCGCGAGCTCTGACGGGTGTTGAACACTTCGACCTTACAACCGGCCGCTTTCAGATGTTCATGGGTGGGTATTTCCTTGGCGAGAGGGAGTACGCAAGGGTGAAGATCGGACACACCCCTACCGTCTTTGTGATCTAGGGGTTTCAATCACCACCAGCCCAGGTAGGGTCAGGAAGCGTCCAGCTCCCCTTGGAGGAGGTGAGGACCGTGGCAGCCCACGACGACGACATCAACCGCGGCATCCGGCCCGGGCGAGGGTCTGAGGACCCCGCCGGCCAGGTTGCCTTTCTCGAGCAGGAAATCGCCGTCCTGCGACGCAAGCTCGCCGACTCTCCGCGACACACGAGGATTCTCGAAGAGCGGATCATCGAGCTCCAGACGAATCTGGCCGGCGTCTCCGCGCAAAACGAACGACTCGCGAACACCCTCCGTGAAGCCCGCGACCAGATCGTGGCCCTCAAGGAAGAAGTCGACCGGCTCGCACAGCCGCCGGCCGGCTTCGGTGTCTTCCTGCAGGCGAACGAGGACGGCACCGTCGACATCTTCACCGGAGGCCGAAAGCTCCGCGTGAACGTCAGCCCCAGCGTCGAACCGGAAGACCTCCGGCGCGGCCAGGAAGTCATGCTCAACGAAGCGCTCAACGTGGTCGAGGCCATGGAATTCGAGCGGGCCGGGGACATCGTCACCCTCAAGGAGATCCTCGAGGACGGCGAGCGCGCCCTGGTCGTCGGGCACACCGACGAGGAAAGGGTGGTGAGGCTCGCCGAGCCGCTCCTGGACATCACCATCCGCCCCGGCGACGCCCTGCTGCTCGAACCCCGCTCCGGCTACGTCTACGAGGTCGTCCCCAAGAGCGAGGTCGAAGACCTCGTCCTCGAAGAGGTCCCCGACATCGACTACGAGAAGATCGGCGGCCTGGGCGACCAGATCGAGCTGATCCGCGACGCGGTCGAGCTCCCCTACCTCTACCCCGACCTCTTCAAGGAACACGAACTGCGGCCCCCGAAGGGCATCCTGCTCTACGGCCCGCCCGGCTGCGGCAAGACGCTCATCGCCAAGGCCGTCGCCAACTCCCTTGCCAAGAAGGTCGCCGAAGTGACCGGACAGGCAGCCGGGAAGTCCTACTTCCTGAACATCAAGGGACCCGAGCTCCTCAACAAGTACGTCGGCGAGACCGAGCGGCACATCCGCCTCGTCTTCCAGCGTGCCCGCGAGAAGGCGAGCGAGGGCACCCCCGTCATCGTCTTCTTCGACGAGATGGAATCCCTCTTCCGCACCCGCGGATCCGGCGTCAGCTCGGACGTGGAGAACACCATCGTCCCGCAGCTCCTCGCCGAGATCGACGGCGTGGAAGGCCTGGAGAACGTCATCGTCATCGGCGCATCCAACCGCGAGGACATGATCGACCCGGCCATCCTGCGCCCCGGACGCCTCGATGTGAAGATCAAGATCGAGCGCCCGGACGCCGAGGCCGCAAAGGACATCTTCGCGAAGTACCTCAAGGCCTCGCTGCCCCTGCACACGGACGACCTGTCCGAACACCAGGGCTCCACGGCCGGCACCGTCCACAGCATGATCCAGACCGTCGTCGAGCAGATGTACGCCGAAACCGAGGAGAACCGCTTCCTCGAGGTCACGTACGCCAACGGGGACAAGGAAGTCCTCTACTTCAAGGACTTCAACTCGGGCGCGATGATCCAGAACATCGTGGACCGTGCGAAGAAGATGGCCATCAAGGCCTTCCTCGAGCACAACCAGAAGGGCCTGCGCGTCTCCCACCTCCTCCAGGCATGCGTGGACGAGTTCAAGGAGAACGAGGACCTGCCCAACACCACCAACCCGGACGACTGGGCCCGGATCTCCGGAAAGAAGGGCGAGCGGATCGTATTCATCCGAACGCTCGTCACCGGAAAGCAGGGCGCCGACACCGGACGCTCCATCGACACGGTGGCAAACACCGGTCAGTACCTCTGATCGAGCGGAGCGGCTGCGGATGCCCTCCCCGGGGCATCCGCAGCCGACTGCTTTACCGGCCGATTTTCAGCCGGTGACGAGGCGAATTCAATGACGGAAATGATCTCCCCACGAGCGCGGAGTGGTTCTAGGCTCATCCGTACCGCCGGACGCGCAGTGCGGGGACGGGCACCGCACAAGCACACGCAACGGAGCACCAGCGGTACTTGAGCGCCGCTCCCGAAGGGGAACGCCGCCGGGCAAGGAGGGCCGCATGACCGTACGGCGAGTAATGGGGATCGAGACGGAGTACGGGATCTCCGTCCCGGGGCACCCGAACGCCAATGCCATGCTCACCTCGTCCCAGATCGTCAACGCCTACGCGGCGGCGATGCACCGGGCGCGCCGCGCCCGCTGGGACTTCGAGGAGGAGAATCCGCTGCGGGACGCCCGCGGCTTCGACCTCGCCCGCGAGGCCGCCGACACCAGCCAGCTCACCGACGAGGACATCGGCCTCGCCAACGTGATCCTCACGAACGGCGCCCGCCTCTACGTCGACCACGCGCACCCCGAGTACAGCTCCCCGGAGATCACCAACCCGCTCGACGCCGTGCTCTGGGACAAGGCCGGCGAACGGATCATGGCCGAAGCCGCCGTCCGGGCAGCCCAGCTCCCCGGCGCGCAGCCGATCCACCTCTACAAGAACAACACCGACAACAAGGGCGCCTCCTACGGCACCCACGAGAACTACCTGATGAAGCGGGAGACCCCCTTCTCGGAGATCGTCCGCCACCTGACCCCCTTCTTCGTCTCCCGCCAGGTCGTGACCGGCGCCGGACGCGTGGGCATCGGCCAGGACGGCCGCGAACACGGCTTCCAGATCAGCCAGCGGGCCGACTACTTCGAGGTCGAGGTCGGCCTGGAGACCACCCTGAAGCGGCCCATCATCAACACCCGCGACGAACCGCACTCGGACGCCGAGAAGTACCGCCGCCTGCACGTGATCATCGGCGACGCGAACCTGTCCGAGATCTCCACCTACCTCAAGCTCGGCACCACGGCGCTGGTCCTGTCCATGATCGAGGACGGGTTCATCACCGTCGACCTCGCCGTCGACCAGCCGGTGCGCACCCTGCACCAGGTCTCCCACGACCCCGACCTGAAGCACCTGATCACACTGCGCAGCGGCCGGACCCTGACCGCCGTACAGCTGCAGATGGAGTACTTCGAGCTGGCCAGGAAGTACGTGGAGGAGCGGTTCGGCTCGGACGTGGACGAGCAGACCGCGGACGTGCTGACCCGCTGGGAGGACGTGCTGGGCCGGCTGGAGACCGACCCGATGAGCCTGTCGGGGGAGCTCGACTGGATCGCCAAACGAGAGATCCTGGAGGGCTACCGGCGCCGGGACGGACTGGGCTGGGACGCGGCGCGGCTGCACCTGGTCGACCTCCAGTACTCGGACGTGCGGCCGGAGAAGGGCCTGTACAACCGGCTGGCGGCCCGCGGCAAGATGCGGCGGCTGGTGACCGAGCAGGACGTGGAGCGGGCCCGTAGCAAGCCGCCGGAGGACACCCGGGCGTACTTCAGGGGCCGGTGCCTGGAGCAGTACGCGGACGACGTGGCCGCGGCGTCCTGGGACTCGGTGATCTTCGACCTCCCGGGGCACGACTCGCTCCAGCGGGTCCCCACCCTGGAGCCCCTGCGGGGCACGCGGGCGCACGTGAAGGAGCTCCTGGACCGGTGCCGCACGGCGGAGGATCTGGTGCGGGTGCTTTCGGGGCGCTGAGCGGGCCTGAAAGCCCTCCGGGCCGGGAATCATGAAGACAGCCGGACGTTGTGAAAGTACGAGGACGAATGTCAGACCCTCCTTGTAGGGTCGGACGTAGGGTCTGATCTTGAGGGATCCCGAATTCCCGGGGTCCCTCGACGTGAGCGTGCGAACCGAGCGGGGTGAGGTAGACATGGCGACCAAGGACACCGGCGGCGGACAGCAGAAGGCGACGCGCTCGACCGAGGAGGTCGAGGAGGCGGCGGTCGAGGAATCGACCGACCTCAAGGAGCGCCAGGAAAAGCTCTCCGACGACGTCGACTCCGTACTTGACGAAATCGATGATGTGCTCGAGGAGAACGCCGAGGACTTCGTGCGCTCCTTCGTTCAGAAGGGTGGCGAGTGATTTCACCTTTGAATCAAAGGTGAAAGCTCGCGAGGAGGGTGTGTGTCGGGGGTGGAAAAGCGATGTCCACGGTGTGGCTTACTCAAGCCACTTGAGGACTTCGCTGCCAACAAAGCGATGCGTGACGGCCTGCAGTGCTACTGCAGGCCGTGCGCAGCCGAATATCACCAGCAGCGCCAGAAGGCCAAGGGGAATAACGTTCGTCCCCGCGTCGCAGCCCCCGTGGGGCACAAGTACTGCCGTCGGTGTGGGGAGATCAAGCCTCACTCGGAATGGGACAAGAACAAGACAGCTTCGGATGGGCTGTCGACACGCTGTAAGGCGTGTCGATCGGTCGAGAGCCGAGCGGCGCATCTCAAGCGTGCGTACGGCATGACGGAGGCCGAGCGGGACGAAATGATCGCAGCGCAGGACGGGCTCTGTTGGATCTGCCAAAAGGCTCCGGCCGTGCATGTGGATCACTGTCACCAGACGGGTAAGGTCCGAGGCGTACTGTGCTTCAACTGCAACTCGGCCATCGGCAAGTTGGGAGACGATCCCGACACTCTGCGTCGGGCCATCTCATACCTGGAGGGACACGCGTGGAAGCCAACAATCGTGGCACAGGGCGTCTACCGGCAGCCTTCCTGACGCCGGGGTCGTCGTCCTTCATGGACTTCCTGGGCGCGCATTCGCCCGAGATGCTGCCCGGCAACCGCAAGCTGCCGGAGGGCGTCGTCGAGGCGCCGCACGGGACGACCATCGTCGCCGCCACCTTCCCCGGCGGGGTCGTCCTCGCCGGCGACCGGCGCGCGACTATGGGGAACATGATCGCGCAGCGGGACATCGAGAAGGTGTTCCCGGCCGACGAGTACTCCGCCGTCGGCATCGCCGGTACGGCCGGCCTGGCCGTGGAGATGGTGAAGCTGTTCCAGCTGGAGCTGGAGCACTTCGAGAAGGTCGAGGGGACGACCCTCTCGTTGGAGGGCAAGGCGAACCGCCTGTCCACCATGATCCGGAGCAATCTGGGCATGGCGATGCAGGGGCTGGCCGTCGTGCCGCTCTTCGCCGGGTACGACGAGGCCAAGGAGAAGGGCCGGATCTTCTCCTACGACGTGACCGGCGGCCGCTCCGAGGAGCACGGCTACGCCGCCACCGGGTCGGGCTCGATCTTCGCCCGCGGTTCGATGAAGAAGCTCTTCCGTCCCGACCTGACGGAGGAGCAGGCCACCACGCTGGTCGTGCAGGCGCTGTACGACGCCGCCGACGACGACTCGGCGACCGGTGGGCCGGACCTGTACCGCCACATCTATCCGATCGTGACCGTCATCACGGACGAGGGATTCCGCAGGCTGACGGACGAGGAGTCGCAGGAACTCGCCCGTGCGGTCACCAACCGCCGTCTCGAGCAGCCCGACGGCCCGCGCGCCGCCCTGCTCTGACCATCCGTCTCCCTGTAGGAGCCCAGAAGAAAGGGACGGACAGCCGGTGTCGACTCCGTTCTATGTGTCACCCCAGCAGGCCATGGCCGACCGGGCGGAATACGCCCGGAAGGGCATCGCCCGCGGCCGCAGCCTCGTCGTGCTGCAGTACGCCGACGGCATCGTGTTCGTCGGCGAGAACCCGTCCCGTGCGCTGCACAAGTTCAGCGAGATCTACGACCGGATCGGCTTCGCGGCCGCCGGCAAGTACAACGAGTACGAGAACCTGCGGATCGGCGGTGTGCGCTACGCGGATCTGCGCGGCTACACCTACGACCGTGACGATGTGACGGCCCGTGGGCTGGCCAACGTGTACGCGCAGACGCTCGGCACGATCTTCTCCAGTGCCGGGGAGAAGCCGTACGAGGTGGAGCTGGTGGTGGCCGAGGTCGGTGCGACCGCGGCCGGGGACCAGATCTACCGGCTTCCGCACGACGGTTCGATCGTGGACGAGCACGGCTCGGTCGCGGTCGGCGGCAACGCGGAGCAGATCAGTACCTTCCTGGACCAGCGGCACCGGGACGGCATGACCCTGGCGGAGGCGCTGAAGCTGGCGGTGCAGGCGCTGTCCAGCCAGGCCAACGGCGCCGACAAGGCGATTCCGGCGGAGCGGCTGGAGGTCGCCGTGCTCGACCGGACGCGGGCGCAGCAGCGCAAGTTCAAGCGGATCCGCGGCCGGCAGCTGGCGCGGCTGCTGGAGGCGGACGTCCCGGCGGCGGCGCAGGCCGATGCCGTGTCGAACGACGAGGCTCCGGAGGACGACGCGGAGTAGTTCCGCCGGTTCCGTGTGAAGCCCCGGTGCGCCCCTCGCGGGCGGGCCGGGGCTTCGTCGTGTTCAGCGGGCGGCGGGGGCGGGGCCGGAGGAGTCGCGGACGACCAGCTGGACGGGGATGTCGGGGGCGGTCCAGGTTGCGCCGTCGAGGACGGCGAGGAGGGCGCTCATGCCCTGTTCGCCGACGCGTTCGGCGGGGAGGTGGACGGTGGTGAGCTCGGGATCGACGGCGGTGGCCAGGGCGAGGTCGTCGAAGCCGGTGACGGAGAGGTCGGCGGGGACGTGCAGGCCGAGGCGGCGGGCGGCCTTGCAGGCGCCGGCGGCGAGGATGTCGTCGTCGCAGACGATGGCGGTGGGCCGGTCCCCGGGGGCCGCGAGGGCGGCCTCCATGGCCGTACGGGCGCCGTCCACACTGAGCTCGGCCCGTACGGTGCGCAGCTGGGCGTGGGGGTGCAGGCGGGCGCTGAGGGCTTCGGCGCGGATGTGGAAGGTCCAGGAGTCGACGGCGGAGGCGAGGTGGAGGAAGCGCCGGTGGCCGAGGGCGAGGAGGTGTTCGGTGACCTGGCGCATGCCGTCGGCCATGGCGAGGTTGACGTGGGCGGCGGCGGTTGTGGCGGCGGGGTCGCTGTCGAGCATGACGAGGGGGAGGCCGTCGCCGCCGAGGGCGTCGAGGGCGCCGGCGGCCATGGAGGAGGCGATGACTCCGTCGAGGGCGGCGCGGGCGGAGGCGAAGGGGTCGCGGGCGGGGCCGGTGCCGTCGGGGGAGGGGTAGAGGACGACGCCGAAGCCGTGTTCGGCGGCGATGCGGGCGGCGCCGGTGTAGACGCGGGCGAAGAACTCGTTGGTGAGGGCGGGGACGACGAGGAGGGCGGTGCGGGTGGTGCCGAGGCGGAGGTTGCGGGCGGCGAGGTTGGGGCGGTAGCCGACGCGGGCGGCTGTTTCGCGGACGTGGTCGGCGGTGCGCGGGGAGACGCGGCCGCGCCATTTTTCGCCGAGGACGAGGGAGACGGTGGCCTGGGAGACCCCTGCGGCGGTGGCCACGTCCCGGCTGGTGGGTCTGGTCACACGGGCTCCTGGGGTGCGGGGGTCGGCGGGGGTGGCGGGGGTGGCGGGGTGGTCGCGGGTGGCGCTGGGTGGACCCGTGAGCTGTGGCCATGGTACGTATGACGAGCACGTTATACGTATGACTTGGCTACTCCCGGCTCGATCCGGGCAGAAGGGGGCGCTCATGGCCGCGGGATACGCGGAGCTGCTCAGGACCCGGCACGCCGCGAGGCTGCTGGTGGGCACGCTCATAGGCCGGCTGCCCAATGCCACGGCGCCGATCGCGATCGTGCTGCTGACGCGGGCCGAGGGCGGCAGCTACAGCCTGGCGGGGGCGCTGGCCGCCGCGTACGGGGTGGCGAACGCGGTGGGCCAGCCGCTGCTCGGTCGGGCGGTGGACCTGTTCGGGCAGCCGCGGGTCCAGCTGCCGGCCGCGGTGCTCTCCGCGCTGGGCATGGTGTGGCTGGCCGCGGCGGGTACCGGGGCGGTGGCGGCCGCGTACGCCGCGGTGGTTGTCGCGGGGCTGTTCACGCCGCCGCTGGAGGGCGGACTGCGGGCGCTGTGGCCGGGCGTGCTGGGCGGCAAGGAGGAGCGGGTGCACGCCGCGTACGCGATGGACGCGGTGGCCCAGGAGGTCATGTTCACCGTCGGTCCGCTGCTGGTGACGCTGTTCGTGTCGATGTGGTCGCCGGCCGGGGCGCTGCTCGCGCTGAACGCGATCGGGGTGCTGGGCGCGCTGTCGGTGGTGGTGAGCGAGCCCTCCCGCACGTGGCGTTCGGCGCCGCGCGAGGCCCACTGGCTGGGGGCGCTGCGCTCGCGGGGTCTGCTGGCCCTGCTGGGTGCGTTCTTCTTCGTGGGGACGGCGCTGGGGTCGATCACCGTGGCGGGTGTGGCGTACGCGGACGACCACGGGGACCAGGCGGTGTACGGGTGGCTGATGGCGGCGCTGGGGCTGGGCGCGCTGATCGGCGGTGTGTTCTACGGGTCCCGCGAGTGGGCGGGCGCGCCGGAGCGGCGGCTGCGGATGCTCGTGGCGCTGCTGGCGCTGTGCTACCTGCCGCTGTTGCTGACGCCGGGGCCGGTGGCGATGACGCTGCTGGCGGCGCTGGCGGGGGTGTTCCTGGCGCCGGCGCTGGCGTGCGCGTTCATCGTGGTGGATCGGCACGCCCCGGCGGGCACGGTGACGGAGGCGTTCTCGTGGCTGGTGACGTTCTTCGGCGTGGGCGCGGCGATCGGTACGGCGGCGGCGGGGCCGGCGGTGGAGCTGGGCGGTACGGCCGCGGGCTTCGGTGTGGCGGGCGTGGCGGGTTTCGCGGCGCTGCTGGTGCTGACGGCCACTCAGCGGGTGCTGGCGACCGCGGGCCCGGGCCGAGCGGTGGCGGGGTCGGCTGAGGGGTCGTCCGAAAGGGCCGCCGAGGTGCCGTCGGGGGCGCGCGCGGAGGGCTGATCGGGGGCCGGGCGGGCGGGCGGCCGGCCGGGTGTGTCGGGGCCGCCGTCGGAAACTGATCGGAATGGCGCTCTCGAACCCGGTTTCAGAAGAGGGCAGAAGGCGTAATGTTCAGTCATGGACCGCCGCATTTTCGGGCTGGAGAACGAGTACGGCGTCACGTGCACGTTCAGGGGACAGCGCCGACTGTCTCCTGACGAAGTGGCGCGCTACCTCTTCCGCCGTGTTGTGTCATGGGGCCGCAGCAGCAATGTCTTCCTGCGGAACGGCGCCCGTCTGTACCTCGACGTGGGCTCGCATCCGGAATATGCAACTCCCGAATGCGACAACGTGACCGAACTGGTCACGCACGACAAGGCCGGCGAGCGCATTCTCGAAGGACTGCTCGTCGACGCTGAACGCCGCCTGCACGAGGAGGGAATCGCGGGCGACGTCTATCTGTTCAAGAACAACACCGACTCGGCGGGCAACTCGTACGGCTGCCACGAGAACTACCTGGTGGCCCGGCACGGGGAATTCTCCCGCCTGGCGGACATTCTCATTCCCTTCCTCGTCACGCGGCAGCTGATCTGCGGTGCGGGCAAGGTGCTCCAGACCCCTCGGGGCGCGGTCTACTGCGTGAGCCAGCGGGCCGAGCACATCTGGGAGGGCGTCAGCTCCGCGACCACCCGTTCGCGGCCGATCATCAACACCCGCGACGAGCCGCACGCGGATGCCGAGCGCTACCGCCGGCTCCACGTGATCGTGGGCGACTCGAACATGTCCGAGACGACCATGCTGCTGAAGGTCGGGGCCACCGACCTGGTGCTGCGCATGATCGAGGCGGGCACGGTGATGCGGGACCTGACCCTGGAGAACCCGATCCGGGCGATCCGCGAGGTCAGCCACGACATCACCGGTCAGCGCAAGGTGCGCCTGGCGAGCGGCCGGGAGGCCTCGGCGCTGGAGATCCAGCGGGAGTACTACGACAAGGCGGTGGACTTCGCCGAACGGCGGGGCATCCGTACCGGCGTGGTGGACCAGGTGCTGGAGCTGTGGGGCCGCACGCTCGACGCGATCGAGGCGGAGGACCTGGACCGGATCGGGACCGAGATCGACTGGGTCATGAAGTACCAGCTGATCGAGCGGTACCGGGGCAAGCACAACATGACCATGTCGAATCCGCGGGTGGCCCAGATAGACCTCGCGTACCACGACATCCACCGCCGGCGCGGGCTGTACTACCTGCTGGAGCGCAAGGGGCAGGCGGCGCGGATCTGCAACGACCTGAAGATCTTCGAGGGCAAGTCGGTGCCTCCGCAGACGACGCGGGCGCGGCTGCGCGGTGACTTCATCCGCCGGGCGCAGGAGCAGCGGCGCGACTTCACGGTGGACTGGGTCCATCTGAAGCTGAACGACCAGGCGCAGCGGACGGTGCTGTGCAAGGACCCGTTCCGGTCGGTGGACGACCGCGTGGAGAAGCTGATCGCCGGCATGTGAGTGCGCGGTGTGACATAGCACCGATCTTGGGAAGGGCCCCGTGCGGTCTCGTACGGGGCCCTTCCCACGGCTTAGAGTGGCGGGCGACCGCCTTGCCGTCTGAGATCTGAGGAACACGTGCGCCGACTTGCCGGCCTGCTTGTCGTACCCCTGCTGCTGCTGTCGACAGCGGCGTGTGGCGACGACAGCGGCTCCGACTCCGCCCAGATGAAGAACGGGGTGCCCGCGATCACCAAGGGCGCCAAGTTCGGGGAGACGCCCACCCTGTCGAAGGGGGAGGGCGAGCCGCCCAAGGACCTGAAGGTGGAGACCCTCAGCGCGGGCGACGGCCCGGCGCTGAAGAAGGGCGACATCGCCCAGGTCAACTACCTCGGCCAGGTGTGGGACGGCAAGGAGCCGTTCGACGCCAGCTTCGGCAAGGGCAAGCCGTTCGACGTGACCATCGGCGCGGGCATGGTCATCAAGGGCTGGGACCAGGGCCTCGAGGGCCAGAAGGTCGGCAGCCGCGTCGAGCTGGTCATCCCGCCGGCGCTCGGTTACGGCGAGCAGGGCTCGGGCGACAAGATCAAGCCGAACGCCACGCTGGTCTTCGTCGTGGACATCGTCAAGGGCACCTCCGTCCCGGCCTCGGCCACGGGCAAGGAGGTCGCCCAGGAGAACAAGGACCTGCCCAAGGTCGGCACGAACACGGACGGCAAGGAAGTCTCCGTGACCGTCCCGAAGGACACCGCCGAGCCGGGCAAGCTGGTCTCGAACTACGTCCTCGAGGGCGACGGCGCCGTGGTGAAGGACACCGACAACGTCGTCGTCAAGTTCAACGGGAAGACGTGGAAGGACGACAAGACCTTCGAGAGCACGTACACGAGCGACACGACGGTCACCTGGCCGATGGAGCAGCTGTCGGTCAAGGGCCTGAAGGAAGGCCTCATCGGCAAGAAGGTCGGCAGCCGCATCCTGCTGGTCATCCCGCCGGACCTGGCCTTCGGCGACAAGGAGCAGGGCACCATCCCGGCCAAGTCGACGCTGGTGTTCAGCCTCGACATCCTCGCCGTGATGTAAGACTGTTCCGGTTGGGCCCCCGTTCGTACGCATGAGGAGCAGTTCCGTGAGCGACAAGCTCGAGAAGCCCGAGATCGACTTCTACGAGGGCGGCGTTCCGGCCGACCTGGTGATCAAGGAGATCTGGGAGGGCGACGGCGCCGAGGCCAAGGCCGGCGACTTCGTCAAGGTCCACTACGTGGGTGTCGCCCTCTCCACCGGTGAGGAGTTCGACGCCTCCTGGAACCGCGGGGCCCCGCTGGACTTCAAGCTGGGCGCCGGCCAGGTCATCACGGGCTGGGACCGGGGCATCCAGGGCATGAAGGTCGGCGGCCGCCGCCAGCTCGTCATCCCCGCGCACCTCGCCTACGGTGACCGCGGCGCGGGCGGCGGCGTGATCGCCCCGGGCGAGACGCTGATCTTCGTCTGCGACCTGATCGCCGTCTGATCCCAGGACGCGCACGTTGAGGGCCCCCGCCGTGAGGCGGGGGCCCTCGCTTTTGTCCGGGCCCGCCGGGACGGTACGGTCAGCGCTCACGAGTGTGTGTGTCGAGAACGGGGGAACGGCGTCGATGGCGATTGCCAAGGCCGAGCGGCTGATGAATCTGGCGCTGTGCCTGCTGGGCACCCGACGGCCGCTGAGCAAGCGGGAGTTGCGCGGTTCCATCGAGGCCTACATGGAAGCCGGCAACGACGAGTCCTTCAACCGCATGTTCGAGCGGGACAAGGACGATCTGCGCGAACTCGGCCTCGTCATCGAGACGGTGGAGAACCTGGAGGGCGAAACCGGCTACCTGGCCCGCCGCGACAGCAACCGGCTGCCCCCCGTCTCCCTGGACGCCGAGGAGGCCGCGGCCCTGGGTCTCGCGGCGAAGGTCTGGCAGCAGGCCCGGCTCGCCGGGGCCGCCAGCGGCGCCCTGCAGAAGCTGCGCGCCGGCGGGATGCCCGAGGCGGGGGACCCGTACGAGGGGCAGCACAGCGCCATCGAGCCGCGCATCCCGGTCCACGAGGCGGCCTTCGAGCCGCTGATGCTGGCCTGCCGCGACCGCCGGCCCGTCGTCTTCGACTACCGCAAGTCCACCGCCGCCACCCCCGGGACCCGGCAGGTGGAGCCATGGGCGCTGGAGTGCTGGCGCGGCCACTGGTACCTGGCCGGATTCGATCGCGACCGCGGAGCGGAGCGGGTGTTCCGGCTCTCCCGGATCACCGGCAAGGTGCGCTCCCGCGCCGGCAGGTACACCGCCGAGGTGCCGGACGTGGTGACCGTACGGGAGACCGTGGCGAGCTGGGCCGGGGAGAGCGCGGAACGCTCCGCGCTGATCCGGCTGCGCGCCGGGGCGGGCTACCCGCTGCGGGCCAAGGCCACCGCCGTGCGCGAGGGCGGGGACGGCTGGGACGAGCTGGAGATCCCCTACGGGCACGGGCTGGACGCCTGGCTCGTGGAGTTCGGCCCCGACGTGGTGGTCGTGGAGCCCGCCGACCTGCGGGCCGACGTGGTGGACCGGCTGCGCGCCGTCGCCCAGGGCTGACCCGAACACCTGTAGCTACGCCCTGAGGGGGAGACGTACCAGCATGGCTGCCAACGCCATCGACCAGACCCGCCGGATGCTGTCCCTGGTGACCTATCTGCGCGAGCGCCCGGGCGCGCACGTCGCCGACGTCGCGCGCGCCTTCGGGATCACCGAGGACGAGCTGATCTCGGACCTCGACGTCCTTCCCATGTGCGGGACCAGCTTCCGCGGCGGGGACCTGCTCGACATCGACACCGACGGCGAGCGGATCTGGTGGCGCAACCCCGACGCCTCGGGGGAGTCCACCGCCGAGCCGCTGCGGCTGGCCGCCGACGAGGCGACCGCGCTGCTGGTCGCCGCCCGCGCGGTGGCCACCCTGCCGGGGCTGCGCGAGGGCGACCGGGACGCGCTGCTGCGGGCCACCGCCAAGCTGGAGGCCGCGGCGGGCGAGGCCGCCGGGGCCAGCTCCCGGCTGTCGGTGACCTTCGAATCGGAGGGCGGGGTCTTCGCGGACGTCGACCGGGCCATCGCCGAGCGGCGCCGGCTGTGGCTGCGGTACTACTCGCCGGCGCGCGACGAGCTCACCGAGCGCAAGGTCGACCCGATCCGGCTCTTCGCGGTCGGGCACACCTACATGGAGGGGTGGTGCCACCTCTCCGAGGCCCGGCGCACCTTCCGCCTGGACCGGGTGGCCGAGATCCGGCTGCTGGACGAGCGGGCCGAGCCGCCCGCCATCGAGCCGCGCGACCTGTCCGAGGGGCTGGTCCAGCCGGCCGCCGAGGACCCGGAGGTGGTGGTCGAGGTCGGGCCCGGCGGGCGCTGGGTGGCCGAGTACTACCCGCACGACAGCGCGGAGGAACTGGAGGGGGGCGGCCTGCGGATCACGCTGCGCAGCCCGGACCCGGCCTCGCTGCGCCGGCTCGCGCTGCGGCTGGGCCGCGAGGGGCGGATCGTGGCCCCCGCGGAGCTGGCGGACAGCGCGCGCAGCGCGGCCCGGGAAGCACTCGCGGGGTACGGCGAGCAGGTCTGAGGGGAGCAGCGGTCGATGTCGCCTGTGTCGGGTACGTCAGTTTCTTCGGCTTCAACGGGGTGCGTGGCCTTCAAGGCGGCGTGTCCCGACTGCAGCGCCCGCTTCGAGCTGGACGCGGCGGCCCTGCGGCTGGTCATCGGCGGCAGCCGGCGGACCACCTTCTACTCCTTCACCTGCCCGCGGTGCGGTGCGTCCGTCCGCAAGCCCGCGGGGGAGCGCATCGTGGAACTGCTGACCGGGGGAGGAGTGAGCACCCTGCGCAGCGTCTGAGGCGTCCGGTGGCCTAGGCTCGTCCCATGCTGTGGCCGATGTTCGCAATTGCCCTGGGCTTCCTCGGGATCGCCGTCCTCGCCGTGCCCGCCGTACGGGTCTTCGTGGAGGTCCGCCGACTCTCCGGGCAGGTCGCGACGGCCAGCCGCCGGATCGCGGCCGCCACGGAGGACCTCGAGCGGGCCGCGGCCGACCTGGCCCGGACGGGCCGCGGGATGCGGCCGTAAAGCGGGACGAACCGGTGTGAACGAGGCGTGAACATCCGTCCCGCGTGCAAGCGGGGGTACCCCGGGGGATTGCCGGGCGTTAACCCCCGGGGGTTACGATCCTTGCCTGAGCGGTTACCGGATCCGTGTCCGAGCCGTCCACAGCCACCACAACCAGCCGTTTCGGTGAGAAGGAAGACACACATGATCGGCAATCTGAAGCCCCTTGAGATCCTTCTGATCATCGCTGTCATCGTGCTGCTGTTCGGCGCCAAGAAGCTCCCCGAGATGGCCCGTTCCCTCGGCAAGTCGGCCCGCATCCTCAAGAGCGAGGCCAAGGCCATGAAGAAGGACGGCGAGGCGGAGGACGCGGCCGCCGCGGCCCCGGTCGCCGACCAGGCCCCGCAGCAGCCCGTCGCCCCGCGCACCATCCAGGCGGCGCCCGGTGACGTCACCAGCTCGCGGCCCGTCAACGAGCCGAACCGCACCACCCAGGGCTGACCAAAGCCGGACACGCCAGTCATCTGCAACGAGACAAGGGACGTGGGTTGCTCAAGTCTGCCCGCAAGCAGGAGAAAAAAGGACGACAGGCCAAGGACGCCGAAGGGCGCATGCCTCTCGTCGAGCACCTGCGTGAGCTGCGAAACCGCCTGCTGAAGTCGGTCCTGGCGATCCTGGTGATCACGGCCGTCGCCGCCGTCTTCTACCGGGACATCATCAACTTCCTGCTGAAGCCGATGCTGGATTCGGTCGGCTGCACCAACGGGGTGGTGACCCAGCGTAACGGCCGGCCCTGCGCCGACATGACCGTGAACGGCCTGATCTCGGCGTTCTCGATCGCCCTGAAGGTCTCGCTGATGGCCGGTGTGGTGCTGTCCACTCCGGTGTGGCTCTACCAGCTGTGGGCGTTCACGGCGCCCGGGCTGCACCACCACGAGAAGAAGTACGCGCGCGCCTTCGTCGCGGTCGGCGCTCCGCTCTTCATGGCCGGCGCGGTCCTCGCGTACAAGATCCTTCCGCAGACCGCGATGATCCTGCTCGAGTTCACCCCGGACCACGCGCGCAACCTGCTGCCGGTCGACGACTACCTCGACCTGGTCGCCCGCATGGTGATCGTCTTCGGCCTGGCCTTCGAGCTGCCGCTGCTGCTGATCCTGCTCAACTTCACCGGCGTACTGACGGCGAAGCGACTGGCGAGCTGGTGGCGCGCCATGGTCCTGGGCATCACCGTCTTCGCCGCCTTCGCGACGCCCACCGGCGACCCGCTCACCATGCTGTCGCTGGCCGCCCCGATCGTGGCCCTCTACTTCGTCGCACTCGGCATCTGCCTGGTCAACGACCGCAGGCGCCGGCGCAACGACCCCGACGCGGGGCTCGACGACGACGAGGCCTCCGAGCTGGACCTCACCCCGGCGCCGATCGGCGAGAGGGAAGCGGTTCCCGCTCCCGCCGCGCTGCCCGGCCAGACGGACGGCGGCCGCCGGCGGATCAACGGCTACGACGACGCGACCTGACAGGTACGACGCTCTGCCCCGGCTGCGCGCCGCCGTCCGCGCGGGCGTGTGCAAGGGGCCCCCC
Source organism: Streptomyces subrutilus (assembly GCF_001746425.1). Lineage (GTDB taxonomy): Bacteria > Actinomycetota > Actinomycetes > Streptomycetales > Streptomycetaceae > Streptomyces > Streptomyces subrutilus_A. The sequence goes on along the minus strand of NZ_MEHK01000001.1, from coordinate 1,735,323 downwards.
GAGGCCACCTGAAGGTGCTCACCGCCTACGCCGACGGGGAGCCCGTCGGGCCGCTCCCCGTGCCCGCCCCGTGCGCCCCCGGGGCCCTGCGGCTGCTCACTTAAATGATCGCGACTGTTGTCAGAGGGGGCGGGTAGGCTCGATCACAAGATGACCGAAGAACTCTCACCGGCCGAGCGGTACGCCGCTGCCCGGATCCGCGCCGCCGAAGAGGCCAGCGCGCTGGCGCCCTTCCGCGAGATGTACGCATTCGACCTGGATCCGTACCAGGTCGAGGCCTGTAAGGCACTGGAGGCGGGCAAGGGCGTCCTGGTGGCCGCCCCGACCGGCTCGGGCAAGACGATCGTCGGCGAGTTCGCCGTGCACCTGGCCCTCCAGCAGGGCCGCAAGTGCTTCTACACGACGCCCATCAAGGCCCTGTCGAACCAGAAGTACGCCGACCTCGTCAAGCGCTACGGCGCCGACAAGGTGGGCCTGCTCACCGGCGACAACAGCGTCAACTCCGAAGCGCCGGTGGTCGTGATGACCACCGAGGTGCTCCGCAACATGCTGTACGCGGGCTCCCAGTCGCTGCGCGGCCTCGGGTACGTCGTGATGGACGAGGTGCACTACCTCTCCGACCGGTTCCGCGGAGCCGTCTGGGAGGAAGTGATCATCCACCTCCCCGAGTCGGTGACCCTGGTGTCACTGTCGGCCACCGTGTCCAACGCCGAGGAGTTCGGCGACTGGCTGGACACCGTGCGGGGCGACACCGAGGTGATCGTCTCGGAGGAGCGGCCCGTACCGCTGTGGCAGCACGTCATGGCCGGCCGCCGGATCTTCGACCTCTTCGAGGAGGAGTCCGACCACGGCGGCCGCGGCTCCGCCCGCCGCGAGGTCAATCCCGACCTGCTGCGGATGGCCCGCGAGGAGAACAGCCGCACCTACAGTCCCAAGGACCGGCGGCGCGGGAAGATGGTCCGCGAGGCCGACCGCGAGCGCGAGCGGCGCTCCCGCGGCCGGATCTGGACCCCTTCCCGGCCCGAGGTCATCGCCCGGCTCGACGGCGACGGGCTGCTGCCCGCCATCAACTTCATCTTCAGCCGGGCCGGCTGCGAGGCCGCCGTCCAGCAGTGCCTGTTCGCGGGCCTGCGGCTCAACGACGATTCCGCGCGCCTCAGGGTCCGCGAGATCGTCGAGGCGCGGACCGCCTCCATCCCCGACGAGGACCTGCACGTCCTGGGCTACTACGAGTGGCTCGAAGGCCTGGAGCGGGGCATCGCCGCGCACCACGCGGGCATGCTGCCCACCTTCAAGGAGGTCGTGGAGGAGCTCTTCGTACGGGGCCTGGTCAAGGCCGTCTTCGCCACCGAGACCCTGGCCCTGGGCATCAACATGCCGGCGCGCACGGTCATCCTGGAGAAGCTGGTCAAGTGGAACGGCGAGCAGCACGCCGACATCACCCCCGGCGAGTACACGCAGCTGACCGGCCGGGCCGGCCGGCGCGGCATCGACGTCGAGGGCCACGCGGTGGTGCTGTGGCAGCGGGGCATGGACCCGGCGGCGCTCGCCGGGCTCGCGGGTACCCGTACGTATCCGCTGCGCTCCAGCTTCAAGCCCTCCTACAACATGGCCGTGAACCTGGTCAGCCAGTTCGGGCGGCACCGCTCGCGCGAGCTGCTCGAAACCTCCTTCGCGCAGTTCCAGGCCGACCGCTCGGTCGTCGGGATCTCCCGGCAGGTGCAGCGCAACGAGGAGGGCCTGGAGGGCTACCGGGAGGGCATGACCTGCCACCTCGGAGACTTCGAGGAGTACGCGCAGCTGCGCCGGGACCTCAAGGACCGCGAGACCGAGCTGGCCAAGCAGGGCGCGGCGCAGCGGCGGGTGCAGGCGGCCAGTTCGCTGGAGAAGCTCAAGCCGGGCGACATCATCCACGTGCCGACGGGCAAGTTCGCCGGGCTCGCGCTGGTCCTGGACCCGGGCGTGCCGGCCGGGCGGGTCAACGGGCACCGCGGGTACGAGTACGCGGAGGGCCCGCGCCCGCTCGTGCTCACCGCCGAGCGGCAGGTCAAGCGGCTCGCCGCGATCGACTTCCCGGTTCCGGTGGAGGCCCTCGACCGGATGCGGATCCCCAAGACCTTCAACGCCCGCTCCCCGCAGTCCCGTCGGGACCTGGCCTCCCAACTGCGGTCCAAGGCAGGGCACATCACGCCGGAACGGCGCGGACGCGGCCGGGCCGCGGCGGCCGACGACCGCGAGATCGCCCGGCTCCGGGCGGAGCTGCGGGCGCACCCCTGCCACGGCTGCGACGAGCGCGAGGACCACGCCCGCTGGGCGGAGCGCTACCACCGGCTCAAGCGGGACACCCAGCAGCTGGAGCGGCGGATCGAGGGGCGGACGAACACCATCGCCCGCACCTTCGACCGCATCCACGCGCTCCTGACCGAGCTGGACTACCTGCGCGAGGACGAGGTCACCGCGCACGGCAAGCGGCTCGCCCGGCTGTACGGAGAGCTGGACCTGCTGGCCTCCGAGTGCCTGCGCGCGGGCATCTGGGAGGGTCTGAGCCCGGCCGAACTGGCCGCCTGCGTCTCGGCGCTGGTCTTCGAGGCACGGCAGTCCGACGACGCGGTCGCGCCGAAGGTGCCGGGCGGCGCGGCGAAGGCCGCCCTCGGCGAGATGGTCCGCATCTGGGGCCGGCTCGACGCCCTGGAGGAGGAGCACCGCATCAACCAGGCCGAGGGTGTGGGCCAGCGCGAGCCGGACCTCGGCTTCGCGTGGGCGGCCTACCAGTGGGCCTCCGACAAGAGCCTGGACGAGGTGCTGCGCGAGGCGGAGATGCCGGCCGGCGACTTCGTGCGCTGGTGCAAGCAGGTCATCGACGTGCTGGGGCAGGTCGCCGCCGCGGCCCCCTCGGCCTCGGGCGACAGCGGCAGCACGGTGGCCAGGAACGCCCGCAAGGCCGTGGACGCCCTGTTGCGGGGTGTGGTGGCCTACAGCTCCGTCGGCTAGGCGCTCTTGGGGCCACCGCCGGCGCGGCGCTGCGCATCGCGGGGGCTCGGGCCCGGCCCGGCCGGTACGACACCCCCTAGTCGTCCTTGCCGGGCCCCGTTTCCCAGGCGGCGCGGTCGTGCCAGGCCTGGAGGGTGCGGCCGCTCTCGAAGCGGTGGTCGATGCCGGTGACCGGGTCGGTGAACCCCAGTACGCGGGCCAGCAGTTGCAGCGGCCGGCGGTAGTCGTCCGGCGCCGGGTCGGTGACCCGCGGGTACACCGGGTCGCCCAGGATGGGCAGGCCCAGGCTGTTCATGTGCACGCGCAGCTGGTGGGTGCGGCCGGTGTGCGGGGTCAGCCGGTAGCGGCCCAGCCCGCCGCGGGCTCCGGTGAGTTCCACCAGGGTCTGCGCGTTGGGCTCCCCGCCGGGGACCTCGGCCGCCGCGATGACCCCGCGGGCCTTCTCGATGCGGCTGCGGACCGTGCGGGGGAAGGCCAGCTCGGCGTCGTGGGGCGCCAGCGCCTCGTACTCCTTGTACACGCGGCGCTGCTGGAACAGGAGCTGGTAGGCCCCCCGGTCCTCGGGTCGGACGCTGAACAGCACCAGCCCCGCCGTCAGCCGGTCCAGCCGGTGCGCCGGGCTGAGGGCGGGCAGGTCCAGCTCCGCGCGGAGCCGGGCGAGGGCGGTCTGGGTGACGTGGCTGCCGCGCGGGGTGGTCGCGAGGAAGTGCGGTTTGTCCACGACCAGGAGGTGCGCGTCGCGGTGGACGACACGGACCGCGAAGGGGACGGGAGCCTCGGCCGGCAGGTCGCGGTGGAACCACAGGTAGCCGCCCGGCTCGTACGGGTCCCGCGCGTGCAGGACACGCCCGCCCGGGCCGAGCAGCCGGCCGTCGGCCAGCAGCCGGGCGACGGCCTCGGCGCCCGGGCCGCCCGCGTAGTGCGCGGCGAGGTAGCTGCCGAGGTCCGGCCAGGCGCCGTCCGGATCGGGGGGCAGCCGCAGCCGCACCGGGTCGATGCCGGCGCGCTGGGGCAGCGGAGAAGGGGGTGGCTGGGCTCTGCGTCTCATCGGGGACAGGCTATGCGGACACCCCTACTGCTCGGTGAAGGTGCCCAGGTGGTCGGCATCGAGGTACTCGACGCGGAGCGTGCCGTCGGCGAAGGTCACCCCGGTGCGGCCGACCGCGTTCTCGCCGGCCGTCTCGAAGCTGAAGGTGTCGCCGTCGTAGTGGGTGAGGGGGAAGCGCAGCGGCTTCGGGCCGAGGGACAGGGTGAGCCCGCCCGTGTCGTCGGCGGTCACCGTGGCCTTGCCGTAGTACGGGCTGGTGTAGGTGCCGGTGTACGCGGCGCTGTCCTGGGCCGGCCGGGCGGTGGCGGGCGGGTCCGCGTAGTCGGTGGGGGAGCGGTCCGCCTCCTCCATCTGCGCGTAGAGGGAGCCTGCCAGGCCCAGCCAGTCGGCGGTGGCCTTGCCGTGCTCGGCGAAGTCGAAGAAGTCGAGGGCGACGGCGTCGGCCAGGCCGACGGGCGCGCCGTTGGTCAGGACGACGATGCCGAGCCGCTCCAGGGGGAGCATGGTGACGTTGGTGTTCGCGCCGAGGTCGAAGGCGCCGGAGTGGCTCAGGCGCAGGCGGCCGGCGTCGTCGTAGGAGACGTTCCAGCCGAGGCCGTAGAAGCCGGTGCGGGCCGTGGGGGTCGCGGGCGGCTGCGAGACGATCTCGGGCACGTGCGTGCGGGCCAGGGTGTCGGCGGGGATGATCCGCTTCCCGTCGAGGGTGCCGCCGGCGAGCTGGAGGCGCAGCCAGCGGGACATGTCGCGGGCCGTGGAACTGACCCCGCCGGCCGGGGCCTGGGCGTCCGGGTCGCGGACGAAGCGGGGGCTCCAGGTGCCGTCCGGGTTCCTGACGTGGGTGGCGGCGTGGTCGGGGGAGTTCGAGTACGCGTCGAACTCGGTGCTCGTGCGGGTCATGCCGGCGGGCTTGAAGAGGGTGTCGGCGCTGAGCTTCTGCCAGCTGGTGCCCTTGGCGCGGGCGATGGCCTCGGCGGCGGCGGTGAGGCCGAAGTTGGTGTACGCGTAGCTCGCGCGGAACGGGGTCAGGGGCTCCAGGCGCAGGTGGTCGAGGATGTACGCCTGGTCGTAACCGAGGTCTTCGAGGAGGTCGCCGGCGTGGTCGGGGAGGCCGCTGCGGTGGGAGAACAGGTCGGCGGTGGTGACGTGTCCGGTGACCCAGGGGTCCTTGAGGGAGAACCCGGGGAGCGTCGCGGGGCGGTCCCACTCGTCGGGGCCGGTGAGGGTGCCGGCCACGACGGTGGAGGAGACCGGTTTGGAGAGCGAGGCGATCTGGAAGACGGTGTCGGTGCCGACGGCGGCGCTCTCGCCGGTGCGGCGGACGCCGAAGCCTTTGAGGTGGACGACCTTGTCGTCGTGGACGACGGCCACCGAGACGCCGGGGACGCCGGTGCGGCGCATCATGTCCTGGACCGTGGTGTCCAGGCGGGCCACGGCCTTGGCGACGGCCGCGTCGCCTAGGGCGGGTTGCGGGGCGGGTGGGGGGCTGGGGGCCGATGTCCCTGCGGTGGCCAGCAGGAGGGCGGCCCCCGCCAGGACGGCTGCGCCGAGCGTACGCATGGGGTCATTGTCCCGCCGGGGGCGCGGGTGCGCGCGGGCTGGCGGCGACACAGCCGGGGCTCTGGCCCGGGCCCCCGCGCCTCGAGCGCCGGCGGGGCTGGGTTTGGCTCGGCGCCGCGTGCGCGGGCGTGGGGGGTGTGGCTGTGGCTGTGCAGCCGTGCCTGATGCCGCGGAGGGGTGCTGGTTGGGTGCGGCGCCGTTGCCGGGGGCGCCGCCCCCGGACCCCCGCGCCTCAAACGCCGGCGGGGCTGGATTTGACTCGGCGCCGCGTGCGCGTGCGCGCGGGCGTGTGGGGCGGGGCCGCAGCCGGGCCCCGCGCCTCTAGCGCCGGCGGGGCTGGGTTTGGCTCGGCGCCGCGTGCGCGTGCGCGTGCGCGCGGGCGTGTGGGGCGGGGCTGGGTGTTGGGTGCGGCGCCGTTGCGGGGCTCTGCCCCGGGCCCCCGCGCCTCAAGCGTCGGCGGGGGTGGGTTTGGCTTGGCGGCGCTGCACCCCTGTGTGTCCGCGTCTGGGGTGTGGGCGTTGCGGGGCCGCGCTTGTTGGGTGCGCGGGGTTGGGGGCGGCTCAGCGTTGGCAGCCGCCTGTTCGGAGGGTCGGCCGGGTGGGGGCTGCTGGGCCTCGCCGCAGGCGGTTACGCGGCTGTCGCGTGTTCCTGTTCGGCTTCCACCGCCGCGTTCCAGTCGCGCTTGATCGCGCGCCAGCCCTCGTCCGTCTCGCCCAGGCGCCAGTAGCCGGAGATCGACAGGCGTTCGCGGGCGATGCCGCGTTCCAGGCGGAGGTGGCGGCGGAGGTCCTTCACGAAGCCCGCCTCCCCGTGGACGAAGGCGTGGACGTCCGTGGAGGGGAATTCCAGCGCCATGACCGCCTCCACCAGCGCCTCGCCGATCGGGCGGTCCCCGCGGTGGAGCCAGACCGGGACGACGCCGTCCGGCGTGGCGACCTTCTGCTCGGCCGCCGGGCCCTCGACCTCCACGAAGGCGTGGACCCGCGCACCCGCCGGCATCCGCTCCATCGCCGCCGCGATCGCCGGAAGCGCGCTCTCGTCGCCGACCAGCAGGTGCCAGCCGGCCGCCGGGTCCGGCGCGTAGGCGCCGCCCGGTCCGAGGAACCGTACGACCGCACCCGGCTGGACCCGGGCCGCCCACGGGCCGGCCAGGCCCTCGTCGCCGTGGACGACGAAGTCGAGCGTCAGCTCGCGGTGCGCCGCGTCCCAGTTCCGTACGGTGTACGCGCGCTGCCTCGGCCACTGCGTCCGCGGGAAGTGGGCGCGGATCAGCTCCAGGTCCCACGGCTCGGGGTACGAGACGCCCTGCGGCGGGAAGAGGATCTTGATGTAGTGGTCGGTGAACTCGCCCGCGCCGAACCCGGCCAGCCCGTCACCGCCCAGCACGATCCGCACCATGTGCGGGGTGAGCCGCTCGGTGCGTACGACGACGGAGGTGCCGACGGAACGGGCGCGTCCTTCTGCCACGGTGTCTCCCCTGACTCCCCTGAATCAACTTAGGATAACCTAAGTTAGCACCTCAGGGTCGGAGTGCGCTGCTGAGGCGCGACACGGCTCCACTCAGACCCCACCGACGGGCGAGGGCGTCGACGAGTTCCGGCTGCGCCGGGGCGGCCGGAAGGGCCGGGTCGAACGGCGGGAGCGGGACATCGGCGGCCACCTGGACCACCTTCGGGGCCACTGCCAGATAGGGGCGGGACTCGTCGAGCCGCTTGCGCTGTGCGGGTGTCAGCTTCGACCTCGGGTCGTCGACCGCCGCGATGATCCCGGCGAGCGAGCCGTAGGCGTCGAGGAGCTTCGCCGCCGTCTTCTCCCCGATGCCGGGGACGCCCGGCAGGCCGTCGCTCGGGTCCCCGCGCAGCAGCGCCAGGTCCGCGTACCCGGGGCCGTCCACCCCGTACTTCTCGCGCAACCACGCCTCGTCCGTCACCTGGAGGGTGCCCACGCCCTTGAGGGGGTAGAGCACCCGCCGCTGCCGGGCGTCGTCCACCAGTTGGTACAGGTCCCGGTCGCCGGTGACGATGTCCACCGGGCCGCTCGCGCGGGCGGTGAGAGTGCCGATCACGTCGTCCGCCTCGTAACCGGCCACGCCCACGCGGGCGATGCCGAAGGCGTCCAGCGCCGCCTCGATGATCGGGACCTGCGGGGCCAGGGTGTCGGGGGTCTCCTCCACGTCCGGTCCGGTCTCGGTCTCCACCGCGACCCGGTGGGCCTTGTACGAGGGGATCAGCTCCACCCGCCAGTGCGGCCGCCAGTCCGCGTCCATGCAGGCCACGAGGTCGTCCGGTCGGTGGTCCTGGACCAGCCGGCCGATGAAGTCGAGCAGTCCGCGCACGGCGTTGACCGGAGTGCCGTCGGGGGCCTTCACGGAGTCCGGCACGCCGAAGTAGGCCCGGTAGTAGAGGGAGGCGGTGTCCAGGAGCATCAGGCGTCGTGTCGTCACGCAGACGATGATGCCGCAACGCCGCCGACGGCCCCGCGAGCGCCCACGGACAGTGAGCGATCCGGTACGGGAACACCCGTGCACGCGAAACGGGGGGCGGTTGCTGCGTAAGGTGCTTACAGCACACCGATGTGCGACGGACATGGGGAGGGCAGCCCCGAGATGAACGACAGGGACGGCACGGACGGCCTGGACGACAAGAGCCCCAAGGGCATGGCCATGGACAGGGACAAGGAAAAGGACAAGGACGGCAAGGAGCCGCTCCGGGTGGGCGTCGCCGTACGAAAGCGGCGCCGCGCGCTCCACCTGACCCTGGCGGCCGTGTCGGCGCGCAGCGGGCTGTCGGTCCCGTTCCTGAGCCAGATAGAGAACGAGCGGGCCCGGCCCAGCATGCGGTCCCTGGAACGGGTCGCCGACGCACTGGAGACCACGGCCGTCGAGCTGCTCGCCGCGTCCGACACCGCGCGCACGGTGGACCTCGTACGGGCCGGTGACGAATCCGGGCTCACGCCGGTGCCGGGCGTACGGCCCCTCGTCCGCGGGCATCACCAGCTGCACGCCCTGGAGTTCACCGGGGACCAGGACGCCGGGCGCGAGTACCAGCACCGCAACGACGAGCTGATGTACGTCGTCGCGGGCGCCTGCCAGGTCGAGGCGGAGGGGCGGGCGTACCGGCTGGAGAGCGGCGACGCGCTGTTCCTGTCGGGAGGCGTACGGCACCGCTGGCGGGCCGTCACCGAGGACACCCGGATCCTGGTGGTGGCGGTGGGCGACCACATCCACGCGACCTCCGAGCCGCCGTCCCCGGGGCACTGAGCGGCGTGCGGCGGGTCGTCTCGCTGGTGCCGTCCCTGACCGAGGCGGTGGCCGTGACCGCGCCCGGGCTGCTCGTCGGGGTCACCGACTGGTGCACCCACCCCGCGGACCTCGGGGGCGCGGTGCGGATCGGGGGGACCAAGAACCCCGCGGTACGGCGGATCGCGGAGCTGCGCCCGGACCTGGTGATCGCCAACGAGGAGGAGAACCGGGCCCCGGACCTGGCGGCGCTGCGGGCGGCCGGGCTGGAGGTGCTGGTCACCGAGGTGCGCGAGCTGCCCCAGGCCCTGCGCGAACTGGACCGGCTGCTGGTCGGGGTCTTGGGGCTGGCGAGGCCGGGGTGGCTTTCGGACGCCGAGGCCGCGTGGGCCCGGGTCGAGCCGGCCGCCGAGCGGACGGCCTTCGTGCCGGTGTGGCGGCGGCCGTGGATGGTGCTGGGCCGGAACACCTTCGCGGGCGACCTGCTCGCCCGGCTGGGGGTGCGCAACGTCTACGCGGGGCACCCGGAGCGGTATCCCAGGATTCCGGTGGAGGAGCTCGCGGCCGCGGGCTGCGATCTGGTGGTGCTCCCGGACGAGCCGTACCGCTTCACCGCCCAGGACGGCCCGGAGGCTTTCCCGGGCCTGCCCGCGGCCCTGGTCGGCGGGCGGCACCTGACCTGGTACGGCCCGTCGCTGGCCGAGGCGCCGGGGGTGCTGGCCGGGGCCCTGCGGGAGGCGGGGGTACCGCTCTAGGCGGCGGCGAGGAGGCGGCCGGTGAACAGGCCGCGCAGGGTGTGGGCGGCGGCGAGGAGCCAGGCGGCCAGCAGGGCGAGGAAGAGGGCCGCGGCGAGCCAGGCGAAGGCGGTGAGGCCGGTGTGGCGGGCCAGGCCGGCGGCGCCGGTGACGCAGGTGCCGACGGGGAAGGTCAGGGCCCACCAGGTCATCGTGAAGCCCATGCCGTGGCGGGCGGCCCGTACCAGCATGGCCGTGGCGAGGGCGGTCCACAGCAGGGCGAAGCCCATCACGGGGACCCCGTAGACGACCGCGAAGGCGCCGAGCGCGCCGGCGTAGGGGGCGCCGATCGACTGGGGGGCCATGTCGGCGAGCTGGTTCACGGCGGTGGTGGACTGCCCGAGGGGGCCGAGGACCAGGAAGAGGGGGGGGGTCAGGGCCAGGGGGAGGGGACCGCCCACGATCAGCCGGCCGAAGACCAGGGGGAGCATCAGCAGGGTGGCCAGCAGGCTGATGCCGAACATGGCGTAGCAGGCGAGCAGCATGGCCTCGCGGGGCTGGCCGGCGGGCAGGTGGGGTATCAGCAGCGGGCCGAGGGCGGCCGAGACCATGGGGGCGACCAGGGGGAGCAGCCAGACGGGGGTGGCCTGCGCGGCCTCGACCTTGTGGCGGACCACCATCAGGTAGGGCACCACCACGGCCATGACCAGGCCGATCGCGGTGCCGGCGGTGAACAGCACGGCGTCGACGGCCACGGCGGCGCCGGTGCCGATCAGGTCCTTGCCGACGATGAGGGTGCCGCCGCCGACGGCCAGCAGCGCCATCGAGAGGCAGCCGTAGAAGGGGGCGACGGCGGGGTCGAGGAGATGGGCGCGGGCCTGGTCGCGGTGGTGGAGCCAGTGGCCGGCGCGGGCGGTGAGCAGCACGGCGAGTGCGACGGCGGACAGCGCCCAGACGAGCTGGCAGGCCACGCGCTGGCCGGGGAGCTGGTAGGGCAGGGCGGCGCCGGCGTTGGCCACGATCGCCGTGCCCATGATCGAGGCGTACCAGTTGGGACCGAGCTGCCGCAGGGCCTTGTGGGCCCGCCGGGCGGTCTCGGGGGTGGTGGCGGGGGTGCGGGGTCGCACGAGGGTGGTGGCCATGGATCCAGCGTCGTCGCTGGTGGGAGCGGGGGGCAGAGGCCTTCTCGCTATAGGGTCATAAACTGATGTTATGGGTAATGAGGAGTGGGTGCCGCTGGCGCACCGGGTGCCGGACCTGGGGGCGCTGGAGCTGCTGCTCGCGGTGGCGCGCGTGGGGAGCCTGAGCGGTGCGGCCAGGCGGCTGGGGATCACCCAGCCCGCGGCGAGCAGCCGGATCCGGGCGATGGAGGCGCGGCTCGGGGTGGCCCTGGTGGACCGGTCGCCGCGGGGCTCCACGCTGACGGCGGAGGGCGCGCTGGTCACGGACTGGGCCCGGCGGGTGGTGGAGGCCGCGGAGGCCTTCGACGCGGGGGCGCAGGCGCTGCGGGGGCGGCGGGACTCGCGGCTGCGGGTGGCGGCGAGCATGACGATCGCGGAGTACCTGCTGCCGGGGTGGCTGATCGCCCTGCGCGGGCAGCGGCCCGACACGGCGGTGTCGCTGCACGCCGGGAACTCGGCGGTGGTCGCGGAGCGGGTCCTCGCGCACGAGGCGGACCTCGGCTTCGTGGAGGGGCTGACGGTTCCCGAGGGGCTGGACTCGGCGGTGATCGCGCAGGACCGGCTGGTGGTGGCGGTGGCCCCGGGGCACGCGTGGGCGCGGCGCTCGAAGGGGGTGGAGGTCGCGGAGCTGGCGGCCGCGCCGCTGATCCTGCGGGAGCGGGGGTCGGGTACGCGGCAGGTACTGGACGCCGCGCTGGCGGGGTGTGGGGGGCTGGCCGCGCCGCTGCTGGAACTGGCGTCGACCACCGCGGTCAAGGCGGCGGCGCTGAGCGGGGCCGGGCCGTGTGTCCTGTCGGAGCTGGCGGTGGGGGACGAGCTGGCGGCGCGGAGGCTGGTGGAGGTGCCGGTGGCGGGCGCCGCGCTGGGGCGTGCCTTGCGGGCCGTCTGGCCCGCGGGGGCGAGGCCTGCGGGGCCGGCCCGGGACCTGCTGTCCCTGACCCGCCGGAACTAGGCCGCCGGGGCATTGAGCCCGCCCCGGGCCCCGCGCCTCAAACGCCGGCGGGGCTGGAGTCGCGCTCGGCGCGGGCGCGGTTTCGGGGGACGGCCATAGCCGGCCCCACCGGCGTTTGAGGCGCGGGGCCCGGGGCGGAGCCCCGATCTTTGAGGCGCGCTTGGCAGGCGGCGCCCACCCCGGGCAGGGGTCAGGGCACCGGGATGGCGGTGTGGGATGCGGCGGCTGCTACCAGGGCGGACATGACGCGGGTGTCCTTGTCGCGTTCGGGGTGCCACTGCACGCCGAGGACCCAGCGGGCCGGGTCGGGGAGTTCGATGGCCTCCACCGTGCCGTCGGCCGCGTGGGCCGAGGCGATCAGGCCGCGGCCCAGGCGGTCGACGGCCTGGTGGTGGTAGGTCGGGACCTCCGCCTCCTCCGGGACCAGGGCCGCGTACCGGGTCCCCGGGACCGGGCGGACCGGGTGCCAGGACATGGCGCCCGGAGTGTCGAAGTGGCCGTCGAGGTGCTGGACGAGCGTGCCGCCCAGGGCGACGTTGAGGGCCTGCATGCCCCGGCAGACGCCGAGGACGGGCAGGTCCGCGTCCAGCGCGGCCGCGATCAGGGCCAGCTCCCAGTGGTCGCGCACCGTCGCGGGCGGGCCCGTACGCGGGTCGCGGGCGGCCCCGTAATGGACCGGGTCCACGTCGGGGCCGCCCGCGACGACCAGGCCGTCCACCCGGCTCAGCACCTCCGCCGCCGCCCCCGGCTCGTCCGGCGGCAGCAGCACGGCCGCGCCGCCCGCCGCCTGGACGAGTTCGTAGTACCCCGCGGGGACCAGGGACGTCGGGAGGTCCCACACCCCGTAGCGGGTGGAGTCCTCGATGTAGGTGGTGATGCCGATGAGCGGCCGTGGCACGGGCTACCTCCGGAAGGCGGTGCGGGACGGGCGGGGCGGCAGGAGTCAGTCGCGGGTCAGTTCCGCCTCGGCCTGCGCCAGCGCCGCGAACTCCTCCTCGGGAGCCGAGGCTACGAGGTGGTGCCGACTGTAGAGCGCGAAATAGGCCAGGGCGACGGCGTACACGGCCAGCGCGATGAAGGCGGCGTCCTTGTCCACCAGGAAGGTGGCGACCAGGGCCGAGAGGGCGAGCGCGAAGGCCACCGAGGAGGTCAGGACGCCGCCCGGAGTGCGGTACGGCCGCTCCAAGGCCGGCTCCCGGCGGCGCAGCACGATGTGCGAGAGGGCCATCAGGGCGTAGGAGATGGTCGCGCCGAACACCGCGATGTTGAGCATGCGGGCGCCGTTGCCGGTGGCCGCGGCGAGGGCGAAGCCGATCGCGCCGGGGATGATCAGGCCCAGGTAGGGGGCCTTGCGCTGCGAGGTGAGCGAGAGGAAGCGCGGCAGGTAGCCGGCCCGGGAGAGGGCGAAGAGCTGGCGGGAGCCCGCGTAGATCAGGGAGAAGAAGGAGGCCACCAGCCCGGCCAGGCCCGCGTAGTTGACGAAGCGGCTCAGCGCGGTCGGGCCGCCGTCCCCCTCCAGCGCCACGACCAGCGGGTTGCCCGCCGACTTGACGGCGTCCGCGCCCTGCGCGCCGGTCGCCGCGAAGAAGGTGACCAGGGCCAGCAGGGCGAGGATGCCCATGGAGATCGCCAGCGCCTTCGGCATGGAGCGGACCGGGTCCTTGGCCTCCTCGGCGGCCAGCGGTACGCCCTCCACGCCCAGGAAGAACCACATGCCGAAGGGGAACGCGGCCCAGATGCCCAGCAGCCCCATCGGCAGCCAGGAGTTCGAGCCGAAGGCGCTCGCGTCGACCGGGATGTCGTCCAGGCCGGAGGCGTCGAACTCGGTGAGGGCTCCCACCGCGAAGATCAGCAGCGCGGCGACGGCGATCGCGGTCACGACCAGGCTGAAGCGCAGCGCCTCGCCGACGCCCCACAGGTGGACCCCGACGAAGACGACGAAGCAGCCGAGGTAGACGGGCCAGCTGGAGGTGAGGCCGAAGAGGCCGAGGGACTCGACGTAGTCGCCGATGAAGATGACGATCGCGGCCGGGGCCAGGATGTACTCGATCAGGATGGCGGTACCGGTGAGGAAGCCGCCCCAGGGGCCGAGGGCGCGGCGGGCGAATCCGTACCCGCCGCCCGCCGTGGGCAGGATGGTGGAGAGCTCCGCCAGGGAGAAGACCAGGCACGCGTACATCGCGCCCATCAGGACGGTGGCGATGGCGAGACCGCCGAAGCCGCCCTTGTCGAGGCCGACGTTCCAGCCGGAGAAGTCGCCGGAGACCACGTACGCGACGCCGAGACCGGTCAGCAGCAGCCAGCCGGCGCTGCCCCGGCGCAGCGTGCGGCGTTCCAGGTAGTCGTCGTGGCTGCCGCCGCCCTTGGGGGACGGGGTGGGTGCGGGTACGGCGCTCAGCCGTGCCTCGATGTCGTCGGCCATCGTGCGCTCCTGCCTCAGGGCAATGGTTGTGGCCCGTACCTTTGCCGCAGTGCGGTGGAGAGCGCAAGACCTCTGCGTTAAACGGAAGTTACGAATCGCTCCCGGGGGGTCGGGCGGTCACGCCAGGAAGCCCCGCAGCAGCGCCGCCGTGCCGCAGCAGTGCTCGCGCATCGTCTCGCGGGCCCCGTCGGCGTCCCCTTCCAGCACGGACTCCACCAGCGCCGTGTGCTGCTGCTGCGAGTGCTCCAGGTTGCGCACCAGCAGCGGGATGCAGTCCAGCAGGTCGTTGACCGTGGCCCGGACGGCGGCGTACTGGGCCGTCAGGGTGGCGGATCCGGCCAGTTCGCACAGGGTCAGGTGGAAGAGGGTGTCCTGGCGCCGGTAGTCGGCGAGGGGGGCGTCGTGGGTGGCGGCCAGGGCGCCGAGCAGCCGTTCGGCGCCCTCCTCGGTCAGCCCCTGCGAGGCGCACAGGCCGGCCGCCCCCACCTCCAGGACCTCGCGGAACCGCAGGGCGTCCTCGATGTCCACGCCCGCGACGCGCCGGCGCAGCTCCTCCTCGGCGCCGCCCGCCGGGGTGTCCGGCCGGGGCAGCACGAACGTCCCGCCGTACCGGCCGCGCCGCGCCTCCACCAGCCCCTGGTCCTGCAGTACCTTCAGGACCTCGCGCAGGGTGACCCGGCTGATCCCCATCCGCTCGGCCAACTCGCGCTCGGGCGGCAACCGTTCGCCGCCCGGCACCAGGCCCAGCCGGACCACCTGGAGGATCTGCTCCAGCGCCTCCTCGAACCCGTTGCCCGCCCGCACCTGTCGCAGCACGGGATTCAGCCGCGCGATCGCGCCACCCTCGCTCGCCGTGTCGGTCATCTTGGCCCCTCCCCTTCCCAAGCAATGGTTCTATTCAATACCTTAGGCGTCCTCGGCTCACCGAAGGAGAGATTCCCGTGGTAGACCGCAAGCCGCCGCTGGCGATCGAGGAGCTGCGCTCCCTGGTCGCCGGCGGCGAGATCGACACAGTCGTCCTGGCCTTCCCCGACATGCAGGGACGCCTCCAGGGCAAGCGGTTCGCCGCACAGTTCTTCCTCGACGAGGTCCTCGCGCACGGCACCGAGGGCTGCAACTACCTCCTCGCCGTCGACACCGACATGAACACCGTCGACGGGTACGAGATGTCCTCCTGGGACCGGGGCTACGGCGACTTCGCCATGCACCCCGACCACGCCACCCTGCGCCGCCTCCCCTGGAACCCCGGCAGTGCCTTCCTCCTCGCCGACCTCGCCTGGAACGACGGCACTCCGGTCGTCGCCGCCCCCCGGCAGATCCTGCGCCGCCAGCTCGAACGCCTGGCCGAGCACGGCTACGCCGCGATGGTCGGCACCGAGCTGGAGTTCATGGTCTTCCAGGACACCTACGAACAGGCCTGGAACGCCAACTACCGCGGCCTGACCCCCGCCAACCAGTACAACATCGACTACTCCGTCCTCGGCACCGGCCGCATCGAACCCCTGCTGCGCCGCATCCGCAACGAGATGCAGGCCGCGGGCCTGACCGTGGAGTCGGCGAAGGGGGAGTGCAACCTCGGCCAGCACGAGATCGCCTTCCGCTACGACGAGGCGCTGACCACCTGCGACCAGCACGCCGTCTACAAGACCGGCGCGAAGGAGATCGCGGCCCAGGAGGGCGTCTCGCTCACCTTCATGGCCAAGTACGACGAGCGCGAGGGCAACTCCTGCCACATCCACCTCTCCCTGGCCGACGCCGACGGGCGCAACGCGATGGCCGCCGGTGACCGGGACGCCGACGACCAGGGACTCGGCATGTCTCCGGTCATGCGGCACTTCCTGGCCGGCCAGCTCGCCGCGCTGCGCGACTTCTCCCTTCTCTACGCCCCGAACATCAACTCGTACAAGCGTTTCCGGCCGGGATCCTTCGCGCCGACCGCCGTCGCCTGGGGCGTGGACAACCGGACCTGCGCCCTGCGCGTCGTCGGGCACGGCCGCTCCATGCGCTTCGAGAACCGGCTGCCCGGCGGCGACGTCAACCCCTACCTCGCCGTCGCGGGCCTGGTCGCGGCCGGGATCCACGGCATCGAGCACGGCCTCGAACTGCCCGACGTGTGCCGGGGGAACGCCTACACCGCCGACTACGCACACGTCCCGGCGACCCTGCGCGAGGCCGCCGAGCTCTGGGAGAACAGCGAGATCGCCAAGGCCGCCTTCGGCCCCGAGGTCGTCGCCCACTACCGGAACATGGCCCGCGTGGAACTCGACGCCTACGACTCCGCGGTCACCGACTGGGAGCTGCGCCGCTCCTTCGAACGCCTGTAACCCCACCGAACCGACCGAACGTCTGTGAGGCACCACGTGTCCGATCCGCTGGCCCTCCCTCTTGAGGTGCTGAACCCGGCCACCGAGGAAATCGTCGCCATCGTCCCGGCCGCCACACGGGACGATGTCGATGCCGCCGTCGCCAGAGCCGCCGCCGCGCAGCGCGGCTGGGCGGCGGCCGCCCCCGCCGACCGGGCCCGGGTCCTGCGCCGCTTCGCCGCCGTCGTCGACGGCCACATCGAGGAACTGGCCCGGCTGGAGGTCCGCGAAGCCGGGCACACCATCGGCAACGCCCGCTGGGAGGCCGGCAACGTACGCGACCTGCTCGACTTCGCCGCGGGGGGAGTGGAACGGCTCTCCGGACGCCAGATCCCCGTCGCCGGCGGCATCGACGTCACCTTCCTCGAACCCCTCGGCGTCATCGGCGTGATCGCCCCCTGGAACTTCCCCCTGCCGATCGCCGCCTGGGGACTTGCCCCCGCCCTCGCCGCGGGCAACGCCGTGATCCTCAAGCCCGCCGAGACCACCCCCCTCACCGCGCTGCGCCTCGCCGAACTCGCCCTCGAAGCCGGGATCCCCGAGCACCTCTTCCAGGTGCTCCCCGGCCACGGGGCGGTCACGGGCGACGCACTCGTCGAGCACCCCGGCGTCGCCAAGATCGTCTTCACCGGCTCCACCCGCGTCGGCAAGCGGATCATGGCCAAGTGCGCCGACCGGGTGAAGCGCGTCACGCTCGAACTCGGCGGCAAGAGCCCCAACATCGTCTTCGCCGACGCCGACCTGGAAGCCGCCGCGGCCGCCGCGCCGATGTCCTTCCTCGACAACACCGGCCAGGACTGCTGCGCCCGCACCCGGATCCTCGTCCAGCGCTCCGTCTACGACCGCTTCCTGGAGCTCGTCGCCCCCGGCATCGAATCCGTGGCCGTCGGCGACCCCCTCGACGAGAAGACCCAGATGGGCCCGCTCATCTCCCGCACCCAGCTGGAGCGCGTACGGTCCTACGTCACCGCGGACCTGGCCGCGATCCGCGGCAAGGCCCCCGAAGGCCCCGGCTTCTGGTACCCGCCGACCCTCGTCACGGACGTCGCCCCCACCGCGCCCGTCGCCGCCGAGGAGGTCTTCGGCCCCGTCGCCGTCGTCCTGCCCTTCGAGGACGAGGAGGACGCCGTACGCCTGGCCAACGCGACCGAGTACGGCCTCTCCGGCTCCCTCTGGACCCGCGACATCGGCCGCGCGCTGCGCGTGTCGCGCGCCGTCGCCGCCGGCAACCTGTCCGTCAACTCCCACAGCAGCGTCCGCTACTGGACCCCCTTCGGCGGCTACAAGCAGTCCGGCCTCGGCCGGGAGCTCGGCCCCGACGCCCTCACCGCTTTCACCGAGACCAAGAACGTCTTCATCAGCACGGAGGCCTGAAGCAATGAGCACTGAAGAGACCGTCTGCCGCCGCCTGGTCGGCCGTACCGCCGTCATCACCGGAGCCGGCAGCGGCATCGGCCTCGCCACCGCCCGCCGCCTGGCCTCCGAGGGCGCCGACGTCGTCTGCGGCGACATCGACGAGACGGCCGGCAAGGCCGCGGCCGAGGAGGTCGGCGGCACCTTCGTGAAGGTCGACGTCACCAGCCCCGAGGAGGTCGAGGCCCTCTTCCAGACGGCCTTCGACACCTACGGCTCCGTCGACATCGCCTTCAACAACGCGGGCATCTCGCCGCCGGACGACGACTCGATCCTCACCACCGGCCTGGAGGCCTGGAAGCGGGTCCAGGACGTCAACCTCACCTCCGTCTACCTGTGCTGCAAGGCCGCCCTCCCCTACATGCAGCGCCAGGGCCGCGGCTCCATCATCAACACCGCCTCCTTCGTGGCCGTCATGGGCGCCGCCACCTCCCAGATCTCCTACACCGCCTCCAAGGGCGGCGTGCTGGCCATGTCCCGCGAGCTCGGCGTGCAGTTCGCCCGCGAGGGCATCCGGGTCAACGCCCTGTGCCCCGGACCCGTCAACACCCCGCTCCTCCAGGAGCTGTTCGCCAAGGACCCCGAGCGCGCCGCCCGCCGGCTCGTGCACATCCCGCTGGGCCGGTTCGCCGAGCCCACCGAGATCGCCGCCGCCGTCGCCTTCCTCGCCAGCGACGACTCCTCGTTCATCAACGCGACCGACTTCCTCGTCGACGGCGGCATCTCCGGCGCGTACGTCACCCCGCTGTAGCCCGCCCGGCCGCGCCCGGCCGCGCCCGGCCCATCCAGCCCAGCCGGGCACCGCGAGGTGCCCGGCTGCTCCCTTTCCCGGACCCCGACCACCGAAGACCCCGAGGAGCAGCATGCACAGAAGACGGGCGGCCCCCCTCGCCCTCATGGCCGTCACCGCCTCCGGACTCCTCCTGGCACCGCCGGCCCAGGCCGGCCAGGCCGAGTGCCCCCGGGTGACGATCGGCGCGGGCTGGTACGGGGACAACCAGGCCCGCCTCCAGCGCCTCGTCGATGAGTACGGCCGCTGCGGCCCCCACGGGGCCGGCGGCCGCACCAAACCCGTCGCCGTCTTCGACTGGGACAACACCGTCGTCAAGAACGACGTCGGCGACGCCACCATGTTCTGGCTGCTGCGCAACGGCAGGCTCCGCCAGCCCGCCCACGGCGACTGGACCACCACCAGCCGCTTCCTCACCCCGGCCGCCGCCGGCGCGCTGGCCGGCGCCTGCGGGCCGCTCGCCCGACCCGGCACACCGCTGCCCACGGGAACCCCCGGGGGCGCGGCCTGCGCCGACGAGATCAACAGCGTGTACGGCACGGCCGCCACCCGGACCGGCGCCGCCGCCTTCGCCGGCTGGGACCGCCGTACGACCGAGCCCTCGTACGCCTGGCTCGCCCAGCTGATGCGGGGCTGGACCGCCCGCGAGATCCGCGGCTTCGCCGCCGCCGCCCGCACCGAGAACCTCACCGCGCCCGTCGGCGCCGTGCAGAAGGTCGGCAGCGGCACCGCCACCGGCTGGGTCCGCTACTACGACCAGCAGAAGGATTTGGTGCGCGGCCTGCGGAAGGCCGGCTTCGACGTCTGGATCAGCTCCGCCTCGCCCCAGCCGGTCGTGGAGGTGTGGGCCGAGGGCGCCGGCATCGACGCGGACCACGTGATCGGCATACGCAACACCACCGGGCGGGACGGGAAGTTCACCGCCCGCCTCCAGGGCTGCGGATCCGTCCGGGACGGCGCCGACACGATGATCACGTACATCGACGGCAAGCGCTGCTGGATCAACCAGGAGATCTTCGGCGTGCGCGGTGCGGCCGCCGAGAAGGTCCAGCCCGCCTCCCGCCGGCAGGTGTTCGCCGCGGGCGACTCCGACACGGACATCTCGTTCCTGCGCGACGCGACCGCCCTGCGGCTCGTCGTCAACCGCAACAAGAACGAGCTGATGTGCCGGGCGTACGACAACAGCGACGGGCGCTGGATCGTCAACCCCATGTTCATCGAACCGAAGAAGCAGAAGGCCGCCCCGTACCCGTGCGCCACCGCCGGCTACGTCGACCGCGACGGCACGACCGGCCCCGCCCTGCGGGACGACCGGAGCGTCATCCCGGACCAGGCGGACTCGGTCTTCTAGGCCTCCGGCCCCCCGGCGGGCCCGGTCACAGCACTAGAGGAAGGTGCGGCCCTCGCCCCGGTACGTCGGGGCGGCGGCCGTCACCCGGTCGCCCTCCACCAGGTGCAGGGCGTCGAACCGCTCGCACAGCTCGCCCGCCTTCGCGTGGCGGAACCAGACCCGGTCGCCGATCAGCAGATCGTCGGCCGGGCTGCCCAGCAGCGGGGTCTGCACCTCGCCGGCGCCCTCCTGCGGGTCGTAGCGCAGGCCCTGCGGCAGGTACGGGACGGGCAGCCGGTCCGCACCCGGCGCCCCCGAGGCGGGATACCCGCCGCCGAGCACGGTCACCACGCCCACCCCGGGCCTGCGCACCACCGGCTGGGCGAACAGCGCCGCCGGCCGACCGCTGAACGAGGTGTAGTTGTCGAACAGCCGCGGCAGGTACAGCCCCGACCCGGCGGCGATCTCCGTCACCGCCTCCTCGGCGGCCGTCTGCGCGACGCTGCCCGTCCCGCCGCCGTTGACGAACTCCAGGTCCGGCACCACCGCCCGCACCGCCCGCACCACCTCGGCCCGCCGCGCCGCCAGCTCCCTGCGGGCCGCGCCCTGCATGAGCCGGATCGTCCGCGACCGCACCGGCCGCCCGGCCAGCGCGTCCCCGACCCCGGCGACGTGGCCCTCGTACGCCATCAGCCCGACCACCCGGAACCCGGGCCGGGCGGCGACCGCGCGGGCCAGCTCGGCCAGCTGCGCCGGCTCCCGCAGCGGCGACCGGCGCGCCCCGACCCGTACCCGCCCGCCGAACAGCCGCAGCGCGGTGTCCAGCTCCAGGCAGACCCGGATCTCCTGGGACCCGCCGTCCCGCGACCGGTCGATGAGCTCCAGCTGCGCCACGTCGTCCACCATCACCGTGACCGCGCCGGCCAGCTTCGGATCGTCCGCCAGCTCCGCGAAGGCGCCCCGGTCGGCGGACGGATAGGCGAGCAGCACGTCCTCGAACCCCGACCGGGCCAGCCACAGCGACTCGGCGAGCGTGTACGACATGATCCCGGCGAACCCGGGCCGGGCCAGGACCCGTTCGAGGAGCGCGCGGCAGCGGACGGACTTGCTGGCGACGCGGACGGGCTTCCCGCCGGCCCGGCGCACGAGGTCGTCGGCGTTGGCGTCGAACGCCTCGAGGTCCACGACGGCCAGCGGCGCGTCCAGGTGCGCGGTCGCCCGGTCGTACCGGGCGCGGTCGGCGGCGGGGGAGTTCATGGCGGGAGCTTGCCAGACGCGTCTACCGATGGGTAGGGGTCCGCGACCGCCCCGGCCCGGCCCGGGCCGCCGCCCCCGCCGGGCTCCAGCGCGCCCGGAGGACCGTAGAGTACGGGCAGGCAGCCGTACGGAACGGGGGGCGGAGCCGCCGGATGACCACGACGACACCGCGGACCGCGGTCCTGGGCGAGCCCGAACCGCCCCCGGGCCCCGGCCGGATCCCGCCGCCCCCCGCCGCCGCGCCGCGCCGCCGCCCCGGACGGGTCCTCGCCGCCGTGCTGTGCGCCCTGCTCGGTGCCGGGCTCGTCGGCGGCGCCGGAGCCGACGCCTGGCTCGAACACCGCGCGGCCCACCGTCCGTTGTCCGCCGACGCCGTCTACCGCGGGGCCGGGTCGCTGTGGCGGTCCGCCCCCGTGGACTCCCTCTTCCCGCCGGTCCTCGCCGGCCCCGCGGCCGGCCCCGGCGGCGCGAACCGGATCTGGACCCGGATCGCGCTCGCCCCCGACGCCGACTGCCCGGGCGCGCTCCCCGCGGACTGGCAGGGCCTGTTCACCGCGACCGGCTGCACGCGCGTGCTGCGCGCCACCTACACCGACGCCACCCGCAGCTTCCTGATCACCGCCGGCATGGTCTTCACCCCCGGCGACGCCCGCGCGATGAGCGCCCTGACCGGCCGGCTCACCGCCCCGCCCGCGTACGGGTTCGCCGACGCCCAGCGCGCCGCCTGGACCGCGTCCGTCGCCGACAAGGCCCCCGTGGTCGTCTACACCGTCTCCTCCTTCGCCGACGGCCGCCTCCTGGACGCGCCCCGCCCCGCCGAGGACGTGATGAAGAAGGAAGCCGCCGGCGCCGTGGCCCAGGCGGGCCTCGGCCACGAGGCCAAGGCCGTAGCCGACCGCATCGGCAACGGCCTGGCGCTGCTCGCCGACCCGCCCGCCGCGCCCGCCCCCGAGGCGTCCCGATGAGGCCCCGGCGCGGAGCCGCGGTGCAGCCCCGCCGTGCGCTCCTGCGGGGCGCCGCCGCCCTGGCCGTGGCCGCCGTCCTGACGGCCGCCACCGCGGCTCCGGCCGCCGCCGACTCGATCCGCGACCGCCAGTGGGGGCTCCTGGCCCTGCGCGCCGAAGAGGCCTGGGGCACCACCCGGGGCGACGGAGTCACCGTCGCCGTCCTGGACACCGGGGTGGACGGATCCCACCCCGACCTCGCCGGACAGGTCCTGGAAGGCACCGACGTCATCGGCATGGGCGCCGGCCGCGGCGACCGCTCCTGGGCTCGCCACGGCACCGCCATGGCCGGCATCATCGCCGGGCACGGCCACGGCCCCGGCCGCGGCCAGGGCGTCCTCGGCATCGCCCCGCAGGCCAGGATCCTGCCCGTCAGGGTGATCCTGGAGGAGGGCGACCCGGGCCGCGCCCAGGCCCGCGACAGCAAGGGCGGCGCCCTCGCCGAGGGCATCCGCTGGGCCGCCGACCACGGCGCCGACGTGATCAACCTGTCCCTCGGCGACGACAGCGACTCCGCCCACCACGAGGCGGGGGAGGACGAGGCCGTGCAGTACGCCCTCGCCAAGGGCGTGGTCGTCGTCGCCTCCGCGGGCAACGGCGGCGAGAGCGGCGACCGCGTCTCCTACCCGGCCGCCTACCCGGGGGTCATCGCCGTCGCCGCCGTCGACCGGCGCGGCCGCAAGGCCAAGTTCTCCACCCGCAACTGGTACTCCACCGTCAGCGCCCCGGGCGTCGACGTGGTCATCGCCGACCCCGACCGCTCGTACTACGAGGGCTGGGGCACCAGCGCGGCGGCGGCCTTCGTCTCCGGAGCCGTCGCCCTCGTCAAGGCCGCCCACCCGGACCTCTCCCCGGCCCAGATCAAGAAGCTGCTGGAGGACACCGCCTCCGACAGCCCGGCCGGCGGCCGCGACGACGCCCGCGGCTACGGGATGGTGGACCCCGTCGCGGCCCTCCAGGTCGCCGAGGCCGTCCAGCCGGAGCCGCCGGTCCCCGCGCCCGCCGCGGCCGACGTGCCGTACTTCGGCCCCGGCCCCGATCCGGCCCGCCCGCCCGAGCGCGGGGCCCGCCTCGGCGCCTCGGAGGCCGCGGCCGCCGGCGCCGTACTGCTCGTATTGGCCGCCGTACTGGCCCGCAGGCCGCGGCGCGGCACCCGGGGCAGGACCCGCGGCCGGCAACCCCTCACGCCGCCGTCGCACCCGGCACAGTAGGGTCGGGTAACTGTGGCGAACATGGCGAACAAGAACATTCCCGACCCGGGCTTCTCCGACGACGACGGCTCGGCCGACCCCCGGCTGACCGCGGCCCTGGCCGCCTGGGCCGAGGACCGCTCCCGCGAGCCGGAGGTGCTGGCGGCGCTGAAGGACGCCCGCCTGCTGGTCCCCGTCGTCGCCGTCCTCGGCGAGGTGGAGACCGACCCGCAGACCGGTCTGCGGCGCGAGAAGACCAGCGACATGGCCGTCCCCACCCTGCGCGCGGGCGACCGGCGGGCGCTGCCCGCCTTCACCTCGACCGCCTCGCTCGCGCTGTGGGACCCGGCGGCCCGGCCGGTGGCGGTCCCGCTGCACCAGGCGCTGGCGGCCGCCGCGCACGAGAAGGCCGACACCGTGGTCCTGGACCTCGCCGGCCCGGTCACCTACCAGCTGACCGGCTCCGCCCTGCTCGCCCTGGCCGAGGGCCGCACCGAGGCGGGCCCGCTGGCCGACCCGGCCGTACGGGAGGCCGTACGGGCCGCGGTGGCGGCGGAGGGTGCCGTGCTGCGCGCGTACCTCGGCCCCGGCGGCGCGGACTCCGACGGCACCCTCGCGATCGTCCCGGCCGAGGCCGGCCAGGCGCAGCCGGCGGCCCGCCGGGTCGCCGAGGCCCTGGCGGCGGACGCGACCCTGCGGGCCCGGCTGGTGCGCGGGCTGGACCTGGCGCTGCTGCCGCCGGACGCCCCGGCCCCGCCCGGCGAGCCGCTGTTCACCCGCTGAACGTCCGCCCGCACGGCTGAGGGGCGGGGCTCCGGGAACGCGTCCCGGAGCCCCGCCCCTCAGCGGTACGGCGGCGGCTCAGCCGAAGACGGGGCCGGTGAACTTCTCGCCCGGCCCCTGGCCCGGCTCGTCCGGGACGATGGAGGCCTCGCGGAAGGCGAGCTGGAGCGACTTCAGGCCGTCCCGCAGCGGGGCGGCGTGGAAGGAGCTGATCTCGGTGGCGCTCGCGGTGACCAGGCCGGCCAGGGCCGTGATCAGCTTGCGGGCCTCGTCGAGGTCCTTGTGCTCGGAGTCGGGCTTGTCCAGGCCCAGGTTGACCGCCGCGGCGCTCAGCAGGTGCACGGCCACCGTGGTGATCACCTCGACGGCGGGGACGTCCGCGATGTCGCGGGTCATGGCGTCGTAGTCGGGCGATTCGGGTGCGGTGTCGGCAGCGGGGTCGGCGGGGAGGCTCGCGTCAGTCATGCTCCACACGATAAGCCGGGCGTAGCGGACCCCCGACCGGAGCACCAGGCGAGCGGCTCTGGCGCGGAATGCTATATTGGGCTACGACCGGCCGGAGACGTACGTCCCCGGCCACAAGTGGAGGCTCCGATCTCCCACCCGACCACCCTCCGGGGCGGCGGGTCACCGGTCAGGCGGCATCCATCGTTCCGTACGGACGATGGAAAGCTGCCCGAGTCTGCGCCCCGCGGTTCGCACGCGGCGGTGCTCCGGTCGTTTTTGGAGCCCCTGCCTGTGCCCGGCGGGGCTTTTTTCATTCTCCCGCCGCGGTCGGTCTGACGGAAATACACGTCAGCGGCTGTCTGCCAGGCAGCCGTGTGGTGCTACCGAGGAGGATCCATCAGCACCGAGCCCCGCATCAACGACCGGATTCGCGTTCCCGAGGTACGACTCGTCGGTCCCAGCGGCGAGCAGGTCGGCATCGTGCCGCTTGCCAAGGCGCTTGAGCTCGCGCAGGAGTACGACCTCGACCTGGTCGAGGTCGCGGCGTCCGCACGCCCGCCGGTCTGCAAGCTCATGGACTACGGCAAGTTCAAGTACGAGTCGGCCATGAAGGCCCGTGAGGCGCGCAAGAACCAGGCGCACACGGTCATCAAGGAAATGAAGCTCCGGCCGAAGATCGACCCGCACGACTATGACACCAAGAAGGGTCACGTCGTTCGGTTCCTCAAGCAGGGCGACAAGGTCAAGATCACGATCATGTTCCGTGGTCGCGAGCAGTCCAGGCCGGAACTCGGCTTCCGACTGCTGCAGCGCCTCGCGGCCGACGTCGAGGACCTCGGGTTCATCGAGTCGAGCCCGAAGCAGGACGGCCGAAACATGATCATGGTCCTCGGTCCGCACAAGAAGAAGACCGAGGCGATGGCCGAAGCCCGCGAGGCGCAGGCCGCACGCAAGGCGGAGCGCCAGGGTGTGGCCGCCACCGACGAGGAGGCTCCTTCCGAGGAGACCGCCGAGGCCGGGGCGACCGCCGAGGATGCCGACGTCACCGAGGCCGCCGCCGACGAGGCGAACGCCGAGGCCTGATTCCGGGGCAGCCTGTCCCGGATCACCGACACAACATGACGCTCCCGTCACCCGGTCCCGAACCGGACCGGGGGGAGCGCCACCGACGAGGAGATAACGGCGCTATGCCGAAGAACAAGACGCACAGCGGGACCAAGAAGCGCTTCAAGATCACCGGCTCCGGCAAGGTGCTCCGCGAACGCGCCGGCAAGCGCCACCTGCTCGAGCACAAGTCGTCCCGCATCACCCGTCGCCTCACCGGCAACGCGGAGATGGCCCCCGGCGACGCCGCGAAGATCAAGAAGCTTCTCGGCAAGTGATGTTCTCCGCTCCCGCGCCGGGAGCGGATGAGCGTCAAGACCGGGACCCCATCGAATTCGGGCCGTGTGAAGACAACCACGGCCCCGCTACAAGGAGTTAAAAAGTGGCACGCGTCAAGCGGGCAGTAAACGCCCACAAGAAGCGCCGGGCAATCCTCGAGGCGGCCTCCGGCTACCGCGGTCAGCGTTCGCGCCTGTACCGCAAGGCCAAGGAGCAGGTCACCCACTCGCTGGTCTACAACTTCAACGACCGCAAGAAGCGCAAGGGCGACTTCCGTCAGCTGTGGATCCAGCGCATCAACGCCGCTGCCCGCCAGAACGGCATGACGTACAACCGCCTCATCCAGGGTCTGAAGGCCGCCAACATCGAGGTGGACCGCAAGATCCTCGCCGAGCTGGCCGTCAACGACGCCAACGCGTTCGCCGCGCTGGTCGAGGTCGCCCAGAAGGCCCTCCCGGCCGACGTCAACGCCCCCAAGGCCGCCGCGTAAGGCCTGGCCGGCCGCGTAGGCGGTCGGCACCCTCGGACCCGCAGGCGAATCGCCTGCGGGTCCGAGTGCTTTCCCCGCACGGCAGGGGCGCCCGGGCACCGCCCGCCCCCCCCGCACCGCCCGCGCCCCGCGCGCCCCGCACCCCGAGAGAGACCGCAGAGACCATGGCTGACCTGGGTCACCACGAGCTGATCTCCCCCCGATCCCCCCGGGTGGCCGCCGCCAGGCGACTGGCACGGCGCAACTTCCGCACCAAGGAGCGCCGGTTCATCGCCGAGGGCCCCCAGGCGGTCCGCGAGGCCGTCGAGCACCGCGGGTCCGAGGGGGCGTCGACCCTGATCGAGCTGTTCGCCACGGTCGAGGCCGCCGAGCGCTACCCGGAGATCATCGACGCCGCGCTGGCCGCCGGAGCCCGGGTGCACCACGCCTCCGACGAGGTGCTCGCCGAGGTCTCGCAGACCGTCACCCCGCAGGGCCTCGTCGGCGTCTGCCACTTCCTCGACTCGCCCTTCGAGGAGATCCTCGCGGCCGAGCCCAGGCTCGTCGCCGTCCTCGCGCACGTCCGCGACCCCGGCAACGCCGGTACGGTGCTGCGCTGCGCGGACGCCGCCGGAGCCGACGCCGTCATCCTGACCGACGCCTCGGTGGACCTGTACAACCCCAAGTCGGTACGGGCCTCCGTGGGCTCCCTCTTCCACCTCCCGGTCGCGGTCGGCGTCCCCGTGGAGCAGGCCGTCCAGGGGCTGCGCGCGGCGGGCGTACGGATCCTCGCCGCCGACGGGGCCGGCGAGGACGACCTCGACGCCGAGCTGGACGCGGGCACCATGGGCGGCCCCTCCGCCTGGGTCTTCGGCAACGAGGCCTGGGGCCTGCCCGCGGAGACCCGGGCCCTCGCGGACGCCGTGGTACGGGTCCCGATCCACGGCAAGGCGGAGAGCCTGAACCTCGCCACGGCCGCCGCCGTGTGCCTTTACGCCTCCGCGCGAGCACAGCGGGCGCCCGGAGGGTGCCGCTCCGTGACCCCCAGCTAGTAATGTGGCGGCCCGGGGGGCCCACGGCGCTACTCGGAGATGTGGGGTACGGGGACATGACCGTCGGTACGAACAGCTCACCGGGGCCCTCGCGGGCCGCGCACGCGGCCGAGGAGCGGTTCGGATACGCCCCCGAATCCCCGGCCGCCGACGGCGGGCTGCCCGGTGTACCGCCGCAGTCGGCGGAGCCCGCCCGCGGCCGCGCACCGGTACCGCCCGCTCCGCGCGTTCCCGACCCCGGCGCCGCCGTGCGTGCCGGCGCCGCGCAGACGGCCGGCCCGGGGCGCGGCCCGCTCTCCGGCACCCGGGCGGCCGCGGAGGCGTCCGCCGGGCCCGGCGCCGCCGGCGTCGCCCCGGGCGACGGCCTCGGCCTCGGGCTGGACCCCGACGAACTGCCCGACGGACTCGTCGTCGCCGACGACACGGGACGGGTGATCTGTTTCAACGCGGCGGCCGCGCGGATCACCGCCATCGCCGCCGGCCAGGCCCTCGGCACCCTCATCGACCGCGCGCTGCCCCTGGAGGACCTCGAGGGCCGCCGCTGGTGGACGCTGACCGACCCGTACGGGGGCCTCGCCACCCGCCGCGGGCAGCCCGAGCGGAACCTGCTGCTCCCCGGCGGCCGCGAGGTGCTCGTCTCCGCCAGCTACATCCGCACGCACCCCACCGGCCCCCTGCGCCGCCTCGTCATCACCCTGCGCGGCACCGAGGCCCGCCGCCGCACCGAGCGCAGCCACGCCGAGCTGATCGCCACGGTGGCGCACGAGCTGCGCTCCCCGCTGACCTCCGTCAAGGGGTTCACCGCGACCCTGCTCGCCAAGTGGGAGCGGTTCACCGACGACCAGAAGCGGCTCATGCTGGAGACGGTCGACGCCGACGCCAACCGCGTCACCCGCCTCATCACGGAGCTGCTCGACATCTCCCGGATCGACTCCGGCCGCCTCGAGGTCCGCCGCCAGCCCGTGGACATCGCCACCGCCGTCGGCCGCCACGTCCAGGCGCTCACCGCGAACGGCCAGGCCCCCGAGCGGTTCCTCGTACGGGTGAGCCGGCCGCTCCCCGACCTGTGGGCCGATCCGGACAAGATCGACCAGATCCTCGGCAACCTCCTTGAAAATGCGGTGCGCCACGGAGACGGAACGGTCACCATCGACGTATCGCCGCACGAGAAGGGAACCGCCGTCACCGTGTCCGACGAAGGCCCCGGGATCCCCGAGGAGTCGATGGGCCGCGTCTTCACCCGCTTCTGGCGGGGGAGCAAGCGCGGCGGCACCGGCCTGGGCCTGTATATCGTCAAGGGCATCGTGGAGGCGCACGGCGGCACCATCACGGTCGGCCGCGGCCCCGGCGGCGGCGCCGAATTCCGATTTATCCTGCCCGTGAGCGCCCCGGCCTACCTCACGCAGTAGCACTGCTGAGCGTCTTGCCAGGCGGCCCACGGGCTCCTTCACCCCCGGCGACCTTTAGACTCGTCCTTTGGCACCTTTGTGTCTCTGTGTCGATCGGTCTGATCGCGCCGTACGGGGACCACCAGCCAGCCATCGGAAGTACGGGAAGAGATGTCGGCACCGAACAAGTCGTACGACCCTGTCGAGGTCGAGGCACTGAAACCGGAAGAGATCGAGCGCATGCGGGACGAGGCGCTCGCCGCCTTCGCGTCCGCCGGCGACCTCGACGCGCTGCGTGAGGCGAAGACCGCGCACATGGGCGACCGCTCGCCCCTGGCGCTCGCCAACCGCGAGATCGGCGCGCTGCCCCCACAGGCCAAGGCCGAGGCGGGCAAGCGCGTGGGCCAGGCCCGCGGCGCCGTGAACAAGGCCTTCGGGGCCCGCACCGTCGAGCTCGAAGCCGAGCGCGACGAGCGGGTGCTGGTCGAGGAGGCGGTGGACGTCACGCTGCCCTACGACCGCGTCCCCGCCGGCGCCCGGCACCCCCTGACCACGCTGATGGACCGCATCGCGGACATCTTCACGGCCATGGGGTACGAGGTCGCCGAGGGCCCCGAGGTCGAGGCGGAGTGGTTCAACTTCGACGCCCTCAACTTCACGCCCGACCACCCGGCACGCCAGATGCAGGACACCTTCTTCGTCCAGGGGCCCGAGGGCACCGAGGGCGACGAGTCCGGCGTCGTGCTGCGCACCCACACCTCCCCGGTGCAGGCGCGTTCGCTGCTGGAGCGCAAGCCGCCCGTCTACATCGTCTGCCCGGGCCGCGTGTACCGCACCGACGAGCTCGACGCGACGCACACCCCGGTCTTCCACCAGGTCGAGCTGCTCGCCGTCGACGAGGGCCTGACCATGGCCGACCTCAAGGGCACCATGGACCACATGGTCCAGGAGCTCTTCGGCGAGGGCACCACCACGCGCCTGCGCCCGCACTTCTTCCCGTTCACCGAGCCGTCCGCCGAGATGGACATGCAGTGCTACGTGTGCCGCGGCGAGTCGGTGGGCAACCCCGACCGCCCGTGCCGCACCTGCTCCAGCGAGGGCTGGATCGAGCTCGGCGGCTGCGGCATGGTCAACCCCAAGGTGCTCGTCGCCTGCGGCGTGGACCCCGAGAAGTACAGCGGGTTCGCCTTCGGGTTCGGCATCGAGCGGATGCTGATGTTCCGCCACAACGTAGAAGACATGCGAGACATGGTCGAGGGTGACATCCGTTTCACCCGGCCGTTCGGGATGGAGATCTGATGCGGGTCCCGCTTTCTTGGCTGCGGGAGTACGTCGACCTCCCCGCGGGCGCCACCGGCCGCGACGTGGCCGCCAAGCTCGTCGACGCCGGCCTCGAGGTCGAGACGGTCGAGCAGCTCGGCGGCGGGCTCAAGGGCCCGCTCGTCGTCGGCCAGGTACTGACCATCGAGGAGCTCGAGGGCTTCCGCAAGCCGATCCGGTTCTGCACGGTCGACGTCGGCCAGGCCAACGGCACCGGCGAGCCGCAGGAGATCGTCTGCGGCGCCCGGAACTTCTCCGTCGGCGACAAGGTCGTCGTGGTCCTGCCCGGCGCGGTCCTGCCCGGCGACTTCGCGATCGCCTCGCGCAAGACGTACGGCCGCACCTCGCACGGCATGATCTGCTCCGGCGACGAGCTGGGCATGGGCGACGACGGCACGCACGGCATCATCGTGCTGCCGCCCGAGCACGAGGTCGGCACCGACGCGATCGAGCTGCTCGAGCTCGTCGACGAGGTCCTCGACATCGACATCACCCCGGACCGCGGCTACTGCATGTCCCTGCGCGGCGTCGCCCGCGAGGCGGCCACCGCGTACGGCCTGCCGCTGCGCGACCCGGCGCTGCTCGACGTCCCCGTGCCGAACTCCTACGGCTACCCGGTCAAGGTCGAGGACCCGGCCGGCTGCGACCGCTTCACCGCCCGCACGGTGACCGGCCTCGACCCCGACGCGCGCTCCCCGATCTGGCTGACCCGCCGCCTGCAGAAGGCGGGCATGCGCCCGATCTCGCTCGCCGTCGACATCACCAACTACGTGATGCTCGAGCTCGGCCAGCCGCTGCACGCCTACGACCGCTCCCGGATCGACGGCGCCATCGGCGTCCGCCGCGCCGAGCAGGGCGAGAAGTTCACCACCCTCGACGGGGTCAAGCGCACGCTCGACTCCGAGGACCTGGTGATCACCGACGACAGCGGGCCGATCGGCCTGGCCGGTGTCATGGGCGGCGCCGACACCGAGATCGCCGACTCCGTCACGGACCCGGAGACGGGCGCCGTCACCGGCACCACGGCCGTGGTGATCGAGGCCGCGCACTTCGACTCCGTGTCGATCTCGCGCACCGCCCGCCGCCTGAAGCTCTCCTCCGAGGCCTCAAAGCGCTTCGAGCGGGGCGTCGACCCGCTGGCCGCCGCCGCGGCCGCGCAGCGGACCGTCGACCTGCTCGTGCTCCTCGCGGGCGGCACCGCCGAGGCCGGTGTCACCGAGTTCCTCGCCCCCGGCGCCCCGCGCACCATCGCGATGCGCGCGGACCACCCGGACCGGGTCGCGGGCATGGAGTACGGCCGCGAGACCGTCGTGCGCCGGCTCCAGGAGGTCGGCTGCGACGTCTACGGCCAGGACGAGCTCGTCGTCACCGTCCCCTCGTGGCGGCCCGACCTCGCCGCGCCCAACGACCTCGCCGAAGAGGTCATCCGGCTCGAGGGCTACGGGAACCTCCCGTCGACCCTGCCGCAGGTGCCCTCCGGCCGCGGTCTGACCCCCCGCCAGCAGCTGCACCGCCGGGCCGGCCGTGCGCTGGCCGGCGCGGGCTACGTGGAGGCGCTGAGCTACCCGTTCCTCGGCGAGCAGGTCTTCGACCAGCTCCAGCTCCCCGCGCACGACGCCGCCCGCCGGGTCGTCAAGCTGGTCAACCCGATCTCCGACGAGGAGCCGGCGCTGCGCACCACGCTGCTGCCGGGTCTGCTCGGCGCGCTGCGCCGCAACGACAGCCGGGGCAGCCACGACCTCGCGCTCTTCGAGACCGGTTCGGTCTTCCTGGCGGGCGAGCAGCCGGGTGTGGCCGTACGGCTGCCCGTCGACCGCCGTCCCACGGACGAGGAGATCGCGACTCTGGACGCGGCCCTGCCCGCGCAGCCGCGTTACGCCGCGGTCGTGCTGGCCGGTGCCCGCGAGCAGGCCGGCTGGTGGGGCAAGGGCCGCCCGGCCGACTGGGCGGACGCCGTCCAGGCCGCGCGGGCACTGGCCGTCGAGGCCGGCGCGGAGCTCGTCGTCCGCCAGGGCCAGTACGGCCCCTGGCACCCGGGCCGCTGCGCCGAGCTGGTCGTCACCCTCGACGGGGTCGAACAGGTCATCGGCCATGCCGGTGAGCTGCACCCGCGCGTGGTCAAGGCGATGGGCCTGCCGGCCCGCACCAGCGCGATGGAGCTCGACCTCGACCGCCTCGCGGCGGCCGGCGGCGAGGCCCTCCAGGCGCCCCGGATCTCCTCCTTCCCGGTGGCGACCCAGGACGTCGCGCTGATCGTGGACGCGTCCGTGCCGGCCTCGGACGTGGAGGCCGCGCTGCGCGAGGGCGCGGGCGAGCTCCTCGAGTCGCTCCGCCTGTTCGACGTGTTCACCGGTGAGCAGGTCGGCGAGGGCAAGAAGTCCCTGGCGTACGCGCTGCGCTTCCGCGCGGCCGACCGCACGCTGACCGCCGAGGAGTCCACGGCCGCGCGCGACGCGGCGGTGGCGCTCGCGGGCGAGCGGACCGGGGCGGTGCTGCGCGGCGCGTAGCACCTGCCGCAGGTTGTGACCGGCCGGTTCAGGCAGGTCGGGGGGCGTATCCGGAGCACCGGATACGCCCCCCGCGCCTTGACGGGCCTGGGGGGACCCCCCACCTCACTCGTTCGGGTGAGAAGGTCGGCGACCCGTGTCCGGGGCACCGGGTGGTCGGCACAATCGTTGCGGCCGAGGGGAGGCCGCGATGATCGGGGAGAAGCCCCAGGTTCGCCGGGTGTGCGTCTTCGCGTGGGGCGGCGCCGCGGTGTCCTGGGAGCTGTCCACCCCCGGGCGGCTGGTGCCGAGCCTGGCCACGTGCGCCGCCTTCCTGCTCCTGGCGACGGGCTGCGCCCTGCACATCCGGCGCGGACTGGTCGCGGAGCTGCGGCGTTCGCAGGAGATCGCGGGAGCCGCCCAGCGGGCGCTGCTGCGGCCGCTGCCCGCACGGATGGACGGACTGGCGCTGGCCGCCGCGCAGCTGTCGGCGAGCCGGGGCGCGGCGGTGGGCGGGGACCTGTACGAGGCCGTGCCGACGGCGCACGGGGTCCGGGTGGTCATCGGGGACGTACGGGGGCACGGCCTGCCGGCGCTGGGTGCGGCCGCGGCGGTCCTCGGGGCCTTCCGCGAAGCGGCGTACGACGAGGTGTCGCTGGGCGGGGTGCTGGTGCGGATGGAGCGGGCGCTGGCCCGGCACCTGCGGGACCGGGCCCGCGCGGAGCATCCCGCCGCCTGCTCCGGCGAGCCCCAGTCCCCGTCGGCAGAGGAGTTCGTGACGGTGCTGCTCCTCCAGATCGCCCCGGACGGCACCCTCCTGGCCTTGAACTGCGGCCACCCCTGGCCCTACCTGCTGCGCCCGGCGACGGCCCCGGAGCACCCCGCTCCGCGCGGCCCGGGCTCCGACCCGGAGCCCGCGCCTCACACGCCGGCGGGGCTGGATGTGGCGGAGCTCGGCTCGAAGGCGCCGTCCGGCGGACCGGATCGCCGCAGAGCGGCGCTTTCAGCCCCGACGGCGTGCGAGGCGCGGGCGCGGGGCGCCGTACGGGGTCCGGGGCGGAGCCCCGGTTTCGGGAAGGGGCGGGGCGGGGGAGGCCCCGCGCAGCGGCTCACCGACGTGCGAGGGTTGGACGGCGAGACCATGCCACCGCTCGGGGTGGTGCCGCTGCCACGCGATCCGCAGCCGCACACGTGCGGTGAACTGCGGCCCGGCGAAACCCTGTTCCTGCACACCGACGGCGCCGCAGAGGCCCGGAACGCCGCCGGCGCGTTCTTCCCCCCGCGACGCGTCCTCGCGGAGGCACCGCTCACGCCCGCGCGGCTGGTAGCGGGCGTGCACACGGCCCTGCTGCGGCACACCGGCGGGCGGCTCGCCGACGATGTCGCCCTGCTGGTGCTCCGCGACGACCGGGCCTGAACCCGCCGCTCCGGCGGACCCGGCCAGGCCGGCCCCGCCAGGCCGGTCCCGCCGGGCCCGGCGACCAACCGGGCGCCGGCGGGAACCGGCACGCCGCCCGCCTGCCGTGGAGTGTCGGGCAGACAGCAGAACGGGCGGCGCGGTGACGGGTCGTCGCACTGTACGAGGGGGAGCCGACGACCCGGGCTGCCTCTTGGCGAGGCCCTTAAGTGAAGCGCTCCTGCGCCCCCCGGCGGCAGAGTGCGTATCGCATTTATGCGCGTACTTGGTTCACACCCCGTGTGAACCAAGTACCCACTAGCCTGAGACCGACGAGCCCCGGGAGCGGCCCATGCAGCCCAACGTCCTGCTCGACGCCCTCCTCGCCGAGGCGGGCATGTCACACGCCGGACTCGCCGCGTACGTGAACCAGGCGGGCCGCATCCGCGGACTCGCCCTGCGCTACGAGCACACCGCCGTGGCCCGGTGGCTGAAGGGCCAGCGGCCCCGCGGCCAGGTCCCCGACCTGATCTGCGAGGTGCTCGGCGGCCGGCTGGAGCGGCCCGTCGGGCTGGACGACATCGGCCTCGGCGTACCGGGCCTGCCCGCCGCCCCGCACGCCTCCCCGCTCAGCGGGTTCGTGGACCGTGCCGCCGCTCTGTGGCGGGCCGACGGCCAGGCCCGGCCCCAGCTGCTCACGGCCGGGGCCGTCACCGGAACCCCCGCCGTCATCCCGGTCTGGGAGTGGGAGAACCCGCCCGAGGACGCCGACGTCTCCCGCGAGGGACCGGACAGGATCGGGCCCGAGCACATCGAGATCCTGCGGGCCGCCCGCGCCCACTACGAGCTGATGTACCGCCGGGCCGGCGGGGTGGCCACCCGGGACCGGATCGTCCGCTTCCTTGGCAGCGAGACGGCCCCCATGCTGCGCGGCAGTTACCCCGACGCCCTCGGCCGGCGGCTGCACCGGGCCACCGGCTCCCTGGTGGCGGTGGCGGGGATCTGCGCCTACGACTCGGACGCGCACGGGCTCGCCCAGCGCTACTTCCACCAGGCCCTGCGCCTGGCCAAGGCGAGCGGGGACCGCGGGCTCGGGGCGTACGTCATCGCGCTGCTCGTCAACCAGTCCCTGCACCTGCGGGAGTACCGCCAAGCGGTGGCCTTCGCCGAGGCCGCGCTGCGCGCCGCGGGCCGGGACACCACCCCGGCGCTGGCGGCTGACCTGTACGCGATGCAGGCCAAGGCCTACGCGCAACTCGGCGACGCCCGGGCCGCGTTGGCCTGTATCCGCCATGCCGAGGCGGCGGCCGAGCGGATCCGACCGGGCGCCGAACCGGACGAGACCGGCTACGTGCAGCCGGGGCTGGTCAACGTCCAGGTCGCCGAGGCGCTGCTCGGTCTGGGGGACCTCGCCGGCGCGCACGAGCAGGCGGCCGCGGCCGTCCGCACCCCCGCGCACGACCGCGGCCGGGTGCACCGGCTGGCGATGCTGTGCGAGATCCAGCTGCGGCAGGGAGAGGCGGACCGGGCGGTGGCGGCCGCGGCCGAAATGGCCGAGCGGGCCAAGGGGATGGAGTCGCTCCGGCTGCGCGACCGGTTGCGTGCGGTCCGCGAACGGCTGCTGACCAGCGGTTGTTCGGGCGCGGAGGAGACGGCCCAGCTCATCGACGGGGCGCTGCGCGTTCCCCTGTGACGGTTTCAACTGCTGCCATGTTGCCACCAATCCGAACGGAAGGCGGCACAACCGTGCAGTGGATGAACCTGAGTGAGCAGACCGTGTACAAAAACCGCTGGTTCGATGTGAACCTCGCCGATGTGGAACTCCCCGACGGCCGGCATCTGGACCACTTCGTGATCCGGCTGCGCCCGGTCGCCGTCGCCACGGCCGTCAACGAGGCCAACGAGGTGCTCCTGCTGTGGCGGCACCGCTTCATCACCGACAGCTGGGGCTGGGAGCTGCCCGCCGGGGTGGTCGAGGACGGGGAGTCCGTCGAGGGCGCGGCGGCGCGGGAGATGGAGGAGGAGTCGGGCTGGCGGCCCGGCCCGCTGCGGCACCTGATGACCGTGGAGCCGTCCAACGGGCTGACCGACGCCCGCCACCACCTCTACTGGGCGGACGGGGCGACCTTCATCGGCCATCCCGAGGACGGTTTCGAGTCCTCGCGCCGGGAGTGGGTCCCGCTCGAGCTGGTGCCCGACATGATCGCGCGCGGGGAGATTCCGGCCGCCAACATGGCGGCCGGGCTGCTCCTGCTGCACCACCTCAGGCTCGGGCAGCCGTAGGGGTCATCCGTACGGGTAGAAGCCCGAGCCGGTCTTGCGGCCCAGGCGGCCCGCGTCGACCATCCGCTGGAGCAGCGGGGGAGCGGCGTACAGCGGCTCCTTGTACTCGGCGTACATGCTGTCGGCCACCGAGGCCACCGTGTCCAGGCCGATCAGGTCCGCGAGCTTCAGCGGGCCCATCGGGTGGGCGCAGCCCAGCTCCATGCCGTTGTCGATGTCCTCGCGGCTCGCGATGCCCGACTCGAACATCCGGATCGCGGACAGCAGGTACGGGATGAGCAGCGCGTTGACCACGAAGCCGGAGCGGTCCTGGGCGCGGATCGCGTGCTTGCCGAGCACGTCCCGCACCAGGGCCTCGGAGCGCTTGACCGTCTCCTCGCCGGTGGTCAGTGCCGGGATCAGCTCGACGAGCTGCTGCACCGGGGCCGGGTTGAAGAAGTGGATGCCGATGACCTGGTCGGGGCGCGAGGTGGCGACGGCCAGCTTGACCAGCGGGATCGAGGAGGTGTTGGAGGCCAAGATCGCGTCCGGGCGGGTGACCACCTGGTCGAGTACCTGGAAGATCTCCGTCTTGACCTGCTCGCTCTCGACGACGGCCTCGATCACGAGGTCGCGGTCGGCGAACTCGCCGAGGTCGGTGGTGAAGCTGAGGCGGGCCAGGGTGGCGTCCCGCTCCTCGTCGCTGATCTTGCCGCGTTCGGCGGCCTTGGTCAGCGAGTTGTGCAGCCGGGTGCGTCCGATCTCCAGGGCCTCGCCCGTGGTCTCGGCGACCTTCACCTCGAGGCCGCTGCGGGCACACACCTCGGCGATGCCCGCGCCCATCTGGCCGCAGCCCACTACGCCGACGCGGGTGATGTCGGCCGGGAGGGTAGAGAGGTCCGTCACTTCGTGCCTTTCGCTGCTCATCCATCGCGGGTCCCCCGGGCCGGCAGTGGTAACTGCTTTCCGGCGCCCGCCACGCCCCCCGACGTTACCCCTGACGTTGACCCCGCTGCCGGGCCGGGGCGGGCATGCTGGGCGGACACAACGGAAAGTCACGCAAGGGAACGGAGCGTCACATGGCGTACATCGGGCGTCGGGGACTGCTGGCGGGGGCCGCGTGGGCGCTGGCGGCGGCCACGGGCGGGGCGGGCCCGGCCCGGGCGGCGGCCGCTCCGGCCTCCGGCCGCGCGGCGGTCACGGAGTTCCGGGGGATGTGGATCGCCTCGGTGTCGAACGTGGACTGGCCCTCCCGGAGCGGGCTGTCGGCCGCGGAACAGCGGAGGCAGCTGATCGGCCTCCTCGACACCGCGGTGCGCCGGCGCCTGAACGCGGTGGTCCTCCAGGTCCGGCCGGCGGCCGACGCCCTGTGGCCCTCGCCGCTGGAACCGTGGTCGCAATGGCTGACAGGGGAGCAGGGGGTGGATCCGGGCTGGGACCCGCTGGGTACGGCCGTCGCCGAAGCCCACGCCCGCGGGCTGGAACTGCACGCCTGGTTCAACCCGTACCGGGTCGCCAACCACACCGACCTCGACCGGCTCGCGCCCGAGCACCCGGCCCGGCTGAACCCGGGCTGGACCGTGGCGTACGGCGACAAGCTCTTCTACAACCCCGGGCTGCCCGAGGTGCGGCTCTTCGTCCAGGAGGCCATGCTCGACGCGGTCTCCCG
The DNA here is from genome assembly GCF_001746425.1 of Streptomyces subrutilus. Classification (GTDB taxonomy): domain Bacteria; phylum Actinomycetota; class Actinomycetes; order Streptomycetales; family Streptomycetaceae; genus Streptomyces; species Streptomyces subrutilus_A. Next base: position 1,697,198 of record NZ_MEHK01000001.1, on the reverse strand, counting down.
CTACCCGGTGGACGCGGTGCACTGGGACGACTACTTCTATCCGTACCCGGTGGAGGGGGAGGAGTTCGACGACGACGAGGCCTACGCGGAGTACGGGCAGGACTTCGACTCCCGGGCCGACTGGCGCCGCCACAACACCGACACCCTGGTCCAGGAGATGTCGGCGCGGTTGCGGGAGGTGCGGCCCGCCGCCCGATTCGGCGTCAGCCCGTTCGCGGTCTGGCGCAACTCCGACCGGGACCCGCTTGGTTCACCCACGCGGGCGGGTGTCGCCACGTACGACGACCTGTACGCCGACACCCGCAAGTGGGTCACCGAGGGCTGGATCGACTACGTCGTCCCGCAGGCCTACTGGCACATCGGGCACCCGAGCGCCGACTACGCCGACATCGTCCCCTGGTGGGCGCGGACGGTCGCGGGTACGGACGTGCGGCTGTACGTGGGGGAGGCGCTGTACCGCTGCGACGCGGACAGCCCGACCCCGGCCTGGCGCGATCCGGCGGAGCTGTCCCGCCACGTCACCTTCGCGCGCCGCTACCCCCAGGTCCGGGGCCACGTGTGGTTCTCCGCGAAGCACGTGGCCTCGGACCCCAACGGAGCGATGGCCCGAGTGGTCGCCGACCACTACGGAACGGGGGCGGTACCGCGCTGAGCCACCGCTTGGTCGGCGGCTGAGCCCGGCTCGGGCAGCGGCTGAGCCACCCCCTCGCTCGGCGCGGTCAGCGCTCGGAGTCCGCGGGGTGGCGGACCGTGCAGTCGGGCCCGGGGGCCATCAGGGCTTCGTGTCCGTCCTGGAAGCGGACCCGGTACGGGGGCGTTCCGTTCTCGCCCAGCACCTGGGTGATCTCGCCCACCTTGTCGTTCTGTCCGACGATCCTGCCGTGCTGCACCAGCTGGTCGCCCTCGGTCGCGCGCATAACTGACCTCCTCGGTGGCGGTCCGATCCGGTGCTAGCAGTTTAGGTCGTTGCGGGGCTATTTGACCCGTTGTGTCGCGGCGATGCAGACGAGCACGGCGCAGGCGGCCACCGGCGCGGCGGGGGACAGCCGCTCGCCGAGCAGGGCCACCGACCACACCAGGGTCAGCAGCGGCTGGGCGAGCTGGAGCTGGCTGGCCCGGGGGGCGCCGATCTCGGCCATGCCCCGGTACCAGACGTACAGGCCGAGGAAGGTGGAGCCGGCGGCCGCCCAGACCAGGCCGGCCACGCCGTGCCCGGTGAGGTGGACGGGCTCGTACGCGAGGCCCAGGGCGGAGCCGGCCAGGCTGAGCGGCAGGCACAGCACCAGCGCCCAGCCGACCACCTGCCAGCCGGGCAGCGTCCGGGCGAGCCGGCCGCCCTCGGTGTACCCGGCGGCGCACACCAGCAGGGCGCCGAACAGGTAGGCGTCCCCGGCCGAGAGCGCACCGCCGCTCTGCGCCACGGTGAACGCGAGGACCACGGCGGCCCCGGCCAGCGCCGCGGCCCAGAAGCGGCGCGAGGGCCGGGCCCCGGTGCGCAGCGCGGACAGCGCGGCCGTGGTCAGCGGCAGCAGCCCGACCACCACGGCCGCGTGAGAGGTCGTGGAGGTGGTCAGCGCGAGGGTGGTGAGCAGCGGGAACCCGACGACCACTCCGGCGGCGACCACGGCCAGCCCCGCCCAGTGCTCACGCGCGGGCAGCGGGACCCGCCGGGCCAGCAGGAAGGCGCCGGCGAGGGCGGCGGCCAGGACGCTGCGCAGGGCGACCAGCGACCACGGGCCGAAACTTTCCAGTCCCCAGGCGGTCGCGGGGAAGGTGAGCGAGAAGGCGATCACGCCGAGCGAGGCGAGGAGGGTACCGGTCGCGGCGCCGCGGGCGGGTCCCGGCACCGCTATCGTGGTCGGCAGGGTAGCGCTATTCTGTGCTGTCATGTACGAGCGTAGCAGTGTGGCCGAGCTGGCAGAATCCCTCCGGTCCGAGCTCAACCGCTACTCGGTGGGTGGAAAGCTCCCATCGAGTCGGGCCCTGGTCGAGCACTACCGGGTCAGCCCCGTCACCGTCTCCCGCGCGCTCGCGCAGCTCGCCGCCGAAGGCCTGGTCGTCACCCGGCCCGGCGCCGGGGTCTTCCGCGCCCGGCCGCGCACCTCGGCCCCCGCGCCCGGGGACACCTCCTGGCAGGAGGTCGCCCTCAGCGCCGAGGGCGCCGGGGACATCGTCCCGCGCTCGGTGGACGCCACCGGGGTGCTGGGCTCGCTCACCACCCCGCCCTCCGGGGTGATCGAGCTCAACGGCGGCTACCTGCACCCCTCCCTCCAGCCCGAGCGGGCCATGGCGGCCGCGCTGGCCCGGGCCGGGCGGCGGCCCGGGGCGTGGGGGCGGCCGCCCGTCGAAGGGCTGCCCGAACTGCGGGACTGGTTCGCCCGGGAGATCGGCGGCCCGGTCGTGGCCGCCGACGTACTGGTCACCGCCGGCGGACAGAGCGCACTGGCCACCGCCCTGCGGGCACTCGCCCCGCCCGGGGCGCCGATCCTGGTCGAGTCGCCCACCTACCCCGGCCTGCTGGCCATCGCCCGCGCCTCCGGCTGCCGCCCCGTGCCGGTCCCGGTGGACGCCGAGGGGGTCCGGCCCGAGCTGCTCGCCGCCGCCTTCGAAGCCACCGGGGCGCGGGTCTTCGTATGCCAGCCGCTGTTCCAGACCCCGACCGGGGCCGTGCTGGCTCCCGGGCGGCGGGCCGAGGTGCTGCGGATCGCCCGGGCCGCGGGGGCCTTCGTCGTCGAGGACGACTACGCCCGGGCCCTGGCCCACGAGGACTGCGGGCCGCTGCCCGCCACGCTGGCCGCCGAGGACGCCGACGGAGTGGTGGTGCACGTCCGGTCCCTGACCAAGGCCACCTCGCCCAGCCTGCGGGTGGGCGCCCTCGCCGCCCGGGGTCCCGTCGTGGACCGGCTGCGCGCCATCCAGGTCGTCGACAGCTTCTTCGTGCCGCGGCCGCTCCAGGAAGCCGCCCTGGAGCTGGTCGGGGCACCCGCCTGGCCCCGCCACCTGCGGACCGTGTCCGCAGAGCTCCGCCACCGCCGGGACGTGCTCGCCGGGGCGCTGCGACGGGAGCTGCCGGAGCTGGAGCTCGCCCATCTGCCCTCCGGCGGCTACCAGTTGTGGGTGCGGCCGGGCGGCGGCGGGGACGACGCCGGCTTCGCGGCGGCCGCCCTGCGCGCCGGGGTCGCGGTGGCGCCCGGCCGCCCGTACTTCTGTGCCGAGCCGCCCGGTCCGCACGTGCGGCTGAGCTTCGCCGGGGTGTCGGGGCCCGGCGAGCTGGTGGAGGCGGTCCAGCGGCTGCGGGCCGGGCTGGCGCCGTGACCGGCGCGGGCCGCCGGACCCGGCGCACCGGCCCGGCCGCGGCACCGCGCACAGACGCTTGACCCCGTGCGGTGCGCGGCCCACCATCGCCGCATGCATGTTCGGGTTTCGCTCGTTGCCGCAGCCCGTAGTTCCCCGCTGCTCACCGAGCGCTTCGACGACGACCGCCCGCTCGACGGGGCGGGCTGGCACGCCGTGGAGTCCGCTGCCCCGGGGCTGGTCCCGTTGGGCGCGGCCGGGCTGCGGTACTGCTCGCCCACCCCGCGCAGCCGGGCCACCGGCCAGGCGCTCGGGTACGCGCCCCTCGCCCAGCCCGCGCTCCGCGAGTGCGACATGGGCCGCTGGCGGGGGCTGACCCTCGCCGAGGTGACCGCCCGCGAACCGGGAGCGGTGGAGCTCTGGCTCACCGACCCGCGCGCCGCCCCGCACGGGGGCGAGTCCCTGCTCGCCTTCATCTCGCGGATCGGCGGCTGGCTCGACACCAGGCCCGCCGACGACGGGGGCGCGATCGTGGCCGTGGCGGAGCCCTCGGTGGTCCGGGCGGCCCTGGTCTACGCCCTGCAGGCGCCGCCGCTGACCTACTGGAACGTGGACGTGCGACCGCTGTCCACGATGACCCTGACGGGCTGGTCGGGCCGCTGGCACCTCTCCCTGCAGGCCCCGGTGCAAAGCGGTTGAGGCCCTTCGCGCGCCGGTCCTAACCTGCGGGGATGACCGGCATACTGATCACCACACTGGCGGAGCGGCCCGAACTCGCGGACCGGCTCTGGGACATGAAGGACTCGTGGCCCGAGTTCGCCCAGCACGACGCGCTGGCCTGGCTGCTGTACCCGCGGATGGTGGCCGAGCTGCCCCGGTACGTGCTGGTCGCCACGGACGGCGACGCGGTGGTGGCCCGGGGGTTCAGCGTGCCCTTCGCCCGGCACGCGCCGGGCCGGGAGGGGCCGCTGCCCCCGCAGGGCTGGGACCGGATCCTGATGTGGGCCTTCTCCGACCTGCGGCGCGGGACCGCCCCCGACACGGTGAGCGCGATCGAGATCACCGTCGCCACGGACCGGCAGGGCGAGGGCCTGTCCGGCCGGATGCTGGCCGCGATGCGGGACAACGCCCGCAGCCTCGGCTTCACGGAGGTCGTGGCCCCGGTCCGCCCGAGCGGGAAGCCGGCCGAACCGGACACCCCGATCCGGGAGTACGCGTACCGCACCCGCGCGGACGGCCTCCCGTACGACCCCTGGCTGCGCGTCCACGTCCGGGCCGGCGGTGTCATCGACTCGGTCGCCCCGCTCTCGATGACCATCACCGGCTCGCTCCCCCAGTGGCGCGAGTGGACCGGCCTCCCCTTCGACACCCCGGGCCCCGTCCACGTCCCGGGCGCCCTCGCGCCGGTCCACTGCGCGCCGCAGGAGGGGTACGCGGTCTACGTCGAACCCAACGTGTGGGTCCGCCACGCCCTGACCGGCTGATCCGGCGGGGCCCGTACCGCCCGGCGGGACCGGTCCCCGTCGCGCTCCCGCCGGTTCTGCCCCCGTGATCCCCGCCGCCGTGGGACGCTGCGTACGGAGCGTCCGGCCCTCCTGAAGCGCGTTGCATAAAACTGCGTAGCTACGTATAGTCATGCCATCGACGAGGAGGGTCCGATGGCGGTACGTGTAGCGGTGGCCGGAGCGAGCGGGTACGCGGGCGGTGAAGTCCTGCGCCTGCTGCTCGCGCACCCCGAGGTCGAGATCGGCGCGCTGACCGGCCACTCCAACGCCGGGGAGCTCTTCGGCAACCTGCAGCCGCACCTCGTACCGCTCGCGGGGCGGACCTTGGAGGCGACCACCCCCGAGGTCCTGGCCGGCCACGACGTCGTGTTCCTCGCGCTCCCGCACGGCCAGTCCGCCGCCGTCGCGGCCCAGCTCGGCGCGGACGTGCTCGTCGTCGACATGGGCGCCGACCACCGGCTCAAGGACTCGGCCGACTGGGACACGTTCTACGGCGCCCCGCACGCCGGCACCTGGCCGTACGGGCTCCCCGAGCTGCCCGGCGCACGCGCGGCGCTCGAAGGGGCCCGGCGCATCGCCGTCCCGGGCTGCTTCCCCACCGCCGTCTCCCTCGCCCTGTTCCCGGCCTACCAGGCGCAGCTCGCCGAGCCGGAGGCCGTGATCGTCGCCGCCACCGGGACCTCCGGCGCGGGCAAGGCGCTCAAGGCGCACCTGCTCGGCGCCGAGGTGATGGGCAGCGTCACCCCGTACGGCGTGGGCGGGGCCCACCGCCACACACCCGAGATGGTGCAGAACCTGTCCCCGCTCGCGGGCACCAGGGTTTCCGTCTCCTTCACCCCGAACCTCGTGCCCATGGCCCGCGGCATCCTCGCCACCTGCTCGGCCAAGGCCCTGCCCGGCACGACCGCCGAATCGCTCCGCGCCGCCTACGAGAAGGCGTACGCCGACGAGCCGTTCGTCCACCTGCTGCCCGAGGGCCGCTGGCCGTCCACCAAGTCCGTGCACGGTTCCAACGCCGTCCACGTGCAGGTCGCCTACGACGAGTCCGCCCAGCGGATCATCGCCATCAGCGCCATCGACAACCTCACCAAGGGCACCGCCGGCGGCGCGGTGCAGAGCATGAACATCGCCCTCGGCCTTCCCGAGGGCACGGGACTTTCCACGATCGGAGTCGCACCGTGAGCGTCACGGCAGCACAGGGGTTCACGGCGGCGGGCATCGCCGCCGGGATCAAGGCGAACGGCAAACCGGACCTGGCCCTGGTGGTCAACCACGGGCCGCGTCTGGCCGCCGCGGGCGTCTTCACCTCCAACCGCGTCAAGGCCGCGCCCGTGCACTGGTCCGAGCAGGTCCTGCGCGGCGCCGTGGTCAGCGCGGTCGTCCTGAACTCCGGCGGCGCCAACGCCTGCACGGGCCCCAAGGGCTTCCAGGACACCCACGCCACCGCCGAGAAGGTCGCGGAGGTCCTCGGCGGCGAGTTCAACGCCGGGGAGATCGCCGTCGCGTCCACCGGCCTGATCGGCGTGCCGCTCCCCATGGAGAAGCTGCTGCCGGGCATCGAGACCGCGGCGGCGGCCCTGTCCGAGGACGGCGGCGAGGACGCGGCCGTCGCCATCAAGACCACCGACACCGTGCACAAGACGGCCACGGTCTCGCAGGACGGCTGGACCGTCGGCGGCATGGCCAAGGGCGCGGGCATGCTCGCCCCGGGCCTGGCCACCATGCTCGTCGTCCTCACCACCGACGCCGACTTGGACAGTGCCACCCTCGACCGGGCGCTGCGCGCCGCCACCCGCACCACCTTCGACCGGGTCGACTCCGACGGCTGCATGTCCACCAACGACACGGTGCTGCTGCTGGCCTCGGGGGCCTCCGGCACGGCGCCCGCGTACGAGGTGTTCGCCGAGGCCGTACGGACCGTCTGCGACGACCTGGCGCGCCAGCTGATCGGCGACGCCGAGGGCGCCAGCAAGGACATCCGCATCGAGGTCGTCGGCGCGGCCAGCGAGGAGGACGCGGTCGAGGTCGGCCGGTCCATCGCCCGCAACAACCTGCTCAAGTGCGCCATCCACGGCGAGGACCCGAACTGGGGCCGGGTGCTCTCCGCCATCGGCACCACCGGGGCGGCCTTCGACCCGGACCGGCTGAACGTGGCCATCAACGGGGTCTGGGTCTGCAAGAACGGCTCGGTGGGCGAGGACCGCGAGCTGGTGAGCATGAAGGACCGCGAGGTCCGCATCACCGCCGACCTGTCCGCCGGTGGCGAGTCGGCCGTGATCTGGGCCAACGACCTCACCGCCGAGTACGTCCACGAGAACAGCGCGTACAGCTCATGAGCGACGAGAAGGCCGGGCAGCCCGGCACCGGAACGGCGCGCAAGCACACCGCGCTGCCCAAGGCGCAGATCCTGATCGAGGCCCTGCCGTGGCTGACCCGCCACAACGGCAAGGTCGTCGTCATCAAGTTCGGCGGCAACGCCATGATCGACGAGGACCTCAAGGCCGCCTTCGCCCAGGACGTCGTCTTCCTGCGGCAGGCCGGCCTCAAGCCGGTCGTGGTCCACGGCGGCGGCCCCCAGATCAACGCCCAGCTCGACAAGCAGGGCCTGGTCAGCGAGTTCAAGGCGGGCCTGCGCGTCACCACCCCGGAGGCCATGGACGTCGTGCGGATGGTCCTGGCGGGCCAGGTCCAGCGCGAGCTGGTCGGGCTGCTCAACCAGCACGGGCCGCTCGCCGTCGGCCTGACCGGCGAGGACGCCCACACCATCACCGCCGCCAAGCACACCCCCGAGATCGAGGGCGAGCTCGTGGACATCGGACGGGTCGGCGAGATCACCGCGATCGACACCGGCGCGATCGAGGCGCTGCTGGCGGACGGCCGGATCCCGGTGATCTCCTCCATCGCGCGCAGCGCCGACGACCACCACGTCTACAACGTGAACGCGGACACGGCGGCGGCGGCGCTGGCCGCTGCGCTCGGCGCCGAGACCCTGATGGTGCTCACCGACGTCGAGGGCCTGTACGCGGACTGGCCGAACAGCGACGAGGTCATCAGCCGGCTCACCGTCAGCCAGCTGGAGAAGCTCCTGCCCGAGCTGTCCAGCGGCATGGTGCCCAAGATGGAGGGCTGCCTGCACGCCGTCCGCAACGGCGTCACCACCGCCCGCGTGATCGACGGGCGCGTCCAGCACTCCATCCTGCTGGAGATCTTCACGGACGAGGGCATCGGCACGATGGTCGTGCCCGACGCGCAGGGAGGGGAGCCCCGGTGAGCACCGGCAACGAGGAATACCGCACCCGCTGGAAGGGCGCGCTGACCGACAACTACGGCACCCCCGCGCTGGCCCTCGTCCGCGGTGAGGGCGCGCAGGTCTGGGACGCGGACGGCACGCGCTACACCGACTTCGTCGGCGGCATCGCGGTCAACGCGCTCGGCCACGCCCACCCGGCGGTCGTCGCGGCGGTCACCAGCCAGATCCGGACGCTGGGCCACGTCTCCAACCTCTACGTCTCCGAGCCGGTCATCGCGCTCGGCGAGCGGCTGCTCCAGCTCTTCGGCCGCCCCGGCAAGGTGTTCTTCTGCAACTCGGGCGCCGAGGCCGTCGAAGCCGCCTTCAAGATCGGCCGGCTGACCGGGCGGACCCACATGGTCGCCACCGCGGGCGGCTTCCACGGCCGCACCATGGGCGCCCTCGCGCTCACCGGCCAGCCGAAGAAGCAGGACCCCTTCCTGCCCCTGCCCGGCGACGTCACGCACGTCCCGTACGGCGACACCGAGGCCCTGCGGGCCGCCGTCACCGAGCAGACCGCGCTCGTCGTCATCGAACCCGTCCAGGGCGAGAACGGCGTCGTCGTCCCGCCCCCCGGATACCTGACGGCCGCCCGGGAGATCACCCGCGCCACCGGCACCCTGCTGGTCCTCGACGAGGTGCAGACCGGCATCGGCCGCTGCGGCCAGTGGTTCGAGCACCAGGCCCACGAGGGCGTCGAGCCGGATCTCGTCACGCTCGCGAAGGGGCTGGGCGGCGGTCTGCCCCTCGGCGCGGTGGCCGCCTTCGGAGCCGCGGCCGACCTGCTCCGGCCGGGCCAGCACGGCACCACCTTCGGCGGGAACCCGGTGGCCTGCGCCGCCGGGCTCGCCGTCATCGACACCATCGCCGCCGAAGGCCTGCTCGAACAGGTCAAGGCGCGGGGCGAGCGGCTGCGCTCCGGAATCGAGGCCTCCGCGCACCCGCTGGTCTCCCACGTCCGCGGTGCCGGCCTGCTGCTGGGTATCGTGCTGACCGAGCCCCTCGCACCTCAGGTGCAACAGGCGGCTCAGGATGCCGGTTACCTGGTCAACGCGCCCGCCCCCGACGTCGTACGGCTCATGCCGCCGTACGTCCTGTCCCAGGGCGAGGCGGACGCGTTCCTCCGGGACCTGCCCGGCATCCTCGACGCGGCCAACGGGGACGGATCCGGGGAATGAGACGACGATGAGCCAGGCGCAGGACAACGAGCACTGGGGGTACTCCCGGACGGAGTCCGGGGGAGGGCAGGCCGTCCCGCAGACCCGCACCGCCCGCCACCGCCGGATCGTGGACATCCTCAACCGGCAGCCGGTCCGCTCACAGAGCCAGCTGGCCAAGCTGCTCGCCGACGACGGGCTGAGCGTCACTCAGGCGACGCTCTCCCGCGACCTCGACGAGCTGGGCGCGGTCAAGATCCGCAACACCGGCGGAGAGCTGATCTACGCGGTGCCCAGCGAGGGCGGCTTCCGCACCCCGCAGGCCCCCCTCGGGGAATCGGCGAAGGAGGAGCGCATGCGGCGCCTCTCCGGAGAACTGCTGATCTCGGCGGAGGCCTCCGCCAACCTCGTGGTCCTGCGCACCCCGCCGGGTGCCGCGCAGTTCCTCGCCTCCGCCATCGACCAGGCCGAACTCCGCGAGATCCTCGGCACGATCGCGGGCGACGACACGCTGATGCTGATCAGCCGAGACCCGGCGGGCGGCCAGGCCCTGGCCGACCACCTGCTGCGCCTCGCCCAGAAGGAAGGCTAGGCACCTGGGAGGAGGCACCTAGTAGCGGGTCACCGCCAGCGTCCCGGACTCGGTGCCGATCGCGATGTGGGGGCGCCGGGCCGGGTCCGCCCAGCGCAGGATCTTCCGCATCGCCTGCCGGGGCACGGACACGCACCCGGCCGTCGCCCCCTTGCCGTTGACGTGCAGGAAGATCCCGGCGCCGCGGCCGCGTACCGGCTCGGCGTAGTTGAAGCCGATGACCAGCGCGTGGGCGTACTGGGCCTGGTACGTCACCAGGTGCTCAGCCTCGCCCGGCGCGCAGTGCGACGGCAGCGGCTCCACCCAGCGGTTGTAGGCGGCGGACGCGTTGTCCTGGCACCACCACGAGTCCCCGGTCACCCGCCGGTAGCGGTACTCCGTGCCGGCCGGCGCCCGCCGGATCCCGAAGGCGTACGGGAGGTCGTACAGCCCGGTCGGGGTGGTGTTCGTGCCCTGCCTGCGGGTCGCGCCCTCGGTGAGGCCCTTCGCCCCGAAGCGGGCCTGTGCGCTCCCGGCCTCGTACCACCTCCCGGCCCGCCGGTCCCACCACGTCAGCCGCCCGGTCGTGGAACCGGGGGCGGGCGCGACGGCGGTGATCAGCTGGCTTCCGCCGCCGGTGTCGGCGAGCCGGTGGGGCAGCGGCGCCTGGCTCGCGGAGCCCTGCGGGAGCAGGATGGTGACGATCAGTGAGCCCGTGACGAGAGCGGTTCGCAGCACACGTCAGACGGTACGGGGCGGAAGGGGCAGAGGCAGCGCAGGCAGGCCGTCCAGGCTCTTTTCGATGTACTCCTTCTTCTCGCAGTACGCGGCGAACTCCTCGTCGGTCTTGCGGCCGAAGTACTCCGCGTGGAGGGTGCGCTCGCCCCCGTACTCCATGAAGGGGACGGCGTAACCGCACGTGTCGGAGATGCGCCGGGCGTGGACGAGGATGATCGCCCGCGCGGACGGCCCGTCGGCGTCGCCGAACAGGCCGATCAGCCCGGCCCAGCGGGGGTCGTCGCGGAAGACCGCCTCGCCGTCGCCGTGCACGCGCACGATGTTGGGCGGTCCGGAGAAGGCGCACCACATCAGGGTGATCCGGCCGTTCTCGCGGACGTGCGCGATGGTCTCGGCGCCGCTGCCGCCGAAGTCGAGGTAGGCGAGCGTCTCCTCGTCGATGACGACGAGGGTTCCGGCCCGGCCCTTGGGGGACAGGTTGACGTGGCCGTCACCGGCGAGCGGTGCGGTGGCCGTGAAGAAGACCGGCTGCTCTTCGATGAACGTGCGCAGCCGGCCGTCTATGCGTGTGTAGAGCTTTCCCATGTGGATCATTATCCGATCCGGTCCCGCGCCGCACGCGGAATTCCGAGCTGTGAACGCATCCGCTCCATGACGTGGTCGCTGAACAGGCCGGTGCAGCGGTCGAGCAGGGCCCCGACCTCGGGGTCGCGCAGCGGCAGCAGGGGCGGCCGCTCGGGGGACCACAGGCTCTGCAGGCGCTGCGCGGCGACCTGCCGCAGCCCCGGGTCGGGGTCCGTGAGCAGCTCCACGGAGGCCCGCAGCGCGTCGATGCCGCCGCGCGCGTGCAGCACCCGGTAGGCGGCCCGGCGGGTGTGCGGGGGGAGCCCGGGCGCGATCCGGGCCGCCAGCCAGTCGGCGGGCAGCTGCCCCGCGACCCGGACCAGGCCGAGCGAGGCCTCGCGGGCGACGGCGGGCGAGGGGTCGTCGAGCAGGGGCCGCAGCAGGTCCGCGTCATCGGCGTCCAGCGCGCGCAGCCCCGCGACGGCCGCGGCCCGTACGGCGCCTCCGTCGCGGCCGGGCCGCTCCAGCAGCGCGCGCAGCAGCGGTACGTCCGCCCGCCCGGCGCACTCGGCGAAGCCGGTGACGGCGTACCGGGTCACGCGGGCCGGGTCCTCGACCAGTGCGCGGCACAGGGTGTACGGGTCCCCGCCGGCCTGGCGGACCAGCCACCGGGCGCAGGCCCGCACCAGCCCGGAGCGGTCCGCCAGGTGGTCCGCGGCCTCGGCGGCGCGGCCGGCCCGGCGCAGGGCGGTGACCCCGCCGGCGCGCACCATCGGGATGTGCGCGTGCAGCAGGCTGTCGATCGCCTGGTCGTCCGGCCCGTCGGCGGCGAGCGCGGCCAGGGCGGCATCCCCCCAGAGCAGCGCCGTGGCCGGGTCCCGCTCGGCGCCGGCGCGCCGTGCGAGCTCCCGTACGCCGAACAGTCCGACGTCCAGGGTGATGCGGGTGGCGAACCGCCGGGTCGGCAGGTCGCCGCTGCGGCGCAGCCAGGCCAGGACGGTGTCGGGCTCCTCGCCGGTCACCGTCCGCGCGGCGCGCGCCGGGCGCCACCACTGTCCGGGACGCGCGGGGCGCCACCAGGGGGCCGGCACCGGGCCCGCGCGGAGCGCTCCCTCGAACAGGTCGCGCGCCCAGACGCCCCGCTCGCGCCGGGCCAGCCGCAGGACGAGCGGGGTGAGGTCGATCAGGGTGTGTGCCGGGTCGGCGGCCAGGGCCGCGGAGAGCACCTGCCGGGCACGCTTGCGCACCGCCGGAGCCCAGTCGGCGCACCGGATCACGACGAGCGGCATCGGCAGGCGCGGGAGGGCGAGCGCGGCCTCGCGGATCCGGCCGTCGGGGTGGCAGAGGCGGACTTCGACCCGGTCGGCCGCGCGGGGCCCCGGATGCCAGGGGGAGCGGCCCCGCCGGATCTCCGCGTCGAAGGCCATCCAGGACAGGGGCAGGACGGGGCGGCGGACACCGCCGAGTCCGAGGCGCTCGCCCCGCATCAGGCCCGCGGCCGCGGCCCGGCCCTCCTCGATCAGGCGCTGCGTCTCGGCTCCCATGTGTCCCCCTCGTCGGCGCGGACTGCCGATCGTAGGCGTCGGCCGGCGCCGGGCGCCTCTGATATTCGCCCTGGTCAGCGGGAGGGGCGGCGGGACTCGATTGACGAAACATACGGGGCAGTGCATAGTTATGCCAGCCGTTGGACGGACCGCGAGAACGAACGCACCGTAAGGAGAAGCCCGTGACCGAGCGCGTCGTACTCGCCTACTCAGGCGGACTGGACACCTCCGTCGCCATCGGCTGGATCGCCGAGGAGACGGGCGCGGAGGTCATCGCCGTGGCGGTGGACGTCGGCCAGGGCGGCGAGGACCTGGACGTCATCCGCAAGCGCGCGCTCGCCTGCGGTGCGGTGGAGGCCGAGGTCGCGGACGCGAGGGACGAGTTCGCCGACGAGTACTGCCTCCCGGCGATCCGGGCGAACGCCCTCTACATGGACCGCTACCCGCTGGTCTCCGCCCTCTCGCGCCCCGCCATCGTCAAGCACCTGGTCGCCGCCGCCCGCAAGCACGGCGCCTCGACCGTCGCCCACGGCTGCACCGGCAAGGGGAACGACCAGGTCCGCTTCGAGGCCGGCATCGCCGCCCTCGGTCCCGACCTCACGTGCATCGCCCCGGTCCGCGACTACGCGATGACCCGGGACAAGGCCATCGCCTTCGCCGAGCAGGCCGACCTGCCCATCGCCACCACCAAGAAGTCCCCGTACTCCATCGACCAGAACGTCTTCGGGCGCGCCGTCGAGACGGGCTTCCTGGAGGACATCTGGAACGCGCCGATCGAGGACGTCTACGAGTACACCTCGAACCCGGCCGTCCCCCGCGAGGCCGACGAGGTCGTCATCTCCTTCGCGGCCGGCGTCCCCGTCGCCCTCGACGGCCGGCCGGTGTCCGTCCTGCAGGCGATCCAGCAGCTCAACGAGCGCGCCGGAGCCCAGGGCGTCGGCCGGATCGACCTCGTCGAGGACCGCCTCGTGGGCATCAAGTCCCGCGAGGTGTACGAGGCCCCGGGCGCGATCGCGCTGATCACCGCCCACCAGGAGCTGGAGAACGTCACCGTCGAGCGCGAACTGGCCCGCTACAAGCGGCAGGTCGAGCAGCGCTGGGGCGAGCTGGTCTACGACGGCCTGTGGTTCTCCCCCCTCAAGCGGGCGCTGGACGGCTTCATCACCGAGGCCAACCAGCACGTCACCGGCGACATCCGGATGACCCTGCACGGCGGCCGCGCCGTCGTCACCGGGCGGAAGTCGCAGGAGTCGCTCTACGACTTCAACCTGGCGACCTACGACTCCGGCGACACCTTCGACCAGTCCAAGGCCCAGGGCTTCATCGAGATCTTCGGCCTCTCCTCGAAGATCGCCGCGCGCCGCGACCTCTCCTGAGGCGCGCGCACAGCCGAACGGACCGCCCCCGTTACCTCCGCGATCGGCGGGCGGTTGCACATCCGACACCATGCAGTCTTGAGGAGCAGTAGCTGTGAGCAGCAACAACGGTGACGTCCGGCTCTGGGGCGGCCGCTTCGCGGACGGGCCCGCCGAAGCCCTCGCGAAGCTGTCCGCGTCGGTCCACTTCGACTGGCGCCTCGCGCCGTACGACATCGCGGGCTCCCGTGCCCACGCCCGGGTGCTGCACAAGGCGGGCCTGCTCACGGCCGACGAACTCGAGCGCATGATCGCGGGCCTCGACCAGCTCGAAGCCGACGTGGCCGCGGGCACCTTCGTCGGCACCGTCGCCGACGAGGACGTGCACACCGCACTGGAACGCGGTCTGCTGGAGCGGCTCGGCGCCGACCTCGGCGGCAAGCTGCGTGCGGGCCGGTCCCGCAACGACCAGGTGGCCACCCTGTTCCGGATGTACCTGCGCGACCACGCACGGATCATCGGCGGGCTCATCGCCGACCTCCAGGACGCGCTGGTCGGCCTCGCCGAGACGCACGCCGACGTGGCGATGCCCGGCCGGACCCACCTCCAGCACGCCCAGCCGGTGCTCTTCGCCCACCACGTACTGGCCCATGTGCAGTCCCTGTCCCGCGACGCGGAGCGGCTGCGCCAGTGGGACACGCGCACCGCGGTCTCCCCGTACGGCTCGGGCGCGCTGGCCGGCTCCTCGCTGGGCCTGGACCCGGAGGCGGTCGCCGCCGAGCTGGGCTTCGAACGGGGCTCGGTCGGCAACTCCATCGACGGCACGGCCTCGCGCGACTTCGTCGCCGAGTTCGCCTTCGTCACCGCGATGATCGGGATCAACCTGTCCCGGATCGCGGAGGAGATCATCATCTGGAACACGAAGGAGTTCTCCTTCGTGACCCTGCACGACGCCTTCTCCACCGGGTCGTCGATCATGCCGCAGAAGAAGAACCCGGACATCGCGGAGCTGGCGCGCGGCAAGTCGGGCCGCCTCATCGGCAACCTGACGGGTCTTCTCGCGACGCTCAAGGCGCTGCCCCTGGCCTACAACCGGGACCTCCAGGAGGACAAGGAGCCGGTCTTCGACTCCTGCGACACCCTCGAGGTCCTGTTGCCCGCCTTCACCGGCATGATGGCCACCCTCACGGTCAACCGGGAGCGGATGGAGGAACTGGCTCCGGCCGGCTTCTCGCTCGCCACCGACATCGCGGAGTGGCTGGTCAAGCAGGGAGTGCCGTTCCGCGTCGCCCACGAGGTGGCCGGCGAGTGCGTCAAGGAGTGCGAGGCGCTCGGCATCGAGCTCGACGGGCTGACGGACGAACAGTTCGCGAAGATCTCGGAGCACCTGACCCCCGAGGTCCGCACCGTCCTCAACGTGCCCGGCGCCCTGGCCTCCCGCAACGGCCGCGGCGGCACCGCCCCTTCGGCGGTCGCCGTCCAGCTGACCGAGCTGAAGGCGGACCTGGTCATCCAGCACGCCTGGGCCGTGCACAAGCGGTAGCGGCTCCTCGGCCCCCGCCGGCAGGGAACCGTCCGGCCCGCACGGAGCGTGTTGGACGGTGTCCTGATCTTGGGAGACGAGGAGACGATGGTGAATACTTCAGGAGCCGGTCCGTCCCGGCGCGCGTTGCTCGCCCTCGGCACGGGAACCGTGCTGTTCACCGGCCTGGCCGGGGCCGTCGGCGTCCCGGCTCAGGCCGCGGAGCCGGCGGGCGCGGCGGCCCGGCGGCTGAGGGAGCTGGAGCGGGAGCACTCCGCCCGACTGGGCGTGTTCGCCCGCGACACGGCCACGGGGCGGACGGTGGCCTACCGCGCGGACGAGCGGTTCCCGATGTGCTCGGTCTTCAAGGGGCTCGCCGCCGCGGCGGTGCTGCGCGACCTCGACGAGGACGGCGAGTTCCTCGCCCGGCGGATCCGCTACACGCGGGAGTACGTCGAGAAGTCCGGGTACGGCCCGGAGACCGGCAAGCCCGCGAACCTGGCCGACGGGATGACGGTCGAGGCCCTGTGCGCCGCCGCCGTCAGCCTGAGCGACAACGCCGCGGCCAACCTGCTCCTCGAGGCGCTGGGCGGCCCCGCCGCGATCACCCGCTTCAGCCGCTCGCTCGGGGACCGCACCACCCGGCTGGACCGCTGGGAGCCCGAACTGAACTCGGCGGAACCCGGCCGGATCACCGACACCACCAGCCCCCGGGCCATCGGGGGCACCTACGCGCGCCTGCTCCTCGGGGACGCGCTGCCGTCCGGGGACCGCGGGAGGCTCACCGGCTGGCTGGTCGCCAACACGACGAACACCGGACGGTTCAAGGCCGGCCTCCCGGCGGACTGGATCCTGGCGGACAAGACCGGCGGCGGGAACGAGTACGGGGTGGCCAACGACGTCGGCGTGGTGTGGCCGCCCGGCCGCGCTCCGATCGTGATGGCGGTCCTGACGACCAAGCCGGGCGCGCCGGCCGGCCCCAGGGACGAGGAACTGGTCGCGAAGACCGCCCGGCTGCTGGCCTCCGTCCTCACCTGATCGCCAGGACACCCCCTACGCGGCCCAGTCGCGCAGCGCGTCGAAGTCCGCCCGGGTCAGCCCGATCCGTTCGTCGACGCGCATCAACAGCGTCCGGGCCGGGTGGAGCCGCTCGACGTACTCGCGGTCCATGGCCGTGATGTCGTCGTCGATCCACGCGAAGGGCCGGGCGCCCGCGTACTCGAGGATGTACTGGGTCTTCCAGAAGGTGCCGCGCGGCGCCCGGCCGTGCATCACCGGCCAGTCGATGAAAGGCAGTCTCGGCAGGCCCAGCTGCGGGCCGATCCAGTCGTTCGCCTCGTCCTTCCAGGTGGTGGCCCAGACGAGCTCGTACGCCTGGGCCAGCGCGAGCAGCTCCGCGCCGTGGCCGTGGTTCAGCCAGACCCGCAGGGGCTTCGCGCTCTCGGCGCCCGTCCAGCCTGTCGGCCGCATCCGGTGGGTGCTGTAGCCCTCGGGGCGGCGCTGGGCCTTGGCCGCGTAGGGGTTCAGGGGCCCGTCGACGTCGATCAGCAGCAGTGGCCTCATGTGCGCAGGATTCCTCTCAGGCCGCCGAGCGGCAGCTCATTTTCCGATCGAATGAGACAGGTGCGTCTCATTCGGGGTACGCTTGTCTCATGGCCATGGATCGTGACCAGGTGCTCCGTGACGCGGCGGCCCTGCTCTCCCGCAAATCGACCGCCACGATGGATGAGGTCGCCCGCGCCGCAGGCATCGGGCGCGCGACCCTGCACCGGCACTTCGCCGGGCGCGACGCCCTCGTACGGGCCCTCGAGGAACTCGGCATCCGCGAGTTCGAAGTGGCCTTCGACAACGCCCGCCTCGATGAGGGCACGGCCGTGGACGCCCTCAAGCGGCTCGTCGCCGAGGCGGAGCCCAACGCCCAGCTGCTGGCCTTCCTCGTCACCGAGAACCAGCTCTTCGAGGGCGACCAGATCAACGAGGGCTGGTCCCGCCTCGACGCCCGCGTCGGCGCGCTCTTCCGGCGCGGCCAGGCCGAGGGCGACATCCGGATCGACCTGAGCCCCGCCTGGCTCACCGAGGCCCTCTACGGGCTCATCGGCACCTGCGCCTGGGCCATCGTGGACGGCCGGGTCGCCGCCAAGGACTTTCAGTACATGATCATCGAGCTGCTGCTCGGTGGCGCACGACGGAGTGTGGAGAAATGACCGGAACCGCGCAGTCGAGCCTGACGAAGGGGACGGAGGCCAAGAGCCCCGGGCGCTGGCTCGCGCTCTCCGTGCTCGTCCTGGCCGTGCTGCTGGTCGCGGTGGACGCCACCGTACTCGGACTGGCCACGCCCTCCCTCAGCGAGGACCTCAAGCCCTCCGGCACGCAGCTGCTGTGGATCGGCGACATCTACTCCTTCGTCATCGCCGGACTGCTCGTCTCCATGGGCTCCCTCGGCGACCGCATAGGCCGCAAGAAGCTGCTGCTGGTCGGCGCCACCGCCTTCGGCGCCGTCTCGGTCCTCAACGCCTACGCGACCAGTCCCGAGATGATGATCGTCGCCCGGGCCCTGCTCGGCGTGGCCGGCGCCACCCTGATGCCGTCCACCCTCGCGCTGATCCGCAACATCTTCCACGACCCGAGGGAGCGCAGCCTCGCCATCGGCATCTGGGGCGCCACCGCCTCGGCAGGCGCGGCCGTCGGCCCGGTCGTCGGCGGAGCCCTGCTCCAGCACTTCTACTGGGGCTCGGTCTTCCTCATCAACCTCCCCGTGATGCTCGTCCTCGTCGTCGTGGGAATCAAGCTGCTGCCCGAGTCCAAGAACCCGGTGGCGGGCCCGTGGGACCTGTTCAGCGTCGGCCTGTCCCTGGTCGGCGTCATCGGCGTCGTCTACGCCGTCAAGGAAGTCGCCACCCACGGCGTGACCTGGGGCGTCTGGGCCGCCGCCGTCATCGGAGCCGCGAGCCTGTACGCCTTCGTCCGCCGCCAGTTCAGCCTGCCGTCCCCGCTGCTGGACATGCGGCTCTTCCAGCACCGCGGGTTCTCCGGCGCGGTCCTCGCCGACCTGCTCACCGTCTTCGGGCTCTCCGGACTGGTCTTCTTCCTCTCCCAGTTCCTCCAGCTCGTCCAGGGCCGCGACCCGCTGGAGGCGGGCCTGGCCGAACTGCCCGCCGCCATCGGCGCGGTGGTCACCGGTCTGGCCGCGGGCCGGTACGCCCGCCGGTACTCGGTGCGCTCCGTCGTCGCCGGCGGCCTGGCCGCGATCGGCCTGGCCCTCGCCGTGCTCACCGTGATCCACAAGGAGTCGGGCTACCCGCTGCTCGGCGCGGCCCTGCTCATCGTCGGCCTCGGCGCCGGATTCTCCTTCACCGTCACCGCCGACGTGATCCTCTCCAGCGTTCCCAAGGAGCAGGCCGGTTCGGCCTCGGCCGTCTCCGAGACGGCGTACGAACTCGGCGCCGCCCTCGGCATCGCCCTGCTCGGCTCCATCGTGACCGGCGTCTACCAGGGCTTCACCGCCCCCGCCTCGGTCGCCGGACCCGTCGCCGACGCCGCCCACGAATCCCTCGGCGGGGCCGTCGAGGCCGCCAAGGCACTGGACCCGCAGACCGCCGGACAGCTGGTGGGAGCGGCTCAGGAGGCCTTCACGGACGGCCTGCGGCTGGCCTCGGGAGTGGGCGCGGCCGTCCTGCTGGCCACTGCGGCGGCCGCCTGGTTCCTGCTGAAGGGCCAGAAGCTCCAGGACGGCGTCGAGCACTGACGTCCCGCCAGGAGCTGTTGTTCCGCCCGGAGTTGACAGTCCGTCGAACCGCGGGACACCATCCCGGCGATGGAGATCAACGAGCTGACGCCGGCCGAGCGCCGCGTATGGGACGCCTTCCCGCGCGGGGAAGGCGTCGACTTCCGGGAAACCCCCGACGAGGACGCGGCCGACGGAGCCGCCTGGGGTCCGGAGCGCACCGTGCGCGCCGAGGTGCTCATGGCGCTGCTGCTGAACGGGCCCAGCGTGGCCGGCCAAGTCGCCGGTCTCAAGATCAAGGGTGCCAAGGTCACCGGGAAACTGGACCTCAAGTACGCGGCGATCGACGTCCCGATGCGGATGCGCGGTTGCTGGTTCGAGCGCAAACCAGGGCTCTACGGGGCACGGTTGCGCGCCCTCGTGCTGACCGAGTCGGCCCTGCCGGGCCTGACCGCGTCCACCGTCCGCGTCGAGGTCGTGCTGCGGCTGTCCTGCTGCCGGATCAGCGGACCGGTGCGACTCGCGGGGGCCCAGATATCCGGCGGCCTCTTCCTCCAGTCCGCCGTGATCGGCCCGGTCGGGGGCGAACTGGCCGGCGAAGCACCGCTCCAGCTCAACCACGCCGCCATCGGCACCGACATCATCGCCTTCGGGCTGACCGTACACGGCCAGACGCGCGTCAACGGCGCGGTCGTCGGAGGCCAGATCAACCTCGACGACGCCCGTCTCCACGAGCCCGGCGGCACGGCCCTGCACGCGGAGACCGTGACCGTCGGCACCGACCTGCGGGCGAGGCGCGCGGAGCTGCTCGGCCGGGTCAACCTCACCGGATCCCGCATACCGGGCCAGCTCAACTTCGCGTACGCCCGGTTCGTCAATCCCGGCGGGGTGGCCCTGCGGGCCAGCAGCTGCACCATCGGCGAGGTCTGGTTACGGGACTGCGAGACCATCCAGGGCACGGTCAACCTGCGCCGTTCCCAGTTCGACCTGCTGCACGTCGAGCCCGAGGCCTGGCCGGGCACCGTGCGACTGGCCGGGCTCAGCTACCGGGCGATGAGCCCCCACCTGCCCGCCGAGCAGCGGCTGCCGGCCCTGGAGCGCGAGGAGTCCGGCTACCTCCCGTACGCCTACGAGCAGCTCGCCGCGGCCTACCGTACGGCGGGCGACGAGGCCGCCGCCCGGACCGTCCAGCTCGCCAAGCTGCGCAGGCACCGCCGCACCCTGCCCCGGCACGCCCGGCTGTGGGGCAAGCTCCAGGACGTCACCGTCGGCTACGGCTTCCGGCCGCTGCGGGCGGTCGGCTGGCTGGCGGCCCTGCTGCTGACCGGGGCGGTCGCCTACGGCCTGGAGCCGCCGCGGCCCCTGAAGCCGGGCGAGGCCCCGGACTTCAACGCGGTCTTCTACACGATCGACCTGCTGGTGCCGATCATCAGCTTCGGGCAGGAGTCCGCCTACGCGCCGAGCGGCTGGTACCAGTGGCTGTCGTACCTGCTGATCGTGACCGGCTGGATCCTCGCCACCACCACGGCGGCGGGCGTCAGCCGGTCACTCCAGCGGCAGTGAGACGGGCTCAGGCCGCCTTCGCCTTGGTCGCGTACATGTCCACGTACTCCTGGCCCGACAGCCGCATGACCTCGGCCATCACCGAGTCGGTGACCGCGCGCAGCACGTACCGGTCGCGGTCCATGCCCTCGTAGCGGGAGAACTCCATCGGCTCGCCGAAGCGCACGGTGACCCGGCCCGGTCGCGGCATGCCGGCGCCGCCGGGCTGGAGCTTGTCGGTGCCGATCATCGCGAACGGGACCACGGGGGCGCCCGTCATCAGCGTCAGGCGGGCGATGCCGGTGCGGCCGCGGTAGAGCCGGCCGTCGGGGGAGCGGGTGCCCTCCGGGTAGATGCCGAAGATCTTGCCCTCTTCGAGGATCCGGCGGCCGGTCATCAGGGCCGCGACCCCGCCGTTCGCCCCGTCGCGGTCGACCGGGATCATGCCGGAGCCGGTGAAGAACCAGGCCATGGCGCGGCCCTTGAGGCCCTTGCCCGTCACGTACTCGTCCTTGCCGATGAAGTGGACCGTGCGGTCGCACACCAGCGGAAGGATCATGGAGTCGATGAACGTGAGGTGGTTGCCCGCCAAAATCACCGGTCCGGTACCCGGGATGTTCTCGATGCCCTCCACACGGGTGCGGAACATCAGGCGCATGACCGGTCCGACAGTGGCTTTGATGAGGCGCGTACGGAACAACGTGGGCCCTCCGGCATCGAAAAGCGGTTCTCGCACCCACCACGCGGCGGTAGTGCAGGTGAGGACGATACTCGTGGGTCAGCTCTGATCGCACATCGGGTTCACGAGTTGGATACGCAGTGTTGACGCACGTTTCCGCCGTGTTCCGACGGGACACCCTCTCCGTAAACCCCTCCCCGCCTACGATCGGCACGCCGATTCGGGCGTTTTTCGCGATGGGAGTGGCACTCATGACACAGGGCGGGGCAGCACGGCGCACGGTCCTCGGCGCGGCCGTACTGGCGGCGGGCACCGGCATCACCGGACTCGCGGCGGGACCGGCCGCCGCCTCCGCCGCGGGCGGCGGGCACGGCGAGGGCGGGTTCCGGGACCTGCCCTACCCGACGGTGATCGCCCACCGCGGGGCGAGCGGCTACCGGCCCGAGCACACGCTCGGCTCCTACCAGCTCGCGCTCGACATGGGCGCCGACGTCATCGAGCAGGACCTGGTCCCCACCAAGGACGGGCATCTGGTGTGCCGCCACGAGAACGAGATCGGCGGCACCACGGACGTCGCGGACCACCCGGAGTTCGCGGGGCGCCGGACCACCAAGTCCATCGACGGGGTCCCGGTCACCGGCTGGTTCACCGAGGACTTCACGCTCGCCGAGCTGAAGACCCTGCGTGCGAAGGAGCGCATCCCCGCCGTCCGGCAGCGCAACACCCTCTACGACGGCCAGTGGGCGGTGCCCACCTTCGAGGAGGTGCTGCGCTGGGCCAACCGGGAGAGCCGCCGCCGCGACAAGCAGGTCTGGCTGCACGTGGAGACCAAGCACCCCAGTTACTTCCGGGCGCTCGGCCTCGGCCTTGAGGAGCCGCTGGCCAAGCTGCTGCGGCGCTACGGGCGCGACCGCCGCGATGCGGCCGTCTTCCTCCAGTCCTTCGAGCCCTCCAGCGTCCAGCGGCTCTCCCGGCTGGTCTCCGCGCCCCGCGTCGTCCTGCTCTCCGCGGCGGGCACCCGCCCCTGGGACTTCGAACTGGCCAAGGACCCGCGCACGGTCGCGGACCTGGTCAAGCCCGAGGGCCTGCGGTGGATCGCCGGCTTCGCCCAGGGCATCGGCCCGACCCTGGACCTGGTCATCCCGCGCGACGCGGCCGGCAAGCTCGGCACCCCGACCACCCTGGTCAAGGACGCCCACGCCCAGGGGCTGCTGCTGCACCCCTACACCGCGCGGAACGAGAACAGCTTCCTGCCGGCCGACTTCCGCAAGGGCACCGACCCGGCCGCGTACGGAGACGCGTTCGCCGCCTACCGGACCTACTTCGAGCAGGGCATCGACGGGATCTTCACCGACAACCCGGACACCGGACTCCTCGCGGCGGAGGCCTTCCGCCCGGGCCGGCGTCCCGTCAACCGCTGACCGGAGCTTCCCGTACGAGTGGTGCGCGCCCGGCGGGGAAACCGCCGGGCGCGCACCACTCGTCCCGCCCGGCATGGACCTGTTGAAGGCTGACCTCTTTGAGAAGCTCGGCCCGCTGCTCTCGGCCGAGGCGGCGGCGGAGGCCCCGGGCACCGGAGTCGAGGCGGCCGACCTGGAACAAGCCGTCTGGGTCAGGCTGCTGGAGAGCGGCCCGCGCGACCCCGACCCCACCGGCCGCGCACGGTGGCTGCGCCGGGCCGTGCGTGCCGAGGCCCGGCTCGCCCGGAGGCGGGCGCGGCGCGAGATCCCGTACGACTCTCGTCATCACGCCGGGGACGACTACCGCCACCCCTCCGCGGATGAGCCCGGCCGCCCTGCCGGGGACGGCCGCCGCCGGCACCGCGCGGCGGGCGCGGCCCCCGCGGCCGCGGGCGGGGTGCCGGAGGAGGCCCTCCTCACCGGAGAGGACACCCGTGCGCTTCGATCTGCGGTCGCCCGATTGCCCGGACGCTGTCCGGAGCTCATGAAGGCACTTCTTTCGCCCAGAGACCTCACTTACCGTGAAATCGCAGGAGAGTTGGGTATCTCACAAGGAAGTTTGGGGCCCGTCCGTTCCCGTTGCCTGGGATGTCTGCGCAGAATGCTGGCTGCAGAGGTTGCGGCTCCTGGCCTGCGGGGAAAGGAGCGGTAGACCAACGGGCAACCAGGTGAGCGGGAGGCATGCGCACATGGGCATGAGCGTGACCATTTCGGCGGCGGCCGCCGAGGACGCCGAGCAGATCTTCAAACTGCAGTACCTGGCCTTCCAGCGCGAGGCCGAGCTCTACGGCAACTACCTCATCCAGCCGCTCACCCAGTCCCTGGACTCCCTCAAGGCGGAGCTGGCGTCGGACACCGTGCTGGTGGCCCGGCTCGGCGACGAGGTCGTCGGCACCGTGCGCGGCAGCGTCGACGAGGACGGCACCGGGAAGATCGCCAAGCTGTGCGTCCACCCGCGGCTGCAGGGCCACGGTCTCGGCGCCCGCCTGCTGCGCGCCGTCGAGGAGGCCCTGGCGGGGCATGGCGCGCCCACCCGCTTCCGCCTGCACACCGGGCACAAGAGCGAGTCGAACCTGCGGCTCTACCGCAAGGCGGGCTACACGAAGGTCGGCGGCCGCACGGCCTCGGACGGCGTGCAGCTGGTGATCCTGGAGAAGGAAGCCAAGGACGCCACCGATTTCGCGGTCAGTGCCTGACCGCGGCTAGCGCTTCTTGCGGAGCCAGAGCATCCCGGTGATCGGCAGGATCACCGGGATGAACAGGTAGCCCATCCCGAACTGCGACCACACCGTCGCGTCGGGGAAGGAGTCGGGCCGCACCAGCGTCCACACGCCGACGGCCAGGACCCCGGCCAGCTCGGCGGCGCAGCACACCAGCGCCGCCCTGCGGGCCGTCTCCCCGCCGCGCACCAGCGAGTACGTGATGAACGCGTAGGCCAGAGCCGCCGCGGCCGACAGCGCGTACGCCAGCGGCGCCCGGTCGAACTCGGTGGAGATCTGGTACGCCGACCGCGACACCGCGCCGACCACCATCACCCCGTACAGCCACACCAGCAGCAGTCCCGGCCCGGAGACGAGCCGGGTGCGCCCGGCGGGTGCGGCGGTCGTCGTGTCAGGCACCGGTGGTTCCCCAGATGTCGTAGAGCCGTACTTCGAGGACGGCGAGGACGACCGCGCCCGCGGCCACGGTCACCGAACCCCACTTGGTCCGCTCGGTCAGCGAGAGCATCCCGGCGGCCGGTACCGCCGCGAAGGCGCCCAGCAGGTACGCCACGAAGATCACCGCGCCCTCGTCGGGCTTCTCGCCCCGGGCCAGCTTGACCAGACCGACCACCAGCTGGGCCAGGACCAGCACCGTCACCACGGCCATGCCGATGAAGTGCCAGTCCTTGGTGGGCTGGTCCCGCCATGCGGCGTGGCCGCACCAGGCGGCGAGGGCGAGTGCGGCCACGCTGATGGCGACCGTCAGGGCGTCGAGCATGCAGCGAGGGTATTACGGGCTGAAAGACCCGATGCGCGCACCCCTGTGCGGGAGCTCTGCCGGACGCATGAACCTCCACGCCGAGAAGGCCCGGCTGCGCGCGGCCGGCATGCGGGCCGTGGCCTTGACCACAGGCCCACACCCCTGCCCAGCTCGACGCGCACGTGGTCGTACGGGACCTTTCGGCCGTGTCGGTGCAGGTCGGCGAGGGTGGTCTGACCTTCGGGACGGATGGCTGAAGGCGCCCGGTCTTGTCCGGTATGCGGCTGCTTTCCGTCCGCTATTCGGACATCGTTGATCGGTGAAGTGACATGTCTGGTTTACTGGGGCCCATGACCACGACGAGCAGCCGCACCCTTGCGACCGAGGCGACGATGACGCCCGGTGCTCGTTGTATGTGTCGAATGCGCGCCTTCTGAGGGCCCCTTCCGCACGCCTCGCGCCCCGAAGCGAGACCGGCCGAGCCCGTCCGTGCCTCCCCGGACCGCTCCTGCCCCGCGCACGCGCCGACGCCATCCGTTCGTGACGGTGAGACCGGTATCGCGCGTCCCCAGATGTTTGCCCCGTGCCCGGCACCCGCACAGCCGTGCACTCGACAGCGACGGAAATCCTGTGATCACCACATCGGGCCTCACGAAGGTCTACCAGTCCCGTGGCCGCGAGGTCACCGCCCTGGACGGCGTGGACCTCCACGTCCGCGAGGGCGAGGTATACGGAGTCATCGGCCAGAGCGGCGCCGGCAAGTCCTCCCTGATCCGCTGCGTGAACCTGCTCGAGCGCCCCACCACGGGCACCGTGAGCGTCGACGGCGTCGACCTCACCGCGCTCGCGGGCCGCGGCCGCCGCGCCGGCAAGGAACTGCGCGAGGCCCGCAGCCGCATCGGCATGGTCTTCCAGCACTTCAACCTGCTGTCCTCGCGCACGGTCCAGGGCAACGTCGAGCTGCCCCTGGAGATCCTCGGCGTCTCCGGCCGCGAGCGCTCCCGCAAGGCCCTGGAACTCCTCGACCTCGTCGGCCTCGCCGACAAGGCCAAGGCCTACCCCACCCAGCTCTCCGGCGGCCAGAAGCAGCGCGTCGGCATCGCCCGCGCCCTGGCCGGCGACCCCAAAGTGCTGCTGTCCGACGAGGCCACCAGCGCCCTGGACCCCGAGACCACCCGCTCCATCCTCCAGCTGCTGCGCGACCTCAACCAGCAGCTCGGCCTCACCGTGCTGCTGATCACGCACGAGATGGACGTGGTCAAGTCCGTCTGCGACTCGGCCGCCCTGATGAAGCGCGGCAGGATCGTGGAGTCCGGCACCGTCGCCGAGCTGCTCGCCACCCCCGGCTCCGAGCTGGCGGGCGAGCTCTTCCCCGTCACCGGCGCCGCCACCGGCCCCGACCGCACGGTCGTCGACGTCACCTTCCACGGCGAAGCCGCCGCCCAGCCGGTCATCTCGCAGCTCTCGCGCACGTACAACATCGACATCTCGATCCTCGGCGCCGCGATGGACACCGTCGCCGGACGCCAGATCGGCCGCATGCGCATCGAACTGCCCGGCCGCTTCGAGGACAACGTCGTACCCGTGGGCTTCCTGCGCGAACAGGGACTCCAGGTCGACGTCGTCGGCGAGGAGGACACCGGCGCCAAGGCCGACACGATCGACGACGAACTGGCCTCCCTGGTCAAGGATGGTGCGAAGTGACCTGGTCCGAGATGCAGCCCCTGCTCGGCCAGGGCACCTACGACACCCTCTACATGGTGCTGTGGTCCACCCTGGTGACCGTCCTGGGCGGACTGCCCATCGGCATCCTGCTGGTCCTCACCGACAAGGGCGGCCTCCTGCAGAACCGGCCGCTCAACAAGGTGCTCGGCGTGATCGTGAACATAGGCCGCTCGCTGCCGTTCATCATCCTGCTGATCTTCCTGATCCCGGTCACCACCGCGGTCGTGGGCACTTTCATCGGCCCCACCGCCATGATCGTCCCGCTCGCCATCGGCGCCATCCCCTTCTTCGCCCGGCTCGTCGAGACCGCCGTCCGCGAGGTGGACCACGGCCTGATCGAGGCCGTCGAGTCCATGGGCGGCGGCATCCCCACCCTCGTCGGCAAGGTGCTCCTGCCGCAGGCCCTGCCCTCCCTGGTCGCCGGTGTCACCACCACCGTGATCACCCTGGTCGGCTACTCGGCCATGGCCGGCGCCGTCGGCGGCGAAGGCCTCGGCTCCAAGGCCATCACCTACGGCTTCCAGCGCTTCGAGACCGGATTCATGGTCGCCACCGTCGTCGTGCTGATCGTCATCGTCACGGTGATCCAGCTGATCGGCGACGGCGTGGTCCGCCTCTTGGCCCGCCGCGGCCGGACAGCCTGAGCCAGCCCGGCTGACAAGACCTCCCCCTCGGAAAAGCCCGCACTTGTCGTGCTTGGGCCACCACCATGAAAAATGCAAGAAAGGCACTCTTCGTGCGTAAGAACATCAAGCTCACCGCCCTCGCCGCCACCGCGACCGCGCTCGCGCTGGGCCTCACCGCCTGCGGCAGCTCCTCGGACCCGTCCTCCACCAAGGCCGACGGCGGCAAGACCGACGAGAGCAAGCCGCTCGTCATCGCGGCCTCCCCGAGCCCGCACGCCGACATCCTGAACTTCGTCAAGGACAAGCTCGCGGCGAAGGAAGGCCTCAAGCTGGAGGTCAAGGAGTTCACGGACTACGTCCTGCCGAACACCGCCACCCAGCAGGGCCAGGTCGACGGCAACTACTTCCAGCACAAGCCGTACCTCGACGACTTCAACAAGAAGAACGGCACGACCATCGTGCCCGTCGCGAACGTGCACCTGGAGCCCCTCGGTCTCTACTCCAAGAAGGTCAAGACCCTCGCGGACATCAAGGCCGGCCAGACCATCGCCGTCCCCAACGACACCACCAACGAGGGCCGCGCGCTCCAGCTGCTCGCCGCGAACAACCTGATCACCCTCAAGGAAGGTGTCGGCACCGGCGCCAAGCTGTCCGACATCACCGACAAGAAGGGCCTGGAGTTCAAGGAGCTGGAGGCCGCCACGGTCCCGCGCGCCCTGAACGACGTGGACGCCGCCGTCATCAACGGCAACTACGCGATCGAGGCCGACCTGTCGCCCGCCAAGGACGCCCTGGCCCTGGAGAAGGCCGAGGACAACCCCTACGCCAACTTCCTCGCGGTCAAGGACGGCAACCAGGACGACCCGCGGATCCAGAAGCTCGCCAAGCTCCTGAACTCCGACGACGTCAAGAAGTTCATCGAGGAGAAGTACCGGGGCTCGGTCGTCCCGGCCTTCGCCGCCCCCGCCTCCTGAACCCCGGCCGTCAGGCATTTCGGCCCCGCACGCTCCCGTCGGCGCGCGGGGCCGAGCCCTGCCCGCTTCCGGGCAACCCCGGCCCTGCACTTCCACCGGCCGATGCTGCATGCTGTGGCCTACGACCCGCACAAACGGTCCCGCACCACGGTCTCAGGCATGGAGCTGCGCATGACTACCACCTTCCCGGACGTCACCATCAGCACGGACCGGCTGGTGCTGCGCCCCTTCGAGGAAGAGGACGTCACCGCGCTCACCGAGATGATGAACGACGAGGGCGTCACCGCCTGGACCTCGGTACCGCACCCCTACACGCGGGCCGACGCCCGCCGCTGGGCCACCCGCCTCTCGCACGCCGAGCGCACCGAGGGCCGCGGCATCGTCTTCGCCGTCACCGAGTTCCTCACCCAGCGCCTCGTCGGCATCGTCCACCTCCAGAACACCAACTGGCGCACCCGCGCCACGGAGGTCGGCTACCTCACCGCCCCCTGGGCCCGCGGCGAGGGCTACGCCAGCGAGTCCGTACTCGCGGTGACCCGCTGGCTCTTCCGCGACCAGGGCTTCGAACGCCTCGAACTGCGCACGCCCGCCGACAACACCGCCTCCCAGCAGGTGGCGCAGAAGATCGGCTGCATCAGCGAGGGAGTCCTGCGCAACGCCTGGATAGTGCGCACCCAGGCGGCCGACGGCAGCTGGACCGACACCCGCACCGACCTCATCGTCTGGAGCCTCGTCCCCGAGGACCTCGACGACGCGGACGGCTACGGCGACTACGACGGCTATGACGGATACGACGCCTACTCCGTCGACCGAGCCGACGGCGCGGACCGGGAACTGACCCGATGACCAGGTAGTCTCACCGTGCCCGACACCCTCGGCGAAGCTTCGCCCTCCGCCGGCCACCGCAGCGAGGTGGCCCCTCCCGCACCAGGAGACAGACGACGATGGCCGACCGGGTCACGGTGATCGGCTGGGACGGCTCGCCCCTGACCGCGGCAGCCCGGTCCGCGCTCTCCGCCGCGACCCTGGTGGCCGGCGCCGCCCACCACCTCGCGCTCCCCGAGGTCCCGCCCACCGCGGAGCGCATCCGCCTCGGCAGCCTCGGCCTCGCCGCCCGCCGCATCGCCGGCCACCGCGGCACCGCCGTCGTCTTCGCCGACGGCGACCCCGGCTTCTTCGGCGTCGTACGCACCCTGCGCGCCCCGGAGCACGGCCTGGAGGTCGAGGTCGTCCCGGCCGTCTCCTCCGTCGCAGCCGCCTTCGCCCGAGCCGGCATGCCCTGGGACGACGCCCAGGTCGTCGTCGCCCACCCCCGCACCCTGCGCCGCGCCGTCAACGTCATCCGGGCCCACGGCAAGGTCGCCGTCCTCACCTCGCCCGGGGCCGGCCCCGCCGAACTCGCCCTGCTCCTCGACGGGGTCCACCGCACCTTCGTCATCTGCGAGGAACTGGGCACCGACCGGGAACAGGTGAGCGTCCTCACTTCCGACAAGGCCGCCGACCACACCTGGCGCGACCCCAACGTCGTCATCGTCATCGGCGGCGGAGCCGGCCAGGCCCTGGACGCCGAGCCCGGCTGGCTGCTCGGCCAGAGCTCCGAGCGGGCCCGCCCCGGCGACCGCGGCTGGGCCCGCCCCCAGCCGGACACCGGGGAAGGGGAGTCGGCCCAGCTGCGGGCCGCCCAGCTCGCCCGGCTCGGCCCGCGCACCGGCGACCTGGTCTGGGACATCGGAGCCGGCTCCGGCGGCGTCGCCGTGGACGCCGCGGTACTCGGCGCCGCCGTCATCGCCGTCGACGCCGACCCGGAGGCCTGCGCACGGACAACTGCCGCCGCCCGACAGCGCGGAGTGCAGATCCAGGTCATCGCCGGACGCGCCCCCCACGTCCTGGAGAACCTCCCCGAGCCCGACGTCGTACGCGTGGGCGGCGGGGGAGCCGCGGTCGTCGCCGCCGTCGCCGACCGCCGCCCCGAACGGATCGTCAGCCACGCCTCCACCCGCGACGAGGCCGAGGCCATCGGCCGCTCCCTCACCGAACACGGGTACGCCGTCGAGTGCGCGCTGCTCCAGTCCGTGGGCCTGGACACCCGTACCTGGGCCGAACAGGAGCGCTCCGTCGTCTTCCTCCTGGCTGCCGAGCGCCCCAGGACCCGCTGAGCGCGGGGCCGGGGTAGGCTGGCCGATCGTCGTACTGCCCTGGACGATTCGGGCATCGCGGCACCGGACGACGCGCGACGTGGCGCAGTCCACAGCGGACCGTGGCGGTTATGGCCGCCGCGGTGGCGAACGGGCGCGACAATGCTTAGTGGTTGTCGCGCAGGCGCACGTGCGGCAAGGGCGCCGCAGGGCGGCCCCGCACGGAAGTCCGGCGGGGAGGCCTCGTGGCGACCGGGCGATCGAAGAGGCAGAACCGATGGGCGAGGGGTACGCATGACTGACACCGGCCAGGTCCCGGGCGAGGGTCACCCGGACAACGCGGGCATGGTGGATCAGCAGGGCATCCCCGCTCAGGTCCAGCTCCAGCCCCCGCTGCCCGCCGGCTACGCCTTCCAGGACCTCGTGGACGACCCGGCCGGGCCGGAGGACGAGGAACTGCTCCTGATGCCGAGCGGCCAGGGCGCGTGGAGCGACCCGCAGGTGGTCCCGCCGGCCCCCGCCTTCCCCGTCGAGCCCTCCCTCTACGGGGACGCGCCGTACGGCACCGAGCCGGCCTACCAGGAGGCTCCGGCCTACCACGAGCCGGCCGCGTACCCCGAGTTCCCGTCCTACGGCGCCGGCGCCCACGAGACCGGCGGCCGTGACTCCGGCGCCCTCGACCTCGGCGGGCTCGTCGTGCCTCCGCCCGCCGCGCCGGCCCAGGCCGCCCCCGCCGCCCCGGTCCGGCGTCCGCTGCACATGGGTCCGCCCGTGCCCGAGGCCACCGGCGGAGTCGTACGGTCCCTCGCGGACCGGGGTCCCGCCGCGGCGCCCGCGCCCGTGCGCCGGTCCGGCCCGCCGGCCACGGGTCCGGAGTACCTGGACCTCCCCGCGGCCCCCGCGCCGCAGCTGACCGACATCCCGCCGCAGGCCGGCGCCCCCTGGGCCCCGGAGCCGGCGCCGGTCGCCGTCCCGGCTCCCGAGGCCGCCGAACCCGAAGCCCAGCCGGAGGCCCAGCCCGAGCCCCAGCCGGTCGCCGTCCCTGAGCCGGAGCCGGTCGTGGCCGCCGCACAGGAGCCGGTCGCTGCCGTCGTGCCGGAGGCGGAGCCGGTTGTCGCCGTCGTGCAGGAGCCGGTCGCCCCCGCCGTGCCGGAGCCCGTCGTGGCGGCCGCGCCCGAGCCGGTCCTGGCCGCCGTACCCGAGCCGGTCGTGGCGGCCGCGCCCGAGCCGGTCCTGGCCGCCGTACCCGAGCCGGTCGTGGCGGCCGCGCCCGAGCCGGAGGCCGCGCCGGCGCCCGTCGCCGAACCGGAGCCCGCCCCGGCCCCCGTCCCGGTCGAGGCCGCCGCCCCGGAACCGCAGCCCGAGCCGGAGTTCGTCCCGGCGCCCGCCCCCGCGGAAGCGGTGGTTCCGGCGCCGGAGCACGCCCAGGCCCTCGCCGAGCCCTTCGCCGGGCCGACGCCCGCGGAGGCGGCCCAGCCCGAGCCGGCCCAGCCCGAGGCGGCCGCCGCCGAGCCGGCCGCCCTCGTCACGCCGGCCCCCGTGCCGGCCCAGCCCGAGGCGGCCGCCGCCGAGCCGGCCGCCCTCGTCACGCCGGCACCCGTGCCGGCCCAGCCCGAGGCGCCGGCCGCGGAGCCGCAGCCCGCGGCCGCGGAGCCCGTCCCGGCGGAGCCCGTCCCGGCCGCCCCGGCGGAGCCCCTCGCGGCGGCCCCGGCCGAGCCCGTCACGGTGGAGCCCCTCGCGGCGGAGCCGGTCCACGCACAGGCCCCGGCGGAAACCGAGCCGGTGGAGGCCGAGCCCCCGGCCGCCGAAGCCGAGACCGAAGCCCAGCCCGAGTTCCTGCCCGCCGAGCCCGCCGCAGGCGACCCGGCTCCCGCCTACGACGACGCCGAGCGCGAAGCCGTCCTGCGCGTCATGCGCGAGCGCCGCGACATCCGCAAGGGCTTCCGCACCGACCCGATCCCGCACGAGGTGCTGCTCCGCGTCCTGGAAGCGGCCCACACCGCGCCCAGCGTCGGCCACTCCCAGCCCTGGGACTTCGTCGTCATCCGCTCCGCCGAAACCCGCCGGACGATGCACGAGCTCGCCCAGCGCCAGCGCGAGGCCTACGCGAACTCCCTGCCCAAGGCCCGGGCGAAGCAGTTCAAGGAACTCAAGATCGAGGCCATCCTCGACACCCCGGTGAACATCGTCGTCACCGCCGACCCCACCCGCGGCGGCCGCCACACCCTCGGCCGGCACACCCAGCCGCAGATGGCCCCGTACTCCTCGGCCCTCGCCGTCGAGAACCTCTGGCTCGCCGCGCGCGCCGAAGGCCTCGGTGTCGGCTGGGTCAGCTTCTTCGACGAGCGCGAGATGGTCCGCGCGCTCGGCCTGCCGGAGCACCTGGAGGTCGTCGCCTACCTGTGCGTCGGGTACGTCGACGAGTTCCCCGAGGAGCCCGAGCTCGCGCAGGCGGGCTGGTCCCAGCGCCGCCCGCTGTCCTGGGTCGTCCACGAGGAGACGTACGGGCGCCGCGCGCTGCCCGGCGAAGAGCCGCACGACCTGCTCTCCGAGACCGTCGCCGGCATCCGCCCGCTCGACGCCAAGGCGCTCGGCGAGGCGTGGGAGCGGCAGAAGCGCATGACCAAGCCCGCCGGGGCCCTGGGCATGCTGGAGATCATCTCGGCCCAGCTCAGCGGCCTCTCCCGGGTCTGCCCGCCGCCGATCCCGGAGCCCGCGGCCGTCGCGATCTTCGCCGGTGACCACGGCGTGCACGCCCAGGGCGTCACTCCGTGGCCGCAGGAGGTCACCACCCAGATGGTGGCCAACTTCCTGGGCGGCGGCGCCGTCTGCAACGCCTTCGCCAACCAGGTCGGCGCCGAGGTCTGCGTGATCGACGTGGGTGTCGCGGGTGACCTGCCCGCCACCCCCGGCCTGCTCCCGCGCAAGGTCCGCCCGGGCACCGCCGACCTCTCCACCGGTCCGGCGATGACCCGCGAGGAGGCCGTCGCGGCCATCGAGGTCGGCATCGAGACCGCCCGCGACCTGGTCGCGGCGGGCAACAAGGCCCTGCTCACCGGCGAGATGGGCATCGCGAACACCACCGTGTCCGCCGCGCTGATCTCGGTCTTCACCGGGGTCGACCCGGCCGAGGTGACCGGCCGCGGCACGGGCATCAACGACGAGACCCACGCCCGCAAGGTCGAGGTCGTACGCCGCGCCCTGGACCTCCACCAGCCGGACCCGGCGGACCCGATCGGCGTCCTGGCGGCCGTCGGCGGCCTGGAGCACGCGGCGATCGTCGGCCTCCTCCTCGGCGGAGCTTCCCTGCGCACCCCGGTCATCCTGGACGGCGTGAGCGCGGGCGCGGCCGCCCTGGTGGCCCGGGCCATCGCCCCCGAGGCCCTGTCGGCGTGCATCGCGGGCCACCGCAGTGCGGAGCCGGGCCATGTCGCGGCCCTGAACAAGCTCGGCCTGCGCCCCCTGGTCGACCTGGACCTCCGCCTCGGGGAGGGCACGGGCGCCCTGCTGGCCCTCCCGCTGGTGCAGAGCGCGGCCCGCGCGATGCACGAGGTCGCCACGTTCGACTCGGCGGGCGTCACCGAGAAGTAGCCGCTGCGGCGCCGCCACCGGGGGCTCCGCCCCCGGACCCACGGCGGGGCTGGTCATCGCGCTCCGCGCGATCCAGCCTGCCGGCAGCACCGGTGCGCCCGGCTCAGCCAGAATTCAGCCCCGCCGGCGTTCGGGGCGCGGGCCTGGGGCGGGGCCCCAGGGTCCCCCCATGACCTCGCCCCTGCCGGGACCCCCGACCCCGCGGGTCGTATCGTGGACCCGGACACCGGAAACCGCACGTCAACCCAGCCGCTCCAGCGTCGCAGCGGCACGCTCGCAGAGAACCACCGCCGCCACTCAGGAGCCGCACCGCCATGGCTGAACACCCCGCGTACCCCGTCGGCCTGAGGCTCGCCGGCCGCCGTGTCGTCGTCATCGGCGGCGGACAGGTCGCCCAGCGCCGCCTGCCCGCGCTCATCGCGGCCGGCGCCGAGATCGTCCTCATCTCGCCCTCCGCCACCCCCTCCGTGGACGCCATGGCCGAGACCGGCGAGATCTGCTGGGAGCGCCGCCGCTACGAGGACGGGGACCTCGCCGCGGCCTGGTACGCACTCATCGCCACCCGGGACCGCGAGGCCAACGACCGGGCCTCAGCCGAAGCCGAGCGCGAGCGGATCTGGTGCGTCCGCGCCGACGACGCCGAGGCCGCCACCGCCTGGACCCCGGCCACCGGCCGGGTGGAGGGCGTCACCGTCGCCGTGCTCAGCGGCAACGACCCCCGCCGCTCCGCGGCCGTCCGTGACGCGGTCGTCGAAGGACTGCGCGACGGCTCCCTCACGGCGGCCCGCGCCCACACCCCCGGCGTCTCCCTCGTCGGCGGCGGCCCCGGCGACCCCGACCTCATCACCGTGCGCGGCCGCCGCCTCCTCGCCGAGGCCGATGTCGTCATCGCCGACCGGCTCGGCCCCCGCGACCTGCTCGACGAGCTCCCCCCGCACGTCGAGGTCATCGACGCCGCGAAGATCCCGTACGGCCGGTACATGGCCCAGGAGGCCATCAACAGCGCCCTGATCGAGCACGCCAAGGCCGGCAAGGCCGTGGTCCGCCTCAAGGGCGGGGACCCGTACGTCTTCGGCCGCGGCATGGAGGAGCTCCAGGCGCTCGCCGAGGCCGGCATCGCCTGCACCGTCGTCCCCGGCATCTCCAGCTCCATCTCGGTGCCCGGCGCCGCCGGCATCCCGGTCACCCACCGGGGCGTCGCCCACGAGTTCACCGTGGTCAGCGGCCACGTCGGCCCCGAGGACCCGCGCTCCCTCGTGGACTGGGCCTCCCTCGCCAAACTCACCGGCACCCTCGTCATCCTCATGGGCGTCGACAAGATCGGCTCGATCGCCGAGGCCCTCGTGCGCCACGGGAAGCCCGCCGGGACCCCCGTCGCCGTGATCCAGGAGGGCACCACCGCCACCCAGCGCCGGGTGGACGCCACCCTCGCGACCGTCGGGGAGACGGTCCGCGCCGAGGAGGTCCGCCCGCCCGCCGTCATCGTCATCGGCGAGGTCGTCACCGTCCTCGACCCCGGCGCCCGCCCCGGCACCAGCGCCTGACAGGCCGTTGGCACCGCACCCAGGACAAGGCAGTATCACCCTGTGGCTGATCTCATCACCGTCGAAGACCCCGACGACCCGCGCCTGCGCGACTACACGGGCCTGACCGACGTCGAACTCCGGCGCAGGCGCGAGCCCGCGGAAGGCCTCTTCATCGCCGAGGGCGAGAAGGTCATCAGACGGGCCAAGGACGCCGGGTACGAGATGCGCTCGATGCTGCTCTCCGCCAAGTGGGTCGACGTCATGCGCGATGTCATCGACGAACTCCCCGCCCCGGTCTACGCCGTCAGCCCGGAGCTCGCCGAACGCGTCACCGGCTACCACGTGCACCGCGGCGCCCTCGCCTCCATGCAGCGCAAGCCGCTGCCGACGGCCGAGGAGCTCCTCGCCACCACCCGCCGCGTCGTCATCATGGAAGCGGTCAACGACCACACCAACATCGGGGCCATCTTCCGCAGCGCCGCCGCCCTCGGCATGGACGCGGTGCTGCTGTCGCCCGACTGCGCGGACCCGCTCTACCGCCGCTCGGTGAAGGTCTCCATGGGCGCGGTGTTCTCCGTCCCCTACGCCCGCCTGGACGCGTGGCCCAAGGGCCTGGACTCGGTCCGCGAGGCCGGCTTCAAGCTGCTGGCCCTCACCCCGCACCAGAAGGCCTCGCCCATCGACGCGGCCGCCCCCCAGTCCCTGGACCGGGTCGCGCTGATGCTCGGCGCCGAAGGGGACGGCCTGTCCACGCAGGCGCTGGTCGCCGCCGACGAATGGGTGCGCATCCCCATGGCGCACGGCGTGGACTCGCTGAACGTGGGCGCCGCGGCCGCGGTGGCCTTCTACGCGGTGGCCCAGGGCCGCGCCGGCGCGTAGCGGCCGCGCCCCGGGCCCCGGCTCTGGGCCCCGGGTCAGAACTGCTGGGCGGCGGCGATGCCCAGCGCCACGATCAGCGTGACCACGACGAACACGATCAGCCGCTGCCGCATCAGCTTCGGGTCGGGCCGCGAGGGCCGCCGGCCCGTCCCCGTCGTCCGGGGGCCCGGGCGGCCGCCCGTACGCCCCCCCGTCGGCCGGGAGGACGGGCCGCCCGGAGTGCGCGGATTGCGGGAGGACGAGGGCCGCGAGGGAGGTCCGCCCTGGGGCCGGGGCGCGCTCGAGCCGCCGGTACGACGCTCCGTGCGCTGGTCGGCGTACTCCTCCGCGAGCCGGCCCGTCGGCCGCTCCACGCGGGCCCGCTGCACCGGCGGGCGCCCGTCGGACAGGCCCTGCGCCTCGCGGGCCGCGATCTCCTTGAGCCGCATCGACAGCTGGAGCGTGCTGGGCCGCTCCTCGGGATCCTTGGCCAGGCAGGCCCGTACGAGGGGCGCCAGCGCGTCCGGGACCCCGACGAGGTGCGGCTCCTCGTGCACCACCCGGTACAGCATGACCTCGGAACTGCCGTGCCCGAAGGGCGAGTCCGCCGTCGCCGCGTAGGCGAGGGTGGCGCCGAGGGCGAAGACGTCCGTGGCGGGGGTGACGGCGGCGCCGCGCACCTGTTCGGGCGCGAGGAAGCCGGGGGAGCCCACGGCCGTTCCCACGTGGGTCAGGGTGCTCGCCCCGGTGGCCCAGGCGATCCCGAAGTCGATGATCCGAGGGCCCTTGGGGGAGAGGAGGATGTTCGAGGGCTTGAGGTCGCGGTGGACGACCCCGGCCTCGTGCACGGCCACCAGGCCCTCGGAGAGCGCGGCACCGATGGCGGCGATCTGCGCGGCCGCCAGGGGTCCTTCCTCGGCCACCTTGTCGTGCAGGGAGGGCCCGGGGACGTACTGGGTCGCGAACCACGGCCGCTCGGCGTCCAGATCCGCCGCCACCAGGCGTGCGGTGCACCCGCCGCGGATGCGGCGGGCGGCGGACACCTCGCGGGCGAACCGGGAGCGGAACTCCTGGTCCTCGGCCAGATCCGGCCGGATGACCTTGAGCGCGACGCGCTGCCCCCGCCGGTCCGATCCCAGGTAGACCACGCCCATGCCGCCGGCGCCGAGCCGTCGGTGCAGTCTGAACGAGCCGACGACACGCGGGTCCTCGCGCCGGAGCCGCATCATCGCCATGTCCACCCCGCTGACCGGTCGTCCTGTTGACGTGGCACAGCTTACGGACCATCCGGCATGAGCGCTCAGAGGCCGCGCCCTCGCCGGGGGATTCGATCGTCAGTGCGCAGCAGCACACTTGAGGGACCCTCAAGGATTCGTGCCGGTCCGGGCACCGGGACGGACCGCTTGATCAATCCGGGCCCCGGGCAAGGGGGTTGGGCGATCATGGTCGTCCGGGCCCGGGTCGCGGGCGGCCGTACGGCGTGCACCGGCGGGCCGGTCGTGCCCGCGCCCCACCGGCGTACTCACATCAACAGGGAGTGACGGAAGTGAGCGAAGTCACCACCCTGCGCTGACCCCCTCCGGGAAGACCCCGACACCGGGGGAGCGGTCTCCACCCAGGGGAGTACACCGACCGCTGTCCGTCATCCTCATGGAGGCCCGGCAATGGGTACGAGGGCATGAGGCCGGGAAGCCCCCGCGCGCCTAGTGTTGAAGACAAGCGGCGGGTGGCGCACTCGTCCCCCGAGGTCACGAGCCCGCCGCTGTCAACGACAGGGAGAGGACCATGGCGGACACCGCACGGCAGGGACGCAAGGCATTCGCGTTCAACGGCCATGAGTCCGGCACGCGGCACCCGTTGGTGGCCGCCGCGATGGTGCTCCCCCTGGCCGCCCTCCTGCTCTTCCTCTTCGGAGGCTTCGACCAGGTGGCGGCACAGGCGTCGTCCGTGGGCGCGATGCTGGGGCGCTGAGCGGCGCCACAGACCGGGAGAGCGGCCCGGGAATCGGCCGGTCACACCCCGTGGGGACGGGGGCGTGACGACGGACGGCAGGTGAAGGGTGCTGCCCGTACGACTGGGGAGTCGGACGGGCAGCACCCTTTTTCGCGCCCGCCCGCGCCGCCGCCGTACCCTTCCCCCGGAAGAGGGAGGGCCGATGACCGGGAACGACGGCGGGTGGCGGCTCATGCGCCGGGGCGCACTGCTGGGCACCATCACCATCACGGAGGCCGATTTCCCGTGGCTCCGCGGCAGGTTCACGCCCGAGCCCGCCTTCGCCGAGGTCAGGCCCTGGTTCGAAGCGGTCCTGGCGCTCCTGGAGGCGGAGGTCCACGACGAGCGCTTCGACGCCGCGTACGAGCCCATCCCGCAGGCCCTGGCCCTGGTGTCGCCGAACGGGCCCGTCGCCGACTTCCTGCTGCACATCGACGGCGAGGAGGCCTGGTTCCGCTGGAGCGACGAACCGCCGGGCGCGTGAGCCGCCCCGCACTGCCCGCCGCCCTCGCGGCCTGGGCCTCGGACGGCCGCCGCCGGGAGTACGAGCTGCTCGCCGACCGGCACGACGGGACCGTGGTGCGCTGCGGGGCCGCCGTGGCCAAGGCGCACGCCGAGGACGCGGACCGGGACGCCCTCGCCGTACGGCTGGGGATCGCCGCCCACCCGGCCCTGGCCGGGGTGCTGCTGGCGCCCCTGCGCCCCGGGACCGGGTCCGTGCACGGCAGGCCCGCCTCCCTCTGGCCCTACGGCGCTCCCGTCGATCCGGAGCGCCCCGCGGACGCGCCCTGGGAGGAGGCCGGCCGGCTGCTGGCCTCCCTGCACCGGACACCGCCCGACGCGATCCCCGGCCCGGTCCCGCCGATGCGCGGGCCGGCCAAGCTCGCCCGCGCCCTGGGCCGTCTGGCGCGGGCGGAGCCCCTGGGGGCCGAGCCCGCCGCCGCGCGCGCCGTACGGGCCGCCGCCCGGACCCTGCCCGCCTGGGCGCGCGGCCGGGCGGAGCCCCCGCCCGGCGGGGCCCTGTGCCACGGGGACCTGCACCTGGGGCAGTTGGTGCGCCATCCCGCCCCGGCGGGCGCCTGGCTCCTCATCGACGTCGACGACCTCGGTCTCGGCGCCCCCGCCTGGGACCTGGCCCGCCCGGCCGCCTGGTACGCGGCCGGGCTGCTCGACGCCGCCACCTGGCTGCGCTTCCTCGACGCCTACCGGTCCGCGGGCGGACCGGCGGCCGGTGCGCCCGGCAGCGACCCCTGGCCGGAACTCGACCTCGCCGCCCGGGCGCTCACCGTGCAGACGGCGGCCCTGGCCGTGGCCAAGGCGGCGGAGGGCGGCCGCCGACTCGACGACGACGAACGGCTGATGGCGGACGCATGTGCCCGAATCGCCACCCTCCCGGCCGACTTCGACTCCGCGCCTCCGCCGTAGGGTGAGTCTCCCGCCATCGGGCATGCATCCGATGGCGACGTCCACGGCGAGGAGTTGATCCGGTCATGCAGTGTCCGAAGTGTCACGCGATGATGCACACCTACAACCGCAACGGTGTCCAGATCGAGCAGTGCAGCGGCTGCCGCGGCATCTTCCTCGACTACGGCGAGCTGGAGGCGCTGACCCGCCTGGAGTCCCAGTACACCGCCCAGCAGTACGGCCAGGCGCCTCCGCCC
Source organism: Streptomyces subrutilus (assembly GCF_001746425.1). Lineage (GTDB taxonomy): Bacteria > Actinomycetota > Actinomycetes > Streptomycetales > Streptomycetaceae > Streptomyces > Streptomyces subrutilus_A. Next base: position 1,657,204 of record NZ_MEHK01000001.1, on the reverse strand, counting down.
GCCGCACCCCCGGCCGCCTACCCGGCCCCGCACGCGGCCCCGGCCCCGGCCTGGGGCGCTCCGCACCACGGGGGACACGGGCACGGCCACCACGGCCACCGCAAGGGCGGCTTCGGCCGGATGCTCTTCTCCTCCTGAGAGGGCGTCCTCCCGCTGCGGGAGGAACGCGAAAGCCCCGGCCGTCGAGACGGCCGGGGCTTTCGGATGGTGCGCGATACTGGGATTGAACCAGTGACCTCTTCCGTGTCAGGGAAGCGCTCTCCCGCTGAGCTAATCGCGCGGGAACGGCAGAAGCCGCAGGTGAAACAGGTGGTGCGGGGTGCTGCGTGCGCGATACTGGGATTGAACCAGTGACCTCTTCCGTGTCAGGGAAGCGCTCTCCCGCTGAGCTAATCGCGCGGGGATCCTCGCGGATCAGTGGACGATACTGGGATTGAACCAGTGACCTCTTCCGTGTCAGGGAAGCGCTCTCCCGCTGAGCTAATCGTCCTTGGAGGTGGAGACGGGATTTGAACCCGTGTAGACGGCTTTGCAGGCCGTTGCCTCGCCTCTCGGCCACTCCACCATGGAGCTGCGGGGGTTCTCGGGAAGAAATCCCCCACTTCGAGCGGACGACGAGACTCGAACTCGCGACATCCACCTTGGCAAGGTGGTGCTCTACCAACTGAGCTACGTCCGCAGGTCACCGTGTTCGCTCCGGGGTTCTCCCCCTTCGCTCCCTGGCGACGTGTTGAACTCTAGCGGATTCCGGGGCCAGCTCAAAAACGCGTTTCCGCAGCGTGCTGCCGCTCGATCACCGGCGGTCACCCCGCCTTCACCTCACCGGCGCCGCCGCGTCAGCGGTCATAGACTCGCAGCCGTGCACGACCTGCCTCCCATGGCCCGCTTCGGCGGCCTCCTCGCGACCGACCTCCGGGACGTGACCAGCGATCCCGCCGCCCTGGACTCCTCCGGCTTCTGGGCGGTGACCGCCGACTTCGAAGGGCGGCTCGTCTGCGCGCGCTTCGGAGACATACGCCCCGACCCCGTCCCCGTGCCGCGACCCGGCGCCTGGCGGGGCCCCGAGGCCGACCAGTGGTCCAGCTCGCTCGACCGCGCCGCCTACGTCGCCGGCGTCCGCCGCATCCGCGAGCACATCGCCGCGGGCGAGGTGTACCAGGCCAATCTCTGCCGAGTGATGTCCGCGCCGCTCCCCGACCCGGCCGGCGCGGACGTGGACGACCTCACCGCGCTGCTCGCCCGCGGCAACCCCGCGCCGTACGCAGGAACGATTCGGCTCCGGGCCCACGGCGTCGAGATCGCCACCGCCTCCCCGGAGCTCTTCCTGCGCCGCACCGGCCGCCGCATCGAGTCCGGCCCGATCAAGGGCACCGGCCGCACCGTCGCCGACCTGCTCCCCAAGGACCACGCCGAGAACGTGATGATCGTGGACCTGGTGCGCAACGACCTGGGCCGGGTCTGTGCCACCGGCTCGGTCACCGTCCCCGAGCTGTGCGCCGTCGAGGAGCACCCGGGACTGGTCCACCTCGTCTCCACGGTCAGCGGCGAGCTCGCCGACGGCGCAGGCTGGCCCGAGCTGCTCGCCGCCGCCTTCCCGCCCGGCTCCGTCACCGGGGCGCCCAAGTCCTCCGCCCTGCGGATCATCGAGGCCCTGGAGACCGCCCCGCGCGGCCCGTACTGCGGCGGCATCGGCTGGGTCGACGCCGACCGGGGCACCGCGGAGCTCGCCGTCGGCATCCGCACCTTCTGGATCGACCGGGCGGCCCCCGGCGGCCCCCGTCTGCTGTTCGGCACCGGCGCGGGCATCACGTGGGGCTCCGACCCCGACCGGGAGTGGGCGGAGACGGAACTCAAGGCCGCCCGCCTCCTGCGGGTAGCGTCAGGGGCGTACCAGGCAGGACGAACGGGATGAACGGGCTTTGAGAGGAGCCGTACGGTGAGGATCTGGCTCGATGGAGCGCTGCGGGACGTGGACGACGCGAAGGTGTCGGTCTTCGACCACGGGCTGACCGTGGGCGACGGCGTGTTCGAGACGCTCAAGGCGGAGGGCGGGCGGGCCTTCGCGCTCACCCGCCACCTGGAGCGGCTGACCCGCTCGGCCCGCGGTCTCGGCCTCCCGGATCCCGACCTCGACGAGGTGCGCCGCGCGTGCGCGGCCGTGCTGGAAGCCAACCCGATGCCCTTCGGGCGGCTGCGCGTCACCTACACCGGCGGCCTCTCCCCGCTCGGCTCCGACCGCGGGGACGCGGCGCCCACCCTGGTCGCCGCCGTCGCGGAGTCCGTACGCCGCCCGGACACCACCGCAGTCCTGCGGGTGGACTGGGTGCGCAACGAGCGCTCCGCCGTGGCCGGCCTGAAGACCACCTCGTACGCCGAGAACGTCGTCGCCCTCGCCGCCGCCCACCGCGCCGGGGCCTCCGAGGCGCTCCTCGCCAACACCGTGGGACGGCTCTGCGAGGGCACCGGCTCCAACGTCTTCGTCGTGCTCGACGGAGAACTGCACACTCCGCCCCTGGCCTCGGGCTGCCTGGCGGGCATCACCCGCGCCCTGGTCGTCGAATGGGCCGGGGCCAAGGAGACCGACCTGCCCTTCGACGTGCTCGAACGGGCCGAGGAGGTCTTCCTGACCTCCTCGCTGCGCGACGTCCAGGCGGTCCTGCGCATCGACGGCCGGGAGCTCGCCGCCGCCCCCGGACCGGTCACCGCCGAGGCCATGCGGATCTTCGACGCGAAGGCCGGGACCGACCTCGATCCGTGAACCCGGTGTACGCGCGGCCGCCGGGCAGGTACAACACGAGGTGATGACCACCACCCTGCGGCCCGCGCAGCCGCTCCAGCAGCACAGTGACGGCACCCGTTCGCGGACGTACGCGGTCCGGGTCAACAGCCGGCACGTCGGCAGCCTCGAACTCGCCACCCGCTCCGCGGCACAGCCGCAGGTCGGGGTGATCCGGGGGCTGTGGATCGACGAACCGGACCGCGGGCGCGGGCGCGGCACGGTCGCCGCGCTCGCCGCCGAAGAGGTGCTGCGCTCCTGGCGCTGCACGAGCATCGCCGTGTCGGTGCCGGCCGACGCGCCCCGGGCGCTGCGGCTCGCGACGGCCCTCGGCTACCGGGAGACCGGCCGGGTCATGGCCAAGGACCTGCCCGCCGAGCCGCCCGCCCTCCCGGCGGACAGCACGGGCCGCCCGATGACGGAGGCCGAGTTCGACGCCTGGCTCGAGCCGGGCATCGTGGAGTACGCCGGGCGCCTCACCGCCCCGGGCATGACCGCCGAACAGGGCCTGGCCGCCTCGCGCGCCGAACACGCCCGGCTGCTGCCGGCCGGGCGGGACACCCCCGGCGCGACCTTCCTCGTCCTGGAGGGGCCGGGCGGCGGCGGCCTGGGCGCCCTGTGGGTGGGGGAGCGCGACCTCCCCGGCCTCGGCCCCGTCCCGTACGTCTACGACGTCGAGGTCGCCGCCGAGCACCGCGGGCGGGGGCACGGCCGCACCCTCATGCTGCTGGCCGAGCACACGGCGCTGGCCGCCGGCTCCCGCACGCTGGGCCTGCACGTCGTCGAGGGCAACGTCCCGGCCCGGCGGCTCTACGCATCGCTCGGCTACCGGGACATCGCCGTCAACGCCGTCAAGGCGCTCGTCTGACGGAGGTCAGGAGGCGAGCAGCCGGTCCGCGATCTCCTCGATGCGGGCGCGCAGGCCGTCCTGGCTCTTGCCGCCGTCCAGGCGCTCGCCGCCGATCACGTACGTCGGGGTGCCGGTGACGCCGATCGCCTTGCCCTCGGCCTGGTCGGCGTCGACGATCAGGATGTGCCGCCCGTCGATCAGGGCGGTGTCGAACTCCTCGACGTCCAGGCCGAGTCCGCGTGCCACGTCCAGCAGGACCGGCTCTCCGCGCTCACCCAGCTCTGCGGTGCGCGCCAGCACGGCCTCCGCGTACGGCCAGCCCTGCCCCTGTTCCACGGCCTCCTCGGCGGCCTGCGCCGCGGCGAAGGCGTGCTTGTGCTTCTCCAGCGGGAAGTGGCGCAGCCGGATGTCCAGCCGGTCGCCGTAGCGGGCCCGCAGGGCGCGCACGTCGTCCAGTGCGCTGTGGCAGTCCGAACACTGGAGTTCGCACCAGACGTCGAGGATCACGGAATCGGTCATGTGCACAGTCTCCCAGCCCCCGCACACCCCGTTCGACCCGGCGATCCACTCCCTGGGGAGGAGGCCCGACCCGGAGATGTCCCCGAGATCCGCCCGGAGCGGGCCGCGCACCTGGCCCGTACCGCCGGGGGCGATGCAGGATGGAGGGGGACAGACCGCCCACACCTGGAGGACCGCATGCTCGCCGAGACCATTTGTTCAGCGGTGTCCGCGGCGGGCCTGGGCATCGCCGCGGTGACCGCCTACCGCAGGCGCTTCCTGACCGCCACGCGGATCGCGGCGTACGCGCTGGTGCCGGTCGGCCTCGTGTTGACGGGGGTCGTGGAGTGGGTGTCCGGAATGGTCTTCAAGCCGACCGTCTGGGCCGGCTTCGGGCTGCTGGGGCTGGCCTGGCTGCTCTTCATGGCCACCCGCGCGGTCGAGCGCCGCAGGCTGGGCGCCGCCGGGAAGCCGGCCCGGGCCGCCAGGGGGAGCAGGGCCCCGGAGGCTGTTGCTCCGGCCGCCTCCGCGCCCTCGTTCGGCTCCGGTGCCCGTCCGCAGCCCGCCGCGGGCAAGAACCCGCAGGCCGCCGCCCCGGCGGACGACTTCTCCGACATCGAGGCCATCCTCAAGAAGCACGGGATCTGACCCGGACCGGCCCGAGAGCGCCGCGGTCCACGAGATCGGGCGAACTCCCGCGCCGAAAATGGCGTGTTGGAGGACGGATGGCATGGTACTGCGCCATCATCGCCCCGACATGCTCGAAACATCCCAGAGTGAGCCCTCGGTGCCCGCACCGGCACCCGCCCCTGTCGCCGAGGAGCCGCGAGGCTGCCTCTTCGCCCTCTCCCAGCCGCCCCTGATGATCTTTCTAGGCGTGATCGGCGTCCTGTTGCTGCTGGCCGCCGTGCACGACCTCTTCCTGCTCTGAGTGCCCCGCGTCGGCTTCCTTGCGCCGGGCCCGGTACGCGGCCACGTGCAGCCGGTTCCCGCAGGTCCGGCTGTCGCAGTAGCGCCGCGAGCGGTTCCGGGACAGGTCCACGAAGGCACGCCGGCAGTCCGGGGCCTCGCAGCGGCGCAGCCGTTCCTCTTCCCCGGAGACCACGATGAAGGCCAGCGCCATGCCGCCGTCGGCCGCGAGGTGGTCGCCCACCGAGGCGCCCGGCGCGAAGTAGTGCACGTGCCAGTCGTAGCCGTCGTGGTCCGTGAGCTGGGGGGTGGTGCCGGCCGTCGCGACGAGCTCGTTGATCAGCACGGACGCCGCACGGGCGTTCGGGGCCGCGAAGACCTGGGCGAACTTGGCGCGAACCGTGCGGACCCCGGCCAGGTCGCGGGCGCCGAGCTCGCCGACGTCGCTGATCGAGTACTCCTGGACGAAGCCGCGCAGCGCGCTGACGTCCGAGAGCCCGTCGGGCTGGTCCGCCTCGGCCGCGGTGTTCACCAGCGCGACGACGACGTCGAGCGCGCGACGGGTGTCGTGGGGGATCTGCACGGGGTCTCCCTCAAGGGCCGGGCCTGCGGCGACGGGCTGCTGCCGCCGCTGGGGGCCGACTCTAGCGGGTACTCGTCCGAGGGATGTCTTGCCGATCGGGCCGGGCTCGCCCTCGGCGTCCCCGCACGCACACCGGCGCCGGCCGCGCGGGTGGCTCCCGCGTGGACAGCGCCGGTCTCGCGTATGCGGTTGTCCCGCGCACACCGTCGCCCCGAGTCGGACGGTGTCGCGCGGCGGTGGGCCTGGCTCAGCTTTCGGCCAGGATGTGGGAGAGCTCCTTGTCGAGGTCGAAGTGCCGGTGCTCGGTCCCGGGCGGGACCGCGGCGTCCGTCCGCTTGAGGAACGACTCGAGTGCTCGCGCGGGTGCTTCGAGCAGCGCTTCTCCCTCCGGTGAGCTCAGGGCGATGCAGACGACGCCCTGACCGTGGCTGCGGGACGGCCATACGCGGACGTCGCCGGTACCGGTGGGCCGGTGCAGGCCCTCCGCGAGGAGGTCGCGGGCGAATACCCATTCGACCGTCTCCTCGGCGCCGGTGTGGAAGGTGGCGTGCACGGCGTAGGGGTCGGCCGTGTCATACCGCAGGCCCGCGGGAACAGGCAGTGAGGACTCGCTCGACACAACGAGGCGCAGGTGCAGCTCGCAGCTGACCGTGGTGTTCATAAGCGCCAGGGCCTTTCGCTCAGTGTGCGCTCGGGGATTCGCACGTCGGCGAAATCGACATGCCACCTACGGTGCCGTTGTAAACCCCTCTGACCGTTTTGCGGACCTCTGGGTCCCTCGTACGGCGGATCCAAACCACCGTTCGCGTGTGCTTCCGGCTCGGGTAGATTCGACCTCATGAATACGGGGAGTGACCGCGAGGCCGACGAGTCCGCGAGCAGTGAGCCGGCCGCCGAAGAGGTGCACGTCTCGAAGGCGCCCGCCTTCATCAAGGCCCGCCGGAGCCTGCACCTGAGCTGGCAGGTCGGCGTCTTCATCGTCGGCCTGGCCGTCATCGGGGCGGGCGTGGCCATGCTCGTCCTGCCCGGCCCCGGCTGGGTCGCGATCTTCGCGGGCCTGGCGATCTGGGCCACCGAGTTCGCCTGGGCGCACCTGGTGCTGCGCTGGACCAAGCGCAAGGTGACCGAGGCCGCCCAGAAGGCGCTCGACCCGAAGGTCCGCCGCCGCAATCTCATCCTGACCAGCGCGGGCCTCGCCATCGCGGCCGCGCTGATCGGCTTCTACCTGTGGAAGTACGGGCTCGTGCTGCCCTGGAACCTCAAGGACCAGTGAGCGGGCGGCGGTGGTCAGGGAGCACCGCTGACATGCGGTAATGTTTGCGGTGCGTCCGGGCGATTAGCTCAGTGGGAGAGCACTTCGTTCACACCGAAGGGGTCACTGGTTCGAACCCAGTATCGCCCACCCGGACCAGAGGCCCGGAGGCTTCACCGTCTCCGGGCCTCCGGCGTTTCCGCGGTTCCGGCCGGGACCACCGGTCACCCGAGTGGTCCCGGCCGGGACCACCGGTCACCCGAGTCGCCCGATCGCGTCCCTCAGGCGGCGGGCGTCGCGCAGCCGCTTCTCGTACGTCGCCCCCACCGCCAGCAGCAGCAGGCCCGCCAGGGCCGGCGCCACCCAGCGCGGCAGGGCGCCCGCGAGCTGCACCACGTACGGGGCCAGCTCGTGCAGCGCCACCGCCGCCAGCACCCCGCCGCCCAGCAGGAGCGGGGCCTGGAGCCGCCGCTGGGCGCCCACCAGGGTCACCGCGAGGGCGGCCAGCCCCAGCAGCAGCGGGCGCAGCCAGCTCGCGGTCCCGGCCTGGGGGCCGGCCAGCACGGCCAGCAGGCTCGGCAGCAGGGTCGCGGCCAGCCCCGGCCCGTACGCCGTCCACGAGGACGCCGCCATGTCGCTGCGGCGGCGCAGGAAGCCCAACACGAGCGCGGGCACCGTCACCGGCAGGGTGTACGCCTCCGGGGCCGTGACCCCGGCCTCCGCCAGCCGGACCCAGCTCGCGGCCGCCAGCAGGGCGCCCGCCGCCCAGCCCAGCCGCCGCCGGTCCGCGCGCACCGCGGCGCCCGAGCAGATCACCCCCGCCAGGGCGAGGACCAGCGCCAGGGTCCCGGCACGGCCCGCCGACAGGGCGACCGCGAGGACGCCTGCCGCGCCCGCGGCGATCTCGGCCGGCACCCGCACGGCGCCGAGCCGCGGCCCGAACGCCGCCACCGCCGCCGGGACGGCGAGCACCGGGAGGGCCCACCAGGCCACCGCAAGCTCCGCCACGGCGGCCGCCGCCACCAGCAGCCCCGTCGCGTACCCGACGGCGCACACCGCCGCCCCGGCCCGCACCGGCCGCCCGGCGGGCCCGTACGCCGCCCCAGCCGCGCAGCCCGCGCCCAGCAGCCCCCACACCGCCAAGGTGGCCGCCCGGCCGTCAAGCGCCCCCAGAGACACGTTCACGGCCCCGAGCAGCGCGCACCCGGCGGCCGTGATCCCGGCCAGGCGCTCCGGGGAGCGCAGGGCGAGCACGCCCGCGGCCCCCGTCACCGCCGTCTGCACGGCGAACACCGCCGCCACCGGCAGGCCGAGCAGCTCCGGAGCCGCGAACAGCCCCGCCCAGGCCAGCACCACGGCCACGGCCGCCGGCTCAGGCCGCGCCGACACCCGGGACAGCCACCCGGCCGCCCCCGCCGCGGCCAGCAGCGTCACCGGCACCGCCGCACCCGGCCACATCGGGTCCCGGGCCGGCTCCGTCACCGCCCACACCTCGCCCAGCACCCCGACCCGGGCCGCGAGCGCCGAAGCCGCCGCCGACGCGGCCGCCAGCGCGGCCAGGCCGGCCGCCACCGCACCGGCCCGGCCCAGCCCGCGCCGTACGGGCGCCGGGAGCGCGCGGGCCCGTACGGCCGCCAGCAGCGGGAGCGCCGCCAGCAGGTGCGCCGCCACCGCCCACGCCGCATCCAGCCCGGGACGCGCCACCCCGCCCAGCGCGACCACCGCCGCCAGACCGCCCGCCAGCGCGGCGGGCCAGGCACGCGGCTCCCGCCACGCCGCCGCCGTACCCAGCGCCGCACCCGCCAGCAGCAGCCCAGCCGGGGCCAGCGCGTCGCCGGCCGAGGCGGCCGACCAGGACCCGGCCACGCCGATCAGCAGCGCACCCGCCCCCAGCACCGCCGCCGGGACGGCCGCCGCCCGAGCCCGCAGCGCGAGCGCCGCGTCCAGCGCCGCCGTCGCCAGCAGCGCCCAGCCGAACTCGGGCGGTCCCGCCTGCGCGGCCAGCGCGGCCAGCGGCAGCGGGAACTGCGCCGCCAGCACCGCCGCGGGCAGCGGGATCCGCAGGCCCCGCAGGGCCAGGCCGTAGCCGGCCCACACCGCGGCCAGCACCGCCGCCGCCCCGGCCGCGTACGCCGTGCCGTCCGTGCCCGGCAGGCCGACCGCGTACAGCGCGTACGCGTCCAGCACCGTCAGCAGCAGGCCCACCGCCGCCACCGACTCCGCCGTCGAGGCCAGCCCGCGGCGCAGCAGCACCGCGGGCGCCGCCAGCGCGGCCGCCGTCACCGCGGCCAGCACCGCCGAGCGCCCGGCGATCCCGAGGGACCCCCAGCTGAGCAGCGTGAAGGCCAGCGCGGCCACGGCCAGGAGCACCGCGCCCAGGGTGAGCAGGACGTTCTGGGCGCTCGGCGCCGAGGCCTCCTTGGGGCGCACGGGCGCCGCCGGGGCCCAGACCGGTGGGACCGGCAGCCGCAGCAGCCAGTCCCGGCGGCCCAGCAAGTACAGGCGCCGGGCATCGAGTTGAGCCAGCTCACGGTCGATGAGCGCCAGCTCTTCGGCCGGCGGCAGAGGGGTGTTCATGGTTCGCAGTGTGGCGCCCGTCACGCGGCCGGGACATGGGCGCGCGTACTCAGATCCGCCCTGAGTACGCACGGCCGGGCGGGAGGACCGGTGCAAGACCCGGCGCAAACGGGCGTACTGGCGCCCGCACCCGGCCAGACTGGATCCATGGACCTCAACCGCCGGGACCGCTGGACCCGCTACCGCTTCCGCAGCGTGTGGGACCTCGACGCCCCGCCCGCGCACGTCTACGCCGTACTCGCGCAGCCGGAGGAGTACCCGCGGTGGTGGCCCCAGATCCGCCGGGTCGAGCCGGTCGACGAGCGGACCGGCACCGCGACCGTCCGCTCGGTCCTTCCGTACGCGCTCCGCGTCACCGTCGGCGAACTGCTGCGCGACCCCGTCCGCGGGGTGCTGGAGGTGTCCCTGCACGGTGATCTGGAAGGCTGGGCCCGGTGGACCGTACGGCCGCGCGCCGGAGCCGGCGGCGCACGCACCCGCGTGCTGTACGAGCAGGAGGTGGAGGTGCGCCGACCCCTGATGCGGCGCCTCGCGCTGCCCGGACGGCCCGTGTTCCGGCTCAACCACGCCCTGATGATGCGGGCCGGGCGGCGCGGCCTCGCGGCCCGGCTGACCGCTTCGTCGGAAGCGGTTTGAACCAGCCCCGAGGCTTCTGTATTGTTCAGTGCGTTCCCGGGCGATTAGCTCAGCGGGAGAGCACTTCGTTCACACCGAAGGGGTCACTGGTTCGATCCCAGTATCGCCCACCGGGAGAGGCCGGTCCGTCACCTGACGGGCCGGCCTTCCGCATGTCCGGCACGTACGGGGTGCGTTCCGCGCCGCGTCCTACGCCGCCGTCGACAGTCCCGGCCGCAGCGGCCAGTGCGGATCCACCGCCTCCGGCGTCCCCTGCCGCGCGAACCACGCCTGCAGCCCCCGCGCCTGCGCCGCGTGCCACACCGCCTGCAGCGTGTGCAGCTCGGCCGGCGACAGCCGCTCCAGGCGCGCCGCGAACCGGCGCCCCACCGCCCGCACCAACTCCAGCGAGGCCAGCGCGTCCGCCGCCGCGTCGTGCGCGCCCTCCAGCTCTATCCCGTAGTGCGCGCACAGGTCCGTCAGGGTCCGGCGGCCCTTGCGGTAGCGGTCCAGGTGCTTGTCCAGCACCCGCGGATCCAGCACCGTCAGCGGCCGGTTGTCCAGGTACCGCGTCAGCGACGACGCCCGGTGCCGGCGCAACTCCCGGTCCAGCAGCGTCAGATCGAACGGGGCGTTCATCACCACCACCGGCCGGCCGGCCACCTGCTGCTCGCCGAGGCCGCGGGCTATCTCCTCCACCACCGGCGCCGGCCACCGGCCGTGGCGCTGCAGGTGCTCGTCGGTCAGTCCGTGCACTTCCGTGGCTCCCGGGGGCACCGGGACACCGGGATTGACCAGCCAGCGCGTGGTGCGGACCCGTCCGCCCGCGCACTCCTGCACGACGAGCGCGGCGGACACGATCCGGTCCTCCTCGACGTCCACCCCGGTCGTCTCCGTGTCGAATGCGGCCAGCGGGCCCTCGTACCAGCGTGTCATGGCGAACTCCTCGTCCCCGATCGGCAGATGGGGCGCACCCGGAACACGCCACCCTTGCCCGCAACGGTGATACCCGGGCTGTTTGCCCCGTACGCCGTTTGCGGGTACCCGGGTGCGGAGACAACATCCTTGGGGGGCCGTGCACATGACCGGCCGTCAACCCACCCACCACCCACGGCAGAGCCCGGAAGGCATGGGGAGCCGGCCATGGCGCTCGCGCAGCCCGAACAGGGCGGATTGCTGGCGGGGCAGATCGACCCGCGCACCGGCACGCCGGGCGAGGCGCGGAGCGGACCGCTGCGCGGCACCCTCGCCACCACCGCCTGTATGGAGACCCTCCAGGTGGGATACCTGCACGCCGTCGCCGCCGCGGCCGGCTGCTCGCTGTCCCAGCCCTTCCCGGACAACGGCATCGACTGGCACGTCAGCCACGGCGCCCCCGAGCACGTCGTCGACGACGAGGTCACCATCAAGGTGCAGTTGAAGGCGACCTACCAGATACCGCCGCGGCCGGCCGGGCCCACCTTCGGCTTCACCCTGGACAACGAGCACCTGGTGAAGCTGGCCCGCACCCCGGTCGCCGTCCACAAGATCCTCGTCGTGATGCTCGTGCCGCGGGAGCGCGACCAGTGGCTCGCCGCCGGACACGACCGGCTCGACCTGCGGCACTGCTGCTACTGGACCAACCTCGCCGGACACCCCGTGACCGGCCGGCGCCGGACCACCGTACGGATCCCGACCTCGCGGATCTTCGACGACCGTGCGCTGTGCGAGATCATGACCCGGGTCGGGTCGGGAGGGACACCCTGATGAACTGGCAGGCACCGCACCTCGAACCGCTCCCGTCCCCGGAGTTCGCCTCCGCCGGGCCCGACCCCGAGCACGTCGACCCGGCCGTGCTGGGCGCGCTGCTGCACCGGCACGGCTGGCTGCGGCGCGGCGGGGCCGCCGGGCGCTACGGGCGCTGGACCCCGCCCGCCGCCCATGCCCCGGGCAGCGGGGGCACCAGCCTGCTCGTCCCCGAGAGCCGTACCTTCCCCGACTGCGCGGACCTGCTGGAGGAGGCGCTGACCGCGCTCTCGCGCAGCTCCCTGCCGTCGGCGCGGGAGGTGCTGTACGGACTGAGCGTGCCGAGCGACGAGGTCCGCTGGGAGCGGGAGATCCCCGAAGGGGCGTACGGGCTGCGGGGCGAGGCCGACTGGACGGTGCAGGAACAGCTGCGCTCGGCTGCCCGCCGGCTGCTGCTGGCCGGGGCCCTGGCGGACCGGGAGCGGGCCGGGTACTACGGAGCGCGGCACCGGGCGAAGGCCGAACGGGCCCTGGACGGGGTCCTGGTGGGGCCCTCTCCCGGCGGGCGGCGGCTCACCGCGTTCGTGCCGGTGGGCGGTGGGCGGGGGACGGTGACCCGGCTGCACCACGCGCTGCACGCGGCCCGCGAGGCGGTGGACTACCGGCGGGCCACGGGCGGCATGGAGGCCTTCGACGCGGCCGTGCGGGCCGGGGTCAGCCGCGAGCTCGCCGATGCGCTGATCGCGCTGGTCCGCGGCTCCGAGGGGGCCCGGGTCGCGCTGGCGTGGGCTCCGGCGGCGGGGGTCCCGGCGGGATGCGCGGCCCGCCCGGAGCCGGTGGAGTTCTCGCCCGGCGACCTGCCGGTGCTCCGCGAGGCCGCCGCACGCTACACCCGGACCGAGCCGGCCGTGGCGGTCCGGATCGCGGGCGCGGTGGTACGGATGCGGCGCTCGGCGGCGGGCGGCGGAGGCACGGTCCGGCTGCGGGTCCTGGCGGGGGCGGAGGTCCCGTACGTCCGGGTCGCGCTGGACGAGGAGGCGTACCGGGTGGCGGGCCACGCACACCTGGTGGGCCTGCCGGTCCGGGTCAGCGGGCGGCTCCAGCGGCGGGGCGGGTTCCGCCGGCTGACGGATGCGGCTGATGTGGCGCCGGTGCCGTTGGACGAGGTCGAGCGGGACCGCCTGATGAAGTCGCTGGACGATTCGTTCGATCCCGAAGACGCCCTGCCGCGCGACGAGTGAGCGCGGCTCCGCTCCTCAGGCGCCGGTGGTGAACGAGGCCATGACGAGGCCCGGGGCGGGGGAGAAGTCCCGGCCGCGGGTGAAACCCGTGCGGGTGTAGAGGGTCACGGCGGGGGTGTTGGCCGCGCCGGTGGTGACCGTGACGGGGCGGCCGGGGAAGAGCTCCGTCAGGGCGTGGCGGAGCAGCCGGGAGGCGATGCCCCGGCGGAACCAGGCCGGGTCCACGCAGAGCCGGTCGATCCCGACGCCGCCGGCCTGCTCCTCCCAGGCGAGGAACCCGGCGATCTCCCCGCCCCCGGCAACCGCCCCGACCCAGTTCAAGGCACGCGCCCGCATCTCGTCCAGGCTCTCGCCCAACGCCGGAATCCCCCCGAAGCCGATCAGCTCCGCCTCCACCGCGTACGCGGCCAGCCCGACCCGGTGCACCCCGGCCGCGGTGTCATCGTCGGCCAGGTCCAGGGGGCGAATCTCCGGTCGGTCCATCCGCCCAGGCTACCGACGTCCCGGAGGGGCCCCGCCCCACGCCCCGCCTGCGCCCCGCGCACCAGGGCCCCGGAAGGGCTCCCGCTCCGAGGGGGTCCGGCGGCCGGGGCCGGCCCGTCTTCTGCGCCCGCGCCGGGGCAAGGACCCGGACCCGTCCCCGCCGCGGGACCGGCCGGGACCGGGCGCAAATCGGCCCAGGCTCGGGATCGGCCGACCGGAGCTCGCCGGTTGGGGCGCGAGCCGGCCGCAGCTCGCCGGGGTCAGGGCCGGGCACGGGGCGGCCGGGGCCCTGCCGGACCTCGGCGGGGCAGGTCGGGGCTTGGGTGGGGTGGGCCGGGAGGGGGTGGAGCCGACCGGTGGGTAACCGTTTAGCGGCGCAGCCACTCCGCTCGGTACGATTCACGCGCGCAGTGTTCGCTCGCGCACCCCCTGAGTCAGGAGAGACCGGTGTCAGACGTCCGTGTGATCATCCAACGCGATTCCGAGCGGGACGAGCGCGTGGTGGCCACGGGCACTACGGCGGCGGAGCTCTTCGCCGGCGAGCGCACCATCGTCGCCGCGCGCGTCGCGGGCGAGCTCAAGGACCTCGCGTACGAGGTACAGGACGGCGAGACCGTCGAGCCGGTGGAGATCTCCTCCGAGGACGGCCTGAACATCCTGCGCCACTCGACCGCGCACGTCATGGCCCAGGCCGTGCAGGAGCTCTTCCCCGAGGCCAAGCTGGGCATCGGCCCGCCGGTCCAGAACGGCTTCTACTACGACTTCGACGTGGCCCGGCCCTTCACCCCGGAGGACCTCAAGGCCATCGAGAAGAAGATGCAGGAGATCCAGAAGCGCGGGCAGCGGTTCGCCCGCCGCGTGGTCACCGACGAGGCCGCCCGCGAGGAGCTCGCCGACGAGCCGTACAAGCTCGAGCTCATCGGCATCAAGGGCGCCGCGTCCACCGACGACGGCGCGAACGTCGAGGTGGGCGGCGGCGAGCTGACCATCTACGACAACCTCGACGCGAAGACCGGCGAGCTGTGCTGGAAGGACCTCTGCCGCGGTCCCCACCTGCCCACCACCCGCAACATCCCGGCCTTCAAGCTCATGCGCAACGCGGCCGCCTACTGGCGCGGCAGCGAGAAGAACCCGATGCTCCAGCGCATCTACGGCACCGCGTGGCCCTCGAAGGAGGAGCTGAAGGCGCACCTCGACTTCCTCGCCGAGGCCGAGAAGCGCGACCACCGCAAGCTCGGCAACGAGCTCGACCTCTTCTCCATCCCGGACGAGATCGGCTCCGGCCTCGCCGTCTTCCACCCGCGCGGCGGCATCATCCGCCGTGTCATGGAGGACTACTCGCGCCGCCGGCACGAGGAGGAGGGCTACGAGTTCGTCTACTCCCCGCACGCCACCAAGGGCGCTCTCTTCGAGAAGAGCGGCCACCTGGACTGGTACGCGGAGGGGATGTACCCCCCCATGCAGCTCGACGGTGGCACCGACTACTACCTCAAGCCCATGAACTGCCCGATGCACAACCTGATCTTCGACGCGCGCGGCCGCTCCTACCGCGAACTGCCGCTGCGCCTGTTCGAGTTCGGCACCGTGTACCGGTACGAGAAGTCGGGTGTCGTGCACGGCCTGACCCGCGCCCGCGGCTTCACCCAGGACGACGCGCACATCTACTGCACCCGCGAGCAGATGGCGGAGGAGCTCGACCGCACGCTCACCTTCGTGCTGAACCTGCTGCGCGACTACGGTCTGACCGACTTCTACCTGGAGCTGTCCACCAAGGACCCGGAGAAGTTCGTCGGCTCGGACGAGGTGTGGGAGGAGGCCACCGCCGTCCTCCAGCAGGTCGCCGAGAAGCAGGGCCTCCCGCTGACCCCCGACCCGGGCGGCGCGGCCTTCTACGGCCCGAAGATCTCCGTGCAGGCGCGGGACGCCATCGGCCGCACCTGGCAGATGTCGACCGTCCAGCTCGACTTCAACCTGCCGGAGCGGTTCAACCTCGAGTACACCGCCCCGGACGGCTCCCGCCAGCGCCCGGTCATGATCCACCGCGCGCTGTTCGGCTCGATCGAGCGGTTCTTCGCCGTGCTGCTGGAGCACTACGCGGGCGCCATGCCGCCGTGGCTGGCCCCGGTCCAGGCGGTCGGCATCCCGATCGGCGACGGGCACGTCGAGTACCTGCAGGAGTTCGCCGCCGCGGCGAAGAAGCAGGGCCTGCGGGTCGAGGTGGACGCCTCCTCGGACCGGATGCAGAAGAAGATCCGCAACCACCAGAAGCTCAAGGTCCCCTTCATGATCATCGTCGGTGACGAGGACATGGCCGCGGGCACCGTCTCCTTCCGCTACCGCGACGGTTCGCAGGAGAACGGCATCGCCAAGGACGAGGCGCTGGCCAAGCTGGCCAAGGTCGTCGCGGACCGCGTCCAGGTCTGACCGCACGGAGCGGGCCCCCGGAAAGTGATCACTTTTCGGGGGCCTTCCTCGTACGCGCAGGCGAGGTCATATGCTTGCCGCCATGACGACTGAGCCGGAGCAGCAGATCGGTGTGGGCACGCAGGACGCGTTCCAGCGTCTGTGGACGCCCCACCGGATGGCCTACATCCAGGGGGAGAACAAGCCGACCGGTCCGGAGGCCGGGGACGGCTGTCCCTTCTGCGGGATTCCGGAGCTGTCCGACGTGGACGGCCTGGTCGTCGCCCGCGGCCGGCACGTCTACGCGGTGCTGAACCTGTACCCGTACAACGGCGGCCACCTGATGGTCGTCCCCTACCGGCACGTCGCCGACTACACCGAGCTCGACGGGCCCGAGACGGCGGAGCTGGCCGATCTCACCAAGCGGGCCATGACGGCGCTGCGCAAGGCCTCCGGAGCGCACGGTTTCAACATCGGCATGAACCAGGGAGCGGCCGCCGGGGCCGGCATCGCCGCGCACCTGCACCAGCACATCGTGCCACGCTGGGGCGGGGACACGAACTTCATGCCGGTCGTCGGCCACACCAAGGTGTTGCCCCAACTCCTCGCGGACACCCGCCAGATGCTCGCCGAGGCCTGGCCCACCGACTGACCGGGCCCGGGGCTACGCGGCGCGGGCCTCGCGCCAGGTGCGCAGCACGTCCTCGACGTCGAACTCGGTGAGGTTGAGGGGCGGCCCTTGCGGCGGCATGCGCAGGGCCGCGCGGATCTTCTCGTTGATCCCGGTGAGGATGTCCCGGGCCTGGCGCTCGGAACGGGCGGCCAGGGCCGCCTCCCTCGCGTCCTCGGCCTCCTTGCGCAGCGCCAGCGACGGAGGCAGTGCGGAGAACCCCTCGCGGTGCAGCTTCCCCTTGATCCACCACAGCTCGTCGTAGGGGGTGTCGAGCGAGGCCAGCGGCTTGCCCCAGCCCGGCAGGTTCTCGAAGTCGCCGCGCTCGGCGGCTTGTCTGATCTGCCGGTCCACCCAGGACTCGATGTCCACGCCAGGCGGTTTGCGCTCGGTCATGGTCGCTCGCTCCTCCGGATCCGGGATCGGCCAGGCCTCGCTCCCAGCCTACCTACGCGTCGTACACGTCCGCCTTGCGCGGCGCCGGCTCCTGGATCAGCCCGCTCATGATCGAGGAGCGGTTGGTGAAGCGGTCGGTGTCGACGCCGTTCTCCTCCAGCACCCTGAAGGTGGCGGCGTGCACCGCGCGCAGGACCGGCGCCACGGTGCGCAACGCGTCGTCCGCCATGAAGCGGTGGCGCCACATCGATCCGGCCCACACGTGCCGGACGCCGAAGGGTTCGGGCAGGACCAGCTTGCCGCCGAGGAAGTCGAGGACCGGCGGGTACCAGGTGAGCGGGGCCCGCACGGCCAGCCGTACGACCTCCTGCGCGGTCACCAGCGGCAGCGGGCGCTCCACGGTCTCCCAGAAGCGGATGCTCTTGGGCACCTCCACCACCGGGGCCGCGGACTTCGTGGTGAACAGGCCGTTCACCGGTCCCAGCGCGTGCGCGGTGACGTCCACGCGCAGCGTCTTGTAGAGCACGGTGACGGTCACCAGCATGTTGATGATGAGCTGGCCGTCCCAGAGCGGGTACTGGATGCCCAGGTAGTGCCGGTTGCCGGCGCTGAACTGCTGCTCGTTGCAGATCCGGGTGATCTCGTGCGGCTTGATCAGGAAGTTGTCGGTGTTCTCGCCGGTGGGGCGGGCCACCTCGGCGGCGCCCTCGCCGATGGGGGTGACGATCCAGTGCTGTATCGCGGCGGTCGGGAAGCCGCCGGTGTGCAGGGGGCCGCGCTCCAGCTTGCGCAGCTCGGCGTCGACGGCCCGCACCACGTCCCAGCTGCGGAAGGGGTGGATCTCGGCGCCCTCCGTCTTGGGGGTGAGCTCCTCGGCCATCTGCCAGCTGCCCCAGCGGGTCCCCATGCCGAGGATGCCCTTGGGGCCCGCGTAGAAGACGTGGTTGCTGCGGTCCTCCGCGGTCAGCTTGGCCAGCTGGTGGCGCAGGTCCTCGCGGGCCTTCTCGTCGGGGTTGCCCGGCACGGCCTCCGGGATCTTTGCGCCGATCCCGTCCCCGGCCAGCAGCCCGTCCCAGCGCGAGCGCAGGTCGACGGCCGTGGACTCGCAGATCCGGCGGGCGAACAGCCATCCGACGGCGGGGGCGATGATCATGCCGCGCAGGTAGAGGCCCAGGAAACCGGTGAACGGCAGCCGGAACATCAGCACGGCCGCCACGATCGCCACCCCGACCAGGAGGGCGGTGCCGATCCAGGACGAGCGCTTGTTCTCCCCGGAGGTCAGGGTCTTGCGCAGCTGGAACAGGCCGAGCCACAGAAGCAGGCCGGGAAGGAACACCACGCCGCACACCAGCATGATCAACCGGAGCTTCTTGTCGCGCTCCTTGCGGATGCGGGAGGCCGCCAGGCAGTGCTCGACGACGGTCTGCGGGTCGGTCCCGAAGGACTGGATCAGGGGCTTGCGGCCGGGGGTCAGCGTGCGGGCCTCGACGGCGCGGCAGAACGCCTCGCCGAGGTTGGGCTCGAAGAGGGAGATCTTCGGCGGCTTGACCGTGGCGGGGTGGTTCTCGTTGGTGGCCTTGAGTATGGACTCCAGCTTCGTGTCCTTGCCGGCGTCGCGGTAAGCGGCGGAGGCCAGTGCGTTGGTCGCCGCCGTCTGTCCCCCGCCGCCCTGGAGCGGAATCTGCGCCCCGGGCCTGAAGTCGAATCCGTCGTCCGCCACCGCTTCCCCCATCGCTGTGCGTTCGTGCTCTTTGGTGCGCCGATGAGCCTATCGGGCGATCTCACCCCATGGTCATGGGACAGGGAAATGCCGCCCACCGCAACAGGGTTGGGTGGACGGCGTCTCCCGACGTCATGTCAACTACGTTCCCTTCGCCGTCTGGTCGCGCACCTTCTCCGCGATCTGGGGCGGCATGGGCTCGTGGCGGGCGTAGCTGCGGGCGAAGCGGCCGGTGCCGTGCGAGACGGAGCGCAGCTCGACGGCGTAGCGGCCGATCTCGATCTCGGGGATCTCGGCGCGGACCCGGGTGCGTCCCGCCCCCGCCTGTTCGGTTCCCACGACCCGGCCGCGGCGGCCCGCGAGGTCGCTCATCACGGGGCCGACGTACTCGTCGGGGATCACGACGGCGAGCTCGGCGACGGGTTCCAGGAGGTGAATGCGGGCCTCGGCGGCGGCCTCGCGCAGGGCGAGCGCGCCGGCGGTCTGGAAGGCGGCGTCGGAGGAGTCCACCGAGTGCGCCTTGCCGTCGCGGAGGGTGACGCGCACGTCGACCAGCGGATATCCGGCGGCGACCCCGCGGGCGGCCTGGGTGCGGACGCCCTTCTCCACGGACGGGATGAACTGGCGCGGTACGGCGCCGCCGACGACCTTGTCGACGAACTCGATGCCGCTGCCGGGCGGCAGGGGCTCCACCTCGATCTCGCAGATGGCGAACTGGCCGTGGCCGCCGGACTGTTTGACGTGCCGGCCGCGGCCCGCCGCCTTCGCCCCGAAGGTCTCGCGCAGGCTCACCTTGTGGGGCACCGGGTCGACCTGGACGCCGTAGCGGGTGCGCAGCCGCTCCAGGGCGACGTCCTGGTGGGCCTCGCCGAGGCACCACAGGACGACCTGGCGGGTGTGCGGGTTCTGCTCCAGCCGCATGGTCGGGTCCTCGGCGACGAGGCGGGCCAGGCCCTGCGAGAGCTTGTCCTCGTCGGCCTTGCTGTGGGCTTCGATGGCGAGGGGGAGCAGCGGATCGGGCATGGCCCAGGGCTCCATGAGGAGCGGGTCGTCCTTGGCGGAGAGGGTGTCGCCGGTCTCGGCGCGGGTCAGTTTGGCCACGCAGGCGAGGTCGCCGGCGATGCACCGGGTGAGGGTGCGCTGCTGTTTGCCGAAGGGGGAGCTGAGGGCGCCGATCCGCTCGTCCAGGTCGTGGTCCTCGTGCCCGCGGTCCGCGAGGCCGTGGCCGGAGACGTGGACGGTCTCCTCGGGGTGCAGGGTGCCGGAGAAGACGCGTACGAGGGAGACGCGGCCGACGTAGGGGTCGGAGGAGGTCTTGACGACCTCGGCGAGGAGGGGGCCGGCCGGGTCGCAGGTCAGGGCGGGGCGGGGGGAGCCGTCCGGGGCGGTGACGGTGAGGGCGGGGCGTTCCAGGGGGGGGGGGAAGCCGCCGGTGATCAGTTCGAGGAGTTCCACGGTGCCCAATCCCTGCCGGGCGCCCTCGGCGGCGGGCGCCGCCATCAGGACGGGGTGGAAGGTGCCGCGGGCCACGGCGCGCTCCAGGTCGTCGACGAGGGTCTTGATGTCGATGTCCTCGCCGCCGAGATAGCGGTCCATGAGGCTCTCGTCCTCGCTCTCCGCGATGATCCCCTCGATGAGGCGGGAGCGGGCGCCCGAGATGAGGGCGAGCTCGGCGGGGTCCGGATCGCGTTCGACGCGTTCGCCGGAGGTGTACTCGTACACGCGCTGGGAGAGCAGGCCGAGCAGGCCGGACACGGGGGCGTGGCCGTCGGGGCCGGCGGGGCGGTGCAAGGGCAGGTAGAGCGGGATGACGGCGTCGGGGTCGTCGGCGCCGAAGATCTCGCCGCAGATGTTGGCCATCTGCGCGTAGTCGGCGCGGGCGGCCTCCAGGTGCGTGACCACGATGGCGCGCGGCATGCCCACGGCCTCGCACTCGTCCCAGACCATACGGGTGGCGCCGTCGATGCCGTCCGAGGCCGAGACGACGAAGAGGGCCGCGTCCGCGGCGCGCAGACCGGCCCTGAGCTCTCCGACGAAGTCGGCGTATCCGGGGGTGTCCAGGATGTTGATCTTGATTCCGCCCCATTCCACGGGGACGAGGGACAGCTGGACGGAGCGTTGTCGGCGGTGTTCGATCTCGTCGTAGTCGGAGACCGTGGCACCGTCCTCGACCCGGCCCGCCCGGTTGACCGCTCCGGCGGTCAGGGCGAGCGCTTCGACCAGCGTGGTCTTGCCGGATCCGCTGTGGCCGACCAGCACGACGTTCCGTACGGAGGAGGGGCGGTCGGCCGTCAGTGCCCTGCCGGCGGCTCCGGCTTGGTGTGAGGTGGCTCCCATGATTCTCGTGCCTCCCGGTGGTGACGGTGAGGAGGGTGGATTCCTGCGGTGCCTCGAGGAGGGAAAGGGCGCTCTTCGAGCTTTGCACTGGTGTCACACCGCGTCCATACGTCGTACCGGAGGGGGGCGGGGGACGGTCCGGAACGTGACGTACGTCTTACGCGGCGCGAACCGGTGGGTGCGCGGCGTGCGCGGGGCGGCGTGCTGGCTACGATGGGCCAGCCGGTGGCCGTGGTGGCCGTGCGGCCCAGCGACCCTCCGGGAAGGCCATGCTGAACAAGTACGCGCGTGCATTCTTCACGCGTGTTCTCACGCCATTCGCCGCTTTTCTGCTCCGGCGGGGGGTGAGCCCGGACGCGGTCACCCTGATCGGCACGGCCGGAGTGGTGGCGGGAGCGCTGGTCTTCTTCCCCCGGGGCGAGTTCTTCTGGGGCACGATCACCATCACCCTCTTCGTCTTCTCCGACCTGGTGGACGGGAACATGGCCCGCCAGGCCGGCGTCTCCAGCCGGTGGGGCGCCTTCCTCGACTCCACCCTCGACCGGGTGGCGGACGCGGCGATCTTCGGCGGACTCGCGCTCTGGTACGCGGGCTCCGGCAACGACAACGCGCTGTGCGCGGTGGCGATCTTCTGCTTGGCCAGCGGCCAGGTGGTGTCGTACACGAAGGCCCGCGGCGAGTCGATCGGCCTGCCCGTCGCCGTCAACGGACTGGTCGAGCGCGCCGAGCGGCTGGTGATCTCGCTCGTCGCGGCCGGCCTGTCCGGTCTGCAGACCTTCGGCGTGCCGTCCTGGATCGGGGTGCTGCTGCCGGTCGCGCTGTGGATCGTGGCGGTCGGCTCGCTCGTCACACTGATCCAGCGAGTGGTGACCGTACGCCGCGAGTCGGCCGAGGCGGACGCCGCCGCGTCCGCCGCCGAGGGAGGCGCGGCCTGATGGGCGCGGCGCGGGACAAACTGGTCGACGGGCTGTACGGGCTCGGCTGGGCGGGAGTGAAGAAGCTCCCGGAACCGGCCGCCGTGGCCCTCGGCCGCAAGATCGCGGACGTGGCGTGGAAGCGGCGCGGCAAGAGCGTGCTGCGGCTGGAGTCCAACCTGGCCCGCGTGGTGCCGGAGGCGACCCCGGAACGGCTGCGCGAGCTGTCGCACGCGGGCATGCGCTCGTACATGCGGTACTGGATGGAATCCTTCCGGCTGCCGGCCATGGACCCGAGCCGGTTCGGCTCGGACGTCGAGATGAAGGACGAGCACATCCTGCGGGAGGCCCTCGCCTCCGGGCGCGGGGTCGTCGTCGCCCTGCCGCACCTGGCCAACTGGGACCTCGCCGGGGCCTGGGCCACCGGCCACATCGGCGTGCCGTTCACCACGGTCGCCGAGCGGCTCAAGCCCGAGAGCCTCTACGACCGCTTCGTGGCCTACCGCGAAAGCCTCGGCATGGAGGTCCTGCCGCACAGCGGGGGCGCCGCCTTCGGCACCCTCGCCCGCCGGCTCCGCGCGGGCGGCCTGGTCTGCCTGGTGGCGGACCGGGACCTGTCCGCCTCCGGGATCGAGGTGGACTTCTTCGGCGCCGCCGCGCGCATGCCGGCGGGGCCGGCGCTGCTGGCGCAGCACACGGGGGCGGTCCTGCTTCCTGCGACCCTCTACTACGGGGACACGCCGAAGCTGTACGGCCGGATCCACCCCGAGGTGGAAGTGCCGAAGACGGGGACGCGGGCCGAGAAGACCGCGGCCATGACCCAGGTGGTCGCGGACGTGTTCGCGAAGGGCATCGCCGAGCACCCGGAGGACTGGCACATGCTGCAGCGGCTGTGGCTGGACGACCTGACCGACCAGGGGGAGAGCCCGTAGTGAAGATCGGCATCGTGTGCCCGTACGCGTGGGACGTGCCGGGCGGCGTCCAGTTCCACATCCGGGACCTGGCCGAGCACCTGATCCGCCTCGGCCACGACGTGTCGGTCCTGGCCCCGGCGGACGACGAGACCCCGCTGCCGCCGTACGTCATCTCGGCGGGCCGCGCCGTGCCGGTGCCGTACAACGGCTCCGTCGCCCGCCTCAACTTCGGCTTCCTCTCCGCCGCCCGGGTGCGGCGCTGGCTGCACGAGGGCACCTTCGACGTCATCCACATCCACGAGCCGGCCTCGCCCTCGCTGGGGCTGTTGGCCTGCTGGGCGGCGCAGGGCCCGATCGTGGCGACCTTCCACACCTCGAACCCGCGCTCGCGGGCGATGATCGCCGCGTACCCGATCCTCCAGCCGGCCCTGGAGAAGATCAGCGCGCGGATCGCGGTGAGCGAGTACGCCCGGCGCACGCTCGTCGAGCACCTCGGCGGCGACGCGGTCGTGATCCCCAACGGCGTCGACGTGGACTTCTTCGCGGCCGCGGAGCCGAATCCCGACTGGTCCGGCCAGACCCTCGGCTTCATCGGCCGCATCGACGAACCGCGCAAGGGCCTGCCGGTGCTGATGGCGGCCTTCCCGAAGATCGTGGCGGCCTGCCCGGAGGTACGGCTGCTCGTCGCCGGCCGCGGTGACGAGGAGGAGGCGGTGGCCTCCCTGCCGGCCGAACTCCGGTCCCGGGTCGAGTTCCTCGGCATGGTCTCGGACGAGGACAAGGCGCGGCTGCTGCGCAGCGTCGACGTGTACGTGGCCCCGAACACCGGCGGCGAGAGCTTCGGCATCATCCTGGTCGAGGCCCTCTCGGCGGGCGCGACGGTCCTGGCGTCCGACCTGGACGCCTTCGCGCAGGTCCTGGACCAGGGCGGCGCGGGCGACCTCTTCACGAACGAGAACGCCGACGCCCTCGCGACCGGCGCGATCGCCCTGCTGCGCGACCCGGCCCGCCGCGCGGAGCTGAGCAAGCGCGGCTCGGCCCACGTGCGCCGCTTCGACTGGTCCACGGTCGGCGCGGACATCCTCGCGGTCTACGAGACGGTGACGGACGGCGCGGCGGCGGTGGCCGCGGACGAACGCGTCCCCCTGCGCACCCGCCTCGGCCTCACCCGGGACCCGTCCGCCTGAGCGCCCCGGCCCCGGCCGGCGCTATGCGGTGGCGCGTGGGGCCAGGTTCCCCCCGGACGATGTGGATCACGCAGCCTGCGCGCCGGTGCGGGGCCCTGGCCACGGGCGGTGGCGGTCGGGGGCGCGGGGAGCGGTAAGGTCGCGCAGCGTGATCGAAACCCTTGTCTGGATTGCCCTGGCGCTCGGAGTCATCGGGGTCTACCTCAGCTGGACCGCCGGCCGGCTCGACCGGCTGCACTCCCGGATGGACGCCGCCCGTGCCGCGCTCGACGCGCAGCTCGTACGTCGGGCCTCCGTGGTGGTGGAGGTGGCCGCCTCCGGAGTGCTCGACCCCGCGTCCTCCCTCGTGCTGTACGAGTCCGCGCACGCCGCGCGGCAGGCCGAGGAGGAGCACCGCGAGGTCGCCGAGAGCGAGCTCAGCCAGGCGCTGCGCGCGGTGTTCGCCGACGCCGACCAGGTCGAGGTGCTGAAGGCCGCGCCCGGCGGGGCGGAGGCCGCCGAGGAGCTGGCCGCCGCCGTACGGCGGGTGCCCATGGCGCGCCGGTTCCACAACGACTCCGTACGGGCCGCACGGGCCCTGCGCAGGCACCGCAAGGTCCGCTGGTTCCGGCTGGCCGGGCACGCGCCCTTCCCGCTGGCCTTCGAAATGGACGACGAGCCTCCGGCGGACCTGGCGGAGAGGCCGGTCTGATCGGCACGGCGCCCGCCAGGGCCGCCGGGGACAAGTGGAGAGGCCACTGACTCCACATTGGCCCTTGTAGTGGACTGGTCGGTGGGGTTTGCTCGGTGGAGTAGCACCCGTAGCACCCGTCTTCCTTTCGAGTGAGGTCAATCCGTGAGCACGCTTCCCACCACCCCCCAGTCCGCTGAGTCGGCCATCGGCACCTCGCGCGTCAAGCGCGGCATGGCCGAGCAGCTCAAGGGCGGCGTGATCATGGACGTGGTCAACGCCGAGCAGGCGAAGATCGCCGAAGACGCCGGCGCCGTGGCCGTGATGGCCCTCGAGCGGGTCCCCGCCGACATCCGCAAGGACGGCGGCGTGGCGCGCATGTCGGACCCGAACATGATCGAGGAGATCATCGGGGCCGTCTCGATCCCCGTCATGGCCAAGTCCCGCATCGGCCACTTCGTCGAGGCCCAGGTCCTGCAGTCCCTCGGCGTCGACTACATCGACGAGTCCGAGGTCCTGACCCCGGCCGACGAGGTCAACCACTCCGACAAGTGGGCCTTCACCACCCCCTTCGTCTGTGGTGCCACCAACCTGGGCGAGGCCCTGCGCCGCATCGCCGAGGGCGCGGCCATGATCCGCTCGAAGGGCGAGGCCGGCACCGGCAACGTCGTCGAGGCCGTCCGCCACCTGCGCCAGATCAAGAACGAGATCGCCCGCCTGCGCGGCTACGACAACAACGAGCTGTTCGCCGCCGCCAAGGAGCTGCGCGCCCCCTACGAGCTCGTCAAGGAGGTCGCCGAGCTCGGCAAGCTCCCGGTCGTCCTGTTCTCCGCCGGTGGCGTCGCCACCCCGGCCGACGCCGCCCTGATGCGCCAGCTGGGCGCCGAGGGCGTCTTCGTCGGCTCCGGCATCTTCAAGTCGGGCGACCCGGCCAAGCGTGCCGCCGCCATCGTGAAGGCCACCACCTTCTACGACGACCCGAAGATCATCGCGGACGCGTCCCGCAACCTGGGCGAGGCCATGGTCGGCATCAACTGCGACACCCTCCCCGAGGCCGAGCGCTACGCCAACCGCGGCTGGTAGTCACTGCCATGACCACCCCCGTGATTGGTGTCCTGGCCCTTCAGGGCGACGTACGGGAGCACCTGATCGCCCTGGCCGCGGCGGACGCCGTGGCCAGGCCGGTCCGGCGTCCCGAGGAGCTCGCCGAGGTCGACGCCCTGGTGATCCCCGGCGGCGAGTCCACGACCATGTCGAAGCTCGCCGTGCTGTTCGGCATGCTGGAGCCGCTGCGCGAGCGCGTGGCCGCCGGCATGCCGGTGTACGGCACCTGCGCCGGCATGATCATGCTCGCCGACAAGCTCCTGGACGGCCGTGACGACCAGGAGACCCTGGGCGGCATCGACATGATCGTGCGCCGCAACGCCTTCGGCCGGCAGAACGAGTCCTTCGAGGCGGAGATCGACTTCGCGGGCGTGCAGGGCGGCCCGGTCCAGGGCGTCTTCATCCGCGCCCCGTGGGTCGAGTCCGTCGGCGCCGCCGCCGAGGTCCTCGCCACGTACGACGGCCACACGGTCGCCGTCCGCCAGGGCAACGTCCTCGCGACGTCGTTCCACCCCGAACTGACGGGTGACGACCGAGTCCACGCGTACTTCGTCGACATGGTGCGCGCGGGGCTGTAAACAGGTCCCGGTAGGATCGGAGACGAACACTGTTGGTGACGCGAAGGAGACAGGCGGATGTCCGGCCACTCTAAATGGGCTACGACGAAGCACAAGAAGGCCGTGATCGATGCCAAGCGCGGCAAGCTCTTCGCGAAGCTGATCAAGAACATCGAGGTCGCGGCCCGGATGGGCGGCGCGGACATCGACGGCAACCCGACGCTGTTCGACGCCATCCAGAAGGCGAAGAAGAGCTCGGTCCCGAACAAGAACATCGACTCCGCGGTCAAGCGCGGCGGCGGCCTCGAGGCCGGCGGCGCCGACTACGAAACGATCATGTACGAGGGCTACGGCCCGAACGGCGTCGCGGTGCTCATCGAGTGCCTCACCGACAACCGCAACCGCGCCGCCTCCGACGTGCGGGTCGCCATGACCCGCAACGGCGGCTCGATGGCCGACCCCGGCTCCGTCTCGTACCTGTTCAACCGCAAGGGCGTCGTCGTCCTGCCCAAGGGTGAACTCTCCGAGGACGACGTCCTGGAGTCGGTGCTCGAGGCCGGTGCCGAAGAGGTCAACGACATCGGCGAGTCCTTCGAGGTCATCAGCGAGGCCACCGACCTGGTCGCGGTCCGCACCGCCCTCCAGGACGCAGGCATCGACTACGACTCGGCCGAGGCCAGCTTCGTCCCCTCGATGCAGGTCGAGCTGGACGAGGAGGGCGCGCGCAAGATCTTCAAGCTGATCGACGCGCTGGAGGACAGCGACGACGTGCAGAACGTCTTCGCCAACTTCGACGTCTCGGACGAGGTCATGGAGAAGGTCGACGCCTGAGCAGGGCAGCGATTCCACGACGGGCCGACAGGACACACCCTGTCGGCCCGTCGCTTTGGCCGCATTGTCAGTGGGTCCCGATACCCTGCACGAACACGGACAGGTGATCGAGGAGGGGGCGGGATGCGCGTACTCGGCGTGGACCCGGGGCTGACGCGCTGCGGTATCGGCGTAGTCGAAGGAGTCGCCGGCCGCCCCCTGGCCATGCTCGGGGTGGGGGTCGTACGGACGCCCGCGGACGCGGAGTTGGGCGCCCGGCTCGTCGCCATCGAGCAGGGCATCGAGGAATGGCTCGACACGCACCGGCCCGAAGTCGTCGCCGTGGAACGTGTGTTCAGCCAGCACAACGTGAGCACCGTGATGGGCACCGCCCAGGCGAGCGCCGTCGCCATGCTGTGCGCGGCCCGGCGCGGCATTCCGGTCGCCCTGCACACGCCGAGCGAGGTCAAGGCCGCCGTCACCGGCAGCGGCCGCGCCGACAAGGCCCAGGTCGGTGCCATGGTGACCCGCCTGCTCAGGCTGGACGCACCGCCGAAGCCGGCCGATGCCGCCGACGCCCTCGCCCTGGCCATCTGCCACATCTGGCGGGCCCCCGCCCAGAACCGCCTCCAGCAGGCGGTCGCCCTGCACGCCTCAGGCTCGAAAGGCCGTACCCGATGATCGCCTTCGTCAGCGGCTCCGTCGCCGCTCTCGCCCCCACCCTGGCCGTGATCGAGGTCGGGGGAGTGGGCATGGCCGTGCAGTGCACGCCGAACACCATCGCGAGCCTGCGGGTGGGCGAGCAGGCCCGGTTGGCGACCTCGCTGGTCGTACGGGAGGACTCGCTCACGCTGTACGGATTCGCCGACGACGACGAGCGGCAGGTCTTCGAACTCCTCCAGACCGCGAGCGGGGTCGGTCCCAGGCTGGCCCAGGCGATGCTCGGGGTGCACAGCCCCGACGCGCTGCGGACGGCCGTCGCGACGGGCGACGAGAAGGCGCTGACGGCGGTGCCGGGGATCGGCAAGAAGGGCGCGCAGAAGCTGCTGCTGGAGCTCAAGGACAAGCTGGGAGCCCCCCTCGGTTCCAGCGGCCTGGTGGGGGCGCAGCGGGCCGCCGCGGCGGGTCCGGCGCCGTGGACGGAGCAGCTGGCCGCGGCCCTGATCGGCCTGGGCTACGCCTCCCGCGAGGCCGAGGAGGCCGTCTCCGCGGTGACGCCGCAGGCCGAGGCCGCCCTTGCCTCCGGCGGTTTTGCCCCCGTACCCCAGCTCCTGCGAGCAGCCCTCCAGTCCCTGAACCGAGCCCGCTAGGTGAGGCGCCGCCCCTGGGGCGCCGCCCCGGACCCGGCGCCTCGAACGCGGTGAGGCTGGCTTTCGGCTGGTGCCGCCCGCCCCGTGCGGCTGGACGGCGCCGGCGGATCCAGCCGTCCGGGCGGAGCCCGGGAGACGGCGAAAGGGCGGGGTGGGGGAGACCCCCGCGGGGACCGGCCCGACCCGGCAGACCACCGTACGAACCGAGAAGGCAGACTGACACCGTGAACTGGGACGACGAGAGCGACCGCATTGTCGCGCCGGCCGCCGACGGGGAAGACACCGCCGTCGAGGCGGCGCTGCGTCCCAAGGACCTCGAGGAGTTCGTCGGCCAGGAGAAGGTCCGCCAGCAGCTGGACCTCGTCCTCAAGGCGGCCAAGCAGCGCGGCGCCACCGCCGACCACGTCCTGCTCTCCGGCGCCCCGGGCCTCGGCAAGACCACCCTGTCGATGATCATCGCGGCCGAGATGGGCGCGCCCATCCGCATCACCTCCGGCCCCGCCATCCAGCACGCCGGCGACCTCGCCGCCATCCTCTCCTCCCTTCAGGAGGGCGAGGTGCTCTTCCTCGACGAGATCCACCGCATGTCCCGGCCCGCCGAGGAGATGCTCTACATGGCCATGGAGGACTTCCGCGTCGACGTGATCGTCGGCAAGGGCCCCGGGGCCACCGCGATCCCGCTGGAGCTGCCCCCCTTCACCCTGGTCGGGGCGACCACCCGGGCCGGCCTGCTGCCGCCCCCGCTGCGCGACCGCTTCGGCTTCACCGGACACATGGAGTTCTACGCCCCCGAGGAGCTGGAGCGCGTCATCCACCGCTCCGCCCGCCTCCTCGACGTCGAGATCGACACCGCCGGCGCCGCCGAGATCGCCGGCCGCTCCCGCGGCACCCCCCGCATCGCGAACCGCCTGCTGCGCCGCGTCCGCGACTACGCCCAGGTGCGCGCCGACGGCGTGATCAACCGCGAGGTGGCCGGTACCGCCCTCCAGGTGTACGAGGTGGACGCGCGCGGGCTCGACCGGCTGGACCGGGCCGTCCTGGAGGCGCTGCTCAAGCTCTTCGGCGGCGGGCCCGTGGGCCTGTCCACGCTCGCCGTCGCCGTCGGCGAGGAGCGCGAGACCGTCGAGGAGGTCGCCGAGCCCTTCCTCGTCCGCGAGGGCCTGCTGGCACGCACCCCCAGGGGCCGGGTCGCGACCCCCGCCGCCTGGTCCCACCTGGGACTCGTACCGCCCCAGCAGCACGGGAGCGGATCAAGCGGACAACAGGGCTTGTTCGGGGCCTGACGGCGCGGACGTTCGCGCCCTCAGGAACTGCGGTGCCATGCTGGGCGTTGTTCCATCGGTGCGGACTCGCCTAGACTCCGCCGATGCCGACCTTTCGGGTCGGCATGCCCACCCCCGTAGAAATGGCCGCCGTCCGCGTGCGGTCGTGCGAAGGATCTCCGTCCCGTGAATCTCGTGACACTCCTCCCGTTCATCGTGCTCATCGGGGCGATGTTCCTGATGACCCGCTCCGCGAAGAAGAAGCAGCAGGCGGCCGCGCAGATGCGCGACCAGATGACGCCCGGCACCGGGGTCCGCACCATCGGCGGCATGTACGCCACGGTGAAGGAGATCGGCGACGACACCGTCACCCTGGAGGTGGCTCCCGGCGTCCACGCGATCTACGCGAAGAACGCCATCGGCGCCGTCCTCGAGGACGCGGAATACAACCGCATCGTCCACGGCGCCACCGATGATCTGACCATCGACACGCCGGTCGTCCCCGACGACGCCTCCTCGCTCACGGAGAAGGACCAGGACGCGGCCCCCAAGCTCGACCTCGGCAAGAAGGACGAGCCGAAGGACGACGAGCCCAAGGACGGCAAGGCGGACGGCGAGCCCGGCGCCAAGTAGCGCTCGGGCCGGGGACCGCGAAGGCGCCTGATCGGCGGCCGTCGCGGTCCCGGCCAGCGACCCACTTCTGCGGGGGGCAGGGGTCCCCACCACACATTTCGTGGCCGTCCGCGCGCTGACCCGGCGCGGGACGGTTGGACAGGGAGAAACGACAAGGTGGCAGCACCGAAGAAGGGCCGGCGGCCCACGGGGGCTCAGGGGAGGCCGGGGCGTGCCCTGGCGATCATCCTGATCGCGATGGTGGCGCTCACCGCGGGGATGTTCCTCTCTAAGCAGACGACTCCCCGGCTGGGCATCGACCTCGCCGGCGGCACGAGCATCACGCTCAAGGCCAAGAGCGAGCCCGGCAAGCCGGACGCGATCAACGAGACCAACATGAACACGGCGGTCGGCATCATCGAGCGCCGCGTCAACGGTCTCGGCGTGTCGGAGGCCGAGGTCCAGACGCAGGGCCGCGACCACATCATCGTGAACATCCCCAAGGGGACGAACGAGCAGCAGGCGCGCGAGCAGGTCGGTACCACCGCCCAGCTGTACTTCCGCCCGGTCCTCGCCTTCGCCGACGGCGCCCCCGCCGCGCCCGAGGGCGCCCAGAGCCCGAGCCCCTCCGCGAGCGGCTCCGGCGCTCCCAAGGCCGAGGACGGCAAGTCCCCGTCGGCCACCCCGTCGTCCAGCGCCACTTCCCAGGGCCGTGCGCTCAGCGAGGCCCTCAAGGCCCCGAACGCCCCCACTCCCACCCCCTCGGGTGGCGAGTCGAAGAAGGCAGACGACAACAAGGCCGCTCCGACCCCGTCGGGCTCGGCATCGGGCGCACCGTCCCCCTCCACGCCCCCGACCGGCGAGGACACCGCCGCCGCGGGCCTGCAGGAGGCCTTCGCCAAGCTGGACTGCACCAACGAGGAGCAGCGCGCGGCCGCCGGCAAGGGCGTCAAGCCCGAAGACCCGATGATCGCCTGCGGCCAGCGCGGCGCCGCCTGGGGCAAGTGGATCCTGGGCCCGGCGCAGGTCGACGGCAAGGACGTCAAGGACGCCAAGGGCATCATCGACCCGCAGCGCGGCATGTGGATCGTCACCATGCAGTTCACCGACAACGGCGCCGACAAGTTCGCCAAGATCACCGGTGAGCTCGCCACCAAGCAGGCCCCGCAGAACCAGTTCGCGATCGTGCTCGACGGCCAGGTCATCTCCGACCCGTCCGTCAGCCAGGCGCTGACCGGCGGCAACGCCGAGATCTCCGGCGGCTTCACCCAGCAGTCCGCGCAGGACCTGGGCAACATGCTCTCGTACGGCGCCCTGCCGCTGTCCTTCAGCGAGGACAGCGTCACCACCGTCACGGCCGCGCTCGGCGGCGAGCAGCTGAAGGCCGGCCTCATCGCCGGCGCCATCGGCCTGCTGCTCGTGGTGATCTACCTGCTCGTGTACTACCGGGGCCTGGCCTTCGTCGCCATCATCAGCCTCCTGGTGTCCGCGATCCTCACCTACACGATCATGGCGCTCCTCGGAAAGGGCATCGGCTTCGCGCTGAACCTGCCCGCCGTCTGCGGTGCCATCGTCGCGATCGGCATCACGGCGGACTCGTTCATCGTCTACTTCGAACGCATCCGCGACGAGATCCGCGAGGGCCGCACCCTGCGTCCGGCCGTCGAGCGCGCCTGGCCGCGGGCCCGGCGCACCATCCTGGTCTCCGACTTCGTGTCGTTCCTGGCGGCCGCGGTGCTGTTCATCGTCACCGTCGGCAAGGTGCAGGGCTTCGCCTTCACGCTGGGTCTCACCACCCTGCTCGACGTGGTCGTGGTGTTCCTCTTCACCAAGCCGATCATGACGCTGCTGGCCCGTACGAAGTTCTTCGCCAGCGGTCACCCGTGGTCCGGGCTGGACCCGAAGCGGCTCGGCGCGAAGCCGCCGCTGCGCCGGTCCCGCCGTACCGCCGCACCCGCCCCCGTCGACGCAAAGGAGGCGTGAGAGATGTCGAAGCTGGGAGATCTCGGCGCCAGGCTGTACCGCGGTGAGGTCGGCTACGACTTCGTCGGCAAGCGCTTCATCTGGTACGGCGTTTCCATCCTGATCACCATCACGGCGATCGCGGCCCTGGCCGTCCAAGGCCTCAACATGGGCATCGAGTTCAAGGGCGGTGCCGTCTTCACCACCCCGAAGACGGCCGTCTCCGTCGCCAAGGCGACCGAGGACGCGGAGAAGGCCTCGGGCCACGACGCGATCGTCCAGGAGCTCGGCACCGGCGGCCTGCGGATCCAGATCTCCGGTCTGGACACCGACACCGCGACCACGGTGAAGAAGCAGCTCGCCACCGACCTCAAGGTCACCGAGGCCGACATCAACGCGGACCTCGTCGGCCCCAGCTGGGGCGA
Organism: Streptomyces subrutilus; assembly: GCF_001746425.1. Classification (GTDB taxonomy): domain Bacteria; phylum Actinomycetota; class Actinomycetes; order Streptomycetales; family Streptomycetaceae; genus Streptomyces; species Streptomyces subrutilus_A. The sequence goes on along the minus strand of NZ_MEHK01000001.1, from coordinate 1,624,442 downwards.
GCAGATCGCCAACAAGGCCTGGACGGGCCTCGGCATCTTCATGGTCCTCGTGGTGATCTACCTGGCCATCGCCTTCGAGTGGCGGATGGCGGTCGCGGCGCTGATCGCCCTGATCCACGACCTGACGATCACGGTCGGCATCTACTCGCTGGTCGGCTTCGAGGTCACGCCGGGTACGGTCATCGGCCTGCTGACGATCCTCGGCTACTCGCTCTACGACACCGTCGTCGTCTTCGACGGTCTCAAGGAGGGGTCGAAGGACATCACCAAGCAGACCCGCTTCACGTACAGCGAGATCGCCAACCGCAGCATCAACGGCACGCTGGTCCGCTCGATCAACACCACCGTCGTGGCGCTGCTCCCGGTGGCGGCCCTGCTGTTCATCGGCGGCGGCCTGCTGGACGCCGGCATGCTGAACGACATCTCGCTGTCGCTGTTCGTCGGCCTCGCGGCCGGCGCGTACTCCTCGATCTTCATCGCGACCCCGCTGGTCGTCGACCTCAAGGAGCGCGAGCCGGCGATGAAGGCCCTGAAGAAGCGGGTGCTCGCGAAGCGGGCGGCCGCGGCGGCGAAGGGCGAGTCCGCGGACGGCGAGGGCCCCGTCGGGGACGAGCCGCAGGTCGTGGCGCAGGGCCGGCAGCCGGGGCGGCGCCCGTGACGGCGGCGCCCCTGCCCGAGGACGTGCGCGAGCTGCTGCTCAGCCGGATCAAGGACGTGGCGGACTACCCGAAGCCGGGCGTGATGTTCAAGGACATCACCCCGCTGCTGGCGGACGCGAAGGCGTTCGCGGCGCTGACGGACGCGCTGGTGGCGCTGGCCGGCCGGTACGGGGCCACGAAGATCGTCGGGCTGGAGGCGCGCGGGTTCATCCTGGCGGCCCCGGTGGCCGTACAGGCCGGGATCGGCTTCGTTCCGGTGCGCAAGGCCGGGAAGCTGCCGGGGGCGACGCTGGCGCAGTCGTACGAGCTGGAGTACGGGACCGCGGAGATCGAGGTCCACGCGGAGGATCTGTCGGCCGGTGACCGCGTCATGGTCATCGACGACGTCCTGGCCACCGGCGGCACCGCCGAAGCCTCGCTCTCGCTGATCCGGCGGGCCGGGGCGGAGGTCGCCGGCGTGGCGGTCCTGATGGAGCTGTCGTTCCTGCCCGGGCGCCTGCGGCTGGCCGGTGCGCTGGGTGGGGCCCCGCTGGACGCGCTGATCGTGGTCTGACCCCTTGCACCCCGCCGAGCGGCGGGCACCCGGGACCCCCCGAGTGCCCGCCGCTCGCACGTGCGGCCCCGCCCCCAGGGGCTCCGCCCCGCGCCTCAGACCCCCGGCGAGGCTGAGTGCCCCGGGGCCGGGGCGGCTGAGGCGGAGGCTCGGCGAACGAGGCGGCCGAACCCTCGCTACGATGGGTTATCCGGACCGGACACGGGCACCGGATCCTCCCCCAGAATCCGTCCGGGGGGACCCCCAGGAGGAGCGCTCTTGCCAGACGAGGTCCAGCCACTCCCCGCCGCGCAGCCCGACCCGCAGGCCGAGCAGGCCACGGCGGCCGCCGCCACGCCCCCGCCGGCCCCTCCGGCTCCGCCGGTCAAGCCCGCGCCGGCGAAGTCGGCCGGGTCCTCCAACCGGGTGCGCGCCCGGCTCGCCCGGCTGGGCGTCCAGCGCTCGAACCCGTACAACCCGGTCCTGGAGCCCCTGCTCCGCATAGTCCGCAGCAACGACCCGAAGATCGAGACGGCGACGCTGCGCCAGCTGGAACAGGCCTACCAGGTCGCCGAGCGCTGGCACCGCGGCCAGAAGCGCAAGAGCGGCGACCCGTACATCACCCACCCGCTCGCGGTCACCACCATCCTCGCCGAGCTCGGCATGGACCCGGCCACCCTGATGGCCGGGCTGCTGCACGACACCGTCGAGGACACCGAGTACGGCCTCGAAGACCTGCGCCGCGACTTCGGCGACGCGGTGGCCCTCCTCGTGGACGGCGTCACCAAGCTCGACCGGGTCAAGTTCGGCGAGGCCGCCCAGGCCGAGACCGTCCGCAAGATGGTCGTGGCGATGGCCAAAGACCCCCGGGTCCTGGTGATCAAGCTCGCCGACCGCCTGCACAACATGCGCACCATGCGCTACCTCAAGCGGGAGAAGCAGGAGAAGAAGGCCCGCGAGACCCTCGAGATCTACGCCCCGCTGGCGCACCGGCTGGGCATGAACACGATCAAGTGGGAGCTCGAAGACCTCTCCTTCGCGATCCTCTACCCGAAGATGTACGACGAGATCGTGCGCCTGGTCGCCGAGCGCGCCCCCAAGCGCGACGAGTACCTCGCCGTCGTCACGGACGAGGTGATGGTCGACCTCAGGGCCGCGCGCATCAAGGCCACCGTCACCGGCCGGCCCAAGCACTACTACAGCGTCTACCAGAAGATGATCGTCCGCGGCCGTGACTTCGCGGAGATCTACGACCTGGTGGGCATCCGCGTCCTCGTCGACACCGTGCGGGACTGCTACGCGGCCCTCGGCACGGTGCACGCGCGGTGGAACCCGGTCCCCGGCCGGTTCAAGGACTACATCGCGATGCCCAAGTTCAACATGTACCAGTCGCTGCACACGACGGTCATCGGGCCCAGCGGCAAGCCGGTCGAGCTCCAGATCCGCACCTTCGACATGCACCGCCGCGCCGAGTACGGCATCGCCGCCCACTGGAAGTACAAGCAGCAGACCGTCGCCGGCACCTCCAAGGTCCGCACCGACGTCCCCCAGGCCGCCAAGGGCAGCGCCGGGCAGGACACGGTCAACGACATGGCCTGGCTGCGCCAGCTGCTCGACTGGCAGAAGGAGACCGAGGACCCGGGCGAGTTCCTCGACTCCCTGCGCTTCGACCTCTCCCGCAACGAGGTCTTCGTCTTCACGCCCAAGGGCGACGTCATAGCGCTGCCGGCCGGAGCCACGCCCGTGGACTTCGCGTACGCCGTCCACACCGAGGTCGGCCACCGGACCATAGGGGCCAGGGTCAACGGCCGTCTGGTCCCGCTGGAATCCACCCTCGACAACGGCGACCTGGTCGAGGTCTTCACCTCCAAGGCCGAGGGCGCGGGCCCGTCCCGCGACTGGCTCGGCTTCGTCAAGTCCCCGCGGGCCCGCAACAAGATCCGCGGCTGGTTCTCCAAGGAGCGCCGCGACGAGGCCATCGAGCACGGCAAGGACGCCATCGCGCGGGCCATGCGCAAGCAGAACCTGCCGATCCAGCGCATCCTGACCGGCGACTCCCTCGTCACCCTCGCGCACGAGATGCGCTACCCCGACATCTCCTCCCTGTACGCGGCGATCGGCGAGGGCCACGTGGCCGCGCAGGGCGTCGTGCAGAAGCTCGTGCAGGCCCTCGGCGGCGAGGACGCCGCCAACGAGGACATCGAGGAGCCCATCCCGCCGGCGCGCTCCCGCGGCAAGCGGCGCAGCAACGCCGACCCGGGTGTCGTGGTCAAGGGCGTCGACGACGTGTGGGTCAAGCTGGCCCGCTGCTGCACCCCGGTGCCGGGCGACCCGATCATCGGGTTCGTCACGCGCGGCAGCGGCGTATCGGTTCACCGCGCGGACTGCGTCAACGTCGACTCGCTCTCCCAGCAGCCCGAGCGGATGCTGGAGGTCGAGTGGGCCCCCACCCAGTCCTCGGTCTTCCTGGTGGCCATCCAGGTCGAGGCCCTGGACCGGTCCCGCCTGCTGTCGGACGTCACGCGCGTCCTGTCGGACCAGCACGTGAACATCCTGTCGGCCGCCGTCCAGACCTCCCGCGACCGCGTGGCCACCTCCCGCTTCACCTTCGAGATGGGCGACCCCAAGCACCTGGGCCACGTCCTGAAGGCCGTACGGGGTGTGGAGGGCGTGTACGACGTCTACCGCGTGACCTCGGCCCGCCGGCCGTAGCCCCGTGCACGAGGGCCCCGGTACGCATGACGCGTACCGGGGCCCTCGCCGTTGCTCGGGGGACCGCTCAGCCGCCGAACTCCTCCAGGCCCTTCAGGGCCTGGTCCAGCAGGGCCTGGCGGCCCTCCAGCTCGCGCGAGAGCTTGTCGGCCTTCGCGTTGTTGCCCGCCGCGCGCGCCGCGTCGATCTGCTCACGCAGTTTGTCGACGGCCGCCTGGAGCTGGCCCGTCAGACCGGCGGCACGCGCCCGCGCCTCCGGGTTCGTACGGCGCCACTCGCCCTCCTCGGCCTCCTGGATGGCCCGCTCCACGGAGTGCATCCGGCCCTCGACCTTCGGCCGGGCGTCCCGCGGCACGTGGCCGATGGCCTCCCAGCGCTCGTTGAGGGAGCGGAACGCGGCCCGGGCCGCCTTCAGGTCGGTGATCGGGACGAGCTTCTCGGCCTCGTCGGCCAGCTCCTCCTTCAGCTTCAGGTTCTCCACCTGCTCGGCGTCGCGCTCCGCGAAGACCTCGCTGCGCGCCGCGAAGAACACGTCCTGCGCACCGCGGAAGCGGTTCCACAGGTCGTCCTCGGCCTCGCGCTGCGCCCGGCCCGCCGCCTTCCAGTCCGCCATCAGCTCGCGGTAGCGGGCGGCCGTCGGACCCCAGTCGGTCGACTTCGACAGCGACTCGGCCTCGGCGACCAGCTTCTCCTTGACCTTGCGGGCGTCCTCGCGCTGCGCGTCGAGCGAGGCGAAGTGCGCCTTGCGGCGCTTGGAGAACGCGGAGCGGGCGTGCGAGAAGCGGTGCCACAGCTCGTCGTCCGACTTGCGGTCCAGCCGCGGCAGGCCCTTCCAGATGTCCACCAGGGCGCGCAGCCGCTCGCCCGCACTGCGCCACTGGTCGCTCTGCGCCAGCTGCTCGGCCTCGACGACCAGCGCGTCCTTGGCCGCGCGGGCCTCGTCGGTCTGCTTGGCCTTCTGGGCCTTGCGCTCCTCGCGCCGCGACTCGACGGTCTCGACCAGCTTGTCCAGCCGGACGCGCAGCGCGTCGAGGTCGCCCACGGCGTGGTGCTCGTCGACCTGCGTGCGCAGGTGGTCGATCGCCGTCTGCGCGTCCTTGGCGGACAGATCGGTGGTCCGCACCCGCTTTTCGAGGAGGCCGATCTCGACCACCAGGCCCTCGTACTTGCGCTCGAAATAGGCCAGGGCCTCCTCAGGGGTGCCCGCCTGCCACGAACCGACGACCTTCTCGCCATCGGCAGTGCGCACGTACACGGTGCCCGTCTCGTCGACTCGGCCCCACGGGTCGCTGCTCACAGCGCCTCCTCCACCTGATGCCCTGCGAGGGGTTCACCCCCTGGGCATCGTCCACAGTTTCCTGGGGCGGGCCGCGCCCGCCCTGCACAACGCCAACATAGGCGACCGCCGGGCCGGCTGTCCGCATCCCGCACGACGGAATATCCGCGTACGGGCGGTAAGGGGGGCGCCGGGCCCGTGGCAGCCGCCTCGGGTCAGTTCTGGGTCACGGTGCCCTTCTCGATCTTGACCTCGTTCTTCGGGGCCCCGTCCTGGCCGCCGTCGGCCGTACCGGCCTTCGCGATCTCCTCCAGGACCTTCATGCCCGCCGCGTCGATCTTGCCGAACGGGGTGTACGAGGGCGCCAGCGGGCTGTCCTTGTAGACCAGGAAGAACTGGCTGCCGCCCGAGCCGGGCTGGCCGGTGTTGGCCATCGCCACGGTGCCGGCAGGGTAGACGACCTGGCCCTGCTCGTTCGCCTTGCCGAGCGAGTCCAGGTTCTCGTCCGGGATGTTGTAGCCGGGGCCGCCCATGCCGGTGCCCTCGGGGTCGCCGCACTGGAGCACGAAGATCCCGCTGGAGGTCAGCCGGTGGCACTTGGTGTTGTCGAAGTAGCCCTTGTCGGCGAGCGACTTGAACGAGTTCACGGTCTGCGGGGTCTTCGCCGCGTCCATCGCGAAGCCGATGTCGCCCGCGCTGGTCTTCAGGGCGAAGGTGTACTTCGCCTTCTGGTCGATGGCCATCTCGGGCGACGGGGACTGCTTCGGGGTCGGCGCGGCCGACGGACTGGCGGCCGGGTCGGCCGCCTGGTCCTTCGTGTCCTTGTCGAAGACGCCGCCCACGATGAGGCCGACCAGCGTCGCGACCACCACGGCCACCGCCGCGCCGATCACCGCCGCCCGTCGGCGCGCCTTCTGCCGGGCCTCGGCCCGGCGCTTCTGCTGGCGCTCGTACTTCTCCTTGGCGAGCTGTCGCCGCCGCTGATCGCTCGTGACCACCGGGTCGTCTCCTTGTGCGTCTCTGGTACCGCTGTCCGGGCTGGGTTAGGCCGTACCGTATATGGGTTCGCTGTGTGATGAGCGGCGCCGGTAGGCTCTGAGCAGCAGCATTCCGATCTGCAGCCTCCCGCCGGACGACGATTGAGGACGAACGTGCTGATTGCCGGGTTCCCCGCCGGGGCCTGGGGGACCAACTGTTACCTGGTCGCCCCCGCCGCCGGTGAGGAGTGCGTCATCATCGACCCGGGCCACCAGGCCGTCCAGGGTGTCGAGGAGACGCTGAAGAAGCATCGGCTCAAGCCCGTCGCGGTCGTGCTGACCCACGGCCACATCGATCATGTGGCCTCGGTGGTCCCGGTGTGCGGAGCGCACGACGTACCGGCCTGGATCCACCCCGAGGACCGCTACATGATGAGCGACCCGGAGAAGGCCCTCGGCCGCTCCATCGGTATGCCGCTCATGGGAGAGCTGACCGTGGGCGAGCCGGACGACGTCCGCGAGCTGACCGACGGCGCCGCCCTGAAGCTGGCCGGAATGGACTTCTCCGTGGCGCACGCGCCGGGGCATACCAAGGGGTCGGTGACCTTCCGGATGCCGGAGTCCCCGGACGTGCCGTCCGTGTTCTTCTCCGGCGACCTGCTCTTCGCCGGCTCCATCGGACGCACCGACCTGCCCGGCGGCTCCCACGCCGAGATGCTCGAGTCGCTGGGCCGCGTGTGCCTGCCGCTCGACGACTCGACCGTGGTGCTGTCCGGCCACGGTCCCCAGACCACCATCGGCCGCGAGCGCGCGACCAACCCGTACCTGCGGGAAGTGGCCGCAGGCCGCCGAGGGCACGCAGCGGACCCGACAGCCGCTCCACGACGAGGAATGTGACGAGAGTTCCGTGGCTACTTTTCAGGCCCCCAAGGGCACGTACGACCTGATCCCGCCGGTCTCGGTGAAGTACCTGGCGGTACGCGAGGCCATCGCGGCCCCGCTGCGCAACTCCGGCTACGGCTACATCGAGACCCCCGGATTCGAGGACGTGGGCCTCTTCGCCCGCGGCGTCGGCGAGTCCACCGACATCGTCTCCAAGGAGATGTACGCCTTCGAGACCAAGGGCGGCGACCAGCTGGCCCTGCGCCCCGAGGGAACCGCCTCCGTGCTGCGCGCGGCCCTGGAGGCCAGCCTGCACAAGAAGGGCAACCTGCCGGTCAAGCTCTGGTACTCCGGCTCGTACTACCGCTACGAGAAGCCGCAGGCGGGCCGCTACCGCCACTTCTCGCAGGTCGGCGCCGAGGCGATCGGCGCCGAGGACCCGGCCCTCGACGCCGAGCTGATCATCCTGGCCGACCAGGCGTACCGCTCGCTGGGCCTGCGCAACTTCCGGATCCTGCTGAACTCGCTGGGCGACCAGGAGTGCCGCCCGGTGTACCGGGAGGCGCTGCAGTCCTTCCTGCGCGGCCTCGACCTGGACGCGGAGACCATCCGCCGCGCCGAGATCAACCCGCTGCGGGTGCTCGACGACAAGCGCTCCGACGTCCAGAAGCAGCTGGTGGGCGCGCCGGTGCTGCGCGACTACCTGTGCGACGCGTGCAAGGCGTACCACGAGGAGGTGCGGGCCCTGATCACGGCGGCCGGCGTCGCCTTCGAGGACGACGAGAAGCTCGTGCGCGGCCTGGACTACTACACCCGGACCACCTTCGAGTTCGTCCACGACGGCCTGGGCTCGCAGTCCGCGGTCGGCGGCGGCGGCCGCTACGACGGCCTGTCCGAGATGATCGGCGGCCCGGCGCTGCCGTCGGTGGGCTGGGCGCTGGGCGTCGACCGTACGGTGCTCGCGCTCCAGGCCGAGGGCGTCGAGCTGGACATCCCCGCGGCGACCTCGGTGTTCGCCGTGGCCCTGGGCGAGGCCAAGCCGGTCCTGTTCGGGCTGGTGACCCAGCTGCGCAAGGCGGGGATCGCCGCGGACATGTCCTACGGGGGCAAGGGCCTCAAGGGCGCGATGAAGGACGCGAACCGCAGCGGCGCCCGCTTCGCGGTCGTCGCGGGCGACCGCGACCTCGCAGAGGGCGTCGTCCAGCTGAAGGACATGGAGTCCGGCGAGCAGGCCGCCGTGCCCGTCGCCGAGCTCGTCGACACGGTCGCGGCGCGCCTCGCCTGAGGCGGCGGCAGCACAGCACGGGACGGGGCCGGGGATGTTTCCCCGGCCCCGTCCGTTCACAGCGGCGTACGGCACAATGGCCGGTGCTTGTTGACCTTGCAGATGTGGAGCGGGCGGTATGACGACACGAGCTACGGACGCGGACGCCGCCCCGGGGAACACCGTCGGGGGCAGCCGGGCGCTCGCCCTGCTGCTGGTGATCACGGGGGCCGCGGGCCTCCTCGCCGCCTGGGTGATCACGATCGACAAGTTCAAGCTGCTCGAGGACCCGGACTTCGTGCCGGGCTGCAGCCTCAACCCGATCGTCTCCTGCGGCAACATCATGAAGAGCGAGGAGGCCGCCGTCTTCGGCTTCCCGAACCCGATGCTCGGACTGGTCGCCTACGGCATCGTCATCTGCGTGGGCATGAGCCTGCTGGCCGGGGCCCGGTTCCGCCGCTGGTACTGGCTGACGCTGAACGCGGGCACCCTCTTCGGCGTCGTGTTCTGCGCCTGGCTGACCTACCAGTCGCTCTACGACATCAGCTCGCTGTGCCTGTGGTGCTGCCTGGCCTGGGTCGCCACGATCCTGATGTTCTGGTACGTCACCTCGCACAACGTGCGCCAGGGCCTGCTGCCCGCGCCGGGCTGGCTGAGGGCCTTCCTCGACGAGTTCACCTGGGTGCTCCCGGTCCTGCACATCGGGATCATCGGGATGCTGATCCTCACCCGCTGGTGGGACTTCTGGACCTCCTGACCGGCGGCGGCGGGACTGTCGGTGGCCTCGCTTAGGCTTCCTGTGTGGAACCAGACCTGTTCACCGCCGCTGCCGAAGACCGCCAGGAGAAGGACCCCTCGACCTCTCCGCTCGCCGTCCGGATGCGCCCGCGCACCCTGGACGAGGTCGTCGGCCAGCAGCACCTGCTGAAGCCGGGATCACCGCTGCGCCGGCTGGTCGGGGACGGGGCCGGCGGCCCGGCCGGTGCCTCCTCGGTGATCCTCTGGGGCCCGCCGGGCATCGGGAAGACGACCCTGGCCTATGTGGTCAGCCAGGCCACGCAGAAGCGGTTCGTCGAACTGTCCGCCATCACGGCGGGCGTCAAAGAGGTACGGGCGGTCATCGAGGGCGCCAAACGCGCGGCCGGCGGCTACGGCAAGGACACCGTCCTCTTCCTCGACGAGATCCACCGCTTCAGCAAGGCGCAGCAGGACTCGCTGCTCCCGGCCGTCGAGAACCGCTGGGTGACGCTGATCGCGGCCACCACCGAGAACCCGTACTTCTCGATCATCTCCCCGCTGCTGTCGCGCTCGCTGCTGCTGACGCTGGAGCCGCTGACGGACGAGGACCTGAGCGCGCTGATGCGGCGGGCGCTGACGGAGGAGCGGGGCCTGGGCGGGGCGGTCACCCTGCCCGCCGACGCCGAGGCGCACCTGCTGCGCATCGCCGGCGGCGACGCCCGGCGGGCGCTCACCGCGCTGGAGGCGGGGGCCGGGGCGGCCATCGCCAAGGGCGAGGAGGAGATCACCCTCCAGACGGTGGAGGAGGCCGTCGACCGCGCCGCCGTCCGCTACGACCGGGACGGCGACCAGCACTACGACGTGGCGAGCGCACTGATCAAGTCGATCCGCGGGTCGGACGTGGACGCGGCGCTGCACTACCTGGCCCGGATGATCGACGCGGGGGAGGACCCGCGGTTCATCGCGCGGCGCCTGATGATCTCGGCGAGCGAGGACATCGGCCTGGCCGACCCGACGGCCCTGCCGATCGCGGTGGCCGCGGCCCAGGCGGTGGCGATGATCGGCTTCCCGGAGGCGGCGCTGACCCTCTCGCACGCCACGATCGCGCTGGCGCTGGCCCCGAAGTCGAACACGGCCACGACCGCGATCGGGGCGGCGCTGGCGGACGTGCGGGCCGGGCTGGCCGGGTCCGTGCCGGCGCACCTGCGGGACGGGCACTACAAGGGGGCCGCGAAGCTGGGGCACGCGGTGGGGTACGTGTACCCGCACGACGTGCCGGGCGGCATCGCCGCGCAGCAGTACGCGCCGGACGAGGTGCACGGGAAGCGGTACTACGAGCCGACGCGGTACGGGGCGGAGGCGCGGTACGCGGACGTGGTGGAGAAGGTGCGGGAGCGGCTGCGCGGCGGATCCTGACCCGCGGCGCCGCTGCCCGGCTCCGCGCCTCGGCCGCCGCCGGGGCCGCGATGGCCGGGCTCGTCGCATGGGACGTCCGGCGGCGCTCGCCCTCGCCGTGACGGCGGTGCTCCTGGCGGTCGCGTGTCACCACGACGACCCCGCGCCGGGGGAGGCCAGGGCGCCGGTGGCCCGGGTGCCGCCGGTCGGCGCCGGGTTTCCGCCGAGCGCAAGGCCAAGGACCGGTTGTCGTGACCCCGCCGGAGAGGCTCGCGCTCCAGGGGATGCTCGGTGCCGGCCCTCAGTGACTTCCCCGGCCACCTCCCCCGGACTCCGTCCGGGGGGATCCCAGGGAGGCGCCCCCGGCCGCCGCGAAGAGGGACCGCATCGCACGGCGCAGGCCGCAGATGTCCGCGACCGGTTCGGGGAAGTCGAACCGGGCGTCGAAGGAGCCCGCCCCGCCGGCCGTGAAGCGCACGCGCAGGCCCAGCCGGTCCAGGGCGAGCGGGGTGGCGGTCATCCCGTCCGCCTCCCGCGCGCCCAGCAGGCCGCACAGGTCGCCGACCCGGTCGGAGTGCGCGGAGGCCAGGTGCTGGAGCAGCTCCGCCTCGTGGGCGACCATCGGGTCCGGATGCGCGGCCGCCATGTCGTCCGGGTCGACGTGCTCGGCGCCCCACAGGTCGTCCACGGAGATCTCGCCGACCTCCAGACGGAGCATGACCCACCCGGGGCGGCCGGCCGTCCCCAGCAGCTCGCCCGCCGGCCGGCGCTCCGCGAGCAGGGCCGCGCAGGCCGCGCGCTCGCTCCCGCGGACGGCCGTCAGCCAGCCCGCCAGCCAGGCGCGGCCTCGGATACGATGGGGCACGGACACCGGCGCCACATCCGTGATCTCGATCACGGCTGTGAGGTCGTCGTCCTGGGCGTGAGCGGCTGCCCTGGCGGCCGCGGATTCCGCGGAAACAAGGAGAATCACGTCCCCGTCCGGGGTGACGGTCCGTGCGGCCGGCACCCCTGTCCCGAACTCGTCGGGCCCGTGACTGTCACGAGCACCCGGCAGGGTGAGGGATACTGAGGCGTTGGACTCTACGAGGGTTCGTACGCGTTCGGCTCCGGTGAGCTGCCGAACGCCTTCCCTGGGACGCGGCTGACCTTGCTTATCGTCGTCGAAAGCGGATTCCGTTGTGTTGGAATCCGAACTTCGACGCGCACTGGGCAGGGGGATCCCATGTGGTCGAGACATTACGTCCTCCTCGCTAAGGTAAGCCTCACCTAACTTACATGGAGGTAGGTTCCACGTGAACCAGAAGCGACCCAAGGTCAAGAAGTCGCGTGCCCTCGGCATTGCACTGACCCCGAAGGCCGTCAAGTACTTCGAGGCCCGCCCCTACCCGCCGGGCGAGCACGGCCGTGGCCGCAAGCAGAACTCGGACTACAAGGTCCGTCTGCTCGAGAAGCAGCGTCTGCGCGCTCAGTACGACATCTCTGAGCGTCAGATGGCCCGCGCGTACGACCGCGCCAAGAAGGCCGAGGGCAAGACGGGCGAGGCGCTGGTCGTCGAGCTCGAGCGTCGTCTCGACGCCCTGGTCCTGCGTTCGGGCATCGCCCGCACCATCTACCAGGCCCGCCAGATGGTCGTTCACGGCCACATCGAGGTCAACGGTGGCAAGGTCGACAAGCCGTCGTTCCGTGTCCGCCCGGACGACGTCATCACCGTGCGCGAGCGCAGCCGCGAGAAGGTTCCGTTCCAGGTTGCCCGTGAGGGTGGCTACGCAGGCGAGGGCGAGACCCCGCGCTACCTGCAGGTCAACCTGAAGGCCCTGGCCTTCCGCCTGGACCGCGACCCGAACCGCAAGGAAATCCCGGTCATCTGCGACGAGCAGCTCGTCGTCGAGTACTACGCCCGCTGACGCAGGCTCGAGGACTCACAGACTGGTGGAAACCCGCCGTCCCCCTCGGGGGCGGCGGGTTTTCCCGTCCTGCGGACCCCGGGGCCCGTGCTGGGCCCGTACCACCACGGCCTCCCGGCTCAGGCTCCGCCCCTCCGCCGCGTACGCCTCGTAGCGCTCGGCGCCCAGCAGCTCGCCCGCCCGCTCCTGGCACATCAGCCGCGGCGCGTTGAAGTACCCCGAGCCGAAGAGCTGCAGGCCCACCCCGGCCCACATCGGCTCCGCGGCGCCCTGCAGCACCGCCGCCTCCGCCGGATCGCCCTCCGCTACCGCGACCAGTGCCAGCAGCTCCAGCGCCAGCACCAGCCCCACCAGGTCGTGGAAGGCGTGGTTGATGGCCACGCACTCGGTCAGCAGCTGCCGCGCCTCGTCCGCCGCCCCCGCGTCCAGCGCCGCGTACGCGAGGACGTACAGGGCGTACGCCTTCGTCCAGCGCTCCCCGCGCTCCTCGCAGATCTCCCGGACCTCCTGGCACAGCGAGAGCGCACCGGCCGGCTCCCCCTGGAAGGCCAGCGCCATCGCCAGCTCCACCTGGCACATCAGCACGTTGCTGTTCAGCTCCCCGGCGTCCCGGTAGCGCTCCAGCGCCTGTCCCAGCAGCTCCGACGCCCGCGCCATGTCGTCCGAGACCAGGGCCAGGCAGCCCAGCCGGTGCACCGCGTACGCCGCCGCCACCGGGTTCCCGCTGCGCGCCGCCGCGTCCCGGCACTCGTGCAGCGCGCTCATCGAGGCCACCGCGTCGCCCTGGAGGGCCGCGACGTACCCCAGCACCCACAGCGCCTTCAACCGCGAGCTCTCGTACTCCACCGGCTGGTCCGAGTCCTCCAGGGCCCGGTCCAGCCAGTGCCGGCCCTCCGTGAGCCGCCCGCAGCCCGCCCAGTAGAACCACAGCGTCCCCGCCAGGTACTGGCCCAGGTGCACCTCGTCCGGATCGTCCAGGGAGCACTCCATCGCGAGGCGCAGATTCGGCAGCTCCGTCTCCACCAGCGCCGCCACCTCCGCCTGCCGCGGGCTGAACCAGTCCAGCTCGCACCAGGTCGCCAGGCCCAGGTACCAGTCCCGGTGCCGCCGCCGCAGCCGGCCCGCGTCACCCAGCGACTCCAGCCAGCCCGCTCCGTACATCCGTACGGTCTCCAGCAGCCGGTAGCGCACTCCGGCCGCGGTCTCCTCCCGGAAGAGGACGGACTGGGCCAGCAGCTCCCCGACCAGGTCCAGCACGCTCTCCACCGGCAGGTCCGGACCCGCGCACACGTACTCGGCCGCAGCGAGGTCGAACGGTCCGGCGAACACCGACAGCCGCGCCCACAGCAGCCGCTCGGCCGGCGTGCACAGCTCGTGGCTCCAGCCGATCGCCGTACGCAGCGCCCGGTGCCGCTGCAGCGCCCCGCGCGAGCCTCCCGTCAGCAGGGCGAACCGGTCCTCCAGGCGGGCCAGCAGCTGCGCCGGGGACAGCGTCCGCAGCCGGCCCGCCGCCAGTTCCAGGGCCAGCGGGATCCCGTCGAGGCGGGCGCACAGCTCGGTCAGGTCCGCGCGGTTCGCCTCCGTGACCGCGAAGGCCGGGTCCGCCGCGCGGGCCCGGGCCGCGAGCAGGGCCAGCGCCTCCTCCGGCGGCGGCGGCGCCAGCGGGAAGACCAGCTCCCCTTCCAGGTCCAGCGGTCGGCGGCCCGCCGCCAGCACCCGCAGGCCCGGGCAGCCGCGCAGCAGCTCCCGCACCAGCCCGGCGGCCTCGTCGACCAGCTGCTCGAAGCCGTCCAGGACCAGCAGCAGCCGCCGCCCGGCCAGGTGCTCGGCCAGTACGGTCCGGGGCGGCCGGGTGGTGTGGTCGGTCAGTCCGAGGGCCTCCGCTACGGTCAGCTCCAGCAGGTCCGGATCCCGCACGGCCGCCAGTTCGACCAGCCACACACCGTCGCAGTAGCGTTCCTGCGCGCCGTCCGCCCGCTCCCCGGCCGCGGCGAGCGCCAGCCGGGACTTGCCCACCCCGCCGGCGCCGGTCACCGTCACCAGCCGCGAGGACTCCAGGAGCCGCCCCAGCCCGGCGAGTTCGGCACCCCGGCCGACGAAGCCGCTCAGCTCCGAGGGAAGATTGCCGTAGGTCCTCTGTCGCATGGGACACGGAGGGTACTGGTCCGGAAGCGCTGCGTACAAGACGAGTGCGTCGGCCTCGGAATTCGGGTACGGCGGCGGATCCCCGGCGCGATAGGGTCGGGGGAGACTTTTCTTTGTGGATTTCCAAGCTCAGGGAGCGGTGCAACGTGTCCGGTGGAGAGGTGGCCGGGATCCTCGTGGCCGTCTTCTGGGCCATCCTGGTGTCCTTCCTCGCAGTGGCGCTGGCGAGGCTGGCCCAGGTGCTCAAGGCGACCACCAAGCTGGTGGCCGACGTGACCGAGCAGGCCGTCCCGCTGCTGGCGGACGCCTCGACGACCGTCCGCTCCGCGCGCACCCAGCTGGACCGGGTCGACGCCATCGCGAGCGACGTCCAGGAGGTCACGTCCAACGCCTCCGCGCTCTCCTCGACCGTGGCCTCCGCCTTCGGCGGACCGCTGGTCAAGGTCGCGGCCTTCGGCTACGGCGTCCGCCGGGCCCTCGGCCGCACGGACGAGGCGCCCGCGAAGACCACCAGGCGAACCGTGATCGTCGGCCGCACCGTGCCGTCGGCCCGCCGCCGGAAGCAGAAGGGCTGAGACCGCCGATGTTCCGCCGAGCCTTCTGGTTCACCGCAGGCGCCGCCGCCGGCGTGTGGGCCACCACCAAGGTCAACCGGCAGCTCAAGAAGCTGACGCCGGAGAGCCTCGCCGCCCAGGCCGCCGACAAGGCCGTGGAGGCGGGCCACCGCCTCAAGGACTTCGCCCTCGACGTCAAGGCGGGAATGACGCAGCGCGAGGACGAGCTGAACGACGCACTGGGGCTCAGCAGCGACCCCGACCGGCCCGACAACGTCACCGCCCTCCCCGGGCCCCGGCGGCTGCGGGCCCTCGAACACGACAAGACCACCCCCCGATCGAACCGCTCGGCGGTTACGTACAACCGGAATGAGGACCACTGATGGAGTCGGCTGAAATCCGCCGCCGCTGGCTGAGCTTCTTCGAGGAGCGCGGTCACGCCGTTGTCCCTTCGGCGTCGCTCATCGCGGACGACCCGACTCTGCTGCTGGTCAACGCCGGCATGGTCCCCTTCAAGCCGTACTTCCTCGGCGAGACCAAGCCCCCCGCCCCCCGCGCCACCAGCGTGCAGAAGTGCGTCCGTACCCCGGACATCGAAGAGGTCGGCAAGACCACCCGCCACGGCACGTTCTTCCAGATGTGCGGCAACTTCTCCTTCGGCGACTACTTCAAGGAAGGCGCCATCGAGTACGCCTGGGAGCTGCTCACCAGCTCCGTGGCGGACGGCGGCTACGGCCTGGAGCCGGAGAAGCTCTGGATCACGGTCTACCTCGACGACGACGAGGCCGAGCAGATCTGGCGCGAGAAGATCGGCGTGCCCGCCGAGCGCATCCAGCGCCTGGGCAAGAAGGACAACTTCTGGTCCATGGGCGTCCCCGGCCCCTGCGGCCCGTGCTCGGAGATCAACTACGACCGCGGCCCGGAGTTCGGCGTCGAGGGCGGCCCGGCCGTCAACGACGAGCGCTACGTGGAGATCTGGAACCTGGTCTTCATGCAGTACGAGCGCGGCGCCGGCGACGGGAAGGAGGACTTCCCGATCCTCGGCGACCTGCCGTCGAAGAACATCGACACGGGTCTGGGCCTCGAGCGTCTCGCCATGATCCTGCAGGGCGTGCAGAACATGTACGAGACCGACACCCTGCGCGTGGTCATGGACAAGGCCACCGAGCTGACCGGTGTGCGGTACGGCGCCGCCAAGGACACCGACGTGTCCATGCGCGTGGTCGCCGACCACATCCGCACCTCCGTCATGCTCATCGGCGACGGTGTCACCCCCGGCAACGAGGGCCGCGGGTACGTGCTGCGCCGCATCATGCGCCGCGCCATCCGCAACATGCGCCTCATGGGCGCCACGGGCCCGGTCGTCCAGGACCTCGTCGACGTCGTGATCGACACGATGGGGCAGCAGTACCCGGAGCTGGTCACCGACCGCAAGCGCATCGAGACCGTCGCGCTCGCCGAAGAGGCCGCCTTCCTCAAGGCCGTCAAGGGCGGCACGAACATCCTCGACACCGCCGTGACGGAGACCAAGGCCGCCGGCGGCACGGTCCTCTCCGGCGACAAGGCGTTCCTGCTCCACGACACCTGGGGCTTCCCGATCGACCTCACCCTCGAGATGGCCGCCGAGCAGGGCCTCTCCGTGGACGAGCCGGGCTTCCGCCGCCTCATGCAGGAGCAGCGGGACCGGGCCAAGGCCGACGCGAAGGCCAAGAAGACCGGCCACGCCGACGTCTCCTCGTACCGCGAGATCGCCGACCGCGCCGGCGCCACCGAGTTCACCGGCTACGCCACCAACCAGGGCGAGTCCACCATCGTCGGCCTGCTGGTCAACGGCGTCTCCGCGCCCGCCGCCTCCGAGGGCGACGACGTCGAGGTCGTCCTCGACCGCACCCCGTTCTACGCCGAGGGCGGCGGCCAGCTCGCCGACCAGGGCCGCATCAAGCTCGACTCGGGCGCCGTCATCGTCGTCCGCGACGTGCAGCAGCCGGTCCCCGGCGTCTCCGTGCACAAGGGCTCGGTCCAGGTCGGCGAGGTGACGGTGGGCGCCTCCGCGTACGCCGCCATCGACGTCAGCCGCCGCCGGGCCATCGCCCGCGCCCACTCGGCCACGCACCTGACGCACCAGGCGCTGCGCGACGCGCTGGGCCCGACGGCCGCCCAGGCCGGTTCGGAGAACTCGCCGGGCCGCTTCCGCTTCGACTTCGGTTCGCCGAACGCCGTTCCCGGCACGGTCCTCACCGACGTCGAGCAGAAGATCAACGACGTGCTCTCGCGCGAGCTGGACGTCACCGCCGAGATCATGAGCATCGACGAGGCGAAGAAGCAGGGCGCCATCGCCGAGTTCGGCGAGAAGTACGGCGAGCGCGTGCGCGTCGTCACCATCGGCGACTTCTCCAAGGAGCTGTGCGGCGGCACGCACGTCGGCAACACCGCCCAGCTGGGTCTGGTGAAGCTGCTCGGAGAGTCCTCCATCGGCTCCGGCGTGCGCCGCGTCGAGGCCCTCGTCGGCGTGGACGCCTACAACTTCCTCGCCAAGGAGCACACGGTCGTCGCCCAGCTCCAGGAGCTGGTCAAGGGCCGTCCGGAGGAGCTGCCGGAGAAGATCGCCTCCATGCTCGGCAAGCTGAAGGACGCCGAGAAGGAGATCGAGAAGTTCCGCGCGGAGAAGGTCCTCCAGGCCGCCGCCGGGCTCGCCCGGAACGCCCAGGACATCCACGGCGTCGCCCTCGTCGTCGGCCAGGTGCCGGACGGCACCGGCGCCGACGACCTGCGCAAGCTGGTCCTCGACGTCCGCGGCCGCATCCAGGGCGACCGCCCGGCCGTGGTGGCCCTGTTCACCGTGGCGAACGACCGCCCGCTGACCGTCATCGCCACCAACGAGGCCGCCCGCGAGCGCGGTCTCAAGGCCGGCGACCTGGTCCGCACGGCCGCCAAGACCCTCGGTGGCGGCGGTGGCGGCAAGCCGGACGTCGCGCAGGGCGGCGGCCAGAACCCGGGAGCCATCCCGGAGGCCGTCAGCGCCGTCGAGCGCCTCGTCGCAGAGACGGCCTGACGATGACTCTGCGCCGCGGCCGCCGGCTGGCGATCGATGTGGGGGACGCCCGGATCGGGGTCGCCTCGTGCGACCCCGACGGGGTCCTGGCCACTCCGGTGGAAACCGTGCCGGGCCGGGACGTCCCGTTCGCCCACCGGCGGCTGCGGCAGCTCGTCGAGGAGTACGAGCCCCTCGAAGTCGTGGTCGGCCTGCCCCGCTCGCTCAGCGGGCGGGAGGGGCCGGCCGCGGCCAAGGTGCGCGCCTTCGCGGGCGAACTGGCGAAGGGCATCAAGCCGGTGACGGTCCGTCTGGTGGACGAGCGGATGACCACGGTCACCGCCGCCCAGGGCCTGCGGGCTTCCGGGAGGAACGCGAAGAAGGGCAGATCGGTCATCGACCAGGCGGCCGCTGTGGTGATCCTTCAGAACGCTCTTGAGACCGAACGGGTATCAGGTAATCCGCCCGGCGAGTGCGTCGAAGTGGTTGTCTGATCGCGATACGGTAACGTTCCGCGCGATGAGACGGCGTTCGAACAGCCGTCGCCTTCGTCTCGCGGCTCTAGGGGACCGATGACTGAGTATGGCCGGGGCCGTGGCCCCGAACCGTGGCACCCGGAGGATCCCCTGTACGGGGACCAGGGGTGGACCGGGCACCAGACCCAGCAGGGCCAGGCGCCGTACGCCGATGCGCAGCAGGGGTACCCGCAGGAACAGCAGTACCAGCAGCAGTACCCCGAGCAGCAGCAGTACGCGCAGCAGTCGCAGTACGACCAGCAGTACCCGCAACAGCAGGGGCAGCACCCGCAGCACCCGCAGGAGCAGGGGCAGTACCAGCAGTACGCCCAGCAGCAGGCCTACGTCCCGCAGGCGCCGCAGCAGCCCCAGTACGACTCCCAGGGCTGGGACACCGGCCAGGGGCAGTACGCGGTTCCCGCTCCGGCGGAGCCCTACGCGGGGGCGGACCCGTACACGGGCGCGGACCCCTACGCCCAGCAGGCCGTCGCCGGCTACCCGGGCGAGGCCCCCGACCTGTACTCCACGCCCGAGGCCTACCCGCCGCCGCAGCCCCCGGGCCGGCGCCACTTGGAGCCCGAGCCGGTCGAGCAGGAGGACGAGGCTTCCGACGGGTCCTGCGCCGACGGCGGCCGTGACGGTGACGAGCCGTCCGGCGGCGGTCGCCGGGGCGGCCGCTCCAAGGGCGGCAAGGGCGGCAAGGCCAAGGAGCGCAGCGGCGCCGCGTGCCTGGTCGCCTCCCTGGTCATCATGGCGGTGCTCGGGGGTGGCGGCTACTACGGCTACACCTACCTGAAGGACCGGTTCGCCACGGCCGAGGACTTCGCGGGCGAGGGCGTCGGCGAGACGGTCGACGTGGAGATCCCCCCGGGCTCCTCGCTGGCCAAGATGGGCAACATCCTCAAGAAGCACGGCATCGTCGCGAGCGTGGAGGCCTTCACCACCGCGGCGAACATCAACCCCAAGGGCAAGTCGATCCAGGCGGGCGTCTACCCCCTGAAGAAGAAGATGTCGGCCGCGGCCGCCGTCGCCGTCATGGTCGACCCCACCAAGCTGAACGTGATCACGGTTCCCGAGGGCAAGCGGAACGTCGAGGTCTACAAGGCCATCGACACCCGGCTCGGCAAGCCCGCCGGCACCACCGAGGGGATCGCCAAGCGCGAGGCCAAGAACCTCGGCCTGCCGGCCTGGGCGGGCAACAACCCGAAGCTCATCGATCCGCTCGAGGGCTTCCTCTACCCGGCGCGCTACGACATCAGCAAGGACAGCACGCCCGAGTCCCTGCTCAAGCAGATGGTCAAGAACGCGTCGGACAAGTACTCCGAGCTGGGCCTCGAGGGCAAGGCGAAGGAACTGGGGCTGGAGAACCCGCTCCAGGTGGTCACGGTCGCCAGCCTCGTCAACGCCGAGGGCAAGAACCACGAGGACTTCCGCAAGATGTCCGAGGTCGTCTACAACCGCCTGAAGAAGACCAACGACGTCACCAACCAGAAGCTCGAATTCGATTCGACCTTCAACTACATCAAGGGCACCAGCGACATCAACTTCTCCATGAAGGAGGCGAGGTCGCTCGACAACCCCTACAACACGCACTTCGTCAAGGGGCTGCCTCCCGGCCCGATCGGGAACCCCGGTGCCGACGCCCTGAGCGCTACGCTCAACCCCGACCACGGCGGCTGGATGTTCTTCGTGTCGGTCGACGGCGTCACGACGACCTTCACCCAGACCTACGAAGAGCACCAGACGCTCGTCGCGGAATTCCTCGAGCGGCAGAAGAAGAAGAACGGCGGTTAGGCAAGGCATGTCACGCACAAGGGCCGCGGTGCTGGGTTCGCCCATCGAGCACTCCCTCTCACCGGTGCTGCACCGCGCCGCCTACCAGGAGCTCGGCCTCGCCGACTGGTCGTACGACCGCTTCGAGGTCGACGAGGCCGCGCTCCCGGGGTTCATCGCCGCACTCGGCCCCGAGTGGGCCGGGCTGTCCCTGACGATGCCGCTCAAGCGGGCCGTCATCCCGCTGCTCGACGCCGTCAGCGACACCGCCGCCTCGGTCGAGGCGGTCAACACCGTCGTCTTCACCGAGGACGGCCGCCGGCTCGGCGACAACACCGACATCCCGGGCATCGTCGCCGCGCTCCACGAGCGCGGCATCGAGAAGGTGCCGTCCGCCGCGATCCTGGGCGCCGGGGCCACCGCCTCCTCCGCCCTGGCCGCCCTCTCCAGGATCTGCACCGGCGAGGTGACCGCGTACGTCCGCTCCCGGGCGCGCGCCGACGAGATGCGGCAGTGGGGCGAGCGGCTCGGCGTCCCCGTCCGTACGGCCGACTGGTCCGAGGCGGCCGCGGCGCTGGCCGCGCCGCTGGTCGTCGCCACGACCCCGGCCGGGGCGACCGACGAACTGGCCGCGGCCGTACCCGATGCGCCGGGCACCCTCTTCGACGTCCTCTACGACCCCTGGCCGACCGCCCTCGCGGCGTCCTGGTCGCAGCGGGGCGGCACGGTCATCGGAGGCCTGGACCTGCTGGTCCATCAGGCCGTGCTCCAGGTCGAGCAGATGACGGGGAGCGACCGGGGGCCGCTCGCCGCCATCCGTGCCGCCGCGGAGCGGGCGCTCGCCGCCCGCTAGTGGGCGGCGGTTCCCGCACCCCGGGGACGGCCGCCGGCCGGCTCCGCGAGCGCCGTCGCGGGGTCAACCGGCGGACAAGCCGTCCGATAGCTGGACTCGAGGCCGGTATCCCCGTCCGGACATGGGAGGATCGGGGAAGGCGGGTCCGGGCCGCGCACCGGGGCGCGCCGTGCTGTACCAGGCGCGAGCATGAGGAGCATCGTTGAGCAGGTTGCGTTGGCTGACCGCCGGGGAGTCCCACGGACCGGCACTGGTGGCGACGCTGGAGGGGCTTCCCGCCGGCGTTCCGGTCACCACCGAGCTGGTGGCCGACCACCTGGCCCGGCGTCGGCTCGGCTATGGCCGCGGTGCCCGGATGAAGTTCGAGCAGGACGAGATCACCTTCCTCGGCGGCGTCCGGCACGGTCTGTCGCTGGGTTCCCCCGTGGCCGTCATGGTCGGCAACAGCGAGTGGCCCAAGTGGGAGACCGTCATGTCGGCCGACCCGGTCGACCCCTCGCTGCTCAAGGACACCGGCCGCAACGCGCCGCTGACCCGTCCGCGGCCCGGCCACGCCGACCTCGCGGGCATGCAGAAGTACGGCTTCGACGAGGCCCGGCCGATCCTGGAGCGCGCCAGCGCCCGGGAGACCGCCGCCCGTGTCGCCCTCGGCGCCATCGCCCGGTCCTTCATCAAGGAGGTCGCGGGCATCGAGATCGTCTCGCACGTGGTGGAACTCGCCGCGGCCAAGGCCCCGTACGGCGTCTACCCGACCCCCGCCGACGTCGACAGGCTCGACGCCGACCCGGTGCGCTGCCTCGACGCGGACGCCAGCAAGGCGATGGTCGCGGAGATCGACCAGGCCCACAAGGACGGCGACACCCTGGGCGGCGTCGTCGAGGTCCTCGCGTACGGGGTCCCGGTCGGCCTCGGCTCGCACGTCCACTGGGACCGCCGCCTCGACGCCCGCCTCGCGGCCGCGCTCATGGGCATCCAGGCCATCAAGGGCGTCGAGGTCGGCGACGGCTTCGAGCTGGCCCGCGTACCCGGCTCGAAGGCGCACGACGAGATCGTCTCCACCCCCGAGGGCCTCAAGCGGACCTCCGGCCGCTCCGGCGGCACCGAGGGCGGTCTGACCACCGGCGAGCTGCTGCGGGTGCGGGCCGCCATGAAGCCCATCGCGACCGTGCCGAGGGCGCTCGCCACCGTGGACGTGGCGACCGGCGAGGCGACGGTGGCCCACCACCAGCGCTCCGACGTGTGCGCCGTTCCGGCCGCCGGCATCGTGGCCGAGGCCATGGTCGCCCTGGTGCTGGCCGACGCCGTGGTCGAGAAGTTCGGCGGCGACTCCGTGCCCGAGACCCGCCGCAACGTCCGCGCGTACCTCGACAACCTGCAGATCCGGTGACGGGCGCACCCACCACCCCGGGCGGGCCGGTCGTCGTGCTCGTCGGGCCCCCGGGGTCCGGCAAGTCCACGGTGGGCCGGCTGATCGCCGAGCGGCTCGGCGTCGCCTACCGGGACACCGACGCGGACATCGTCGCCGCCCAGGGCCGGGAGATCTCCGACATCTTCGTCGACGAGGGCGAGCCGTACTTCCGTGAGCTGGAGCGCCGGGCGGTCGCCGCCGGCGTCGCCGCGCACACCGGAGTCCTCTCCCTCGGCGGCGGCGCGATCCTCGACCCGGGCACCCGCGACCTGTTGGCCGGGCTGCCCGTCGCGTACCTGTCGATGGAGGTCGAGTCGGCCGTCCGGCGGGCCGGCCTCGGCGCCGCCCGCCCGCTGCTGGCCGTCAACCCGCGCCGCCAGTGGCGCGAGCTGATGGACGCCCGCCGCCCCCTGTACACCGAAGTCGCGCGCGTCGTGGTGGCCACCGACGACCGCACCCCCGAAGAGGTCGCCCAGGCGGTCCTCGACGCTCTGGAGTTGAAGGACGTATGACGGACCAGGTGACGCGGATCCAGGTCGGCGGCGACGCAGGCCACGACGCGTACGAGGTGCTGGTCGGGCACCAGCTGCTCGGCGAGCTGGGCAACCTGATCGGCGGCAAGGCCCAGCGGGTCGCGGTGATCCACCCCGAGGCCCTGGCCTCGACGGGCGAGGCACTGCGCCACGACCTGGCCGAACAGGGCTACGAGGCGGTCGCCATCCAGGTGCCGAACGCCGAGGAGGCCAAGACGGCCGAGGTGGCCGCCTACTGCTGGAAGGCGCTCGGCCAGTCCGGCTTCACCCGCACCGACGTCGTCGTCGGCGTCGGCGGGGGATCCACCACCGACCTCGCGGGTTTCGTCGCGGCCACCTGGCTGCGCGGGGTGCGCTGGATCGCCGTGCCGACCACCGTCCTCGCGATGGTCGACGCGGCGGTCGGCGGCAAGACCGGCATCAACACCGCGGAGGGCAAGAACCTCGTCGGCGCCTTCCACCCGCCGGCCGGGGTGCTGTGCGACCTGGCGGCCCTGGACTCGCTGCCGGTCCACGACTACGTCAGCGGCCTCGCCGAGGTCATCAAGGCCGGATTCATCTCCGACCCGGTGATCCTCGACCTGATCGAGGAGGACCCGCAGGGGGCCCGTACGCCCGCCGGCCCGCACACCACCGAACTGATCGTGCGGTCGATCCGGGTCAAGGCCGACGTGGTCTCCAGCGACCTCAAGGAGACCGGGCTCCGCGAGTTCCTCAACTACGGGCACACCCTCGGCCACGCCATCGAGAAGAACGAGCGCTACAAGTGGCGGCACGGCGCGGCCGTCTCCGTCGGCATGGTCTTCGCGGCGGAACTCGGCCGGCTCGCGGGCCGGCTCGACGACGCCACGGCCGACCGGCACCGCGCGGTGCTCGCGTCCGTGGGCCTGCCCCTGACGTACCGCGGCGACCAGTGGCCCAAGCTGCTCCAGACCATGCAGGTCGACAAGAAGTCGCGCGGCAACCTGCTGCGCTTCATCGTCCTCGACGGCCTGGGCAAGCCCACCGTGCTCGAGGGCCCCGACCCGGCGCACCTGATCGCCGCCTACGGGGAGGTGTCCGCGTGAGCCGCCGCGTGCTCGTGCTGAACGGCCCGAACCTGGGCCGGCTCGGCTCGCGCGAGCCCGATGTGTACGGGGCCACCTCGTACGCGGGCCTCGTCGAGAGCTGCCGCACGCTGGGCGCCGAACTCGGCTTCGACGTCGAGGTCCGCGAGACCAACGACGAGGGGCAGATCGTGCGCTGGCTGCACGAGGCCGCCGACGGGAAGATCCCCGTGGTCATCAACCCGGGCGCCTTCACGCACTACTCGTACGCCATGCGGGACGCGGCGGCGCAGCGCACCGCGCCGCTGATCGAGGTGCACATCTCGAACCCGTACGCGCGCGAGGAGTTCCGGCACACCTCGGTCATCGCCTCGGTGGCGACCGGGACCGTCGCGGGCTTCGGCATCGGCTCGTACCGGCTGGCGCTGCGGGCGCTGGCGGACGAGGTCGCCGGGGTCATATAACGTTCTCGCATCAGTCGCCGGAACGAGACGGAGTTGCACCGGATGCAGCAAGGAGTGGGGAGCGGGGGCGCGGGGTGGGGGCAGTCGGGCCGGCACCCGGCAGCGCCGCCGCAGCCGCCGATACCCCCTGCGCAGGGCTGGCCGGGGTCCCCGCCGCCTCCGCAGGCGTCGCACCAGGCGCCCGCGGCCCAGCCGGCGGGGATACCCCCGGTGCCGGAGGCCACGGGGCACATACCGCTGCCGCCCGCGGTGGCGGGCACCGGGGCGGCCACGCTCGCGGTGCTGCTGATCGGCCCGGCCGGGGCGGGCAAGACCACCGTGGCCCGGCACTGGGCGAGCACCCGGCCCGTGGCCACCGCCCACATCAGCCTGGACGACGTCCGGGAGTGGGTCTGCTCGGGCTTCGCGGACCCGCAGGCGGGTTGGAACGAGCACTCCGAGGCCCAGTACCGCCTCGCCCGCCGCACCTGCGGGTTCGCCGCCCGCAACTACCTGGCGAACGGGATCTCCTGCATCCTCGACGACGCCGTCTTCCCGGACCGCCCCGTCGTGGGCCTCGGCGGCTGGAAGCGGCACGTGGGCCCCGCGCTGCTGCCGGTGGTGCTGCTGCCGGGGCTGGAGATCGTCCTGGAGCGCAACGCGGCCCGCTCCGGCAACCGCCGGCTCTCCGACGAGGAGGTCGCCCGCATCCACGGCCGCATGGCGGGCTGGTACGGCTCCGGCCTGCCGATCATCGACAACTCCCACCTCGACGTCGAAGGCACGGCACGGGCCCTCGACGAGGCCCTGGCGCGCGCGCTGACCTGACGGCCCCGGCGCCGCGGCCGCCGCTGTCGGGGCAGGCCCCCGACAGCGGCGGCGCACGTCCGGACGCGCTCGCCAGGCCGCAGGCGCCCGGCGCTCGTACGCTCGAAGACATGTCAGACGTGTACGCCGCCCGACGAGGCACGCTTCGCGACCGCTGCGCAGCCGCGGGGAACGCCGCCGCACTGATCACGCGTCCGGCGAACGTCCGCTATCTCTCCGGGGCGTCCCCGCTCGGCGCCGTACTCCTGGTCGGGCCGACCGAAGACGTGATGTTCTGCGTCAACGCGCCCACAGGCGAGGTCGACGAGGGCCGCCTCGACGAACACCTCAAGGTGTCCCTGCTGACGAGCACCGGAGGGGACCCGGCCGTCGCGGCCGGCGACCTGGCGGCGGCCGTCCGCGCCGACTCGCTGGCGGTGGAGGAGCACCACCTCACCGTGGCCCGGCACCGGGCCCTGCGCTCCGTGGCGCCCAAACTGCGCCTGTCCGACCTCGGCAACGCCGTGGAGCAGCAGCGCCTCGTCAAGGACGAGGAGGAGATCGCCTGCCTGCGGATCGCCGCCGAGATCGCCGACCAGGCCCTCGGCGAGCTGCTGGAGTCGATCCTCGTCGGACGCACCGAACGCCACCTCGCCCTGGAGCTGGAGCGGCGGCTCGTCGACCACGGGGCGGACGGGCCCGCCTTCCCGACCTCCGTCGGGACCGGCCCCCACTCCGGCCGCGCCCGGCACCGGCCCTCCGACCGGCGGGTGGAGGAGGGCGATTTCCTGACCGTCTGCCTCGGCGCCGGCTACCGCGGCTACCGCTGCGAGATCGGCCGCACCTTCGTGATCGGCACCACTCCCGCGGACTGGCAGATCCAGCTGTACGACCTGGTCTTCGCCGCCCAGCGGGCCGGGCGGCAGGCCCTCGTGCCGGGCGCCGCGTACCGGGACGTGGACCGCGCCGCCCGCTCCATCCTGGACTCCGCGGGCCATGGCGAGGCCCTCGCGCCGTGGACCGGACACGGCGTCGGTCTCGAAATCGACGAGGACCCGCAGCTTGCACCTACGGCAATGGGTAAACTGGACGCTTGCGTGCCGGTCACCGTCGAACCGGGGGTTCACCTCCCGGGCCGGGGAGGTGTCCGGATCGATGACACGCTCGTCGTGCGCCCCGAGGCGGACGGCGGTCCCGAGCTACTCACCATTACGACCAAGGAGCTGCTCGCGCTCTAGTCCGTCGCCGGGCTGGGCGCGCACCCGTGGTCTTCCAGTGCAGGAGATTCCGCAACCGTGGCTTCCACGAACGACCTCAAGAACGGCATGGTGCTCAAGCTCGACGGTGGCCAGCTCTGGTCCGTCGTCGAGTTCCAGCACGTCAAGCCCGGCAAGGGCCCGGCCTTCGTGCGCACCAAGCTCAAGCACGTGCTCTCCGGCAAGGTCGTCGACAAGACCTTCAACGCCGGCACGAAGGTCGAGACCGCCACGATCGACCGGCGTGACATGCAGTTCTCGTACATGGACGGCGAGTACTTCGTCTTCATGGACATGCAGACCTACGACCAGCTGATGGTCGACAAGAAGGCTGTCGGCGACGCCGCCAACTTCCTGATCGAGGGCTTCACCGCCTCCGTCGCCCAGCACGAGGGCGAGGTGCTCTACGTCGAGCTCCCGGCCGCCGTCGAGCTGGTCATCGAGCACACCGACCCGGGCGTCCAGGGCGACCGCTCCACCGGCGGCACCAAGCCGGCGCGCCTGGAGACCGGTCACGAGATCCAGGTCCCCCTCTTCGTCACCACCGGAGAGAAGATCAAGGTCGACACCCGCACCAGCGACTACCTCGGCCGGGTGAACAGCTAACCGTGGCTGCCCGGAGCAACGCGCGCAAGCGCGCTTTCCAGATCCTGTTCGAGGCCGACCAGCGCGGGGTGCCCGTGCGCGAGGTCCTCGCGGACTGGATCCGCCACGCTCGGTCGGACGACCGGCAGCCGCCGGTCAACGCCTTCACGATGGACCTCGTCGAGGGCTACGCCGACAAGGTGAACCGCATCGACGACCTGATCGTCACCTACGCCGTGGACTGGGAACTCGACCGCATGCCGGTCGTGGACCGCAACATCCTGCGGCTCGGCGCGTACGAGCTGATCTGGGTGGACGAGACCCCGGACGCGGTGGCGATCGACGAAGCCGTCCAGCTGGCCAAGGAGTTCTCGACGGACGACTCCCCGTCGTTCGTGAACGGGCTGCTGGCCCGCTTCAAGGAACTGAAGCCGAACCTGCGCCGCCAGTAGGCCGCGGCGGATTCGGCTGAGCGGAGGGGCCGCGGCGTATGCCGCGGCCCCTCCGCTGTGTGTGCGGGGGCCGGGGCGGATCCCGCGACCGCGGGCACGACGCGAAAACGGCGGGTGCCGGGAGCCTCCTGGGCTCCCGGCACCCGCCGGTAAACGTTTCTGCTGGGACTGGACGAGGCTAGATGTCCTCGTGCGCCACGGCGCGACGCGCATCCGCGTCCAGCACGCCCCAGCTGATCAGCTGCTCGGTCAGGACCGAGGGGGACTGGTCGTAGATGACGGCCAGAGTGCGCAGGTCGTCCTGGCGGATCGACAGCACCTTGCCGTTGTAGTCGCCGCGCTGGCTCTGGATCGTCGCCGCGTAGCGCTGGAGCGGACCGGCCTTCTCGGCGGGCACGCCCGCCAGGCGCTCCAGGTCGAGACGCAGCTTCGGCGGCGGCTCGGCCGCTCCGCCCGGAGTCGTGCCCGGCAGGAGCTCCTGCACCGGCACCCCGTAGAAGTCCGCCAGCTCGGCAAGGCGCTGGACGGTCACGGCGCGGTCTCCGCGCTCGTAAGAACCGACCACGACGGCCTTCCACCGGCCCTGGGACTTCTCCTCGACACCATGGAGGGAGAGGCCCTGCTGGGTGCGGATGGCACGGAGCTTGGCCCCGAGCTGTTTGGCGTATTCGCTGGACATAACGCTCCCGGACGCTGTGACGCTGTGACGGCTTGGGCACTGCGACTACGTAACTACGTGCGGCTCCGCCGCGCGGCTGGTAACTCACTGTGAGGTTACGCAGCGTTACTTGGATGCGTCAAGCCGAATGGTCTCCATCGCCCCCGTGAGAGCGGTCCCCGCGGGCTTTGCGGGAGCCCTCGACGGGAGGCCGGGTACGGTGCACCGGCGGCCCCCTGGTACGGTGGGACGCGTACATCAGACGTCCTTTAAGGTCCGTCCCGTGAGGCGGAGAAGGAGGTCCTTTCCATGGACGCCCAGAACGCGCACCACACCGATGCCGCGCGCCCCGTACTGGAGGCGCAGGACATCGCCCGGGTCCTGACCCGCATCGCCCACGAGATCGTCGAACGCGCCAAGGGCGCCGACGACGTGGTGCTCCTCGGCATTCCCACCCGCGGCGTGTACCTCGCCCGCCGGCTGGCCGCCAAGCTCGAAGAGATCACCGGCACGAAGATCCCGGTCGGCTCCCTCGACATCACCATGTACCGCGACGACCTGCGCATGAAGCCCGCCCGCGCGATCGGCCGCACCGAGATCCCCGGCGACGACCTCGACGGGCGCCTCGTCGTCCTCGTCGACGACGTGCTCTTCTCCGGCCGCACCATCCGCGCCGCCCTCGACGCCCTCGGCGACCTCGGCCGCCCGCGCGCCGTGCAGCTCGCCGTCCTCGTCGACCGCGGCCACCGCGAGCTTCCCATCCGTGCCGACTACGTCGGCAAGAACCTCCCCACGTCGCTGCGGGAGACCGTCAAGGTCCAGCTCCAGGAGGAGGACGGCCGTGACGCCGTGCTGCTCGGCCAGCGGACCCCCCAGGCAGCCGGGCAGTAGCCCGTTCGAGTGAACCGGGTCCCCGCGGGGGGTCCGCGCCGAAGCCTGCCCTGCCCCGAACCCCGCCTGCCCTCCTGACCTACGGAGCCATCCAGATGAAGCGCCACCTCATCTCGGCCGCCGACCTCTCCCGCGACGACGCCGTCCTGATCCTCGACACCGCCGAGGAGATGGCCCGCGTCGCGGACCGGCCGATCAAGAAGCTGCCCACCCTGCGCGGTCTCACGGTCGTCAACCTCTTCTTCGAGGACTCGACCCGCACCCGGATCTCCTTCGAGGCGGCCGCCAAGCGGCTCTCCGCCGACGTCATCAACTTCTCCGCCAAGGGCTCCTCGGTTTCCAAGGGCGAATCCCTGAAGGACACCGCCCTGACCCTCGAGGCGATGGGCGCCGACGCCGTCGTCATCCGCCACCACGCCTCCGGCGCCCCCTACCGGCTCGCGACCTCCGGCTGGATCGACTCCGCCGTGGTCAACGCCGGCGACGGCACCCACGAGCACCCCACCCAGGCCCTGCTGGACGCCTTCACCATGCGCCGCCGCCTGGTCGGCCGTGACGCCGGCCTCGGCAAGGACCTGAACGGGCGCCGCATCACCATCGTCGGCGACGTCCTGCACAGCCGGGTCGCCCGCTCCAACGTCCAGCTGCTGCACACCCTCGGCGCCGAGGTCACCGTGGTGGCCCCGCCCACGCTGGTCCCGATCGGCGTCGAGAGCTGGCCGTGCGAGGTCTCGTACAACCTGGACGAGGTGCTGCCGAAGTCGGATGCGGTGATGATGCTGCGTGTGCAGCGCGAACGCATGAACGCCGCCTTCTTCCCGACCGAGCGCGAGTACTCCCGCCGGTACGGGCTCGACGGCGACCGCATGGCGAAGATGCCCGAGCACGCCATCGTGATGCACCCCGGCCCGATGAACCGCGGCATGGAGATCACCGCCGCCGTAGCCGACTCCGACCGCTGCACGGCCGTCGAGCAGGTCGCCAACGGCGTCTCCACCCGGATGGCCGTCCTGTACCTGCTGCTCGGCGGCTCCGAGCCCGCCGTCACCACCACCCCCGCCGCCGCGCGCACCGAGGAGACCAAGTAACCATGAGCAAGATCCTTATCCGTGGCGCGAAGGTCCTCGGCGGCGAGGCGCAGGACGTCCTGATCGACGGCGAGACCATCGCCGAGGTCGGTCAGAACCTCTCCGCCGACGGCGCGACCGTCATCGAGGCCGAGGGCCAGGTCCTCCTCCCCGGTCTCGTCGACCTGCACACCCACCTGCGCGAGCCGGGCCGCGAGGACTCCGAGACCGTGCTCACCGGCACCCGCGCCGCCGCCTCCGGCGGATTCACCGCCGTCTTCGCCATGGCGAACACCTTCCCCGTAGCCGACACCGCCGGCGTCGTCGAGCAGGTCTGGCGCCTGGGCAAGGAGTCCGGCTACTGCGACGTGCAGCCCATCGGCGCCGTCACCGTCGGCCTGGAGGGCAAGCAGCTCTCCGAACTGGGCGCCATGCACGACTCCGCCGCCCGCGTCACCGTCTTCTCCGACGACGGCAAGTGCGTCGACGACGCCGTGATCATGCGCCGCGCCCTGGAGTACGTGAAGGCCTTCGGCGGCGTCGTCGCCCAGCACGCCCAGGAGCCCCGGCTGACCGAGGGCGCCCAGATGAACGAGGGCGTCGTCTCCGCCGAGCTGGGCCTGGGCGGCTGGCCGGCCGTCGCCGAGGAGTCGATCATCGCCCGCGACGTCCTGCTCGCCGAGCACGTCGGCTCCCGCGTGCACATCTGCCACCTCTCCACCGCCGGCTCCGTCGAGATCGTCCGCTGGGCCAAGTCCCGCGGCATCGACGTCACCGCCGAGGTCACCCCGCACCACCTCCTCCTCACCGACGAGCTCGTCCGCTCCTACAACGCGGTCTACAAGGTCAACCCGCCGCTGCGCACCGAGCGCGACGTCATGGCCCTGCGCGAGGCGCTCGCCGACGGCACGATCGACATCGTGGCCACCGACCACGCCCCGCACCCGCACGAGGACAAGGACTGCGAGTGGGCCGCCGCCGCCATGGGCATGGTCGGCCTGGAGACCGCGCTCTCCGTCGTCCAGCAGACGATGGTGGAGACCGGACTGCTCGACTGGGCGGGCGTCGCCGAGCGGATGTCCTTCGCCCCGGCGCGCATCGGCAGCCTGGAGAACCACGGCCGTCCCGTCTCGGCAGGTGAACCCGCGAACCTGACCTTGGTCGATACCTCGTACCGTGGTGTCGTGGACCCCGCACACTTCGCCTCCCGCAGCCGCAACACGCCTTACGAGGGCCGTGAGCTGCCGGGGCGCGTCACTCACACCTTCCTGCGGGGCCGGGCAACGGTCGTGGACGGGAAACTGGCGTGACACCTGCAGTAATCCAACTGGCCGCCGAGGCCGCGGAGCGACAGTCGGCGGAGGTGACCAGCGTCGGCGCCCGCATCGCGTGGGTGATCGGCCTGGCCGTCTTCATCGCCTTCGTGTACTGGCTGATGCGGCAGGGCTGGAAATGGCGCGGCGCTCTGCAGAACGATCTGCCGGAGCTGCCCGCCGCCCCCGACGGCCTCCCCGCCCACCGGATGGCGCTGACCGGCCGGTACCACGGGTCCACCACCGCCGGGCAGTGGCTCGACCGGATCGTCGCCCACGGTCTGGGCCTGCGCAGCCGGGTCGAGCTCACGCTCACCGACGCGGGCCTCGACGTGGTCCGTCCGGGCGCAGGCGACTTCTTCGTACCGGCCGCGCAGCTGCGCGGCGCCCGCCTCGACAAGGGAATCGCGGGCAAGGTACTCACCGAGGGCGGTCTGCTCGTCGTCACCTGGGCGCACGGTGACAAGCTGATCGACTCCGGATTCCGCTCCGACCGCGCGGCCGAGCACGCCGCCTGGGTCGAGGCGATCAACCTCATGAACTCATCCGACTCATCCATCACGACGGAAGGCGCCGAACGATGACGACCTCCACCAGGGGAGCAGCCAAAACTCCCGCCGTACTTGTCCTGGAGGACGGTCGGATCTTCCGTGGCCGCGCCTACGGCGCCCACGGGGAGACCTTCGGCGAGGCCGTGTTCTCCACCGGCATGACCGGCTACCAGGAGACCCTCACCGACCCGTCGTACCACCGCCAGGTCGTCGTGATGACCGCCCCGCACGTGGGCAACACCGGCGTCAACGACGAGGACCCCGAGTCCTCCCGCATCTGGGTGGCCGGCTACGTCGTGCGCGACCCCGCCCGCGTCCCCTCCAACTGGCGCTCCCGGCGGTCGCTGGACGAGGAGCTCGTCGCGCAGGGCGTCGTCGGCATCTGCGGCGTCGACACCCGGGCCCTGACCCGCCACCTGCGCGAGCGCGGTGCCATGCGCGTCGGCATCTTCTCCGGCGCCTCGGTCGCCGACGACGAGGCCCTGCTGGCCCGCGTCCGGGAAGTCCCGCAGATGAAGGGCGCGAACCTCTCCGCCGAGGTCGCCACCAAGGAGGCGTACGTCGTCCCCGCCATCGGCGAGAAGAAGTTCACCGTGGCCGCCGTCGACCTCGGCATCAAGGGCATGACCCCGCACCGGATGGCCCAGCGCGGCATCGAGGTGCACGTGCTGCCCGCCACCGCCACCGTCGAGGACGTGTACGCGGTCAACCCGGACGGCGTGTTCTTCTCCAACGGCCCGGGCGACCCGGCCACCGCCGACGGCCCCGTCGCCGTCATGCGGGGCGTGCTGGAGCGCAAGACGCCGCTCTTCGGCATCTGCTTCGGCAACCAGATCCTGGGCCGCGCGCTCGGCTTCGGCACCTACAAGCTGAAGTACGGCCACCGCGGCATCAACCAGCCGGTGCAGGACCGCACCACCGGCAAGGTCGAGGTCACCGCGCACAACCACGGCTTCGCCGTCGACGCGCCCCTCGACAAGGTCTCCGAGACCCCCTACGGCCGCGTCGAGGTCTCCCACGTCTGCCTGAACGACCAGGTCGTCGAGGGCCTCCGGCTGCTCGACCAGCCGGCCTTCAGCGTCCAGTACCACCCCGAGGCGGCTGCCGGCCCGCACGACGCCGCGTACCTCTTCGACCGCTTCACGTCTTTGATGGAAACCGCCCAGATGGAGGCCGAGCGTGCCTAAGCGCACCGATATCCAGTCCGTCCTGGTCATCGGCTCCGGCCCGATCGTCATCGGCCAGGCCGCCGAGTTCGACTACTCCGGCACCCAGGCCTGCCGCGTCCTCAAGGCCGAGGGCCTGCGGGTCATCCTGGTGAACTCCAACCCGGCGACGATCATGACCGACCCGGAGATCGCCGACGCCACGTACGTCGAGCCGATCACCCCCGAGTTCGTCGAGAAGATCATCGCCAAGGAGCGCCCCGACGCGCTGCTCCCCACCCTCGGCGGCCAGACCGCGCTCAACACCGCGATCTCCATGCACGAGCAGGGTGTGCTGGAGAAGTACGGCGTCGAGCTCATCGGCGCCAACGTCGAGGCCATCCACAAGGGCGAGGACCGCGACCTCTTCAAGGGCGTCGTCGAGGCCGTCAAGGCCAAGATCGGCTACGGCGAGTCCGCCCGCTCGGTCATCTGCCACTCCATGGACGACGTCCTCGCGGGCGTCGAGACCCTCGGCGGCTACCCCGTCGTCGTGCGCCCCTCCTTCACCATGGGCGGCGCCGGCTCCGGCTTCGCCCACGACGAGGACGAGCTGCGCCGCATCGCCGGCCAGGGCCTCACGCTCTCCCCGACCACCGAGGTGCTCCTGGAGGAGTCCATCCTCGGCTGGAAGGAGTACGAGCTCGAGCTGATGCGCGACACCAAGGACAACGTGGTCGTCGTCTGCTCCATCGAGAACTTCGACCCGATGGGCGTCCACACCGGTGACTCGATCACCGTCGCCCCGGCGATGACCCTCACCGACCGCGAGTACCAGCGGCTGCGCGACATCGGCATCGCGATCATCCGCGAGGTCGGCGTCGACACCGGCGGCTGCAACATCCAGTTCGCGATCGACCCGGTCGACGGCCGCGTCATCGTCATCGAGATGAACCCGCGCGTCTCCCGCTCCTCGGCGCTCGCGTCGAAGGCCACCGGCTTCCCGATCGCCAAGATCGCCGCCAAGCTGGCCATCGGCTACACGCTCGACGAGGTCCCCAACGACATCACCGAGAAGACCCCGGCCTCCTTCGAGCCGACCCTCGACTACGTCGTCGTCAAGGCCCCGCGCTTCGCGTTCGAGAAGTTCCCGCTCGCCGACTCCACCCTCACCACCACCATGAAGTCGGTGGGCGAGGCCATGGCCATCGGCCGCAACTTCACCGAGGCGCTCCAGAAGGCCCTGCGCTCCCTGGAGAAGAAGGGCTCGCAGTTCACCTTCGTCGGCGAGCCCGGCGACAAGGCCGAGCTGCTCGCCACCGCGGTCCGCCCCACCGACGGCCGCATCAACACCGTCATGCAGGCCATCCGCGCCGGCGCCACCCAGGAAGAGGTCTTCGAGTCCACGAAGATCGACCCCTGGTTCGTCGACCAGCTCTTCCTCATCAAGGAGATCGCGGACGAGCTGGCCGCCGCCGACAAGCTCCACCCCGAGCTGCTCGCCGAGGCCAAGCGCCACGGCTTCTCCGACGTCCAGATCGCCGAGATCCGGGGCCTGCGCGAGGACGTCGTCCGCGAGGTCCGGCACGCGCTCGGCGTCCGCCCGGTCTACAAGACGGTCGACACCTGCGCCGCCGAGTTCGCCGCGAAGACCCCGTACTTCTACTCCTCGTACGACGAGGAGTCCGAGGTCGCCCCGCGCGAGAAGCCCGCGGTCATTATCCTGGGCTCCGGCCCGAACCGCATCGGCCAGGGCATCGAGTTCGACTACTCCTGCGTCCACGCCTCCTTCGCGCTCAGCGACGCGGGCTACGAGACCGTGATGGTCAACTGCAACCCGGAGACCGTCTCCACCGACTACGACACCTCCGACCGCCTGTACTTCGAGCCGCTGACGCTGGAAGACGTGCTGGAGATCGTCCACGCCGAGTCGCTGGCCGGCCCGATCGCCGGTGTCATCGTCCAGCTCGGCGGCCAGACCCCGCTCGGCCTGGCGCAGGCGCTCAAGGACAACGGCGTGCCCGTCGTCGGCACCTCGCCCGAGGCCATCCACGCCGCCGAGGACCGCGGCGCCTTCGGCCAGGTCCTCGCCGAGGCCGGACTGCCCGCCCCCAAGCACGGCACCGCCACCACCTTCACGGGTGCGAAGGCCATCGCCGACGAGATCGGCTACCCGGTCCTCGTCCGGCCGTCCTACGTGCTCGGCGGCCGCGGCATGGAGATCGTCTACGACGAGGCCCGGCTGGAGTCGTACATCGCCGAGTCCACCGAGATCTCCCCGACCCGCCCCGTGCTGGTCGACCGCTTCCTCGACGACGCCATCGAGATCGACGTCGACGCCCTGTACGACGGCACCGAGCTCTACCTCGGCGGCGTCATGGAGCACATCGAGGAAGCCGGCATCCACTCCGGCGACTCCGCGTGCGCGCTGCCCCCGATCACCCTCGGCGGCTTCGACATCAAGCGGCTGCGCGCCTCCACCGAGGCCATCGCCAAGGGCGTCGGCGTACGCGGCCTGATCAACATCCAGTTCGCGATGGCGGGTGACATCCTCTACGTCCTCGAGGCCAACCCGCGCGCCTCCCGGACCGTCCCCTTCACCTCGAAGGCGACCGCCGTCCCCCTCGCGAAGGCCGCCGCCCGCATCTCGCTCGGCAGCACCATCGCGGAGCTGCGCGCCGAGGGCCTGCTGCCGAAGACCGGCGACGGCGGCACCCTGCCGATCGACGCGCCGATCTCCGTCAAGGAGGCCGTGATGCCGTGGTCGCGCTTCCGCGACATCCACGGCCGGGGCGTGGACACCGTCCTCGGCCCGGAGATGCGCTCCACCGGCGAGGTCATGGGCATCGACGCCGTCTTCGGCACGGCCTACGCCAAGTCGCAGGCCGGCGCCTACGGCCCGCTGCCCACCAAGGGCCGCGCCTTCATCTCCGTCGCCAACCGCGACAAGCGCTCGATGATCTTCCCGGCGCGCGAGCTGGTCGCGCACGGCTTCGAGCTGATGGCCACCTCCGGCACCGCCGAGGTGCTGCGCCGCAACGGCATCAACGCCACCGTGGTGCGCAAGCTCAGCGAGGGCGAGGGCCCGGGCGGCGAGAAGACCATCGTCCAGCTGATCCACGACGGGCAGGTCGACCTGATCGTCAACACCCCGTACGGCACCGGCGGCCGCCTCGACGGCTACGAGATCCGCACGGCGGCCGTGGCACGCAGCGTCCCGTGCCTGACCACGGTCCAGGCCCTCGCCGCGGCCGTCCAGGGCATCGAGGCGCTGGGCCACGGCGACGTGGGCGTCCGCTCCCTCCAGGAGCACGCGGAGCACCTGACCGCGGCCCGCGACTAGCAGCCCGTACGAAAGGGGGGCACCGGCACAGCGACCGGTGTCCCCCCTTTCATGAGCGCACAAGGGATATTTCGGACGATGTACAAACTGTTCTTCAACCTCGTCTTCAAGCGCATGGACCCGGAGCAGGCCCACTACCTGGCCTTCCGCTGGATCCGCCTGGCTGCCCGCGTGCCCGGGCTGCGCACCTTCGTCGCGGCCTGGCTCGCCCCGCGCCTCAAGGAGCTGCGCACCGAGGCCCTCGGCCTGCGGATGCACGGCCCCTTCGGCCTCGCGGCCGGCTTCGACAAGAACGCCGTCGCCATCGACGGCATGTCGATGCTCGGATTCGACCACGTCGAGATCGGCACCGTCACCGCCGAGGCGCAGCCGGGCAACCCGAAGAAGCGGCTGTTCCGGCTGGTCGCGGACCGCGCGCTGATCAATCGGATGGGCTTCAACAACGAGGGCTCGGCGGCCGTGGCCGCGCGCCTGGCCGCCCGTACGCCCGTCTTCAAGACGGTCGTCGGCGTGAACATCGGCAAGACCAAGGTGGTGCCGGAGGACGAGGCGGTGGCGGACTACGTCGCCTCGACCGAGCGCCTCGCCCGGCACGCCGACTACCTCGTCGTGAACGTCTCCTCGCCCAACACCCCGGGGCTGCGCAACCTCCAGGCCACCGAGTCGCTGCGCCCGCTGCTGTCCGCCGTGCGCGAGGCCGCGGACCGGGTCGTCACCGACCGCCGGGTCCCGCTGCTGGTCAAGATCGCCCCGGACCTCGCGGACGAGGACGTCGACGCGGTCGCGGACCTGGCCCTGGAGCTCGGTCTGGACGGCATCATCGCCACGAACACCACGATCGCCCGCGAGGGCCTCGGCCTGGCCTCCCCGCCCGAGCTGGTCAAGGAGACCGGGGGCCTGTCCGGCGCCCCGGTCAAGGAGCGCTCGCTGGAGGTCCTGCGCCGCCTGTACGCCCGTGTGGGGGACCGGCTGGTCCTCGTCGGCGTCGGGGGCATCGAGAACGCCGAGGACGCCTGGCAGCGGATCCTGGCCGGCGCGACGCTGATCCAGGGCTACAGCGCCTTCATCTACGAGGGCCCCCGATACGCCCGCGCCATCCACAAGGGCCTGGCGGCGCGCCTGGCCGACAGCCCGTACGCGACGCTCGCCGAAGCGGTGGGCGCCGAGACCCGAAAGGCCGCCAAGTGAGCACTGTGACCCCGTTCGGCACCCGCCTCCGCGAGGCGATGGACTCACGCGGCCCGCTGTGCGTGGGCATCGACCCGCACGCGGCGCTGCTGGCCCAGTGGGGCCTGGACGACGGCGTGGCGGGCCTGGAGCGGTTCTCCCGCACGGTCGTCGAGGCGCTGGCGGACACGGTGGCGGTCTTCAAGCCGCAGGCCGCCTTCTTCGAGCGGTTCGGCTCGCGGGGCGTCGCCGTGCTGGAGCGGACCGTCGCGGACGCCCGCGCCGCGGGCGCCCTGGTCGTGATGGACGCCAAGCGCGGCGACATCGGCTCGACCATGGGGGCGTACGCCTCGGCCTTCCTGGACCCCGCCTCGCCGCTCTTCTCCGACGCGCTGACGGTGTCCCCGTACCTGGGC
Organism: Streptomyces subrutilus; assembly: GCF_001746425.1. Classification (GTDB taxonomy): domain Bacteria; phylum Actinomycetota; class Actinomycetes; order Streptomycetales; family Streptomycetaceae; genus Streptomyces; species Streptomyces subrutilus_A. The sequence goes on along the minus strand of NZ_MEHK01000001.1, from coordinate 1,586,148 downwards.
TACGGCTCGCTGGAGCCCGCCGTGGCGCTGGCGCGGGAGTCGGGGGCGGGCCTCTTCGTGCTCGCCCTGACCTCGAACCCGGAAGGGGCGGAGGTGCAGCGGGCGGTCCGTGCGGACGGCCGGTCGGTCGGCGCGACGATGCTGGCGCACCTGGCGGCCGAGAACGCGGGCGCCGAGCCCATGGGCTCCTTCGGAGCCGTGGTCGGCGCGACGCTGGGCGACCTGTCCTCCTTCGACCTGGACATCAACGGGCCGCTGCTGGCGCCGGGGATCGGCGCGCAGGGGGCGACGGCGGCGGACCTGCCGGCCGTGTTCGGCAAGGCCGTCCGCAATGTCGTGCCGAACGTGTCGCGGGGGGTGCTCGGGCACGGGCCGGACGTCGCCGCGCTGCGGGCCAGTGCGGGCGCCTTCGCGGAGGAGATCCGCGCCGCCGTGTCCGCGCAGGGGCGTGACGTGCGTCACTGACACCGTCGTGCGCGGCGGGAACTCCGGAAGCTTTGACGAAATTCGAACGGCTTTCACCGGACAAAACAGGGGTATTTTGTCCGTGATGTACGGTTCAGTGGAGGCTGACCAGGACTTTTCGTCCGTTCTCGCTGACTGGAGCGGCCATGGCCGCTAGTCTCCGAGCAGAGCGAACGCGCAGCGAACGAGCAATACCGCTGTTCGGGACCTCGCCAGGTGTGGTGCCCTTGGGTTCCCCACCGGTCCGTATCCGACAGTTCGACATCCGAGGTGACGTAGGCGTGGCTCTTCCGCCCCTTACCCCTGAACAGCGCGCAGCCGCGCTCGAAAAGGCCGCCGCGGCTCGCCGGGAGCGGGCCGAGGTGAAGAATCGACTCAAGCACTCCGGCGCCTCCCTCCAGGAGGTCATCAAGACGGGCCAGGAGAACGACGTCATCGGCAAGATGAAGGTCTCCGCCCTGCTGGAGTCCCTGCCTGGCGTGGGCAAGGTGCGCGCCAAGCAGATCATGGAGCGCCTCGGCATCTCCGAGTCCCGGCGTGTCCGAGGTCTCGGCTCCAACCAGATCGCCTCTCTGGAGCGTGAGTTCGGCACTCCTGCCGGCTGACGCGTCGCCCGGAGTTCTTCCGGCGTTCTCAGGCAGTCTCTGGAACCTGGATAATCGCTCTATGGCAGCAGAGGTTCGTCCGCGGCTGACCGTGCTCTCCGGCCCTTCGGGGGTCGGCAAGAGCACGGTCGTCGCGCATATGCGCAAGGTCCACCCCGAGGTCTGGCTCTCGGTGTCGGCCACCACCCGCAAGCCGCGGCCCGGTGAGCGACACGGAGTCCAGTACTTCTTCGTCAACGACGACGAGTTCGACAAGCTGATCGCCAACGGCGAGCTGCTGGAGTGGGCCGAGTTCGCGGGCAACCGCTACGGCACACCGCGCGGCGCGGTGCTGGAACGCCTGGACAACGGCGAGCCGGTACTGCTGGAGATCGACCTCCAGGGCGCACGGCTCGTCCGCGAGTCGATGCCCGACGCCCAGCTGGTCTTCCTGGCCCCGCCGAGCTGGGACGAGCTGGTGCGCCGGCTCACGGGCCGGGGCACGGAATCGGCCGAGGTCATCGAGCGCAGGCTCGGCGCGGCCAAGACCGAGCTCGCCGCCGAATCCGAGTTCGACACCACCCTTGTCAACACCTCCGTCGAGGACGTAGCCCGTGAGCTGCTAGCCTTGATGAACGTTGTCTGATCGTCGATCGATGTTCCTGAGTCGATCAGCCACCATCTGATCGTTACGATCTTTTCCCATCTTCGGAAGGTAGAGCGTGTCCTCTTCCATTACTGCGCCCGAGGGCATCATCAACCCGCCGATCGACGAGCTGCTCGAGGCCACGGACTCGAAGTACAGCCTCGTGATCTACGCGGCCAAGCGCGCGCGTCAGATCAACGCGTACTACTCGCAGCTCGGTGAGGGCCTGCTCGAGTACGTCGGCCCGCTGGTGGACACCCACGTCCACGAGAAGCCGCTTTCGATCGCGCTGCGCGAGATCAACGCGGGTCTGCTGACCTCCGAGGCCATCGAGGCCCCGGCTCAGTAAGGCACCGAGCATTCCTTTCGCCACAGGCCCGGCAGACCATCTGCCGGGCCTGTGGTGTGTCATGGGTACTGTCGAGCTTGTTCGAGCTTGTCGAAGGGATGTGTACGGATGGCTAAGCCCAAGGTCGTGCTGGGGGTGAGCGGTGGAATCGCCGCCTACAAGGCCTGCGAGCTGCTGCGCCGGCTGACCGAGTCCGGGCACGAGGTGCGGGTGGTGCCCACGGCGGCCTCACTGAACTTCGTCGGCGAGGCCACCTGGGCCGCGCTCTCCGGGAACCCCGCCTCCACCGAGGTGTGGGAGACAGTCCACGAGGTGCCGCACGTGCGCATCGGGCAGACCGCCGACCTCGTCGTGGTCGCCCCGGCCACCGCCGACATGCTGGCCAAGGCCGCCCACGGGCTCGCCGACGACCTGCTCACCAACACCCTGCTCACCGCCCGCTGCCCGGTGGTCTTCGCCCCCGCGATGCACACCGAGATGTGGGAGCACCCGGCCACCCAGGAGAACGTCGCCACGCTGCGGCGCCGCGGGGCCGTGGTCGTCGAGCCCGCCGTGGGCCGGCTCACCGGCAAGGACACCGGCAAGGGCCGGCTGCCCGACCACGAGGAGATCTTCGAGGTGTGCCGGAGCGTCCTGGCCCGCGGAGCGGCCGGCCCGGACCTCGCCGGCCGGCACGTGGTGATCAGCGCCGGCGGCACCCGGGAGCCCCTGGACCCCGTCCGCTTCCTCGGCAACCGCTCCTCCGGCAAGCAGGGGTACGCCCTGGCCCGCACCGCCGTCGCGCGCGGCGCCCGGGTCACCCTGGTGGCGGCCAACACCGCGCTCGCCGACCCGGCCGGGGCGGACGTCGTCCGCGTGGGGACGGCCCTGCAGCTGCGGGAGGCGGTCCTCAAGGCGGCGGCGGACGCCGACGCCGTGGTGATGGCCGCGGCCGTCGCCGACTTCCGGCCCGCCCGGTACGCGGGCGGGAAGATCAAGAAGAAGGACGGGGAGGAGCCCGCGCCGGTCGCCCTCGTGCGCAACCCCGACGTCCTCGCCGAGATCTCCGCCGACCGGGCCCGGGAGGGGCAGGTCGTCGTGGGATTCGCCGCCGAGACCGACGACGTCCTGGCCAACGGCCGGGCGAAGCTTCGGCGCAAGGGCTGCGATCTGCTCGTCGTCAACGAGGTGGGCGAAACCAAGACCTTCGGTTCGGAGGAGAACGAGGCTGTGATCCTTGCCTCGGACGGTTCAGAGCTCCCCGTGCCCTACGGTCCGAAGGAAGCTCTCGCGGAACTGGTGTGGGACCAGGTGGGAGCGCGGTTGCCGGTGCGACGCGCCTGACCCCCCTCCCTTCTCCTTGCCGCGTCCGTGCGCCAGAATGGAGTGCCGCAGGTCACACGCCTCCCATAAGGCGAGACGGGTGGACCGGCGAACGGTGGCAACCGATAAACTGCAGTCGGAACGTGATCAGGCGCAGCCTCTGGTGTGGTTCCAACAAATGATCAGCCAGCAGCCGCTGCAACCCCAGGGAGCGTTGTGTCCCGTCGTCTGTTCACCTCCGAGTCCGTCACCGAGGGCCACCCTGACAAGATCGCTGACCAGATCAGCGACACGATCCTCGACGCGCTCCTCACCGAGGACCCCACCTCGCGTGTCGCCGTGGAGACCCTCATCACCACGGGTCTCGTGCACATCGCGGGCGAGGTGACGACGAAGGCCTACGCGCCGATCGCGCAGCTCGTCCGCGACAAGATCCTCGAGATCGGCTACGACTCCTCGAAGAAGGGCTTCGACGGCGCCTCCTGCGGCGTCTCGGTGTCCATCGGCGCGCAGTCCCCGGACATCGCGCAGGGTGTCGACACCGCCTACGAGCAGCGGGTCGAGGGCGATGAGACGAACTCGACAAGCAGGGCGCCGGCGACCAGGGCCTGATGTTCGGCTACGCCTGCGACGAGACCCCCGAGCTGATGCCGCTGCCGATCCACCTCGCGCACCGGCTCTCCCGCCGCCTGTCCGAGGTCCGCAAGAACGGGACCATCCCGTACCTGCGCCCCGACGGCAAGACCCAGGTCACCATCGAGTACGACGGCGACACCGCCGTCCGCCTCGACACCGTGGTCGTCTCCTCGCAGCACGCCTCGGACATCGACCTGGACTCGCTGCTCGCCCCGACATCCGCGAGTTCGTCGTCGCGTACGTGCTGGCCCAGCTCATCGAGGACGGCATCAAGCTGGACACCGAGGGCTACCGCCTGCTGGTGAACCCGACCGGCCGCTTCGAGATCGGCGGCCCGATGGGCGACGCCGGCCTGACCGGCCGCAAGATCATCATCGACACGTACGGCGGCATGGCCCGCCACGGCGGCGGCGCCTTCTCGGGCAAGGACCCGTCGAAGGTCGACCGCTCCGCCGCGTACGCGATGCGCTGGGTGGCCAAGAACGTGGTCGCCGCCGGCCTCGCCTCGCGCTGCGAGGTCCAGGTCGCCTACGCCATCGGCAAGGCCGAGCCCGTCGGCCTGTTCGTCGAGACCTTCGGCACCGCCAAGGTCGACACGCAGAAGATCGAGGACGCCATCGCCGAGGTCTTCGACCTGCGCCCGGCCGCGATCATCCGCGACCTCGACCTGCTGCGCCCGATCTACGCCCAGACCGCCGCCTACGGCCACTTCGGCCGCGAGCTGCCGGACTTCACCTGGGAGCGCACCGACCGCGTGGACGCGCTGCGCGCGGCCGCCGGCCTGTAAGCGGCACCGTTCGAGCCGAACGGCCCCGGACCCTGTGGTCCGGGGCCGTTCGCATGCCCGGCCTGTCAGTGGTCTTTGGTAAGAATGCTGATGTGAGCAGCGCGAACGATTCCCCGCCGGAGCAGCTGGCGCTGATCCGGGAGATGGTCGCCGAGGCGAAGGCCAAGGCGCCCAAGGCGAAGCCACGCACCTGGCGCGGCGCCGCCCTCGCCGAGGAACTCCCCGTCGCCCGCGTCCTCGTGAACAAGGGCGTGCTCCACCTCGACCAGCTCTGGGACTACGCCGTCCCCGCCGAGCTCTCGGAGGCCGCGCAGCCCGGCGTCCGCGTCCGGGTCCGCTTCGGGGCCGGGTCCCACCAGGTGCACGGCGGCCGCCGCGAGGGCGGCGGCCTCATCGACGGCTTCATCGTCGAGCGGCGCGCCGAGTCCGACTACAACGGGGCGCTGGCCGCTCTCGCCCACGTCGTCTCGTCCGAGGTGGTGCTCAGCCCGCGCATGCTGGCCCTGGCCCGGGCCGTCGCCGACCGGTACGCGGGCAGCCTGGCCGACGTACTCCAGCTCGCCCTGCCCGCGCGGAGCGCCCGCGCCGAGGCCAAGCCCTCGCCGGAGCCGCTGCCCCCGCCTCCCGCACCCGAGCCGGCCGGCTGGCAGCGGTACGGCGCGGGCCCCGCCTTCCTGCGGGCCCTGGCCGGCGGAGCCGCCCCGCGCGCGGTCTGGACCGCCCTGCCCGGCCCCGGTTGGGCCGACGAGCTGGCCCGTGCCATGGCCGCCACCCTCGCCTCCGGCCGCGGGGCCCTCGCCGTGGTGCCCGACGGGCGCACCGCCGCCCGCGTGGACGCAGCCCTCACCGCCCTGCTCGGCGAGGGGCGGCACGCGCTGCTGACCGCCGAGTCCGGGCCGGAGAAGCGCTACCGGCAATGGCTCGCCGTGAGCCGGGGCTCGGTGCGGGCCGTCGTCGGCACCCGCGCGGCGATGTTCGCCCCCGTGCGGGACCTCGGGCTGGTGGCCGTCTGGGACGACGGGGACTCCAGCCACAGCGACGACAACGCCCCCTTCCCGCACGTCCGAGAGGTCCTGGAACTGCGCGCGGTCAACGACGGCTGCGGGTTCCTGGCCGGGAGCACGAGCTGCACGGTGGAGGCCGCCCAGCTGGTGGAGTCCGGGTGGGCGCGGCCGCTGGTCGCCGACCGGGAGACGGTGCGGCAGTGCGCCCCGCGGATCCGGACGGTCGGCGACGAACTCCTGGCCCGCGACGAGGCGGCCCGCGCCGCGCGGCTGCCGAGCCTGGCGTGGGAGACCGTACGGGAGGGGCTCAAGACCGGGCCGGTACTGGTCCAGGTGCCGCGGCGCGGCTATGTGCCCCGGCTGGCGTGCGAGCGGTGCCGTACGCCGGCCCGCTGCACGGCCTGCGCCGGGCCGCTGGAGGCCCCCGACGCGCGGGACCTGCAGTGCGGCTGGTGCGGGCGGCCCGAGCCGTCCTGGCACTGCGAGGAGTGCGGGTCCTTCCGGCTGCGGGCCCAGGTGGTCGGCGCGCGGCGGACGGCCGAGGAACTGGGGCGGGCCTTCCCGGCCGTGCCCGTCCGCACCTCCGGGCGCGACCACGTCCTGGACGAGGTGCCGGACCGGCCGGCGCTGGTGGTGAGCACCCCCGGGGCGGAGCCGGTCGCGGCGGGCGCCGGGTACGCGGCGGCGCTGCTGCTCGACGGATGGGCCATGCTCACGCGGCCCGACCTGCGGGCCGGGGAGGACGCGCTGCGGCGCTGGATCGCGGCCGCCTCGCTGGTACGGGGGGAGGGGCAGGTCGTCGTGGTCGCGGAGCCGACGCTGCGGCCGGTGCAGGCGCTGGTGCGGTGGGACCCGGTGGGGCATGCCGTGCGGGAGCTCGCGGAGCGGGCGCAGCTCGGGTTCCCGCCGGTGTCCCGGATGGCGGCCGTGGCCGGGCGGGGCGAGGCGGTGGAAGCCTTCCTGGCCGGGGCCGGGCTGCCGGCGGACGCGGAGATCCTGGGGCCGGTGCCGCTGCCGGGGCGGCGGGGCGAGGCTTCGCCGGGGGAGCGGGCGCTGGTGCGGGTGCCGCCGGGGAGCGGGGCGGCTTTGGCGGCGGCACTCAAGGCCGCGCAGGCGGCGCGGATGGCGCGGGGGGTTGCCGCGGGGGATGCGGTGCGGGTGCGGATCGACCCGCCGGACATCGGCTGACGGCGTTCGGCGGGGCCGCTGCGCGGGGCCTTTCCCCCACCCCGCCCCTTCCCGAAACCGGGGGGCTCCGCCCCCGGGCCCCCGTCCCGGGGCTCCGCCCCGGACCCGGCGGGGGCTCCGCCCCCGGACCCCCGCGCCTCAAACGCCGGCGGGGCTGCATTTCTCCCGCGCTCAGGCGCCGGCGGGGCCGCATTTCTTCCGCGCCTCAGACGCCGGCGGGGCTGGATCTTCCGCCCGCCCGGCGTTTGAGGGCACGGGCTCGCAGCGCACGTACGCGCGCCGGTGAGCCCGGTCAGCCGTTGCGGGGCCCCGGGAAGGCCGGGGAGCGGGGGGGCGTCACGGGCTGGGCGTCCTCGCGCAGGGCCTGCGGCGGGACCGAGCGGGCCGCCGGGATCGTCGGCAGCGGGCCCATGGTCCGGGTGGTCGTCCCCTCCGTCGGCGGCTCCGCGGCCTCGGCGGCCTGGGCGCGCCGCGCGCCGTAGCGCCGGTGCACGGCCTGCTTGGTGACCCCCAGCGCCGAGCCGACCGCGTCCCACGAGAAGCCCAGTGAGCGGTCGAAGTCCACGGCCGCGGTGACCAGCGTCTCGACGCTGTCGCGCAGCTCCTGGGCGAGGCGGACGGTGGGCGCGGGCGCCCGGCCGTAGACGACGAAACCCGTGGAGGGACCGGAGCGGCGCGGGCGGTACACATTGCCGAGCTGGGCGGTGAGCGTACGCAGGGCATCCACCTGCCGGCGAACCCGTTCGATGTCCCGCACCAGCAGGTGCAGGCTGGCCCGGGCTTGGGCGTCGTGGGTGGCGTGGTCGGCCATGAAGAAGCCTCTCGAACCGGTGCTAAGGGCGGATCGGGCCGCAGAAACCGTTCGCGAACGCGGCCCGTTTTGGTCAATCTCTCTTGACCAACGCTCCACCTGGCGCCCAGGTCACGCTCTGGGGGCGCGTCGGCATATGCGAGAGGCGCGTGTGCATGCGTACGCCCCCTGTCGGCCACCGGTGGGGCCGCCCGGCACGCGCCCCATAGACTGGTGCGCTGCTGACAGCCGAGATAGCGAGGTAGGACCCAGTGAAGCTCGTCTTCGCAGGCACCCCCGAGGTCGCCGTGCCCGCCCTGGACGCCCTCATCGCCTCCGGGCGCCACGAGGTCGCGGCCGTCGTCACCCGGCCCGACGCACCCGCCGGCCGCGGGCGCCGGCTCGTCGCCAGCCCGGTCGCCGAGCGCGCCGAGGAGGCGGGCATCGAGGTGCTCAAGCCCGCCCGGCCGCGCGACCCCGATTTCCAGGCCCGGCTGCGCGAGATCGGCCCGGACTGCTGTCCCGTCGTCGCCTACGGGGCGCTGATCCCCAAGAGCGCCATCGAGATCCCCAAGCACGGGTGGGTCAACCTGCACTTCTCGCTGCTGCCCGCCTGGCGCGGTGCCGCGCCCGTACAGCACTCGATCATGGCCGGGGACCAGCTCACCGGCGCCTCCACCTTCCAGATCGAGGAAGGCCTGGACTCCGGACCGGTCTACGGGATCCTCACCGAGGAGATCCGCCCGACGGACACCAGCGGGGACCTGCTCACCCGGCTCGCCTTCGCCGGCGCCGGACTGCTGGCCGCCACCATGGACGGCATCGAGGACGGCACCCTGCGCGCCGTCGGGCAGCCCGCCGACGGCATCTCCCTCGCGCCCAAGATCACCGTGGAGGACGCCAGGATCGACTGGACCGCCCCGGCGCTGCGAGCCGACCGCGTCGTGCGCGGCTGCACGCCGGCGCCGGGCGCGTGGACCGTCTTCCGCGGGGAGCGCCTCAAGCTGATCTCCGTGGGCCTGGTGCCGGACCGCACCGACCTCGCGCCGGGCGTGCTGGCCCCGGCCAAGAACAACGTCTACGTCGGCACGGGCTCGCACGCCGTGGAACTCCTGTGGGTGCAGCCCCAGGGGAAGAAGCCGATGCGCGGCGCCGACTGGGCCCGCGGGGTGCGGATCGCTCCCGGCGAGCGCGTCGGCGGCACGGACGTAGGCTGAATCCACCCCGGGTCATTCCAAGGGCCCCTCGTACCACCAACACCTTTTCTACCTTGAGTACCTCGTAAATCCGGAGCACCTTTCACGTGAGCGAACAGCCCCGTCGCCGTCCCGCCGCAGGCGCGGGCGGCAAGCCGAACAAGTCGGCCAAGCCCTACCGGCGGCCCCAGAAGGACCCCGTCCGGATGCTGGCCTTCGAGGTGCTGCGGGCGGTGGACGAGCGCGACGCCTACGCCAACCTCGTGCTGCCGCCGCTGCTGCGCAAGGCCCGCCAGGACGAGAGCTTCCAGGCGCGGGACGCGGCACTGGCCACCGAGCTGGTCTACGGGACGCTGCGCCGGCAGGGCACGTACGACGCGGTCATCAAGGCCTGCATCGACCGCCCGCTGCGGGAGGTCGACCCGCCCGTGCTGGACGTGCTCTCGCTCGGCGCGCACCAGCTGCTGGGTACCCGCATCCCCACGCACGCGGCCGTCTCGGCCAGCGTGGAGCTGGCGCGGGTGGTGCTCGGGGACGGGCGCGCGAAGTTCGTGAACGCCGTGCTGCGCAAGATCGCCGCGCACGACCTGGACGGCTGGCTGGAGCGGGTCGCGCCGCCGTACGAGGACGACGCCGAGGAGCACCTCGCGGTCTACCACTCGCACCCGCGGTGGGTCGTCAGCGCCCTGTGGGACGCGCTGGGCGGCGGGCGCGCCGGGATCGAGGACCTGCTGGAGGCCGACAACGAGCGGCCCGAGGTCACCCTGGTGGCGAGGCCGGGGCGGTCCACCCCGGAGGAGCTGCTGGAGGCGGTGGGCGAGGAGTCGGCGCTGCCGGGCCGCTGGTCCCCGTACGCGGTCCGGATGTCCGAGGGCGGCGAGCCGGGCGCGCTGGAGGCCGTGCGCGACGGGCGCGCCGGCGTGCAGGACGAGGGCAGCCAGCTCGTCGCGATGGCGCTGGCGGCGGTCCCGGTCGAGGGCCGCGACGAGCGCTGGCTGGACGGCTGCGCGGGCCCGGGCGGCAAGGCGGCGCTGCTGGCGGCGCTGGCGGCGCAGCGCGGCGCGTTCCTGCTGGCCTCCGAGAAGCAGCCGCACCGGGCGCGCCTGGTGGAGCGGGCGCTGGCGGGCAACCCCGGCCCCTACCAGGTCATCGCGGCGGACGGCACCCGGCCGCCGTGGCTGCCCGGTTCCTTCGACCGCGTCCTGGTGGACGTCCCGTGCTCCGGGCTGGGCGCGCTGCGCCGCCGCCCGGAGGCCCGGTGGCGGCGCCGCCCGGAGGACCTGGAGGGCTTCGCGCCGCTTCAGCGGGAGCTGTTGCGGGAGGCGCTGGCGGCGGTGCGCGTGGGCGGTGTCGTGGGTTACGCGACGTGCTCGCCGCACCTGGCGGAGACGCGGGTCGTCGTCGACGACGTCCTGAAGGGCCGCGGCGCGGGCGCGCACCCGGTGTCGGCCGAACTCGTCGACGCCAGGCCGTTCATGTCGGGCGTTCCGGGTCTGGGCGACGGCCCGGACGTCCAGCTGTGGCCGCACCTGCACGGGACGGACGCGATGTACCTGGCGCTGCTGAGGCGCACCGCCTGAGGCCCGTGGTGGCCAGGTCCCCGTCCGCCCGGTGCGGATCGGGGACAGGGCCACCGGCAGCCACGACCGCGCGAGGAGCACGGGCCCGGCCCACCGGCCGTGTGGAGCGTGCCGAGTTCGGCGAGGAGGCCCGAGGCGGCCGCGCCCAAGGCAAGGGCGCCCCGCCCCTCAGCACGAAGAGGACGCCGTCCCGGCCGCTCGTGGGGCATGGATGTCGCACGGATGTCACGGACACGGCCGTGCCGAGGCGACCTCGCAGGACAAGTGAAATGTTCTCCATGATCACTTAAGCCGCGCTACAGGTCCGGTGACTTCCGGGGTCATGGCCGGAACCGTGCGGAGGCATGGCACGCTTGGGGCATGGCCGCTCAGATTTCTCCCAGCATCCTGTCCGCAGACTTCGCCCGACTCGCCGACGAGGCGAAGGCGGTCGAGGGCGCCGACTGGCTGCACGTCGATGTCATGGACAACCACTTCGTCCCCAACCTCACCCTCGGGGTGCCCGTCGTGGAGTCCCTGAGCAGGGCCACCGACATCCCGCTGGACCTCCACCTGATGATCGAGAACCCGGACCGCTGGGCCCCGCAGTACGTGGAGGCCGGCGCCGGGTCGGTCACCTTCCACGCCGAGGCGGCGGCCGCGCCGGTGCGCCTCGCGCGGGAGATCCGGGCGCAGGGCGCACGCGCCGCCATGGCGCTCAAGCCCGCGACCCCGATCGAGCAGTACGAGGACCTGCTCCCCGAGCTCGACATGCTGCTGATCATGACGGTCGAGCCGGGCTTCGGGGGCCAGCCCTTTCTGGACATCATGCTGCCCAAGATCCGCCGCACCCGGGAGCTGATCGCCAAGCACGGCCTGGAGCTGTGGCTCCAGGTGGACGGCGGGGTCTCGGCCTCGACGATCGAACGCTGCGCCGAGGCCGGCGCGGACGTGTTCGTCGCGGGCAGCGCGGTGTACGGCGCCGTCGATCCGTCCGCGGCCGTACGCACGCTGCGCGAGCAGGCGGACGCGGCGATCGCCGTGGCGCCGTGGGCGTGCGACCACTGAACCGAGCGGTGATGGACAGCTCGATGAACGGGAGCTGTCCAGGCTGATCAACGGCCGTCGGATCTGACAGGATGAACGGCGAGTCGAGAGTGTGAACACGAGAGTGTGAACAGCAGTGAGGAGAACGCGGTGTCTGCAATGTCGGCGGGACGGTCAGCCCTGCGGATGGGACCCGCGGAGCTGGTGCAGGCGGCGGCCATGGCCCGCCGTTTCTACCTCGAGGGCAAGTCCAAGATCCAGATCGCCGAGGAGTTCGGCGTGAGCCGCTTCAAGGTGGCCCGGGTCCTGGAGACCGCCCTCGAGCGCGACCTCGTACGGATCGAGATCCGGGTGCCGGCCGAACTGGACGCGGAGCGCTCGGACGCACTGCGCGCCCGGTACGGGCTCCGGCACGCCGTCGTCGTGGAGTCGCCCGCCGACGCCACCGAGGACGCTCCCGATCCGGAGAACCTCGGTGCCGTCGCCGCCGATCTGCTGGGCGAGCTGGTCAACGAGGGCGACGTGCTGGGCCTGGCCTGGGGCCGCTCGACCATCCACATGGCCGCCTCCCTGCACCGGCTGCCTCCCTGCACCGTCGTACAGCTGACCGGTGTGTACGACGCGGGGACCGCCGAGCGGGGGTCCGTGGAAGCCGTACGGAGGGCCGCCCAGGTCTCGGGCGGGGACGCCCACCCGATCTACGCGCCGATGCTGCTGCCCGACCCGGCGACCGCGGCCGCGCTGCGCAGCCAGACGGGGATCGCGCGCGCCTTCGAGTACTTCGACAAGGTGACGGTCGCGGCCGTCTCCATCGGGTCCTGGGAGCCGGGCATCTCCACCGTCCACGACATGCTGACGGACGAGGAGCGGGCGCACTACGCCTCGCTGGGCGTGGCCGCCGAGATGTCCGCGCACCTGTTCGATTCCGAGGGGCGGCGCGTCGGCCGGGACCTCGGCGAGCGGTGCATCACCGTCGAGGCCGACCGGCTGCGGCGGATCCCCGAGGTCGTGGCGATCGCCGGCGGGCTGCGCAAGGCCTCGGCGATCGGAGCGGTGCTCCGGTCGGGCCTGGTGACCAGCCTGGTCACGGACACGGCGGTGGCCGACTACCTGCTCACCGAGTCGGCCCCCGGCCTGCGCCCGGCGCTCGAGCGGGCGGATCCGGACGACCTGTAGGCCCCGCCGGTGCGGATGGTGCCGGAATTGAGATCCGAACGGCGGACCGCGGGGCGCCCCGCTGGGCGCATACTGGTCTCAATGACAAAGTCAGCAGTACCTCGCCGCCATTTGCCGTCCAGCCCGTTCAAGGCCCCCGTGGAGCAGCCGATCCGGCAGTTCAACGTGGGCGACCGGGTGTCCCACGACGAGCACGGCCTCGGCCGTGTCGTCGGAATCGAGGAGGGGATCGCAGTTCTCGTCGACTTCGGTTCGGTCCAGAAACGGGTCCTGAGCCCGTACACCAAGATGTCCGCGCTCTGAGCCCGTAAGGCGATTCGCGAGCGAATCGGATATTTGGCACGATCGGTGCATGATCCCATGGAACGTGCCCCGGTTGCTGTTGCGTGTGCTGGGGGCCGTTTTCCTGTGCGCCGCGCTGGTCGGCGCGGTGGGGTGCGGCGGGAAGGAAACCGCGTCGCCTGCCGCGGCCAGTTCCGGTGCCGTGTCGGGCGTCGCGCCCAGTGCCGTGCCCAGTGCCGCGCGCAGCGCCGCGCCCAGTACGGCTCCCGCGTGGGCGAAGGGGATGGCCGCGGTACGGGCCGACGACCTGCCCCGGCAGGCCCGGGACGTGCTCGCGCTCATCGACAGGGGCGGGCCCTATCCGTACCGCCAGGACGGCACGGTCTTCGGGAACTTCGAGAAGGTCTTGCCCCAGCAGAAGCGCGGCTACTACCACGAGTTCACGGTGCGGACCCCGGGGGAGCGGGACCGCGGAGCCCGGCGGATCGTGACGGGTCAGGGTGGGGAGTTCTACTACACGGACGACCACTACGAGACCTTCAAGGCGGTTCTGCGATGACCCTGGACCCGCAGCCGCTCGCCCCCGCGCTCGCCGCCGCCGAATCCGCCGGGTGGACGACCCTGCGGCTGGACCTGGACGGCGTACGCGGGAAGGCCGAGCTGATGCGGCGGTGCGGAGACGCCCTGCGGGCGCCGGAGTGGTTCGGCGGGAACTGGGACGCGCTGGCCGACGCGCTGAGGGACCTGTCGTGGCTGCCGGATGCCGGGGGGCGGCTGGTGGCGGTGACCTCGTGGCGGGGTTTCGCCGGGGCGCGGCCGCGGGACTGGGAGGTCCTGGTGGAGGTGCTCGAGGAGGCCGTCGACTTCTGGCGGGAGCAGGACGGCGGGCCGGGGCTGACGGTGCTGCTGTCCGAGTCGGGGCCCGGGGCGGCTGCCGGGGCTCCGCGCCTCAAGCGCCGGCGGGGCTGAAAGACCCCGGGGCTCCATGTCTCGAACGCCGGCGGGGCTGGAGTGGCCGGCCGGGGGAGGGGCAAGGGTGGCCCTGCCCCTTGGGTGGCCGCCGTGGTGGGCGGGGTAGTCCGACGGGCCGCCGAACACCTCCGACAGTCAGACCGCGACGTGCTGCGGGTGCTGGGAGTCCATGCCGGCGAAGACCGGGGCCAGGATCTCGGCCTGCAGGGCGTGGGCGTAGAACGCGTCGGTGAGGCGGTTCACCGCCTCCGCGCCGCCCGCCCACTCCTAGATCGTGGGTGTCGTGCTCATGGTCACCCTGCGGCCTTTCCCGTTCCGGCGACGGACGTCACGTGTAGTGCCGCATCTCCTCGATGGCCGTCACGCAGGGCCGGATGGCGCCGAAGAAGGCCGGGAACTGCTCGCCCAGGTCGTCTCCTCGCCCACCCGCAGGCGAATCTGGAGGCAGACGGCCGGTTTCGGCAGCTGGCCGCGGAAATCTGGGTAGCGTGTGCGGGGAGGGCGTTACACGTATGCCCTCCCCGTATGTGTGGCGCGCCGTAGATATATGCAGGTAGATATATGCAAGCAGTGGCGAAGGGGAGGCCATGGAGCGTGAAACCGGACGGTTCGAGGCATTCAGTGACGGCCTATTTGCCATCATTATTCGATCCTCGTCCTGGGAGTGAACGTTCCGAAAGAAACGGGATCCGAGTTCTGGCGCGGAGGCCGGGAACAGTGGCCGCATTACGCCGCCTATGTGGTGAGCTTCCTCATCATCGGCGTGATGTGGGTGAAGCACCGCACCATCCCCCTCGTGGTAGACGAAGAGCGGCTCGGATCTGCCGGCGACGTCAGGAAGTAGCCGCCGGGGCCTACGGCCGTTCTCTGCGGTCAAGTAGGGTATTGGATCCAATCTGGTCGCGGGGGAGGCCCAGATGGCTCGCGTAGTCCTACCGGAGAATTCCGTGAAGGAAATCTCCGAATCGATCGATCTACTGATCTCTCTTCTCTTCGAGTCCTTACCCCGGCGGGACCAGCGAAACTGGGCCCGCGTTTATCTGAACGGCCTCGTGCGGACCAAAGGGAAGAAAACAATCCGCAACATCGCCGGAACCGGAGCCAGTTCCGTGGAGCAGAGCCTTCAGCAGTTCATCAGCAAGTCCCCCTGGGACTGGACCCCGGTCCGCCGCTCCCTCGCGCAGCACCTCGAACGCACCGCACGGCGCCCGCTGGCCTGGGTGCTCCAGCCCATGGTCGTAGAGAAGGCCGGCGACCGCTCGGTCGGCGTCGGCCGGCAGTTCGTCCCGCAGCTGGGCCGCATCGCCAACTGCCAGCAGGCCAGCGGGATCTGGCTCGCCTCCAGCGAGGCCAGCTTCCCGGTCGAATGGACCCTCACCCTCCCCGGCCCCTGGACCAGTGAACTCCTGCGCCGCCGCCGGGCCGGAATCCCCGAGACGGCGCGCTCCCTCACCCCCGCCCAGGACGCCGTACACGCCGTCCAGCGGATGGCCACCACCTGGCGACTCCAACGCCGGCCCGTGGTGATGGAGGTCGCCAACAGCGATCTCCCGCAGAGCATCGAGTCCTTCGCCCTCCACGACATCCCCTTCGTCTTCAAGGTCGACGGCTCGCTACCCGTCTCCTTCGGCGGAGCCGGCCGGCACAAACCGGGCCCGCACACCGCGCCCGCCCGCGAGCTCATCGACTCCCTGCGCTCCCAGCGCCGCGTCGTCGAATGGACCCGGCACGGCCGGGCCGAGGGCGCGGTGACCCTGCTGACCTCGGCCGCCGTCTTCGCCACCCCCGGCGAGGACCGGCCCGCACCCCCCCCCGCGCCCCCCACCCCGCTGCTGCTGCTCGGGGCCTGGACCGAAGCCGCCCTGCTGCCCTCGGAGTTCTGGATCACCAACATCGGCGACCGGCCCCTCGCCCAGCTGTTCCTGCTCGCCAAACTCACCGACCGCGTCTCCCTCGACTTCACCGAGACCTGCGAACCCGTGGGCATCAGGGACTTCGAGGGCCGCTCCTTCCGCGGCTGGCACCACCACGCCACCCTGGCGAGCGTGGCCCACGCGGCCAGGCTCCTCAGGGCCTCGCGGGACCGCCTCCCCGACGGCGGCCCCGCCGGACGGAGCGTGGGCGACTACGCCGCACCCCCGAGGGCCGGCGTCCCCCGCCCCGCCGCCGCGGCCCGGCCACCCGCCGTCCTGCCGCGCCCGCTCATCCCCGGGCAGACCTCCAGGCGCGATTTCATCCGCTGATGTTCGACACAGCCGACGAGCCAGGAGACCGCCCCGGCCATCGCCGCCGAGGTCACGGCGGTCCGGCACGGCGGATCGGCCCTCCCGCCGGTGGCGGGCCGCCGGCCGATCCACTTCCTACGGGCCCAAGGTCCCGTAGGAACCGACCAGACGGCCCCAAATGTCCTGGACGATCGGCCCGGGCGGTGTAAACCCCAGGTCATGGGAGAATGAAGTACGTGCGTTTCCTCGGCTGCCCTGTCGAGGCCATAGAAGGATCCTTCGATCGACTGGGATGTTCAGCACGTGCGTTTCCTCAATGACCAGAAGCCGCCGTACGACCTGACGTACGACGATGTGTTCATGGTGCCGAGCCGCTCCGCGGTCGGTTCCCGTCAGGGCGTCGACCTCTCCGCCCCCGACGGCACCGGCACCACCATTCCCCTCGTCGTGGCGAACATGACGGCCATCGCGGGCCGCCGGATGGCCGAGACGGTCGCCCGCCGCGGCGGCATCGTCGTCATCCCGCAGGACATCCCGATCGAGGTCGTCACCGACGTCATCTCCTGGGTGAAGACCCGCCACCTCGTGCTCGACACCCCGATCACGCTGGCGCCCACCCAGACCGTGGCCGACGCGCTGTCGCTGCTGCCCAAGCGCGCCCACGGCGCGGGCGTCGTCGTCGACGGCGAGGGCCGCCCGGTCGGCGTCGTCACCGACCACGACCTCACCGGCGTGGACCGCTTCACCCAGCTCTCCGAGGTCATGTCGAAGGAGCTGCTGCTCATCGACGCCGACATCGACCCCCGCGAGGCCTTCAACAAGCTCGACGCGGGCCACCGCAAGCTGGCCCCGGCCGTCGACAAGGACGGCAGGCTCGTCGGCATCCTCACCCGCAAGGGCGCGCTCCGCGCGACCCTGTACACCCCGGCCACCGACGCCGAAGGCAAGCTGCGCATCGCGGCCGCCGTCGGCATCAACGGCGACTTCGCGGCCAAGGCCAAGCAGCTGCTCGACGCGGGCGTGGACACGCTCGTCATCGACACCGCGCACGGCCACCAGGAGTCGATGATCAACGCGATCAAGGCCGTCCGCGCGCTGGACCCGCAGGTCCCGATCGTGGCCGGCAACATCGTCGCCGCCGAGGGCGTCAAGGACCTCATCGAGGCCGGCGCGGACATCATCAAGGTCGGTGTGGGCCCCGGCGCCATGTGCACCACCCGCATGATGACCGGCGTGGGCCGGCCGCAGTTCTCCGCGGTGCTGGAGTGCGCGGCGGAGGCCAAGAAGTACGGCAAGCACGTGTGGGCCGACGGCGGTGTCCGCCACCCGCGCGACGTGGCGATGGCGCTGGCCGCCGGTGCGTCGAACGTCATGATCGGTTCGTGGTTCGCCGGTACGTACGAGTCCCCGGGCGACCTGCAGCAGTCCGCCGACGGGCGCCTGTACAAGGAGTCCTTCGGCATGGCGTCGGCGCGTGCGGTGCAGAACCGCACGTCGGAGGAGTCGGCCTACGACCGGGCCCGCAAGGGTCTGTTCGAGGAGGGCATCTCGACCTCGCGGATGTTCCTGGACCCGGCCCGGCCGGGCGTCGAGGACCTGATCGACTCGATCATCGCCGGTGTCCGCTCCTCGTGCACCTACGCCGGGGCGGGGTCCCTGGCGGAGTTCGCGGAGAACGCCGTGGTCGGCGTGCAGTCTGCCGCGGGCTACGCGGAGGGCAAGCCGCTGCACGCCAGCTGGAGCTAGGCCCCGTTTCCTCCCGCAGCCCCCGGCCCCTTCGGCCGGGGGCTGCGGCGTATCCAGACCCCGGAGCCCCGCCCCAGCCCGCGCCTCAAACGCCGACGGGACTGGATTCGCCTCCGCCGACGGCCGGCGCGGGCCGGTCCGTCAGTAACGGGGAGGGTGCGGGCCCGGAGGGGAACTGTGCACGCCCGCACGGTACTTCGGGATCCGCACGGTCACCTTCAGGCCGGCGCCGACGCCCGTCTCGATGACCGGCCCGTACTCGTCCCCGTACACCTGCCGGATCCGCTCGTCGATGTTGGGCAGGCCGATGCCCGAGGAGGAGCCGGCGAGTTCCCCGGCCAGGATCCGGCGCAGCACCGCCGGATCCATCCCGACCCCGTTGTCCTCGACGGTGATCACCGCCTCGGGGCCCGCGTCCCGCGCGGTGATGGTGATCCGGCACTCCTCGGGGGAGTCCTCCAACCCGTGCTTCACCGCGTTCTCCACCAGCGGCTGGAGGCACAGGAACGGCAGCGCCACCGGCAGCACCTCCGGCGCCACCTGCAAGGTCACCTTCAGCCGGTCCCCGAACCGGGCCCCGGCCAGCGCCAGGTACTGCTCGATGGAACGCAACTCCTCGGCGAGCGTGGTGAACTCACCGTGCCGGCGGAAGGAGTAGCGGGTGAAGTCGGCGAACTCCAGCAGCAGGTCCCGGGCCCGCTCCGGATCGGTCCGGACGAACGAGGCGATCGCGGCCAGCGAGTTGAAGATGAAGTGCGGGGAGATCTGCGCCCGCAGCGCCTTGATCTCCGCCTCCATCAGCCGGGTCCGCGACCGGTCCAGCTCCGACAGCTCCAGCTGTACGGACACCCACCGCGCGACCTCCGTCGCGGCCCGCACCAGCACGGCGGACTCCCGCGACCCGTAGGCCACCAGCGCCCCCAGCATCCCGTCCTCGCCCGTCAGCGGGGCCACCACGGCCCACTTCAGCGGACAGTCGGGCCGCTGGCATTCGGTCCGCACGCTCTGGCTGCGCCCCGACTCCAGCATCACCGCCACCCGGGCCATCGCCCGCCGCTCGTGGTGATCGGCGCCGGGGCCGTCCCAGGCCAGCACCGACTCCCGGTCGGTCAGGCACAGCGCCTCCGTGCCCAGCAGCGACCGCAGCCGCCGGGCGGCCTTGCGGGCGGCGTCCTGCGTCAACCCGGCCCGCAGCGGCGGAGCGGCCAGCGAAGCCGTGTGCAGGGTGTGGAACGTGGCCCGCTCCACCGGAGTCCCCAGAACCAGCCCGGCCGCCCGCTCGCCGCGCCGGGCCTGCCACCGGCCAGCCAGCCAGCCCGCGCCCGCCAGCAGGGCCCCGGCCAGGGCCGCCAGCACCGCCAGGGCCGTCCCGCTCACCGCGCACCCCCGGCCGTGCGGTCCCAGGCCACCACGTCCTCCGGCAGGTGCAGCCGCGCCAGGGTGGCGGCCGTCCCCGCCGGGATCCGCGACCGGGTGCCCAACGACACCAGCACCATCGTCAGGAACCCGAGCGGCACCGACCAGGCCGCCGGCCACGCCAGCAGGGTGTGCGCCCAGCCCTCCGGAGCCAGCCCGCCCCGGGTCGCCAGTACCGCGCTGAGCGCCGCCCCGCCGCCCGTGACCAGCCCGGCCACCGCCCCGGGCGGGGTCAGCCCCCGCCACCAGATGCCCAGCACCAGCAGCGGACAGAACGACGAGGCCGACACGGCGAAGGCCAGCCCCACCGCGTCCGCCACCGGCACGTCGCGGGCCGCCACGCTCCCGGCCAGCGGCACCAGCACCGCCAGCAGTACCGCGAAGCGGAAACTGCGCACCCCGCGCGTCGGCAGCAGGTCCTGGTGCAGCACCCCCGCCACCGCCATGGTCAGCCCCGAGGCCGTCGACAGGAACGCGGCGAAGGCGCCCCCGGCCAGCAGCGCCCCCAGCAGCTCCCCGAGCAGCCCGCCCAGCATCCGCTCGGGCAGCACCAGCACCGCCGCGTCCGCGTCGCCGGTGAGGGCCAGCTCGGGCGCGTAGATCCGGCCCAGCGCCCCGTACACCGGCGGCAGCAGGTAGAACACCCCGACCAGGCCGAGCACGACCAGCGTGGTGCGCCGCGCGGCCCGGCCGTGGGGGCTGGTGTAGAAGCGCACCGCCACGTGCGGCAGGCCCATGGTCCCGAGGAAGGTGGCCAGGATCAGCCCGTACGTCGCGTACAGCCGGTACTGCCAGTGCTCTCCCGACAGCGGCTCCGACCAGCTGGACACACCCAGGCCGGCCTCCGCCCGGGTGTCGGGGACGGGCGTGTGCGGGGCGAACTCCAGGCGCGCGTCGGCCCGTACGGAATGCTGCCCGGCCGCGAGGGTCAGCGGGACCGCGTCGTACGTCCGCCCGTCCACCTGCCCGGTCACCGTCAGCGTCAGCGGTGCCTCCACCGACAGCCGGACGTCCTCGGCCACTGTCACGGAGGTGTGCTCGCGGAAGACGGCCGGCGCGTCGAACGTGGCCCGCGGCGCGCCGTCCCCGGCCCAGGCGGCGACCAGGAAGAAGGCGGGGACCAGCAGCGCGGTGAGCTTGAGCCAGTACTGGAACGCCTGCACGAAGGTGATGCTGCGCATCCCGCCGGCGGCCACGGCCGCGCTCACCACGAAGGCCACCACCACCCCGCCCACCCAGTGCGGGGCCCCGGTCAGGATCTCCAGGGTCAGGCCGGCGCCCTGCAGCTGCGGCAGCAGGTACAGCCAGCCGACCCCGACCACGAACAGCACCGCGATCCGGCGCACGGCCTGCGACTCGAGCCGGGCCTCGGCGAAGTCCGGCAGCGTGTACGCGCCGGAGCGGCGCAGCGGGGCCGCCACCAGCACGAGCAGCACCAGGTACCCGGCGGTGTACCCGACCGGGTACCAGAGCATCTCGGGCCCCTGCAGCAGCACCAGCCCGGCCACCCCGAGGAAGGACGCGGCGGAGAGGTACTCCCCGCTGATCGCGGCCGCGTTGAGGCGGGGGCCGACGGTGCGGGAGGCGACGTAGAAGTCGGAGGTGGTGCGGGATATGCGCAGGCCGAGCGCGCCGACGAGGACCGTGGCCAGGACGACGACGGCGACCGCGGTCAGCGCGTACGTCTGGTTCACCGGGGGTCCTTCGGCCGGGGGAGGGTGACGGGAGTCTATGCACGGCCCCGGCCGCGCGACAGGCACGATCCGGCCCCGGGGCCGTGTCCCGGGGGCTCCGCCCCGGACCCGTCGGGGGCTCCGTCCCCGGACCCGCGGCGGTCAGACGGCCGGGTCGCGGTGTTCCGCGCAGTCGCGGAGGGCGATCTCCAGCTCCACGTACGACTCCTCGGCCCGGCGGAAGGCCAGCGTCAACGCCGCCTCGGCCCGCGGCGGCACCTGCCCCCGGACCCCCTCGCCCGCTTCGTAGAGGACGTCGGCCCAGCGCGCGGCCGCACTGCGCAGGCGGGCCAGCAGCGCCTCCGCCTCGGCCGGCCCGGCCGGGGCACCGCGCGGCAGGCCGGTCAGCGCGTCGAGCAGGGCCTGGATCTCGGACATCACGCTCCTCCCGCGCCGGAAGATCCACGATATGCGGGCACGAAGCCGACGGCGGGCGACGGCCCCGCCCGATCGCCGTACGCCACTCGCCGTGCGGCGAACGGCATCCCACGGCCGCCGGACGGTCGCCCGCACCGCCGGACGGCGCCCCGGCCCCCGCGCGCGTCAGCCGGTCGCGTGCCGCATGAGGAGGTCCCGTAGCTCCCGCGCGTGGCGGCGGCTCACCTGGAGTTCCGCCGAGCCGACCCGGACGCTCGTCGTGCCCGCGTCCAGCCGGAGTTCGTCGATCCGGGACAGGGCCACCAGGTGGCGGCGGTGGATCCGGACGAAGCCGCGGGCCGCCCACCGCTCCTCCAGCGTGGACAGCGGGATGCGGACCAGGTGACTGCCGTCGTCGGTGTGCAGCCGGGCGTAGTCGCCCTGCGCCTCGACGTAGGCGATGGCCGCGATCGGCACGAACCGGGTGACGCCGCCCAGCTCGACGGCTATCTGCTCCGGCGCGCGGTCGGCGACGGGCAGCTCGGCCGACCGGCGCGCCGGAAGCGGCCGCGGAACCGGGGGCGCGGCCGCTCCCGCCGCGCCCCCGGCCGCCGGGGGTGCCCCGACCGGCTGCCCCAGCTGCGCGCAGGCCCGCCGCACGGCCT
Organism: Streptomyces subrutilus; assembly: GCF_001746425.1. GTDB lineage: Bacteria > Actinomycetota > Actinomycetes > Streptomycetales > Streptomycetaceae > Streptomyces > Streptomyces subrutilus_A. Next base: position 1,564,023 of record NZ_MEHK01000001.1, on the reverse strand, counting down.
CGGCCAGCCGCTCCGGGCGGACGGGCTTGAGCACGTAGTCCACGGCCTTGAGGTCGAAGGCCTGGACGGCGAACCCCTCGTGGGCGGTGACGAACACGATCAGCGGCGGCCGCGCGAACCCGGCCAGCAGCCGGGCGATGTCCAGCCCGGTCAGCCCGGCCATGTGGATGTCGAGGAAGACCACGTCGATGCCGTCCGCGCCGTCCGGCCCGGCCTCCAGCGCCACCGTGATCCGCCGCAGCGCCTCGGTGGCGTCCGAGGCGCCCTCGGCGCTGCGGATCCGCGGGTCGGACCGCAGCAGGTAGAGGAGCTCCTCCAGGAGCGGCTTCTCGTCGTCGACGGCCAGTACGCGCAGCATGCGGGGAGTGTAGGAGCTGTCCCGCCCGGGCGGAACGGCGCGCGGCCCCGCCCCGGGGGACGTGGGCGGGGCCGCGCGGTCCGGGAGGCGGGGGCTACTGGACGGTGATCAGCTTGCCGTCGGGGGCGACCGCGTACCAGGTGCCGCCGACGCCCTGGCCGTTGATGTCGCCCGGCTTGTTGTCACCGGCGAAGGTGTACACCGGCCAGCAGTCGACGGTCTGCTGCTTCTTGCCGTCGGGGCGGTCCAGCACGAGGTAGTTCCGCTCGGTGATGCCCTTGGCGTCGGCCTTGTCCACCGGGGGCACGACGGGCCACTTGGCCAGGCAGTCGCCGACGCACTTGGAGACCATCGGCCACGCGGTGTCCGGCTTGAACCGGTAGACGGTCATGCCCTTGCCGTCGACGATGTGGTCGCCCAGCTTGGGGTCCTTCGCGACGGACAGGCCCGTGCCGGCCTCGCCCGCGCCCGCCTCGCCCGCGCCCGCCTCGCCCGTACCGGCCGGGGCCGGGGCCGCAGCGGCCTTCGCCGCCTTCTTGCCGTCGGGGGCGAACGCGAACCAGACCCCGCCGACGCCCTGGCCGTTGAACTCGCCCGCCTTGGTGTCCTTGGCGAAGCGGTACGCGGGCCAGCCCGCCACCGTCAGCTGCTTGGTGCCGTCGGTGCGCACCACCTCGCCGAGCAGCGCCGGGTCCATGCCCGCCGTGGCGGTGACGTCGCCGGCCGCGACCACCGGCCAGGTCTTCGCGCAGTCCCCGTCGCAGTTCGACTTCGGCGGCTTCGCGGTGTCCTTGTCGAAGCGGTACAGGGTGAGGCCGGCGCTGTCGGTGAGGACGGGGCCGAGCTGCTCGCTGGTGGCGATGGCCAGCCGGCCGGCGGGCTCGGCCGCGCCGTCCGCGGCGGGCTGGGAGGAGGCCTGTGCGGCGGCCCCGGCGGGCTTGGCCGTGTCGGCGGCGTTGTCCTGCGACGGGCCGCAGGCGGTCGCCGCCAGGACGACGGCGACGGCGGCCGCGGCGAGGGTGGTTCCGCGCTTCATGCCCATGTTGATCTCTCCCACGTGTGGTGTCCGTTCCGCGCCGTCGCGCCAGCGGCGGCAACTGTGCACAGGACACGCCCAGCTGGGTCCGGTCTGTTCACGGCGGAGGGTGTGGGCTGTTTCACTCACTCGGCGGCGAACCCGGCCCGCCGCAGGGCCGTGGCCACAGCGAGGCCCAGTACCTGGTGCCCGGTGTCATCGGGGTGCAGTCCGTCCGCCAGGTGCTCCGGGCCGAGCAGGTCGCGGCCCGGGAGCACGGCGAGCCGCTCGTCCCCGGCGGCGATCCGGTCCCGGGTGGCGCGCTCCATCGCGTCGCGCAGGGCGCCGAGGGTGGCGCCGAGCCGGTTCGGGGTGCGCTCGGCGTCGGGCCGCAGGACGGGGGAGACCAGCAGGAGCGGGGTCCGCGGGTGGCCCTGGCGGACCAGGTCGAGGAACGCGCGGGTGGTCTCGTACAGCAGGGGCGCGGAGTAGGGGACCCGGGACCAGCAGTTGGTGCCGAAGGCGAGGGTGAGGACGTCGGCGGGCAGCGCGGCGAGTTGTTCGGCGGTGGCGAGCTCGCCGCGGGCGGCGCCCGCGTAGCCGAGGTTGACCGTGTCCCAGCCGAGCGCCCGGCCGACCACCGCGGGCCAGCCGTGGGCGGGCCGGGTGGACCACCAGCCCTCGGTGATCGAGTCCCCGTGCACCACCCAGCGCGGGGCGGCCGGCGCCGGGGCGAGCGGGCCGCCGATCCCGCGCAGGCCGAGGACCAGCGGGGACTGGGTCTCGGGCGGGTGGATGGTGAAGGGGCCCGGTCCGCCGCCCAGCTCGATGCGTACGACGGCCTGCGCGGCCGGTTCGGTGAACACCTCGCGGACCACCCCGTGCCGGTCCCACAGCGCGAAGCCGTGCGCGAGGTCGCGCAGGGAGTCGGTGGGGCCGGGCACGGTGGCCCGGTAGCGGATCTCCACCGCCCGCGCGGTGTCGGCGGTGAACTCGAGCCGCACCCCGATGGGCAGGGTGGCCCGCTCGCCGGTGTCCCAGGGCAGCCGCATGGTGTCGGCCGGGTCGGCCCGCACGGGCCGTCCCCTGTCGAGCCACGCGACCCCGCGCAGGAAGGGCGCGGGGTCCTGCCACAGATCGAGGTCCATGGCGGCACGCTGCGGGAGATCTGATGAGCTGTCAAGAATGCCGTTCGAGGTCCCCTGTGCAGCGATCGATCATCCGCGCGCAACAAAGGACCATCTGGGACAGATCCGCGCAACGATCGTGCGGCAATGTGCAAGGATGGTGCATTACGGGCGGTATCACTCAGCTCGTAGGCTCACTCGCTGTACGTGGAGTGGCGCGGACCGCCTGCTCGGCGGTCCTCCCATGCCCAGGCAGGCTTCTCGCCCGCCTGCCCCGCTCCGGACCGCTGCGGTCGACGCCTGAATCCCCACCCGCAGCAAGAAGGAGTCACCCCGTGCTCGACCACGGCCAGGCGCCATCCGCCACGACCGAGGCCCGCAGGCCCGCCCACCCGCTGCTCCGCCGCAAGCCGGTCGAGCAGCTGGTCGCCGAGGGCGGCCAGGGCGAGGGCGGCTCGCTGCGCCGCTCGCTCACCATGTGGCAGCTGACGATGATCAGCATCGGCGCGACCCTGGGCACCGGCATCTTCGTCGTCCTCGGCGAAGCCGCCCCCAAGGCCGGCCCGGCCGTCACGATCTCGTTCGTCATCGCGGGCCTGACCGCGCTGTTCTCGGCCCTGTCCTACGCCGAGCTCGCCGGATCCGTCCCCGTCTCCGGCTCCTCGTACTCGTACACCTACGCCACCATGGGCGAGCTCATCGCCTGGATCTGCGGCTGGTGCCTGGTCCTGGAGTACGCCGTGTCGGTCGCGGCCGTCGCCGTCGGCTGGGGCCAGTACCTCAACGAGCTCCTCGACGGGACCCTCGGCTTCACCATCCCCGAAGGCCTCTCGGCGCCGCTGGGCGAAGGCGGCTGGATCAACCTGCCGTCGCTGGTCGTCGTCCTGCTCGCGATGGTCTTCCTGATGCGCGGCGCCAAGGAGAGCGCCCGCATCAACACCGTCATGGTCGCGGTGAAGATCGTCACCCTGCTGCTCTTCATCGGCATCGGCTTCATGGGCATCAAGGCCGGCAACTACGCGCCGCTCGCCCCGCTCGGCGTCACCGGCATCAGCGCCGCCGCCGCCACGCTCTTCTTCTCCTACATCGGCTTCGACGCCGCCTCCACCGCCGGTGAGGAAGCCAAGAACCCGAAGAAGGACCTGCCGCGCGCGATCATGCTCTCGCTGGGCATCGTCACCGTCCTGTACTGCCTCGTCGCGCTCGTCGCCGTCGGCGCCATGCCGTGGCAGGACTTCGAGGGCACCGAGGCCGCGCTCGCCCAGATCATGACCGACGTCACCGGCCACAGCTTCTGGGGCGTCGTCCTCGCGGCCGGCGCGGTCGTCGCCATCGCCTCCGTCGTCTTCGCCGTCCTGTACGGACAGACCCGCATCCTCTTCGCGATGTCCCGCGACGGCCTCGTCCCCAAGGCCTTCGCCAAGGTCGACGCGAAGACCGGCGTGCCGCGCGTCAACGTGGTGATCGTCTCGCTCTTCTGCGGGGCCCTGGCCGCCTTCATCCCGCTGGGTGAGCTGGCCAACGCGACCAGCATCGGCACGCTCTTCGCCTTCGCCCTGGTCAACGTCGCGGTCGTGATCCTGCGCCGCACCAAGCCCGACCTGCCGCGCACCTTCAAGGTGGCGCTCTTCCCGGTCACCCCGATCCTCGGCTTCCTCGCCTGCGGCTACATGATGTACAGCCTGCCGGTCGCCACGTGGGTCGCGTTCGGTGGCTGGATGGCCGTCGGCCTCGTGGTCTACTTCGTGTACGGCATGCGCCGCTCCACACTGGCCACAGCAGAAAAGTGATCCACCCGCAGTGCGACTGAACGATCTCGACGAACGCATCGTGCACGCCCTCGCCGAGGACGCCCGCCGCTCCTACGCGGACATCGGCTCCGAGGTCGGGCTCTCCGCCCCCGCCGTGAAGCGGCGCGTGGACCGGCTGCGCGCCGAGGGGGCCATCACCGGCTTCACGGTCCGCGTGGACCCGGCCGCGATGGGCTGGGAGACCGAGGGCTTCATCGAGATCTACTGCCGCCACAACACCTCGCCGGACGACATCCGGCGAGGTCTGGAGCGGTATCCGGAGGTGGTGTCCGCGTCGACCGTCACCGGCGACGCGGACGCCCTCGTCCAGATCTTCGCCTCCGACATGCGCCACTTCGAGCGGGTCCTGGAGCGCATCGCGGGCGAGCGCTTCGTGGAGCGCACCAAGTCCGTCCTCGTGCTCTCCCCGCTGCTGCGCCGCTTCACCTCCGGCGCGCCCGCGTAGCCCCCGCGCCCTCGAGCTCCCGGTCGCTCAGCGAGCGGCGCTCCTCCTCCGTCAGGCCGCCCCAGACCCCGAACGGCTCACGGGTCCGCAGCGCGTGTTCCAGGCACCGCGCGCGCACCGGGCACACCCCGCAGACCCGCTTCGCGGCCGCGTCCCGCTCCTCGCGGTCCTCGCCGCGCTCGCCGGCGGGATGGAAGAACCGGGCCGAGCCCAGATCCCGGCAGGCGGCCCCGGTCTGCCACTCCCAGAAGTGGTGGGTGGCCCCGGGCAGGCGGGTGACGTCCGTCATGGCAGTTCCCTTCCGTGGGTTTTCCCGCGTCTGACCGCTTGCCGTCCCACCGAAACCCCCCAGCGCCCACCCTCCCGCCCCGACCGGGCCCGCCCCGCCCCCGTCCGGACGGCCGGCGCCCGCCACGCCCCCGCCCGGGCGAACCCGCTCCGCCGCGACGATCTCCGTATCCCCGCCGGTCACTCGCCCTTTCCACCCCCGCGCAACGAATCTCCGCAGGCGCTCCGGAACACGCAACGAATCGATGCGCGGAGCGCAACGGTCACGGCTTGTCCCGGTCGAACGCGCGAACGTACCGTTTTACGACCCCACCCCTCCTGTCACAGAGGTAGTCCATGCCCCCGCTGCGCACCGCCCTCCTCCAGAGCTCCGGACGTCTCGGCGACACCGCCGGGAACCTCGAGGCTCTCGACGAGGCCGCTGCACGCGCCGCACAGGGCGGGGCCGGGCTCCTCGTCACCTCGGAGATGTTCCTCACCGGCTACGCCCTGGAGATCGAGGACATCGCCGCGCTCGCCGAACCGGCCGACGGCCCGTCCGCCGCCGCCATCGGCGAGATCGCCCGCCGCCACGGGGTCGCCGTCCTGTACGGCTACCCCGAGCGCGGCGGCGAGGCCGTGTACAACGCGGCGCAGCTCATCGGGCCCGACGGGGCGGCCCTCGCGAACTACCGCAAGACCCACCTCTTCGGCTGCTTCGAGCAGGACGCCTTCACCCCCGGAGACACCACCGTCGTCCAGGCGGACCTCGGCGGCCTCCGCATCGGCATCATGATCTGCTACGACGTGGAGTTCCCCGAGAACGTCCGCTCCCACGCGCTCGCCGGCACCGACCTCCTCCTGGTGCCGACCGCGCAGATGCACCCCTTCCAGTTCGTCGCCGAACAGCTCGTCCCCGTACGGGCCTTCGAGAACCAGATGTACATCGCGTACGTCAACCGCACCGGCCCGGAAGGCGAGTTCGAGTTCGTCGGACTCAGCTGCCTGGCGAGCCCCGACGGGGTCGCCCGGACCCGGGCCGGACGCGGCGAGGAGCTGGTGTTCGGCGAGGCCGACCCCGAGCTGCTGAGCGCGTCCCGCACGAACAACCCCTACCTGCGCGACCGCCGCCCCGGGCTCTACGCCTCCCTCGTCTGACCCCCCTGCTCCTCCGCTTCCCCAGCCCTGCCGCAAGGAGACGTACCCCCATGACGTCCACGGTGCCCACCACCGCCGTCCCGCACAGCGACGGACAGCCGCCGATCACCATGTTCGGCCCGGACTTCCCGTACGCGTACGACGACTTCCTCGCCCACCCGGCGGGGCTGGGTCAGATACCCGCGACCGAGCACGGCACCGAGGTCGCCGTCATCGGCGGCGGGCTGTCCGGCATCATCTCGGCCTACGAGCTGATGAAGATGGGCCTCAAGCCCGTCGTCTACGAGGCCGACCAGATCGGCGGCCGGCTGCGCACCGTGGGCTTCGAGGGCGCCGGCACCGAGGAGCTGACCGCGGAGATGGGCGCGATGCGCTTCCCGCCGTCCTCCACGGCGCTCCAGCACTACATCGACCTCGTCGGCCTGGTCACCGAGCCCTTCCCGAACCCGCTCGCCGAGGCCACCCCCTCCACGGTCGTCGACCTCAAGGGCGAGACCCACTACGCCGAGACCATCGCCGACCTCCCGCAGGTCTACCGCGACGTCGCCGACGCGTGGAACGCCTGCCTGGACGAGGGCGCCGACTTCTCGGACATGAACACCGCGATGCGCGAGCGGGACGTCCCGCGGATCCGCGAGATCTGGGCGAAGCTCGTCGAGAAGCTCGACGACGAGACCTTCTACGGCTTCCTCTGCAAGTCCGAGGCCTTCAAGTCCTTCCGCAAGCGCGAGATCTTCGGCCAGGTCGGCTTCGGCACGGGCGGCTGGGACACCGACTTCCCGAACTCCATCCTGGAGATCCTGCGCGTCGTCTACACCGAGGCCGACGACCACCACCGCGGCATCGTGGGCGGCTCCCAGCAGCTCCCGCTGCGCCTGTGGGAGCGCGAGCCCCAGAAGATCATCCACTGGGCGCAGGGGACCTCGCTGTCCTCCCTGCACGAGGGCACCCCCCGCCCGGCGGTGACCCGTCTGCACCGCACCGCGGGCAACCGCATCACGGTGACCGACGCGTCCGGGGACATCCGCACCTACCGCGCCGCGATCTTCACCGCCCAGTCCTGGATGCTCCTGTCCAAGATCGAGTGCGACGACACGCTGTTCCCGATCGACCACTGGACGGCGATCGAGCGCACCCACTACATGGAGAGCTCCAAGCTCTTCATCCCGGTGGACCGGCCGTTCTGGCTGGACAAGGACGAGGAGACGGGCCGCGACGTCATGTCGATGACCCTGACCGACCGCATGACCCGGGGCACCTACCTGCTGGACAACGGCCCGGACAAGCCCGCCGTCATCTGCCTCTCGTACACCTGGTGCGACGACAGCCTCAAGTGGCTGCCGCTGTCCGCGAACGAGCGGATGGAGGTCATGCTGAAGTCCCTCGGCGAGATCTATCCCAAGGTCGACATCCGCCGCCACGTCATCGGCAACCCGGTCACCGTGTCCTGGGAGAACGAGCCCTACTTCATGGGCGCGTTCAAGGCCAACCTCCCGGGCCACTACCGCTACCAGCGCCGCCTGTTCACGCACTTCATGCAGGACCGCCTCCCCGAGGACAAGCGCGGCATCTTCCTCGCGGGCGACGACATCTCCTGGACGGCCGGCTGGGCCGAGGGCGCCGTCCAGACCGCCCTGAACGCGGTCTGGGGCGTCATGCACCACCTCGGCGGCTCCACCGACGCCACCAACCCCGGCCCCGGCGACGTCTACGACGACATCGCCCCGGTCGAACTCCCGGAGGACTGACCTCCCCCATCGGACCCCGGCGGCGCACCCCCCCGCCCCGGACCCCGTGACCACGGGCCGCCCCCGCGCACACCTCGCGGCGGCGGCCCGTACTCATTCCCGCAGCGGCGGAAAAGCGGGTGCAGGGCCGGCCACCGCCGGGCAGGGTGGGGAGTATGAATGCCCCGTACAACCAAACCGGTCCCGTCCCGTCGATCACCACCCCCGTGGAGGCGCACCTGCTGCGCGGCGCCCTCGAGGTGGAACGCACCGCGCACGGCGTGCTCCCGCACCGGCTGCCCGCCCGCGCGCGCGATCAGTTCCCCACCGCGGACCTGGCCGCGGTCGAGGCCCAGCCCTCCGGGGTGCGGATCGCCTTCCGGACCGCGGCCACCGCCGTCGAGCTGGACGCGCTCCCCACGAAGACGCTCTACCAGGGAGCCCCGCCCCGGCCGGACGGCGTGTACGAGCTGCTCGTCGACGGGCGCCCGGCCGGCCGCGGCACCGTGCCCGGCGGCAACGTCCGCGTCGTCGACATGGCCACCGGGTCCGAGGAGCTGCGCCCCGGCCCGCCCGGCACCGTCCGGTTCACCGGGCTCCCCGCCGGGACGAAGGACGTCGAGATCTGGCTGCCCCACACTGAGGTCACCGAGCTCATCGCCCTGCGCACCGACGCCCCGGTCGAGGACCTCCCCGACCGCGGCCGCAGGGTGTGGCTGCACCACGGCAGTTCCATCAGCCACGGCTCCTTCGCCGTCGACCCGACCGGCACCTGGCCGGCGCTCGCGTCCGCGCTGGGTGGCGTGGAACTGGTCAACCTGGGATTCGGCGGCAACGCCCTGCTCGACCCGTTCACCGCGCGCGCCATCCGCGACACCCCCGCCGACCTGATCAGCCTCAAGATCGGCATCAATCTGGTCAACCACGACGCGATGCGCCTGCGCGCCTTCGGCCCGGCCGTGCACGGATTCCTCGACACCGTCCGCGAGGGGCACCCCACCACTCCGCTGCTGGTCGTCTCTCCCGTGCTCTGCCCCATCCACGAGGACACCCCGGGCCCCACCGCGCCGGACGTCGAGAACGGCGAACTGCGCTTCAAGGCGCTCGGCGACCCGGCGGACCGCGCCACCGGCCGGCTGACGCTCGGCGTCATCCGGGACGAGCTCGCCCGCATCACCACGCAGCGGGCGGCCGCCGACCCGAACCTGCACCACCTCGACGGCCGGGCCCTCTACGGCGCGGCGGACTTCGCCGAGCTGCCCCTGCCCGACCGGCTCCACCCGGACCCGGCCGGCCACCGCCGCATCGGCGAGCGCTTCGCGGAACTGGCCTTCGGCGACGGGGGCCCGTTCGCCGTCACACGCGGCTGAGCCGGGCCGGGGTCAGCAGGCAGCGGCCGACCAGGCCGACGCCCGCGTCGAGGGATTCGCGGAACTCCTCGGCCAGGTCCGGGGAGCGGCGCAGGGTCCACAGCAGGCGGGCCGACGCCCAGGCGCCCGAGCGGGCGCGCTCCAGGCTCCACGAGCCGAGCAGGTGGGTCAGCGGGTCGGCGATCTCCAGGAGGTCCGGGCCCGGCATCAGGTCCTCGCGGATGAGCTCCTCCAGGGCGACCAGGGTGTCGCCGACCCGGTCGAAGTCGGCCTCCAGAGCCCCCGGTTCGCAGTCCAGGGCCCGGCAGGTGGAGACCACCGCCACCGCCAGGTCGTGGCCGATGTGCGCGTTGATCCCGGCCAGCGCGTGCTGGAGCGGGCGGATCCCGGGATGGCGGCGGTACTGGAACAGGGGACGCCAGCAGGCCGGGGCCCGGTCGGCGTCCACCGCCGCCAGGTACCGCTCCGCGAACCGCACGCTGAGGGTCTGCGCCCGCCGCGGCGCCGGGAACCCGCCGTGCTCGATCCGCCGGTGCAGGGTCTCCGTCACCCTCAGGTACACCCGGTTGAAGACGGCGACACCGTCCTGCGGCGGGAGCCGCTCGTCCAGGGCGCGCATCCGCGCCAGCACCGCTTCCATGTCAGGCAGAGTCGCAGGCACCGGCACGGATACGGGGAACTTGGCCGTACGCTTCGCCGGTTCGGGCGAAACCCCGTCAACGTGGCGTGTCGCGGCCGTCCTGATGATCGTAGGCGGAGGCGCCCGCGTCGAGCAGCGGCTCCTGCCGCTTGAGGTGCTCGGGGGCGAAGTACCGCAGGGCGTGGTAGCCCGTGATCACCACGACCGTGCCCAGGGCGATGCCGCCGAGCTCGAAGGTGTCGGTGATCCGCAGCGTGACCCCGCCGACGCCGATGATGATGCCCGCCGCGGCGGGCACCAGGTTCAGCGGATTGCGCAGGTCCACCCGGCCGTTGATCCAGATCTGGGCGCCGAGCAGGCCGATCATGCCGTACAGGATGACGGTGATGCCGCCCAGCACCCCGCCCGGGATCGCGGCGACGACCGCCCCGAACTTCGGGCACAGGCCGAAGAGCAGCGCGAACCCGGCCGCGGCCCAGTAGGCGGCCGTGGAGTAGACCCGGGTGGCGGCCATGACCCCGATGTTCTCGGAGTACGTGGTGTTCGGCGGGCCGCCGACCGCCGTGGACAGCATGGACGCGGCGCCGTCGGCGGCGATGGCGGTGCCGAGCTTGTCGTCCAGCGGGTCGCCGGTCATCTCCCCGACGGCCTTGATGTGCCCGGCGTTCTCGGCGATCAGCGCGATCACCACGGGCAGGGCGATCAGGATGGCCGACCACTCGAAGGCCGGCGCGTGGAAGGTGGGCAGCCCGACCCAGTCGGCCTTGGCCACCCCGGAGAGGTCCAGGCGCCAGTGGTCCACGGCCTCCGGCCCGCCCACCGTGGAGTGGATCTTGCCGAATATCCGGTCGAGGACCCAGGAGAGCCCGTACCCGAAGACCAGCCCCAGGAAGATCGCGATCCGCGACCAGAAGCCGCGCAGGCAGACCACGGCCAGCCCGGTGAACGCCATGACCAGCAGCGCCGTCCACTGGTCCTGCGGCCAATACGTCGAGGCCGTCACCGGCGCCAGGTTGAAGCCGATCAGCATCACGACCGCGCCCGTCACCACCGGAGGCATCGCCGCGTGGATGATCCGCGCCCCGAAGCGCTGCACCGCGAGCCCGGCCAGGAAGAGCGCCGCGCCGACGACGAAGACGGCGCCGGTCACCACCGCGCTGTCCCCGCCGGAGGCCCGGATCGCCGCGGCCACGCCGACGAACGAGAGCGAACAGCCCAGATAGGAGGGGACCCGGCCGCGCGTCGCGAGGAGGAAGATCACCGTCGCGACACCGGACATCATGATGGCCAGGTTCGGGTCCAGGCCCATCAGGACCGGCGCGACGAAGCTCGCGCCGAACATCGCCACGACGTGCTGGGCGCCCAGCCCCGCGGTCCGGGGCCACGACAGCCGCTCGTCCGGGCGCACCACCGCGCCGGGGGCGGGGGTCCGCCCGTCGCCGTGCAGGGTCCAGCGCACGCCGAGGCCCATGTTCCACCACTCCCGTTCCGCCGCTGATCAAGCATCGAGGCCGCCGGCGCCTGTCGTTCCGATCAGGCAGGGCCCCCGATATGTTACGGGCGGATACCGGCAGTTTCGTCCCGATCGGCCGCGGAGGCCCCGGGAGCGGCCGGCTTCTGCCGCAGCACCGCCGCCCCCGCCACCAGCATGAAGGCCAGCAGGGTGACCAGTCCGAAGGAGACCACGAGCGAGGTCGCGTCCGCCACCGCGCCGATCGCCGACGGGGCGATCAGCCCCGATGTGTACGTGATCGTCGCGACACCCGCGATGGCCTGTGCCGGGGCCGGTCCGCTGCGCGCCGCCGCCGCGAAGGCCAGCGGGACCACCACGGCGATGCCCAGCCCGATCAGCCCGAAGCCGGCCATCGCCGCCGCCGGTTCGCGCACCGAGACCACGATCAGCCCGCCCGCGGTGGCCACTGCGCCGCCCGCCCGGACGGTCCGCACCGCCCCGAACCGGTCCACCACCCGGTCCCCGGCCAGCCGGGCGACGGCCATCGTGAGCGCGAAGGCGGTGGTCGAGGCCGCCGCCAGACCGGCGTCCGTGTCCAGCACGTCCCGCAGGTAGACCGCGGACCAGTCCAGGCTCGCCCCCTCGGCGAAGACCGCGCAGAAGCCCATGGCGCCGATGAGCAGGGCGGACCGCGGAGGCAGCGCGAAGCGCGGCGGAGCCTCCTCCTCCTGGTCGCTCCTCAGGTCCAACACCCCCTGTACGGCGGCCAGCCCGGCCGCGGTGAGGACCAGCGCGGCCACCAGGTGGTGCAGCCGGGCGTCGGCCCCGGCATGCGCGGCGACCGTGCCGGCGGCCGAGCCGAGCAGCGCGCCCACGCTCCACATGCCGTGCAGCGAGGACATGACCGAGCGGCCCAGCCGGTTCTCCGTCTCCACGCCGAGCGCGTTCATCGCCACGTCCGACATGCCGGAGGTGGCGCCGTAGACGAAGAGCGCGGCGCAGAGCGCGGGCAGGTTCGGGGCGAGGCTCGGCAGGATCAGGGAGAGCGTCCACAGCGCCAGCAGCCCCCGCAGCGCGGTACGGGCACCGAAGCGGTGGTTGACCCGCCCCGCCAGCGGCATCGCGAGCGCCGCGCCCAGCGCGGGGAAGGCGAGGGCCAGCCCCAGAGTGCCGGCGCTCAGCTCGGCGTGGTCCTGGATCCAGGGGATGCGGGTGGCGAAGGAGCCGGTCACGGCGCCGTGGGCGCAGAAGACGGCGGCGATCGCGAAACGGGCACGGCGCAGCCGCGCCGGGCTGAGATCGATGTCCCCGGTCATGGGAGATAAACTATCAGGGAGCCTGCCTGATAGTTAAGGCCCCGACTGCCTAGGATGGGCGCCGTGACCCCAGCCCTCACCTCGACGCCGGCACCGTCCCCTGCCTCACCGAGCACGGCGCGCGCCATCAACGACCGCCTCGCCCTGCGACTCCTCCAGGAAGCCGGGCCGCTGACGGCCACCCAGCTCAAGGCCAGGACGGGCCTGTCCCGCCCCTCGGTCGCCGACCTCGTCGAGCGGCTCGCCGAAGCCGGGTTGATCGAGGTCGTCGGGGAATCCGGCGAACAGCGGCGCGGCCCCAACGCCAGGCTCTACGGGATCGTCGCCCGCCGCGCCCATCTGGCCGCCCTGGACGTACGGACCGACAGCGTCACCGCCGTCATCACCGACCTCCTCGGCCACCCGCTGGCCGAGGCCGCCCTGCCCGTCGGCGCCCCCGAGGACGCGGTCGCGGCCCTGCTGCGCGCCGCCCGCGAGGCCGGGGCCGGTGAGCTGCACACCGTCGTCGTCGGCGCCCCCGGCCTCGTCGGCCCGGCCACCGGCGAACTCCGCGACACCGAGGGCCTGCCGGCGTGGCACCGGGACCTGGTGGCGGCCCTGCGGCGGACCCTGCCCGCCGTGGTGGCCGTCGAGAACGAGACCAACCTGGCCGCTCTGGCCGAGCAGCGCCTGGGCGTGGCCCGCGACGTGGACTCCTTCGTCCTGCTGTGGCTCGGCGCTGGGGTGGGCGCGGCCGTGGTCCTGGACGGGCGGCTGCGCCGGGGCGCCTCCGGCGGGGCCGGCGAGATCGGCTTCCTGCCCGTGCCCGGCACCGGCGGGCTGCCTTCGGCCACCGACTGCGGGGGCGGCTTCCACGCGCTGGCGGGCCGCGAGGCCGTGACGGCACTGGCCCGCGCCCACGGCTTCGCCGGTCCGGCTGAGGAGGCCGTGGCGGGGGCCGCCGGGGAGGCCTTCCTCGAAGCCCTGGCCGGGCGCCTGGCCCTGGGCGCGGCGGCGGTCACCGCCGTCCTGGACCCGGGCTGCGTGGTCCTGGCGGGCGAACTGGGCCGGGCGGGCGGCCCCGCCCTGGCCGCCCGGGTCGCCGCCCGCCTGGCGGCGCTGACCCCCGTCCCCACCGAGGTCCGCGCCACGACCCTGGGCGGCCCGGCGGTCCTGACAGGTGCCAGGCTGGCGGCGCGGGAGGCGGCGCAGGAGGTGCTGTTCGGGGGGTAGGGGGTGCGCTGGGGTGGGCGGGTGGGCGGGCGGGCGAGCGGGATCGGAGAGGCGGGGGTGGGAGGTGGGGGCTTGATTTCGGTGGGGGCTGATCAGGGAGGGTTTGGGGGTTTCCCGCCAGTCCCACTGTCCTTCCGGGTCGGGCCGCCCTGTCAAGGGCGCTCCCTTCGGTCGCGTCGCTGCGCGATGGCCTGCGGCCACCCTTGACAGACCGTCCCGCCCCGGAAAGACAAGGACTGACGGGAACCCCCCAAAAGAACGGTCCACTGGGGACGGAGTCCATTAACGGACATCAGGGACCAGCGCCCTTGGCACGCCGGGGGCAGGCACGATCCGCACGCGGGGCGAACAGGGACGCAATCCGGGCCGGGGGCCGCCCAACCCGCACCGAACAGCGCCCAGAAGCCCCTCCCCATCCCCTACGCGTCAGATCGCTACGCGCTTCTCATCTCTCAGCGTCCGGCGGCCGTCTGGGGCTGGACATAGGCCGCCACGGATCAGGCCCTCCACGGATCGCTACGCAGCTGAGGTGATCTGGCGGCGATCAGCCCTTACATGGGTGGGCATCGGCGTCTGAATGTCCGGCGGGTCCCAGACGGCCGTCGGACGCCGACACGTGAGGAGCGCGTAGCGATCTGGTGCGTTGGGGCTTCCGAGGGGCTGCTGGTCGCTGTCTGGTGTGGGTTGGGCCGCCCCCGGTCCGGGATGCCCTCCCGATGGGCCCGGGCGCAGACCCTGTTCCTCGGGTGCGTGCCCGCCCCTCGCTGATGAGCTCGTGTCGAGATCGATCCCCCGGCCCGTTCCTTTGGGGGGTTCCCGGCAGTCCTTGTCTTTCCGGGGCGGGGCGGTCGGTCAAGAGTGGAGCGCAGCGACATCGCGAAGCGACGCGACGAAGGAGCGCTCTTGAGGGACCGTCCCGCCCCGGAAGGACTATGGGACTGACGGGAACCCCCCAAACCCTCCCTGATGAGCAGTGTGCGTCTCCCGCCCCCACCAGCCGCCCCCGCCTCTCCGATCCCGGCCTGGCGCCTCCGCCCCCGAAGCCGCCCCCCCGCCTCTCCGACCCCGCCTCAGTGGCCCCGCCCCCCAACCCCCGCCCCCTACCGCCCCCGCCGTGCCGCGTACTGCGCGAACGTTCCCCGGCCCGTCGCGTGTGACGGTGCCAGGTTGCCGCCCCGCTTGAAGCCCGCGTACGCCTTGCCCCACAGCGGCAGCGGGACCACGCGGCGACGGCGGCGCGTCGCCGCGAGGTAGGTGCGGCCCAGGTCCGGCAGGGTGGCGATCTCCGGGCCGCCCATGTCCGGGACGCGTCCCGACGGGGTCGGGACGGCCAGTTCCGCCAGCCGGTCCGCGACCTCCTCGACCGCGATCGGCTGCACCCGGACCCCGGACGGCAGCGGCACGACCGGCAGCTTCGCCGCCGTGTCGACCAGCTGCGCCACCAGGTCGTGGAACTGCGTCGTGCGCAGGATCGTCACGCCCAGCCCGGACTCCTCCAGCAGCCGCTCCACCCGCAGCTTCGACTTGTAGTAGCCGAGGGGGACCACGTCCACCCCGACGATCGAGATGTAGACGAGGTTGCGGACGGTCCCCGCCCGCCGGGCCGCGCCGATCAGGTGCCGGGCGGCCTTCTCGTCGCCCCCGCGAGGGGAACTCGCGCAGTGCACGACCACCTCCACCCCCGCCATCGCCGCGTCCAGGCCGCTGCCGTCCCGCAGGTCCACCGGGTGCTCGGCGGCGTGCCGGCTCAGCACGCGGACCTCGTGGCCCGCCACCCGCAGCCGCGCGGTGACCAGTGAGCCGAGGTTTCCGGTGCCTCCGGTGACGAGGATGGTGCTCATGGTGTGGTCCGTCCTTCCTGGATCCGTACTGATCCGAACCGATGTCGGGCACCAGTCAGACAGGACGGCCCCCGGAAACGTGACAGCCGGCCCCGGACGGTCATCCGTGTCCCGCGCCACGTGCGGGGACCCGGTGGCCGCCGGGCTACCGGGTCCTCACGTCTGCGGGTCACCCCCGGGGTGTCAGAGGTGTCAGCAGGCGCCCTGGTCCTTCCAGACGCCCCATTCGCCGGTGCTGCCGGGCTCCTCGTTCTGCGTCCACCACTGGGCCTTCCAGGTGCGGCCCTTGTGGGAGACCACGCTCCCGCCGGTGTAGACCTGGCCGGCCACGTACGCGGGGCCGGTGCACGCACCGCCCGTCGGCGGGGGAGTGGTCGGCGGCGGCGAGGTGGGCGGCGGGGTGGTCGGCGGCGTGGTGGAGCCGGGCTGGACCACCGTGACACCGCGCGCCAGGTCACCGGCGAGCGCGTACGTCGTGCCGGAGATGTTGACCGTCCAGTTGGAGGGCGTGGAGACCGGCAGGTAATAGTTGAACGCCAGGTCCACCGAGGCGCCCGGGGCCAGCGTCTGCCAGGCCGGGAGCTTCAGGGAGACCCGGTGGAAGTCGCCCTTCAGGCCGCCGACGTTGCTGCCCGTGTGGTCGCTGCGGATCACCTTGGTGCCGAAGCCGGACTGGTCGGAGGCGTTGCTCGGGGCCGCGGTCGCGTAGTCGAACTGGAACTCGGTTCCGCCCGGCAGGGTGGCCGCGGTGTTGTTCGTGATCCTGAGCTTCGGGGTGATCGGGTAGTTGGAGTCGCCCAGCTTGAACTCGGTGAACTCCGTCTTGATGTCCACGGCCTGCGCCGGCAGCGCGGTGTTCGACTTCTTCGCGCCGTACGGGGCCGCCGTCTTGAACTTGTCGTACATCAGCGAGGTGAGCGTGTCGCCCATCTCGTACTGGCCCTTGGCGGCGTTCCAGGCGTAGTCGCCGGCCATCTCCCAGACCATGGTGCCGCCGATGCCGCGGTCGACCACGTAGTCCGCCTTGGCGGCCACCGACTGCTCGTCCTCGGTGGACAGGAAGACCTTCTTCTGGGCGTTCCACAGCCAAGGCGCGACCAGCGTCGCGTCGTACTTGCGGGCGTAGGTGCCGGTCAGCGTGGTGTTGGCGGGGAAGCCGTACTTGGTGACGTAGTCGCCGACGATCCCCTTCTCCAGGTTCTTCGCGTGCCACATCGGGTTGGAGCCGGCGGGCGACTCGGCGCCGTTGGTGTCCTTGTCGTGCCACAGGTTGTCGATGCCGACCGCGCCGTCACCGCACTTGGTCAGGCCCGCGCCGGCCGGGCAGGTGGTCGCGGGGGCCTTGCCCCACAGGCCGTCCGTGCCGCCCTGCACGTTCTTGTGGCCGCGGGTGTAGTACGGCAGGCCGATGTTGATGCGGCCGGCCGGCATGGAGCCGCGGAAGTAGTGGTAGGCCCAGTCGGTGTTGAGGTAGCCGATGTTCCCGTACTGGGAGCTGCCGTAGACGTTCGCGGCGGCCAGCTCGGCGTCCTTGCCGTCGTCGAAGAGCGAGGCGTTCGGCCCCACGTACTCGTTCCAGGCCCCGTGCAGGTCGTAGGACATGATGTTGACGTAGTCCAGGTACTTCTGCATCTGGAAGGTCTCCATGCCGCGCAGCAGGTAGCCGGAGGAGGGTGCGGCGACGGTCAGCAGGTAGTGCTTCCCGTCGGCGGCGCCGGCCCGGTCGAGCTTCTCGCGCAGGCTCTTCATCAGGGCGTCGTAACCCTGGACGAGTCCGGCGCGGCGGGCGTTGGACAGCTGCCAGTCCAGCGGGTTGCCCGCGTCCTTCATGGTGGTCGGGTACTCGTAGTCGATGTCGACGCCGTTGAACCCGTACTTGCGGATGAACTCGACCGAGGAGTTCGCGAAGGTCTCGATGCCCGCCCGGTTGACCGATCCGTCGGCGTTGGTGGCCATCGAGTAGAAGCCGCCCGAGGCGACCCGGTTGCCGTCGTCCCCGAAGTAGCCGCCGGTCTCCGCCCAGCCGCCGACCGAGATCAGCGTCTTGACGTTCGGGTACTGCTTCTTGAACTTGGTCAGCTGGTTGAAGTGGCCCTTGTAGGGGAGGGCCGGGTCCATCTCGGCGCCCGCGACGCCCGGCCAGGTCATCCCGGTGGCGGCGTTGTTCGCGTTGTCCGCGCCGACGGAGATCTTGTTGTCCGCGCCGACGTGGGCGAAGGCGTAGTTCAGGTGGGTGACCTTGGACCACGGGATGTTGTGGGCCAGGTACGCCGGCTCGCCGTTCTTGCCGGTGCGCCAGCCGGTGAAGTAGCCGATGACGCGGCGCTGATGGTCGGCGCCCATCTTCTCGCGGCCTTCGGCGTCGTACACCGAGCAGTACGGGACGTCGACTCCGGCCGTCTTGTACAGGCCGTCGGGGCGGCAGCTCTCGTTATCGGCGGCGTGCGAGACGCCCGTCGAGAGCCCGGCCGCGAGCAGTCCGGCGATTGCGGCGCCGGATGCCAGGAGCATCGCCCTCGTACGTGTGGGGGACAGCATCGTGCCTCCTGGGGAGGGGAGGAAGGCGGGACTGGGCAGGACACAACATGCGGAAACGTGAAGCGTGTTGGCCCGTGACGTGCGCACATCTGACGGGCTGCTCCCGGGGAAGATGAAGGGAACGTTAAGAGGACTAGACCACCCCGTCAATAGGTCTGGACCAACCCCGCCTCCACTCGGCCGCGTCCGCCCCCGGACCGCCCCCGCACCCCTCCCGTGTGAGCCAGGCCACACGTCCTCACCCGCATGGCTGTCGATCGACCATGGCAAACTAGCTGGAGTACCAGTAAGCAGCGCACTCCGGGGTCGGTGTAATTCCGAACCGGCGGTTATAGTCCGCGACCCGTCCGCAGCCAGCGGCCGGTTGACCAGGTGAGATTCCTGGACCGACGGTTAAAGTCCGGATGGGAGGCAGTGCGCGGCGGGCCAGTGACCGGTACGCCGCCGTCGGCGGTTCCTCGGCGCATCCCTGTGGATGTGGCGCAGCGGACCATTTTTCCGGCCCCGGCGTCCCCGTGTGCGCTGTACCGCTTCATCTGTCGTATCCCGACAGGCCCCGGAGTCCGTGCCCGATGAGGCAGGAGGACCCGGTGGCGACACACGCCGCGCACGCAGCACCCGACGCGGACACCCGCGCCATGCGCCGAGCCGTCGAGCTCGCCGCCCGCGGCCTCGGCTCCACCAGCCCCAACCCCGTCGTCGGCTGCGTCGTCACCGACGCCTCGGGCGCCGTCGTCGGCGAAGGCTGGCACGAACGGGCCGGCGGCCCGCACGCCGAGGTCCACGCCCTGCGCGCGGCCGGCGGAGCAGCCCGCGGCGGCACCGCCTACGTCACCCTGGAGCCCTGCAACCACACCGGCCGCACGGGCCCCTGCGCCCGCGCCCTCATCGAGGCCGGGATCACCCGCGTGGTCCACGCGGTCTCCGACCCGAACCCGCAGGCCCGCGGCGGCGCCGACACCCTGCGCGAGGCCGGCGTCACCGTGGAGGCCGGGCTCCTCGCCGACGAGGCCGAAGCGGGCAACGCCGCCTGGCTGACCTCCGTACGGACGGGCCGCCCGTACGTCCTGTGGAAGTACGCCGCCACCCTCGACGGGCGCATCGCCGCGGCAGACGGCACCAGCCGCTGGATCAGCTCCCCGGAGTCCCGTGCCGACGTCCACCGGCTGCGCGCCGAGTCCGACGCCGTCGTCGTCGGCTCCGGCACCCTGCGCGCCGACGACCCGCACCTCGCCGTCCGCAGCATCGAGGGAGCCGTCCAGCCGCTGCGCGTCGTCCTCGACACCCGCGCCACCGTCCGGCCCGGCGCCCGCGTCCTGGACGGGGCCGCCCCCACCCTGATCGCCGTCGCCGCGGAAGCCGACACCCGCCACCTCACGGGCGTCGAGCTCACCCGGCTCCCCGCGGACGAGGACGGCATCCGCGTGGACGCCCTCCTCGGCGAACTGCACCGGCGCGGCGTCCGCTCCGTCCTGCTCGAAGGCGGACCGACCCTGGCCGGCGCCTTCGTCGCCGCGGGCGCCGTCGACAAGGTCGTCGGCTACCTCGCCCCGGTCCTCCTCGGCGCGGGCCCCGCCGCCCTCGCCGACGCCGGTATCGCCACCCTCACCGACGCGCTGCGGCTCCGGATCACCGAGACCGTCCGCATCGGCACCGACATCCGCATCACCGCCGTCCCCACGGCCACCTCCGTCCCCACAGCCCTCAAGGAGCGCTGAAGTGTTCACCGGAATCGTCGAAGAACTGGGCGAGGTCGCCGAGGTCGAGCAGCTCGAGGAAGCCTCCCGCTTCCGCCTGCGCGGCCCCCTCGTCACCGAGGACGCCAAGCACGGCGACTCCATCGCCGTCAACGGCGTCTGCCTGACCGTCGTGGACACCGCAGACGGCGAGTTCACCGCCGACGTCATGCAGGAGACCCTCAACCGGTCCAGCCTCGGTGCCCTGGCCAAGGGCTCCCGCGTCAACCTCGAGCGCCCGATGGCCCTCGGCGGCCGGCTCGGCGGACACCTGGTCCAGGGACACGTGGACGGCACCGGCGAGATCATCTCCCGCACCCCCTCGGAGCACTGGGAGATCGTCAAGGTCGCCCTCCCGGAGAACCTCTCCCGCTACGTCGTCGAGAAGGGCTCCATCACGGTCGACGGCGTCAGCCTCACCGTGGTCGAGGCCGCCGCCGACTGGTTCACCATCAGCCTCATCCCCACCACCCTCGCGCTGACCACCCTGGGCATCAAGCAGCCCGGCGACCCGGTCAACCTCGAGGTCGACGTCCTCGCCAAGTACGTCGAGCGCCTGCTCGCCGCCGGCGTGAACCCGCTGCGCCCGACGGGAGCCGAGCAGTGAGCGCCCTGACCTGGCTCAACGCCGAGGCCTTCACCGTCTTTGGCCAGAAGGTCATCTGGTCCGACATGATCGGCAACCTGATGGGCCTGGCCGCCCTCGCCCTCGGCTGGCGCCGTTCCATATGGACCTGGCCCGCCCAGCTCCTCTCCGGCCTGATCCTCATCGCCGCCTACGCCTCCGCCCACCTCTCCGGCGGCGTCGGCAAGCAGCTCCTGGTCATCGGCGTGGCCGTGTGGGGCTGGCGCGCCTGGCAGCGCGGCCGGCAGCAGGCCCAGGACGGCTCCATCGCCGTACGCACCGCCACCTGGAAGGAACGCGGACTGCTCCTGGCCGGCGCGGCGCTCGGCACCCTCGCCGTCGGGGGCCTCTTCACGGCCTTCCCGCACCTGTCCTGGAGCCCGTGGGCGGACGCCTACATCTTCGTCGGCACCCTCGTGGCGATGGTCGCCCAGGCCCGCGGCCTCGTCGAGTTCTGGTTCGCCTGGCTCCTCGTCGACCTGGTCGGCGTCCCCCTCGCCTTCAACAACGGCCTGGCCTTCTCCGGCCTCGTCTACGTCGTGTACTTCGCCCTCGTGCTGTGGGGCGCCTACGACTGGTACCAGCGCTCGCGCACCACTCCCGCCCCGGCCATGGAAGGAGCAACGGCATGACCAGCCTCAAGCCCGTGCCCGCCGTCCCCGAGAGCTTCGACGAGCCCTTCCGCCTCGACCCCGTCGAACAGGCCATCCGCGACATCGCCGCGGGCCGCCCGATCGTGGTCGTCGACGACGAGGACCGCGAGAACGAGGGCGACCTCGTCATCGCCGCCGAGAAGGCCACCCCCGAGATCATCGCCTTCATGATGAGCGAGTGCCGCGGCCTGATCTGCGCCCCGATGGAGGGTCCCGAGCTGGACCGGCTCGAGCTCCCCCAGATGGTCCGGAACAACACCGAGTCGATGGGGACCGCCTTCACCGTCTCCGTCGACGCGAGCGCCGCCCACGGCGTCAGCACCGGCATCTCGGCGGCCGACCGCGCCACCACCCTGCGGCTCCTCGCCGACGGGGCCTGCGAGCCCGGCGACTTCGTACGCCCCGGCCACGTCTTCCCGCTGCGCGCCAAGCCCGGCGGCGTCCTGGTCCGCAACGGCCACACCGAGGCCGCCGTCGACCTCGCCCGCCTCGCCGGCCTGCGCCCGGCCGGCGCCATCGTGGAGATCGCCGGCGAGGACGGCGTCATGCTGCGCCTGCCCGAGCTGATCCCCTTCGCCCGCAAGCACGGCCTGACGATCATCTCCATCGAGGACCTGATCGCCTACCGCCGCTCCAGCGAGCCGACCGTGCGCCGCGAGGCCGAGGTCAGCCTGCCGACCGCCTTCGGCGCGTTCACCGCCTACGGCTTCCGCTCCACCGTCGACGGGGTCGAGCACGTCGCCCTCGTCCACGGCGAGACGGGCGACGGCAGCGACGTCCTCGTCCGGATGCACTCCGAATGCCTGACCGGCGACATCTTCGCCTCCCAGCGCTGCGACTGCGGCCCCCAGCTGCACGCCTCCATGCGGCGCATCCAGGCCGAGGGCCGCGGGATCGTCGTCTACCTGCGCGGCCACGAGGGCCGAGGCATCGGGCTGCTGTCCAAGCTGCGCGCGTACGAACTCCAGGAGCGCGGCCGCGACACCCTCGACGCCAACCTGGAACTGGGCCTGCCCGCCGACGCCCGCGACTACGGGGCCGGCGCCCAGATCCTCGCCGACCTCGGCGTGCGCAGCGTCCGGCTGCTGACCAACAACCCCGACAAGGCCGCCGCCCTCGTACGGCACGGCATCGAGGTCTCCGGCCGGGAGGCCATGCCGGTCGAGGCGGGCGAGCACAATCTGCGGTACCTGCGCACCAAGCGGGACCGGATGGGCCACGACCTCCCCTGGCTGGACGGGGTCGCGGTCACCTCCGCCACCTGCGGAAACCAGTAACACCGGCAACTCAGGCACCACCCGTCACCCCCTTCACCACCACCCCGAACACGAACCACCGAGGAGCAGAGCTGTGAGCGGCAAGGGCGCACCCGAACTGAGCGTGAAGAACTGCGGAGACCTGCGAGTCGCGGTGATCGCCGCCCAGTGGCACGAGAAGGTCATGGACGGGCTGGTCGACGGCGCCCTGCGGGCCCTGCACGAGCTGGGCATCGACGAGCCGACCCTGCTGCGCGTCCCCGGCAGCTTCGAGCTCCCGGTCGTGGCCAAGGTGCTCGCCGGTCGCGGATACGATGCCATTGTCGCCCTCGGCGTGGTCATCCGCGGCGGCACCCCGCACTTCGACTACGTCTGCCAGGGCGTCACCCAGGGCCTGGTGCAGGTGTCGATCGACACCGGAGTCCCCGTCGGCTTCGGCGTCCTGACCTGTGACAACGACGAGCAGGCGCTGGACCGCGCCGGCCTCGAGGGGTCGAACGAGGACAAGGGGCACGAAGCGGTCACCGCCGCCGTCTCCACCGCCATGACCCTGCGGACGGTCAGCGAACCCTGGCGCTGAGTGGCGTGGCAGAACCCCGTATTCTGAGGACCATCATGGCGAACACACCCTCCAAGACCTTCGAAGAGCTCTTCACCGAGCTCCAGGGCAAGGCACACGGCGACCCCAGCACCTCCCGTACCGCCGAGCTCGTCGGCAAGGGCGTCCATGCCATCGGCAAGAAGGTCGTCGAAGAGGCCGCCGAAGTCTGGATGGCCGCCGAGTACGAGGGCAAGGAAGCCGCCGCCGAGGAGATCTCGCAGCTGCTGTACCACGTCCAGGTGATGATGGTGGCGCGCGGGATCTCCCTCGACGACGTCTACGCCCACCTCTGACCGGCGCCGCGCCGCCCTCCGGCGCGCCGCCCCACCCGCATTCCCCATCCGTTGATCCGCGTACCCACGCACCGAAGGAAGCCCCATGCTGCGCATCGCCGTCCCCAACAAGGGTTCACTCTCCGGACCGGCGTCGGCGATGCTCCATGAGGCCGGCTACCGGATGCGCAAGGAGTCCAAGGAGCTCGTGGTCGTCGACCCCGAGAACGAGGTGGAGTTCTTCTACCTCCGCCCCAAGGACATCGCGATCTACGTCTCCTCGGGCCGCCTCGACATCGGCATCACCGGCCGCGACCTGCTGCTCGACTCGGGCGCCAGCGCCGAGGAGATCCTGGCGCTGAACTTCGGCCGGTCCACCTTCCGCTACGCCACCCTCCCCGGCACCGCGAAGGGCCCCGAGGACTTCCACGGGATGACCATCGCCACCTCGTACGAGGGAATCGTGGCCAAGCACCTCGCCGAGAAGGGCATCGACGCCTCCGTCGTGCACCTCGACGGCGCGGTCGAGACCGCCATCCAGCTCGGCGTCGCCCAGATCATCGCGGACGTCGTCGAGACCGGCACCAGCCTGCGCAACGCCGGCCTCGAGGTCATCGGCGAGCCGATCCTCACCTCCGAGGCCGTCGTCGTCCGCGGCAGCCAGACCGACCCCGACGACCCGCGCGCCCAGCAGTTCCTGCGCCGCCTCCAGGGCGTCCTGGTGGCCCGCAGCTACGTGATGATGGACTACGACTGCCGCGCCGAGCACCTGGAGCGCGCCGTCGCCCTGACCCCGGGCCTGGAGTCGCCGACCGTCTCCCCGCTGCACAACGAGGGCTGGGTCGCCGTCCGTGCCATGGTCCCCGCCAAGGAGGCCCAGCGGATCATGGACGACCTGTACGAACTCGGCGCGCGCGCGATCCTCACCACCTCGATCCACGCCTGCCGCCTCTGACCCCCTCCTCGCGGAACCTCCCGCAGAACCGAGCGCACACCATGACCGAGCCCGCCGCCCAGCCCGCACCGCCCGCCCTGCCGGTCACCTTCCGGCCGACCCGCACCCGGGCCGTCCTGCTGAGCGTCGGGCTCGCCATGTTCGCCACCATCACGGCGGTCGCCTTCCTGCTGGAGACCCTCAGCGCGGGGGAGCGGATCAGCTTCGTCTTCACCGCGGTCCTGCTGACCTCCGTCCTCGTCCTGCTCAGCCGCCCCAAGGTGGTCGCGGACGAGGACGGGGTCACCGTCGTCAACCTCACCAGCACCCGCCGCCTGGAGTGGGCGCAGATCCTGCGCGTCAACCTCCGCCCGGGCGACCCCTGGGTCTTCCTCGACCTCAGCGACGGCACCAGCCTGCCCGCCCTCGGCATCCAGCCCGGCGTCGCCCGCGCCCAGGCGGTCGGCGACGCCCGCGCCCTGCGCGCCCTCGCCGAAGCCAGGGGCACCGGCGCAACCGACCACTGAGCACGCCGAACCTCGTGGCCGCGTACCGTTGCGGCCGCGATCTCAATGACTACCCTGGTGGCGGGGCGCAGCCGTGCGCCCTCCCACCTGTCCCGGGACCCCCGGGGCCTGGGCACCCTGCGACTCGAGGAGTGACTCCCTCCAGCAATGGACGGATCGTCCGGTAATATCCGCGCCGCCCTCCCCACGGAGGCGGCGGCATGACCATCCCGCTACTCCTGCTCGGCGCTGCTTTCGTCCTGATCCTCGCCAACGGTTTCTTCGTGGCAGCCGAATTCGGGCTCGTCACCGTGGAGAAGCCCGAGGCCGAGCGCGCCGCCGCCGAGGGTGACCGCCGTGCCCGCACGGTGGTCGAGGCCCTGCGGGAGCTGTCCTTCCAGCTCTCCGGCACCCAGCTCGGCATCACCATCACCTCCCTCGTGGTCGGCATGCTCGCCGAACCCGCCCTGGCCGCGCTGCTGGCCGGGCCGCTCGTCGCGACCGGCCTCTCCGGGGGAGCCGCCTCCGGCGTCGCCGTGGTCATCGGCATGCTGCTCGCCTCCGCCGTCCAGATGGTCGTCGGCGAGCTCGTCCCGAAGAACTGGGCGGTCTCGCGGCCGCTCCAGGTCGCCCGCTTCGTCGCCGGCCCCCAGAACGCCTTCTCCCGCGTCTTCCGGCCGGTCATCGCCGGCCTCAACGCCGTCGCCAACCGCCTGGTACGGGCGCTCGGCGTGGAGCCGACCGAGGAGATGGCCTCCGCCCGCACCCCCGGCGAACTGGTCTCCCTGGTCCGCCATTCGGCCCAGGCCGGCGCCCTCGAACAGGACACCGCCGACCTCTTCGTACGGACCCTCTCGCTGGGCGGGCTCACGGCCCAGCACGTCATGACCCCCCGCGTGAAGGTCAGCGCCCTGATGCACACGGCCACCGCGGCCGACGTGCTCAACCTGACCCGCGCCACGGGCCTGTCCCGCTTCCCGGTCTACCGCGACCGCATCGACGAGATCACCGGTGTGGTCCACCTCAAGGACGCCCTCGCCGTGCCCGAGCCGGAGCGCGCCCGCACCGCCGTGGGCCGGATCAGCGTCGCCCCGCTGCTGGTGCCCGGCTCCCTGCCGGTGCAGCCGCTGCTGGAGCGGCTGCGCAGCGAACAGCCGATGGCCGTGGTCGTCGACGAGTACGGCGGCACCGCCGGCGTGGTCACCCTCGAGGACATCGTGGAGGAACTCGTCGGAGAGGTCCGCGACGAGCACGACCTCGCGGAGGACGCCCGGCCCGAGCTGGCCGCCGTCGCCGCCGAGGACGGCCGCCCCTCCTGGGAGGCCGACGGCAGCTGCCGGGTGCAGACCCTGCGCCGCATAGGCCTGGAGGTGCCCGAAGGCCCGTACGAGACCGTCGCCGGCCTCGTCGCGGACCTCCTCGGCCGGATCCCCGCCCCCGGGGACCGCGCGGAGCTCCCCGGCTGGCGGCTGTCCGTGCGCCAGGTCGGCCGCAACCGCGCCGAGCGGGTCCGGCTGGTCCGGCTCGCGGCGGTTCCCGCGGCGGGCTCCTACCCGGCGGCTCCGCTGCCCGTCCGCGCCGCCGCCGGCGGCCACGCGGGGCACGCCGACCCCGGCCACGGCGGGCACGCCCACCCCCGCGACCCGGCCCCGCAGCCGGCCCAGCTGGAGGGCGCTGCCCGATGAACGTCCTCCAACTCCTCTTCGCCCTCCTCCTCGTCCTCGCCAACGGCTTCTTCGTCGGCGCCGAGTTCGCCCTCGTCTCCGTGCGCCGCAGCCAGATCGAGCCGCTCGCGGCGAGCTCCAAGCGGGCCCGCCAGGTGCTCCACGGCCTGGAGAACCTGCCCCGCATGATGGCCGCCGCCCAGTTCGGCATCACCGTCTGCTCGCTCACCCTCGGCGCGGTCGCCGAACCCACCGTGGCCCGGCTGCTGGAGCCCGTCTTCCACGCCGTCCACGTACCGCAAGGCCTGATCCACCCCCTCGGCTACGCCTTCGCGCTCGCCGCCGTGGTCTTCCTGCACCTGGTCATCGGCGAGATGGTCCCCAAGAACCTCGCCATGGCAGCCCCCGAGAAGACCGCCCTGTGGTTCAGCCCCGGCCTGGTCGCCTTCGCCCGGCTGTGCGGCCCGGTCACCGCCGCGCTGGGCACCTGCGCCACGCTGGTCCTGCGGCTGTTCAAGGTCGAGCCGAAGGACGAGGTCGAGGCCGTCTACACCCGTGCCCAACTGGGCCGTCTGGTCGAGGACTCCCGGCAGGCGGGCCTCCTCGAACCCGGCGAGCAGGAACGCCTGGAGGACGCCCTCGAACTGGGCAGCCGCCAGGTCACCGACGTGCTCCTGCCGCCGGGCCGCCTGGTCACGGTCGGCCCGTCCGTGACCCCCCGGCAGATCGAGCAGCTGACGGTCCGCACCGGCTATTCCCGCTTCCCCGTCCGCTCCGCCGGCGGCGCCTTCATGGGCTACCTGCACGTGAAGGACGTCCTGGACCTGGAGGAGCGGGAGCGGGCCGTGCCGCAGCGCGTGTGGCGCCGGATGCCGACCCTGTCGGCCACCCTCCCGCTCGACGACGCCCTCAGCGTCATGCGCCGCGACGCCACCCATCTGGCGCAGGTCGCCGATCCGGCGGGCCGGGTACTCGGCCTGGTCGCGATGGAGGACGTCCTGGAAATGCTGGTCGGCGAAGTCCGCGACCCCGCGCACCGCGCGTACGTGCGGGGCGCGTAGCCGCTGCCGCACGGCGCCGCCCCCGGACCCGCGCCTCGCACGCCGGCGGGGCTGAATTCTCAGCCCCGCCGGCGTTCGGGGTCCGTAGGCGCCGCCCAGCGGGAGCCGGGGGCCCGCCGGCCCGCCGGGGTCACAGCGGCGGCGGCTCCGGCCGTTCCTGCGGGCCGCGGCCGGACAGGACCTCCCCGTACGCCTGCATCAGGTCCGGCAGCCGCAGCGTCGCGAGGTCGTCACGGGACGGATCCCCCGCGAACCCGGCCAGCCGCAGGTCCCGGTACGCGCAGCTCTTCTCGTACAGCGTCCGCAGGAACCGGCCGTTCCCGAGCTCGTCGATCCACCCCTGCTCGACCACGTGCCCGCTGATGCTGCGCAGCTCCTCCAGCGCCTCCTCGTCCCACCGGTCCCCGTTCGCGTCCGCCAGCACCCCGCCGATCGCGGTCAGCTCCAGCGGCCGGTAGCTGGGGAAGTCCACCCGGGAGGTGAACCGCGAGGACAGCCCCGGATTGGCGGACAGCAGCCGGTCCATCCCGGCCGGATAGCCCGCCAGGATCACCACCAGGTGGTCCCGGTTGTCCTCGGCCCGCTTCAGCAGCACCTGCAGGGCCTCGTCCCCGTACGCGTCGCCCTTGCTGTAACCCGAGTTGGACAGCGAGTACGCCTCGTCCACGAACAGCACCCCGCCGATCGCCGAATCGATCAGCTCGTTCGCCTTCACCGCGGTCTGCCCGAGGAACTCGCCCACCAGGTCCGCCCGTTGCGCCTCCACCAGATGATCGCCGCCCAGCAGCCCCAGCGCGTAGAACACCCGCCCCAGGATCCGGGCCACCGTCGTCTTGCCCGTACCCGACGGCCCGGAGAAGACGAAGTGCCGCTTCGGCGGCTGCACCGGCAGCCCCTGACCGGCCCGCAGCCGTGCCATGTGCAGCTGCGCGGACAGCGCCTTCACCTGCCGTTTGACCGGCTCCAGCCCCACCATCCGCTCCAGCTCGGCCAGCGCCTCGGCGAGCGCCTCCGGGTCGGCCGGACCGGCCGGCAGCCCGACGGGGGCGCCCTGCGGCGGCACCGCCACCTTGCGCCGCACCCCCTCCACCCGGCCCGCGGGGGGCGTCGCCGCACCCAGCGGATCGGGCTCCGCCTGGCCGTCCGCGGCGATGTCCTGGACGGGCCCGCTCCCGCTCAGCGCGACCGCCGCGAGGTCCCCGCCCGCCGGCGGCGGACCGTGCCGGCCGCAGCTCCCGAACCCGGAGTACCCGGCCATCCCGGCCATGCCGTCGGTGTCGTCGCCGTCCTCGATGGCCGTCAGCCGGGCCGCGGTGTCCATGAACGCCGGGTCCACCCGGTGCACCGCCCGGTACAGCGGCAGCGCCGCCGCGCTGCGCCCGGTCCCCTCATGGGCCCGCGCCAGCCAGTACCGCAGCTCCTTGCGCTGCGGCTGCTCGCTGCGGCAGCGCATCAGCGCCGCCGACAGCAGCGGCTCCGCCTGCCCGTACATCTCCAGCCGGACCCGGGCCATCCCGCCGAACAGACCCGCCTCGATGCCCAGCAGCGGATCGTCCACCAGCGGCTCGGTGTGCCGGACCAGCTGCTCCCAGTCCTTGACCAGGTAGGCCCGGCAGGCGTGCAGGAACCGTACCTGCGGATCGGCGTCCACCGGCGGCAGGGCGGCCAGCGCCTGGTCCAGCTCGGGGACGTGGCGGCCGTCCAGCCAGTGCGAGGCGTGGGCCAGCAGCAGGTCCCGGCGGCTCTCCAGCACCGGCTGCACCCACCAGCCCAGCCAGTACCAGGAGTTCAGGGTCCGCCGGTGCCGGGCCCGTTGCTCCCCGAAGCGGTCCCGGTGCGCGTACATGCGCAATAACGCGTCGGTGGTGTCGACCCGCAGCGCGTGCAGACCCAGCCAGGCGTCGGCCATCGTGGGATCGAGTCGTACGGCCGCCCGGAACTCCTCCTCGGCCTGCGGATAGGCGCCCACGGTGCAGGCGTCGACCCCGCGCAGCCAGGCGAGTTCGGCCGGGGCGTGCGTGCTGCCCGGCGTGCCGAAATCCATCACGTCCCCCACAAGCCTGCCCCCGTGGTGCGCGGCAAACCCCGCGTCCAGTGCGCGAGTTGTCCCAGCGCCGATGAAATCAGGGCTGCATCGTACCTGCGGTTTCGCACCTTACGTAGGGTGCGTGGGGGCCGGATGGGTGTGCGTCCCGAGCCCGCCCGGTGACTCTGGGTGAAGGTGCGGGGGTGGCCGGGGGCAGGACGAAGCCCCCGATCACGGGGGAACGATCGGGGGCTTCGTGTGCGCGGAGGCCGGTAAGGCCCCGCATTGAGAACGTAAGGCCGGTGCGGGCCCCCGGTCAAGCAGGTCGGTGGAGCCCCGGCGGAGCGGGGTTCCGGGACGGCTCAGGCCCGGGGGAGTCCGTCACCCTCGGTGAGGGAAGCGGGTGTTCGGGCGGTCGCACCCGTCCCGGAAGACCACTCGTATCCCGTACCGCTCTGGCGTACCAGGGTGTCCGCGAAGGGGCGCGAAGGGTCGTCGGAGAAGTGCGCGAGCTCCGCGCGCTCCCATCCGTCCCAGAAATCGGAAAGTTCACGCCCGTCCCGGTTTCGCCCCCGCCCCCAGGACTGCTCGCGCGGCGTCTCCATCCACAGCAGCCGCGCCAGATGCGGGCGCAGGGCCCGCCGTCCGGCTCCCACCCCCTCGACCAGGACCACCGGCGCCGCCTCCAGCACCCGCTCCGGCCCGAAGCACCGCTCCACCCAGTTGTACGGGGTCCAGTGCGCGGGCCGGCCGGCACCCAGCGGCTCCAGCACCTGCGCCCGCAGCCGCTCCTGCCAGCCGAACAGCTCCGCGTGGGTGGCCACCTCGTCCAGGTGCAGCACCGGAGCCCCGCCCGCCGCTTCCGCGA
Organism: Streptomyces subrutilus; assembly: GCF_001746425.1. Lineage (GTDB taxonomy): Bacteria > Actinomycetota > Actinomycetes > Streptomycetales > Streptomycetaceae > Streptomyces > Streptomyces subrutilus_A. The sequence goes on along the minus strand of NZ_MEHK01000001.1, from coordinate 1,533,543 downwards.
GCCGCCCGGCGAAGGTGCTCTTCCCGGAGCCGGCGTGCCCGTCGATCCCGACGAGCCGGACCGGGCCGAGGGACGGGGGAAGCGCGCGGAGCTCGCGCGCGAGGGACTCGAGTGACAGGTGTGGCTCCACCCGACCAGCGTAGACAGGCCCGACACGACGTGCGGCTTCGGCCCGCGACCGCCGGGAACTGGAAGGGTGAAGCCACCGAAGCACCGACCCACCCTGGGGGAACCTCGCGATGACCGCACCGACACCGCGCAGGGCCGTACTGGTCGCCGCCCTCGCCGTCGCCACCGCCGCCACCGTCTCCGGCGGCAGCGCCTCCGCGGCCGCCCCGCCCGCACCCCGGGGCCCGGGCCGGACCGTCGACAACCGGTTCTGGTTCTCTTACGCCCACTGGCTGGCCGGCACCCACCAGGGCACCGCCGCCGTCGCCGGTGCCCGCCCCGGCCTGGAGATCAAGGCCCCGGCCGGCCGGACCGAGTACGCCGACCCGCACACCGGCAGGAAGAGCGTCTGGGAGTACGCCACCTGGACCTCCCCCGTGCACCGCTCGGCCGTCCCCGCCACGGAGGCCGTCGCCTCCTGGAACGCCCGCACCCCCGCCGGCAGCTGGATCCGGATCGAACTGCGGGCCACCTACGACGACGGCACGGCCACCCCCTGGTACGTCATGGGCCGGTGGGCCTGCGGCGAGGACGACATCCGCCGCACCTCCGTGGACGGCCAGACCGACGGCCGGTCCACCGTCTGGACCGACACCCTGGCCGTCGACACCCCGGCCGGCGGCCCGCGCCTCACCGACTGGCAACTGCGCCTGACCCTGTACCGCAGGCCCGGCGCCGACCGCGGGCCCACCGTGTGGCTGGCCGGCGCCATGGTCTCCGACGTCCCCGACCGGTTCACCGTCCCCGCCTCCACCCCCTGCGGGCGGGCCCACGAACTGAAGGTCCCGCGCTACTCCCAGGAGGTCCACAAGGGGCGCTACCCCGAGTACGACAACGGGGGAGAGGCCTGGTGCAGCCCCACCTGCTCCCAGATGGTCATCGAGTTCTGGGGTCACCGGACCGCCGCCGCCGACACGGCCTGGGTCGACCCGCGCTACTCCGACCCGCAGGTGTGCCACGCGGCCCGCTCCACCTATGACGCCGCCTACAAGGGCTGCGGCAACTGGTCCTTCAACGCCGCCTACGCCGCCACCTACCCCGGGCTCGCCGGCGTCGTCACCCGCCTCGCCTCCCTCGCCGACCTGGAGAACCTGGTCCGGGCCGGAATCCCGGCCGTCACCTCCCAGTCCTTCCTCGCCGAGGAGCTCACCGGCGCCGGCTACGGCACCGCGGGCCACCTGATGACCGTCGTCGGGTTCACGGCCGCCGGGGACGTCGTCGTCAACGACCCGCACGCGCCCGACAACCCTTCCGTACGCCGCGTCTACAAGCGCCGCGAGTTCGAGAACGTCTGGCTGCGGTCCAAGCGCCACAACGCGGCCGGGAAGGTGGTCTCCGGACCCGGAGGCGTCTGCTACCTCTACGCCCCGGCCCTGCCGGACCCGGCCCGGATCGCGGCCCTGCGGGCGGTCGGAGTCCTGTGAGAGCCGCTTTGCCGATCATCGCTCCGTGGGCCTTCGCGAGCGAGATGGACACCACCCGCACCGTCGTCAGCAACGTGATCACCGGAGCCGTCGCCCCGTGCCTCGGCCTCGCGATGGCGGCGATGGCCGGCCGCAGCCGGGGGACCCGGATCTGACCGGCTCTCCGAAGGGACCCCATCGGCCGGATCCCGGCCGCACCGGCAGCCCCGGGCGGCCGCGGTCCGGCGCCATGACGCGCGCCACCAGTGACCATCATCTCTACCGCGAAGGGTGCGAACGCTGGCACATTGGACACCATGACAGCCCACAGCGCCGCAGCCGACGCCCCCGCCCGCACCCTCGTCCGCACCGGCGGACCCAAGGAAGACTCCTCCTGGCTGGAGCACGTCCTCGGCTGGACGCTCGTCGTGGTCGTGGCCATGTTCGTCACCCAGGTCGGCTGGCTGTAACTTCCCGCAGCACCCCCCCGCGCGCCCGTCACGTTCGCCGTGACGGGCGTTTTCGCGTCTCCGGACGGCGGGGCTGTTTGACGCCGGACGATCATGGCTGCACTATTCCACTAATCAGATAGTGGAATGAGGTGAAGAGCATGGAATTCCGGGTCGACCGACGCAGCGGCGTCGCCACCTACCTACAGCTCGTCACCCAGGTCAAACAGGCGCTGCGGCTCGGCGTACTGGAACCCGGCGACCGGCTGCCCACGGCCCGGGAGGTGGTCGAAGCCACCGCGATCAACCCCAACACCGTCCTCAAGGCCTACCGGGAGCTCGAGCGCGAAGGCCTCGTCGAACCACGCCCCGGTGCGGGCACCTTCGTACGGCGCTCCCTCTCCCGCCCCGAGGCGGCGGCCGACTCGCCGCTGCGCCTCGAACTGGCGGCCTGGACCGCCCGGGCGCGCGAGGCGGGCCTGGACCGCGAGGACATCACCGCGCTCATCACGGCCACCGTGGACGCGAGCTTCAGAGAGGACACCACGTGAGCGACCCCACCGCCGCACTCCGGGCGACACGCCTCGGCAGGGCCTTCCGCGGACACAGCGCCCTGAGCGACTGCGACCTCGAACTTCCCGCCGGACGCGTCACCGCCCTCGTCGGCCCCAACGGCGCCGGCAAGAGCACCCTGCTCCAGCTCGCGGCCGGCCTGCTGCGCCCCACCACCGGGCGGATTCAGGTCTTCGGCCACGCCCCCGGCTCCCGCGAGGCCCGCGCCCGCACGGCCTTCCTGGCCCAGGAGAAGCCGCTCCACCCGCGGTTCACCGTCGCGGACACCCTGCGGCTCGGGCGCGAACTCAACCGCGGCTGGGACCAGGCCCTCGCCGAACGCCTCGTACGAGCCGCGGGCATCTCCCTCACCGCCCGCGTCGGCTCCCTCTCCGGCGGAAACCGGACCCGCGTGGCCCTCGCGCTCGCCCTCGGCAAACGCGCCGAACTCCTCCTCCTGGACGAGCCCCTCGCCGACCTCGACCCCGTCGCCCGGCACGACGTCACGGCCCTGCTGATGGCCGAGGCCGCCGAGCGCGGCGTCACCATCCTCATGTCCTCGCACGTCCTGTCCGAGCTGGAGGACGTCTGCGACCACGTCCTGCTCCTCAAGGACGGCGCCGTACGCCTCGCCGGCGACGCCCAGGAACTCCGAGCCGCGCACACCCGGATCACCGGCCGCGCCCACCCCCTCGAACCCGACGGCCTGCCCCACGACTTCGACCGGAGCACCGTCGTCCACGCCGTCACCGCCGGACGCCAGGTCACCGCCCTCGTCCGCGGCGGCTCCGCCACAGCCGCGGCCGCCGGCGAGGAGGACCGCTGGATCAGCGAAACCCCCACTCTGGAGGACCTGTTGCTCGCCCACCTGCGCGCCCCGCGCGCCGACCGTACGGAGGCCGCCGCGTGAAGGGCGTCCTGTGGCTGGCCTGGCGCCAGCAGCGAGCGATGATCACCACCGGCCTCGTGCTGCTCGCGGGAGTCGCGGCCTGGGCCGCGTACACGCGCTCCGAGATGACGACGCTGATCGACGACTACGGCTTCGTCCCCTGCAAGGGCTGGAACGGCGGCTGCGAGAGCCTGGGCAGCTTCCTGGTCCTGGACGCGAGCACCGGCCCCATCAGAACCCTCGGCACCCTCGGCCTCGCCCTCCCCGCCCTCATCGGAGTGTTCTGGGGCGCCCCGCTGTTGGGCCGCGAACTGGAGAGCGGAACCCTCAAGCTGGCGCTCACCCAGGGCGTCAGCGGCCGCCGCTGGTTCGCCGCCCGCTTCGGCCTCGCCGCGCTCTTCGCCGTGCTCGCCTCCGGCATCGTCGCCGCCCTCGTCGCCTGGTGGTGGGCGCCCGTGTCCAACACCCTGGACGGGCTCTACTGGTACGACGCGTACATATACAACGCCACCGGACCCGCCTCCGTGGCCTGCGCCCTGTTCGGCCTCGCCGCCGGCACGGCGATCGGCCTGCTGGTCCGCCGTACCCTGCCCGCCATGGCCGTCACCTTCGCCGCGATCGGCACGGCCGGCCTGCTCGCCCGGGCGCTGCGGACCGGCTGGATCGCTCCGGAGACCCGGATCACCCCGGGCATGACCCCCAAGACGCCCGTCGGCAGCGCCTGGTCCACCGGCGAGTTCGGCTACCTCACGAGCGACGGGCGCGAGCACGACATCAACACCCCCGTCTGCCAGACCTCCGGCGAGGAACTCAGGCAGTGCATGGCGGAGCACGGCTTCGTCGCCCGCTACCACAAGGTCTATCCCAGCAGCGACTTCTGGACCTTCCAGTGGATCGAGACCGCGCTCTACCTCGGCCTCGCCACCGTCCTGGTGGCCCTGGTCCTGTACGTCCTGCGCCGCCCCGCCGCGACGGCCCGCGCCGCCGCGACCACCACCGCCGCGCGGCCCGCGACCGCCACGACCAGAACGGCCGCCGGCGTCTGAACTCCCTCCACACCACCCACAGGGGACCCCTCATGGCCACGAAGAAGAACCTTCAAGCCGACCGCGGCAGCGTCACCCACAAGGTCCGCTACGCGCTGAGCAACCCGACCCGCATCGCCCCCTACGTCCGCCGCGCCGCCCGCGACGCCTGGCTGCGCCACAAGCACCCCGACCACGTGTCCTACTACCGGGCCGTCATGGCATCCGACACCGGCCGCAACCCCGAGGCCGCCGTCGGCAGCCAGACCCACGACCGCTGGCTGGCCCTGGGCAAGATGCAGTTCGACTACCTGCTCGGCCACGGCCTCGCGCCCGCCCACCGCATGCTCGACATCGGCTGCGGCAACCTGCGGGCCGGCTGGCGCTTCATCGAGCACCTCGACGCCGGCCACTACTACGGCATCGACATCTCGCCCGACATCCTCATCTCCGCCAAGGAGACCCTGACCAGGCAGCGCCTGCAGGACAAGCTGCCGCACCTGACCATCACCCGGGACCTCACGCTGGACTTCCTGCCCGACCGCCACTTCGACGTGGTGCACGCCCACAGCGTCTTCTCCCACTCCCCGATCGGGATCATCGACGAGTGCCTGGCGCACGTGGAGCGCGTACTGGCCCCGGGCGGCTGGTTCGACTTCACCTTCGACCGCACCGAGGGCGCCGAGCACCAGGTCCTGCGCGAGGACTTCTACTACCGCACCGAGACCCTGGTGGACCTCGCCGCCCGGCACGGACTCAAGGCGCGCCTCATGGACGACTGGGAGCGGCTCGGACACGGCCAGTCCAAGATCCGCGTCACGGCGGGCTGACTGCCGGCGCGTACGCCTACGGGGGACCGGCGGGGCCGCGGGGGAACTGCTGCCGGGGGCTGCCATACTTCAGCCATCCGGCGGCAGTTCGAGTCCAGGGCCGAATGTGAAGAGTAGTCAGCATCGGGGTAAGACCGGGCGTTCTCGGGTCCGTAGGGACGAACTCATGGCGACCGGGCGCAAGTTGTTCGCCGACACCTCGTACGACGCCCTCTCCATGGACGACATCGCCAAGCAGGCGGGCGTCGCAAAAGGACTGATCTACTACTACTTCAAGAGCAAGCGCGGCTACTACCTCGCCATCGTCGAGGACTCCGTCGCCGAGCTCGTCGCCCGCGCCGGCGGCGAGACCGGCCTCCCGGCCGCCGAGCGGGTCCGGCGCACCATCGACGGCTACCTGTCCTACGCCGAGCACCACCGGGCCGCGTACCGAACCATCGTCACCGGCGGCGTCGGCTCCGACGCCGAGGTACTGGCCATCCGCGACGCCGTCCGCGAGGAACTGGTCGCCACCATCGCCGAAAGTGCGTACGGCCGGCGCACCGTCCCGCCGCTCGCCCGGCTCGCACTGGTGGGCTGGCTCTCCTCCGTCGAGGGGATCACCCTGGAATGGACCGGCGCCCTCGGCGCCGGCGCGGACGGTCAGCCCGACCGGGCCCGGCTCGGCGCGCTCCTGGTGCGCCAGCTGCGCACCACACTGGACGTGATCGAGGAGTTCGTCCCGGAGTGCCCCGCTCCGCCCACCCCCGGGGAGTCGGCCGGACGTCGAGACGATCTTGCACCGGTGACGGGGAGCCCCTGATCGGGCATACTCAACCCGCCGCAGCCGCTGAACAGCCCCTTCCGTGATCCGGGAGGGCAGTATCGGCTGTGAGAGCACCGAGATCCGGCGGCGCGTCCCACACCCTCACGCGTCGCCGCCGTGCCCCGACCAGGGAGAAGAGCGCCGCCATGACAGACCGCGCCCCGCAGACGGTGGACCGTCAGCTGCCCACCGAGGAGTCCCGCGACCTCCTCGCCCTCGTACGCGAGATCGCCCAGCGCGAGATCCGCCCCCGGGCCGCCGATGAGGAGGACGCCGGGAGCTTCCCCCGCGAGGTCTTCACCCTGCTCTCCGAGGCCGGCCTGCTGGGTCTCCCGTACGCCGGAGAGTTCGGCGGCGGCGAGCAGCCGTACGAGGTCTACCTCCAGGTCCTGGAGGAGCTGGCCGCGGCCCGCCTCACCGTCGGCCTCGGCGTCAGCGTGCACTCCCTGGCCTGCCACGGGCTGGCCGGCTACGGCACCAGGGAACAGCAGGCCGCGCACCTGCCGGCGATGCTCGGCGGCGGCCTGCTGGGCGCGTACTGCCTCTCCGAGCCGGCCGCGGGCTCCGATGCCGCCTCGCTGACCACCAAGGCGGTGCGCGACGCTGGGGGCACCTCCCGCTCGAGCGGAGCGGAGGGCGGGGGAGACTGGATCATCACCGGCACCAAGGCGTGGATCACCCACGGCGGCGTCGCCGACTTCTACACCGTCCTGGCCCGCACCGGCGTCGAGGGGCCCAAGGGCATCACCGCCTTCCTGGTTCCCGGGGACGCGGCGGGTCTGACGGCTGCCGTGCCGGAGAAGAAGATGGGCATGAAGGGCTCGCCCACCGCCCAGCTGCACTTCGACGGGGTACGGGTGTCCGACGCGCGCCGCATCGGCGAGGAGGGCCAGGGCTTCACCATCGCCCTGGCCGCCCTGGACGCCGGACGCCTGGGCATCGCCGCGTGCGCCATCGGCGTCGCGCAGGCGGCGCTGGACGAGGCCCTGGCGTACGCCCTGGACCGCAAGCAGTTCGGGCACCCGATCGCGGACTTCCAGGGGCTGCGCTTCATGCTGGCCGACATGGCCACGAAGATCGAGGCGGGCCGTGCGCTCTACCTCGCGGCGGCACGGCTGCGGGACGCCGGCAAGCCGTTCTCCCGGCAGGCGGCGATGGCCAAGCTGTTCTGCACGGACGCGGCGATGGCGGTCACCACGGACGCGGTACAGGTCCTCGGCGGCTACGGCTACACGGCGGACTTCCCGGTCGAGCGTCTGATGCGCGAGGCGAAGGTGCTCCAGATCGTCGAGGGCACGAACCAGATCCAGCGCATGGTGATCGCCCGCCACCTGGCGGGACCGGAGACGCGCTAGGGGGTGGGGGCTGGGCTGGGGGCCGGGGGTGGGTCGGGTCCGGGGGTCAGTTTCCGAAGAGCGGACCGTTCGGCCAGATGGGAGAGCCGGTGATCCGGGACCACTCCGGGTCGCGCCGCCCCGGCACGGTCCGGCCGTCCTCGCTCCAGCGGGCGACCAGCGCACTGTAGATGGGCGGGTCGGGAAACCGCTGCCGGGACCCGGGCCCCGGCTGAACCGATTCTTCGTAACCGGACGGCACCAGCCGCCGTCGGCGTCCCGTCCGTGGCGTGGAAGTCTCAACCGTGGTCATGCCGGGGCAACGCGTCAATCCGCCCCCAGGTAATCGCTTCCCCTGCCCGGGGATCCGTTCGAGGGGTACCCGGGGCTTCGGGGGCGGTGGGGGGCTTCGGGGGCGGGTGGGGGGCCTGAGTCGGTGGGGGCTGAGTCCGGTGGGGGCTGATCAGGGAGGGTTTGGGGCTTCCCGTCAGTCCTTGTCCTTCCGGGTCGGGCCGCCCTGTCAAGGGCGCTCCCTTCGGTCGCGTCGCTGCGCGATGGCCTGCGGCCACCCTTGACAGGCCGTCCCGACCCGGAAAGACAAGGACTGACGGGAACCCCCCAAAAGAACGGTCCACTGGGTCCAGATACCGACCCATGGGCATCAGCGACCGGGCCCCTAGCCGCCCCGGGGGCGGGGCACGCCCCCGTCCGGGCCCGCAGAAGGCACTCCGGGGTCGGGGGGCTGCCCAACCTGCACCAAACAGCGCCCAGATGCCCCTCCCCATCCCCTACGCGCCAGATCGCTACGCGCTTCTCATCTCTCAGCGTCCGACGGCCGTCTGGGGCTGGACATAGGCCGCCCGGGATCGCTACGCAGCTGAGGTGATCTGGCGGCGATCGGCACGGCATGGGCGGATCATAAGCCGCCGTACAAGGTGAGTTGGCGATGGCCGATGGCGTCTGCGGGCGGGTGGGGGGTAGCGAAATGATTCAGCGGGCGGTGAGGAGGTGCCTTCGGGCCGCTGGAGGCCGCCTGTGATGGTGTGTGGGCGCCGCGAGCGGCTTACCGGAGCGTGACGCCCAACCATCGGACATCCCACTCCATCAAGTGATCCACCCGCCCCCACGCCACCCCACCATCTCCCCAATAGCGCCCTAATGAGGGCAAACGACCCGCTGTCGCGTGAGGGAGACGTCTGTAGCGATCGTGGGCGGCCTGTGTCCAGCCCCAGACGGCCGTCGGACGCTGAGAGATGAGGAGCGCGTAGCGATCTGGCGCGTAGGTGGTCCTGATGGGCTTCTGGGCGCTGTTTGGTGTCGGTTGGGCGGCCTCCGGCCCGGATTGCGTCCCTGTTCGCCCCGCGTGCGGATCGTGCCTGCCCCCGGCGTGCCAAGGGCGCTGGTCCCTGATGTCCGTTAATGGACTCCGTCCCCAGTGGACCGTTCTTTTGGGGGGTTCCCGTCAGTCCTTGTCTTTCCGGGGCGGGACGGTCTGTCAAGGGTGGCCGCAGGCCATCGCGCAGCGACGCGACCGAAGGGAGCGCCCTTGACAGGGCGGCCCGACCCGGAAGGACAGTGGGACTGGCGGGAAACCCCCAAACCCTCCCTGATCAGCCCCCACCGGACCCAGGCCCCCGCCGCCTCCGAAGCCCTCGAGCTGCTTCCCTGTCTCCGCCCCGCCCTCCCGGCCAACCGTGCCGCCCTGTCAGGTTGTGCCAGAAGTCTGGCCGTGGGTCCAGATTCTGACGTACCGTCATATCTACTCCAGCCGCGCCCCCGCCGCCCCCCGACCTGCCCCGACCACCCAACAAGCCCCCCGTTCCCACCCCCCCCCCCCCCCCCACGCCCCACCCACACGCCCCCACCCACCCCCCCCGGAGGCCCCGCCATGCCCGCCGATCGCCCCGTCGCTCTCGACGAGTACCCCATCCACCAAGCGCCGCTGTCGATGAAGCACCTCGTCAGCGGGGACCGCAACGCCTACGACCGGTGCATCTTCCACGTCTTCGACCACACCGGCCGCGCCGTCCTCGTCCTCGGCCTCGGGGTCTACCCCAACGCCGGGGTCATCGACGCCTACGCCACCCTCCGGGTGGGGGACGAACTCCTCGCCGTGCGTGCCTCCGACGCGCTCACCGACGACCGGATGAACCTCTCCGTGGGGCCGCTGTCCGTCACCGTCGACGTGCCGCTGCGGCAGCTGACCCTGCGCTGCGCCGCCGACCCGGACGACCCCGACGGGCTTTCGTACGACGTCACCTGGACCGCCGAGTTCCCCGCCGTCTGGGAGCCCCACCACATCCAGCGGCGCGGCGACCGGCTCATGCTGGAAGGCCGCCGGTTCGTCCAGGCCGGACACGTCACCGGCACCATCCGGGCCAGGGGCGAGGAGTTCACCCTGACACCGGGGGAGTGGACCGGAACCCGCGACCGCAGTTGGGGGGTGCGCCCCATCCCCGGGGAGGACGGCGGCCGGGCCGCCGAGGAGCACCGCCCCGAGGGCTTCCACTGGCTCTGGATCCCCGTCCGTTTCGAGGACCGGTTCCTCATGGTCATCGCCCAAGAGGACGCCGACGGACACCGCACCCTGAGCGAGGCCCTCCAGGTCTTCCCCGAGGGCAGCGGCCGCCACGACGTACAACTGGGCTGGCCGCACACCGAGATCCGCTACCGGTCCGGCACCCGCCACCCCGTGGGCGCGGTGGTCCACCTCACCGACCCCGCCGGGCGCAAGCCGCTCGAACTCGGCGTCCAGATACTCGCCTCCTCCCCGCTCGCCGTCGGCGCCGGCTACCCGCCCGCCGCCGACTGGCAGCACGGCACATGGCAGGGCCGGGGCTGGACCGACCGTCGCGTGTACGACCTCTCCGACCCCACGGCCCACCCCATGGCCGCCTTCGGCGTCACCGACCACTCGGCCCGCTTCACCCTCGACGGACGGGTTGGCCACGGCATCTTCGAGCACGGCAGCTTCGGCCGCCACGAGCCGAGCGGCTTCGCCGACTACTCCTCCGTCGCGCCCTAGGGACTTCCTGCCGATCAGGCCGGCCACGCCCGCCCGGAGCCAGCCACCTCACCGGACCACCACCTCACCCGGACCACCACCCCCGTCGGACCCGCAGGACCCGTAGGAAAGGGGCTCTCCATGGCCACCGCACCACGTCCGCGCACCTCCACCCGGGAACCCGAGGAGCTCGGCCGGCGGCTTGCCGCCTGGCTGGACACCAGGCTGCCCGGTGCGAAGGTCACCAACGTCTCCGTCCCCGGGTCCAACGGCATGTCCAGCGAGACCCTGCTCTTCGACCTGGACCACCCCGAGGCCCCGCTGCGGGCCTGCGCGCTGAGGCTCGCCGCAGACCCCGCCGCCTACACGGTCTTCCCCACCTACGACATGCCGCGCCAGCACCGCGTGATGAGCCTGGTGGCCGAGCACACCGACGTGCCCGTCCCGCGCGTGCAGTGGCTGGAGGAGGACCCGGGCCCGCTCGGGACGCCGTTCTTCGTGATGGCCCGCGCCGAAGGGCGGGTCCCGCCCGACGTCATGCCCTACACCTACGAGGGCAACTGGCTGCACGCCGCCACCGACGCCGAGCGCGCCGCGCTCCAGGAGGCGAGCATCTCCCTGCTGGCCCGCCTGCACGACCAGTTCCCGGCCAAGAAGGCCGAGTTCCTGCTGCCCGAGGGGACGGGCAGTCCGCTGCGCCGGCACGTGGACGCCCAACGCGCCTACTACGCCTGGGTGGTGGGCGGCCTCGCCCCGTCCCCGCTCATCGAGCGGGCGTTCGCCCGTCTGGAGGAGCTGTGGCCGCGGGAAGAGGGCCCGGCCGTCCTCAACTGGGGGGACGCCCGCATCGGCAACGTCGTCTACGACGGCTTCACCCCCGTCGCCGTCCTGGACTGGGAGATGGCGGCGTACGCCCCGCGCGAGGTGGACCTCGGGTGGACCGTCTACCTCCACCGGTTCTTCCAGGACCTCACCGTCGGCTTCGGCCAGCCCGGACTGCCCGACTTCCTGCGCCGCGAGGACCTGGAACGCCGTTACGCGGAACTCACCGGGCACACCCCGCGCGACATGGAGTTCCACACGCTCTACGCGGCCCTGCGGCACGGGATCGTGATGCTGCGCATCGCCTACCGGCAGGCGCATTTCGGCGAGGTCGAGATCCCCGCGGATCCGGACGGCCTGATCCTGCACCACGCCAGTCTGGCCGCCATGGTGCAGGGAACGTACTGGTAGGGAATCCGGCAGGAGGCCCGGCGCAGCGCCGGGTCGGGCCGGTCAGGCCGCCTGTGCGTGCTGGCGGCGCGTCTGCGGGAGCAGCGGGCTCGGCATGCGCACCGGACGCGAGCCCGGACCGCCGACGTGCGAGAAGGGCTGCGTGCGCCAGTCGAGGCCCTGCGGCAGGCTCAGCATCACGACGGGTTCCAGCTCCTGCGGTCCCGTCGGCTGCTGGACCATGCCGACGGTGGGCAGTGCGTCGCCGACGGGTCGCCCGGTGCCCGCGCACACCGTGAGCCCGAAGGGGTTCCACGGGGTCAGGCAGAGGGCGTGCTGCGGCAGGTACTCCTCGTCGGCGACGAGGGCGATCGACTGGCCGCAGTCGGGGCACACCGCGTGGTGGATGTCGAAGGCCTCGTGGTCGTCGAGGTATTCGCCGTCATCCGCGTACGCGGCCTCCTCTCCGGGATCGAGAGGTGCCAGGGGCTCCGGTTCGGTGCGACCGGCGCGCTTGGTGTTCAGCATGGATGTACTCCCCCTTGGGTGGGCCGGGCGGGCTTGTTCTACGGCCTCGGCCACAGCAAGCACTTCCCGTCGCGCGGCACGAGTAACCACAACAGCCCGCCGTACGCCCGCATACAGTTGTGGCCTTGGTCACATGCCCGGCGCAGATGCCTCCAGTGGGCGGACAGCACTGTGCCTGGGGAGGCGTTGGGCCTTAGGTTGAGCGGCTATGAGCGCAATGGAGGAGCTGGACCGCCAGATCGTGGATCTGCTCGTGCGGGACGGGCGGATGAGCTACACGGATCTGGGCAAGGCCACCGGGCTGTCCACGTCGGCGGTCCATCAGCGAGTACGCCGGCTGGAGCAGCGCGGTGTGATCCGCGGTTACGCGGCCGTGGTCGACCCCGAGGCCGTCGGGCTGCCGTTGACGGCCTTCATCTCGGTCAAGCCGTTCGACCCGAGCGCCCCGGACGACATCGCCGACCGGCTGGCCGGGGTTCCCGAGATCGAGGCCTGCCACAGCGTCGCGGGCGACGAGAACTACATCCTGAAGGTCCGCGTCGCGACCCCGCTGGAGCTGGAGGACCTGCTGGGCCGCCTGCGCGCGCTCGCACACGTCTCGACGCGCACCACGGTGGTCCTGTCCACCCCCTACGAGGCCCGCCCGCCCCGCGTGTAGCGGACCCGGCGGTCGGGCGGGGCCGGGCGACGCGCGAGACTGGTGCGCATGACTGACCGCACCGCCCACTCCGCCGAGGCCGCCGGAGCACCGACCAGGACCGTCCTCCTCCGCGGGGGCGAGGTACACAGCCCCGCGGACCCCTTCGCCACGGCGATGGTGGTCGAGCGCGGCCGCATCGCCTGGGTCGGCTCCGAGGGCGCGGCCGACGCCTTCGCGCAGGGGGTGGACGAGGTCGTCGACCTCGGCGGGGCGCTCGTGACACCCGCTTTCACCGACGCCCACGTCCACACCACCTCGGCCGGCCTCGCGCTCACCGGCCTGGACCTCTCCGCCGCGCCCTCGCTGTCCGCCGCGCTGGACCTGGTACGCGCGTACGCCGCGAGCCGTCCCGCCGACCGGGTGCTCCTCGGGCACGGCTGGGACGCCGCGCGCTGGCCGGAGCGGCGCGCCCCGCGCCGTGCCGAGCTCGACGAGGCCGCCGGGGGCCGCCCGCTCTACCTCAGCCGCATCGACGTGCACTCGGCGGTGGTCACCACGGCCCTGCTGGACCTCGTCCCGGGCGTGGCCCCCGACGGCGACGAGCCGCTGACCCGCGACGCCCACCACGCCGTGCGCGCCGCCGCGCTGGCGGCCGTCACCCCCGCCCAGCGCGCCGAGGCGCAGCGGGCCGCCCTGGACCGGGCCGCCTCGCTCGGCATCGGCTCCGTGCACGAGTGCGGCGGGCCCGGCATCTCCAGCGCCGAGGACTTCACGGCCCTGCTGGAGCTGGCGGCGCAGCGGCCCGGGCCGCGCGTCTTCGGGTACTGGGCCGACACGGACCTGGACCGGGCCAAGGGGCTCGGCGCGGTCGGCGCCGCCGGAGACCTGTTCGTCGACGGCGCCCTCGGCTCGCACACCGCGTGCCTGCACGCTCCGTACGCCGACGCGCCGCACACCGGTACCGGCTACCTGGACGCGCGCGCGGTCGCCGAGCACGTCGCCGCGTGCACCGAGGCGGGCCTGCAGGCCGGGTTCCACGCGATCGGCGACGCCGCGATCAGCGCTGTCGTGGAGGGTGTCCGGGCCGCCGCGGAGAGGGTCGGCCTGGCTCGGGTCCGCGCCGCCCGGCACCGCGTGGAGCACGCCGAGATGATGACCCCGGCCGCCATCGCCGGCTTCGCGGAGCTGGGCCTGACCGCGTCCGTGCAGCCCGCCTTCGACGCTGCCTGGGGCGGTGAGGACGGCATGTACGCCGACCGGCTCGGGGTCGAGCGCGCCCGCACCCTGAACCCGTACGCGGCCCTGCTCAAGGCCGGTGTCCCGCTGGCCTTCGGCTCGGACGCGCCGGTCACCCCGCTCGACCCGTGGGGGACCGTACGGGCTGCCGCGTTCCACCGGACCCCACAGCACCGCATCTCCGTCCGGGCCGCCTTCACCGCCCACACCCGGGGCGGCTGGCGGGCGCTGGGCCGCGACGACGCGGGGGTCCTGGTCCCCGGCGCGCCGGCCGACTATGCCGTCTGGCAGACCGGGGAACTGGTGGTCCAGGCGCCCGACGACCGGGTCGCCCGCTGGTCCACCGACCCGCGTTCCGGCACCCCCGGACTGCCCGATCTGACCCCCGGCGCGGAGCTGCCGGTATGCCTGGCGACGGTGGTCGGCGGGCGGGAGGTATTCGTACGCCCACAGGGGTGATCCGGCGGGCCTCGGTTCGGTGCGGGCGCCCGGACCCGGATAGGTTCGGCCGGGTCCACCACAGGACGTCCGTGCCGGACGGACCCGTCTGACAGCGCGCCCGCGCCTCGGGAGCGAGGGAAGGTTTCGCCGGTGGGGGCACCCCCAGCGGCAGTTGGGGGAGGGTGGCCCCAGTTCGGGGCCCGGCGGTCCAGTAGACAACGGTCGCGGCGGCCCGCAGCCAGCGGGAGTCCGACCGGCCCGAAGGACCGCGGGCCCCGATCACTGTTCTAAAGTCATTGACTGCGACCAGACCTACAGGACGTGCACGAGCACAAAGGGGACTCAGTGAGCGACGGCGGACAGCGGACCTACGGACCGCTCGGTACGGCCTTGGTGATCATTCCGACCTACAACGAGGCGGAGAACATCGGGCTGATCGTCGGCCGCGTCCGCGCGGCGGTGCCCGAGGCCCACATCCTGGTCGCGGACGACAACAGCCCGGACGGAACCGGAAAGCTCGCCGACGAGCTGGCGGCCGGCGACGACCACGTGCACGTCCTGCACCGCAAGGGCAAGGAGGGGCTCGGCGCCGCGTACCTGGCGGGCTTCGTCTGGGCCCTGGACGCGGGCTACGGCGTGATCGTCGAGATGGACGCCGACGGCTCGCACCAGCCGGAGGAGCTGCCGCGCCTGCTCACCGCGCTGTCCGGCGCCGACCTGGTGCTGGGCTCCCGCTGGGTGCCGGGCGGCCGCGTCGTGAACTGGCCCAAGAGCCGCGAGATCCTCTCGCGCGGCGGTTCGACCTACTCCCGCCTGATGCTGGACGTCCCGATCCGCGACGTGACCGGCGGCTACCGGGCCTTCCGGCGCGAGACCCTGGAGGGCCTGGGCCTGGACGAGGTGGCCTCGGCGGGCTACTGCTTCCAGGTCGACCTGGCCCGGCGGGCCGTGCAGAAGGGTTTCCGCGTCGTGGAGGTGCCGATCACCTTCGTCGAGCGCGAGTTCGGCGACAGCAAGATGAGCAAGGACATCGTGGTGGAGGCCCTGTGGCGGGTCACCCAGTGGGGCCTCAAGGCCCAGGCGGCCAAGCTGCTCCCCGGCAAGGCCGCGCCGGCCGGGGACAAGGACGCCGGCGGGGCGGACAAGGACGCCGGGCGGTCCTGACCGGCCGGGGCGGCCCCCTAGGGGATGTCCGGTACCTCCGGCTGAGGCTGCTTTTACGCGGGCCCAGGCACACTGGTGGGTATGACGACCGGTGTTCCCACCTCGACGGCCCCCCGGCCGCGGCGCTCACCTGCCCGCACGTTCCTTCCCCTGGCGTTCGCCGCCTGGCTGATCCTGGAGATCTGGCTGCTCGGCCTGGTCGCGGGCGCGGCCGGCGGGCCGGCCGTGGCCGCGCTGCTCGCGGGCGGGATGGTCCTGGGTGTGGTGGTCATCAAGCGCGCGGGGCGCCGTGCCTTCAAGAACCTGACCGAGACCTTCCAGCAGGCCCAGCAGGGCGTGCCGCCCACCCCGCAGCAGCCGGGCCGGGGCAACGGCCTGACCATGCTGGCGGGCCTGCTCCTGATCATGCCGGGCCTGCTGTCGGACGTGGCGGGCCTGCTCTGCCTGCTGCCCCCCGTCCGCGCGTGGATCAGCCGCCGGGCGAGCCGTTCGCTGGAGCGGAAGATGGCCGCGGCGCCCGCCGGCACCTTCGGTGACGCGTTCCAGCAGGCGCGTATCCACCACCCCGACGGCAAGGTCGTGCCGGGCGAGGTCATCCGCGAGGACCGGCCCGGGCAGCAGCCGGGGCCGGACACCGGCTACCGCCCGCCGCTCGCCCCATGAAGGAACCGGGGGCGGGTCCGTAGGAGACCCGCAGACCGCGCAACAGCCGAGGGGCCCCGCCACACAGTGTGTGGCGGGGCCCCTCGGCTGTTGCTGTCGTCCGGCTGTCAGGCGGACTTGCGGCTGTCCCGCGGATGCACGGCAATGTTCATGGCGCCGGAACGGAGGACCGCGAGCCTTTCGGCCAGCACTTCCTCCAGCTCCTCGCGGGTGCGCCGCTCCATGAGCATGTCCCAGTGCGTTCGCGCAGGCTTGCCCTTCTTCTCTTCGGGCCCGTCCCCGTCCACCAGGAGTGCCATGGCGCCGCACGCCTTGCACTCCCACTCCGGCGGAATTTCTGCCTCAACCGAGAACGGCATCTCAAATCGATGTCCGTTCTGGCATGCGTACTCCACCGCCTGGCGCGGGGCCAGATCGATGCCGCGGTCCGTCTCGTAGCTGGTAACCACGAGGCGCGTACCGCGGAGAGCTCGCTCACTCATGAATCGTGCCTCCCGGGCTTTGTCGCCCACAGGACAGGTGTCGCTGTCGTCGTCATCCGGTCAACGTCCGGTCGGCGGTATAGATTCCCGCTCCGGGTCATGCGTCGCCCGTCGTGCCGCCCCTTGTTGTACCCACCAATGCCCGTTTTGTCACATCTGGCAGCAGATGTCACCCAACGTCTACACTTCTCAAGCGCGCAGTAACGGTCCGCCTGGCAGGCCAAAGGCGTACACTACCGGCCCTTGGCTTCAACGTCTAAATCCGTTCGGAATTCGTTCGTGAATCCGGACCGCGCGCCCACGCGGAGCCGCTCTCAGATCCGCTCCGGTACAGGATTGCCTGCCGCCTCCACCGCACGCCGCACCGGCACTCTGGCCAGCAGCACGAATCCCAGTGCGAAGAAGACCACCAGCGAGATGATCGCGTCCCGGTAGCTGCCCGTGACCTGGTAGGTCAGGCCGAACACCAGGGGTCCCACCCAGCTCAGGCCGCGGTCGCTCATCTCGTACGCCGAGAAGTACTCGGCCTCCTTGCCCGCCGGCACCAGGTGCGAGAACAGCGAGCGCGACAGCGCCTGGCTGCCGCCCAGCACCAGCCCGATCATCGCGGCGAGCGCGAAGAACCACACCGGGGTCCGGGCCGGCAGGAAGTAGCCGGCCGCCAGCGTCACCGCCCACGCCGCCAGCGAGCCGAGGATCGTCCGCTTGGCGCCGTAGATCCGGGCCAGCCGTCCCATGCCGAGCGCGCCCGCCACCGCCAGGACCTGCACCAGCAGCACCGCCCCGATCAGGGTGGACTGCTCCAGCTCCAGCTCCTCCGAGCCGTAGATCGAGGCCTGGGAGATCACCGTCTGCACGCCGTCGTTGTAGATCAGGTAGGCCAGCAGGAACGACAGGGTCAGCGGATAGCGCCGCATGTCCTTGAGCGTCGCGACGAGCTGCTTCCAGCCGCTGACGGCCGGGCCCGCCCCCGCCTCCCGGACCACGGCCCGGTCCCGCAGCCGGCGCAGCGGGATCAGCGCGAAGGCCCCCCACCACAGGCCCGCCGAGGCCAGGCAGATCCGCACCGCTTCGCTCTCGGACAGGCCGAAGGAGTCGTGCCCCGTGTAGAGCACCAGGTTCACCACGAGCATCAGGGAGCCCGCGGTGTAGCCGAAGGCCCAGCCCCGCGACGAGACCGTGTCCCGCTCGTCCGGTGTGGAGATCTGCGGCAGGTAGGCGTTGTAGAGCACCATCGAGACCGACAGCGCGGCGTTCGCGACCACCAGCAGCAGCCCGCCGAGCAGGTAGCGCTCGCCGCCCAGGAAGTACATGCCCGCCGTGGCCGCGGCGCCGGTGTACGCGGCCACCGCCAGCATCGGCTTCTTGCGGCCGGACCGGTCCGCGATGGCGCCCACCAGGGGCATGAGCAGCACGGCCAGGATCACCGAGGCGGAGACCGAGTAGGCGAAGAAGGATCCGGCGCGCACCGGTACGCCCAGCGGGTGCACGAAGCCCTCGGCGTCCGCGGCGGCCTTGGCCACCGACGTCAGGTACGGCCCGAGGAACACCGTGAGCACGCTCGCCGAGTACACCGAGACGGCGAAGTCGTAGAAGTACCAGCCCCGCTGCTCGCGCTTGCGCGCGGCCGCCGCCACCTCGTCCGGTCTGCCGTCCTCAGCCCCCGGTTCCGCTTCGTCCGAAGTCTGCGCACTCATCGGTGCCCCCTCGCTGGTCCCCGTACCGCGCGGCCCCCCGGAGTCCGCGCGGGACCAGCGCCTTCGTCAGGCCCAGGCCCCGCGCTGGTCCAGCACCGCGCGCAAGATGTCGATCCGGTCGGTCATGATGCCATCGACTCCCAGGTCGAGGAGAGACTCCATGCGTTCCGGTTCGTTCACGGTCCACACGTGCACCTGCAGGCCCCGCTCGTGCGCGGTCCGCACGAAGCGCCGGTCGACCACGCGGATGCCCGCCTGGATCTCCGGAACCTGGGCCGCCACCGCCCCCACGCGCAGCGCCGCGGGGATCGCGTACGAGCGCAGCCGCAGGCCGACCACCCCGCGCACCCCGTAGGAGGTGGCCAGCCGGGGGCCGGCGAGCTTCTGCGCCCGGGCCACCCGGCTCTCGGAGAAGGAGCCCACGCAGACCCGGTCCCAGAGGCCCGCCCGGGCGATCAGGTTCACCAGGGGGTGCAGCGCGGACTCGGCCTTGACGTCGATGTTCCAGCGGGCGTCCGGGAACTCCGCGAGCAGGTCCTCGAAGAGCGCCGGCGGCTCGGAGCCGCCCACCCGCGCCTCGCGGATCCGCTTCCACGGCAGCTCGGCGATCCGGCCCTGCGCGTCGGTGACCCGGTCCAGGGTGGAGTCGTGGAAGGCGACGAGCTTCCCGTCCGCCGTGGCGTGCACATCGGTCTCGAAGTACCGGTAGCCCGCGTCGGCGGCCCGCCGGAAGGCGGCGGCGGTGTTCTCCAGCCCGTCGGCGGCCCCTCCCCGGTGCGCGAAGGGGATCGGAGCCGGGTGGTCCAGATACGGATGGCGAAGGCGTACGTGCGTCACGGCCGCAGTATCCCCCGAGGCGAGGGGTACTCGTGTCCGCGGGGTGAACGGGGAACGAGAACGCGGCGGGGACGACCCCCGCCCGGGCAGGCCCCTGGTGCGGGTGGACCGGGGCGTGACAGTCTGTCTCCGCAGACTGCAATCCAATCCCGGCCTCCGGCGCGACCGTTCGAGGCCAATTCGACGAAGGTGGACCGGACGCAATGGCCGAATGGACCTCGGCGGTCGGTGCCGCGCAGCTCGCCCGCCTGATCGGCTCCCAGCAGGAGCGCCCCGCCGCCGCGGGCGCCCGCAAGCTGCCCGCGTACCGGACCCTCGCCGACGGGATCCGCCTCCTCGTCCTCGAAGGACGGGTCCCGGTGGCCGCCCGGCTCCCCGCCGAGCGGGAACTGGCCGCCGCCCTCTCCCTCAGCCGCACCACCGTCGCCGCCGCGTACGAGGCCCTGCGCGGGGAGGGGTTCCTGGAGTCCCGCCGGGGAGCCGGCAGCTGGACCTCCGTGCCGGCCGGGAATCCGCTGCCCGCCCGCGGCCTGGAACCGCTGCCGCCGGAATCCCTCGGCTCCATGATCGACCTGGGCTGCGCCGCCCTGCCGGCCCCCGAGCCGTGGCTCACCAAGGCGGTCCAGGGCGCGCTGGAGGAGCTGCCCCCGTACGCCCACACGCACGGCGACTACCCGGCGGGCCTGCCCGCCCTGCGCCGGATGCTCGCCGACCGCTACACCGAGGCGAGCATCCCCACCATGCCCGAGCAGATCATGGTCACCACCGGCGCGATGGGCGCGATCGACGCCATCTGCAGCCTGTTCGCCGGGCGCGGGGAGCGGATCGCCGTCGAGTCCCCCTCCTACGCGAACATCCTCCAGCTCATGCGCGCGGCCGGGGTGCGGCTGGTCCCCGTGGCGATGGCGGACGGGCTGGCGGGCTGGGACATGGACGTCTGGCGGCAGGTGCTGCGGGACTCCGCCCCCCGCCTCGCCTATGTCGTCGCCGACTTCCACAATCCGACCGGAGCCCTGGCTTCCGAGGAGCAGCGCCGGGCCATGGTCGTGGCCGCCCGGTCCGCGGGCACCGTCCTGGTCGTCGACGAGACCATGCTGGAACTGGGGCTCGACCCCGGACTGGAGATGCCCCGCCCGGTCTGTTCCTTCGATCCGGCCGGCAGCACGGTGATCACCGTGGGCTCGGCCAGCAAGGCGTTCTGGGCGGGCATGCGGATCGGCTGGGTCCGCGCGGCTCCCGACGTGATCCGGAGCCTGGTCGCGGCCCGCGCCTACGCCGACCTTGGCACGCCGGTGCTGGAGCAGCTCGCGGTGAACTGGCTGATGCGGACCGGGGGCTGGCAGGAGGCCGTCGGCATCCGCCGGGAGCAGGCCCGGGGCAACCGGGACGCGCTGGTCGCGGCGGTGCGGCGGGAGCTGCCGGACTGGGAGTTCGAGGTACCGCGGGGCGGGCTCACGCTGTGGGCCCGTGCGGGCGGCCTGTCGGGCTCGCGGCTGGCCGAGGTGGGGGAGCGGGTCGGCGTACGGGTCCCCTCGGGTCCCCGGTTCGGCGTGGACGGCGCCTTCGAGGGGTACGTCCGTCTCCCGTTCACGGTGGGCGGCCCGGTGGCCGAGGAGGCGGCCGCCCGTCTCGCGGCGGCGGCCCGCCTGGTCGGTACGGGCGCGGGCGGCAGCGGCGCGGAGCCGCCCCGCACGTTCGTGGCGTGACCCGCCCCGGCGCCGCCCCCGCGCGCCCGGCCTACGGCGTCTCGGACGCCAGCTCGGGCGTGTCGACAGCCGAGCCCTGGGCGGGGGGCTGCGCCTGCCCCCGGCTCCCGGTCCCGCCGGGCGCGAGCCGCTCCGGGAGCAGCTCCAGCACGGCCTGGCGGAACGCCGGCTGGGCGTCGTCGTCGTACGGGTCCGGGGTGGCGGGCACCTGGAGCCGGTGCACGGGACCCGAGCCGAGCCGGGCGTAGCCCCGGCCGGGCGGGACCTGGGCCGGCGGGGTGGTGTGCGGCGGCAGCCCCAGGACGTCGGCGACCTGTTGGATCGTGGCGGGCCCGAGGACGACCCGGGCGCGGGTGTGCTGCCAGACGGCGTCGTGCAGCAGCTCCAGGTGCTCGAACTGCTCGGTGACCGCCACGGTGACGTGCGCGGCCCGCCCGTGCCGCAGCGGCACCTGGAGCTGGGCGAGCGGATCGGG
The DNA here is from genome assembly GCF_001746425.1 of Streptomyces subrutilus. Lineage (GTDB taxonomy): Bacteria > Actinomycetota > Actinomycetes > Streptomycetales > Streptomycetaceae > Streptomyces > Streptomyces subrutilus_A. The sequence continues at coordinate 1,512,003 of NZ_MEHK01000001.1, read as the reverse complement.
CCCGCCCTCGGCCGCCGCGAGGTGCGCCAGCACGCTGGGCCGGTCCAGCAGGATCCACAGCGGGCGGCGGGTGTCCTCGGGTGCGGGCCGGCCGGCCTCGCGGGCCCGGTGGGCGGCGATCAGGCGCCGCTCGGTCTCCTTCGCGGCCCACTCCAGGGTGGCCAGCGCCCCGACCGGCCCGCATTCCACGGCGATGACGCCGCCGCGGCCGGTCAGGCAGGAGTACTCGCCGCTGCCGCCGCCCTCGACGATCAGTACGTCGCCGCCGTGCCGCAGGGCCTGCAGGGCGATGGAGCGCAGCAGGGTGGAGGTGCCGCTGCCGGGCTGGCCGACGGCCAGCAGGTGGGGTTCGGTGGCGCGGGGGCCGGTGCGCCAGATGACCGGCGGCACGTCCCGGGGCTGATCGCCCTCCAGGACGGGCAGGGTGCGCCGGACGCTTCCGGCGTCCGTGAAACCGAGGACGGTCTCACCGGGCGAGGTCACGAAGGGTTGGGCGGCGATGCCCGTCGGCAGCGCCGCCAGCACGCTCAGGTCGAGCTGGTTGCCCTCCTCGTCCCATTCGAAGAGATACTCCCGTCCGCGCCCGGACTTGGCGTGCAGCAGTGCCTCGATCCGGGCCCGTGAGGCGGCCTCGCCATCGGTGAAGTAGGCCGGGTAGCGGATGTGGAGCCGGGTGACGCGGCCCGCCTCGTCGAACTCGTAGCCGCTGAAGGCCTTGTCCCATTCCCCGCCGTGGGCGAAGAGCGGGCTCGGGTCCTCCGGGGTGGAGAAGTACGGCACGAGTGCTTCGTAGAGGGAGGCGAGGCGTTCGGTCTCGGCATCGCCGGGCCCGGTCTTCACCGGGGTGCGGTCGCGTCCCTGCCAGGCCGCCGCCGCCATGAGGGTGATCAGGGCGAGGAGCGGACCGTAGGGGACGAGTGCGACCACGAGGACGCAGGCGGCTCCCAGGAACAGCGCGGGACCACGCTTGTCCTTGGGGGTTTCGGACCATTTGCGCCGCCCGGCCGAGGCCAGGATGCGCAGGCCGCGTCCGATGGTGAGGAGCGGATGGAGGACGTCCGTGGCGCTGTCGGCGGCCGTGCGAGCGAGGTCGCGGCCCCTTGTCAGCGACACGGTGCCGCTGCTGAGGATGCGGGGAAGTGGGCGCCGGGCCACGGGCGTCTCCTGGAGTTGTGGGTGTTCGGGTGCTTCGGGTGCGGCTGGTGGTCGCCGTGCCTCGGGGCGGGCTAGAGCTTGATCCCGCCGAGCAGGCTCGCGAGGCTCGCCGTGCTCGCGGTGATGCTCGGAGCGATGGCGGAGCCGGCGAGGAAGAAACCGAACAGGGAGCAGACGAACGCGTGGGACAGCTTCATCCCGTCCTTCTTGAAGAAGAGGAAGCAGATGATGCCGAGCAGGACGACGCCTGAGATGGACAGGACCATGAGAATTTCTCCTGGTGGGTGGGGACAGTCACCATCAGTTCTTCCAGGCTCACAGGAAGTATCAATGCGACAAAAGGTGCATACGGGTGAATACAGGAGTTTTTCACTGGACCGGGTCACTCCGACTGGCGCGTCCGGCGCGAAGGGGGGCAAGGGTGATCCTTACCTCGGCCTGGCCCCGACATGTGCAGGTCCGGGCGCTACGCTGACGCTTCACCCGTACGGACGCAGTGCCGTGCAACCCCCTGCCCGCCCGGCCCGGGGGCTGCCCACCGGGGCGGACATGCCAGCAGCCAGTGAAAGGCGGTACGAACGATGAGCGAGCACACCGACGGCGGCTCCGGTTCCCAGGGCGTCCCCGACGAGGACGTCATCGAACTGGCCACCAAGATCTTCGACCTCGCCCGCCAGGGCGAGACCGCCACGCTCGCCGCGTACCTCGACGCCGGAGTGCCGGCGAACCTCACCAACGACCGCGGCGACACCCTCGTCATGCTGGCCGCCTACCACGGCCACGCCGACACCGTCACGGCCCTGCTGGCCCGCGGCGCCGAGGCCGACCGCGCCAACGACCGCGGCCAGACCCCGCTCGCCGGAGCCGTCTTCAAGGGCGAGGAGGCCGTCATCCGGGCACTGCTCGCCGGAGGGGCCGATCCGGCCGCCGGAACCCCCTCCGCCGTGGACACGGCGCGCATGTTCGCCAAGGCCGACCTGCTGGAACTCTTCGGAGCCAAGTAGTCCGCTTTTTTGCCCGGTCCAGGCCGTGCCGGGCCGGTGTCCGAGCTCACAGGTTGGTCACGGCGGCCGTAAATGTGGTCGCGGCGCACAAACCGGCTGGGTCATCATGGCGTCGGATTCGATTCGCGAACATGACGGACGGGCAGGAGCGGGCTGGACACGACGGGTGTCCACACCCGGCGACTGCCGCACCGGCCGCCCTGGCCGCGAAGCACCGACGAGAGTGAGAAGGCAATGGTCTACATCGAGCGGAACCTGACGGCGAACGTCCTCACATGCTGTTACGCGGCCCTGTGAATCCCGATTCCCGGTTGCGTCCCCAGCTTGATTTGAGGCCATTCCCATGTTCGAACCAGTCATAGCGCCGAGCGGCACGCTGCTCGGGCTGCTCCAGCGGGGCCGTGGCGACGGCACGCTGCACGCACTCGCGGCGCCCAGGGCGGAGGCCCTGGCGGCCCTCGACCAGTGTGTGATCCGCGACCCGCGCCAGGACTGGCAGGTCGAGAACCGCTCCTTGTACTACGCCCGGCTGTACCTGGATCTCGACGGTCCCCTCGGCGCGATCGAGGCCCACCTCTTCGGGGCCGAGGACCTCCTCGACGAAGCCGAGGAGCGCACCGGCCTCGCCCTGTCCGTCCTGGGCCACCTCGCCTCCTACGGTCGCGACGACGCGCTCATGCTGCTGCGCCGGTACGCCGCCTCCGGAGCCAACTGGGCCTGGGCCCTCGACGAGCTCGCCCTGCGCGACGACGACGAGGGGCTGCGGTCCCTGGCCGAGCCGGTCATCGCCCGCTTCCCCCACACGGCGGAGGGTGAGGCGCGGCTGGCCGCCGCCATCCGCGACGCGTACGAGCCCAGGCCCTGGTGCCTGTGGGAAGAGTCCCCGCGGTACGGCGAGCGCCTGCGTGCCGCCCGCCGCCAGGGTTCCTTCGACCGCTGGCAGCGCCAGCTGTCCCCCAGCGGCCCCCAGCCCGGCTGGGGCGTCCAGGCCGTCTTCGACTGGGCCGCCGACGGCCTGCTCCGCGGCACCCCGCTGCACGTGCCCGCCGCGCGCTGTCTCGCGGCCGTGGCCCAGCCCGAGGACCGCCCCGTCATCCTCGCGGCGGCCGCCGGAGCCTGCGGCGAGGCGGCCCGCGCCACCGCCCTGCACCACCTCGTCCTCGCCGAACCGGAGAACCCGGCCGTGCTGGACCTGATCGAAGCCGCCGCCGACGAGCCCGCCGTGGCCGCGTACGAGCGCATGTGCGGCCCCGGCGCGGTGGAACGCGCCCGGCGCTGGATCCACCGGCCCGACGCCCTGGGGGCGGCGGCAGGGGCCGTCCTGGCCTCGCGGGGCGGCGCCGAGGACGCCGGCCTGGTCCTGGGAGTCCTGCGCTCCACCGTCCGCGGCGCGGGTCCCGACACCCGGGCGCTGTACGCCCTGGTGGACGGAGCGGGCCGGCTCGCGATCGGCTGCGCGGCCCCCGTGCTGCGGCACGTCTACCGCGAGACGGCCTCGTCCCACCTGCGCGGCCGGGCCGCCCGGGCCCTGGCCAGCACCGACCCCTCCTTCGCGGCCGGCTTCGCCGTCGAATGCCTGTGGGACTGCGAGGAGACCACCCGCGAGGTGGCGGCCCGCCACGCCGAAACCGCCGACGCCCGTGTCGCCCCCCGCCTGCGGCGCCTGGCCGCGGATCCCGCCGAGGAAGAGGACGTCCAGTCCGCCGTACGCAGCCGCATCGCACCGGAGTCCGCCGTGTAGCCCGCCGGCGCCCGCCCGAACACGCACGCGGCCCGGCCCCCTCGTTTCGGGGGCCGGGCCGCGTGCTGTCACGGGGCGGAATCGCGGAATCACGCCGCCGGGGTGGCCGGTGTGCCCGTGGGCGGGGTGGGGGACCCCGACCGCGACTTCAGGAGTTCCTCCAAACCCTCGGAATAGTCGACCGAGCAGGACGGCACCTTGGCGGTCTCGATCACGCCGAAGCCGACCCCCTGCTCACCCAGCGGGTGGTAGTCCGCGAACGTGAACGTGAGCGTGTAACCCGGAGGGACGGTCTTCGCGTTGACCTTGAACCAGGGGGCGCCGCCACCGCCGAAGCGCGGCACGACCTCGGCCTCGGGATCGGCCTGAGGGCCGCGGTATCCGCCGCCGAGCTCGGTGCACTGGGACCTGGGCCGCTTGGGAACCACCGCGGCCTGAACCCCCAGTTCCTTCAGCCGGTCGACCAGCGCCGGGATCTGCTCGTGTGTCGGCAGATCGAACCGCAGCGACCCGTCCGGATCCTTCGTGATCTCGGGCGCGTCGGAGGCCGAGGGGCTCGGCGAGCCGGCGGGCGGCGAACCGTTGCGGGTGCTGCCCGGCAGAGTCATGACGGCGACGACGGCGGCCGTGGCGACGCCCACCGCGAGCGGGATGCCGTACCGCCGGGCGAAGGACCGGGCGGGGGACGCGGGCGCGGCCTCCGGGAGACGGGCCAGGAGGGCGGCCTTCAGCCGCTCCTCGAAGCCGCTGGGCCGGGTGCTCATCGGGCTGCCTCCAACTGGTGTCGGAGGGCGTCCGGGGCGCGCAGCGCGCGCGCGCGCGGTGCAGGCGGACGCGGATCGTCGCCTGGGTGACGCCGGGCCTGGGCGGCCTCGGCCGGGGTGAGCTGGTCGAGCACGACCAGGTCGAGGGCGGCGCGCAGGGGCTCGGAGAGGCGGTGTGGCGCTCGGCCAGGTCCCTGAAGGCCCGCTGGGCGTCGATGCGCTCCTCCAGCGCCGCCACGTCCTCCTCGTCGAGCAGGCGGCGCCCGCTCAGCCGGGCCAGTGCGCCGCTCTCGCGGGCCAGCCCGCGGGCGTGGCCCGACAGGACGTTGCGGGCTATGCCGAACACCCAGGCGATCGGCGCTCCCCGGTCGGGCCGATAGCCGCGGGCCGATCCCATCGCGGCGAGGAAGACGTCGGCCGTCAGGTCCGCCGCCAGGTGCGGGTCGGCGACCCGGCGGGTGACGAAGCCGAGCACGGCGTCGATGTGTTCCTCGTAGAACGCCCCGAACCCCTCGGGCGTGGTGAGATCCGGTGGCCCCTGAGCTTGTCCGAAGCCCCCTCGAACGTTTCACCGGGCCGCCACGAACCGCACCGCAACACCCGGCCGGGCCTGCGCCGCCGCGTCCAGGGCGCGGCCCGGCGGGATCACGCCCACCACCGGGTAGCCGCCCGTCACCGGGTGGTCGGCCAGGAACACCACCGGCAGGCCGTCCGGCGGCACCTGCACCGCGCCCAGGACCATGCCCTCGCTCGGCAGTTCGCCCTCCCGGGCCCGGACCAGCGGTGTCCCCGCCTCCGTGCGCAGGCCGATCCGGTTGGACATCGGCGACACCCGGAACACCGAGCGCCACAGCCCGGCGAGCGAGGCCTCGGTGAACCAGTCCGCCCGCGGCCCCGGCCGGAGCGGGAGCAGCAGCTCCGACGGCGGCCCGGGCAGGGGGCAGCCGTCCGCCGCCAGGGCCGGATCCGGGCCCGGCGGGCCCACCGGCAGCAGCGTCCCGGCCGACAGGACCGGCGGCCCCAGGCCCGACAGCAGGTCCGTCGAGCGGCTGCCCAGCACCGGCGGGACGTCCAGGCCTCCCCGCACCGCGACATAGCCGCGCAGCCCCGACTCCGCCCGGCCCACCTCCAGCTCCGCGCCGGCCGGCAGCCTGACCGCGGCTCCCCAGGCCGCCGGGCGGCCGGCCACCCGTACCGCACAGGGCGCGCCGGTGACGGCCACGGTGACCGGAGCCAGGGCCCGGAGCGTGACCCCGTCGAGGGTCGTCTCCAGCGCCGCCGCGTCCGGGGCGTTGCCGAGCAGCCGGTTGGCCAGCGCGTACGCCGCCGTGTCCAGCGCCCCCGACCGCGGGACCCCCAGGTGCGCGAAGCCCGGGCGCCCCCGGTCCTGGACCGTGGTCAGCGCACCCGGCCGTACCACCAGCAGCCCGGTCACCGGCCCGCCTCCGTGAACCGCACCCGCACCCCGGGCGCGAACAGGGCTGCCGGGTCCCGGTCCGGGTCCCACAGCACCGCGTCCGTGGATCCGATCAGCTGCCAGCCGCCGGGGGAGGAGCGCGGGTACACCCCCGCGTACTCCCCGGCGAGGGCCAGCGAGCCGGCCGGGACGGCGGTGCGGGGCGTGGCCCGCCGGGGCGGATGGAAGCGTTCGGGGAGCCCGGTCAGATAGCCGAAGCCGGGCGCGAACCCGCAGAAGGCCACCCGGAACTCGGTGTCGCCGACGATGCCCGCGACCGCCTCGGGGGCGACCCCCCACAGCCCGGCCACCTCGGCCAGGTCGGGCCCGTCGTAGCGCACCGGGACGGTGATCAGGGGGCCCTGCGACGGGGCGAGCGGGGGCACCTCCCAGCGGGCGATCCGGGCGCCCAGTCCGGCCGGGTCCCGTACGCCGTCCAGCAGCACGGTCCGCGCGGCCGGCACGAGATCCCGTACGGGGCCCAGCTCGCCCGCGTCCCGGCGGCGCAGCAGTTCGGCGTGGAGCGCGGCCACCTCGGCGGCCGAGCCCACCTCGATCAGCAGGGCCTGGCCGCCGGCCACCAGGGTCCTCACGCGAAGGCCTCCACCCGCACCCCGGCCGCGCCCAGCGCGGCGCGGACCCGGCGCGCGAGGTCCGCGGCGCCCGGGGTGTCCCCGTGCAGGCACAGCGACCGGGCGGCGACCGGGACCGGGGAGCCGTCGGCCGCCGTGACCGTCCCCTCGGCCGCCATCCGCACGGCCCGCGCCACCACGGCGTCCGGGTCGTGCACCACCGCCCCCGGTTCGGTGCGCGGCACCAGCGTCCCGGCGGGCGTGTAGGCGCGGTCGGCGAACGCCTCCGGCACGGGGGGCAGTCCGGCCGCCGCGGCCGCATCCAGCAGCAGGGAGCCGGGGAGGCCGAGCACGGGCAGGGCGCCCCCGGCCGTCACGACCCCCGCGACCACCGCGGCGGCCTGGTCCCCGTCGTGCACGGTGCGGTTATACAGCGCGCCGTGCGGTTTCACGTACGACACCCGGGAACCGGCCGCCCGTGCGAACACCTCCAGCGCCCCGATCTGGTAGGCCACCTCGTCCGCCAGCTCACCGGCCGGCACGTCCATGGAGCGCCTGCCGAAGCCCGCCAGGTCGCGGTAGGAGACCTGCGCACCGATCCGTACGCCCCGCGCGGCAGCCAGCTCGCAGACCCGGCGCATGATGGACGGGTCCCCGGCGTGGAAACCGCAGGCGACGTTGGCGCTGGTGACGACGGAGATCAGGGCCTCGTCGTCGGTGAGCGTCCAGCGTCCGAAGCCCTCGCCGAGGTCGGCGTTGAGGTCGATCGCCGGCTCGGAGGGTGTGATCATGGAAGCCATGCGGTGAGCGTAGAACAGGCCCGCCGCCGTACTCCGCGTAGGCGGGCGCGATCCGCCGGCCGGCGGTGGGCGATCCGCGGACGATCCGGCCGAACCATGCCGTTTGGGATGTTGTCAGGGGCAGCGCCTAGTCTTTGTCCGTGACTCTCCCTGCCCCGGCGAAGACCCTTCCGTCCCCGGCGCCGGGCCCGGCCGCCGACGAGGGCCTGGCCCGGCGGCTGCGCGCGCTCGCCTGCACCGCCCCGCTGCACGACCTCGACGTGCGCAAGGCCAACCTGGCGGGCGAGTACGGGGTCTACGCGATGGCGGAGGTCGCGCTGGCCGCGATCGACCTGGTCACCCTGAACATGGACTTCGACACGGGCGCCGACCACGAGCAGATAGTGGCCAGGCTGCTCCCGCGCGTCGCCGCCCAGGCGCCGGCCCGGCCCGCGGCCGAGCACGAGCGGGTGGCCCGCTGGGTGCTGGAGAACCTGATCAACGTCGGCAGTGTCGACCGCGGCTTCCGCGCGATCTACGGCACCTTCGGGCCGGACGGGGTCTACGTCCGGCGTGACTACGACTTCAAGCTGATCGAAGAGGTGCCCGGGTACGGTGGCGCGGTCTACCTGCGCACGACCGACGAGGCCGTCAACGTGCTGGTCGGCGCCCTCGACACCGACGTGACCAGCGCGCAGATCGCGGCCGAGGTCAAGCTGGAGGTGCTGATCAGCCGGGGCCGGCTGGCGGACGCCCAGCTCGCCGCCGAACAGGCCCGCTACCGGACGGTGCAGTACGCGGAGACCCTGCGGCGCACCCTGGACGCGACGCGGCGCAACGTGCGGGCGGTGGACTGGCTCCAGTCCGTCCCCGACATGATCGAGGAGGCCCTCGACCACGTCGCCGACCGCTACCGCCACGAGAACGCGATCCTGACCAACATCCGCCGGGCGCGCGACGAGGCGGAGGAGCCCGAGAGCAGGCGGCGGGCCGCCGAGCTCGTCGACATCGTCAAGGACTGCATCCGCCGGCACACCCAGCTCCAGTCGCGGCTGCTGGACGCGGGGCCGCTCTTCCGCGCCGAGCAGGACCGCCAGGCCTTCGCGGCTCCCGCGCCGCGCTCCGGCATCGACCTGTACGGGCAGCTGGTGGCCCCGCTGCTGCCGCTCCCGCTGGAAGGGGCGCGGCGGGTCACGGACGCGTTCTTCGCCTCCGGCGCGGGGCTGCGCACCCCGGTGTCGGTACGGGTGGGGGACCTGGTCGACATACTGCTCACCCCGCCCGTGGAGCGGGAGCACCTCGGTGCGGAGATGCCCGAGCCGGACCTCATCGCCACCCCGGACGACAGCCGCTTCAGCGAGGAGCAGCTCGCCGCGGCGATGGTCCTCCTGAACCTGCCGCACGACGCGCCGCGCCGGCTGTCGGGGCTGCTGGCCGAGGCCCGCCGCAGCGACCCCGACCTGCCGTACCTGGTCGCCCTGCTGGCCGTCCACGCGGCGAGCCCGCCCGTCGGCACGGCCTACCGCCAGGGCGAGGAGCGGCTGCTCTTCGCGGTGGACGACGGCACCCAGCTCGACGACCCCGAGTTCGGCGGCGCGGACCTGATCGTCGGCACCGCCCTCCTCGACGCCGCGGGCATGGCGGCGGACCGCACGGAGGCGGCATGACGACCCCCTCGACGCCGGCGCCCGCCCCACCCGACCCCCTGCGGTCCGCTCCGGCGCCGCTCCGGCGCCCGCCTGCGGGGGCCGTGCCGGGCCTGGCGGCGCTCGGCGCCCTGCGGTCCGCTCTGGCGCCGCTCCGGCGCACGCTCGGGGCGGCCGTGCCGGGCCTGGTTGCGGTCAGGGCTCCCGCTGGGCTCGGAGCCCGGCGGGCCGCGACCGCGAGCGCGGCGGCTCGTTCCGTAGCGTCCGCCGGGGCCGAGCCCCAGCCGGGGCACGCCGCCGGCCGTATCACCCGTACCGCCCTCACCATCCGCACCGCCGAGGAGATCCACCCGTGAGCGACCACCACGCCGAGCGCCCCGCCTGGAGCGAGCGGCAGCCCGCGTGGAGCGAGCCCGACGCGGCGTCGGCTCCCGTCGCGCCCGCCCCCGGAGGGACCGTCACCCCGGCCGACGCCGCCGACGCGGCCCGGCTCGTCGCGTTCGGGCTGCAGCCCAAGCTGCTCCCCGCCCGCGACGCCGAGTACGCCGAGCTGCTCCGCCGCTACCGCGAGGACCCGGCCTTCGGCCGCCTCGCCGACGCCGTCGCCACCGGCCTCGGCCTCGTCGTCCTCGAGGTGTCCCCGCGCGCCGGCATGGCCGTGGCCGCCGGCGAGGACTCCGTCTTCGCCGTCCGCATGGGCGACTACGCCCGCCGCACGGCCGCCGACTCCGCCGACCGCTTCCTGCACGGCCTCGCCCACCTCGCCGTCGCGGCCCTCGCCTTCCCCCGCCCCGAGGACCTCGCCGACGACGGCTACATCGGCCGCGTCACCGTCAACGGCGTCGACGCGTTCGTCCGGCAGACCTGCCGCCGCCTGGAGGAGCGCGCCGAGGAGCTCGGCGAGAACACCGACCCCGCCTCCGACGCCCCCGGCCTGGAGGCCGCCTGGCGCGTCTACGCCCGCCGCAGCGCGACCGGCGCCACCAAGGACGCCCGCCGCCTCGCCGGCTCCACCACCGGCATCGTCGGCAAGGCCGCCGCCTTCCTCACCGAGTCCGGCTTCCTCCAGCGCACCGGGGACGACGCCGGAGGCACCTACCGCACCACCCCCCGCTACCAGCTGCAGGTCCGCGACATGGCGGGCAGCGCGGCCATGGCCGAACTCCTCGAACTGGGCGTGGTCCCCGTCAGCGACGGCTCCGCCACCCTGCTGCCCCCGCCCGAGGGCGACGACCTGGAACTCGCGGCCGACGCCGGCCTGCCGTTCCACGCCTGAACCGGCCGCCCTCCGTACCGAGACACACACCGAGAACACCGAGAAGCAACGAGAGTCCGCCGCCATGTACGAGCTGTCCCGGATCCGCCTCTACTCCATCGGGCCCGCCGGCGCGCGCTACGCCGACACCGTGCTCGACCTGCGCGGAGTCGGCGAGCCGGTGCCCCACCCGGCGCCCGCCCAGGCGGAGTTCTTCGAGGACGAGCCCACCGGCCCGCCGCGCCGCCCGGCGCCCGCCGGCGTGCTCTTCCTGGAGAACGGCGGCGGCAAGTCCGTCCTGCTCAAGCTGATCTTCTCGGTGATGCTCCCCGGCCACCGCAACACCCTCGGCGGCGCCAGCTCCGGCGTGCTGCGCAAGTTCCTGCTCGCCGACGACTGCGGCCACGTCGCCCTGGAGTGGCAGCACACCCAGACCGGCGAGTGCGTGGTCGTCGGCAAGGTCAGCGAATGGCGCGGACGCCAGGTGTCCAACGACCCGCGGAAGTTCGCCGAGGCCTGGTACTCCTTCCGCCCCGGCCCGGGCCTCAGCCTCGACAGCCTGCCCGTCGCCGAGGCCACCGCCGTGCGCCCGCCCGTCGAAGGCGCCTCCGGCGCCCAGGGCCGCCGACGCACGATGAAGGGCTTCCGCGACGCCCTCATCGAGGCCGGCAAGGCCTACCCGCACCTGGAGGTCTCCTTCGAGGAGATCCACGACCGGTGGAACGAGCACCTCACCGACCTCGGCCTCGACCCCGAACTCTTCCGCTACCAGCGCGAGATGAACGCCGACGAGGGCGAGGCCGCCGGCCTCTTCGCGGTGAAGAAGGACTCCGACTTCACCGACCTGCTGCTGCGCGCCGTCACCGACACCCGTGACACCGACGGCCTCGCCGACCTCGTCCACGGCTTCGGCAACAAGCTCGGCCGCCGCGCCGAACTGATGGCCGAACGGGACTTCACCGCGGGCTCGGTGGACCTCCTGGGACGCATCGTCGAAGCCGCCGCGACCCGCTCCCGGCTGCGCGACGTCCACGCGGGCGCCGAACGCCGCACCCGCACCCTCGCCCGGCGGCTGTCCGCCCGCGCCACCGAGGAGCGCGGCCGCGCCGCCGATCTCGCCCAGCGGGTCACCGGCGCCGCCCACGCGGTCACCGCCGCCGAATCGGCCCGCGCCCGCAGTGCCGCCGTCTCCGCCGAACTCGCCTACCGCCACGCCTCGCTGGCCCTGACCGTCGCCGACAAGGCCGCCAACGCCCAGCGCCGCGAACTCCTCGAAGCCCGCACCCTGCACTCCGCGTGGCAGGCCGCCGAGACCGTGCTGCGCCACCGCGCCGCCGCCGACCGCTCCGCCCGGGTCGCCGCCGCGATCCTGGAGGCCGAGCGCGACGCGGCCCCGGCGCTGGCCGCCCGGGCCACCGCCGCCGCCGATCTGGTACGCGCCCTGCACACCGCCGCCGAGCACGGCGAGCGGGTCGCAAACGAGGAGGAGGAGCGCTCCGCGGCCCTCCAGGCCACCGGCGAGGCCGCGCACCGCGACGCCACCGCCGCCGCCACGGCCGCCCAGCGGGCCCGCAGCGAGGCCGAACACCTCCGCTCGCGCCTGGGCGAGGTCCAGCAGGAGACCGCCGAGGCCGTCCGAGCCGGCTGGCTCGACGACTCCGCGCCCGACGCCGACCCGGCCCGGGCCGCCCTGGCCGCCGCCGACGCCGAGAAGACGGCCGTCGCCGCCTGGGACGAGTCCCGCGAGGCCGCGCGCGCCGCCGCCGAAGCCGCCCGCGAGGGCGCCGCCGCGGAATCCCGCGCCGAACTCACCGCCGCCCGCGCCGCGGACGCCGCCGACGCGGCCGAGGCCGCCCACGACGCGGAACACCGCGCCGCCGCCTCCCTCGCCGAATCCCCGCGCCTGGCCGCCCTGCTGGGCCTCCCGTCCGCCGGTGCCGCCGCCCTCCCGCACGCCCGCGGCGCGGCCCCCGGCGGCGCCGGTACGGACGGCAGCGGATCCGGCGCCGGAGCAGCCCCGGCCGATACCGCCGGAGGGCTCACCGCCGAGGACCTCGACCGGAACGCGGAGGACCTCCACCAACTGCTGACCGACGCGGTCGCCGCCGCGGAACGGCAGTTGTTCGAGCTGCGCACCGCCGCCGCCGACGACGCCCGCATCCTCGGCGCGCTCGGCGACGGCGGCCTGCTGCCCCCCGGACCCGACGTGCTCGCCACCGTCGAATACCTCGGCGAACACGGCATCCCGGCCCTGCCCGGCTGGCGCTACCTCGCCCAGTCCGTCGACCCCGCCGACCACGCCGCCGTCCTCGCGGCCCGCCCCGAACTCGTCGACGGCGTCGTCATCACCGACCCCGACACCCACAGCCGCGCCCGCGAGGTCCTCTCCGCGGCCGCCCTGCTGCCCCGCTCCACCGTGGCCGTCGGCACCGCCGCCGCCCTGCTGGCCCCCGTACCGCCGGCCGGGGACTCCGACGCGGTGTTCCTCGTCCCGCCGAACCCGGCCATGCACGACGAGCACGCCGCCGACGAGGAGCGGCAGGCGCTGCGCAGCCGCGCCACCGCCCGCGACACCGACATCCGCGACCTGGCCGCCCGCCTCGCCGGGGACCGCGAGCTCGCCGCCCGCCTCGCCTCCTGGCGCACCGGCTGCCCGCCCGGCCGCCTCGCCGAGCTCGCGCGGCAGGCCGCGGCCGCCCGCGCCTTCGCCGAGGAGGCCGACGCCGAGCTCGCGGAGGCCCGTACCGTACGCGCCGAGGCCGACGAGGCCGCCGCCGACGCGGCCCGGGTGCGCGACGAGCGCCAGGACACCGCCCAGCGGGCCCGCCGCGTCGCCGACGCCCTGGCCGGCCTCGCCTTCCGCCTGCGCGAACGCGCCGGATGGCAGGCGCGGCTGCGTGAACTCGCCGACGAAGCCGCCGAGTCGGAGGCCCGCGCCGAGGTCTGCCTTGACCGGGCCCGCGCCGCCGACGAGGACCGGCGCGCCGCCCAGCGTGCCGCAGACGACGCCCGCCGCACCGCCCGCGCCCTGCGCGCCGAGCGCGCCGACATCGCCGGAGCCCCCGAGCCGCTCCCCGAGGACGACGGCGCGTCCAAGGCGCCGCTGCCCGACCTCCGCGAGGCCTACCGCGCCGCTTCCCAGCTGTACGAGAAGGTCGGCGTCGGCGCCGACCTGCGCGCCGAACAGGCCCGCGCCGAAAGCGACGAGAGCGCCGCCCTCGCCGAACTGGACCGCCTCACCAACAAGGTCCGCACCCGCGCCGCCCAGCTCCTCGAAAGCCCCGACGGCGCCGACGGCCCCTCGCGGCAGGCCGCCGCCGCCCGCGCCGAGTCCCTCGTCCAGATGCTGGAGACCCGGGCCTCCACCGCGAGCGAGCAGCTCGGCCGGCTGCGCGGCGAGGCCGAACGCCACGCCCCCGCCGAGGGCGACGCCCACACCGAACTGCCGGAGGAGCTGGTCCCCGGGGACGTCGAGCACGCTCAGGCCCTGCTGCGGACGGCCACCGCCCAGCTCGCCGCCCACAGCGCGGCCGTGGAGAGCGCCCGGGCCGCCCACGCGGACCTGCTGCGCGCCCACCGCACCGCCGAGGACGGCGCCGGCGGCTTCGACGAGACCGCCGCCCTGCTGCGCGACCTCCTGCGCGACCACGCCCACACCGAGGACGAGCAGGAGCCCGCGCCCCACGCGGGCACCCTGGAGGAGGCCCGCCAGTCGGCCACCGAGGCCCGCCGCGCGCTGCGCGGCTGCGCGGCCGACCTGTCGGCCGCCGAGGCGGCGGTGCGCGAGGCGAGCGACGTCCTGGTGCGGCACGCCAACGCCACCCGCTACGAGCAGGTACGGACCCCCGCGCGCCAGCAGATCCGGGAACTGCCCGCCTCCGCCCTGCCCGAGCACGCGGCGGCCTGGGGCGCGGCCTTCGCCCCGCGCCTGCGGGTCCTCACCGACGAGCTGGCGCAGCTGGAGCGCAACCGCGACAGCATCGTCGACCGGCTGCGCGGCCTCGTGGAGTCGGCGCTGGCCACGCTCCGCTCGGCGCAGCGCCTGTCCCAGCTGCCCGAGGGACTGGGGGAGTGGTCGGGGCAGGAGTTCCTGCGGATCCGCTTCGAGGAACCGGACCAGGCCACGCTCACCGAGCGGCTGGGCGAGGTCATCGACGAGGCCACCCGCGCGGCGGTGAAGAAGAACAGCACCGCCTCCTTCGGGGAGGGCCGCCGCGACGGCATGTCCCTGCTGCTGCGGGGCGTCCAGGCGGCGCTGGAGCCCAAGGGCATCTCCGTGGAGATCCTGAAGCCGGACGCGGTGCTGCGCGCCGAACGCGTTCCCGTCGGGCAGATGGGCGACGTGTTCTCCGGCGGGCAGCTGCTGACCGCCGCGATCGCCCTGTACTGCACGATGGCGGCGCTGCGCAGCAACGACCGCGGCCGCGACAAGCACCGGCACGCGGGCACGCTGTTCCTCGACAACCCGATCGGCCGCGCGAACGCCACGTACCTGCTGGAGCTCCAGCGGGCCGTGTCCGACGCGCTCGGCGTCCAGCTGCTGTACACCACGGGCCTGTTCGACACCACGGCCCTCGCCGAGTTCCCGCTGGTCATCCGGCTGCGCAATGACGCCGACCTGCGGGCGGGCCTGAAGTACATCAGCGTCGAGGAGCACCTGCGCCCGGGTCTGCCGCAGCAGTCCCCGGAGCAGGAGGCCATCCACGGCGAGATCACGGCGACCCGGATGTTCCGCCGGAGCTGAGGTCTGCCCCGCAGCCGGTGCGGCGGCCTCCTCAGCGGCGGCCGAAGGCCGCGAGGGGGCCGTCCTCGCGGGCTATTCGGGCCGGGCCCGCCTTCCGCTCGGCCCGGGCGGCCTCGGCGGCCCGGCGCTCCTCGCGGCGGCTGCGCGCCGTGCTGCTCGGCTCCGACACGACCCCGTACCGCTGGTTCCACATCTGCCGGGTGATCCACACGTCGAGCACGCCCCACGTGGCCACGACGGTCCCCGCGATGGCGCCCAGCGCCATCGGGAAGGCGAGCCAGGATCCGGTGAGCGTGAGGAAGAAGCTGACCGTCGCCTGTATGAGGGTCACGGACACGATCAGCACCGCCCGCACCGCGGACGCGCGCACCGGATCGGGCATCCGGCGCCGCCGGGCCGGCTCCTCCACCCACAGCCCGCGCCGGCTCCCGCCCCGGCCCGTGACGTTCCCGCCCTCGCCGTCCTCGTACCTGCTCATGGTCCGCTCACTCCCCACCGCGCGGTCCGCAACGCCTACTCCACACGTCTACCCCGACGTGCCCCCGTGAACAGAAGACGTACGGCGCCGCCCGGAGATTCCCGCATCGCGGAACGGTCCCCATGTCCCCGTGATCGCGGAGCGAATACTTCCAGCCATCCATCGTGTAGCGCGAACTGACGCCCCACCAAGTGTCATCTGCCACATATCGGACCGCTCTTGACCGGAATTATCGGACAACTCGTGATCTTCGTCCAGAGGCCCGGCCGGAAACGTTTGGACACGCCTTCGAACCCGCTGCGTGGCAGTAGTAGGCTCACGCCGGTTTAAACGACGGAAGACCGACGGAACACCGACCCCCCGACATCGGGGACGAGCTGGGGGAGGCTGGGGAGGCCATGCGCTTTCGCGGGAAGTCCATCCGCCGGAAGATCGTCGCGCTGCTCCTTGTGCCGCTCGTCTCCCTGACCGCACTGTGGTCCTTCGCCACGGTCATCACGGGTCGTCAGGCGGTCCAACTCCTCGACGTCGCCTACGTCATCGACAAGGTCGGCTATCCGATCGAGGACGTCGTCCGCGTCATCCAGAAGGAGCGCCGCCAGACCCTCGTCGTCGTCGGCGACCCCCGCGCCTCGGCGGCCACCACCGAACTCGCCAAGCGCCGCGCCGCCACCGACGAAGCCGTCGAGCAGATCAGCGCGAACGCCCGCGACCCCGAGGTCATCGACGAGCTCAGCCCCGAGAACGCCCAGCGCCTGCGCTCCATCCTCGCCGCCCTCCACGGCATCAGCGCCCTGCGCCGCTCGGTCGACCAGAACACCCTCGACCCCAGCCAGGCACTGGACCTCTACAGCCGGCTCATCGACCCCTGCTACGAGTTCCTCATGAACCTCCACGCGCTGGAGAACGTGGAGATGGACAAGCAGGGCCGCGCCCTCGTCGGCATCACCCGCGCCCGCGAGACCCTCTCCCGCGAGGACGCCGTCATCGCCTCCGCCCTCGCCGCCCGCAACGTCAGCGCCGCCGACATCCGGCACGTCTCCGACTTCGCCGCGAACCGCGGGCTGCTGTACGAGTTCAACCTGGCGATCCTCCCCGACGCCGACCGCCGGCGCTTCGAGCAGTACTGGGGCGGCCCCGACAGCAAGTTGCTGCGCGACGCGGAGGAACGGTTCCTCGGCGGCGGCCCGGGCAAGAACCCGCGCGTCACCGCCGCCCAGTGGGACGAGGCCGCCGGCAAGGTCCTCGAAGAGCTCGCCGTCATGGGCACCGACGCCGGAGACCGCTACCAAAAGCGCGTCGAGCCCGTCGCCATGGACGTGCTGATCCAGGCCGCCGTCGCCGGCGTCCTCGGCTTCATCGCCCTCGTCGTCTCCCTGATCCTCTCCGTGCGCATCGGCCGCGACCTGATCCGCGACCTGTCCCGGCTCCGCAAGGAGGCCCACGAGGTCTCAGGCGTCCGCCTGCCGAGCGTCATGCGCCGCCTCGCCGCAGGCGAGCACATCGACGTGGAGACCGAGGCGCCCCGCCTGGAGTACGAGAAGGACGAGGTCGGCCAGGTCGGCCTCGCCCTCAACACCCTCCAGCGCGCCGCCGTCGAGGCCGCCGTGAAGCAGGCCGAGCTCCGCCGCGGCGTCTCCGAGGTCTTCGTCAACCTGGCCCGCCGCAACCAGGTCCTCCTGCACCGCCAGCTGACCCTCCTCGACACCATGGAGCGCCGGACCGAGGACACCGAGGAACTCGCCGACCTCTTCCGCCTCGACCACATGACCACCCGCATGCGCCGCCACGCCGAGGGCCTGGTGATCCTCTCCGGCGCCGCCCCCTCCCGCCAGTGGCGCAAGCCCGTCCAGCTGATGGACGTCGTACGGGCCGCCGTAGCCGAGGTGGAGGACTACGAGCGCATCGAGGTGCGCCGACTGCCGCGCCTGGGCATCGCGGGCCCCGCCGTCGCCGACATCACCCACCTCGTCGCCGAACTCCTGGAGAACGCCACCGTGTTCTCGCCGCCGCACACCGCGGTCCAGGTGCACGGCGAGCGCGTCGCCAACGGCTTCACCCTGGAGATCCACGACCGCGGCCTCGGCATGAACCCGGAGGCGCTGCTCGACGCGAACCTCCGCCTCGCCGAGACCCCCGAGTTCGAACTCTCCGACACCGACCGCCTCGGCCTGTTCGTCGTCAGCCGCCTCGCGCAGCGCCACGGCGTCAAGGTCGTCCTGCAGCCCAGCCCGTACGGCGGCACCACCGCGGTGGTCTTCATCCCGGCGGCCCTGCTGACCGAGGCCCCCGAGACCAGCGGCACGGGCATCCGGCTGGACGACGGACCCGCGGCCAGGACCGCCGGGCGGACCGGCTCGATCCCCTCCGCGCGAGCCGCGGCCGCCGTCGAACGCGCGGTCCCCGCCGGGACCGCCCGCTCGCTGCCCGTCGCCGAACTGCGCGGCCCGGTCGAGCTGGAGGCCCCGATCGACGTCCTCGGCCTGGACCCGGTGGAGGGCATCGACGAGGAGCCGGCCGCCGCCGCCCCCCGACCCGTCATGGCCACCCTGGACGACGAGACCCCGCCGGGCGGCACGCCCCGCAGCGCCCTGCTGGGCCTGCGCCCGGCCGACAAGCCGCACATCGAACGCCACCGCGACCGGCCCACCGGCCCGGTCCGGCTCGACGCCCAGCGGGTCGAGGCCCCCCGGCCCGACGGCCCCCGCTCCCAGGGAGCCGTACCGCTGCCGCGCCGCCGGCCCGCCCCGACCCTGATCGCCGAGCACGGCCGCCGAGTCCAGCCCCGCCCGGTGTCCGTGGTTCCGCAGCCCGGCCCCGCACGCACACCCCCGCCCGCCCCGGCGCCCGCGTCCTCGCCGGCCCCCGCCCCCGCTTCCGGTGACGCGCCGGCCGGCGCCGGGCTGCCCCGCCGGGTCCGCCAGGCCAGCCTGGCACCGCAGCTCAAGAACGCGGCGGCCGCGGCCCCCGACGACGCCGCCACCGCCCCCCTCGGGGACCGTGACGCGGAGGACGTACGCACGCGCATGTCCGCACTCCAGCGCGGCTGGACGGCGGGCCGCAACCAGCACGCCCAGCAGCAGTCCGAGACCGGGGCAGGCACCCCCGCCGCCACCGCTCCCGCGCACGAGAACGAAGGGGACGGTCGATGACCGCACCGCAGACCGGCAACGACACCAGGGGCCGCGGCTCCGGCCCGCTCAACTGGCTCCTGGACGAGCTCGTCGACAAGGTCGGCTCCATCCGCAAGGCGGTGGTCCTCTCGGGCGACGGCCTGCCCACCGGCAGCTCCAAGGACCTCACCCGCGAGGACAGCGAGCACCTGGCGGCGGTCGCCTCCGGCTTCCACAGCCTGGCCAAGGGCGTCGGCCGGCACTTCGACTCCGGCCGGGTCCGACAGACCGTCGTGGAGCTGGACGAGGCCTTCCTCTTCGTCATGGCCGCCGGCGACGGCAGCTGCCTCGCCGTGCTCGCCGACTCCGAGTCCGACGTCGGCCAGGTCGCGTACGAGATGACCCTGATGGTCAAGCGGGTGGGCGACCACCTGGCCACCGCCCCGCGCACCGGGCTGCCAGCCGGAGGGTGAGTCGTACGGCATGAGCGATCCAGGCCAGGACCACCCCGCCCGCACCCCGGCCGGGGAGCCCGACCAGACCCCCGACCACGCGCACTGGTTCGACGACGACGCGGGTCCGGTCGTGCGCCCGTACGCGATGACCCGCGGCCGGACCAGCCACGCGGGCCAGCACCGGCTGGACCTGATCGCGCTCGTGGTCGCCGAACCGGCCGCCGACGACCCGGTCTGGGACATGACCCTGTCGCCGGAGCACGCGCACATCCTCGGGATGTGCCGGGACCGGCCGCAGTCGGTCGCCGAACTCGCGGCGGACCTGGACCTCGCGGTCGGGGTCGTGCGCGTCCTGATCGGCGACCTGGCCGACGACCAACTGGTCCACGTGACCCGGCCGGTACCGCCGGCCGAACTGCCCGATGAATCCATTCTGCGTGAGGTGATCGATGGCCTTCGGGCGCTCTAGCCGCACCGGTGTCATGCATGCCGTGTCACCGGTCGAGCCGCTGACCCTGAAGATCCTGGTCGCGGGCGGTTTCGGGGTGGGCAAGACCACCCTGGTCAGTGCGGTGAGCGAGATCAAACCCCTGCGGACCGAGGAACTGCTCTCGGAACCGGGCGCCGGCATCGACGACACCGGGGGAGTGGAGGGGAAGAGCACCACCACCGTGGCCATGGACTTCGGGCGCATCACGCTGCGCGAGGACCTGGTCCTCTACCTGTTCGGCACGCCCGGCCAGGACCGCTTCTGGTTCCTGTGGGACGAGCTCGCCCAGGGCTCTCTCGGCGCGGTGGTCCTCGCGGACACCCGCCGCCTCGCCGACTGCTTTGCCGCCGTCGACTACTTCGAACGCCGCGAGATCCCGTTCGTCGTCGCGGTCAACTGCTTCGACGGCGCGGACCGGCACCCCGTGGTGACCGTACGGGACGCACTCGACCTCGATCCCGAGGTGCCGGTGCTGCTGTGCGACGCGCGGGACCGGGAGTCCGTCAAGGACGTGCTCGTCGGTGTCGTGGAACACGCGATGTCGCTGGCCAGGGCGCGGCGCCGGAGCCTGGCGGCGGGGACCTGACAGGGAGGCGGCCCGTACCCCCGCCGACTGGGGTACGGGCCGCAGCTCTCATGGGGGGATCCGGAGTCCCGGGGCGCCGCACGGGACCGTGGAGCGAGTGTGAACCCGCCGCCGGGGGCCGTCAAGCGTTCCGGCAACACCTGCCTGCCGCGGGCCGCTCAGCGCACCGCGACCACGGCCGATCCGTGGCCGAACAGCCCCTGGTTCGCGGTGATCCCGGCCCGCGCCCCCGGCACCTGACGCTCCCCGGCCGTGCCGCGCAGCTGCCAGGTCAGCTCGCACACCTGGGCGATGGCCTGCGCCGGCACCGCCTCCCCGAACGAGGCGAGCCCGCCACTGGCGTTGACGGGGATCCGCCCGCCGAGAGCCGTCGCCCCCTCCCGTACGAGCTTCGCTCCCTCACCCTCCCCGCAGAGCCCGATGTCCTCGTACCACTCCAACTCCAGGGCGGTGGAAAGGTCGTAGACCTCGGCGAGCGAGAGGTCGTCCGGGCCGAGCCCCGCCTCCTCGTACGCGGCGCGCGCGATCGAGGCGCGGAAGGACCCGGCCGCAGGCCGCACCGCCACCGCCGAATCGGTGGCGATGTCCGGCAGGTCCAGCACCGTCCGCGGATAGGTGGGGGTCACCGTCGAGACCGCCCGGATCCGCACCGGGTCGCCGATCCCGCGCGAGCGGGCGAAGTCCATGCTGGTCAGCACCAGCGCCGCGCCCCCGTCGGAGGTGGCGCAGATGTCGAGCAGCCGGAGCGGATCGGCGACCACCGCCGAGGCGGCCACCTCCTCGGCGGAGACCGCCTTGCGGTAGCGGGCGTTCGGGTTGAGCGTCCCGGCCGCCGCGTTCTTCACCTTGACGAGGGCGAAGTCCTCCCGGGTGTCCCCGTACACGGCCATCCTGCGGCGGGCGTACAGGGCGAAGTACGCCGGGTTGGTGGCGCCCAGCACGCGGAAGCGCAGCCAGTCCGGGTCGTCGGGCCGGTCGCCTCCCGCCGGGGCGAAGAACCCCTTGGGCGCGGCGTCGGCGCCCACCACGAGCACCACGTCGGCCAGGCCGGCCAGGATCTGCGCCCGGGCCGTGCCGATCGCCTGGGCGCCGGACGCGCAGGCCGCGTACACACTGGTCACCCGGGCCCCCTGCCAGCCCAGCGCCCGGGCGAAGGTCGCGCCGGCCACGTAGCCCGGGTATCCCGAGCGCACGGTGTCGGCGCCGACGACCGAGCCCACGTCCGTCCAGTCCAGCCCGGCGTCCGCCAGCGCGGCCCGGGCGGCGGCCCGGCCGTACTCGACGAAGCTGCGGCCCCACTTGCCCCAGGGGTGCATCCCGGCCCCGAGGACGGCGACGTCGGCGCTCACGCGTCGCCTCCCACCGGCTTGAACCGCCAGGTGGTCCAGGCCGTTCGGGTGTCCGCGTCCTCGTTGAGCACGCCGCCCACCACCTCGACCTCCATCCCGACCGCCAGGTCGCCGACGCCCACGCCCGGCGCCGCCTGCCCGAGCACCACCATGCCCTCGGCCTCGAGCTCCACCGCGACCAGGGTGTACGGCTCCCACGGCTCGGCCGGGTCGGACACGTACGGCGCGGGCGGCCGGTAGCGCCCGTCGGTGTAGGACCAGACCCGCCCGCGCGGGGAGAGCGGCACCTCGGCGAGCTCCCCGCCGCCCGGGCAGTGCGGATTGCGGCAGTACGCGTCCTCGCGCGGGAAGAACACCGCGGTACAGGCCGAGCACCGGGTGCCGAGCAGCCGGAAGCCGCCGTCCGCCGCGGTTTCGGTGAACCACCCGCTCACGACGGGTGTACGTGTGAGTGCCAAGACCCCTCCCATGCAGCAATCTGACGCATCGTCAGGAGTGTGTCACGGGAGGGCGGGCCGGGTCACCGGTTCTCGGCGAGCCACTTCGCGGCGATCTCGCCCAGCTCCGCGTCCCGCCCAGCCAGCATCATCCGGATCATCTGCGCGTCCCCGCGCAGGGACCACGCGGGACGGCCGAAGGTCGCCGGGTTGTTCCCCTCGATGAAGAAGTGCGCGGGCCACGCGGTCCCGTACCCGATCAGCGGCAGCGCGACGAGATACCGCCTCCGGCCGCGCGCCACCCCGTAGGCGGTGACGGCCAGGCCGGTGAGCGTCCCGGCGAGATGGACCCAGCGGGTGGCGGCGCGGGAGTGCATGGCGACGTAGTACGGCCAGAACTCCTCGTACGAACGGAAAGTCATGCCGCGCACGGTACTCACGCCCGCACACGGCCGACAGCCTCACGGGGAGGCCGACCATCCCCGGCTCCCCCCAACACCCTCCGCCCCAAACCCCGTTGCCACTACCATCACCGCATGTCGGCACAGCTGAGGGACTCCCACTGCTCCACCTGCGGAGCGTCGTACCCCACCCGGACCTGGCCCCGCGCCTGTGCCGCCTGCGGGTCCGTGGCCTACCGCAACCCGCTCCCGGTGGCCGTCGCCCTGCTCCCGGTCGAGGACGCGGACGGCACCGGCCTCGTGGTCATCACCCGCACCGTCGAACCGGCCCTCGGCGGCATCGCCCTGCCCGGCGGCTTCATCGACTTCGGCGAGGACTGGCGCGAGGCCGTGGTCCGCGAGCTCCGCGAGGAGACCGGCATCACCGCCGCCGCCTCGGAGGTCGCCCTGGCCGACGCCCTGAGCTCCCCGGCGGGCCACCTCCTGCTCTTCGGCCTCCTCCCGCCCCGCCCGGCCGCCACCCTCCCCACCTCGGCCCCGACGAACGAAACCACCGGCTGGCACATCCTCCACACCCCCGCGGACCTGGCCTTCCCCCTCCACACCCAGGCCGCGAACACCTGGTTCAAGGGCGGCTACACCCCGCACTGACGCCCGATTCCGGCCCCACCAACTCCGGCCCCGCCGCCGTTCGAGGCGCTGAACCCCGTTCTTGAAGCCGCACCTCTGGGCTCAGCCCCCTGTCCCCGCTGACGGCCCGTTCCGGCACGCCAAAACCAGCCCCGCCGGCGTTTGAGGCGCTGGGTCCGGGGCGGAGCCCCGATTCTGAAGCCGCCCCCCTAAACCCCCCGCACCACCACGTCCGCCACCACCTCCCCCGCCTCGTCCGCCACCACCACCCCCTCCCCGGCCCACCGCGAGGTGTACCGCTCGACCGCGCCCGCCTCGAACCCCGCCCCCGGGTCCCGGATCACCACCCCGCCGCCCGTACGCCCCCGCGCCGGCGCCCAGACCTCCAGCTCCACACCCCCGCCGGAGGCACCCCGCACCGGAATCACCGCCCCCGCCCGCGCCAGCACCGGGATCCGCCCCCGCGGAGCGTCCAGCAGGGCCTGCCCCGGGCCCTCGTACGCCGCCCCCGTCGCCGTGTCGTACCACCGCCCCCGCGGCAACCGCACCGCCCGCCGGTCCGCCCCGCACTCCAGCACCGGCGCCACCAGCAGCGCGTCGCCCAGCAGGAACGCGTCCTCGCAGTCCCGCAGCCGCCGCTCCTCCGGCGTGCCCCACCACACCGGCCGTACGTACGGCGCCCCGGTGCGCCGCGCCAGGTGCGCCAGCGTCACGAAGTACGGCCGCAGCCGCTCCCGCTCCGCCATCACCGCCCGTGCGTGCTCCTCCACCTCGGCTCCGAACTCCCAAGGCTCCCGCCGCCCCGCCCAGATCGCCGAGTGCGTCCGGAACAACGGCAGGTAGGCCCCCAGTTGCAGCCACCGCAGGTACAGCTCGGGGGAGGGCGACCCGCCGAAGCCGCCGACATCCGGCCCCGAGTAGGGCACCCCGCACAGCCCCAGCCCGAGCACCAGCGCCAACGAGGCCCGCAGCCCCTCCCAGCTGCTCTCCACGTCCCCCGACCACGTGCCCCCGTACCTCTGCATCCCCGCCCACCCCGACCGGGAGAACAGGAACGGCCGCTCGGCGGGCCGCAGCCGGACCAGCCCCTCCCAGCCGGCCCGCGCCATGCCCAGCGCGTACACGTTGTGCCCCGCCCGGTGGTCCCCGCCCGCGCCGTCCATCGAGTGCCGCGCCGAGCGGGGCAGCGTCATGTCGCCGAACGGGGTGAAGGACACCGGCTCGTTCATGTCGTGCCAGAAACCGGCGAAGCCCTGCGCCAGCCGCTCCTCGTACAGCCCGCCCCACCACTCCCGCACCGCCGGATCCGTGAAGTCCGGGTACGCGCACTCGCCCGGCCACACCTCGCCGCGCACCTCCGCGCCCGCCGCGTCCCGTACGAACGCCCCCCGCGCCCCCACCGCCTGCCCGGCGGCGTGCAACGGGTCGCCCGCCTTCACCGCCGGATCGACGATCGACACCAGCCGCACGCCCGTCTCGCCCAGTTCCCGCGCCAGCCCCGGCAGATCCGGAAACCGCCCGCGGTCCACGGTGAACACCCGGTGCCCGTCGTAGTGGTCGATGTCCAGGTGCACGGCCGACAGCGCGAACCCGCGCTCCGCGTAGCCGCCGGCCACCCGGCGCACCTCCTCCGCGCTCCCGAAGCCCCACTTCGCGTGCTGGTAGCCCAGCGCCCACTCCGGCGGCACCGCCGCCGCGCCCGTCAGCCCCGACCAGCCCTGGAGCACCCGCGACGGCGGCCCCACCAGCACCCAGCACCGCAGCGGCCCGCCCTCCATGCGCAGCTCGCTCACCCCCGGGCGGTCCATCCCCGAGCCCGCGCCCTCCTCGCCCTCCCGCAACACCACCCGCCCGTCCCAGGAGTT
The DNA here is from genome assembly GCF_001746425.1 of Streptomyces subrutilus. Classification (GTDB taxonomy): domain Bacteria; phylum Actinomycetota; class Actinomycetes; order Streptomycetales; family Streptomycetaceae; genus Streptomyces; species Streptomyces subrutilus_A. The sequence goes on along the minus strand of NZ_MEHK01000001.1, from coordinate 1,487,083 downwards.
GTCGTGGAAGACCAGGTGGGTCCCCGCGTCCGCCACCACCAGCTGCACCGGCATGGTCAGGTACAGCGGATCGTCACCCGGTGCGAACCCGCCCTTCGGGTCCGTGTTCCACAGCCGGTACACCCCGTCCCGCAGCCGCGGCCCCGCCGCCCGCCCGCCGAGTCCGAAGAACCGCGCGTCCGCCGCCACCTCGCTCCGCAGGACCCACCGGCCCCCACCACCCGCCCCGGCCCCACCACCCGCCCCGGCCCCTTCCGCGTCCCCCCCCGCCCCGGCCCCCGCGGCGTCCCCGTCCCGCGAGCCGGCCGACACCGGCTCCCACCACCGGGGCGGCAGCTCCCGCCGCAGCACCGTCCCGCCGGGCGTGCGCACCTCCACCGCCCCGTGCCGGGACACCGCCACCGTGACCCGCTCCGACACCACCCGCCAGCCGCCCCCGGTGTCCGGCTCCAGCACCGCCCGCGGATCCGGCTCCGGCCCCGTGCCCACCACCGCGTACGAAGGCGTCGGCCCGGCCCCGTCCCACCCCCCGAACACCCCCCCGCCCGCGGGGACCCGCACGAGCAGCTCGGAACGGGCGAACCGCAGCACGCCCCCGCCCGGCCGCGGCTCCGTACCGGCCAGCAGCCCCGGTACCCGCGCCCGCTCCGTGCCCCGGCGCGGCAGCCCCACCGCGTCCGCCCGGCGGTGGCGCCACCCCGAGATCCAGGCGCGCCGTCCGCGCTCCGTACCGATGTCCTTCACCGCACGCACCAGATCACGACCGTCCATGGAGAGCACCTTGCCACCGGCCTCCGAGCAAGGGTGCCGCGTTCAACTGCCGTTCACCCGCGGGTGACCGCGCCCACACGGCCCGGGCCCGTCCCGGCTCCCGCCCGCGGCCGCCCCGCGCGACCGCCCGTGACCGGTGGCCGCCCACATGCCGCCGCCCCGGTGAGCGGTGATGGCGACTCTGGTGCGGATGTCGATCACATGGCATGGTCCCTGTGAGCCGCCGCGCACCCACCCCCCGCGCGATGGCACCGTACGCACACGAAGCGCGAGCCGCAGACTTGACCGGGAGCCGACCCATGACCTCAGCCACGCAGCCGGAACCCCTCTGGGCCCCCGGCCCCGACCGGATCGCCGCGGCCCGGATCACCGCCTTCCAGGCCTGGGCGGCCGAGCGCTTCGGAGCCCCGGCCGACGGCGGCTACCCCGCCCTGCACAGCTGGTCCGTCGACGAGCTCGACACCTTCTGGCAGGCCGTCGCCGAATGGTTCGAGGTCCGCTTCAGCACCCCGTACACGTCCGTCCTCGCCGACCGCTCCATGCCCGGCGCGAGCTGGTTCACCGGAGCCACCCTCAACTACGCCGAGCACGCCCTGCGCGCCGCGGAGGACCCGGCCCGAGCCGACGACCCCGCCCTGCTGTACGTCGACGAGACCCACGAGCCCACCCCCGTCACCTGGGCCGGGCTCCGCCGCCAGGTCGGCTCCCTCGCCGCCGAGCTGCGCGCCCTCGGCGTCCGCCCCGGCGACCGGGTCAGCGGCTACCTCCCCAACATCCCCGAGGCCGTCGTCGCCCTCCTCGCCACCGCCGCCGTCGGCGGTGTCTGGACCTCCTGCGCCCCCGACTTCGGCGCCCGCAGCGTCCTCGACCGCTTCCAGCAGGTCGAACCGGTCGTCCTGTTCACCGTGGACGGCTACCGCTACGGCGGCAAGGAGCACGACCGCCGCGACACCGTCGCCGAGCTCCGGGCCGAGCTCCCCTCCCTGCGCGCCGTCGTCCACATCCCGCTGCTCGGCACGCCGACCCCCGAGGGCGCCCTCGCGTGGTCGGACCTGACCTCCGCCGACACCGAGCCCGTCTTCGAGGCGGTCCCCTTCGACCACCCCCTCTGGGTCCTGTACTCCTCCGGTACGACAGGCCTGCCCAAGGCCATCGTCCAGTCCCAGGGCGGCATCCTCCTCGAGCACCTCAAGCAGCTCGGCCTGCACTGCGACCTCGGCCCCGAGGACCGGTTCTTCTGGTACACCTCCACCGGCTGGATGATGTGGAACTTCCTCGTCTCCGGCCTGCTCACCGGCACCACCGTCGTCCTCTACGACGGCAGCCCCGGCTACCCGGACACCGGCGCCCAGTGGCGGATCGCCGAGCGGACCGGTGCCACTCTCTACGGCACCTCCGCCGCGTACGTCATGGCCTGCCGCAAGGCCGAGGTCCACCCCTCGCGCGACTTCGACCTCTCCACCGTGAAGTGCGTCGCCACCACCGGCTCCCCGCTGCCGCCCGACGGCTTCCGCTGGCTCCACGACGAGGTGGCCGAGGACCTCTGGATCGCCTCCGTCAGCGGCGGCACCGACGTGTGCAGCTGCTTCGCGGGCGCCGTCCCCACCCTCCCCGTCCACATCGGCGAGCTCCAGGCCGCCTGTCTGGGCACCGACCTCCAGGCGTGGGACCCCTCGGGCAAGGCCGTCGTCGGCGAGGTCGGCGAGCTCGTCGTCACCAACCCCATGCCGTCCATGCCGGTCCGCTTCTGGAACGACCCCGACGGCAGCCGCTACCGCGAGAGCTACTTCGAGATGTTCCCCGGCGCCTGGCGCCACGGGGACTGGATCACGATCACCGGCCACGGCTCGGTCGTCATCCACGGCCGCTCCGACTCCACCCTGAACCGCCAGGGCGTCCGGATGGGCTCCGCGGACATCTACGAGGCCGTCGAGCGCCTCCCCGAGATCAAGGAATCCCTGGTCATCGGCCTGGAGGAGCCGAACGGCGGCTACTGGATGCCGCTCTTCGTGCACCTCGCCCCCGGCGCCACCCTCGACGAGGACCTGCGGGCCCGGATCAAGGCGACGATCCGCGAGGAGCTCTCCCCGCGCCACGTCCCCGACGAGATCATCGAGGTCCCGGGCATCCCGCACACCCTCACCGGCAAGCGCATCGAGGTCCCGGTCAAGCGCCTCCTCCAGGGCGCGCCCCTGGCCAAGGCCGTGAACCCGGGCTCCGTGGACAACCTCGACCTCCTCCACTTCTACGAGGAGCTGGCCCGCACCCGCGGCTGAGGCCACTGTCAGTGGCGACGATTACTCTGAGTGAGCAAGTGATCGCGTCACGCAGGGGGAGCCATGCCACCGAGGAACACCACCAGGAACACCGGGACGAACAGCCGGACCGGCAACAGCGGGACCACCGGCACGACCGGGCGGACCGCGCGGGCCACCGGTTCCGACCGGCGCCGCAGGCTGCGCCGCGAGGTCCCCGGCACCGTCGGCCTCCTGACCGACGCCGGGGACTTCACGGCCATGCGCGAATACCGCAGCTTCGTCTTCGACCACCACGACGAATACCCCGACTACCTCCACGACGTGGAAGGTCTGCTCCGGTCCCTCGCCGGCCAGGGCCTCCACACCACGGTCGCCCTCTTCGACCCCGAGGAGTTCGCCGACTTCTGCGAGGAGAACGGCCTCGACCCGGACACCGCCGAGACCCGCACCCGCTTCACCGCGGAACTGGCGGGCAACGGCGCCGCCCTGCCGTACACGGGCCAGCCCATCGAGGAGCTCGTCCCCCTGCTCGTGGACGAGGCCGTCCGCCAGGCCACCTGGGAGTACGCGACGGCGCTCCTCGCCGAAGCCGGCACCTGTGCGGACTGCGGCGAGGACATCGGGCACGCCTCCTTCGAGCGGGCCGCGGCCGCGCTCCGACGGCTGATGGCGGGCGCCGGCCCCGGCCGGCACCACCTCGTCTGCAGCGTTCCGACCGAGGCGGAACAGCTCGTCGCCGTCCTCCACGCCGAGACCGGCACCGACCCCGAGGCGCCACCGCGGATCGACGGCCGGGGCGGACTGGACTTCGTGACCGTCCTCGCCGCCGGACTCGCCCTCGGCGGAGCCGGGGGACTGGTCCTGCGGACCACCACCGAGGACCACCGGGACCGGGTCCACGGCTGGCGGCTGGACCGCGGCCGCCTCAGCGTGCTATCGGCCGCGGCCGTGTTCAACGCCTACTGCACGGACGCCGACACCGGCGAGCCCATCGCCCCCGAACCGGGCGTCGAATACTGCCCCGGCTACGAGGTGGACGGCCCGGGCCCGCACCGCTGAGAGGACGGCCGAGGGGCCCTCGCCACCGGCGAAGGCCCCTCGATCGCGCGCATACCGGCTACTCGCCGGACAGCACCGCCTGGGCGGCCACACGGGCCTCCTCGGCACTGTCGCACGCACGCGCCGCGGCAGCGGCACGCTCGCACTGGGCGAGGGTGTGCTTGGCGAGCGTCGCGCGCACGTAGGGAATGGAGGCGGCACCCATCGAAAGGGAGGTGACACCCAGGCCCGTGAGCACACACGCGAGCAGCGGGTCGGAAGCGGCCTCGCCGCAGACGCCGCAGCTCTTGCCCTCGGCCTTGGCGGCCTCCGCCGACATGGCGATCAGGTCGAGCAGCGCCGGCTGCCACGGGTCCTGGAGCCGCGACACCGCACCGACCTGACGGTCGGCGGCGAAGGCGTACTGCGCCAGGTCATTGGTGCCCAGCGAGAGGAACTCGACCTCCTGGAGGATCGAGCGGGCCCGCAGCGCGGCGGAGGGGATCTCCACCATCGCGCCGAACTTCGCCCGCAGCCCCGCCTCGCGGCACGCGTCCGCGAACGCCTTGGCATCGGTGCGGTCGGCCACCATGGGGGCCATGACCTCGAGGTAGACCGGCAGCCCCTCGGCCGCCTTGGCCAGCGCGGTGAGCTGCGTGCGCAGCACGTCCGGGTGGTCCAGCAGCGAACGCAGACCACGGACGCCCAGCGCCGGGTTCGGCTCGTCGGCCGGAGTCAGGAAGTCCAGCGGCTTGTCGGCGCCGGCATCGAGCACACGCACGACGACACGGCCCTCGGGGAAGGCCTCGAGCACCTTGCGGTACGACTCGACCTGCTTCTCCTCGGACGGAGCCTTCTTGCTGTCGTCCAGGAACAGGAACTCGGTGCGGAACAGGCCCACACCCTCGGCCCCGGCCTCGACGGCCGCCGGCACGTCCGCCGGACCGCCGACGTTCGCCAGCAGCGGCACCTTGTGACCGTCGGAGGTCGCACCCGGACCGGAGGACGCGGCCAGCGCGGCCTTCCGCTCGGCGGCCGAGACCTCCAGCTCGGCCCGCTTCTCGTCGCTCGGCTCGACGAACAGGTCACCTGTGCTGCCGTCGACGGCGATGACCGTGCCCTCGGCGATCTCACCGGCACCGGGCAGCGCCACGATCGCCGGTACGCCCAGCGCCCGCGCGAGGATCGCGCTGTGGCTGGTCGGGCCGCCTTCCTCGGTGACGAAACCGAGGACGAGCGCCGGGTCGAGCAGAGCGGTGTCGGCAGGAGCGAGGTCCCGCGCGATCAGTACGTACGGCTCGTCGCTGTCCGGCACACCCGGCATCGGTACGCCCAGCAGCCGGGCCACGATGCGGTTCCGTACGTCGTCCAGGTCGGCCACCCGGCCGGCCATGTACTCGCCGGCACCCGCCAGCAGGTCGCGGTACGAGGCGAACGCGTCGTAGATGCCGCGCTCGGCGGTGCTGCCGACGGCGATCCGCCGGTCGACGTCCGCCATCAGCTCGGGGTCCGTGGCGATCATCGCCTGGGCCTCGAGCACGTGCTGAGCCTCGCCACCGGCCAGCTGGCCGCGCGCGATCAGGTCGGCGGACACAGCTTCCACGGCCTTGCGTGCGCGCCCCTGTTCGCGCTCCGCCTCAGCCGCGGTGATCTGCTTGGCCGGCGGCTCGAGGACCGCCGTGCCCATGTGCCGGACCTCGCCGATCGCCACACCGTGGCTCACGCCGACGCCTCGCAGCGTTGTCTCCATTTCACCGTCTCCGATTGAGCGGCGGGCCCAGCCGCCGCGGTGGATGTCCGACTCGCCCGTGAGGGCGGACGAGGTCACTCCCAGCTGAAGAGGACCTCTTCGGCCTTCACGTCCCCGGACTCGACGACATCGGAGAGCGACTCCGCGGAGGCCTCCAGTGCCACGACGGGGCAGACCGGCGACTTGCCGGCTTCCTCGACGGCCTTCGGGTTCCAGCGGATGACGGCCTGGCCGCGGCTCACGGTGTCGCCCTTGTTGACGAGCAGCTCGAAGCCCTCGCCGTTGAGCTGGACGGTGTCGATCCCCAGGTGCGTGAGCACACCGTGGCCTTCGCCGTCGACTACGACGTACGCGTGCGGATGCAGGGAGACGACCACACCGTCTACGGGGGACACCGCCTCCGAGGGCTCGCGCACGGGATCGATAGCCGTGCCCGGGCCCACCATCGCGCCGGAGAACACCGGATCGGGCACTGCCGCGAGTCCGATGGCGCGCCCGGCAAGTGGGGACGTCACGCTGGTCATGGGGCCTCCCAGGGGCGGAGCTTCTCAGTGTCGCCGTCACTGCCTGTTGCGAACGGCGTACTCTTCAGAAGGATATGTCACGAGATGTTCGGGTTCGCCGGATGTCGGTCCTGCTCCGGACGGCCCTTCGGCACGGAGACTAGTGGACTAGACCGGTGGACTAGACCATACGCCCGAATCGATTTGCTTGGGCACCGCAGGGCCTGTACTGTCGTGACTCCCGCCACGGCGCTTCGTGTGAACTTCTCGCGAACGCCGGATGGACGGGACTCCTCCACTCCCAGCACCGATCTTGAACTCGATTACTTCCCGCATGTCCTGGTGGCAAACGGCGAGTGGTCAGAGGGACAGGAAATCGCTGCTAGGGTCGGAATCGCCGGAAAGGGAAAGCGCGGAAGCGCAGGAACTGGAAAGCACCGAGGAAATCAGGCCCGAGAGAGTCTGATAGAGTCGGACACGCAAGAACAGCAGGAAAACAGAACGACAGCCCGAAGGAAAGCCCGAGAGGGTGAGTACGAAGGAAGCGTCCGTTCCTTGAGAACTCAACAGCGTGCCAAAAATCAACGCCAAAAGTTGATACCCCGTCCATTTCGGTGGATGAGGTTCCTTTGAAAAAGACCTGTGGGGCTCCCTCGTGGAGTGCTTGCAGGCGATTACACAGCGAGGACGCAGTGGACGGTCGGTCTTATTCCGACATGATCGTCCCGCTCTACGTGATGTGTGCACCCGATTACGGGTAAACATTCATGGAGAGTTTGATCCTGGCTCAGGACGAACGCTGGCGGCGTGCTTAACACATGCAAGTCGAACGATGAAGCCCTTCGGGGTGGATTAGTGGCGAACGGGTGAGTAACACGTGGGCAATCTGCCCTTCACTCTGGGACAAGCCCTGGAAACGGGGTCTAATACCGGATACCACTCCTGCCTGCATGGGCGGGGGTTGAAAGCTCCGGCGGTGAAGGATGAGCCCGCGGCCTATCAGCTTGTTGGTGGGGTAATGGCCCACCAAGGCGACGACGGGTAGCCGGCCTGAGAGGGCGACCGGCCACACTGGGACTGAGACACGGCCCAGACTCCTACGGGAGGCAGCAGTGGGGAATATTGCACAATGGGCGAAAGCCTGATGCAGCGACGCCGCGTGAGGGATGACGGCCTTCGGGTTGTAAACCTCTTTCAGCAGGGAAGAAGCGAAAGTGACGGTACCTGCAGAAGAAGCGCCGGCTAACTACGTGCCAGCAGCCGCGGTAATACGTAGGGCGCAAGCGTTGTCCGGAATTATTGGGCGTAAAGAGCTCGTAGGCGGCTTGTCACGTCGGATGTGAAAGCCCGAGGCTTAACCTCGGGTCTGCATTCGATACGGGCTAGCTAGAGTGTGGTAGGGGAGATCGGAATTCCTGGTGTAGCGGTGAAATGCGCAGATATCAGGAGGAACACCGGTGGCGAAGGCGGATCTCTGGGCCATTACTGACGCTGAGGAGCGAAAGCGTGGGGAGCGAACAGGATTAGATACCCTGGTAGTCCACGCCGTAAACGTTGGGAACTAGGTGTTGGCGACATTCCACGTCGTCGGTGCCGCAGCTAACGCATTAAGTTCCCCGCCTGGGGAGTACGGCCGCAAGGCTAAAACTCAAAGGAATTGACGGGGGCCCGCACAAGCAGCGGAGCATGTGGCTTAATTCGACGCAACGCGAAGAACCTTACCAAGGCTTGACATATACCGGAAAGCATTAGAGATAGTGCCCCCTTGTGGTCGGTATACAGGTGGTGCATGGCTGTCGTCAGCTCGTGTCGTGAGATGTTGGGTTAAGTCCCGCAACGAGCGCAACCCTTGTCCTGTGTTGCCAGCATGCCCTTCGGGGTGATGGGGACTCACAGGAGACCGCCGGGGTCAACTCGGAGGAAGGTGGGGACGACGTCAAGTCATCATGCCCCTTATGTCTTGGGCTGCACACGTGCTACAATGGCCGGTACAATGAGCTGCGATACCGTGAGGTGGAGCGAATCTCAAAAAGCCGGTCTCAGTTCGGATTGGGGTCTGCAACTCGACCCCATGAAGTCGGAGTTGCTAGTAATCGCAGATCAGCATTGCTGCGGTGAATACGTTCCCGGGCCTTGTACACACCGCCCGTCACGTCACGAAAGTCGGTAACACCCGAAGCCGGTGGCCCAACCCGTAAGGGAGGGAGCTGTCGAAGGTGGGACTGGCGATTGGGACGAAGTCGTAACAAGGTAGCCGTACCGGAAGGTGCGGCTGGATCACCTCCTTTCTAAGGAGCACAGTACCGATTGCAGACAAATGTTCTGCACGGTCAGCTCATGGGTGGAACGTTGATTAGTTGGCACGGTTTGATGGTTCTCGAGTACTGCTTCGGCGTGGAAAGAGAAGACGGGGATCGTGCTTGGCACGTTGTTGGGTCCTGAAGGTACGGCCGTAAGGTCATGTCTTCAGTGCCGGCCCCAGTGAACTTGTGCTCTTTGAGTACAGGGTGATGGGTGGCTGGTCGTTGTTTGAGAACTACACAGTGGACGCGAGCATCTGTGGCCAAGTTTTTAAGGGCGCACGGTGGATGCCTTGGCACCAGGAACCGATGAAGGACGTGAGAGGCCGCGATAGGCCCCGGGGAGCTGCCAACTGAGCTTTGATCCGGGGGTGTCCGAATGGGGAAACCCGGCAGTCGTCATGGGCTGTCACCCATGCCTGAACACATAGGGCATGTGGAGGGAACGAGGGGAAGTGAAACATCTCAGTACCCTCAGGAAGAGAAAACAACCGTGATTCCGGGAGTAGTGGCGAGCGAAACCGGATGAGGCCAAACCGTATGCGTGTGATACCCGGCAGGGGTTGCGCATGCGGGGTTGTGGGAATGAGCTTGATCGGTCTGCCGGCCGGTCGGCGAGTCAGAAACCGTTGATGTAGTCGAAGGACATGCGAAAGGTCCGGCGTAGAGGGTAAGACCCCCGTAGACGAAACATCAGCGGCTTGCTTGCTCATCTCCCAAGTAGCACGGGGCCCGAGAAATCCCGTGTGAATCTGGCGGGACCACCCGCTAAGCCTAAATATTCCCTGGTGACCGATAGCGGATAGTACCGTGAGGGAATGGTGAAAAGTACCGCGGGAGCGGAGTGAAATAGTACCTGAAACCGTGTGCCTACAAGCCGTGGGAGCGTCGCTCATTGGGTTTACCCAATGGGTCGTGACTGCGTGCCTTTTGAAGAATGAGCCTGCGAGTTAGCGGTGTGTAGCGAGGTTAACCCGTGTGGGGAAGCCGTAGCGAAAGCGAGTCCGAATAGGGCGATTGAGTTGCACGCTCTAGACCCGAAGCGGAGTGATCTAGCCATGGGCAGGTTGAAGCGGAGGTAAGACTTCGTGGAGGACCGAACCCACCAGGGTTGAAAACCTGGGGGATGACCTGTGGTTAGGGGTGAAAGGCCAATCAAACTCCGTGATAGCTGGTTCTCCCCGAAATGCATTTAGGTGCAGCGTCGTGTGTTTCTTGCCGGAGGTAGAGCACTGGATAGGCGATGGGCCCTACCGGGTTACTGACCTTAGCCAAACTCCGAATGCCGGTAAGTGAGAGCACGGCAGTGAGACTGTGGGGGATAAGCTCCATGGTCGAGAGGGAAACAGCCCAGAGCATCGACTAAGGCCCCCAAGCGTACGCTAAGTGGGAAAGGATGTGGAGTCGCAGAGACAACCAGGAGGTTGGCTTAGAAGCAGCCACCCTTGAAAGAGTGCGTAATAGCTCACTGGTCAAGTGATTCCGCGCCGACAATGTAGCGGGGCTCAAGCGTACCGCCGAAGTCGTGTCATTGCAGCAATAGGGCCAACGCCCGCTGTGATGGGTAGGGGAGCGTCGTGTGCCGGGTGAAGCAGCAGCGGAAGCTAGTTGTGGACGGTTCACGAGTGAGAATGCAGGCATGAGTAGCGATACACACGTGAGAAACGTGTGCGCCGATTGACTAAGGGTTCCTGGGTCAAGCTGATCTGCCCAGGGTAAGTCGGGACCTAAGGCGAGGCCGACAGGCGTAGTCGATGGACAACCGGTTGATATTCCGGTACCCGCTTTGAAACGCCCAATATCGAATCAGGCGATGCTAAGTCCGTGAAGCCGTTCCGGACCCTTCGGGGAAAGGAAAGTGGTGGAGCCGACGAACCAGACTTGTAGTAGGTAAGCGATGGGGTGACGCAGGAAGGTAGTCCAGCCCGGGCGGTGGTTGTCCCGGGGTAAGGGTGTAGGCCGAGGGGTAGGCAAATCCGTCCCTCATTAAGGCTGAGACCTGATGCCGAGCCGATTGTGGTGAAGTGGATGATCCTATGCTGTCGAGAAAAGCCTCTAGCGAGTTTCATGGCGGCCCGTACCCTAAACCGACTCAGGTGGTCAGGTAGAGAATACCGAGGCGTTCGGGTGAACTATGGTTAAGGAACTCGGCAAAATGCCCCCGTAACTTCGGGAGAAGGGGGGCCATCACTGGTGATCGGATTTACTCCGTGAGCTGGGGGTGGCCGCAGAGACCAGCGAGAAGCGACTGTTTACTAAAAACACAGGTCCGTGCGAAGCCGTAAGGCGATGTATACGGACTGACGCCTGCCCGGTGCTGGAACGTTAAGGGGACCGGTTAGTGCGCTTTCGGGCGTGCGAAGCTGAGAACTTAAGCGCCAGTAAACGGCGGTGGTAACTATAACCATCCTAAGGTAGCGAAATTCCTTGTCGGGTAAGTTCCGACCTGCACGAATGGCGTAACGACTTCTCGACTGTCTCAACCATAGGCCCGGTGAAATTGCACTACGAGTAAAGATGCTCGTTTCGCGCAGCAGGACGGAAAGACCCCGGGACCTTTACTACAGTTTGATATTGGTGTTCGGTTCGGCTTGTGTAGGATAGGTGGGAGACTTTGAAGCGGCCACGCCAGTGGTTGTGGAGTCGTCGTTGAAATACCACTCTGGTCGTGCTGGATGTCTAACCTCGGTCCGTGATCCGGATCAGGGACAGTGTCTGATGGGTAGTTTAACTGGGGCGGTTGCCTCCCAAAGGGTAACGGAGGCGCCCAAAGGTTCCCTCAGCCTGGTTGGCAATCAGGTGTTGAGTGTAAGTGCACAAGGGAGCTTGACTGTGAGACCGACGGGTCGAGCAGGGACGAAAGTCGGGACTAGTGATCCGGCGGTGGCTTGTGGAAGCGCCGTCGCTCAACGGATAAAAGGTACCCCGGGGATAACAGGCTGATCTTCCCCAAGAGTCCATATCGACGGGATGGTTTGGCACCTCGATGTCGGCTCGTCGCATCCTGGGGCTGGAGTCGGTCCCAAGGGTTGGGCTGTTCGCCCATTAAAGCGGTACGCGAGCTGGGTTTAGAACGTCGTGAGACAGTTCGGTCCCTATCCGCTGTGCGCGTAGGAATATTGAGAAGGGCTGTCCCTAGTACGAGAGGACCGGGACGGACGAACCTCTGGTGTGCCAGTTGTCCTGCCAAGGGCATGGCTGGTTGGCTACGTTCGGGAGGGATAACCGCTGAAAGCATCTAAGCGGGAAGCCTGCTTCGAGATGAGTATTCCCACCTCCTTGAGAGGGTAAGGCTCCCAGTAGACGACTGGGTTGATAGGCCAGATGTGGAAGCCCGGTAACGGGTGAAGCTGACTGGTACTAATAGGCCGAGGGCTTGTCCTCAGTTGCTCGCGTCCACTGTGTTAGTTCTGAAATAACGAACGGCTGTGTTCATGCCAGCGTTCTAATTTCATAGTGTTTCGGTGGTCATAGCGTTAGGGAAACGCCCGGTTACATTCCGAACCCGGAAGCTAAGCCTTTCAGCGCCGATGGTACTGCAGGGGGGACCCTGTGGGAGAGTAGGACGCCGCCGAACAATCATTGCGGGAAGCCCCGCACCAGCCCTTTACGGGCTCGGTGCGGGGCTTTTCTGCGTTCAGGGCACCTGTGTGGTCTCCTGTAGGGTCAGGGGGCATCGATCGACCAGATTTCTATCGTCACAGTGGAGGCCCCCGGGTGGAGGTCCAGGAGACTCGGGTTCAGACTGACCGAATTTTCACCATTCCGAACGTCCTGAGCATGGCTCGCCTGGCCGGCGTGCCCCTGTTCCTTTGGCTGATCCTCGCCGAGCACGACGGATGGGCCCTGGCCGTCCTCATGCTCAGCGGGATCAGTGACTACCTCGACGGGAAGCTCGCCCGGCGCTGGAATCAGATCAGCAAGCTCGGACGGCTGCTGGATCCGGCCGCGGACCGGCTGTACATCCTGTCGACGCTCTTCGGTCTGACCTATCGCGAGATTCTGCCGCTGTGGCTCACGGGCGCCCTGCTCGCACGCGAGCTGATGCTGCTGGTCATGGTGTGGATCCTGCGCCGCCACGGCTATCCGCCGCCGCAGGTCAACTTCCTCGGCAAGGCCGCGACCTTCAACCTGATGTACGCGTTCCCCTTGCTGCTGCTCAGTGATGGCACGGGTTGGTTGGCCTGGACGGGGTCAGTTTTCGGATGGGCGTTCGCCGGATGGGGTACAACCCTCTATTGGTGGGCAGGAATCCTTTACGTGGTTCAAGTCCGCCGTCTCGTGAAGGCGGACTCCACGGCCGATTGAGCTCGTCAGGCGCCCGATGACGCGGAGGAGTAGCGTAGTCACCGTCCGAGACGGGTGAGGTCGGCCAGACCGTCATCTCTCTAGGAGGACTCTTCCGACATGAAGGCCGTCGTGATGGCCGGTGGCGAAGGAACGCGCCTTCGCCCAATGACCTCGAGCATGCCCAAGCCGCTCCTGCCGGTGGCGAACCGGCCGATCATGGAGCATGTGCTGAGGCTGCTCAAGCGGCATGGGCTCAGCGAAACCGTCGTCACCGTGCAGTTCCTGGCGTCGCTCGTCAAGAACTACTTCGGGGATGGCGAGGAGCTCGGGATGGAGCTCACCTATGCCAATGAGGAGAAGCCACTCGGCACCGCCGGCAGTGTGAAGAACGCCGAGGAAGCCCTGAAGGATGACGCCTTCGTCGTCATTTCCGGCGATGCGCTCACCGACTTCGACCTCACCGATCTGATCCGCTTCCACAAGGAGAAGGGCGCACTGGTCACGGTGTGCCTCACCCGGGTACCGAACCCGTTGGAATTCGGTATCACGATCGTGGACGAGGAGGGCAAGGTCGAGCGCTTCCTGGAGAAGCCGACGTGGGGCCAGGTCTTTTCCGACACGGTCAACACCGGGATCTACGTCATGGAGCCCGAGGTCTTCGACTACGTGGACCCGGACGTCTCCGTGGACTGGTCCGGTGACGTGTTCCCCCAGCTCATGAAGGAAGGCCGGCCGATCTACGGCTACGTGGCCGAGGGCTACTGGGAGGACGTCGGCACGCACGAGAGCTACGTCAAGGCGCAGGCCGACGTGCTCGAGGGCAAGGTCCAGATCGACATGGACGGCTTCGAGATCTCGCCCGGTGTGTGGATCGCCGAAGGCGCCGAGGTCAGTCCGGACGCGGTCCTGCGCGGGCCCCTCTACATCGGGGACTACGCCAAGGTCGAGGCCGGTGTCGAGATCCGCGAGCACACGGTCATCGGGTCGAACGTCGTCGTCAAGAGCGGCGCCTTCCTGCACAAGGCCGTCGTCCACGACAACGTCTACATCGGGCCGCACAGCAATCTCCGCGGCTGTGTCATCGGCAAGAACACCGACATCATGCGTGCCGCGCGGATCGAGGACGGCGCGGTCATCGGGGACGAGTGCCTCGTCGGTGAGGAATCGATCGTCCAGGGCAACGTGCGGGTCTACCCGTTCAAGACCATCGAGGCCGGCGCCTTCGTCAACACGTCGGTCATCTGGGAATCGCGCGGACAGGCGCACCTGTTCGGTGCGCGCGGGGTCTCCGGCATTCTGAACGTGGAGATCACCCCCGAACTGGTGGTGCGGCTCGCGGGCGCCTACGCGACGACCTTGAAGAAGGGCGCGACGGTCACCACCGCGCGCGACCACTCCCGAGGCGCGAGAGCGCTCAAGCGCGCGGTGATCTCGGCGCTCCAGGCCAGTGCGATCAACGTGCGCGACCTGGAGAACGTGCCGCTGCCCGTGGCCAGGCAGCAGACCGCACGCGGCAGCGCGGGCGGGATCGTCCTGCGGACTTCGCCGGGTGTGCCGGACTCCGTCGACATCATGTTCCTGGACGAGCGAGGGGCGGATCTCTCGCTCCAGCAGCAGCGCAAGCTCGACCGGGTGTACGCGCGCCAGGAATACCGCCGTGCGTTCCCCGGAGAGATCGGTGACCTGCAGTTCCCGGGCAGCGTCTTCGACGCCTACACCGGTTCGCTGCTGCGGCGGGTCGACATCAGCGGGATCGCCGATGCCGGACTCAAGGTGGTCGTGGACGCCTCCAACGGCAGCGCCGGGCTCGTGCTGCCCAGCCTGCTGGGCCGGCTCGGCGTGGACGCGCTGACGATCAATCCCGGGCTCGACGAGTCCAGGCCGACGGAGACCACGGAGTCCCGCCGGGCCGGGCTGGTACGGCTCGGGGAGATCGTGGCCTCGGCCCGGGCCGCCTTCGGTGTACGCTTCGACCCGGTCGGAGAGCGGATCTCCCTCGTGGACGAGCGCGGGCGGATCATCGAGGACGACCGGGCGCTGCTGGTGATGCTGGACCTGGTGGCGGCGGCCAAGCGCAGCGGCAAGGTCGCGCTGCCGGTGACCACCACGCGCGTCGCCGAGCAGGTGGCGGCCTACCACGGCACGCAGGTGGAGTGGACGACGACCTCGCCCGACGACCTGACCCGGGTGGGCCGGGCGGAGAACACGATCTTCGGCGGGGACGGCCGTGGCGGGTTCATCGTTCCGGAGTTCGGCAGCGTCTTCGACGGCGCCGCGGCCTTCGTGCAGCTCCTCGGGCTGGTGGCACGTACGCAGCTCACCCTCAGCCAGATAGACGCGAGGATCCCGCGGGCGCACGTGCTCAAGCGGGACGTGCCGACGCCGTGGGCGGTGAAGGGGCTCGTGATGCGCCGCGTCGTGGAGGCGGCGGGCGACCGGCAGGTGGACACCACCGACGGGGTGCGGGTCGTGGAGGCGGACGGGCGCTGGGCGCTGGTCCTGCCGGATCCGGCCGAGGCCGTCACCCATCTGTGGGCCGAAGGTCCCGACGACGCCTCGGCGCAGGCGCTGCTCGACGAGTGGGCGGGCGTGGTGGACGGCGGCGGGAACTGAGTGCCGTGAATACCGGTGTCCCCCGGACCGGGCGGGGAGGTTTCCCCGCCCGGTCCGGGGGACGGACGCATTCGGTGTGTGCGCCGCCGACATGCGACGATGTGCGGCATGTCGCAGCCGCCCCACAGCCGGAGTTCGGCCCCTCCTGCGCCCGCCCGCCCGGACGCCTCCATGTCGCTGCTGACGCACGTGATGGACCACGGTCTCGACGAGGGCTATGCGGAGGCCGCGGCCCGGCGTGAGGCGGAGGGTACGGCGGGTCTCCCGCGGACCCTGAAGGCCAGACTGGCGCTCGGCGCCGGACTCGTGCTCGCCGCGATGGTCGTCACGCTGGGCGCCGCCGAGGCGCGTCTGGCCGCGCCGGTGCTGGCCAAGGAGCGCCACGAGCTGATCGAGCGCGTGGAGCGGGCCGATGAGCGCGCGGACGGTCTGGAGCGGGACATCGAGCGGCTCCGGGTCACCGTCGCGGACCGCCAGCGGGCGGCGCTCAAGCAGCCCGGGAGCGGTCAGGGCGAGCTCGTCGGGCTGCTGTCGGGTGCCACGGAGGTGCGCGGTCCGGGGGTCAAGCTGGTCGTGGACGACGCGAAGGGCGCTTCGTCGGGCGGCGGGGACGGGCCGCGGGAGAGCGCCGGCTTCTCGGACACCGGCCGGGTCCGGGACCGCGACATGCAGAAGATCGTCAACGGGCTGTGGCAGTCGGGGGCGGAGGCCGTCTCCATCAACGGGCAGCGGCTGACGGCGCTGTCGGCCATCAGGGCCGCCGGTGACGCGATACTCGTCGACAACAGGCCGCTGGTGCCGCCGTACGAAGTGCTGGCGGTGGGGGACAAGAAGCGGCTCGGCACCGCCTTCCAGGACTCGGCGGACGGCCAGTACCTGCATGTGCTGCAGGAGAGCTACGGGATCCGCTACACCCTGTCCGCCGCCGACGAGGTGCGGTTGCCGGCCGCGTCGAGCCTGACCGTTCGTACAGCTACAGCAGCAGAGCAGCAGAAGGGTGCATCGTGATCGCGGTACTGGGCCTCGTGGCCGGAGTGGTGGTCGGACTTCTGGTCCGGCCCGAAGTGCCGGCCGTGGTGGAGCCTTATCTGCCGATCGCCGTGGTGGCGGCGCTGGACGCGGTGTTCGGGGGCTTGCGCGCGATGCTGGACGGCATCTTCGTGGACAAGGTCTTCGTGGTGTCGTTCCTGTCGAACGTGGTCGTGGCCGCGCTGATCGTCTTCCTCGGCGACAAGCTGGGCGTCGGCTCGCAGCTGTCCACGGGTGTGGTCGTGGTCCTCGGCATCCGCATCTTCTCCAACGCCGCGGCCATCCGCCGGCACGTGTTCCGGGCGTGAGGCCGATGAGTACGAATGACACCCCGCCCGAGGAACCGAACGTTCCGCAAGAGCCTCTCAACAAGGGGACGGCGCCGGCGGCGGAGGAGCCCGAGCAGACGGGCCGGCAGCGGCTCGCGGCGGGGCTGTGGCCGCCGCGGGTGAGCCGGGCCCAATTGATCGTGGCCCTGCTGCTGTTCGTCCTGGGGCTCGGGCTCGCCATCCAGGTGCGCTCGACCAGTGATTCGAGTGCGCTGCGCGGGGCCCGTCAGGAGGACCTCGTACGGATCCTCGACGAGCTGGACGGGCGGACCAAGCGCCTGGAGGAGGAGAAGCAGCGGCTGGAGGATCAGCGCAAGGAGCTGGAGAGCAGTTCCAACCAGGCGGAGGAGGCCCGGAAGCAGACCGTGGAGAAGGAGCGCCAACTCGGCATCCTGGCCGGTACGGTGGCAGCCCAGGGGCCCGGTATCACGCTGAAGATCACCGATCCCCAGGGTCTCGTGCGGTCCGACCAGTTGCTGGACACGCTTCAGGAGCTGCGGGCGGCCGGGGCCGAGGCGATCCAGATCAACGGGGTGCGTGTGGTGGCGGGCTCGTACTTCTCGGACGTGAACGGCGGGGTCGGGATCGACGGTACGAAGATCACACAACCCTACGAGTTCAAGGTGATCGGAAAGCCGCAGGATCTGGAGCCGGCGCTCAACATCCCCGGCGGTGTCGTCCAGACGCTGGAGAAGGAACAGGCAAACGTCGTCGTCACACGGCCGACGAAGATCGTCGTGGACGCCTTGCGGGCTGCGAAGCAGCCTGACTACGCTCGGTCGTCATCGTGAGGATGGGGAGCGGAGAGTGGACCGGCTCACGCGGGCGGATGCCTGCGGGGGGTCGGCGCACCGAAGTCGCGGTGTGTGGTGGAAACTGTCTGATGGTTACGGACGTTGTGAGAATGTCCGGGTCGGCAGGTGTGTGCATGCGGAGTTCGTCCTGCCCCACGGGCGGGTCTGTTTCGGTCAAGGGGAATCGCCCGTGAAGTTGTTTGAGAAGTTGTTCGGCAAGAAGAACCGCGAGGAAAGCGGAGCGGCACGTCACCGTGCCGGGCACGGTGACGCGGAAGGGCAGGGCGACCGGCCGCTCTTCCGTGACGAGGTCGCGGGCGGGGGTGACATTTCGGGCGCGCACGGCGCGTCGTCTGTTGACCCTGCCGGTACCGGGCGCATAGGTTTCGGTGAACCATCAACCTCAAGTGCGGGTGGAGGGTTTGCCCCCGACCCGTATGCCACCAACGCCTCCGCGGGGCAGCCGCGGCGCGAGGAGCCGTTCATGTCGGCCGAGCAGGTTTGCAGCAGGTGCGGACACCGCAGCGATGCGGCCAGCCGGTTCTGCTCCAACTGCGGCGCGCCGCTGCGCGCGGGTCTGACGCCGGAGCGAGCCTCGGAGACCACGTCCACCATCTCGATCTCGGGCCTCGAGGCCTACGAGGCCGAGGTGTCGGGACAGCACGCGTCGTCCTCGCTGTCCCCCGAGGCCCAGGCCGCGGTGGAAGCGCTGCCGCCCGGTTCCGCCCTGCTGATCGTGCGGCGCGGCCCCAACTCCGGTAGCCGCTTCCTGCTGGACGGCGAGCTGACCACGGCGGGCCGGCACCCGCAGAGCGACATCTTCCTGGACGACGTCACCGTCTCCCGGCGCCATGTCGAGTTCCGCAGGAGCCAGGACGGCGGATTCACCGTCTCCGACGTCGGCAGCCTCAACGGCACGTACGTGAACCGTGAGCCGATCGACTCCGTCGCGCTGCAGAACGGCGACGAGGTGCAGATCGGCAAGTACCGGCTGGTCTTCTACGCGAGCCTGCGGGGCGTCTGACCCTCTCCCCGGACCCGGTCCGGGGAGACCCCCAGAGGGAAGGTCCCATGCTGCGCACCCCGACAGGCGGTGCCGGAAACGGCGCCGCCGGCTCGGCCGGGCGGCTGGTGAGCATCGGCACGGTGCTCACCACGCTGCGTGACGAGTTCCCCGAAGTCACCATCTCGAAGATCCGGTTCCTGGAGGCGGAGGGCCTCGTCGAGCCCAGGCGCACACCGTCCGGATACCGCAAGTTCAGCACCG
Organism: Streptomyces subrutilus; assembly: GCF_001746425.1. Lineage (GTDB taxonomy): Bacteria > Actinomycetota > Actinomycetes > Streptomycetales > Streptomycetaceae > Streptomyces > Streptomyces subrutilus_A. The sequence goes on along the minus strand of NZ_MEHK01000001.1, from coordinate 1,468,141 downwards.
AGGACGTGGAGCGGCTCGCCCGCATCCTGCGGTTGCAGCGTGATCACTACCTGCCGCTGAAGGTCATCCGCGACCAGCTCGACGCGCTGGCCCGCGGTGAGCAGATCCGGATCCCGGCGCCCACGCCGCACGGGGAGTCCGTCGATCCGACGGGTCCCGCGGCCGTCTACGGCGAAGTGGGCCGGGAGCGGCCCACCGTGGCCCGGGTGGGCCGTGCGGAGCTGCTGGAGGCCGCCGGGGTGGACGAGGCCCAGCTGGTCGAGTGGGAGTCGTACGGGCTGCTCGCCGAGATGCCGGGCGGCGGATTCGACGCCGGAGCGGTCACGGTGGCCCGGCTGGTGGCCGATCTGGGGCGGTTCGGGCTGGAGCCTCGCCACCTGCGCGCCATGAAGGCGGCCGCGGACCGGGAGGCCGGCCTCGTGGAGCAGGTCGTGGCGCCCCTGCGGCGGCATCGCAATCCGCAGACCAGGGCCCATGCGGAAGCCACCATGAAGGAGCTCGCGGGGCTCTCCGTACGGCTCCACGAAGCCCTGGTGCAGACCGCCCTCGGGGTGCGGCTGCCGTGAGCGAGGGGGCCCCGACTACCCAAACCTGCCGGGCAGGTCCTAGGGTTGCTGTGTGAACGAGCTCGACGTTGTGGGTGTCCGGGTGGAAATGCCCTCCAACCAACCGATCGTGCTCCTGCGTGAAGTGGGAGGCGACCGGTACCTCCCCATCTGGATCGGCCCTGGGGAGGCGACCGCCATTGCCTTCGCGCAGCAGGGCATGGCCCCTGCCCGCCCGCTGACGCACGACCTGTTCAAGGACGTGCTGGAGGCGGTCGGCGAGGAGCTCACCGAGGTCCGGATCACGGATCTGCGGGAGGGCGTCTTCTACGCGGAGCTCGTCTTCGCCAGCGGGGTCGAGGTGAGCGCGCGGCCGTCCGACGCGATAGCCCTGGCCCTGCGCACCGGGACGCCGATCTACGGCAGTGACGGTGTGCTCGACGACGCCGGGATCGCGATTCCGGACGAGCAGGAGGACGAGGTGGAGAAGTTCCGCGAGTTCCTCGACCAGATCTCGCCCGAGGACTTCGGTACCGGCCCGCAGTGAGGCGGCGCCTGAGTCGGCCGCGTCGGCCACCAGGAACCGCCAGCCCATTCGAGTAGCCTTTCCCCGCAAAGGGATACGGGAAACCACTCTCAGGGTGATTATCACTCGGCGTGCCGAGTGTGGCGATCGTTGACGCACCCCGGGTGACTGCCTACCTTCGAGGTGGGCAGGTCAAGGACGGAGGGTCGGCGTGAGGATCACGGGCGACGGTACGACCGGGGGCATCCCCGCACGGAGTGACGGTGGGCCGTACCCGCTGCACGGCGGTGCGGCCGGGTCCGCGCGCCGTCAGCCGGAGTCGACGCCAATCGGACCGGTGGGCGGCGACCCGGCGCCCGAGCAGATCGGCTACCGCGGGCCGACCGCCTGCGCCGCGGCCGGCATCACCTACCGGCAGCTCGACTACTGGGCGCGGACCGGGCTGGTGGAACCGAGCGTGCGCGCCGCCTACGGCTCGGGGACGCAGCGGCTGTACAGCTTCCGCGACGTCGTGGTCCTCAAGATCGTCAAGCGCTTCCTGGACACCGGGGTCGCGCTGCAGAACATCCGCACGGCCGTGCAGCACCTGCGCGACCGGGGCTTCGCGGACCTCGACCGGATGACGCTGATGAGCGACGGCGCCACCGTGTACGAGTGCACCTCGCCGGACCAGGTCGTGAGCCTGCTCCAGGGCGGGCAGGGCGTCTTCGGCATCGCCGTGGGCGTGGTCTGGCGCGACGTGGAGAGCGCTCTGTCCCAGCTGCACGGGGAGCGGGTGGACACCGGGGAGACCCTGCTCGGGCACAACCCCGCCGACGAGCTGGCCGCCCGCCGCAACCGGGCCGGCTGAACCGCGCCGCGGGAATGTCAGTCCCGTAGGGCAGCATCGGGCATGTGAGAGCCGCGCCGACCATCCTGCATCTGGACATGGATGCCTTCTACGCGTCCGTGGAGCAGGCGTCGAAGCCGAGTCTGCGGGGCAAGGCCGTCATCGTGGGCGGCCTCGGGCCGCGCGGCGTCGTCGCCACCGCCTCGTACGAGGCGAGGCGGTTCGGCGTGCATTCGGCGATGCCGATGGCCCAGGCGCGACGGCTCTGCCCGAACGGCGCCTACCTGATTCCGCGCTTCACCCTGTACCGGCAGGTCAGCGACGTGGTGATGGCCCTGCTGCGGGAACTGTCGCCGCTGGTGGAGCCGCTCTCCCTGGACGAGGCCTTCGTGGACCTGGAGGCGGGCGCGGTCGCCTTCGACTCGGCGAGCGCCCGGGCCGCCGGGGAGCGGCTGCGGGCGGACATCCGGGCCGCGACGGGGCTCAGCGGATCGGTGGGGCTGGCGGGGTCGAAGATGCTGGCCAAGGTGGCGTCCGAAGAGGCCAAGCCGGCGGGGCTGCTGCTGATCGAGCCGGGCACGGAGCGCGAGCTGCTCGCGCCGATGTCGGTACGGACCCTGCCCGGGGTCGGCCCGGCCACCGGCGAGCACCTGCGCCGCGCCGGGATCACCGCGGTCGGGGACCTGGCGGAGGCCGGGGAGGACGAGCTGGTGCGGATGCTCGGGCGCTCGCACGGGGTGGGGCTGTACCGGATGGCGCTGGGGATCGACGACCGGCCGGTGGTCGCGGAGCGGGACGCGAAGTCGGTGTCGGTGGAGGACACCTTCGACGTGGACCTGCACGACCGGGTGCGGATCAGGACCGAGGTGCAGCGGCTCGCGGACCGGTGCGTGCAGCGGCTGCGCGGGTCCGGGCACTCGGGGCGCACGATCGTCCTGAAGGTGCGCCGGTACGACTTCTCGACGCTGACGCGGTCCGAGACGCTGCGGGGGCCCACGGACGACGCCGCGGTCGTCCGCGAGGCGGCGGCGCGGCTGCTGGAGGGCGTGGACACCACGGGCGGGGTGCGGCTGCTGGGCGTGGGGGTGACCGGGCTGGCCGACTACACGCAGGAGGACCTGTTCGCCCAGTCGAGGGCCGCCGTGCGGCAGGGGGAGGCGGGGGAGGCCGCTCCCGGGCCTGACGGGTCGGAAGGGGCTGCGGGTGCCGCTGGTGCCGCCGGGGCCGCTGCCGGGCCCCTGGAGGACGCGGAGGGCGCGGAGCCGTCCGCGGGGCCCGAGGCCGCTCCGGAGCGCCGGTGGGCGGCCGGGAGCGACGTGCGGCATGCGGTGTACGGGCCCGGGTGGGTGCAGGGCAGCGGCGTAGGGCGGGTGACCGTACGGTTCGAGCGGCCCGGGTCGGAGCCCGGCCGGGTGCGGACCTTCCGGGTGGACGACCCCGAGCTGGAGCCGTCCGACCCGCTGCCGCTGGTGGGGGAGGAGCCGCCGGCCGCCTCCCCGGGCGCCGAGCCGCCCGGCCCGACGGCTGGCCCTCGGCCGCCCGGCCCGACGGCTGGCCCTCGGCCGCCGGGCCCGACGGCCTAGCCCTCGTCGCCCGCCAGGTGGCCGAAGTCGCGCTGGAAGTCGCTCGGCAGGGTCACGTCCAAGCCGTAGTGGTGGTAGAGCTGCAGCTCCTGTTCGGGGGAGAGGTGGCGGCCGACCCCGAAGTCGGGGGCGTCCTTGATCAGGTTCCGGTCGAAGGGCACCCGCAGGGTGTCTCCGACCAGCTCGCTCGGCTCCAGAGGGACGAACGCGTCCCGGCTGAACAGGCCGGTCCGCACGGCTGCCCATTCCGGGACTCCCGTGGCGTCGTCGAGGTAGACCTCGTCGATGGTGCCGATCTTGGTGCCGTTGCGGTCGAATGCCTTGCGGCCGATCAGGCTGCGCGGATCGATGTCGGTCTGCACGGTCCCTCCAAATGGTCGCAACTCCTCCGTAACGACTACAGAAGTGCATATTGGGAAAGGAGGCCACTCGGGGAGTGCCCGGATCCTCGCTGGTAGGCTGGGTGATGGCTGTCGACCCTGTGCGGGAGAGTCCTCCGAATGAACGCGACGGAGGCGCCGAAGGAGCAAATCCTCCCCGGAATCTCTCAGGCATACGTACCGCACGGACGAGGCCACTCTGGAAAGCAGGGGCGGGTACCGGGCGTGCAGTGCCGGTCCCACTCCTCACCGACGGTGAAAGCCGGACCTCGCGGGCGACCCCCGTGGATCCGGTGAAGCTCTCAGGTTGAGATGACAGAGGGGGAGGCCGTCCGGGTGCCCGCGCCGTGGTGCCCCTCGCAGGTCATACGACCAGGAGGCCTCCGTTCATGACCGCCAACCGCATTCCGCTCTCCCAGCTGGAGCGAGGCATCCCCTTCGAGCAGCGCCACATCGGCCCGGATGCCGAGGCGCAGGCGAAGATGCTCGCCCAGGTGGGCTACGGCTCCCTGGACGAACTGACCGCCGCCGCGGTGCCGGATGTCATCAAGACCGCCGAAGCGCTCGACCTGCCCGAGGCGCTGACCGAGGCCGAGGTGCTCGCCGAGCTGCGCTCGCTGGCCGACCGCAACCAGGTCCTCTCCCCGATGATCGGCCTCGGCTACTACGGCACCTTCACCCCGCCGGTGATCCTGCGCAACGTCATGGAGAACCCGGCCTGGTACACGGCCTACACGCCGTACCAGCCCGAGATCTCGCAGGGCCGCCTCGAGGCGCTGCTGAACTTCCAGACCGTCGTCGCCGACCTCACCGGCCTGCCGACCTCCGGTGCCTCGCTCCTCGACGAGGGCACCGCGGCCGCCGAGGCCATGTCGCTGGCCCGCCGTGTGGGCAAGGTCAAGAACGGCGTCTTCCTGATCGACGCGGACGCGCTGCCGCAGACCATCGCCGTGATCGAGACCCGCGCCGAGCCCACGGGCGTCGAGGTCGTCGTCGCCGACCTCTCGGACGGCATCCCGGCCGAGATCGCCGAGCGCGGCGTGTTCGGCGTGCTGATCCAGTACCCGGGCGCCTCCGGTGCCGTACGGGAGATCAAGCCGCTGATCGACCAGGCGCACGAGCTCGGTGCCATCGTCACCGTCTCGGCCGACCTGCTCGCGCTGACCCTGCTGACCTCCCCGGGCGAGCTGGGCGCCGACATCGCCGTCGGCACCACGCAGCGCTTCGGTGTCCCGATGGGCTTCGGCGGACCGCACGCCGGCTACATGGCCGTCCAGGCCAAGCACGCGCGCTCGCTGCCGGGCCGCCTGGTCGGCGTCTCCGTGGACGCGGACGGCAACAAGGCGTACCGCCTGGCGCTGCAGACCCGTGAGCAGCACATCCGCCGTGAGAAGGCCACCAGCAACATCTGTACCGCGCAGGTGCTGCTCGCCGTCATGGCGGCCATGTACGCCGTCTACCACGGGCCGGACGGGCTGCGGACGATCGCCCGGCGCACCCACCGCTACGCCGCGCTGCTCGCCGCGGGCCTGCGGGCCGGCGGGGTCGAGATCGTGCACGGCGCGTACTTCGACACGATCACGGCCCGGGTCCCGGGTCGCGCGGACGAGGTCGTCGCCGCCGCCCGCGAGGGCGGGGTCAACCTGTACCGGGCCGACGCCGACCACGTGTCCGTCGCCTGCGACGAGACCACCCTGCGCGCCGACGTCGAGGCCGTATGGGCGGCCTTCGGTGTCAGCGCGGACATCGCGGCGCTCGACGCGACCACGGACGACACCCTGCCCGAGGGACTGCTGCGCTCGGACGACTACCTGACCCACCCGGTCTTCCACCAGCACCGCTCCGAGACCGCGATGCTGCGCTACCTGCGCAAGCTCTCGGACAAGGACTACGCGCTGGACCGCGGCATGATCCCGCTGGGCTCCTGCACCATGAAGCTCACCGCGACCACCGAGATGGAGCCGGTGACCTGGCCCGAGTTCGGCCAGCTGCACCCGTTCGCCCCGGTCGAGCAGGCCGAGGGGTACCTCACGCTCATCAACGAGCTGGAGGAACGTCTCTGCGAGGTCACGGGCTACGACAAGGTCTCGATCCAGCCCAACGCCGGGTCCCAGGGTGAGCTGGCCGGCCTGCTGGCCGTCCGCGCCTACCACCGCGCGAACGGCGACGAGCAGCGCACCGTCTGCCTCATCCCGTCCTCCGCGCACGGCACCAACGCCGCGAGCGCCGTGATGGCCGGTATGAAGGTGGTCGTCGTCAAGACCGCCGACGACGGCGAGGTCGACGCGGACGACCTGCGCGCCAAGATCGAGCAGTACCGCGACGAGCTCGCGGTGCTGATGATCACCTACCCCTCCACCCACGGTGTGTTCGAGGAGCACGTCGCCGAGATCTGCGCCCAGGTGCACGAGGCCGGCGGCCAGGTCTACGTGGACGGCGCCAACCTCAACGCCCTGGTGGGCCTGGCCAAGCCCGGTCACTTCGGCGGCGACGTCTCGCACCTGAACCTGCACAAGACCTTCTGCATCCCGCACGGTGGCGGGGGTCCGGGCGTGGGCCCGGTCGGTGTCCGGGCGCACCTGGCCCCGTACCTGCCGAACCACCCGCTCCAGCCGACCGCGGGCCCCGAGACGGGCGTCGGCCCGATCTCGGCCGCCCCGTGGGGTTCGGCCGGCATCCTGCCGATCTCCTGGTCGTACGTGCGCCTCATGGGCGGCGAGGGCCTCAAGCGGGCCACGCAGGTGGCCGTGCTCGGCGCGAACTACATCGCCAAGCGCCTGGAGCCGCACTACCCGGTGCTCTACACCGGCCCGGGCAACCTGGTCGCGCACGAGTGCATCATCGACCTGCGCCCGCTGTCGAAGGCGACGGGCGTGAGCGTGGACGACATCGCCAAGCGTCTGATCGACTACGGCTTCCACGCGCCGACCATGTCCTTCCCGGTGGCCGGCACGCTGATGATCGAGCCGACGGAGTCCGAGGACCTCGTCGAGATCGACCGCTTCTGCGACGCGATGATCGCCATCCGCGGCGAGATCGAGCGGGTCGCGGCCGGCGAGTGGCCGGCGGACGACAACCCGCTGGCCAACTCCCCGCACACCGCAGCGGCGCTGGGCGGCGAGTGGAACCACCCGTACACCCGTGACGAGGCCGTCTTCCCGGGCGGGGTCACGGCTGCCGAGAAGTACTGGCCGCCGGTGCGCCGCATCGACGGCGCGTTCGGCGACCGGAACCTGGTGTGCTCCTGCCCGCCGCTGGACGAGTACGACAACTGACCATGAGCGAGGGGCCGGTCCGGGATTTCTCCCGGGCCGGCCCCTTCGTCGTTGCCGCGGCCGGTATGCCGGTCCGCCCGTCTCCCTGGGCGGGCCGTCCGGTTTCGGCCTGCTAGGCGGCCTTCACCACGTGGGCCGCCGCGAGCGGGCGGTGCGGGGCGATGATCTGGCCGTCCGGCAGCAGCTCACCGGTGTCCTCGAAGAGCAGGACGCCGTTGCACAGCAGGCTCCAGCCCTGTTCCGGGTGGTTGGCCACCGGGAGCGCGGCCTCCCGGTCGGCGGATTCGGCTGACGGGCAGGCTGGCTGGTGCTGGCACATGGATGCGTTCTTTCGCTGCGGTGTGGTCTGCGTGCTACGGCTCGATGCGTCGTTCATGGCCGTCCCCCTGGGTCATCCCCGCACCCGCGGGGAGCTTGTCCTCAGTCTTCCCCCACGACAGCCGCTTCGCAGGTATTTCCCGCCAGCTGTCCTCATAGATTGATGACGCATCACTCGTGCGGGCGGTTCAGGCCAACTCCCCTGTCATTTTGGGTGGTTCGCAAGTGGCCCGAGCGGGCTAGGCCGAATGGGCCACTCGGGCCACCGGGCCGGTCAGGCCGCCGGCGCGGCCAGCGAGGGCGGGGTGGGCGCCGTCGCGGGGGTCAGCCGGCGGCTCATGACGCGCAGCAGCTCGGACACCGGGTGCGGCCGGTGCGCGGCGATGCCGGGCGGGGCCGGCGCGAGCGGGATCAGCAGGTCCTCGGCCGCGGGCAGCCCGGCGGAGGCGTCGGCGCCCACCGCCCCGTGCAGCCACAGGGTCAGCATGTACAGCTCCGGTACGGACAGCAGCCGCGGCTGGTACGCCGTGCCGAGCGACTCGGCCTGGCGCAGGGCGCGTTCGGTGGCGGCGACGTACGGGCCCTCGAAGAAGTGGGAGAAGAGCCATCCGTCCGGTGTGAGCCGGGTGTCGGCGGCCGCGACGTAGCGGTCCCCGCTGCGGATCAGGAACCGCCAGCCGGTGAGGCGGGTGCGGGGCGGCCTGCCGCCGGACGCCAGGTCCGAGATGTTCAACCGGTCCAGGACGTGGACCGGAAGGGGGAGTTCGGCGGTCACCGGCCCCGGGAGGGCGCGCAGGGAGGGAGTGTGTGCCTCGTGGACGGCGGTGGGGGAACCGAGAGCCGCGAGGACGCTGCGCAGGGCGGGTGCGGGGGCCGGGGGGACATGCAGCGGCATGGTGGGTCGCCTCTCGCTTGGGAGACCTGTGGAATCGGGGCGGGTGCGGACGGCGCTGTCGCATTCTGGGGCCAGAGGGGGGCTGAGGGGCAATGGCCGCGCGCCAACTCTCTGCCTCGTTTGCGGAGTTTATACGACATGTGTTCACCCAGTGTTTCAGCTAGCTGTCCCGCCTATGGCCGGCAAGGCGCTTACCGGTCCCGCTGACATGGCATTCATGCCGGATAGGTGCGAACATGTCGCGCTGACCTCGGAGGTTACCGGAAAGGGGCTCGGCTGGAAAGCGCCGGTTATCCGGAACCGGCAAAGTCGATGCGGAATTTGCGGTTAACGACTTGCCAGGTGAATGTGCCAAAACGCCCGTCGGCCAAACCGGCGCGCGCTCCTCGCCACGCACGCCCCCGCCGCGTTATGGATCATGCTGCCGGGGCATCATCGACCGTACATGCCCGCCTGGGCGCCACTGGGCCGGGGCCACTCGAGGAGGGACGCTTCGATGGGGGAGAAGGTCGTGGCAGGCGGGTTCGACCTGTCCGATCGGCAGCGGTATCGAAGGAAGCTCCACGAGTGTCTGGAGGGGCTGGAGCGACTTCTGGCGGAGAAGAGGTTCGATCGTCCCAAGAACATGATGGGACTGGAGATCGAGTTGAATCTGGCGGGTGCCGACGGCTTGCCGAGAATGGTGAATGCCCAGGTGCTGGAGCGGATTGCGAGCCCTGATTTCCAGACCGAACTCGGAATGTTCAACATGGAGGTGAACGTCCTTCCGCACCGCCTCGGCGGCCGGGTATTCGATCAGCTCGCGGAGGAACTCAGCGCGGGTCTGGGCTATGCCCACCGGCAGGCCGCGGAGATCGACGCCGGTGTGGTGATGATCGGCATTCTGCCGACGGTCACCCGGGAGGACCTGGTCACCGCCAACCTCTCGGCGGTCGACCGCTACTCGCTGCTCAACGAGCAGATCCTGATGATGCGCGGCGAGGACTTCACGCTCGACATCGACGGCGTGGAACGGTTGGTCTGGAACACCGGGTCGATCGTGCCCGAGGCCGCCTGCACCTCCGTGCAGCTGCACCTGCAAGTGACCCCGGCACGGTTCGCGGACGTGTGGAACGCGGCCCAGGCGGTGGTCGCCGCACAGATAGCCGTGGGCGCGAACTCGCCCTTCCTGTTCGGGCGCGAGCTGTGGCGGGAGTCGCGGCCGCCGCTGTTCACCCAGGCCACCGACACCCGGCCGCCCGAGCTCCAGGCGCAGGGGGTACGGCCGCGCACCTGGTTCGGGGAGCGCTGGGTGGACTCGCCGTACGAGCTCTTCGCGGAGAACGTGCGCTACTTCCCGGCCCTGCTGCCCATCTGCGACGAGGAGGAGCCGCTGCGGGTGCTCGCCGAGGGCGGGGTGCCGGGGCTCCGGGAGCTGGTCCTGCACAACGGCACCGTCTACCGGTGGAACCGGCCCGTGTACGGGGTCGCCGACGGGGTGCCGCACCTGCGCGTGGAGAACCGGGTGCTGCCGGCCGGGCCCACCGTCGCCGACGTCGTCGCCAACGCCGCCTTCTACTACGGGCTCGTACGCACCCTCGCCGACGAGCCGCGCCCGGTGTGGACCCGGCTGCCCTTCGCCGAGGCGGAGGCCAACTTCGACGCGGCCTGCCGCTACGGGATCGACGCGCGGCTGCGCTGGCCGCGCCGGGGCCGGGCCGGGGGACTGGCCAGTGTGCCGGCGGTCCGATTGGTCCTGGACGAGCTGCTGCCGATGGCGGCGGCCGGCCTGGACGCGTGGGGGATCGAGCCCGCGGACCGGGACCGCTACCTCGGCATCATCGAGGAGCGCTGCCGGCGGCGGGCGAACGGGGCGACCTGGCAGGTGGACACCTACCACCGGGCGCTCGCGTCCGGCCTGGACCGCGACGCGGCCCTGGCGGCGACCACCCGGCGCTACACCGAGCTGATGCACAAGGGCGATCCCGTGCACACCTGGCCCGTGGGGCCTGGGGAGGGGGCGGTGCCCGCCGGAGGCTGACCCCGCCCGGCTCTCCCGGCGACATCCGCCCGCGCCCCTCCTCCGCGGCCCCAGGGCCGCCCGCCGCCCCCCGAGGAGGCAGTATGGGGTGGTCGTATCGGGATGGCGGGACGGGAGTCGGGCGTGCGGGCGGAGCCGGAGCCGGTGTTCGTGGAATTGGACGCGGACGGGCGGCGGCGTGTCCTGCGCACCGAGACCCTGCTCGTCCTGGCGCTGTCGCTGGGCGCGAGCGGGGTTTCGGCGCTCATCAGCTTCATCGGCTCGCTCACCAGACCGGGCGGCCTCAAGGACCAGGCCGCCACGCTCAACGGCTCGTACGCGCCCGGCCGGCCCTGGCTCGACCTGGCCTGGCAGCTGTTCGGGATCGCGACCGCCCTGGTCCCCGTACTGCTGGTGGCGCACCTGCTGACCCGCGAGGGCGCGCCGGGCCTGCGGGTGCTGGGCTTCGACCGCACCCGCCCGGTGGGGGACCTGGGGCGGGGCGCTCTGGTCGCGGCCGGGATCGGGAGCGCCGGGCTCCTCTTCTACCTGGGGGCGCGGGCCACCGGGTTCAACCTCACGGTGGTGCCGGAGGCCCTGCCCGACGTGTGGTGGAAGTTCCCCGTACTGATCCTCTCCGCGGTGCAGAACTCCGTGGTGGAGGAGGTGATCGTGCTGGCCTACCTGCTGCGGCGGCTGGACCAGCTCGGCTGGTCGCCGATGGCCGCGCTGCTGGCCAGCTCGCTGCTGCGCGGCTCCTACCACCTCTACCAGGGCATCGGCGGTTTCATCGGCAACGTGGTGATGGGCGTCGTCTTCGTACTGGCCTACCGGCGGTGGGGCCGGGTCGGGCCCCTCGTCGTCGCGCACGCGCTGCTCGACATCGTGGCCTTCGGCGGGTACGCGCTGCTCGCGGGCAAGGTGGGCTGGCTGCCGACGCCGTAGCCGGCCCCGTCACGGGGCGGTGAGGAGCTCCCCGTCCAGGACGGTCACCGCGTGGCCGGTCAGCAGGGTGCGCTCGCCCGCCAGAGTGACCCGTACCAGACCCCGGCGGGCGCCGCCCTGGAGGCCGGTCAGCTCCGTGCGGCCCAGGCGCTGGGCCCAGAAGGGGGCGAGCGCGGTGTGCGCGCTGCCGGTGACCGGGTCCTCGTCGATCCCGAAGGCCGGGAAGAAGCCGCGGGAGACGAAGTCGTACCCGCGCGAGGGATCCTCGGCCTGCGCGGTGACGATCACCCCGCGCTTGGCGAAGGCCCGCAGGGCGGCGTGGTCGGGGACCAGTTCGCGGACCGTCCGCTCGTCGGCGAGCTCGATCAGCAGGTCCCCGACGTGGGCGGCGGTGTCGTGCACCGACAGGATCGGGGCGCCGCCGAGGGCGTACTGCACGGCCGCCGGAGCCGGGGCCGGGGTGAGCGAGGACGTCGGGAAGTCCAGGGTGACGGCCCCGTCCGGGGCGGTTTCGGCGGTCAGGACGCCGCAGCGGGCGCTGAAGCGCACCAGCCCGTCGGCGAGGCCGCTGGTGGCGAGGACGTGCGCCGTGGCGAGGGTCGCGTGCCCGCACATGTCGACCTCGGCCGCCGGGGTGAACCAGCGCAGCGCCCAGTCGGCGTCCGAACCGGGCGGCAGCGGGTGGGCGAAGGCGGTCTCGGAGAGGTTCACCTCGGAGGCGACCTGCTGGAGCCAGGCGTCCGGGGGGAACGCGGTGTCGAGGAGCAGGACTCCGGCGGGGTTCCCGTGGAAGGGGCGGTCGGTGAAGGCGTCGACGATTCGGATGCGCATGGACCGACCGTAGGGCGGGTTTTCGATCGCCGCCAAAGGCCAATCCGGGGCGACTGGACTGCCGCACCAGTGTTCGCCGGAGAAGTTTCCGATATATCGTTGACGCATCGCGATGGATCATCGATAGTGAAGATATCGGACAATCGATACACCGTGAAGGCGGCGTACGAGACGAAAGGAGCGCAGTCATGCGTTCACACGGACAGCACGGACATGAGCACGGCCGGGGCCACGGCCACTGCGGGCCCGATCGTCGGGAGGGGTTCGAGGGGCGTCGTGCCGCCTTCGGACCGTTCGGACCGCCCTTCGGCGGCGGCCCCTTCGGCGGGCGCGGCGGGCGCGGCGGGCCGCGGGGCCGGGCCCGGCGCGGAGACGTGCGCGCCTCGATCCTGGCGCTGCTCGGCGACCGGCCGATGCACGGCTACGAGATGATCCAGGAGATCGGCGAGCGCAGCGGCGGGGCCTGGAAGCCCAGCCCCGGCTCGGTCTACCCGACCCTGCAGCTGCTCGAGGACGAGGGGCTCATCACCAGCGAGAGCGAGGGCGGCAAGAAGCTGTTCACGCTCACCGACGCCGGCCGCGGCGAGGCCGAGTCGGGCCCGGACGCGCCCTGGGCGGACGCCGGGCGCGGCTTCGACTTCGAGGCGATGCACGAGGTCCGGGCGGCCGGGGTCGGGCTGATGGAGGCCTTCGGCCAGGTCTTCAAGACCGGCACCCCCGAGCAGCGGGAGAAGGCCGTCGCGGTCGTCAACGACGCCCGCAAGAAGCTCTACCTGATCCTGGCCGACGAGCACTGACCGGACGGCCCGGGCGACCACGACGGCGCGCCCCGCGAGTCACTCGCGGGGCGCGCCGTCGTGCGTACGGAAACGTGGGGTGGAGGTGGGCGGACGGCGGGGGCGAGGGGTCAGGAGACCAGGCCGGCCAGCTTGCGCAGCGATTCGTTCAGCGCGGCGGTGGCCGAGTCCTTGAGCTTGCCCGCCATCAGGGAGACGGCCGCACCGGTGAACTCGCCGTCGATGCGGACGGTGGTGGCCGCGCCGTCCGGGACCAGGGTGTACCGGGTGAGGACGGCCACGCCCATCGGGCCCTTGCCGGTGATGGCGAGGACGCGCTCGTCCTCCAGCTCCGAGACGGTCCAGACGACCTCGGCCGGGAAGCCCATCATCTTCATGTTCTCGGCGAAGGTGGCGCCGATCGCGAGGGTCTCCGGGCCGCCGTTCGGGAAATTGGTGTGGGTCATGCTCCATTGGCCGTACGCGTCCCAGTCCGTCAGCTGGGACCAGAGCTTCGCGGCGGGCGCCTCGATGCGTGATTCCGCGGTGACTTCGGCCATGCGACCGCCCCTTCTCGTCGAGTACGTGCGGCGGAACGTAGCTCCGGTGGGCGGAACATTCAATACTGACGACCTGTCAGATATTGGAGGGGTGTACGAGCCCGGTCTCGTCTGCGTCTCAACAGGTGTCATGCCTGTGACGCTCCTGTCGGGTGCCTGCCATGATGGCCGGATGCAAGCGTCAGGGAAAAACGCCGGACTGGGGCTCGCCCTCGTCTCGGCGGTCGCGTTCGGCGGTTCCGGAGTGGCGGCGAAGCCGCTGATCGAGGCGGGTCTGGACCCCCTCCACATGGTCTGGCTCAGAGTGGCCGGGGCAGCGCTCGTGCTGTCCCCGCTGGCCTGGCGCCACCGTGACCTCATCCTGCGCCGGCCGGCGCTGCTCGCGGGCTTCGGGCTGGTCGCCGTCGCCGGTGTGCAGGCCTTCTACTTCGCCTCCCTGTCCCGGATCCCGGTGGGCGTGGCCCTGCTGCTGGAGTACCTCGGCCCGGCGCTGCTGCTCGGCTACATCCGCTTCGTCCAGCGCAAGCCCGTGACCCGCGGCGCCGCCGCCGGAGCGGCCGTGGCCGTCGTGGGGCTGGCCTGTGTCGTCGAGATCTGGGCCGGACTGCGGCTCGACGCGCTCGGCGTGCTCTTCGGCCTCTGCGCGGCCCTGTGCCAGGCCTTCTACTTCGTCTTCGCCGACCAGGGCGCGGACCAGCAGGACGCTCCCGACCCGCTCGGCGTGATCGCGTACGGCATGCTCATCGGCACGCTGGTGATGACGGTGATCGCCCGCCCGTGGGAGATGGACTGGCAGGTGCTGGGCGGGGGGGCGGCCATGGGCGACATGACGCTCCCCGCGCCCGTGCTGCTCGCCTGGGTGGTGTTCGTCGCGACCGTCTTCGCGTACCTGACCGGCGTGGTCTCCGTACGCAGGCTCTCGCCGCAGGTGGCGGGCGTGGTGGCCTTCCTGGAGGCGGTCGTCGCCACCGTGCTGGCCTGGATCCTGCTCGGCGAGCACCTCTCCACCTGGCAGATCGTCGGCGGCGGGCTGGTGCTGGGCGGCGCCTTCATCGCGCAGTCCTCGCGGCCGGCTCCCGCCCTCGCCCCGGTCCCGGCCGGGGCCGGTCCGGCCGTGGTGGACCGCGAGACGACCAGGGCCTAGGGTGGCGCCCATGCCTTCGACCGTGCTTCCCCCTCCCGCCTCCGCCTAGCGCGGGCGGCACCTCCTCGTACGAGTTCCCCCTGCCCGGGGAGTCCCCGGGCGGGTGAGCGCTGCCCGCGAAGCGATGACCCGCACTTCTCATCCTTCACACGCATGCGCGGAGAACCACGTGTCGAACCAATCGCCCGCTGCCGGGCGCAGTCTGCTGTACCTCGTCGTCGCCGGAGCCGCCTGGGGCACCGCCGGGGCGGCCGCCTCCCTCCTCTTCCTCGCCAGTGACCTCGGTCCGCTCGCCCTGTCGTTCTGGCGGTGCGCGGGCGGGCTCGCGGTGCTGCTCGGGGTGCTCGCGGTACGCCGGCCGCGCCGGCGCAGGCGCTCCGGGGCCGCGCGGATGCGGCCCTCGGCCGGCTCGCTGATCGCGACCGGTCTGCTGTTCACGCTGTTCCAGGCCGCCTACTTCGCCGCCGTGCGCGAGACCGGCCTCGCCGTCGGCACCGTGGTCACCCTCGGCGCCGGGCCCGTGCTGATCGCGCTCGGGGCGCGGTACTGGATGGGCGAGCGGCTCGGCAGGGGCGGCGCGGCCGCCGTCGCCGGGGCGCTGGCCGGGCTCGTCGTCCTGGTGCTGGGCAGCGGGGGCGGGGAAGTGCGCCCGCTCGGTGTCGGCTGGGCGCTGCTGTCGGCCGCCGGATACGCGGCGATGACCCTGCGGGCCCGTTTCCTCGGGCGGCGCGGGGCCGGCGGCGATCCGCTGGTGACCACCGCGTGGTCGGTCGCGGTGGGCACGGTGTGCCTGCTGCCGCTCGCCGCGGTCGAGGGGCTGCTGCCGCACACCGCCGACCTGGGACGGGTGCTGTGGCTGCTGGTGTACGTCGCCACCGTGCCGACGGCCCTGGCGTACGCGCTCTACTTCACCGGAGCGGCCGCCGTACGGGCCGCCACCGTGTCCGTGATCATGCTGATCGAGCCGGTGAGCGCGGCCGTGATCGCCGTACTGCTGCTCGGGGAGCGGCTGACCGGCGCCGTGGTGCTGGGCACCGTACTGCTGCTGGCGGCCGTGGGCGCCCTGATCGCGTCGGAGGCGCGGCGGCCGGGGGAGGTGACGGGGACGGTCGGCGGGCCGGCGGACGGGCGGGCGGACGGGCCGCCGGCGGGGCCCGTCCGCGCTGCCGAAGTTTCGGGTCAGAGCGCCGCGAGGTAGTCCGGAGTGGCGGTCCCGGGGGCCAGGTCGGCCGCCGGGACCGGCGTCCCGTACGCCGGAGCGACCGGCACCACGCCCGCCCAGTACGGCAGCGCCATGTCCTCGGCGTCGTCGTTCGGCCCGCCGGTACGGATCTTCGCCGACACCTCGGTCAGATCCAGACGGATCACCGCGGTGGCGGCCAGCTCCTTGGCGTTGGCCGGCCGGGAGTCGGCGGAGCGGCCCGGGACCACGTGGTCGACGAGGGCGTCGAGGGCCGTCCGGCACTCCTCCTCGTCCGTGACCTGGTAGGCGGTGCCGTGCACGACCACCGAGCGGTAGTTCAGCGAGTGGTGGAACGCCGAGCGGGCCAGCACCAAGCCGTCCACGTGCGTCACGGTCACGCAGACCGGCAGCCCCGGGTCGGCCATGCCGGCCGCGCGCAGTGGGCGCGAACCCGTGGAGCCGTGGATGTAGAGCGCCTCGCCGACCCGGCCGAAGAGGGTCGGCAGCACCACCGGGGCGCCGTCGCGGACGAAGCCGAGGTGGCAGACGTAGGCCTGGTCGAGTATCGAGTGCACCGTCTCGCGGTCGTAGCGCGCCCGGTCGCGGGAGCGGGTCGGCACCGTGCGGTCGGTGGGCTCGTACGCGTCGGGCGAGGTGGTCGCCCCGGGCGACGCGGGCGCTTCCGTGGCGGGCGTGGCGGTCATGATGCGGACTCCGTTGCACTAGTGCATAATATAGTTTGTGCTAGGAGACTATCGGATCGCCGGGCGCCGCGCATCGGATATCGCGGCCAGTGTCGAAGCGGGTGTGGGATCGGGCGCGCTCGCGCCGGGGGCGCTGCTGCCCCCGATGCGGGAGCTGGCGGCCGCGCTGGGGGTGAACCCCAACACCGTGGCGGCCGCGTACCGGACGCTGCGCGAGCGCGGGGTCATCGAGACCGACGGGCGGCGCGGCAGCCGGGTGCGCGCCCGTCCCTCCAGCGCGCCGCGGGACGCCCTGCGGATGGCGGTGCCGGCGGGCGTGCGGGACCTCACCTCCGGCAACCCGGACGTGGCGCTGCTGCCGCCGCTGGACGGCGCACTGGCGGCGGCCGCCCGGCGGTACGCGCAGGCGCCGACCCTCTACGGGCAGGACCCGGTCGACCCGGAACTGGCGCGGCTGGCCCGGGCCGACCTCGACGCCGACGGGGTCCCGGCCGGGCCGGTCGCGCTGACCTCGGGCGCCCTGGACGGGATCGAACGGGTGCTTGCCGCGCACCTGCGCCCCGGGGACGCGGTCGCGGTCGAGGACCCGGGCTGGGGGAGCGTGCTGGACCTGGTCCCGGCGCTCGGGCTGCGGGTGCTGCCGGTGGCCGTGGACGACGAGGGGCCGCAGGTCCAGGCGGTGGCGCGGGCGCTGGAGGCCGGGGCCCGGGCGCTGGTGGTGACCTCACGGGCGCAGAACCCGACCGGGGCCGCGGTGAGCGCGGAGCGGGCCGCCCGGCTGCGGGCGCTGCTGGCGGACCACCCCGGGGTACTGGTGATCGACGACGACCACGGGCACGCGATCGTGGACCTGCCCCTGCATGTGCTGGGCGGGGTCACCCGGCACTGGGTGCTGGTCCGGTCGACGGCCAAGGCCTACGGGCCGGACCTGCGGCTGGCGGTGCTGACGGGGGACGAGGTGACGCTGGACCGGGTCCGGGGCAGGCAGCGGCTGGGGCCCGGGTGGGTGAGCCGGCTGCTGCAGTGCGCGGTGGTGGAGCTGTGGACCTCGGGCGCGGTGGACCGGGCCGCGGTGGCCCGCTCGTACGGCGAGCGCCGGGACGCGCTGGTCGCGGCGTTGGCCGGGCGGGGCGTGCGGGCGCACGGGCGGACCGGGATGAACGTGTGGGTGCCGGTGGCCGACGAGACGGGCGTGGTGACGCGGCTGCTGGCCGCTGGCTGGGCGGTGACGGCCGGGGCCCGGTTCCGGGTCGAGTCGGAACCGGGCGTGCGGCTGACGGTGTCGCAGGTGGCGGCCGCGGACGTCCCGGCCCTGGCGGACGCCGTGGCCGCCGCCGTCCGGCCGGGGGCGGCGGGGGTCAGGTACGTCTGACCGCGGACCGGGGACCGCGGCGGCGCGTCAGGCGAGTTCCAGCAGTCCACCGAGGATGATGACGCATCCGCCCAGGGCCATCACCGTGCCGAGGACGCGGTAGAGGCGGGCCGAGAGCCGCCGCTCCACCGGGCCCAGGTCGCCCCGGGCGTGCATGCGCAGCTGGGCGTTGCCGTCGGCCCAGCGCTCCAGCGAGGCGGCCGAGCCCCGCACGTTCAGTGCGACCCAGCCGCCGGGGACGGCGCCGGCCAGACCCAGTGTCAGCAGGACGATTGCGGTGCTCATGAGTTCCCCCCGGGACGTGTGGTGATCGCCCGGACCGTAGCAGCCGCTACGCGGGCCCGCGGGCCCCGGGGCGGGTCTGGGTGAGGGCCGCGCCGGCCAGGACGATCGCGGCGCCCACCGGGGTGTTCCAGTGGAGCTGTTCGCCGAGGACCAGGACGCCCGCCGTGGTGGCGATGACCGGGATGAAGTACGTGACCATCTGGGCCGTGGTCGGGCCGATCTCCGAGACCAGGCCGTACTGCATCTGGAGCGCCATGCCCGTGCCGAGCGCGCCCAGGGCGATCACCGACAGGGTCGGCCACAGCGGGAACGAGGTCGGGGCCGCCGTGAACAGTGCGCTGACCAGGGCCAGCTGAAGCGTGGAGACCATCAGCTGGCCGCCGGTCAGGGCCACCGGGGAGCCCGGGGTCCCGGCCAGCGTGCGGCGGACGTAGATCCAGCCGACCGGGTAGCAGAGCGAGGCCAGCAGGGCGAAGGCGGTGCCCTTGGCGTCGACCCCGGAGAAGCCCTGCCAGGCGCCGAGGACGGTCAGGACGCCGAGGAAGCCCAGGCCGAGCCCGGCCACGCGGCGGCGCGTCGGGCGGTCCTCGGACAGGGCGACCAGGGACAGGGCCATCCCCCACAGCGGGGAGGTGGCGTTGCAGATGCCGGCCAGGCTGGAGGGGATGCTCAGCTCCGCGTAGGCGAACAGCGAGAACGGGGCCGTGTTGAGCAGCAGCGCCGCCACGCCGAGGTGGCCCCAGGTGCGCAGCCCCCGCGGCAGCGGCTCCCGGCGGACCAGCAGCACGGAGACGAGGGCGAGCGCGCCGAACAGGACGCGGCCCAGGGCCACCTGGAACGGCGCGTACGCTTCGGTGCCCACCTTGATCAGCAGGAAGCTGAAGCCCCAGACGACCGAGAGGATCGCGAAGCGGACGCGCCAGTCCAGGATGAGGCCCCGGCGGGTGCCCGCGGTGCCCGTGGTGGTGCGCGGGACGGTCGGAGAGAGGGTGGGGCGGGGAGTGGTGGGTGCGCTCATGCCCTTACTGTGCGCGTATCAACTTCGTAGAACAAGCGAGAGTTTCTCGGCGTGACGGCGTAGCATTTCTTACATGTTGAACCTGGAGCGCCTGCGCACCCTCGACGCCCTCGCCCGCCACGGCTCGGTCAGCGGCGCGGCCGACGGACTCCACGTCACGACCTCGGCGGTCTCCCAGCAGATGGCCAAGCTCGAGCGCGAGGTCGGCCAGCCCCTGCTCGCCCGGAACGGGCGCGGCGTCCGGCTCACCGACGCCGGGCGGCTGCTCGCCGACCACGCCGCCCGGATCATCTCGCAAGTGGAGCTCGCCCAGGCCGACGTGGAGGCCCAACGGGGCTGCGCGGTCGGCGAGCTGCGCATCGGGGCCTTCCCGACCGCCATGCGCGGCCTGCTGCCCCGGGCCGTGTCCGCCCTGCGCGAGGGCCATCCGGAGCTGCGGGTGAGGGTCCGCGAGCAGGAGCCCGAGGAGAGCATGGCCGCCGTCGTGCGCGGGGACCTCGACCTGGCGCTGGCCATCGACTGGCACAACAAGCGCATGCCGGTCCCCGCCGAACTCACCCGGACGCACCTGCTCGACGACTCCGTCGACATCGCGGTCCCGGTCGGCCACCGGCTGGCCGACCGGACGCAGATCACCCTCGCCGAGTTCGCCGACGACGACTGGATCTCCTGGAACGAGGGGCAGTTCTGCCACGAGTGGCTGGTCTTCACCCTCCGCGGCACGGGCATCGAGCCGCGCATCGCCCACATCGCCGAGGAGCACCACACCCAGCTGGCGTTCGTGGAGGCCGGGCTCGGGGTGTGCGTGGCGCCGAAGCTGGGCCGCGGCCCGACGCCGGCCGGGGTGCGGCTGCTGCCGGTGTGCGACTCCGTACGCCGGCACGTGTACGCCGTGTGGCGGGCGGACGCCGACCGCCGCCCCTCCATCCGCGCCGCGGTCGAGGCGCTGGAGCAGGCCGCCGCCCATCCGTACCAGCGCGGCTCCGAACAACACACCTAGAGCTTGCGGAAGTCCCAGGAGACGACCGACTCCGGGGTCAGGCGGATCCAGGCGTGGCGGCCGTCGTGCGGCATCTCATCGAGGCCGAAGTTCTTCACCGGGAAGATCCTCTCGGCCTCCGCCAGCTCCGGACAGGGTTCACCGGTGCGCGGGGCCTCGCCCACGAAGACGGCGCTGCCGGACAGTTCCACGCCGCGCAGTTCGCCGTACGCCTCGCCGGAGTCCACGACCACCGAGATCCGCGGGTCCTCGCGCAGGTCGGACCAGCGCCGGCTGCGGGTGATCGAGTACAGCCACAGGGAGCTGCCGTCCCAGGCGAACCACAGGGCGCCCACGTGCGGGCGGCCGTCCGGGGAGACCGTGGCCACGCGGCAG
The DNA here is from genome assembly GCF_001746425.1 of Streptomyces subrutilus. Taxonomy (GTDB): domain Bacteria; phylum Actinomycetota; class Actinomycetes; order Streptomycetales; family Streptomycetaceae; genus Streptomyces; species Streptomyces subrutilus_A. The sequence continues at coordinate 1,447,598 of NZ_MEHK01000001.1, read as the reverse complement.
GTGCGCTGCTCGCGGAGGAAGGCGTCCACCTCCTCGTCGGTCATCATGATCCGGCGGCCCCGCCGCTGCGGCCCCGCCGGGCGTGTCTCGTCCATCCGTCCCGCACCCCTTCACATCTGACTGTGTGTCAGGAATCATGCGGGCTCGTCGGCCGATACGCCAGGGGGAGCCATGCCGGATCTCGATCCCGCCACCACCGCGCTGCTCACCGTCGAGTGCCAGAACGGCGTCGTCGGCGAGGAGAGCGCGCTGCCCGAGCTCGCGAAGGAGGCCCGGGACTCCGGGATGCTGGAGCGGGTGGCCGCGCTGGCCGAAGCCGCGCGGGGGGCCGGCATCCAGGTACTGCACGCCGTCGCCGAACGGCGGCCGGACGGGCGCGGGGCCAACACCAACGCCCGGCTGTTCCGGGCCGCCGGGAAGCTGCCCGTACGCCAGATCTCCGGCACCGAGGCGGTACGGCTCGCCGCCCCGCTCGCGGTGGCCGAGCAGGACCTGGTGGTCCGCCGGCTGCACGGGCTCTCCCCGATGGCCGGCACCGACCTGGACGCCCTGCTGCGCAACCTGGGCGTGCGCACCCTCGTCGTCACCGGCGTCTCCTCCAACATCGCGATCCCCAACACCGTCTTCGACGCCGTGAACCTCGGCTACCAGGTGGTGGTCCCGGCCGACGCCATCGCCGGTGTCCCCGCCTCCTGCACCGCCGAGGTGATCCGCAACTCCCTCGCGCTGGTCGCGACCATCACCACGGCCGAAGCCCTCCTCATGCGGTGGGCTCCCGCGACCTGACCCCCGTAACCTGGGCGGATGCTGTCCGAAGTGATCGCGACCCGCTACGTCACGCCCCTGCGTGAGGGCGGCTCGCTCCCGGGGATCGTCGAGGCCGACGACCTCGGTACCTACGTCATGAAGTTGTCCACCTGCTGGCGCTGACCTGCATTGATGCGGCTGTGCCCACCCCTGACCTGCGCGGACAAGTCTTTCAGTGTCTTTCGAGATTGTGCTGCGTTACGCGGTCGATTCTCCCCACGCGCTCCCCAGGACCGCCAATACTCCCCAGATTCTCCCCAGGAAGGGACGTTGCGGCGGGGCTGGTGGCACGGGACATCACGCCACTGCAGCTGCTGACAAAGGCACGTGGAGTGACTGTCTGCGGGTGCAGGGCAGCGGCCTGCGCTGAGCGGGTGAGCGCAGGGCGTAAGTCAGAGCCCCCTGAGTAGGCTCAGGGGGCTCTGACACCAGGTGATGAAGCCGGGGGCAGTGGTGGCCGACAGATCACGCCTCATGCTTCCTGCGGCACGAGAAGTGCTCGGGCAGCCCTTCGGGTCCTCGAAGGCTGGCGGGCTGACCGCAGCCGAAGCGGCAGAGCGGGATCGCTTGACCCGACGCGTCGACCGGAACCCTGGCGGCCTCGGTTTCCCGGGGGCGGGACTCAAGGACGATTGCGCGGCTACCACGTCTCTGCTTCGGCTCAACCCGCACCTCCGAAGCCGGACGATCCTCGGTGCATCTGTCGCGCCGGTCCCCCTGTCGTACAGATGACTGGCGCTCCTTGTCGTCCGAGCGGGGCCCGTTCGCCTTGAGGTATTGCTGCCACTGCTGTGCGGGGAGCCAACCGTGGTGGCCGCCCCGTTGGAACGGGATTCGCTCGCCGGCCGCAGCTTCCACGATGAATTGGGTGAGGTCAGGCCGCCTTCCCCTGTGAAGGTGCTCGACTGATGCGCGGGCACAAGGACGCGGTGCCAGCCCCCGCAGTACCCGGCGTCGGTGGGGTTCTCCGGGTCGTAGGGCTTCTCCGGGCACCGGATGAGCGTGCCGTTTGGGCTGCACTGGCCCGGTCCTGGCGCCGACCAACCTCGCCTGCGTCCGGCTCTAGCTTCGGTGATTTGAGGACACGACTTGAGATCAGCTGGCGATTTGAGGACAGATCGAGTCCTCGGAGGCATGCCAATGCTGACTTTTGCTGACTTTGATGGACTAGGGTGCCTTTGGCCTGCGGAAACTTCGACGGATCAAGTGGTGGTGGAACTTCGTGGGCCGCACGGACGAGGAGATCCGCAAGGCCCGCGAGGACTGGATGACGTCCGACCGCTTCGGCGAGGTCAAGGGCTACGATGGTGCCCGGCTCGACACCAGCAACGGCCCCGATCTGCACGTCCTGCTGAGCGACGCGCCGGTCAGGGAGGGCATGGCCGGCTGGAGGGTCTTCGACGACGGACGCCACGTCGACCTGGTCCGGCTCAAGGGCAACAAGGATGACCAGAACTACCCTCTGCCTGCGGACCTCGACTGGTCGAAGTACCCCAGTGTCAGCGTCTGGTGCGACCGGTTCGACGTCTCCTTGGGAGCCGCAGCGCTCTTTCGCGCCTGACAGGACGCCACGCCCCGGTCGGCGTCCTGCAACCCGCTTCCCGTAGTCGATCGTGGACCCCTCCCCGGCTGCGCGAGGCGTACCGACCCGGACACGTTCCGGGGCCGGGCGTCCGAAACGGTGATCCGACGCCCAGCCTCGGCTCAGGTTTCTGCACCTGCGGGCACCGGAGCCCGATGTCCTCATGTGCGGTGCGCCTGATCGTCTCCCGACCGCCAGACGCCGGGGCTGCCGGTAGCCTGGCGACCTCTGACGGCCGGGACCGATCCGTCGTTCGCCGGCTCAGGCCGCGGTGGTGAGCTTCACCGGTTCGATGCCGGTCGCGCTGTGCCGTTCGGCCCAGCTCTCCAGCGCTGTACGGCAGGCGTGGTCGAGGTGGTGCAGTCCTGACAGGTCGAGTTCGACCGGGCGGTCCTGCGGGAGGGACTCCAGCGTGTCGAGGATTTTCGGCAGGCGGAGGAACGTGGCGTTGCCTGCCAGGTACGCCTCGATGGGGCCCGCGCCCTTGTCGATGACTTCCAGTTTGACGTGTGAGGCCTCCCAGGCGGTCTTGGCGACTGCCAGGGCCAGACCGATCAGGACGCCCTCGAACATGTTCACCACGACGATGGCGAGGGCCGTGATCACCAGGATCGCCGCCTCGCCCCTGTGCTCCCGCCACAACGCGGAGACCTGGCGGAATGGGATCAGTTTCCAGCCCGCGTGGACGAGGATGCCGGCGAGCGCGGGCAGGGGGATCAGCGCCAGGGCGAACGGGAGCGCGGCGGCGAACAGCAGCAGCCACACACCGTGCAGGACCCGCGACGCCCTGGTCTTCGCACCGGCGTTGACGTTGGCCGAGCTGCGGACGATGACCGCGGTCATGGGCAGGGCGCCGAGCAGGCCGCAGACTGTGTTGCCCGTGCCCTGGGCGACCATCTCCTTGTCGTACTCGGTGCGCGGACCGTCGTGCAGCCGGTCCACAGCGGCCGCGCTGAACAGGCTCTCCGCCGAGGCGATCAGCGCGAACGCGATGATCGTGCCCCAGATGGCGGGACTGGCCAGTTCGCCGAAGGCCTCGGCGCCGGGCGGCTGGACGACACCGAGCAGACCCTCCACCTTGACGGTGGCGACCGGCAGCCCGAGACCGAGAGCGGTGGCCGTCGCCAGCACCACCGCGGCGAGGGCCCCGGGCACGGACTGCGCTTGCTTCGGCAGCCTCCTCCACAGCACGATGACGGCGATGGTGCCCGCGCCGATCGCGAGGGAGGCCAGGGCCTCGGTGCTCCCGAACGCGTCGGCGAACGCGCGGGGCAGACCCGTGATCTTCCCGATGCCGGTCTCCGGGGCCTTCAGGCCCGCCGCGGCGTAGATCTGCCCGGCGATGATCACCAGGCCGATACCGCAGAGCATGCCCTCGACGACGGAGACGGATATGGCCCTGAACCAGCGGCCGATCCGGAAGAACCCCATGGCGAGCTGGAGCAGGCCGGCGATCAGTACGATCACACCGAGCGTGCTCACCCCGAACTCGCTGACCGCCTCGAAGACGATCACGGTCAGGCCGGCGGCCGGTCCTGACACCTGGAGACTGCTGCCGCGCATGAGGCCGGTGACGAGTCCGCCGACGATGCCGGTGACAAGCCCCAGTTCGGCCGGGACGCCGGAGGCGACCGCCACTCCCACGCACAGGGGCACCGCGACGAGGAAGACGACGATGGAGGCGAGGAAGTCCTGACGTAAGTGGGGGAACTTGGACAGCATGGCGTTCACCTGTTCCCTCAGAGCGTTTCGAATGTGTCGGTGTCCGCGCGGTGTTCGCGTACGAGTCCGGTGTGGACCTCGTAGTACCAGCCGTGCAGGCGGAGTCCGTCGGCTCGCAGGCGCTGCTCGACGCAGGGGTAGGAGCGCAGCCGCAGGAGCTGCGTCAGGACGTGGTTCTGCACCGCCTCGGCGACCGTAGGGTCGGTGGGGTCGGAGCACTCGGGTTCTTTCACGGCGTGCGCGAGCCAGTCCCGTACGGCGGGAACCGAGTTCAGGTCGTCACCGCGCACCACGGCACCGACCGCACCGCAGTGGGAGTGGCCGCACACCACGATGTCCTTGACGCCGAGGACTTCTACGGCGTACTCGATCGTGGCCGCCTCGCCGGTGGGGGTGGTGGAGGCGTACGGGGGAACGATGTTGCCGGCGGTGCGCAGCTCGAACAGCTCGCCGGGCCGGGCGCCCGTGATGAGGGCCGGTACGACCCGGGAGTCGGAGCAGGTGATGAACAGGACCTCGGGGGACTGGCCTGCGGCGAGGCCCGCGAAATCCTCGGGACGCCGTCCGAAGGTACGCGCGTTGTCGATGAGAGGCTGCATGGTGTGGTGATTCCTCCTGGCGCGCCGTAACAGCGCGTCGGGTGTGCATGACGGAGATGTGGGGGGCGTTCCACCGGATCAGCGGCGGAACATCTGAAGCGCGGCCCCGGAAGGGGCCCTGGATCTACTCGACGCGCGGCCGTGCACGGCGTTGGGCGCGGCGCGGTCGAGTCCGGCCACCGGTCCTCGGTTCGATGCCCCACTGTGCGGCTCCGGGCCGGTAGGGGTGGCCCCGGCCCGGCCGCCGACGGCGGGACGGCCAGAGGGGTGAGCGTGGGTGAAGGAAGCCGCGGCGGCGAGGAGCGGGGACGCTGGCAGCGGGACGGAACAGAACGCCGACACGCTCCGGGGCGTCGTGGCTCGCAGCACGTTCTCCCCTTCCGGCAGGTTCACGCCCGTGGCTCAAACCAAGAGATCGTCAACTATTGGTCAAGGACACCATGAGCAAGTAAAGTTGCTTGCAAGGTTAACTGCACGTGTCGGCCAGGAAAGAGCCCAAAAAGTGAGGGTTGTTTGGCCGGATCCGCGTTCATGAGCCGGGTTCGCCTCACCGGCTGGCTCATCATCGACCATGCCGCCATCGGTCGTTCCATGGGCGTCACCACTGCGTGTGCGAGGGGAAATGCCCACTTCGCCGACTTCTGCGAAACGCTTCGGAACCCATGCCGGATTTATGGTGCGGCCCCTGAGGCGTACGCCTCGTCTCCGCGGGCGGCCCCGGTGCGCCGTCGCGGCCGGGCCGTCCGGCAGCGGGTCGGTTCGGGGCGTCCCTTTTCGCGTGGACGTGAGAGGCCTCCGCACGTACGCGAATCCTGTCGAGTTCGCGGGCCGCGCTCGGCTCGAAATTGGGCGAGGTGTGCAGTTCAGGTCAATCAGCAAGTCGGCTCTTGACGTCTGATTGACCATCTCTTTACGTTCGATGCCGATGGACGGCCGTCGCGAAGCCGTCTTTTGACGAACGTGTGCCCCTCTCTTCGATTCCAGGAGGTCTCACCATGGATCAGCTCATCAAGCGCATGACGCAGGAGCCCGTGTGGCACAAGTGGGTCGCCGCCAACTCCACCCAGGCCGCCAAGGACGGGTGTATCAGCACCACCACCAAGGACGGCTGCATCAGCACCACCACCAAGAGCGGCTGCATCTCCTGACCCGGTGATGCCCCGGGCTGTCGGCGCGGCCGTCGCCGCGTCGACAGTCCTCACTCGCCCCACCCGCCGCCGACCCGCCCCGGAGAGCTCCCGTGAAGCGCCTGCCGAGTGCCGACGTCCTGGACAAGGTGCGCGACATCCCGATCTACCGCGCCTCCATCGAGCGCGGTCACTTTCCGATCCTGGAGAAGCCGGAGATAGCCCGCGGGTTCCCCGACAACTGGATGACCCCCGCGCTGGCCCGCGCGCTGGAAGCGGGAGAGGCCGAGTTCGTGCTCTCCACCGGCACCAACCACGCCCGCATGCAGCTCATCCGGCCGCCCTACTTCCTGCTCCGCTCGTACTACCGCCTGTGGAGCGAGCACCCCGATCTTGGCACCTCGTGGCACGAAGGCGCCCGACGGGTCTCACTGACCACCGTCCTCGCCACCGAGCACGTGGCCCGGGTGAACGCCCGCAAGCCCGGCACCACCCCCGGCGAACGCTGGCTCGACGACCGCACCTTGTACCTCAACCGCCGCCTCGACCCTGCCGACTGGGACCGCGAAGAAGTCGAGCGCATGCTCACCGAGATCCGTGAGGCGGCCACCACTCACCCCGACGGCGCCTATCTGCTGGACTGTTCCGGCTACCACCTGGCGCACCTGGTCCGCAAAGTCTCCGCATGGGGCCTGTGGAGCGACTTTCCCCGTCCCGCCGGCATCGTCCACGCCTACGAGTACACGCCGTCGAACGTCCGCGCCCACCTGCGCGCCCACTTCGAGTGCCCGGTGGTCGACCTCTTCGGCAGCACCGAACTCGGCTACCTCTTCTACAGCGACGCCGAAGGCCGCTACCAGCCCTATCTGCGGGACATGAGCGTGGAGCTGATCCCCGTGGAACCGGGCAGCGGCATCCACAGCCTCATCGTCACCAGCACCCGCAACCCCTACATGCCGTTGATCCGCTACCGGTCCGGCGACTGTGTCCGCACCCGCGACGGCAGTGCCGATCCGGAGAGGATCGTCTCCTTCTGCGGGCGGGAGAAGGAACTGCTGCGCACGCCCGACGGGCCCGTCTCCCAGGCCGACCTGGACGCCCGTATCGCCGGGGTTTGCACCCGTGTCTTCCTGCATCAGCTGCACCTGGTCGACGAAGACCGATGCCGCCTGGCGTACACGACCTTTGACGACGCGCCGCTCACAGCCGGCGAGACGGCCGAGCTGGCCGCCTCCGTCGCTGCCCTGACCGGGCGGGCCTGTCAGGTGGAGCACCGCACTGCCATCCCCGTCGGGCGCTCCGGCAAGTACGCCTGGCTGACCGCGCACGACCCTTCTTGACCGAGCCCGTCGCCTCCCGCGCGCGGGGCCCGCTTGTACGGGCCGTCCCCGCGTACGCGGCGGCTTGGCGCGCCCGACGACGACCCCCGAAGGAGCCTCATGTCCACGTCCGCCGCCCATGCCCCCTCGGCCCACGCCGCCGACAGGGCGCCCACCGCCGAAGAACTGCTCGGCCCGACTCTGCACGAGGAGGTGGTACGTCACTTCTCGGCCGAGCCAGACGCCCCGTCCGCGGCGGTCGTGCGACACCGGGTCCGCGAGTGCCTGCGCTACCTCTACCTCGTCTCCCGCCACCCCGACCGGCTCGGCGGCCTCTTCCTCCCCGTCGAGCAGGACATCGACGAAATATGGCACTACCTCATCCTGCAGACGCGCGAGTACCGCGAACTGTGCGAACAGCGGCTGCCCGGAGGACACTTCATCCACCACCGCAGCATCTCCTACGGCGCCTACCAGGAAGCGCCCGGACGGCAGACCGCCGCCGAGGAGGCCCTGCGCTGGATCCCCCTCTACACGGCCGAGTTCGGCCCCTTCGACGCCGACGCCCTGCCGCACTGGACGATCGTGCGGTTCCTGCACGACGAACTGCACATGTCGCTGACCGAGATCTCCGGCCTGGTCGACGAGGCAGGAACGCCCGACGGACCGAAGGCGGTTCCCGTGCGGGATCACACGTGACCCAGACGGTCTCCCCGGCCACGGGGGCGGGGTTCTCCCATGAACAGCGCCGCGCCCTGACGGTGCTCGGCATCTCGCAGACGCTCGGCGGCGCGGGCATGGCGGCCGGCATCACCGTCGGCGCGCTCCTCGCCCAGGACCTGCTCGGCTCGACCGGTCTGGCCGGACTCCCGGCCGCGCTCTACACCGCCGGCGCGGCCTTCGGAGCGGCGGGTCTCGGGCGCGTCAGCCGGCGCTTCGGGCGCGGTCCGGGACTGGCGCTCGGCAACGGCATCGCCGCGCTGGGCAGCGCGGGCGTGGTCGCGGGAGCCGCGGCGCGCTGGCCCGTCCTGCTCCTGGCCGCCCTCTTCGTGTACGGGGCGGGCACGGTCACCGGGCTCCTGGCACGCTACGCGGGCGCCGAGCTCGCTCCGCCCGAACGACGCGGCCGGGCCGCCGGAACCGTCCTGTTCGCCATGACCCTGGGAGCGGTCGTGGGCCCGAATCTGACCGGACCCACCGGTGATCTCGCCGGCACCTGGGGCCTGCCGCGGCTGACGGGTCCCTTCCTGCTGGCGGCGGTCGCGTACGTGGCCGCCGCGCTCGTGCTGGTGGTGGGGCTGCGCCCGGACCCGCTGCCCCCGGCCCCGCCCCAGGCACCCGGGGCCGCCCCTACAGGGCGCCCCACCCTTGGCGTCGTCACCGGTGCCACCGTGATGATCACCGCGCAGCTCGTGATGATCGCAGTGATGACCATGACGCCCGTCCACATGGCAGATCACGGCCACACGGCACAGGCGGTGGGCCTGGTCATCGCCCTGCACGTGGGCGCGATGTTCCTGCCGTCACCGCTGAGCGGCCTGCTCGCGGACCGGATCGGCGGGCGGCGGGTCGCCACCGCGGCCGGAGCCGTCCTACTGGGCGCGGCTCTGCTCGCCGGCCTCGCCCAGCCGACCTCCGTCCCCCTCCTGGCCTGCGCGCTGGTCCTCCTCGGAGCCGGCTGGAACCTGGCCCTGCTCGGCGGCACGGCCATGCTCACGGACGCCGCGCCCGCCGAGAACCGGGCCGCGGTGCAGGGCCTCGCGGACGTGGGGATGTCCGTGGCGGGCGCGACCGGCGGCATGGCCTCGGGGCTGGTGATGGGCGGCACCGGATATCCGGTCCTGGCGGTGGCCGCCGGGGCCCTCGCCCTCGCGGTCGTCCCGGCGGTGGCGATGAGCGGCAGCCGCCCCACCTGACGGGCGACCGGGCAGTCCGTACGCGGGAGGACGACCCGGCACCCGCCACGACATCTCCCGCCCCCCATCACCCCCGTCCGTGATCCGGCAGAACAGGAGCCCACAGATGAGCCGTCCGACGAGTTCTCCCACGAGCGCTCCGATGGTGTCCGACGGCCGCCCGTCCGCCGTCGACCAGGTCGACGCCGTGGTCGTCGGAGCCGGATTATCCGGCCTCTACCAGCTTTACCGGCTGCGGGAACTCGGCCTGACGGCCGTGGCCTTCGAAGCTGGCGACGACATCGGCGGAACGTGGTACTGGAACCGGTATCCCGGGGCCCGCTGCGACATCGAGAGCATGTCGTACTCCTACTCCTTCTCCCCGGAACTCGACCAGGAGTGGGAATGGAGCGAACGCTACGCCGCCCAGCCGGAGATCCTGCGCTACCTCCACCACGTCGCCGACCGGTTCGACCTGCGCGAGGACGTCGTCCTGCGCACTCGCGTCACACGAGCCGTGTACGACGGGCACGATCAGCGCTGGCGGCTGTCCACGGACACCGGACGGACCGTCACCGCCCGCTTCGTGATCCTGACGACCGGCTGCATGTCGGTCCCCAAGGACCCGGAGATACCCGGCGTCGACAGCTTCGCCGGCGCCGTCCACCACACCGCGCGGTGGCCGCACGAGGACGTCTCCTTCGCCGGGAAGCGGGTCGCCGTGATCGGCACCGGATGCTCGGGCGTCCAGGCCGTTCCCGTCATCGCCGCCGATGCGGCTTCCCTGACCGTCTTCCAGCGGACCCCGGCCTACGTCCTGCCGGCCCGCAACCGTCCGCTGCAAGCCACGGAACGCTCGGCGTTCAAGGCCCGTTACCCCGAGTTCCGGGAGGCGCAACGGCGCTCGCGGGGCGGGACCGTCTTCGCGCCCCCGACCCGCTCGGCGCTGGAGGTCGACGAGGCGGAGCGCACCGCCGCCTACGAGGCGGCCTGGGACGAGGGCTTCCTCAACGGGATGCTACGCACCTACACCGACATCCTCACCGACGAGAAGGCCAACGAGACCGTGGCGGAGTTCGTCCGGTCCAAGATCCGGTCGATCGTGACCGACCCCGCGACGGCGGAACTGCTCTCCCCGCGTACGTTCCCGTTCGCGACCAAGCGCCCCTGCCTGGGAACCGACTACTACGAGACGTACAACCTGCCGCACGTGTCGCTCGTGGACCTGCGCACGACCCCGATCGAGCGGATCACCCCCCGGGGCATCCGGACCTCGGACGGGGAGCACGACCTCGACGCGATCGTCTTCGCCACCGGCTTCGACGCTCTCTCCGGCTCCCAGCTCGCCATCGACATCGTGGGCAAGGGAGGCACGACGCTCCGGGAGCGGTGGGCCGAAGGTCCCCGAAACCACCTCGGGCTCGTCTCGGCCGGCTTCCCCAACCTCTTCACCGTCCTCGGCCCGCTCAGCCCCTCCGTGCTCACCAACATCACGGTGTCCCTCGAGCAGCAGGTCGAGTGGATCACCGACTGCATCGACCACCTGCTCAGGAACGGTCTCACCGAGATCGACGTCACCCCGTCCGCCGAGGCCAACTGGGGCACACGCGTGGCGGAGATCGCCGCCCGTACGCTCTACCCGGCGGTGGACTCCTGGTACACCGGGGCGAACGTCCCGGGCAAACCACGCGTGTTCCTCGCCTACGCGGGCGGGCTCGACCGGTACCGGGAGGAGTGCGACGCCGTGGCCCGCGGCGGTTACACCGGCTTCGTCCTCTCTTCCCTCGCAGGAGGGCCCACCACCCGATCGGCTCGCCCCATGACGAGATGAGCGCGGACGTTTTACGGGCAGCGATATCCGGTGTGGCTCGGTCTGGTCAACGACCCGGTCGCGACGGAGGACGTCGTGGCCTGGGTGCGTGCGGGCGGCCCGGGCGTTGCTCCGCTGCCGCCGATTCTCGGTCTGTACGCCTTCGTGGCCCCGCGCCGCCATCCGGCGCTCCGAACGGCGGAAGCTGGTGGGGGCGCCCCGAGACCGCGCACACGGCCGACGCCGGACGCGTCAGACGAGGGATTGGCGGTAGACCTGTCGTGAACCGCCTTCCGGGCCTGGATCGGCGGTCTCGCCCGGGACGAAACCGAGGCATTCTTAGGAGGCGCGTGCACCGCTGGCATGCCCGACGGCCAGCGCTACCTGTGGACCGCGCGGACGGTCACCCGCCACGGCGGCGGCTGGGGCGCACCCGGCAAGACCTTCGCCATCGGCCTCGGATGCGAGATCCGGCACGCCTCGCGCCTCGTCTACTCCGACGGACTCGACCTGGACAACAGGGCCGCCGCCACCCCGATCGGCATGGGCTGCCGCGCGTGCGAACGCCTCGACTGCACCCAGCGCGCGATGCCGCCCGTGGGCCGGACACTCGCCGTGGATGAGAATGAGAACACGGGCAGCTTCGTGCCGTACGCGAGGCAGGACGAGCGAACGGGGTGACGGACTCCGCCCCTCAGGGCAGGCCGGGAAGTGACACGTCGAGCGCGGGCACGGGCCGCGGGCTGCCGTCGGCGTCGACGGCGACGAAGGTGAGGAAGGCGGTGGCGACCTCGGTGGCGGGTCCGGAGCTGTTCCAGCGCTCGGAGGTGACGCGGACGCCGACGGTCATGGAAGTGCGCCCGGCGCGTTCGAGTCCGGCCTCGACGCTCAGCAGGTCTCCGGCCCGTACGGGGGCGAGGAAGGTCATCCGGTCGACCGAGACGGTGACGGCGGGGCCGTCGGCGTGCCGGCCGGCGGCGGCCGCGGCGGCGTCGTCGATGAGCTTCATCATCACGCCACCGTGGATCGTGCCGTAGAGGTTGGTGTCGTGCTCGCTCATGATGTGGGCGAGAACCACCCGGGAGTCGTCCGGCGTCTTGACCGGGCGGGCGGCGGGGGCAGGGCTGGTGACGGTGGGATCGGCCACGTCAACTCTCCTTCGCGAGCCGCGGCAGGGCTGTTCCGCACGCCATGGGTGTCGGCGTGCGGGCAGCGGGCAGGTCTTCGGACTCGCGGGCACGTCTCGTCGTACGAGACCCCTACTGGCCGTCGCTTCCCAAGCCGTGTGCGTCGGCCCAGTGCTGTGTGACGGCGGTCGTTCCCGCTCACCGCTGCGGGGCAGTCCCGGATTCCCACCGGGTTCCCTCTTACGGCGCCTCCACCTGGCGGGCAGGGGCGAACCAGCTGCCCCGCCAGGGTACGTGTCGTACCCACCCACAAGGAAAAGGGGGTGAGTGGAACGCCGGGTGCCAGGAAGGAGCGTCAGGGCACCGGGCCCCCCTCCTTCTCGCCTTCGGCGCTCTCCGGCCGGTGCGGCAGGAGAGCCACGGCCAGGGCGGGCAGGGCCGCGAGGACGAGCCACGGTACGGCCGGCGGCAGGCCCAGGTCGAGCAGGGAGCCGCTGGCGGAGCTGCCGATGAGGACGATGAGGCCCGAAATGGAGGACAGGGCGCCGGTGTAGAGGCCGAGGCGGCCGTCCTCGGCGAGGTCGGGCACCCAGGCGCGGGCGGCCGGGACGACGAGCATCTGGCCGAGGGTGAGCAGGGCGACGTATCCGGCGGCGGGAAGCAGGGCCCAGGTCCCCGTCCACCCGGCGGGGAGGGCGGCGGCCACGACCGCGAAGCCGGCCGCGATGATCAGCAGCCCGGTGGCCATGGAGCGGCGCAGGTCGAGCCGGTCGCTCGCCCAACGGGTCATCGGGAGCTGGGCGCACACGACCAGCAGGGAGGACAGGGCGAACAGCCAGGACAGGGCCTCCTGGGACCCGGTAGCGCGCTGCACCTCGTCCGGCAGGGCGAGGTAGAGCTGGTTGTAGGCGAGCAGGTAGGTGCCGTACGCGCAGCACAGGGCGAGGAAGCGGCGGTTGCGCAGCAGCACGCGCATCCCGCCGCGTTCCCGGATGCGGACCCGGCCGGGGATGTGCTGCGGCATCAGCCACATGTGCCCGGCCAGGACGAGGGCGAAGACCCCGGCTCCGGCGAGGCAGACGGTGCGGAAGTCGACGGCGAGCAGCAGGGCGCCGAGCAGCGGGCCGACGAAGGCGCCGGCCTGCCCTGCCGCACTGAGCAGGGCCAGTACCCGGGTGCGTGAGCCGTGGCCCTCTTCCTCCCAGATCACCGCTTGCCGGGCGACCTCGGACTCCACCGCCGGGGAGAACAGGGCGGCGGCGAACCCGATCAGCAGCACGGCGCCGATCACGCTCCACGTCGCCTCCGCGTACCCGAGCCAGGCGAAACCGGCGATCCGCAGCACGCAGCCGGCGAGGACGAGGGGGCGCACGCCGTGACGGTCGACGAGCCAGCCGCCGACCACGAACAGCTCCTGCTGGCTGAAGGTGCGCAGGCCGAGGACGAAGCCGACCATCCAGCCTGCCATGCCGATCGCGGTGCCGAGGTGGGTGGCGAGGAACGGCAGGACGGCGTAGAAGCCGACGTTGAAGGCGAGTTGGGTCAGGATCAGCAGCCGCAGGAGCGGTGAGAGGTGCTTCCAGGTCCGCTGGCGCGGGGATCGTGCGGCGGAGCAGCGGCGCAGGACGCGGGTCATCAGGTCGCTCATGAGGTGGGTGAGGGGGAGGTGGACGCGGCGGTGAGGGTGGTGTCGGCACGCGGCGGCTTCGTGTCCGGTGGGGCCTGGGGCGCGGGAGGTCCGGGCCGTTCTGCGGGCCGGGAGTTCCGCTTCGGGCGGGGCAGGCGCACACCGCTGGCCGTGGTCACGGCCAGCGCGCCGAGCAGGGCGAGGACGGTGGCGGGGGCGAGGACCGCCCAGGGGGCGCGTTCGGCGTAGGGCTGGTTCTCGGCGAGCAGCAGACCCCACTCGGGGGAGGGCGGCTGGGCGCCGAGGCCGAGAAAGCCGAGGGCGGCCAGGGCGAGGGCGATGCCGGGGAGCCGGAGCAGGGCGTGGCGGGTGACGGGCGGCAGGACGGCGGGCAGGAGCACGTGCCACAGCAGGTACCAGGCTCCCGCGCCCAGTGCGCGCGTGGCTGCCAGGTGGGTAGTGGCGCGCTCCTGCTGGAGCAGGGCGGCGGTGTGGGTGGCCAGGGGGGACCAGGCGACGACGGCCACGGCCAGCGCGGGGGTCCACGGGCCGCTGCCCGCGATCCCGGTGACGAGGAGGCCTGCGAGGACGGGCGGCAGGGCGTTGACGGTGTCGACGACCGGAGCGGACAGCCGGGGCAGCAGGCCCAGCAGGATGCCGGTCACGAGGGCGAGGGCGGTCACCGCGAGGGCGGTACCGAGGGTGTTGAGCGCACCGTGGGCGATGCGGGCGAGGATGTCCCGGCCGAGGGCATCGGTGCCGAACGGGTGTACCCAGGAGGGGGACTTCAGCCGCGCGCTGGAGTCCAGCGAGAGCGGGTCGCGCGGCAGGCCGAACCCGATGACCGCCAGCAGCAGCGCCCCGTACAGCACAGGCGCGATGCCGCGCGCGGGCGGGGTCGGCCGGTGCAGGGACTGCAGGGCGCCGTCGCGCAGCGCGGGCCCAATCACGAGCCGGGCCGCGAGCCGGGCCAGGATGCCGGTCGCCGCCGCGAGCAGGATCAGGGCGAGCGTGCCGGTCTGCAGGACGGGCAGGTCCTGGGCGAGGGCGGCGCGCACGGTGAGCCGGCCGAGGCCCGGAATGTCGTAGATCTGCTCGATGGCGACGGAGCCGCCGGTCAGACCGACCACGAACAGGCCCAGGTTGGGCAGGAGTCCGGGTACGCAGCGGCGCAGCGCCTGGCGGGCGACGGACTGCGGCGGGAGGCCGCGGGCGGTGGCGGCCAGTGCCCAGGGTTCGGCGAACGCGCTGGGCAGCAGGTCGTCCAGCATGCGCCCGAGGAGGGCACCGGCGGGCAGGCCGAGGGCGAGCGAGGGCAGCACCATCCACTGCGGCCCGTACCAGCCCAGGGCGGGCAGCCAGCCGAGTTGTACGCCGATCACCGAGGCCAGCACGGAGGCGACGAGGAACTCGGGCAGCGCGGCCAGCACCGCGGCCCCGGTGCCGCCCGCGCGGCGGTCGCCGAGCCGGCGCCGCGAGCCGAGCCACAGGGTACGGGCGCACACCGCGGCGGCCGTGGCGCAGGCGACGGCGAGGGCCCCGGCCATCAGCAGCAGGGAGACACCGAGGGCCTGGGCGGCGGCGGGCCGCACGTCGGTGCCGGAGACCCATGACTGGCCCGCGTCACCGTGCAGCAGCCCCCCCAGCCAACGCCCGAGCAGGGCCAACGGGCTGTCATCCAGACCGAGTTTGTCGCGGATTGCGTTCAGTGTCTCCGGAGTCGGGTCGCGTTCCGCCGAGCGGGCCTTGAGTACGGTCAGCGCGGGGTCGGTGTGCGACAGCCAGGGCAACAGGCCGATCGCGCACACCAGGGCGGCCGTGAGGACGGTCCGCCACAGCAGGGCGAGGCCGCCGCCCCGCGCGAGGACACGCAGGGCGGCGAGCAGGGCGGAAGAACCGCCAAAGCCGACGGACATACTGCTCAGCGCCGGGTACCGGTGCCGATGAGCTGCCGCTCGAACGGGTCGAGAAGCGCGCCCCTGACCGACGTGCCGATCCCGGAGACGACCTTCAGATGGACGAGGGGGATCTCCGCGTCGGTACTCAGGATCGCCGCCTCCCCCGTCAGGGCGGCGTCCTGCCGCTTCGCCGGGTCGGACTCGGCCTGGGCGGCGGCGACCAGCCTGTCGACGTTCTTGTCGCACAGGAACGACAGGTTGTAGCTGCCGCCGCAGGTGTAGTCGCTGGCCAGGACGGTGACCGGATCCCCGGTGTCCAGCATCGTGTTGCGGGAGACGACGGCGGCGTCGAACTTCGCGGAGAGCAGGTCGCCTTCGAGCCGGGCGTAGGTGCGGACCTCCAGCTTCACCTTGAACCCGGCCTTCTCCAGCTGCTGTTGCAGAACCTGGGCCGTTTCAGGCAGTTCCGGCCGATCGTTGAAGGTCGCGATGGTGATGCTCTTGCCGTCGGGGTCGGCGGCCTCGGCCCGGCCGGTCGGCTCGGTCCGCTTGTCGGCCGCCCAGGTCAGAGCGGGCCCGTAGAGCCCCTGCGCGGGCTCGGCGTACCCCTCGTACACGCCCTCGGCGACGGCGGAGGCGTCGATCGCCTCGCGAGCGGCGGCACGCAGCCGCGCGTCAGTGAACACGCCGGACCTGGTGTTGAGGTACAGGCTCGTGTTGCGGGCGGTGTTCGTCTTGTGAGCCGTGCCCTTGTCCAGGGAGGAGACCTGGGCCACCGGGAGCGTCTCGGCGATGTCCACATCGCCCGTGCGCAGAGCGTTGGCGCGGGCGGTGCCGTCGGAGACGAACTTCGCGTCGATGCCCGCGGCCTGGGCGCGCCCGCCCCAGTAGTCGTCGAAGCGCTCCAGGGTGGCCGCCGTGTCGCCGGTGGTCTTCGTGAGTTCGAAGGGGCCGGTGGCGGTGCCGACCGGGCTGGCGGCCCCCTTCGCGTCGTACGCCTTGGGGGAGAACACCGCCAGGCTCGGGTTGGTCAGCCGCAGGGGCAGCACGGGGTCGGCCTCGCCGGTGCTCACCCGGACCTTGCCGTCACCGGCGACCTTGGCGGTCAGTTTCACGCCGGAGATCGCGGAGGGTGTCGGCTCGGCCGCGGCGGCGTGGGTGAGGGCGGTGGCGACGGCCTCGGCGGTGACGTCGCCGCCGTCCTGGAACCTGGCATCCCGCAGGGTGAACACCCAACTCCGTCCGCCGTTCTCGCTGCTCCACGACTCTGCGAGCGCGGGCGCCACCGTGCCGTTGGCGTCCAGACGGGTCAGCCCCTCGCTCACGCCCAGCTTGGCCAGGAGGAACGCGTCCCGCCCGTACGGGGAGAAGTTCTCCGCGGGTGCGAAGGCCATCGCCACGCGCAGCCGTGAACCCTCGCCGGAGCCCGAAGACCCTGAGGCGGGCGAACCGCCGTCGCCGGAGGCGAAGCAGCCGGTGAGCAGCGGGACGAGGAGCAGGCCGGCTATGAGCCGACGGCGGAAGCTTCTCATGGTGGGGGTTCTCGTCTTCCGGTCGTGCCGATCAAAGGATGTCGACCGTTAGGGTAAGCGATAATCGTTTTCATTTAAACATGGGTACCTCGAAGTGCAGGGTCTCCTGATCTCCGTCGGGCTCCGTCCGCTCGTCGAGCACCAGCTTTCCCAAGGACCGCCACAGCGCCTCCGCGCCCGGCGAGGACGCGTAGGTGTGCAGGTAGAGGGACCGGTAACCGCCGTCCGCCCTCGCGAAGGCCGCCAGCTCGGCGACCAGTCGTCGAGCGAGCCCGCGGCGCCGGTGCTCGGGGCGTACGTACACCCGCCGGAGCTGCGCGGTCTCGCCCGACGGAAAGCGTTCCGCGACCCAGCGCGGGTTCGGCGGGTGCTCGGGACCCCGCGCATCCAGGGCCGCCGTGGCGGCGACGGAGCCGTCCCGCTCGTCGACGGCCACCAGGAGGGTGTGCCGGGGCGGAACGAGGTAAAAGCGTTCGGGATCGATGATGTCGGCGTGCCATCGCGGCACGTAGCCCGTGCCGAAGTCGCGGTAGACGGCGTCGAGCATCACCGCTCGCGCCTCGCCGAAGTCATCCGTGGTGGCGGTGCTGATGCGGTAGTCATGCACCTGCACAGAGTATGCAACTAGGCAGTGTCTGACAAATGATCACGAGCTGGTTTCGCGGAGCAGAGGATCAGCGAGGCCAGAACGACTCCGGCACGGTAGCGGTCGGCGAGCTTGTCGAATCTGGTCGCGATCGCGCGGAACTGCTTGAGGCGTGCGAAGCATCGTTCGACCACGTTGCGCTCGCGGTAGAGCTCTTCGTCGAAGGCGGGCGGCCGGCCGCCGAGGCGCCCTCGGCGCCGGCGGTTGGCCGCTTGGTCGCGGCGCTCAGGGATCGTGACGGCGATGCCGCGGCGCCGCAGCAGGTGCCGGATCGCCCGGCTGGAGTAGGCCTTATCGCCCAGGACCCGGGTCGGTGTCCTGCGCGGGCGGCCGGTGCCGACTCTCGGAACGCGGATCCCGTCGAGGACCTGGCCGAAGGCGGTGGCGTCGTTGACGTTGCCGGGCGTGAGCACGATGGACAGGGGCAGGCCCCGGCCATCGACGGCGAGGTGGACCTTGGTGGTCAGCCCGCCTCGGGACCGGCCGAGGGCCTGGCGCGTCTGCGAGCGGCCCGGATCTTCCAGTTCGTCCCCGTCTGGGGCCCCCTTTTGCGGGCGCTGGCGGCATGCTGATGGGCACGGTTGACTGTGGAGTCGACGGCGACGGCGACGGCGACGGTCCACTCCACCCGGCCCACCGCGTCATCATGGACCTGGACGTGTTCCAGCAGCTTCGCCCAGGTCCCGTCCGCTTCCCAGCGGGCGAACCGCTCGTAGGCGGTCTGCCAGGGTCCGTACCGCTCGGGCAGATCGCGCCACGGAGCCCCAGTCCGCAGCCGCCACAGCACCCCGTTGACCACCTGGCGGTGATCACGCCACGGACGACCACGTCCATCCACCCGCGGCAACAGGGGCTCTATCCGCTCCCACGCCGCTTCCGTCAATGATCAGAGTGCTTGTGCTCGTACTCTCGCGCGGGGTCCGTCACGAAACGGCTCAGCCGGTAGGTGGTCGGCACCGCCAAGCGTCCGCACAGCGTGTCGATCCGGATCATCGACCCGTCGACTCCGGCTTCCCGAAGACGGCGCAACCTCGTACGCATCTCCGCCTGGTCCGGAGTCTCAACGACCACTTCCCACTGTCCCGCGTCCGGCGCAGTGCGGGCAGCAAGCCGCTGCCGCGCGTCCTCTTGCCGCCGCCTTCTTTTCCCCTGTCCTGGCACCTGCCCAGAATCACTGGCTGGCGTCAGGACGGCAAGGCAATTGGATCGAGCACGCACTCTCGGTGATCGTTTGTCAGACACCGCCTAGGCCAGTTTCTCGACCTCATCAGCGAGCGTGCTGATCCAGCCTGGGCTGATGAACCCCTTGCGCGTGCCGATTACCAGCGCATCCTCGACACGCTCATCCCCTCTGCAGGATCCACACGGCATGCGGGGCGGCTCGGCGCCAGGCGGGACGGCTGAGGACGCCGCCGCCTTGGTCACCGCGCGTCATCGTCAGGGCCTCCTCCCTGTCGGCGGCGCAGCACCTCCCGGGCTGAGTTCACCGTACGGGCCGCCTCGGCCAGAACACCAGCCTCTTCCTGGGCCACCGCTCCCTGGCTGTCAGTCTTCATCGGTGGCTGCCTGTTCCTCGGTCTTGGCTTCCTCCACCATCCGCTCGATTTCCGTGTCGACTCGACGCAGCTCGTCTACAACCAGGCCCCATGCCCGGCCGTGCAGTTCTTCTGGCACCTCGTCTTGGATGAACTGCGACAGCCGGTCTATCTGCATTTCAGCGTCGTACTTGCTCGCGGTCGTCGGCGAGGTCGCCACGGCCCACGCGAACCGGCCGACCGCCGCGACCCCGCGGGCGATACCGCCGAGCACCGTCCCGAAATCCGGCACTGTCCCCTCCTCCACCCTCAGCAGTCTGTCGATTCTGGCTGTGGGGCTCAGTGCAGCCCCAACCATCTCAAGCGGATGGTGACGGACACCTGGCCTGAAAGTCACTCAGCAGCCTGCAAAGTCCTTCTTTGTGGCCTCCTCCAGACCTTGGCAGGTGGGAGCGCTACCAGAGATGGGGCTGGCGAGTTTAGTGACGGGGGGTGGGCCTGACTGGACACACCTGGGCCGTACGGCGCTACAGATTCTTCCCTGCTCCGAACTGTGCCTTCCCAGTACATTCCAGACCGACGTCCCGTACCATGGCGAAGCAACCTCGGTGGTGTGGTCTGGGATTTCGCGTTTCCCATGCGCAGGCGAGGTGCCGTCAGGAAAGCTGCGCTTCAGGCCGGTCGAGCACACCGTCCGCAGGGGCGATGGAGGGGGAATCGTGGCAAAGGTGACGCTGTCCGAGGCGCTGGCAGAACTCCGCGAAGAGCTGTACAAAGCCGCTGATACCGGTGGCAACGAGCAGTTCAGGTTCGAGGTCGAGCAGGCCGAACTCTGTCTTGAGGTCGAGTTCCGCAAGGACGGCAACGGCAAGGTCAACGTCGAAGTCGGCGCCTTCGGCACCAAGGGTGCAGTGGAGGCCGGAGGTGGGGGTGGGAGCACGCAGCGGCAGACGCTGACGTTGACGCTGAACGTCCGCGACGAGGCCCTGGGCGGACAGCCCGCCCGCATCCGCCGGCACGAGACGCCTGGCGGGGAGCCGAGGGCTGATGTCCCGCCTGGCGGCGACGCCTGAGTAGTCACAAACGTGGAGGCGCGGGCGTAGCGGGAGAACGACAGTGGACGCGCAGAGAACGGCGTACATCAAGCCTGACCAGCCGGTGGGCGGGTCGGGTTCGGGGTATCTCATCGGGCCCCGGCTGGTGCTGACCGCGCTCCACGTCGTCCACGACGACGGTGTCCGCGCGTCCGGTGCGACCGTCTGGGTCGGGCATCCTCGCGCGGACTCCGGGCTTCGTAAACGCACCGCGACGGTCATCTGGCCAGCCCCGGACCTCGGCCCGGATAGCGCCGGGGTGCCGGACGTCGCGCTGCTGCTTCTGGACCAGGACGCCGACGAAGGCCACACGACGGCCGTGCCCTGGGGCCGGCCCCAGGGCGATGCTCCGCTGGCCTATGCCGGGATCGGGGTTCCGGCGTTCTCCACCCTCTCGGGCGGCGGCGTCCAGTACGAGAGCCTCCGCGGCGAACTCGCCCCCCTGACCACCGCCGGCAGACGCTGGGTCCTCGACTGCCGCGTCTGGCCCGCCGCCACACAGCAGAAGGAACGTCCTTGGGCCGGCGCCTCCGGCACCGCCATCTTCACCAACGGACACCTCGTCGGCGTCGCCGTCGAATACGGCACCGGCATGGGCGAACGACGCCTCACCGCCGAACCCGTCCACCTGCTCCTCACCGACCCAGGATTCACCACCCTGCTGACCGAGCACGGCTTCCCCAGCACCCGGAACACAGCCGACGACGTCACCGCCGACGAGGCGACCGCGACACGAAGCCGACACGCGTGGTCGGTGCTCGCTGAACAACGCAAGCTCGCTACGGCCGGCGTTCGGACCACTATCGGTGATGAGTCATCCGGCGGTCCGGTCGTGATCTCATTCGCCGACCGCCGCGAGCAACTCGCTGAGGCCCTGCGCGAGGCCGGTACTCGTGCTTCGGCTCTGTTGGTATCCGGCGAGTCGGGCATCGGCAAGAGTGCGCTGACGCTGTCGGCCGTCGCCGAGCTGGAAGCCGTAGACCCTGCCGGGTTCCAAGGGGTGGTGGTGAACTTCCGGAGTTTGCCGCAGTCCAGCTTGGAGCTGCGAGCTGTCCTTGGGATGTCGCTGGAGGACGTGCTCGCAGAGACATCGGCACCGTCTCGGGTCTTGGTCATCGACGCGGCTGATGCTGCTCTGGAGCGGTCCGCTGGCCTCTTGAGCGATCTGGTGCTGGCAGCGGCTGCGGCCGGTGTTGGGCTCGTCGCGGTCACATCTGACGTGGCACTGGGTTACGTACGGGAGCAGGTCGAGCTGGGCTTCGCGAAGTCCGTTTCGTCTTTCGAGATGTCGCCGCTGGGAGATGAGGATATCTCGGTCGTCTCGGGACATTTTCAGCTTCTGCGTGCAGTCCTGCGAGACCTGCCTGCGAACTCGCTGCTGCGCAGACCAGTCGTGCTGGACCTTCTGGCTCGGACCGGGACGGAGCCGGACAGCGCGCTGGGTGAGTGGGAATGCCTTGATCTCGTGTGGAGCAGGGTTGTTCGCGGCGACGGACGGCCCGGTGTCGGATCGGCGGAGGCGCGCGAACAGACACTGCTTGCGGTAGCCGCAGCGACCATGAAGCTGCCCGAGGGGCATCGGCCCCTCGCAGGCGTCGATGCCGCAGCAGTCGACGCGCTGCGCCGTGATCATCTGCTCGCGCCGGCGAGCCGGTACCGGAACCAGCCGGACTTCGCGCACGACGAAGTCCGGCGGTACGCGACCGCCATCCTTCTCGTCCGTAGTCAGAGCCCGACCGAGTTGCTGCAGGCAGCGGGGGCGCCCCGGTGGGCACTGTCGGCCGCCACACTTGCCTGCAAGGGGCTACTGAAAGCACCAGACACTCGACCCGTTCGGATGTTCATCGAACTGCGCTCACACTTGCAGGTATTCGCGGCAGCGCACGGACCCCGGTGGTCTGACGTTCCGGTAGAGGCGGTTTTGGAGACGCCATTCGCGTACGAATGCCTAAAGTCCGCGTGCGAGGATCAGTCGGTCGACCTGGTGCTCGGCGACGTGGTTCGAGTTGTTCAGCAGAGGCATAAGGTCAACGGGCTGGTCGACCATCTCATCACTAACCCTGTTGTCCAGATTCTTCTCGATGAAAAAAAGCCCTGGGATGTGTCGGAAGATTCGTTCGAACTGCTCGCGGACTGGCTGCAGGCTCTGTCCCTGGCAAACATTCCGGCCGGCGACGAGCTGCGAATCCGTCTTCGAGGCCGTCTCCTTGCCTGCTGGAACTCGTTTCCTCTACGCAAAACCGGAGCGGGCGTACCGTCCGGGCGAATCTTGCAACGCCGTCGACGCCGACGTGAGCTGGACTACCACCTGACGAGGGAGAATTTCGTCGAAACGTTGGCCCTGCTCGGTCCGGACATTGATGATGCCATCGAAGCGTGCCTTCGGGCCATCGCGGACGATGCACCAGCGTTCCTGGCTCCGGCCGCGGACGCGCCATTGAGTGCCCGAGCCTTGGCGCAGAAGGACCCGGAGCTATTGGCGGCGTTGATGATGGCCTACTACATCGACGACGAAACAAGCTGGCACCGAGATGAGGGTGTCCGAGGGCATCAGGGGCGCTGGAGAGGTTTCGGAGTACCTTTCTTCCAGTACTACTTCGGTGGGTTCTGGCAGCTATTCCAGACAGCATCAGTGCCGACCTCGGTGCGGGTGTTGAATGGCATCCTGAATAGCGGTGCGCGGGCGCGCGTAGCAATGTTGTCGCGGCCTAGCCCGCCCTATGCATTTACTGATCCTTTTGATGGTGGCGGCGAGGGTGCCGATGGTGAGGCGGAGAATGGAGAGGGAGAAGACCGCGGTGCGATTCTGAACATTTATGGCACTTCCCGCTTGTATGTCGGCGACAGTCATGTTTGGAGCTGGTACCGGGGTACGTCGGTCGGCCCATATTCGGCGATGAGCGCGCTCCAGGCGATGGAGCGCCTTGCCGATATGTGGTTGAGTCAGGGCGTGTCACCAAAAAGGGTCGTTGAGGTACTCCTGCATGGCTGCGAGAACCTCGCGGTTCCGGGAATGCTATTTGGTCTGCTCGTGCGCCACATCGAGAAAGTCGGCACCGAACTCGACCTGTTCCTCGCCGAACCGGTTGTGTGGGACTTGGAGTTCGGTCGCACGACGAGTGAGTATTCAGGGCTGCGTGCAATAACCGAAGGGCTCGCGAACCTCGAACGTCGCCGTTGGACACCGCGCGAGGTAGCCATGTGGCTTATAGTGCATGGTGGGCAGGGGCGTGTCCAGGATTTGAAGAAAGTCGCCAAAAAGCTTGTCGAGAATGGCGACCGTCTTGGATTTAGCCAAGAGCTTACGAAGAACTGGGCTGCCAGTCTGGATTCGGATCAATACCGGGTTAAACAGCACGGCGATGCAGTCCACATCGAGGTCGAGCCGCCGCCTGAGCTGCGAGCCGCACAAGAAGCGCACACGGCTTACCAGGAAGCCCTGCAGACCAGCACGCGGCTGAAGAACCGGTATTGGGGATCGGTCAAGCACGACACCGAGTACGTGCCGCCCCCATCGGCAGAGATCGCCGCGGATCTGGCGGCAGGCCGTGCCCTGCTGGAGTCCGACGGAGATCAAATGCCGCCCCGGGATTTGGACGCCGTTGCCCACGTCACTCGAGCAGCGATCGAACGAGCCGCTGCTGGTGATATGGAGGCGCTTGGCGACGAAGCGCAATTCGCAACCGAGCTTGTCATCGGCATCGCATTGTCGTTCCAGGAGACCGAGGGCCAACATCACGAGGGCCAGTTCTTCGATCTTGGCGCCGACCGAGCGGTGGCTCAAGCCGTGCCGGCGTTCCTCACACCCGCCCTGGCCGCACCGCTGGAAGCGGCTGGTGGCTCGATCGAAGATGTTGCCGAAGCCGGTCTTGCGATGGCAGGCAAGGCGCCTATGGAGACCCGGCTGTACCTGGCACGTGGATGCGATGTCGTCTGGAGGGGCCCATGCCACTTCAACCCTTGCATCCACCCGACCGCATTGAACTGGTTGCTTGAGACCGCCCGTGGCGCAGAAATCGGTCCGTGGGACCAAAGCGGCCAAAGACGGCCGAATATCCAGATTGCTGGCGACGTTGCCGAACGCCTCCAGGAACTACCGGGTGACTCCGTCAGGATCGCGGTTCTCGATGCAGCCATTCGCGGCCTCGGCGCAGCCGCGTCGACAGACCACTGTTGCACTGACGAGGCAGCCGCGCTCCTCGCCGCGCTCCTCGACGTCGAGCGACGCGCTATGGTCGTGCAAGAGAGCGAGGGCTGGTCCGCGGACGACCGCGGGACGCACACCCTTGTCGCCGCACGGGCCCTGCTCGAAGGGTTCGCGAAGAACGGCGACATCAGACCGTTGCTCAAGCACCTCGATGCTCTTCGCGCAGGTGCACAGTTGATGTCGAATTTTCTCCACGGTCTTGCCGCGGCAGGTGCAGAGAACGACCGCTTGGCCGAGGCTGCCCGAGGTGTCTGGCCGTCGTTGCTGCGCCATGCCATTGGCTACCTGAGTGATGACCCGAGCCCCTATCGCGACCACCACTGGGGGGACTGGGCCGCCGCTGCCCTACTGCCGGATCCTCTTCCTTGGACGCAGGGGCTGTACAACGAGGTCGTCGGTGAACCCATTGACTGGGTCCGCGCTGACGACCTTGTTGAGGTGATTGACGATTGGCTGCCTGCCGCTCGAGGTGAGGTCAAGCCCGTCGACGCGCTTATCAGCATCCTGCGAAAGCTCCCGGAGGAAGTGCAAGTCACCCGCGGCGTGCCCTGGGTCTCTGACCTGTGCATTCAAGATGGGCGTGTCACGGTCAAGCAGTCGTGGTTTTCGGATAGCTGGCTCAAGGAAATTCGCACAACGGCCGAGGAGCTCGGTAAGTTGGATGAATGGCAAATGCTCGTCGACTCCTTGGTCGTCGCCGGCAACGAGGGACTGGCGCCGTACAGCAGGTGATGCCTCAGATTCCCTGCCCGTCCTCTCTTGAGTCTTCGGATCTACAGCGAGTGCCGACAGTGGATCTCGATCAATGAGCTTCTGCAGAGTGGACACCGATCGAGTGACGGCCTGACCCGTGAAGGCGAGTACCACTGCAGAACAATGGCCGGTCAGCCTCACAGGGTCGTTCACTCTCTGGGTCGCTGAAGAAGCTCACTGATCGTTTCAGAATGAGTTGCGCCGCGGACTTGCGTTCTTCTGCGGCTGGCCACGGGAGCGCGACGCCGGAACGGGGCGCCGTACCGAAGCCGCGGCAGAGGCGAGTTCGGCGAGAGAGCGGGCCAGCCGAACGTCGGAGCTCGGGCCCGCTCACGGTCGACTTTAGAACCCTGCGAAGTGCCGTGGAGCGGGAAATTGGACGTCTGGCTCAATGGGGCCGAAGGCGTGCAAGCAGGCGACTCCATGGACCTCTGCGGTCCGGGCGCGGTCACGCGACCAGGACGACGGGCGCTGTGGGGAACCGGATGAGAGGAAGAGAACTCACCGACATGCTGAACGATGTGATCACTGGCTCGATCGCGGAGCTTCTGGGGGGCTGCGCCGTGGTCGTGGCTGTCGCCCTCGTTGCACGGGCCCGCGGTCGTCGTCGCGCCCGGCGCGGCACGGCACAGGGCGGAGACGGGGCTGCGACGCGGCCGGCGGCCCGCACATACACCCTGATCGGTACGCGTGCTCCGGACGGCCACCTGGTCCTGGTCGCCAGCAGCCGGCCTGCCGGCACCGTCATCACCTGGCAGGAACCGGCGAGCGACCGTCGGCAGCAGTTCGAACTGACGGACGCGGTCCTCTCCGACGGTACGTTCGCGGCGGAACCCCTCGACTGGTACCGCTGAGCTGTCTGGGAGCAGCTGCCTACTTCGAGGAGTAGCTGGAGGGCGTCGTGCGGTTGCCGACGATGCCTCCGACGACGGCCCGGTCCGCGGTAACTCCGCACGGCCGCCGAGTACGGCCCCGCACGCTCCCGCCGGTCGGAGGTGGCCCTTGGCATCGAGCTCGGAGGCGAGGTCGAGGAGTTGTCCGAAGGGGCGGTGGCGCTGCCGTGGCTGACTGTGTAAGGCAGCGACCGTACAAAAAAATGCTGCCGGTCGTTGTCGGAACCGTCCTCCTTGGTCTCTATGAGTCCCGGCTTCCTTGAACTGGAACGCGAGATGTCACCGATGAAACGAGAGCGGTTTTTGGCATCGCTCACGGCAGACATAAATTCCGGACGGAGAGTGGAAGTTGCTTTCGAAGCATGCCAACCTACACTCCGTACCGCTAGCAATTGCCGCCGGTAGCCAAGTTCTGAATCTTGGGGAGCTCTTGTCGAAGGTGTCGTTGTCAATCCGATTTTCCTGCCCCCTCCTATTCGCGCTCGGTGCACTGCAGGCCGTGTTGTCCCAAGCGCGCGGTGATTTCGGAGGCGTAGCGACTGGATTGTGTCTGTGCGTCTGTGCGGCCGGGTTGATCGGAGAGGATCTTCTGCAACGTGACTACCGTCGGGACCGAGTTGTCCTTGCCTACGTGGCCAGGCATCCGGGAGTCGCGGTCGGACAGGTGGCGCGCGCTCTCGAAAGTCCCGAGCGGATCACCGCTCGAAGCCTCGATCGACTCACGGAAGACGGCCTTCTCGTTTGTGTTGTGGAACACGAAGCGTCAGGCGGACGGACGTACCGCATTGCAGGCTGACGGCGCCCGAGCGTGACGAGGGGGTGCCGCAGTGGGCCGGAGTGCAGCGCAACATAGCCCATGATCGCCGATTAGCCTAACCGGCGATCGTCAGGATCATTCAGGTGTTCGCATTCGACTGTGCTTGGCGGTGGAGTCGTAGTGGACGCGGGCTGCTTAAGGCCCGTTCTCTTTCGCCCCCTCACAGGAAGCGCTCCATGCCTGCACGATCGCTGCTCGCTCCCTCAGCTGTGCCTGACCCCGCCAGCGCTGGCCGCGCCTGCTTTCTCAACGTAAAGGATGCCGCCGCGTACCTCGGCATATCACCGCACACCCTCTATGTCTGGCGGCATCGACGGCAGGGCCCGCCGAGCTTTCGCATGGGTCCTCGTGGGCGCGTCATGTATCGGCGGACAGCCCTCGACGCATGGATCCATGACCAGGAACGCGCGGACTCTCGCTCTAACCCCGCTTTGAACCCACTCAGCGCGGCTCCGCAGCGACGTCGGAACCCCGGTGCTTGACGCATCGAACGTTGTCGGGTGCGGTTCGTACCCTCTTGAAAGGAGACCTGTTTGGCCGGCTATATCGAGGATCGGTGGCTCAAGAAGAAGAAGGATCCGGTCACCGGGAGAAGGGAGAAGACCGCTCGCTACGGTAAAGGCAAGCGGTACAAGGTCGCTGGCATACCTGGGGTGCGAGACCGATCCTTTGATGTGCTGGAGGATGCCAAGGCGTGGCTTCGCCGCGCGGCCACGGACGAGGAGCGAGGCGAGTTCGTAGACCCGCGCGACGGGTCCATCATGCTGGCCGACTACATCGCGACGCACTGGGCACCAGGGCGAGGCGGTGCTCCGAAAACCCAGGACAGTCAGGAGCGTAGGTGGCGTCTCCATATCGTCCCGCACCTCGGCCAGCTTCCGCTCAGGAGCATCGCTGCAACGGATCTGCGCGCGTTCATAACCAAGCTGGAGTCGACAGTCTCGTCAGTCGACTACCAGCGCGGCATCCTGTCCGAGCTTTCCTCCATCCTGGAAGCGGCCGTCGACGACAAGCGCCTCGCGCGCAACCCTATTAGCTCGTAACACGATCATGAATCGTGTTTCTTGAGGCGTCTCCAGCAGATGAGGCTGCAGGCGAGGGAGACGAGCGCGTCGTGGAGTTCGGTGCGGCGTTCCCATCGGACGGCGAGGCGTTTGAACTGATGGAGCAGGGCGAAGGTCTGCTCCACGACGTAGCGGAGTTTGCCCATGCCCTTGATGTTCGGGGCTCCTTTGCGGGAGATGACGGGCAGGATCCGGCGTTTGCGCAGCTCTTCCCGGTTGGGGTTGGAGTCGTAGCCCTTGTCGCCGAGCAGGGCGTCCGGGCGTCTGCGGGGACGGCCGGGGCGGCCCGCCACTGGCGGGATGCCGTCGACCAGGGCGAGGGTCTGGGTGACGTCATTGACGTTCGCCGCGGTCGTGATGACCTTGAGCGGGGTGCCGCGTCCGTCGCAGATCAGGTGGTGCTTACTGCCCGTCTTCCGCCGGTCGACCGGCGACGGACCGGTGTCGGCTCCCCCTTTTTCGCGCGAATGTGAGAGCCGTCCACGCATGCCCTGGACCAGTCGAGCCGGCCGGCCGCGTTCAGCTCGGCGAGCAGGATTCGGTGCAGCTGGTCGAAGACCCCGGCCTGCTGCCACCGCTCCAGTCTTCGCCAGCAGGTCTGTCCCGAGCCGAACCCCAGCTCAGGTGGCAGGAGTTGCCAGGCAATGTCGTTGTGCAGGACGTACAGGATGCCCTGCAGGCACAACCGGTCTGCGACCGGCCGCGGCCCTGGCGACCTCGTCGGCCAGGGCGGCAGCAGCGGCTCGATCAGCGCCCACAAGTCGTCGTCCACGATCCACGGCCGAGTGCTCACGCACTCACGAACGGCCGAATCATCACACCGGTTACGCCCGACCAGGGCATCTCACCAAGATCCTGTTACGAGCTATATGCACGCGAAATCCGTGCGGTGGCCCAAGTCGCCACGGGAGCGGCGCGGTGCGTGGCCGATGGACACGGCACTGCGCGTCCGCGATGCCATCAGCGAGCGGAACAGGATCGCCGTCGTAGTCGGCCTGGGGTGCGGACTCCGCCAGGGGGAGGTCTTCGGGCTCAGTCCCGAGGACATCGACTATGGACGCGGACTGCTGCACGTTCGGCGCCAAGTACAGGCGATTCACGGAAGGCTGTACTTCGCCCTGCCGAAGGGGAAGAAGATCCGCACGGTGGATCTGCCCCCTTCGGTGGCCGAGGAACTCAAGCGTCACATCGAAGCGTTCCCGCCGGTAGAAGTGGAGCTGCCGTGGGGGAAGCCGGAGAGGGAGAGGAAGAAGTTCTCCCTACTGCTCACCACGCGCTTCGGCAACGCCGTCGCGGTGAACACATGGAACACCTACACCTGGAAACCCGCCTTGGCCAAGGCCGGCGTCATCCCGCCGCGTGCCGAGGGGTCGAAAGCCTGGCAGTGGGCGGCGGCCCCGAAGGACGGCTTCCATGTGCTTCGGCACACCTACGCCTCGATCATGTTGGAAGCCGGAGAGTCCGTCGTGACCCTGGCTCGGTGGCTCGGACACTCCTCGCCTGCGATCACTCTCGGTTACTATGCTCACTTCATGCCGGAGGCCGGCAGCAAGGGGCGCGGCACCATCGACGGTCTGCTTGGGGAGCGCGGGGGATCAGCTTGCTAGCCGAAACTCCCCAGATTCTCCCCAGCGCTGTTGACCCGTGTTCCCGACCGCTGCGCTCCGGAGAAGCCTTCCGTGGATTGCAAGGCTGAAAAGATTGGTGGCCTGGGAAAGTGCTGGAAGAGGTCGTCGCGACCCGCTATATCACGCCCTTGCGTGAGGGCGGCTCGCTCCCCGGGATCGTCGAGGCCGACGATCTCGGTACGTACGTCATGAAATTCACCGGAGCCGGCCAGGGCCGCAAGACCCTGGTCGCCGAGGTCATCTGCGGCCGCCTGGCCCAGCGGCTGGGCCTGCGGGTCCCGCGGCTGGTCCAGATGCAGCTCGACCCCGTCATCGGGCTCGGCGAGCCCGACCAGGAGGTGCAGGAGCTGCTCAAGGCCAGCGGCGGGCTGAACCTCGGCATGGACTACCTGCCCGGGTCGATCGGCTTCGATCCGCTCGCGTACCAGGTGGACCCGGTCGAGGCGGGGCGCGTGATCTGGTTCGACGCCCTGATCAACAACGTCGACCGGTCCTGGCGCAACCCCAACATGCTGGTCTGGCACGGGGACCTGTGGCTCATCGACCACGGCGCCACCATGATCTGGCACCACAACTGGCCCACCGCCCAGGCCGCCTCCGCCAAGCCCTACAACGCCTCCGACCACGTCTTGGCCCCCTCCGGCCCCGACATCGCGGCGGCCGCGGCCGCGCTCGCGCCCCTGGTCACCGAGGAGCTGCTCACCGAGGTCGCGTCCGACGTGCCCGACGAGTGGCTGGTGGACGAGCCCGGCTTCGACTCCACCGACGCGCTGCGCCGCGCCTACGTCGAGGCGCTGCTGCCGCGCGCGGCCACGATCCACGAGAGGATCTCGATGGAGGCCGAGGTGAAGCCGCGGTCCGGGCCGCCCGGCTGGCTCGCCGAGCGCCTCGCCCCTCAGCCCCACCGGAAGAAGAGCGACAGCGAGTGATCAAGCGGGACGTTTTCGAGTACGCGCTGGTGCGTGTGGTGCCCAGGATGGAACGCGGGGAGTGTTTCAACGCCGGGGTGATCGTCTACTGCCGGGCGCATTCCTATGTCGCCGCGCGCACCCACCTCGACGAGGCGAAGCTCCTCGCGCTGGATCCGCGGGCGGACGTGGCCGGGGTGCGGGCCGCGCTGCGCGGGGTCGAGGGGGTGTGCGGGGGCGGCGCCGCGGCGGGGCAGGCGGCCGGGGACGACGCCGGGCGCCGCTTCCGCTGGCTGATCGCGCCGCGCAGCACGGTGGTGCAGCCGGGGCCGGTGCACACCGGCCTGACGGCCGACCCCGCCGCCGAGGTCGAGCGGCTGCTGGAGCTGCTGGTCCGCTGACCGGGGCCGGAGCGGCCCCCGCCGCCTCGACCGGTGGCGGGGGCCGCATCGGGATCGGCTGGGCCCGGTGGGCGTTGACACCGGGTGCCAGGGCTCCTAGCGTCTCCTCAGCTGAGCTACTAAGCGGTTGCTCACCTCTGGGCGGCCGTTTCTCAAGGGCGAGGAGATCCAGCATGTCCACCACCGAGCAGCGCGTCGCGATCGTGACCGGGGCGGCCCGGGGCATCGGCGCGGCCACCGCCGTACGCCTGGCCGCCGAGGGCCGGGCCGTCGCCGTACTCGACCTCGACGAGGCGGCCTGCAAGGACACCGTGGAGACGATCACGGCGGCCGGCGGCAAGGCCCTCGCGGTCGGCTGCGACGTCTCCGACGGCGCGCAGGTGGAGGCGGCCGTAGCGCGCGTCGCCGGCGAGCTCGGCGCCCCGACCATCCTGGTCAACAACGCCGGCGTGCTGCGCGACAACCTGCTCTTCAAGATGAGCGAGACCGACTGGGACACGGTCATGAACGTGCACCTGCGCGGCGCCTTCCTGATGGCGAAGGCCTGCCAGAAGTACATGGTGGAGGCCAAGTTCGGCCGGATCGTGAACCTCTCCAGCAGCTCGGCGCTCGGCAACCGCGGTCAGGTCAACTACTCCGCGGCCAAGGCCGGTCTGCAGGGCTTCACCAAGACCCTGGCCATCGAGCTCGGCAAGTTCGGCGTCACCGCCAACGCCGTCGCCCCCGGCTTCATCGTCACCGAGATGACCGCCCAGACGGCCGCCCGCGTCGGCATGGGCTTCGAGGAATTCCAGGCGGCGGCCGCCACCCAGATCCCCGTCCAGCGCGTCGGCCGCCCCGACGACATCGCCAACGCCATCGCCTTCTTCACGGGCGAGGCCGCCGGCTTCGTCTCCGGCCAGGTCATGTACGTGGCCGGCGGCCCGCTCAACTGACGAGCTCACGAGAGGCAGGGCGCACACCATGACGACGTACGACGGCAACGACAGCGGCAAGGTCGCACTGATCACCGGAGCCAGCCGCGGCATCGGCTACGGCATCGCCGAGGCGCTGGTCGCCCGCGGCGACCGGTTGTGCATCACCGGGCGCAACGAGGACACCCTCAAGGAGGCCGTGGAGCGCCTCGGCGCCGACCGGGTGATCGGGGTGGCGGGCAAGGCGCACGACGAGGCCCACCAGGCCCTCGCCGTCGAGCGCACCATGGAGGCTTTCGGCCGCGTGGACTTCCTGGTCAACAACGCGGGCACCAATCCGGTCTTCGGCCCCATCGCGGACCTGGACCTCGGGGTCGCACGCAAGGTCTTCGAGACGAACGTGATCTCGGCGCTCGGCTTCGCGCAGCGGACCTGGCACGCCTGGCAGAAGGAGAACGGCGGGGCGATCGTGAACATCGCCTCGATCGCCGGAGTATCCGCCTCGCCCTTCATCGGCGCGTACGGGATGAGCAAGGCCGCCATGGTCAACCTCACCCTCCAGCTCGCGCACGAGATGGCGCCCGGGGTCCGGGTCAACGCGATCGCCCCGGCGGTGGTCAAGACCAAGTTCGCGCAGGCGCTCTACGAGGGTCGGGAGCAGGAGGCCGCGGCCGCCTATCCGCTCGGCCGGCTCGGGCTCCCGGAGGACATCGGGGGTGCGGCCGCATTTCTTACATCTGCACAAGCGGAATGGATCACAGGGCAAACTCTGGTCGTTGACGGAGGTATGTTCCTCAATGCCGGAGTGCACTGACCGATAATCGGATACATTGGCCCTCGAAAGAGAGTCAAATGCGTACCTAATGTGCACGGAACCGGTCAAGTGCCCCACGAAACCTGCCCATTGGATTCGTGGGGCACTGCGGTAGGGTCTGCCGCACCCCTGGCTGATCGAGGAGCGTGCACGTGTTCAACCGGACCAGATGCCTGCAGGTCACTGCGGCCCTTGCGTCCATATCCCTGCTCGCCGGTTGCGGCCTGCTCTCGGACGACAGTGCCGCCGACACGAAGCCGATCGTCGTCGGCACCACGAGCGCGCCCAGCACCCTCGACCCCGCAGCGGCATGGGACGGCTCCTGGGAGCTGTACCGGAACGTCTACCAGACCCTGCTGGCCTTCCCCACGGGCGCCACCAAGCCCCAGCCGGACGCCGCCCAGAACTGCGAGTTCACGGACGCGCAGAACGAGTCCTACCGGTGCACCCTGCGCAAGGACCTGAAGTTCTCCAACGGGGAGCCGCTCGACGCCAAGGCCGTCAAGCACTCCCTGGACCGGATCCGGACCATCGGATCCAAGGTCGGCCCCAAGGACC
Organism: Streptomyces subrutilus; assembly: GCF_001746425.1. Lineage (GTDB taxonomy): Bacteria > Actinomycetota > Actinomycetes > Streptomycetales > Streptomycetaceae > Streptomyces > Streptomyces subrutilus_A. The sequence continues at coordinate 1,414,321 of NZ_MEHK01000001.1, read as the reverse complement.
TCTTCGGCTCCCTCGACAAGATCGAGACGCCCGACGCGCTGACCGTCGTCTTCCACCTGAAGACCCCCGACGCCACCTTCCCCCTCGTCCTCGGCTCGCCGGCCGCCTCGCTGGTCGCGCCCAAGGACTACCCGGCCGACAAGGTGCGGGAGGACGGCAAGGTCACCGGATCCGGCCCGTACGTGCTCGACTCGTACAAGGAGGGCAGCGAGGCCGTCCTCGGCCGCAACGGGAGCTACACGGGCTTCGCCAAGCGCCAGAACAACGCGGTGACCATCCGCTACTACACCGACTCGGCGAAGATGGTCTCCGACCTGAAGTCCAAGGGGATCGACGCGATCTACCGAGGCCTCGCGGCCTCCGAGATCAGGGCGCTCCAGGGGCCCGACGGGGCCTCGCACGGCGTGCAGGTCGTCGGGAACGTCGGCGCCGAGATCCGCTACCTGGTCTTCAACCCCAAGGACCCGGCGGTCGCCAAGCTCCCCGTCCGCCAGGCCATCGCCCAGGTCATCGACCGCGGGGCGCTGGTCTCCAAGGTCTACCAGGGCACCGCCGAGCCGCTGTACTCGATGGTTCCCAAGGGCGTCGTCGGGCACAAGACGCCCTTCTACGACAAGTACGGGCACGCGGACGTCGACGAGGCCAAGAAGATCCTCAAGGCGGCCGGGATCAACCAGCCGGTCGAGCTGACCTTCTGGTACACCACCGACCGGTACGGCTCCTCCACCGCCGAGGAGTTCACCGAGATCAAGCGCCAGCTGGACGAGAGCGGGCTCTTCAAGATCACCCTGCGCAGCCAGCCCTGGAAGGCCTTCCAGGAGGGCTACAAGGGCCAGGAGTACCCCGTCTTCGGCCGAGGCTGGTTCCCCGACTTCCCGGACCCGGACAACTTCATCGCGCCGTTCGTCGGCAATGAGAACGCGGTCGGCACCCCCTACCTGCCGAACGAGATCCTGACCGACCTGCTGCCCAAGACCCGCCGCGAGGGCGACCGGGCGGCCGGCGTGCACGAGTTCGAGCGGGCCCAGCAGATCTTCGCCGAGGACGTCCGCCTGCTCCCCCTGTGGCAGGGCAAGCTCTACGTCGCCGCGCGGGACGACATCGCGGGCGCCGAGCGGGCGCTGGACCCGCAGACCGCGATGCAGATGTGGGAGTTCTACCGCAAGACCAGCTGGTAGCGGTGGCGGCGGTACGGGCGGCTGAGGCGTTGTCAGTGGCCCCCGGTAGGTTCAGGAGCAGTTGCACGAACTTGTACCGGAGGTTGTCGCCGTGACCCAGATGCTGCCCGAGTCCTGGCTCCCCGTCCTCGGCGGGGAGCTGGACCAGCCCTACTTCAGGGAACTCGCCGAGTTCGTCGAGAAGGAACGGGCGAACGGGCCGGTCTACCCGCCCCGCGAGCAGGTCTTCGCGGCCCTGGAGGCCACCCCCTTCGACCAGGTGAAGGTCCTGGTCCTGGGCCAGGACCCGTACCACGGCGCCGGCCAGGGGCACGGCCTGTGCTTCTCCGTGCGGCCCGGGATCAAGACCCCGCCCTCGCTGCGCAACATCTACAAGGAGATGAAGGAGGAGCTCGGCCTCCCGGTCCCGGACAACGGGTACCTGATGCCGTGGGCCCGCCAGGGCGTCCTGCTGCTCAACGCGGTGCTCACCGTCCGTGAGGCCGAGCCCAACTCGCACAAGGGCAAGGGCTGGGAGAAGTTCACCGACGCGGTGATCCGCGCCGTGTCCGAGCGCCCCGATCCGGCCGTGTTCGTGCTCTGGGGCGCCTACGCCCAGAAGAAGATCCCGCTCATCGACGAGGAGCGGCACGTGATCGTCAAGGGGGCCCACCCCTCCCCGCTCTCGGCCAAGAAGTTCTTCGGCTCCCGGCCCTTCACCCAGATCAACGAGGCCATCGCCGCGCAGGGGCATGAGCCGATCGACTGGCGGATCCCGGACCTGGGCTGACCGCACCCCGCGCCTCGGCGCCATTGCCGGTGCCTCCGGCTAGCTTCTGAGGACCAGACCGGAGCAGGTCTGGCTGGACGAGCCGGAGGCCGCGGTGAGGGAGCAGCAGGAGGCGTCGGAGGACGCCGTCATGACCAGGATCGGCCAGGCGGTCATCCTGCTGCACGCCGGAGACCGTGAGGAGGCCCGCAACCGGCTCGGTGCGATCTGGTCCGAGATCGGCGAGGAGGGCGACCGCCTCCACCGGTGCACGCTCGCGCACTACATGGCCGACGCGCAGGACGACCCCGCCGAGGAGCTGGCCTGGGACCTGCGGGCCCTGACCGCCGCCGAGGCGCTGCGGGACGGACCGCCGGCCTCCCGGGAGCAGGATCCGGCGATGCGGGCCTTCTACCCGTCCCTGCACCTCAGCCTGGCCGCCGACTACGTGAAGCTCCACCGGCCGGACGCGGCCCGGGCCCACCTGGCGCGGGCCCGCGCCGCCACCGGCGCACTGTCCGACGACGGCTACGGGAACGGCGTACGGGCGGCCATCGCCCGCCTTGAGCGCCGGCTCGCCACGGAACCGGGCACCGGGCCCCGGCCGTTCCCGGAGCAGTCGCTCTGACGACAGGCCCTTGGGCCCGTCCCGTGGATCAGTCCCCCTGCACTCCCGCGCAGATGCGGGCCTCCGGGCTGTCCGGCTGCCAGCGGCCGTGCCGGCGGCCCAGCGCGCACACGTCGGCGGGCCGGACCGGCAGCTCCTTCATCAGCTCGCGCTCCTTCCTCGCGTCGGAGCGCGGCTGGTGGCGGCGGCCGTCGCCCTCACGGCCCGAGGCCCCTTCGGCGGGCCTGCGCGGCTCAGGGATGTCCGGGACCGGCGGCGGCGCCTGCACGGGGCCGCCGGAGGCACCCTGCGGGGGCCGCTCGGCGGGCCGGCGGGCGGGGGAGGGGGCCGCGGGCCGCGCGGGCTGCTCCGGGACCGCCTTCAGCGCCTCCAGGGCGGGCGCCTGGACCACCACGGGGGCGCCCCCCGGCCCGCCGCGCGGCTCGTGGTGCGGCGGCAGCCCGGCGGCAGGGGCCCCCACCGGCTGCCCGGCGGCGGGGCCGGGGCTCACGTTCACGCAGCCGGAGAGGGCCGAGACGACACAGGCGACTCCGAGCAGCAGCTTCGTGGTGGTTCGGGTTGGGTGCACCCGCGCAACTCTGCTCCGTGAGGACCGCGTTGTGAAAATCCGGAGCCCATATTCACCCCGCACGGGTGACGGCTAATCGCCGGTCGCACCGTCTATCCGCTCGCGCAGCAGGTCCGCGTGGCCGTTGTGCCGCGCATACTCCTCGATCATGTGGGTGTAGACCCACCGCAGGCTGAACACCTCGCCGCGGTGGTGGCTGTCGGCGTCCGACACCAGGTCCAGCGGACGGCCCGCGGCGGCCTGGCGCGCCAGCTCGACCTCGGTCTGCCACACCTGCTCGGCCTCCGCCCAGGTGGCCCCGTCGCCGAAGTGGAAGTCGCCGTCCACGTCCTCGCTCGTGGAGTACAGCTCGGGCAGGTCCTCGCCGAGCATGATCTCCCGGAACCAGTACCGCTCCACCTCGGCCATGTGCCGTACGAGGCCCATCAGGCTCAGCTCGGACGGCGCGAGCGGCGTGCGGCGCAGCTGCTCGTCGGCGAGCCCCTCGCACTTCCAGGCGAGGGTGGCGCGGTGGTAGTCGAGCCAGCCGTCCAGCATGTCCCGCTCGCCGGCGGTGGTGGAGGGCTCATCGCGATGTGTTCCGGAACTCGTGGTGGTCATGACCGCCATCCTCAGCGAACAAGGCCCCCACCACCAGGGATTAAGCTGCGAGCGTCCCACAAGGAACGAACCAGGAGGCTCCCGGTGAAGGTCGGCTGCATCGGACTCGGCGACATCGCGCAGAAGGCGTACCTGCCCGTCCTCACCACCCGCCCGGAAGCCGAGCTGCACCTGCAGACCCGGACCCCGGCCACCCTGGAGCGGGTCGGCGCGATCCACCACCTCCCGGCCGGCCGGCTGCACGCGGATCTCGACTCGCTGCTCGCCGAAGGGCTCGACGCGGCGTTCGTCCACGCCCCGACGGCCTCCCATCCCGAGATCGTCACGCGGCTGCTGGAGGCCGGCGTGCCGACGTACGTGGACAAGCCGCTCGCCTACGAGCTCGAGGACTCCGTGCGGCTGGTGGAGCTGGCCGAGGAGCGCGGCGTCTCGCTCGCCGTCGGCTTCAACCGCCGCCACGCGCCCGGCTACACGCAGTGCGCGGACCACCCCCGCGACCTGATCGTCATGCAGAAGAACCGCGTCGGGCTGCCCGAGGACCCCCGCACGCTGGTGCTGGACGACTTCATCCACGTCGTCGACACCCTGCGCTTCCTGCTGCCGGGCGAGGCCGACCACATCGACGTCCGGGCCGTGGTGCGCGAGGGGCTCATGCACCAGGTGGTGCTCCAGATGTCAGGAGAGGGCTTCACCGCGCTCGGCATCATGAACCGGCTGTCCGGCTCCACCGAGGAGATCCTGGAAGTCTCCGGGCAGGACACCAAGCGGCAGGTCGTCAACCTGGCGGAGGTCATCGACCACAAGGGCCAGCCGACCGTGCGACGCCGCGGGGACTGGGTGCCGGTCGCCCGGCAGCGCGGCATCGAGCAGGTGGTGGACGCCTTCCTGGAGGCCGTGGAGACCGGCAGGACGCTCAGCGCGCGCGACGCGCTGCTGACCCACGAGCTGTGCGAGCGGGTGGTCCGCTCGGCTCTGGGGCGGGCCTCCTGAGCGAACGGAGGCCTTCCACGGCGCAGTAGGCCGCCAGCGCGGCGAGGGCCGCGGCCACCGGCCAGTCGCCGTGGCGGACGTAGGGGGTCGTGCCGCCCGCGAGCGGGACCTCGTACACCCGTGCCGTGCTCGCCGAGGTCGGCAGGGCCGGCCCGATCCGCTCCCCGGAGGGCCCGTGCACCGCGCTGACGCCCGTCAGCGTGGCGTGCACCATCGGGCGGCCGGTCTCGGCCGCCCGCAGCGCGGCCAGTGAGGCGTGCTGTCCCGGGGCCCAGCTGTCCTGGAAGCTGGAGGTCGCCGACTGGGCGACGAGGAGAACGGCCCCGTCGCGGGCCAGGTGCCGGCTCATGTCGGGGAAGGCCGACTCGAAGCAGACCAGCGGGCCGAGGCGGACCCCCGGCAGGCCGTCCGGCCGGGCGGGCAGGTCCATCACCACCGGGGCGTCACCCGCGACGCGGTCCTCGCCGGCCGCCTTGCCGACCGAGGTGGCCCACCCCAGCAGGGCCCGGGCCGGTACGTACTCGCCGAAGGGGACCAGCCGCATCTTGTCGTACCGGTCCCCGGTGAGGCCGTTGGGGCCCACGAGCACCGCGCTCTTGCGGATGCCGGGGCCGTCCGCCCCGCGTGCGTCCACGTTGACCAGCAGCGGAGCCCCGACCTGCGCGGACAGCGCGGCCAGCCGTCCGGCCAGGTCCGGGCGGGCGGTGAGGTCGCCGCCGACGCTGCTCTCGCCCCACACCACCAGGTCGACCGGCTGCCCGGCCAGGCCCCTGGTGAGCCGCTCGCCGGCGGCGAACCGCTGCTCCACGCTGTCCGGGCCGTCCGGCACCACCCCCGGCTGCACGACGGCCACCCGCAGTCGGTCCGACGTCTGGGGGCCCGGTACCCACAGCCACACCACGCCGATCAGCACCGCGCACCCCGTCACCCCGGCCACCGCCGGGATCCGGGCCCGGGGCGCCGCGATCAGCAGCACCAGCGCGCTGTTCACCGCCACCACCAGGAGGCTCAGCAGCCACACCCCGCCCACCGAGGCCAGCCGCAGCGCGGGCGGCACCTGCCACTGGCTGGCCCCCAGCAGCCCCCACGGCCCGCCCAGCCCCTGCCAGGACCGGACCACCTCCGACAGCAGCCATCCCGCCGGTACGAGGACCAGCGCGGCCGCCGCCCGGCCCGCCGCCGGCTTCCCGCCCAGCAGCTCCCGCACCAGCAGGGCCCAGGGAATCCACAGCAGGCCGAGCAGGGCGGCCAGCGGAACCAGGAACACGTGCAGGCTCGGCAGCAGCCAGTGGTGGACCGCCACGATGAATCCCGCCCCGCCGAGCCAGCCCTCCAGCACGGCCCGCCGCCCGGTGGGAGCCGACCTCAGCAGCAGCATCCAGGGCACGAGGGCCGCGTACGCGAACCACCACAGCGCGGGCGCCGGGAAGGCGAGGGCAGGCAGCGCCCCCGCGGCGACGGCGGCCGGCGCGCGCCACCGCGGGAACCACCCAGCCCGGATCGGGACCATGGCGCGCCTCCGCTTCCAGTGTGGCAGTGCCGGACGACCGCGCCCGGCCGGGATCAGGCGGAGAGGTGCCGCCACTTCTCGTGCACGGTGACGCGCGTGAGCCGCCAGCCGTCGTAGGTGCGCGCCAGCGCGAAGGCGTAGCGCCCGGCGGCGACGAAGTTCGGCGCGGTGACCGTCCCGTCGAACTCGTCCCCGGCGAGCCGCATCGGATTGAGGAAGTCCGCCCGCACCTCGGCCCGGTCGCCCGGGGAGCCGTCGAGGACCTCCAGCCGTGTCAGCCGGTTGACGATCAGGTGCTGGCGCACGGGGAAGAGCCTCATGGTCTGCGCGAGCCAGTCGGCCACCTCCCCGGCCGGACCCTCGATCCCGCCCGCCGAGCTGTAGTCCGCCCGCCCGGACGGGGTGAACAGGGCGCGGTAGGCCGCCCAGTCGCCGTCGTCGACGGCCACCGCGTACCCCGAGACCACCTCGTCGATCGCCAGCCGGTCCATGACCGTGGCGAGGTCCACACGCTGTGTCATCGGGCAAGTGTGGGGCTGCGGCGGCGCGAGGCCAAGGGGCGTGCGCCGCCCCGATCCTCCCGCGGCCCCCTCAGTGACGGGAATACGCCTCCCGCTGCCGGACCACGACCAGGAACGCGTCGCTGTCCAGATCCATCACCACCTCGGCCGGCACGCCCTCGCGCATCCGCTGCGCCGCGTACTCCTCGGCGGGCCAGCTTCCCCGCGGACTTCCGGCCGGAAAACGCTCCAGAACCACCCGACGCATGGGGCACCCCCTGCTTCTCGCCTTCAGGTCTCTTCCGGGACAACGACGCGGAGGCCGCCCGGGAACGTTCCCGGGCGGCCTCCGGTTCATGCGAAGCGGTGAGCGCAGTCCCCCTACTGGCCGGACTCGCCGGCGTGGGGGCTCAGCACGTCCGTGCCCACCAGCACGAACAGGGCGATGCCCAGCAGGATCCGGTAGATCACGAAGGGCATGAAGCTCTTGGTGGAAATGAACTTCATGAACCAGGCGATGACCGCGTAGCCGACGAAGAAGGCGATGACCGTCGCGAAGATCGTCGGACCCCACGAGATGTGGCCCGGGTTCTCCGCCACCTCCTTCAACTCGAACGCGCCCGAGGCCAGCACGGCCGGGATCGCGAGGAGGAAGGAGTAACGGGCCGCCGCCTCACGGGTGAAGCCCAGCAGCAGACCGCCGGAGATCGTCGCGCCGGAGCGGGAGACGCCCGGAATCAGGGCCATCGCCTGGCAGAGACCGAAGATGAGGCCGTCCTTGACACCCAGTTCGCTGAGGGTCTTGCGCTCGCGGATGGCGCGGTGCCGGCCGCCCTCCTCGTCGCGGGCCGCCAGCCGGTCGGCGATGCCCAGCACGATGCCCATCACGATGAGGGTGGTGGCGATCAGGCGCAGGTCGCGGAACGGGCCCTCGATCTGGTCCTTGAAGGTGACGCCGAGGACACCGATCGGAATCGAGCCGACGATGACCAGCCAGCCCATCTTGGCGTCCTGCTCGGAGCGCAGCGACTTGGTGTACAGCGACCGGGTCCAGGTGGAGACGATCCGTGCGATGTCCTTGCGGAAGTAGATCAGTACGGCGGCTTCGGTGCCGATCTGCGTGATGGCGGTGAAGGCCGCTCCCGGATCGTGCCAGCCGGCGAAAGCCGCGGTCAGCCGCAGGTGCGCGCTGGAGGAGATCGGGAGGAACTCCGTAAGCCCCTGGACGAGACCGAGGATTAGGGATTCGAACCAGCTCATGTCGGGGTGCGCTCGTCCTTGTGATCGTCGGGCAGTTCGGGTCCGATGCTAGGGCCCGTGCGAGGCGCCGGTGACCACAGGGGGGTGCTCGGGCGCCGGTTCACGCACCGCCGCGGGCATCCGGGCCGGTGCCAGACGGTGCCGCTTGCGCCACGCGACCACCGCGGCGGCCACCACCGAGACCACGATGAAGCCGAAGGAGACGAGGAACGCGGGCGAACCGGGGGAGGAGGCACTGGCCCCCGCGATCACGTACGCCGTGGTGTTCGGGACGACTCCCAGCGCCGTGGCGCACAGGAACGGCACCCACCCGCAGCGGGACACCGCGGCGCAGTAGTTGGCCACCACGAACGGCACCCCGGGGAAGAGCCGGACGGCGAGCATCGAGCGGAACCCGTGCCGGCTGAGCTGGCCGTCGGCCGCCTGGAGCCAGCGGCCGCGCAGGTACGGGCGCAGTGCCTCCTGGCCCATGACCCGGCCCAGGCCGAAGGCGATCCCGGCGCCGAGCACGGTGCCGCCGACCGCCGCGAGGAGGCCGAACTGCGTGCCGAAAACGGCTCCCGCGGCCAGGTTGAGCAGGGGGCGGGGCACGAAGGCCGCCGCGCACACCCCGTACCCGGCGGCGAACAGCGCCACGGCCGTGCCCACCGGCAGCCCCGGGGGCCAGCCCTCCGACAGCACGCGCTGGGGCTCGTACAGCAGCACGCACACGCCCGCCGCCAGCAGCAGCACGACGAGCAGCGACAGCCGGGTCCACGGTGCGAGGAGGAGGGGCACCCCGGGAGACTAACCGACCCGTACGGCGGCCCGCCGTAATCTGGGCCTCATGCCGACGAACGACAGGCGGACTCCGAGCGTGCCGCGCAGCACCCTCGCGGACACCCTCCTGGAGCGGCTGACCGGCACGTATCCGGCCGCGGCCGACGCCGCGCGGGCCCGGGCCATGACCGCCTACATGAAGGACGCCGCGCCCTTCCTCGGCATCCCCGCCCCGCTGCGCCGCGAGCTGTCGAGGACAGTGACCAAGGACACGCCCCGGCCGTCGGAGTCCGACTGCACGGCGCTCGCGCTGCGCTGCTGGGAGCTGCCGGAGCGCGAGTACCACTACTTCGCGGTGGACTACCTGCGCCGGTACGTCGCCCGCTGCTCCTCCGGCCTGCTGCCGGTGGCCCGGCACCTGGTCACCACCGTCCCGTGGTGGGACACGGTCGATCTGCTGGCCGCGCACACGGTCGGGCCGCTGGTGAGAGCCGACCCGGCGCTGGCCGCGGTGATGGACGAGTGGATCGGCGACGAGGACCTCTGGCTCGCCCGCACCGCCCTGCTCCACCAACTCCGCCACAAGTCCGCCACCGACACCGGCCGGCTCTTCGGCTACTGCCGCGCTCAGGCCGGCCACCCTGACTTCTTCATCCGCAAGGCCATCGGCTGGTGCCTGCGGGAGTACGCGAAGACGGACCCGGACGCGGTGCGCGCGTTCGTCGAGGCCGAACGGGGCTCCCTGTCGCCGCTGTCCGTGCGCGAGGCACTCAAGGGCCTGTGAGCGCGAGGGCGTTCACGCGCCCGTGCCCGGGCGGTAATTCATTCGACGGCCCCGGGGCCGTCCGGCAGGATCAGGGGCATGTCCCGGTACGCCTTCTCCGTCGCACCGTCCGCAGTCGCGGACGCGCCGAAGGCTGCCGTCCTCGCAGAGGCATTCCCCTTCGCCGCATTCGACGGCGCACGAAGCTGACCCTTCCCGGATCGTCCGGCGGACCCCGCAGGGGGAGGGTCGGCTCGACTCAGGGGTCCCGTTCCGGCTTCGAAGAAACGGGAAGACACCATGGCCAAGACGGCCTTCGTGCGGACCAAGCCGCACCTCAACATCGGCACCATGGGTCACGTCGACCACGGCAAGACCACCCTCACCGCCGCCATCACCAAGGTCCTCGCCGAGCGCGGGGGCGCCTCCTTCGTGCCCTTCGACCGCATCGACCGGGCCCCCGAGGAGGCCCGGCGGGGGATCACCATCAACCTCACGCACGTCGAGTACGAGACGGACACCCGCCACTACGCCCACGTGGACATGCCCGGCCACGCGGACTACATCAAGAACATGGTCACCGGCGCCGCGCAGCTCGACGGGGCGATCCTCGTCGTCTCCGCACTCGACGGGGTCATGCCCCAGACCGCCGAGCACGTGCTCCTCGCCCGGCAGGTCGGCGTCGACCACATCGTGGTGGCGCTCAACAAGGCCGACGCCGGGGACCCCGAGCTGACCGACCTGGTCGAGCTGGAGGTCCGCGAGCTGCTCGGCTCGCACGGCTACGGCGGCGACAGCGCGCCCGTCGTACGGGTCTCCGGGCTCCGGGCCCTCGAGGGCGACCCGCGGTGGACCGGGGCGATCCAGGCGCTGCTGGACGCGGTGGACACCTACGTGCCCACGCCCCAGCGGTACACGGACGCGCCGTTCCTGCTGCCGGTGGAGAACGTGCTCACGATCACCGGCCGGGGCACGGTCGTCACCGGCGCCGTCGAGCGCGGCACCATCCGCCTCGGCGACCGCGTCAGCATGCTGGGCGGGGACGGCGCCGCCGAGACCGTCGTGGTCACGGGGCTGGAGACCTTCGGCAAGCCGATGGAGTCCGCGGAGGCGGGCGACAACGTCGCGCTGCTGCTGCGCGGGGTGCACCGCGACCAGGTGCGCCGCGGCGACGTGGTGGCCGCGCCCGGCAGCGTGACGCCCCAGCGGCGTTTCACCGCGCAGGTCTACGTGCTCTCCGCCCGCGAGGGCGGCCGCAGCACCCCGGTCGCCACCGGATACCGGCCGCAGTTCTACGTCCGCACCGCCGACGTGGTCGGAGACGTGAACCTGGGCGAGGCGGGCGTGGCCAGGCCGGGGGAGACGGTCACCATGACCGTCGAACTCGGGCGGGACGTCCCGCTGGAGTCGGGGCTCGGCTTCGCGATCCGCGAGGGCGGGCGGACCGTCGGCGCGGGGACGGTGACGGCCGTGCTGGGCTGATCCGGCCCGCACGCCCGCCGGACCCGACCCCGCCGTGGTGACGGCAGTCCGCTTGCGCGACACTGCCGTCACCACAGGCATGCGCGGAGGGGCGGGCGGACATGGGCGGCGAAACGGCACTGGTGCTCGGCGGCGGGGGACTGACCGGCGTCGGCTGGGAGAGCGGCATGCTCTACGGGCTCGCCCGCGCGGGCGTGGACCTCACCACCGCCGACCTCGTCGTCGGCACCTCGGCCGGGTCGGTGGTCGGCGCCCAGCTCCGCTCCGGGCTGCTCACCCCGCAGGAGCTGTACGAACGCCAGCTCGGCGACGCCGCCGGGGAGATCGCGGCGAAGCTGGGCACGGGCGTCATCGCCCGGTACGCCCTGGCGATGGCGCGCTCCCGCACCGACGCGACCGCCTACCGCCGCCGGGTCGGCGCCATGGCCCTGGCCGCGGACACCGGCCCCGAGGCGGAGCGCCGCAAGGTGCTGGCGGCCCGGCTGGTCTCGCACGAGTGGCCCGAGCGGCGGCTCGTGGTCACCGCGGTGGACGCGCTCAGCGGGGAGCTCGAGGCCTTCGACCGGGAGAGCGGCGGCGGGCTGGTCGACGCGGTCGCGGCGAGCTGCGCCGTGCCCGGGGTGTGGCCCCCGGTGACCGTCGGCGGCCGCCGCTTCATCGACGGCGGGATCCGCTCCGCCACCAACGCCGATCTCGCGGCCGGCTACGCCCGCGTGGTGATCATCGCCCCGATCTCGCTGGGCTCCGGGCTCGTCCCCTCGCCCGCCGCGCAGGCCGCGAAGCTCCGGGCGGCGGGGGCCAAGGTGTTGCTGATCACCCCGTCGGCCGCCGCCCGCAAGGCCTTCGGCCGCAACGTCCTGGACCCGGCCCGGCGGGACCCGGCCGCGCGGGCCGGGCTCGCGCAGGCCGCCGAGCACGCCGCCGAGGCGGCCGCCGTCTGGGCGGCCTGACAATGGTGCGGTGAGCGACGAGCAGATCCCGGTGATCCGGGACGTGGACCAGGGCACCGCCAAGCTGATGCCGGACGTGGACCGGGAGCGGGCCTGGCTGCTGACCGTCGACGGGGCGCCGCAGTCGTACGTGGACCTCGACGATCCGGAGCACCTGGAGTTCGAGTACGTACGCCGCCTCGCGCACGCCCTGGACTGCGCGGCCGAGCCGGGGCTCGCGCTGGACCTCCTGCACCTGGGCGGCGGCGCCCTGACCCTGCCCCGCTACGCCGCCGCGACGCGGGCGGGGTCCCGGCAGACGGTGGTGGAGTTCGACGCGGGCCTGGTGGAACTGGTCGCCGAGCAGCTGCCCCTGGCAGCGGGGTCGGGCGTCACGGTGCACGCCGCCGACGCCCGGGACTGGCTGGCGGCGGCGCCCGCCGCGAGCGCGGACGTCCTCGTGGCCGATGTGTTCGGCGGCTCGCGGGTGCCGGCGCAGCTGACGTCGGTGGAGTACGCGCGGGAGGCGGCGCGGGTGCTGCGGCCCGGCGGGGTGTATGCGGCGAACTTGGCCGACGGGGCGCCCTTCGGCTTCCTGCGGGCGCAGCTGGCCAATTTCGGCGCCGCGTTCGCGGAGCTCGCGCTGATCGCGGAGCCGTCCGTGTTGAGGGGGCGGCGGTTCGGGAACGCGGTGCTCCTGGCGTCCGACGCCCCGCTGGAGGTGGGGGCGCTGGCCCGGCGGTGCGCGGCGGACGCGTTTCCCGCCAGGGTGGAGTACGGGGACGCGCTGGCGCGGTTCATGCGGGGGGCCGTGCCCGTGGGCGACGCGGACGCGGCCCCTTCGCCGGCTCCGCCGGAGGGTGCGTTCAGCCTGGGGTGAGCGGCAGGTGCGTCGCCGCCTCCCGGGGCTCCGGCCGCGGCTCCCGTGCCTCGGACTCGTCCGCGCCGGGTCCGTGGGGGGCCGCGGATTTACGTCGCGTCATGTGGCGGACGTCCGGGATCAGCAGGACCAGGGCGGTCGCCAGGACCACCAGCGCCGCGCAGCCCCACAGGGCCTCGGTGCGGCCGAAGGCGGCCTCCACCGGGGCGGCGAGGGCGGTGGCCAGCGGCAGCATGGACACCGAGCCGAACCAGTCGTAGGCGGAGACCCGGGAGAACTTCTCCTCCGGGATCTCCTGGTGCATCGTCGTCATCCAGTTCACGCCGAAGACCTCGATGGCCAGGCCGCTGATCAGCATCACCGCGCACAGGCCCCACACGGGGAGCGGCACGGCCAGGCCCGCCGACGGCAGGGCGAGGGGGAACACGCACAGGGTGCCCACCAGCAGCAGCCGGCGCGGCTTCCAGACGATCATCAGGACGGCGCCCGCGATGGTGCCCACGCCGAAGAACGCCAGGGCCAGTCCCCAGGGCGCCGGCCCGCCCAGCTGGTCCCGGGCTACGAGCGGACCGTAGACCGCCTCCGCGGCGCCGACCACGGCGACCACGACGGAGAACTGGAGCACGATGCTCCACAGCCAGGGGCGGGTCTTGAACTCCACCCAGCCCTCGCGCAGGTCGGCCAGGAGGCCGCCGCCGGGCGTGCGGTCGGGGACGTGGCTGACGTCGAGGAAGGCCCGCAGGGCGCCCGCGACGGCGAAGGCGGCCGCGTCCACGGCCAGGACCCAGCCCGGCCCGATCGCGGCGATCATCGCCCCGCCGAGGGCCGCGCCGCCGATGCCCGCGCCGTTCATCGCCATGCGGAAGAGCGCGAAGGCGCGGTTGGCGTGCTCGCCGGAGACGGTGGACAGGAGCATGCCCTCGGCCGCCGGGTTGAAGAAGGCCGTACCGGTGCCGCACAGCGCGGTCAGCAGCATCATCTGCCACAGCTGAGGGTCGCCGGCGAGGACGAGCAGGGCGAAGGCGGCCTGGGAGACGCAGTTCAGGGCGTTGGCCGCGACCATCACGCGGTGGCGCGGCAGGCGGTCGGCGAGCGCGCCGCCGATGAGCAGGAACAGGACGAGCGGGACGGTGCGGGCCGCCGCGACCAGGCTCAGGTCGGCGACCGATCCGCCGGACTCCAGCACCGCGAAGGCGGCGGCGATGAGCGCTCCGTGGCTGCCGAGGTTCGTCACGACCGCGGCACCCGTCAGCAGGGTGTAGTTGCGGCCGGCCCAGGCGGGCCGGCGGCTGTGCGCGGGCGTGCGGGGCGTGCGGGACGGGGCGGCGGGGGGAGAACTCACCCACGGACTATCCCCGCCCCGGGCCGAGAATCCAAACGGATTGCCGGCCCGGGGAGAGAGCGGGGAGGGGATCGGCGGGAGAAGGGGGCCGGTCAGCCGCCGGACAGGCGGACCGTGCTGAGGATCTTCTCCATCGTCTCCTTGCTGACCTCGTCCGGGACTCCGGCGGCGCTGTAGAGGATCCAGCTCGCGAAGTCACCCTTGGCGTTCTTGAAGGCGAAGGCGATGGACTTGCCGTCGGAGTCGCACTTGCTGTCCTTCGCGAGGCCGCTCACCGTCGCGGTCGCCATGTGCCCCTTGAGGCCGGAGGCGCTGGTGTACTCCTTGGCTTCGGAGATCTTGGTGACCTCGATGGGATGCGGCTGGCCGTAGCCCCCGTACGCCCAGCTGCCGGCCGCGTTGCGGGAGAGCTCGGCGGTGTCCTTGGCGCCCTGGCCGCCCTTGGTGCCGGTGCCGGCCAGGGACGTGGTCTCCTCGCGGCCGTCCTTGTTGGAGTCGACCTTGCACCAGTCCTCCTTGAGGTAGGCCGGCGCGGACATCATGACGAAGGCCGAACCGTCCTTCTTCGCCTCGTCCTCGAAGCCCACGGACATGCCGGAGCCGAGTACGTTCCACTCCGGCGGGACCTCGAAGGCGGTGCCGTGCTTGGGGTTGATCACCACCTTCCACCCCGGCACCGTCGGCTTGGCGTCACCTTCGGCCCGCGGGTTCGGGCTGGTGCCCGCCGGGGCGGGCGCGGCGGACGCCGGGGCGGAGGCGGAGGGCTTGGCGTCGGCCTCGTCGGTCTTCTTGTCGTCCCGGGTCAGGACGAACGCTCCGGTCGCGGCCGCCGCCACGACCACCGCGGAGGCCGCGACGATCGCCACCGTCTTCGTCTGGAAGGGGCTCCCGCCGCCACCCGGCTGCCGCTGGGGCTGCTGGGGCTGCTGAGGCGGCCCCCACTGCTGGCCGGGAACCGTCGGGGGCTGCTGGTACCCGGGCTGCTGCGGGTATCCGTACCCGGGCTGCTGCTGGTACGGGTTCGGCTGTCCCGACTGCTGCTGGTAGGGGTTCTGTTGCGCGTCCTGGGGGTTCTGCTCGCCCCCGGGCGGCTGCTGCTGTCCTGGCCACATGGCCGGTAACGATAGTGGGAGGGGGAGCCGTGAGCCACGCCCGCCCCCGTCCCGGCTCTGGCCAAGCGCATCTACTCGTGGGTAACATCGCGTGCCATGAGCGCAGATCAGATGAACGTGGGCGAACTGCTCGCCGCGACGGTACCCATGGCCCGGACCCTGAACCTCCAGTTCCTGGAGACCACCCCCGAGCGCGCGGTCGTCCGCCTCCCGGACCAGCCCGACTACCACAACCACGTCGGCGGCCCGCACGCCGGTGCCATGTTCACCCTCGCCGAGTCCGCGAGCGGCGCGATCGTCCTGGCCGCCTTCGGCGACCAGCTCTCGCGCGCCG
Organism: Streptomyces subrutilus; assembly: GCF_001746425.1. GTDB lineage: Bacteria > Actinomycetota > Actinomycetes > Streptomycetales > Streptomycetaceae > Streptomyces > Streptomyces subrutilus_A. The sequence goes on along the minus strand of NZ_MEHK01000001.1, from coordinate 1,398,738 downwards.
TGCCCCTCGCGGTGAAGGCCGAGATCGGCTACAAGAAGCTCGCCAAGGGCGTCGTGACGGCCACCGCCACCCTCGGCCGCCCGGCGGCGGAGGTCGTGGCCGAACTCGACGCGGGCGGCCGCCCCGAGTTCCCGGTCACCATCGCCATCCAGCGCGAGGACGAGGCCGTCACCGGCGAGATGACGGTGGTGTGGACCCTGCGCCCCAACGCGTGAGCACGCGGCCGCACTATGCCAGTCGTCAAAGTGGTGCCCGGCGCGCGACGCGCCATTGACGACAGGGCCTAGAGTCCCCCACACGACGATGGAGGGGGTACCCGTGGCCAAGGTCAACATCAGCCTCGACGCCGAGCTCGTGGTGGAGGTGATGGTGCTCGCCGGGGTCGGATCGCCGCAGGACGCGGTCGAGGCCGTCGTACGCGACTACATCGCGCGCGGGCACCGCACCGAGGCGCGCGTCCAGCTGCGGGACGAGCCCGAGCGGGAAGCCGACACCGCCCAGCCGCCGCCGCAGGGCTGAAACCCGGCGGCGCGGTGGCGCGTCCCGCCCGGGGCCGCGGGCGGCGCGGCGCACAGTGGGCGGGGGAGCGGTCCGGCGCGGGACCGCTCCCCCTCCCCCCGACTCCGTCCGGGGGTGCCCCCAGCCGCAGGGAGCGCCCATGAGCGAGGCCGTGTCCAGACGTTCCGCGATGCGGCTGCTCGCCCTGGTGGGCCTGGGCGCCGGCGGGTGCGTCGCGACCGTGCCGCCGGGCGCGCCGCTGCGTAGCGGAGCCACCCCCGCGCCGGCCCCCGAGCCCGCGAGCGCCGCCCGGATCGACTCCCTCCTGGAGCGGCTCACCCTCGACGAGAAGACCGCCCTGCTCCACGGCGCCCGGGACCCGGCCCCCCTCGGCCAGGCCGGCTACGTCCCCGGCGTCCCGCGTCTGGGCATCCCGCCCCTGCGCCTCGCCGACGGGCCCGCCGGGGTGCGCGTCGCACGGCCCGCCACCGCGCTGCCCGCACCGGTCCTGCTCGCCTCCGCCTTCGACCCGGCGCTCGCCCGCGAGTACGGCCGGGTCCTCGGCCGCGAGGGGCGCGCGCTCGGTCAGGACGTCCTCCTGGCGCCCATGGCCGACCTCATCCGCACCCCTTACGCGGGCCGGAACTTCGAGGCCTTCGCCGAGGAACCGCGGCTCACCGCCGACCTCGTCGCCGAGGTGGTCCACGGCATCCAGGACGAGGGGCTCATCGCCGCCGTCAAGCACTTCGCCCTGGGGACCCAGGAGCACGGCCGCGACACCCTCGACGTCGTCGCCGCCGAGCGGACCCTGCACGAGACCGCCCTACGGGGCTTCGAGGCCGCCGTGGCCGCCGGCGCGGGCGCGTTGACGGCCACGGACAACAAGGTCAACGGCGTCTACGCGGGCGAGAGCGAACCCCTGCTCGAGGGGGTGCTGCGCGGCGCCTGGGGGTTCGAGGGCTGGGTGATGTCCGACCGGGACGCCACTCACAGCACCGTGGCCGCCATCGGCGCCGGGCTCGACATGGAGATGCCCGGCGGCACCCGCTTCGGCGGCCCGCTGCGCGAGGCGGTGCGCGCGGGCTCCGTCCCCGAGGGCGCCGTCGACCTCGCCGTCCGCCGGATCCTGCGCACCATGGACCGCTTCGGGCTGCTGGCGGCCCGGCCCGCCGCACGCCCCTCGCGCGACGCGGCCGCCGGGGCGCGGACCGCCCGCAAGGTGGCCGCCGCCGGGGCGGTGCTGCTGCGCAACGAGCACGCCACCCTGCCGCTGACGGGCGCGGCGGCCCGCTCGATCGCGGTGATCGGACCGACCGGCCAGGTCCCCTTCGTCGGCGGCGGCGGGCGGGCCCACGTGGTCCCCGACGCGGCGGCCGCTCCCCTCACGGCCATCCGCCAGCGCGCCGGGAACGGCTCGACCGTGCGCCACGCACTCGGCGAGGACCTGTACGGCCGGGCCCTGCCGGCGGCCCTGCTGACGCCGCCCGCGGCTCTGGACGACCGGGCGGTGGACGCCGGGCGGGACTGGACGTACGAGGGCGAGTTCCGGCTCGCGGCGGACGACGAGTGGACCCTGCTCGTCCACTACACCGGGCAGCGGCCGGACGTGCGCCTGGACGGGCAGGAGCTCTTCCCCCTCCGGCAGGGTCCGGCGGAGGTCTTCACGGGCGGACTGCTCGGCTCCGCACCCGACGGGATGAGCGTGCGGCGCCGCACGGTTCCCCTCAAGGCGGGCGTCCACCGGCTCGCCGTGACCGCCCGGGGCGGGGAGCGGGGCCAGCGCTTCCGGCTGCGGCACACCACGAGGGCCACCCGGGCCGCGGACCTCGCCGAGGCGGTGAGGACCGCGAAGGCGGCCCGCAGCGTGGTCCTGTTCGCCTACGAGGACGCCACCGAGGGCACCGACCGGACCAGCCTGGCACTGCCCGGCGGGCAGGCCGCGCTGATCGAGGCGGTCGCCGCCGCCAACCCGCGCACCACGGTCGTGCTCAACACCTCGTCGAGCACGACGATGCCGTGGCTCGCCCGGACCGGGGCGGTGCTGCAGATGTACTACCCCGGCCAGGAGGGCGCGGGCGCCACCGCCGACATCCTCTTCGGGGACGCGGACCCGGGCGGCCGGCTCACCCAGACCTTCCCGGCCGACGAACGGGCGACGCCCGTGGGCGGGGACCGGCTGCTCTACCCGGGGGTGGGCGGCCGGCAGGAGTACGGCGAGGGCGTCCACGTCGGCCACCGCTGGTACGACGCGCAACGCGTGGCTCCGCTGTTCCCCTTCGGGCACGGGCTGTCGTACACCACCTGGCACTACGAGAAGCTGACCGTCCGGTCGGGCGCCGCCCAGGGGGAACCCGACGGACTGCGCGTGGAGTTCACCGTCCGCAACACCGGCCGCCGCAAGGGCACCGAGGTGGCCCAGGTGTACGTGGGCCCCTCCGCGCAGCTCGAGCTCGACCAGCCGGTGCGCGCGCTGGCCGGATACCGCCGGCTGACGCTCGCGCCGGGGGAGTCCCAGCGGGTCGTCGTCGACATCGACGCCCGGACGCTGTCGTCGTGGGACCCCTCAACACACGCCTGGGCGCTGGGCTCCGGCCGCCGCGAGGTGTTCGCGGGCCGTTCCTCGCGCGAACTGCCACTGAGGTCAAAGGCGGTGGTGGGGAGCCGATAGGCTGCCCGTCCGGCGGGTCACAGGGGGCGCGCCGGGGACGATTCTGGAGGACGTACCGGTGCACATCCAGGGATGGCTGGAGACGATTCCCGCGGTCAGCATCTATCTCCTCGTGGGTCTGGTCATCGGACTGGAGAGCCTCGGCATCCCGCTGCCGGGCGAGATCATCCTGGTCAGCTCGGCCCTCCTCGCCTCGCAGCACGGGGAGATCGACCCCGTGGTGCTGGCGCTCTGCGCGATCACCGGGGCCATCGTCGGCGACTCGATCGGCTACGCGATCGGACGCAGGGGCGGCAAGCCGCTGCTGGAGAAGCTCGGCCGGCGCTTCCCCAAACACTTCGGGCCGGACCAGGTGGCGCTGGCGGAACGCTCCTTCGAGCGGTGGGGCATGTGGGCCGTCTTCTTCGGGCGCTTCGTCGCCCTGCTGCGGATCTTCGCCGGCCCGCTGGCGGGCGTGCTGCACATGCCGTACTGGCGGTTCCTGACCGCCAACATCCTCGGCGGAATCCTCTGGGCGGGCGGCACCACGGCCGTCATCTACTCGGTCGGCATCGTCGCCGAGCCGTGGCTCAAGCGGTTCTCCTGGCTGGCGCTCGGGCTCGCGGTGCTGTTCGGCATCACCGTGACGCTGGTGGTGCGCAGCCGGATGAAGAAGGCGGCCGCGGCCGCCGGCGCCCCGGCCGAGGCCGCGGTGCCCGCCCAGCCGGCGGCCCCGGTCACGGTCGGCGACTGAGGGCGGAGCGCCTGGCGAAGGCGGCCGGGGCTCGGCGACGCGGCCCTGGTGGCGCGCCTGCCGGCCGAGCGCGGCGGCGGACGCCACGGCGCCGGGCGGCCGCAGGGCGCTGGACCTGGCGGTCTGCGCCGGGCACCCGGAGGTGGTCCGGCTGCTCTCGGCGGCGGGAGCCGATCCGAGCGCCGCGGCCGGCGAGTACGACGAGGCGACGCCGCCGCTCCTGGCGGCGATGCGCGGCGACACGGCCGTCGCCCGGCTCCTCCTCGACGCGGGCGTCGACCCGGGGGGGCCGCGGCCGGCTGCGCGGCGGTGGCGATGGGGAACAGCTGATCGCGCGCGGCGCCACCGTCACCGAGCGGACGCTGCGCGAGGCGCGTGAGGGGCACGAGCGGGCCGCCCGCCTGAACCGGGCACGCCCGTCCCGAGGAACGAGGCGGTCCGGTCACAGCACTAGGCCTCAGGTGTGACGGAGGCGCGGTGCTGCTTGGCCAGTTCCACGTACATCAGGGCGTTGATCCTGATGTGCTCGCGCTCCTCCTCCGTCAGCTCGCGCCGCACCTTGGCCGGGACGCCCGCGACCAGCGAGCCGGGCGGGACCACCATGCCCTGCGGGACCAGCGCCTGGGCGGCAACCAGCGAGCCGGCTCCGATCACCGCGCCGTTCAGGACGGTGGCGCCCATGCCGATCAGGCAGTCGTCCTCGACGGTGCAGCCGTGCACGACGGCGTTGTGGCCGATGGAGACGCGCTCGCCGATCGACACCGGGAACCCCGGGTCCACGTGGACCGTGCAGTTGTCCTGCACGTTGCTGTCCGCGCCAAGTGTGATCGGGCCGCAGTCGGCGCGCAGCACCGCCGAATACCAGATGCTCGCGCCGGGGGCCAGGGTGACCTCGCCGACGACGACGGAGGTGGGTGCGGCGAAGGCGGTCGGGTCGACGGACGGCTGCCTGCCGCCCACGCCCGCGATGAGTGCCTGGCCCTGCGTCGCGTGCTGCGTCATGATCTCTTCCTCTGTTTCCGGATGCCGCGCTACCGGCACGGTAGGGCACGCGCCAGGCCCGCCCCGCGATGGGGTGAAGATCACAGGATCGCGGTCCGGACGAGCGGCCCCCGGCGGACTACCGTGGCCGGGTGCCGAAGAACCAGAACACGTTCTCATCTCTGGCGGCCCTGCGCCGCCGGCTGGCGAGCCGCGCGGTCCACGCCGGCTGGCGGTGGATGCAGCAGGCCGGCGCGGTCACCGGGCAGACCCCGGGGCGGCTGCGGTTCGGCGCGATCGGGCCCGCCACCCGACTCGCCTTCCCGCAGGGCACCATCTTCGGAGAGCCCTGGATCCGGCTCGGTGACCACTGCATCATCGGCGAGCAGGTCACCCTCACCGCCGGGATGATGCCGGACCTCGACCTCGGCGCGGAGCCGATGCTCGTCCTCGGTAACGGGGTGGTCATCGGCCGGGACAGCCACGTCATCGCCGACGCCCCGATCAGCATCGGCGACGACACCTTCTGCGGGCCGGGGGTGTACATCACCTCCACGAACCACAGTTACGACGATCCGCACCAGCCCGTCGGCAGGCAGTGGCCGCGCAGCGCACCGGTGGAGATCGGCCCGGGCTGCTGGCTGGGCACCGGCGCGGTGATCCTGCCGGGCGCCCGGCTGGGCCGCAACGTCGTGGTGGCCGCGGGCGCCGTCGTACGGGGCGAGGTGCCGGACCACGCCGTGGTGGCCGGCGCCCCGGCCCGCGTGGTCCGGCGCTGGGAGCCGGAGACGGGCTGGCAGCCGCCGCTGCGCACCCCCGCGCCGGTGCCGATCCCCGATGGGACGACCCCGGAACAACTGCGCGGCCTGGCGGAGCTGACGGAGGCCGAGCTGGCGGAAGTCGAGCGGGCGGCGGCCGCAGCGGCGCCCGAGCCGGCGCGGGCCCCGCTCGCGGAAGCCGAGAAAGCCTAGGCCGTCTCTTCCGGATTACGAGGGGTCCGGAGCGCCGGGATCTCGATCGCCGGGCAGCGGTCCATGACCATGGCCAGCCCGGCCTCGCGGGTGCGCGCGAAGGCCTCCTCGTCGATCACGCCCAGCTGGAACCAGACGGCGTCCGCTCCGATGGACGCGGCCTGGTCGGCCACCTGCCCCGCCAGCTCGCTGTTCACGAAGACGTCCACCACGTCCACCTTGAAGGGGATCTCCTCCAGCGAGGCGTACCCGGGCTCGCCGTGCACGGTCTCCGCCTTGGGGTGCACGGGGACCACGCGCTTGCCGAACCGCTGCAGGACGCTCGCCACCCCGTAGGCCGCCCGGTCCCGGTTGTTGGAGAGACCCACCACGGCCCAGGTGTCGCCCAGTTCGGTGAGGATCTTGCGGATGGTCGCCGGATCGCCGTACACGTGTGCCGCCTCCTGCTGGTCAGCCCTGCTCTTCGGGTGCTGTCGGGCACCGCGCTCCCGGGCGCCGTGCCCTCCTGATCAACCGAAAGGACACCTGTCCGATTCCCCGTAGGGTGGAGCGGTGAAGGCAGACCAGTACGTGACGGTGTCCCGCGAGGGCGTGCACGAGTCCGAGATCAACCGCTCGCGCTTCCTGTGCTCGCTCGCGCCCGCCGCGACGGAGCAGGAGGCGCAGGACTTCGTCGCGCGCATCCGCAAGGAGCACCCCACCGCCTCCCACAACTGCTTCGCCTACGTGATCGGCGCCGACGCGGCCGTCCAGAAGGCCGGCGACGACGGCGAGCCCGGCGGCACCGCCGGGGCGCCCATGCTGCAGATGCTCATGCGCCGGGACATCCGGTACGCGGTCGCCGTCGTCACCCGCTACTACGGCGGAGTGAAACTCGGCGCGGGCGGCCTCATCAGGGCCTACGGCGGGGTCGTCGGCGAGGCCCTCGACGAGCTCGGCACCGTCACCCGGCGCCGCTACCGGCTGGCCACCGTCACCGTCGACCACCAGCGCGCCGGCAAGACCCAGAACGACCTGCGCTCCACCGGCCGGACCGTGGTGGACCTGCGCTACGGGGCCGCGGTCGAGATCGAGGTGGCCCTCCCCGAGGCAGACCTGCCCGCCTTCGAGTCCTGGCTCGCCGACAGCACGGCGGGCAGCGCCACCCTCACGCTCGGCGGAGAGACGTACGCGCCCTGAGGGACGGGCCGGACGCGTTAGCGTAGAGGGGTTCACGAGCGGGAGACCACCAGGGGGAGACGGTATGTGCGGCGAGGCCGGCGAGTGAAGTTCCTGCACACCTCCGACTGGCACCTCGGCCGGTCCTTCCACCGCGTCAACCTGCTCGGCGCCCAGGCCGCCTTCCTCGACCACCTCCTCGACACCGTCCGCGAGCACGAGGTCGACGCCGTCCTCGTCGCCGGGGACGTCTACGACCGGGCCGTGCCGCCGCTGCCCGCCGTCGAGCTGTTCGACCGGGCGCTGCACCGACTCGCCGCGCTCGGGGTGCCCACCGTGATGATCTCCGGCAACCACGACTCCGCGCGCCGCCTCGGGGTCGGGGCCGGACTGATCGACCGGGCAGGGATCCACCTCAGGACCGACCCGGCCGGCTGCGCCGACCCCGTGGTGCTGGCCGACGTACACGGCGAGGTGGCGCTGTACGGGCTGCCGTACCTGGAACCCGCCCTGGTCAAGGACCAGTTCGACGCGGAGAAGGTGAGCCACGAGGCCGTGCTGGGCGCGGCCATGGACCGGATCCGCGCCGACCTCGCCGCCCGTGCGCCCGGCACCCGCTCCGTCGTCCTCGCCCACGCCTTCGTCACCGGCGGGCAGGCCAGTGACAGCGAGCGCGACATCTCCGTCGGCGGGGTCGAGGCCGTGCCCGCCTCCGTCTTCGACGGGGTGGACTACGCGGCCCTCGGCCACCTCCACGGCTCCCAGACGCTCAGTGAACGGGTCCGCTACTCCGGCTCCCCGCTCGCCTACTCCTTCTCCGAGGCCGACCATCGCAAGAGCATGTGGCTGGTCGAACTGGGCGCGCAAGGCGAGATCGCCGCCGCCGAGCGGATCGACACCCCCGTACCGCGGCCCCTCGCCCGGCTGCGCGGCCCGCTCGAAGACCTCCTGGCGGACCCCGCGCACGCACGGCACGAGGACTCCTGGATCGAGGCCACCCTCACCGACCCCGTCCGCCCCGACGACCCCATGGCCCGGCTCGCCGCCCGCTTCCCGCACACCCTCAGCCTGGCCTTCGAGCCCGAGGGCCGCGAGGAGGAGTCCGCCGCCTCCTACGCCCAGCGGCTCAAGGGCCGCAGCGACCAGGAGATCGCCGAGGACTTCGTCGCCCACGTACGCGGCGGCGGCCACCCGGACGAGGCCGAACGGGCCGTCCTCCAGGGCGCCTTCGACGAGGTACGGGCCGACGACAGCCGTCAGGAGACCCACCGATGAGGCTGCACCGGCTCAAGGTCACGGCCTTCGGACCCTTCGCGGAGCCCCAGGACATCGACTTCGACGCGCTCTCCGGAGCCGGGATCTTCCTGCTCCACGGGCCCACCGGCGCCGGGAAGACCTCCGTCCTGGACGCCGTCTGCTACGCCCTGTACGGATCCGTCCCCGGCGCCCGCCAGGCTCCCGGCACCAGCCTGCGCAGCGACCACGCGGCCGCCGGCACCCCCACCGAGGTCACCCTCGAACTCACCGCGGGCGGCCGCCGCCTGGAGATCACCCGGCGCCCCGAGCAGGACCGGCCCAAGAAGCGCGGCACCGGCACCACGAAGGACAAGGCCCAGAGCCTGCTGCGCGAGTACACCGCCGAGGGCTGGCAGCCGCTCAGCCGCTCCCACCAGGAGGTCGGCGAGGAGATCGAGCAGCTGCTCGGCATGAGCCGCGAGCAGTTCTGCCAGGTGGTGCTGCTGCCGCAGGGCGAGTTCGCGCGCTTCCTGCGGGCCGACGAAGGCGCGCGCGGCCGGCTCCTCGGGCGGCTCTTCGACACCCGCCGCTTCGCCGCCGTCGAAGCCCTGCTCGGCGAACGCCGCCGGGCCGCCGAGGCCAGGGTGCGCGCCGGCGACGAGAAGGTCCTGCACACCGCGCAGCGGCTCGCCCAGGCCGCCGGGGACAGTGCGGACCTCCGGGCCTGGCCGCTGCCCCGGCACCAGCCGGGCGACCCCGGGCTCGCCGAGGCCGTCCGGATCTGGGCGGCCGTCGCCCGCTGCTCCGCGCGCGAGCGGCTGACCGTGGCGGAGTACGCGCTCGCCGCCGTCGAGGGCCGGCACGCCGCCGCCCGGCGGGCGGCCGAGGACGCCCGGGAGCTGGACCGGCTCCAGCGGCGGCACGCGGAGACCGCCCGCCGGGCCGCCGTCCTCGCCGAGGCCGCACCCGAGCGGGAACGGGTCCGCGCCCTGCTGGACCGGGCCCGCCGCGGCGCCCTCGTGGCGCCCGCGCTGGAGCTGCGCGGGGCCGCCTCCGCCGGACACCTGGCCGCCGCGCACGCGGAGGCGGCCGCCCGCGCCGCCCTCCCGGCGTCGCTGAAGGAGGCCGGCACCGAGCAACTGGCCACCGAGGAGCAGCGGCTGCGCGAGGAGCTCGGCGCGCTCGGCGCCGCCCACCGCGCCGAGCAGCGCAGCGCCGAGATCGGCCGCGAGCGGGCCGACCTGGAGCGGGAGGCCCGGGCCGCCGAGGAGCAGCACCGGGAGTCCGCCGAGTGGCTCGAGCGCTGGGAGGAGACCCGGGCCGCGCTGCACGCCCGCGTGGACGCCGCCCAGCAGGCCGCGACCCTGGCCGAGCAGCTCGCGGGCCGGCTGGAGCCCGCCCGCCTGCAGCTGAACGCCGCCCGGCGGCGCGACGAGCTGGCCGCCGCCGCGGAGCGCGCCGCGGCCGAACTGCTCCGCGCGCGCGAGCAGTCGGCCGCCGCCCGGGAGCGCTGGCTGGAACTCAAGGAGGCCCGGCTGCGCGGGATCGCCGCCGAGCTCGCCGAGGCGCTGGTGGCCGGCGAGGCCTGCGCCGTCTGCGGATCCTCGCAGCACCCCGCTCCGGCCCGGCCGGCCCCGGGCCACGTGGACCGGGCCGCGGAGGACGCCGCCCACGCCCGCTTCGAGCAGACCGAGCGGGCCAAGGCCGCTGTCGAGCGCCGGCTGGCCGCCGACGAGCAGTCCCGCGCCGAGGCCGCGGCCGTAGCCGCGGACGCCACCACCGCCGAACTCCTCGCCCTGACCGCGGACCTGAGCTCCCGGCACGCCGCCGCGCACGCCGCGGCCGCCGGGCTCCACACGGCCCGCGAACGGCTCGCCCGCGCCGAGCGGGAGCATGCCGCACGCAGCGCCGACCGGCTCGACGCCGAGCGCCGGGCCGCCGCCCGGGCCTCCCACCGCGAGCAGCTCGACCGGGAACAGGCCGCGCTGGAGAAGGAGCTCGCCCTCGTGCGGGCCGACGCGCCGACCGTCGCGGCCCGTGCCCGGACCCTGGAGGACCGGGTCCGCATGGTCTCGGCGGCCGCGGTCGCGCTGCGCCGGGCCGAGACCACCGCCGCCCGGCTGAAGGAGGCCGACGACCAGCTCGCCGACGCCGCCTTCAAGGCGGGCTTCGACACCATCGAGGCCGCCGCCGACGCGGTGCTCCCCGAGTACGAACGCACCGCCCTCCAGCACCGGATGGACGCCTGGCAGGCGGAGGAGGCCATGCTGGCGGACCGCCTGGGCGAAACGGACACGGCCGCGGCGGCGGCACTGCCCCCGGCCGCACCGGAACGGGCCGAGGCCTACGCGGCCCAGGCCGCGGCGAAGCTTCGTACCGCCGGGTCAGCCTTCGACGCCGCCCGGGTCCGCTGCGCGGAGCTGGACCGGCTCTCCCGGCAGGCCGAGCAGGAACTGCGCGCCCTGGGCCCGCTGCGCGAGGCCTACGAGCGGGTGGCCCGGCTGGCCGGGCTCACCGCGGGCACATCCGCCGACAACGAGCGCAAGATGCGGCTGGAGGCGTACGTCCTGGCCGCCCGCCTGGAGCAGGTCGCCGCCGCCGCGACGGTACGGCTGCTGCGCATGTCCGGCGGCCGCTACACCCTGGTCCACTCCGACGCGAGGGCGGGCGGACGGGGCCGGTCGGGCCTCGGGCTGCACGTGGTCGACGCCTGGACCGGCAGCGAACGGGACACCGCGACCCTCTCGGGCGGCGAGACCTTCTTCGCCTCGCTGGCCCTCGCGCTGGGCCTGGCCGACGTGGTCACCGACGAGGCGGGCGGCACGCGCCTGGACACCCTCTTCATCGACGAGGGGTTCGGCAGCCTCGACGAGCAGGCGCTGGACGAGGTGCTCGACGTACTGGACTCGCTGCGCGAACGGGACCGCAGCGTCGGCATCGTCAGTCACGTGGCCGATCTGCGGACCCGGGTGCAGGCCCAGCTGGAGATAGTCAAGCAGCGCGGCGGCTCTGTGGTGCGCCACCGCACCCCGGCGCTCACGGACTGAGCGGCCTGCGGGGGAGCGGCGAGGAGTAGACGACGCTGGTGGTCACCGGTCCGAGGCCCGCGATCCGGCCGGTGACCTCCTCCAGGTGGCCCATCGAGCGGGCGGCGACCTTGAGCACGAAGCAGTCGTCGCCGGTGACGTGATGGGCCTCCAGGATCTCCGGGGCGGCCTCCAGGAAGTCGTGGAACGGTTTGTAGTTGCCGTGCGGGTAGCGCAGCCGGACCAGGGCCAGGATCGACTTGCCGAGCTTCTCCGGGTCCACCACCGCCGTGTAGCCGGTGATGATGCCGACCTCCTCCAGGCGGCGTACCCGCTCGGTGACGGCGCTCGCGGACATCGACACCGAGCGGGCGAGCTCGGTGAAGCTGGCGCGGCCGTCCCGCTGGAGGGCTTCGAGGATCCGCCAGTCGGTGGCGTCAGGGGAATAGTCGGTCACATCGCAGGTCTAGCAGGGGAATCCCCGGCCCCACAAGGAAAAGGCCGGGGAAATTCACTTCCGGCCGCGTTCAACAGATCGTAGATTTTCAGCCATGACGACGACACGCACCACCTCGACCGCGACCGCCGCCAACCCCGTCCTGCGGGTGCCCCCGGCCTCCCCGGCCGCGGCCGCCGCCTACTTCGCGGCGAGCCTCGCCTTCCACGCGGACGTGTCGGATGTCGCCGCCGCCTTCAAGGCCCACCGCGAGCAGGGCGCCGAGCTCGGCTTCCAGCTGATCGACTCCCGGTCCACGCCCTCCTGGGACCAGGCCCGCGTACCCGGCGCCATCCACCTGCCCACCGCGCTCATCCCCGAGCAGGCCGAGCGGCTCCTCGACAAGAACGTGCCCGTGGTCACCTACTGCTGGGGTCCGGGCTGCAACGGGGGCGCCCGCTCCGCGCTGGCCCTCGCCGAACTCGGCTTCCAGGTCAAGGAGATGCTCGGCGGGATCGAGTACTGGATCCGCGAGGGCTTCGAGGTCGAGACCTGGCAGGGCGGCCAACGGCGCGCCGAGGCCGACCCGCTGACCGCCCCCACCGACTCGGACGACTGCGGCTGCTGAACCGCTCCGCTCCGGCACACCGACGGGCCGCACCCCCAGGGGAGTGCGGCCCGTCCGCGCGGCGGGGGATCAGAGCTTGGAGAGCTCGTCCACCAGGTCGTCCAGCCCCAGCGAACCCTGCGACAGGGCCGCCATGTGCCAGGCCTTCAGGTCGAAGGAATCGCCGTGCGCGGCGCGGGCGTTGTCCCGGCCCAGCAGCCAGGCGCGCTCGCCCAGCTTGTACCCGATCGCCTGACCGGGCATCGACAGGTACCGGGTCAGCTCGCTCTCCACGAAGTCGGCGGGCCGGCCGCTGTGCAGGCCGAAGAACTCCTGCGCGAGATCGGGGGTCCAGGTCTCGCCCGGGTGGAACGGGGAGTCCGCCGGGATCTCCAGGCCCAGGTGCATGCCGATGTCCACGATGACCCGCGCCGCGCGCATCATCTGGCAGTCCAGGTAGCCCAGGCGCTGCTCCGCGTCCTTGAGGTAGCCCAGTTCGTCCATCAGACGTTCCGCGTACAGCGCCCAGCCCTCGGCGTTGGCACTGACGATGCCGACCGTGGCCTGGTAGCGCGAGAGCTGGTCCGCCACGTGCGTCCACTGCGCGAGCTGCAGGTGGTGACCCGGCACGCCCTCGTGGTACCAGGTGGAGACCAGGTCGTACACGGGGAACCGGGTCTGGCCCATGGTGGGCAGCCAGGTCCGGCCCGGACGGGAGAAGTCCTCGGAGGGCGAGGTGTAGTACGGGGCCGCGGCGCCGCCCGGCGGGGCGATGCGGGACTCCACCTTCCGGACTCGCTCGGCCAGTTCGAAGTGCGTGCCGTCGAGGTTCTCGATGGCCTCGTCCATGATGCCCTGGAGCCAGGCCTGGACCTCGTCCACGCCCTCGATGTGGGTGCCGTGCTCGTCGAGGTGGCGCAGCGCGTCCCAAGGGCCGGCGCCGGGCAGGATCTTGGCCGCCTCGGCCTTCATCTCGGCGAGCAGCCGGTGGTACTCGGACCAGCCGTAGGCGTACGCCTCGTCCAGGTCCAGGTCAGTGCCGTTGAAGTACCGCGACCAGCGGGCGTACCGCTCACGGCCGACGGTGTCCGGCTTGCCCTCGACGGCCGGCGCGTACACCGACTCCATCCAGTCGCGCAGTTCCACCACGGAGGCGGTCGCGGCGGCCGCCGCCTGGTCCAGCTCGGCGCGCAGGGCGTCCGGGCCGGCGGAGGCGAAGTCCTCGAAGAAGGCGGGCTCGTCGCCGTCCTGGCCCGCCCAGGCGGAGAGCTGGCCGATCATGGTGGCGGTGGCGCGCGGGCCGCCGTACAGGCCGCGCTCCAGACCCAGGCCCAGGCTCTCGCGGTAGCCGGCGAAGGCGGCGGGTACGGCGCGCAGGCGCTCGGCGATCGCCGCCCAGTCCTCGTCGGTGTCGGCCGGGGTCAGCGTGAAGACCTCGCGGACGGCGTGCGCGGGACTGTGGATGTTGCTGACCGCGCACAGGTCCTCCTCGGCCTCGTGGACGGCGAGTTCGGCCGTGAGGCGCTCGCGCAGCAGGCGGGCGCAGCGGCGCTCGGCGTCGCTGCCGGCGCCGGGGAGCCGCTCCGCCGCGTCGAGGCGGGCGAGGGTGGCGCGGGCGAGCTCGGCCACGGCGGCGCGGCCGGCCGGGGAGAAGTCCGGGAGCTTCCCCGAGCTCGCGGCGACACCGAGGTAGGTGCCGGTGATCGGGTCGAGGGCGATCAGGTCGTCGACGTACGCGTCGGCCACCTGGCGGGGCAGCCTGGTGTCGCTGCCGTTGTGGAGGGTCTCTGACATGGGGACATCTTCGTACGCGGGACGGCGCCACGTCATCACCGTCTGACGCCTGCCTGCTGACGTGAGCGGCTGATCAGCGCGCCGCGGGCGGCCCGGTCCGCCCGCGCCCGGGGGGGGCGGGCAAGCCCGGGGCGGGCCGCTCGGACCCGGTCCGCGGGGCGCTGCCCGCCGCTCGGAGTGCGGGCTTTCGGGGACCCGCCGGTGTCAGTGCCGGTGGTGCGGGCTCTGCTGCTCGCGCGGGAGTTCGTGGGGGAGCCGGGAGACGACCCGGGCGGCGTCCAGCCGGGCCGTGATCACCAGCGTGCCCTCCTCGATCTGGTAGTCGAGGGGCAGGCCCAGCCCGCGCATGGCGGCGACCATGCCGGTGTTCGAGGCCCGGGTGACGGCGTACACGCTGTCGCAGCCGGCCTCGACGGCCATGGAGATGAGACGGCGCAGCAGCTCGGAGCCGATGCCGCGGCGCTGCCATTCGTCCTCGATCAGCAGGGCGATCTCGGTCTCGTCCCCGTCCCACAGCAGGTGGCCGAGCGCGACGAGCTTGCCGGAGACGGTGGTCGCGGCGAGGGTGCGGCCGAAGCGGGGGCTCAGCAGGTGGCCGAGGTAGGCGTCGGCGTCGGAGACCGGGCCGTGGTAGCGCAGGCCGAGGGTGCGTTCGGAGCAGCGGTCGTGCATCGCGCGGGCCGCGGCCTGGTCGGAGTTGTCGGCGCGGCGCACGGTGATCTCGTTGCCCTCGGGCAGGGTCAGCACGTCCTGGCTGCGGGGCACGCGGGGGCCGAGGCGGGCGTCGAGCTCGACCAGGGCGCGGGCGCGCGCGAACTCGGTCGGGGTGAACGGCAGGTAGGGCCGCTCCACGGTGATCGCACCGCCCGAGGGGTCGCGCAGCCGCATGACGGTGGCCTCCAGCACCCCCTCGACCGGGGCGTCGGCGCCGGCGTTGGGGCGGCCAGACAGGGTGGTGGCCGGGATGGAGTGGATCGTGCAGCGGCCCAGGAGCTGGCGCAGGGCGAGCGGGAGTTCGGCGGCGTCCAGGGCGGTCCGGGTGGCCAGGCCCAGGACGCGGGTCGGGGTGTCGACCAGGTCGTGGGCGTCGGCGCGCTCGATCCAGGTGCTGTGGCCGCCGGCGCGGGCGACGGCGCGGGTCAGCTCGGAGGAGGGCAGCTGATGCGGGGCGCGCAGCAGGAACTCGTCGACGGTGCCGCCCTCGGGGAGCGGGTGCGTCTGGAGGGTGAGGATGTCGACGCCGCCGCCGGCGAGGGCGGTGCACAGCGCGGCCAGGGAGCCGGGCTCGTCGCGGACGGTGGTGCGCATCCGCCACAGGGCGGAGGTGGCCGCGGCCGCGCCGGGGGAGGTGGCCCGCGGCTCGGCCGCGTCGCCGGGCGCTGTCCCGTCCGGCGGCGGCGCATGGCTGTGGCGCCTCGCCCACCAGGTGTGGAAGGCCGCCGTGACCAGCAGTGCGACGGCCGAGGCGACCAGCAGGACCGGGCCCCTCGGGCCGTGCACGACGAGATTGGCGATGGCGTCGGCGACCGCGACGGCGCAGAAGAGCGCGGCGAGTTCGACGAGGTCGCGACGCCAGTGGTGGCGGTGGAGACGCTGGGCAGAGGTAACACTACGGTCAGTCATGCGGACCACTGTGGCGCAGGGGTGTTGCGTGATCACGAACGGTCTGTGACCGACTGGTTAAGTGTCCATCTGGACGATTCACCCGGTTTTCCGCGCCCTTTCCGGATGCCGGGGCTCACTGGCCCACGCGGCCGGGCTGGAGCGTTCTGGTGAACAGTACGCCGCCGCCCTGGCGCCGCAGCCGGACGGTGAGTTCTCCGCTGTCGCCGTCGATGTCGACCTCGCCGTAGTAGGGAGGGTTCTCCGACGGGGACATGTTGGCGAGCGGGGCCGACTGCGCGAAAGCCGTCCGGGGGCCGAAGGTGGCGTCCAGCCGCCCGGCGGGGAAGCCGCCCGCGCCGATCGGGCCGGAGACGAACTCCCAGAACGGTGCGAAGTCGGAGAAGGCCGCCCGCTCGGGCGCGTAGTGGTTCGCGGCCGTGTAGTGGACGTCGGCGGTGAGCCACACGGTGCCGGTGATGCGGTGGTGCTTGATGTGGCGCAGGAGTTCGGCGATCTGGAGCTCACGGCCCAGCGGGGCCCCGGGGTCGCCCTGGGCCACGGCCTCGAAGTCCACCGCGCCGTCGGGGACGACGATGCCCAGCGGCATGTCGGCGGCGATCACCTTCCAGGTGGCGCGGGAGCGCGACAGTTCGCGCTTGATCCAGGCCAGCTGCTCGGGACCGAGGATGCCGACCGGGTCCTCGGTCTGGGTGCCGGGGGAGTTGGCGCCCCGGTAGGTGCGCATGTCGAGCACGAAGACGTCGAGCAGCGGGCCGTACCGCATCACGCGGTACATCCGGCCCTCGGCGCGGCCGCCGCGCAGGTCGGTGACGGGGAAGTACTCGCCGAAGGCGCGGCGGGCCCGGGCGGCGAGGACGTCGGCCTCCTTGACGGTGTAGCGGGGATCCTCGATCAGCTGGCCCGGGTACCAGTTGTTGCGCACCTCGTGGTCGTCCCACTGCGCGAGGACGGGGACCTGGGCGTTGAAGTCGCGCAGGTTGCGGTCGAGCAGGTTGTAGCGGAAGTTCCCGCGGAACTCGGCGAGGGTCTCGGCGACCTTCGACTTCTCCTCGGTGGTGACGTTGCGCCAGACGCTGCCGTCGCGCAGGGGGACGGCGGCCTGGATCGGGCCGTCGGCGTAGATCGTGTCCCCGCTGAACAGGAAGAAGTCGGGGTCCCGCAGCCGCATCTCCTCGAAGACGCGGTAGCCGCCGAGGTCGGGATTGATGCCCCAGCCCTGGCCCGCCAGGTCCCCCGACCACACGAAGCGCACGTCCTGGCGGCGGGAGACGGGGGTGGTGCGGAAGCTGCCGCGGACCGGCTCGCCCGTGCGGCGCGGGTCGTCGGGGTCCGCCAGGACGACCCGGTAGTGGATCTGCCGGCCGGGCGGCAGGTCGCGCAGGACGGTGGTGCCGGTGAAATCCCCGGACGGGCCCAGCAGCGGGCCGCGGTGGCGGCGTACGGCGTAGCGGAACGCCTCGCTCGGGGACGTCTCCACGTACATCCGGGCGGGGCGGTCCGAGCGGGTCCAGACCGTGGCCGAGTGCGCGGTGACCTCGCCGGACTGCACACCCCACAGCGCGTGCGGGCGGCCTGAGCGGGCGAAGGCGGGGGCGGCGAGCGCCGGGGCGGCGAGCAGCGCGGTGGACAGGGCGACGGAACCGCCGAGGAGGGTCCGTCGGGTGTGCGGGTTCGGTGCCATCGGTGGGTCTCCAGGGGCCGGCGGGATCGGGCCGCACCAGCGTGCCGCCGCACCCCGGCCCGGCCGCGTCCGCCACGCGAACCCCGGATGAACAGCCGTCAGCAGGTCAGGCGGCCGCGGGCGCTACCGCACCGCGGGCGGTGTCCAGGACGACCCGGGCGACGAGCGCGGGATCGTCGCCCATCGGTACGTGGCCGCAGCCCGGGAGCCGCACCAGCCGGGCGCCCGGGAGGGTGTGCTTGGCACGCACGCCCTGACGGCGCGGGAGCAGCCGGTCGCGGGTGCCCCAGGCGATGGTGACCGGCAGACCGGGCACGTCCGCGGTGAACCGTACGGAACCGCCGGCGGCCAGCGTCTTCTCGAACCCGGTGGCATCGCGCAGGGCCAGCGTCTCGGCGACCACGGCGTCCGGTGAACGGCGGGCCGGGCGGGCGTAGATGGTGCCGGTGAGGGCCGCCCGGCCGGCCGGGGCCTGCGAGAGCCGGTCCAGCAGGGGGCGGGGCAGCGCCCTGGCGCCGGCGCGCATCGCGAGCAGGGTGGCGAAGGCGTAGCGGCGCTCGCCCTCCGTCCAGAACCCGGCGGGGGAGAGCGCCGTCACCGAGCGGGCCAGGCCGATCCGCCCCATTTCGAGCGCGAGCAGACCGCCGAGCGAGTTGCCCGCCACGTGCGGCCGCTCGACGCCGAGCGCGGCGCACAGCGCCCCGAGCGCGGGGGCGACGGTGTCCAGGTCGTACGGGACCCCCTCGGGCAGCGGCTCCGAGGCGCCGAAGCCGGGCAGGTCGACGGCGATCACGTCGTACTGGGCGGCCAGGATGTCCGTCACCGGGTGCCATGCCTGGAGGTGGTGGCCGATGCCGTGCAGCAGGAGGAGCGGTTCGCCCGCGCCCTGGCGCTCGTAGGCGACGGTGGCGGTGCGCGGGCCGAGCGGCGAATCGATGGTGGACGAGACCGTGGCGGTCATGCTGCTCCTCGTCGGTGGACGCGTACGAGACAAGCTGTCAGTAGTACCCATCGCAATGATTACCGCCCGGTAGCGCTTGACTACAAGCCCTTGGAGCCTGTCGGTGCACGAGAACATCCCGTGAACGGCTTGATACCCATGCCCGATCTGCCCGGCAAAGGGCTGAGCATTGGTCTTGACCAAGGGGGTGCTCCGTCCTATCGTCGCAGGGATAGTGCAGGAACCTTTAATAAACAAGGGCGCGGAACTGCCGCTGGAACACACGGCGAGTGCAGCGATGGCAGGAGGATTCAGGGTGGGGACCACGCAGCTCGAAACGGTGCCGGAGCCGAAGTACTGGCACCTCAAGACCGTCCTCAGTGAAGCGCTCGACCAGGACTTCGCCGTCGGCGAGGTGCTGCCCAACGAGCGGGAGCTCGCGGCCCGTTTCGGAGTCGCCCGCGCGACCCTGCGCCAGGCGCTGGAGCAGCTCGAACTCGAAGGGCGCCTGCAGCGGCGCCGCGGCGTCGGCACCACGGTCGCCCCGCCGCGCGTCGGCGTCTCCGTCGGCAGCACGCAGCACGGCTGGCCCGGTGAGGGCGTCGACGGCTGGGAGCCCGTGGACGCGGGCGAGGGCCTGCCGTCGGCCGCGGTCCTCAAACTGCTCGGTGCGGGTGGCGCCTTCGCCGCCGACCAGCCCGTCCACACGGTCCGCCGGACCCGCGTCACCCAGGGACAGGTCGTCGCCGCCGAACTGCTCTACGTGCCGGCCGCCTCCGTGCCCGGACTGCCCGCCATCGAGGCCCCGAGCGGACCGGCCCGCGCCCGCGCCGTCCTGCGCGAACTCCAGCGGCTGGTCCTCGACGGCCAGGACCGCTCGGTCGAGCTCGGCTCCGCCCGGGCCGCCGACGCCAAGGAGCTGGACCGCCTGCCGGGCGCCCCGGTCCTGCTGGTCACCACGCGGTACTTCACCGCCGAGGGCACGGCCGCGGTCTCGGTGGCCACCTACCGTGCCGACACCTGCCGGCTGACCTTCGGCGACTCGGGCGACGTCGAGATCACGCACGAGTCGCGCGTCGCCTCCTGAACCATCCCGCACCAGCCTGGCCACCCGCCGACGGGACCCCGTCCGGTCGGCGGGGCGTCAGCGGCCGTGGGCCGTCGGGCGGTCGGCGGGTCGGCAGCGGCGGCGGGGCTTCAGGGGCGGTGGGGCGTCAGGGGCGGTGGGGCGACGGGTGTCAGCGGCGGCGGGTCGTGACCGTCTTCTCCACCGCGAAGAGCTCTTCCTCGACGTGGTCCAGTGCGAGCCGCAGCGCCCCGGTGGCCACCGCGGCCTCGCCCAGCATCGACAGGGCCACCCTGGGAGGCCGCAGGCAGTAGCGCTGCAGCTCCTGGCGCAGGGGGTCCAGCACCCCGTCCAGGCCGGCGGCCCAGCCGCCGACGACGACCAGCTCCGGATCCATCGCCAGGACCAGCGCCGCCACGTCGTGGACCAGGCGCTGGATGAACCGCTGTACGGCGGCCACCGCCCGCTCGTCGCCCCGCCGGGCCATCGCGAAGACCTCGGCGACGGCGGGTTCGTCCAGCGGGTGCAGCGGCTCGCCGGTGGTGGACAGCAGCTTCTCGGGAGTGGCCTCCCGGCCCAGCAGGTGTAGGGCGCCGATCTCACCGGCCGCCCCGCCGAATCCCCGGTGCAGCCGCCCGCCGATCAGTGAGCCCGCACCCGGGCTGAGCCCCGCCATGACGAACACCATGTCGTCGGTGTCCCGCGCGGCGCCCTTCCAGTGCTCGGCGACCGCCGCCGCGTTGGCGTCGTTCTCCACCTGTACCGGGCAGCGGAACGAGCGCCGCAGCCGGTCCCCGAGCGGCAGCCCGGTCCAGCCGGGCAGCGCCGTGCCGAGGCGGACCGTGCCGTCCGCCTCCACGATCCCGGGGCTGCCGACGCCGACCGCCCGCAGCGAGTCGCGCGGAACCCCGGCCCGGCGCAGCAGGTCCGCCACCGCCGCCCGCACCCGGTCCAGCCGTTCGTCGGCCGAAGCCGTCTCGGCGACCTCCTTGGTGCCGGCGCCGATGACCCGCCCGTCCAGCCCGGACAGCAGGACCGCGACCCGGTGCGAACCGATCTCGATGCCGAGCAGGTGCCCCGCCTCGGCCCGGAACCGGAACCTCCGGGCAGGACGTCCCTGCCGTCGCGCGCCTTCCTCGGCCTCGGCCTCGACGACGAGCCCGGTCCCGATCAGTCCTTCGACGACTCCCTCGACGGTCGGCCGGGAGAGCCCGGTGACCCGGGTGAGGTCGGTGAGGGTCGGCGACTGGGCCGCGCGCAGTGCCCGAAGCACCACGGCGGAGTTGATCCGCCGGAGCAGGGAGGGATCCCCGCCGGTCAGCTGCCCCAACGTGTGTCCTCCCAGCGGGTGAGCCTGTCAGCCGGATCGTACTGCGCACCCGTCACGGCGGCGAGAAGCGGCCCCCCATCGGCCGGAATACGCCCCTCCCCTCAGGCCGGGGCGACGAACCCCGACTCGTACGCCGTGATCACCGCCTGGGTCCGGTCCCGCGCGCCCAGCTTCGCCAGGATCGCACTGACGTGGGACTTCACCGTCTCCGCGCCGATGATCAGCTCGCCCGCGATCTCCACGTTGGTCAGGCCCCGCGCCATGAGCCGCAGCACCGACTCCTCCCGCTCGGTCAGTGCCGCCCGCTCCAGAGCGGCCCGGGCCTGCCGGTTGCCGTACTCCGCGGCCAGCGCCCGCACCGCGGCCGGGAAGAGCAGCGTCTCGCCCTCCGCCACCAGCCGTACCGCGTGCACGATCTCCGAGGGCCGGGCCCGCTTGAGCAGGAACCCGTCCGCGCCGGCCCGCAGAGCCTGGTAGACGTACTCGTCGTTCTCGAAGGTCGTGACCACCAGGATCTTCGGCGGCGAATCCACCGTCCGCAGGACCGCCCGGGTCGCCTCGATCCCGTCGAGCAGCGGCATCCGCACATCCATCGCCACCACGTCGGGCCGCAGCTGCCGCACCAGCGGCACGACCGACGCCCCGTCGGCCGCCTCGCCCACCACTTCGATGTCGGGCTGGGCTTCCAGGACGGCGCGCAGACCCGCGCGCACCAGGGGTTCGTCGTCGACGAGCAGTACGGTAACCGGCATCCCGTCAGCGTATTCGCTCCAGCGGAAGCCGGGCGCGCACCCTCCAGTTGCCCTCGTGCGGCCCGGTCTCGGCCTCCCCTCCCAGCAGTGCGGCACGCTCCCGCATCCCGCGCAGCCCGCCGCCCGTCCCCGTCATCAGCGCCGGCCCGTCCGGCAGCGGGTTGAGCACCTCCAGGTCCAGCCGGCCGACCGCCGCCTCGATGCGCACCCGGACCGGCACCGGACCGCAGTGGCGCAGCACATTCGTCAGTGCCTCCTGGAGGATCCGGTACCCCTCACGGGTGACGGGCCCCGGCAACTGCTCCAGCGGGCCGGACAGTTCGGCGTCCACCGTGGAACCGGAGGCCCGCGCCGACTGCAGCAGCCGGTCGGCATCGGCCAGGGTGGGCCGTTGCGAGGGCGGCTGCGCGGACTCCCGCAGCACCAGCAGCACCCGCTCCAGATCCTCCATCGCGGCCCGGCCGGTCTCCTCGATCGCGCACAGCGCCCGCTCGGTGAACTCCGGGTTCCCCGCGGCCCGCGCGGCGCCCGCCTGTACGACCGCCACGGTCAGCGCGTGCCCGATGGAATCGTGCAGCTCCCTCGCGATCCTGGTCCGCTCCAGCAGCTGCTCGGTCCGCGCCTCGAGCGCGCTGAGCCGCTCGGCGGCCGAAGGCCCCAGCAGCCTGGCGGCGATCGCCGTGACGGCATCGCCCAGCAGGACCACCACGACCAGCAGCAGGAGGAGCGGTACCGGCACGAGGAGCACGGCCGCCCAGCGGGGCGGGACGTAGGGCAGGATCACATCGTCCCCGCCCAGCGGCTGCCCCGCTCCGGCCAGGATCAGCTCCAGCGTCATCATCGGGAGCCACACGGTGGCCACCATCGCCGCGCTCGCGATCACGAGACGTATCTCCAGCCACGCGACCGTCCGCCAGCGGTCCCCCCACCGGGCCGACGGAGCGGTGCTGATGGACCCGTCGTGGCTGCCGCGCTCGTGCGGGGTCAGCAGGAACTGGGCCTGGAGCCCCTCGGCCACCCGCACCCACGGGATCAACCCGAACGGCGCCACGATCAGGGCCGGCATCCAGGGCCACGCCGGCTCTATGAACATCCAGATGGACACGATGAGGACGGGCACGAGCAGGTGCAGCCAGCGGGTGTACGTGATCCCGCGGAGGGGAGCACGAAGCAGTCGGTCCATGTCCTCATCCTGGCAGCCGGCCGCACGGCGACGTCTCCCCCGTGCGGGGGAGACGATCCCCCCGCGCGGGGGAGGGCGGGGGGTGGGGCCGGCGGCGAATGTTGAGGCATGAACACGATCGAGATCCGAGCACTCACCAAGGAGTTCGGCGGCCACCGTGCGGTGGACGGCCTCACCTTCGACGTCCTGCCGGGACGGGTCACGGGATTCCTGGGCCCCAACGGCGCCGGCAAGTCCACTACGATGCGCCTGCTGTTGGGCCTGGACCGGGCCACGTCGGGCACGGCCACCATCGGCGGCCGCGACTACGCGGACTTCCCGGACCCGCTGCACCGGGTCGGCGCCCTGCTGGACGCTCAGGCGGCGCACGGCGGCCGTACCGCCCGCGACCACCTCCGCTTCATCGCCGCGGCCGGCCGCGTGCCGATGAGGCGGGTGGACGAGGTCCTGGAGCAGGCCGGGATAGCCACCGTGGCCGAGCGGCGGATCAAGTCGTTCTCGCTCGGCATGCGCCAGCGCCTCGGCATAGCCGCCGCGCTGCTGGGCGACCCCGGAGTGCTCCTGCTGGACGAGCCGACCAACGGCCTCGACCCCGAGGGCATCATCTGGATACGGGAGCTGATGCGCGGCTTCGCCGCTGACGGACGCACCGTGCTGGTCTCCAGCCACCTGATGTCGGAGACCTCGGCGCTCGCCGACCACCTGGTCGTCCTCGGCAACGGCAAGCTGCTGGCCGATACCTCGATGAAGGAGTTCATCGACGCCCGCAGCATCCCGAAGGTGCGCGTGCGCACTTCCGACCCGATCCGGCTGCGGGCCGCCCTGACCCGGGACGGTTTCGAGCTGGTGACCGCCGACGGCGGGCGGTGGACCGTCGAAGGCCTGCGGGCCGAGCAGCTCGGTGCGCTGGCCGCCCGCGAGGGCATCCCCGTGCTGGAACTCTCCGACGAGCGCGCCTCGCTGGAGCAGGCCTACCTCGACCTCACCGCCGATCACGCCCAGTTCACCGCAACCCGCTGACCATCCCCACCTTCAGGAGGCACCGCCATGCGCGCCGCTCTGCCCACCCTCCCCGTCCTGCACTCGGAATGGATCAAAATACGGTCCCTGCGCGGCTCGCTCGGTGCGCTGACAGCCGTGTTCGTGGCCACCGCGGGCATCCAAGTGCTGACGGCCGCGGCGATAGGCACAGCCGAGGCCGGCAGCATGGGACAGGACCCGCTCTACGCGGCCTACTACGGGCTTCTGTTCGGCCAGATCGCCGCCATGGCCTTCGGCGCGGGCGCCCTGTCCTGCGAGTTCCAGAACGGCGCCCTGCGCACCTCACTGGCCGCCGTGCCCAACCGCACCCGGTTCTACCTGTCGAAGATGGCGGTGGTGGGCGGACTGACCCTGCTCATAGGCCAGATCACCGGGCTGGTCACCTTCCTCGGCGGGCAGGCCTTCATGGGCCCTTACGCCCTTGAGCTCGGCGACCCGGGTACCTACCGTGCCATCGTCGGCTCCGGTCTCTACCTGGCGCTGATGGCTTTGTTCGCGGCCGGGCTGACCGCGGTGCTGCGGAGCGGAACGGCCGTGCTGAGCCTGCTCATACCCTTCGTCCTGCTGGTCTCGTTCATCGTCGGCGAGGCCTCGGGCGGCCTGGCGCAGTTCCTGCCGGACCGCGCCGGACAGATGGTGATGCACTCGCAGGGGCAGGAGGGCCTCGGCCCCTGGGCCGGACTTGCCGTGATGGCCCTGTGGGCGGGTGCGGCGGTGTTCGGCGGATGGCTGGCGGTGCGGCGCAGGGACGTGTGACCGGGGGCCAGTTGTCAGTGGTGGTCGGGATACTGACGGTATGACCACGGCAGAGCATCTCGACACGATTGACCGGCTCAGGGTGCGGGAGTTCCCCACCGAGCCGGTCTGGTCCGGCGGGCAGAGCAGCGGCCCGGGTTACCACCTCGTCCCGGTCGGCAGGACCGCGGACTTCTGGGAGGACGGCGGCGCGGGCCGCGCCGAGGCGGCCGACCAGATCAACGCCGAGTACGGGGCGCTCGCCCAGGCCCTGTCCGACCGGTGGGGAGCCCCGCAGGTCTTCAGCCTGGGAACGCTGAGGGAGCGCGGGTTCGACGGCGAGGAGATACCCGAGCCGTGGGACGAGCTGAGCAACAGCACGGACCACGTGCACCTGTGGCGGGCCGGAGAGCAGTGGCTGGTGGCCTACGTGGCCCGGTGGGACGAGGGGGACCCGTACCTGCTGATGGCAGGGGTCACGGTCATCGACCCGCCGTAGGCGGTCTTTCCGCATCTTGCCGGGCAGCGCGGGTCCGACAGGATCCGAAAAGAGAGCGCCTAGGGTTCGGGGAGCTCGCGGAGTTCGGAGGCGTCGGCGGCCGCGCGCAGGCGGGCGTACTCCTGGGCCATGGACTCGGCCGTCCAGTGGGCGTTGAGGCCGCTGGGGTTGGGAAGGGCCCAGACGCGGGTGGAGCCGATGGTCCGCTCCTGGGGGCCGATCCGGGCCTTCCGCTCGCCGAAGGCGGTGCGGTAGGCGGTGACGCCGACCACGGCGAGCCACTGGGGGCGCAGCAGTTCCACCTTGGCCGTCAGGATGCGGCCGCCCTCGCGGAACTCCTCGGTGGTCAGCTCGTCGGCGCGGGCCGTGGCGCGGGCCACGACGTTGGTGATGCCGAGGCGGTAGGTCAGCAGTTCCTCCTGCTCCGCGGGGTCCAGGCGGCGGGGCGTGAAGCCGGACAGGTGCAGGACGGGCCAGAAGCGGTTGCCGGGGCGGGCGAAGTGGTGGCCCGTCGCGGCGGAGAGGAGACCGGGGTTGATGCCGCAGAAGAGCACGCGCAGACCGCCCGCGACCACGTCCGGGATGACGCGGTCACGGGCGGCGTTGAGCTCGTCGGGGGTCAGAGGATCGACCCCGGCGCGTACCCGGCGGCCTCCGGGTGCTGCTTGGCGATGGCCTCGATGCGGGAGACCACCGCCGCGACCTGGTCGCCCGCCGCGCCGGTGAAGGACAGCTTGTCGGCCATCAGGGCGTCGAGCTGGGCACGGTCCAGCGGCATCCGGTCGTCGGCGGCCAGCTTGTCCAGCAGCTCGTTGCGCTCGGCGCCCTGCTCGCGCATGTCGAGCGCGGAGGCGACCGCGTGCTCCTTGATGACCTCGTGGGCGGCCTCGCGGCCGACCCCGGCGCGCACCGCGCCCATCAGGACCTTGGTGGTGGCGAGGAACGGCAGGTAGCGGTCCAGCTCGCGGGCGACGACCGCCGGGAAGGCGCCGAACTCGTCCAGCACCGTCATGAAGGTCTCCAGCAGGCCGTCGAAGGCGAAGAACGCGTCCGGCAGGGCCACGCGGCGGACCACGGAGCAGGAGACGTCGCCCTCGTTCCACTGGTCGCCGGCCAGCTCGCCGGTCATCGAGGCGTAACCGCGCAGGATGACCATCAGGCCGTTCACGCGCTCGCAGGAGCGGGTGTTCATCTTGTGCGGCATCGCGGAGGAGCCGACCTGGCCCGGCTTGAAGCCCTCGGTGACCAGCTCGTGGCCGGCCATCAGGCGGATCGTCTTGGCGATCGACGACGGGGCGGCGGCCAGCTGCACCAGGGCGGTGACCACGTCGTAGTCGAGGGACCGCGGGTAGACCTGGCCGACCGAGGTGAAGGCCTGGGCGAAGCCGAGGTGGGCGGCGATCCGCTGCTCCAGGTCGGCGAGCTTGGCCGCGTCGCCGCCGAGCAGGTCGAGCATGTCCTGGGCGGTGCCCACCGGGCCCTTGATCCCGCGCAGCGGGTAGCGGGCCAGGAGGTTCTCGAGGCGGTCGTAGGCGACCAGCAGCTCATCGGCGGCCGTCGCGAAGCGCTTGCCCAGGGTGGTCGCCTGCGCGGCGACGTTGTGGGAGCGGCCGGCCATGACCAGCTCGGCGTGCTCGCCGGCCAGATTGCCCAGGCGGGCCAGGACGGCGACCGTGCGGTCACGGGCCAGCTCCAGCGAGAGCCGGATCTGGAGCTGCTCGACGTTCTCGGTCAGGTCGCGGGAGGTCATGCCCTTGTGGACGTGCTCGTGGCCGGCGAGGGCGTTGAACTCCTCGATGCGGGCCTTCACGTCGTGCCGGGTGACCTTCTCGCGCTCGGCGATGGAGGCGAGGTCGACCGTCTCCAGGACGCGCTCGTAATCGGCGAGGGCCGCGTCGGGGACCTCGATGCCGAGGTCCTTCTGGGCGCGCAGCACGGCGAGCCACAGCCGCCGCTCCAGCGTCACCTTGTACTCGGGGGACCACAGGACGGCGAGCTCCGCGGAGGCGTAGCGGCCGGCCAGGACATTGGGGATGCGGGGCTTGGCAGTCACGTAGAGGGATTCTACTTGGGCCGCGGCTGTGCGTTTACGCAGGTAGGGACCCCGGCTCCGATTGTGCCTTGCTACGAGAGGGGATCCTGCGCCACGGGCTCGTAGGGCAGCAGTTCCGGGCGCTTGGCCGGGCGGCCGTCCCCGGAGGAGCGGCCCGTCAGGCGGCGTCCGACCCAGGGGAGCAGGTGCTGCCGGGCGAAGCTCAGGTCCTGGGAGCGGCGTACCGCCCAGCCCGGGGGCAGCGCGGCGGGCAGTTCCGTGCGCCAGTCCAGCTCGGCGGGCAGGCCGAGGGCCTGCCAGACGGCTTCGGCCACCCGGCGGTGGCCCTCGGCCGTCAGGTGCAGCCGGTCGACGTCCCACATGCGGGGGTCGCCGAGCGAGGCTGCCCCGTACAGGTCGACCACCAGGGCGCCGTGCCGTGCCGCGAGCTCCTCGATGATGGCGAAGAGCTCCTCCATGCGCGGACGGAAGCGCTCCATGACCGGCCCGCTGCGTCCCGGCGAGCGCATCAGGACGAGGTGCTTGCAGGACGGGGCGATCAGTTCCACGGCCGCCTCCAGGTGCCCCCGGACCCGGCCCATGTCCACCTTGGGGCGCAGGGTGTCGTTCAGTCCGCCGACCAGCGTGACCACGTCGGCGCCCATGGCCGCCGCGACCGGGGCCTGCTCCTCGGCGATCTGCCCGATCAGCTTCCCGCGGACCGCCAGGTTCGCGTAGCGGAAGCCGGGCTCGCGCGCCGCGAGGCGGGCGGCCAGCAGGTCGGCCCAGCCCCGGTAGGAGCCGTTGGGCAGCAGGTCGGACATGCCCTCGGTGAAGGAGTCGCCGACCGCGACGAAACTGGTGTAAGAGGCATTCATCTCCATGGCGGGAGCGATGCTACCGCGCGGTACCCCGGCCCCGCGGGGCCGGGGTACCACACCCGTCAGGCGGAAGCCGGCCTGCCGAACAGCTCCCGCAGCACGTCCTCCATGCTGACCAGGCCCGTCATGGCTCCGTCCGGCCCCAGTACGGCGGCCAGGTGCGTCCGGCTGCGCCGCATGGCGGTCAGCACGTCGTCCAGCGGGGTCTCCGCCCGGACCTGGGCGATCGGCCGCAGCGCGGGCACCGGGAAGGGCTCGTCGCGGGCACCCGGGTCCGCGTCCAGGGCGTCCTTGACGTGCAGGTAGCCCAGGATCCGGTGCTGGGCGTCGATCACCGGGAAACGGGAGTAGCCGGTCTGCGCCGACATCCGCTCCAGGCCCGCCGGCGTGATGCCCTCCCGCGCCGACCTCACCCGGTCCGCCGGCAGCACCACATCGGTGACCGGCCGGCGGCCCAGTTCCAGGGCGTCGTGCAGGCGCTCGCTCGCCCGGTCGTCCAGCAGACCCGCATTGCTGGAGTCCTTGACCATCCGCGCCAGCTCGTCGTCCGAGAAGGTCGCCGCGACCTCGTCCTTCACCTCCACCCGCAGCAGGCGCAGCAGGGCGTTGGCGAAGGCGTTGATCGCGAAGATCACCGGCCGCAGCCCCCGCGTGAGGGTCACCAGCGGCGAGCCCAGCAGCAGCGCGGTGCGCACCGGTTCGGCCAGCGCCACGTTCTTCGGCACCATCTCGCCGAAGAGCATGTGCAGGTACGTCGCCAGCGCCAGGGCCACCGCGAAGGAGATCGCGTGCGTCAGGGCGGACGGCACCCCGACGGCGTCGAACAGCGGCGTGAGCAGGTGGGCGATGGCCGGTTCGGCCACCACGCCCAGCACCAGGGTGCACAGGGTGATGCCGAGCTGGGCCGCCGCCATCATGGCCGACACGTGCTCCAGACCCCACAGCACCGCGCGGGCCCGCCGGTCGCCCTGTTCGGCGTACGGCTCGATCTGGCTGCGCCGGACCGAGATCAGCGCGAACTCCGCGCCGACGAAGAAGGCGTTGACGACCAGGGTCGCCAGGCCGATCAGCAGCTGAACAGCGGTCATCGGCCCTTCTCCCCGTCCTTCTCGTCCTTGTCGTACTTCTCGGCCGTCCCGCCGTCCGGCTCGGGCGGTACGTGCAGCAGCACCCGCGCGGCCCGGCGCCCGCCGGCGTCCACCACGTCCAGGTGCCAGCCGTCCAGGTCGAGGCTGTCCCCGACGGACGGGATCCGGCCCAGCTCGGTCGCTATCAGCCCGGCCAGGGTCTCGTACGGGCCCTCCGGCACGCGCAGTCCGATGCGCTGGAGCTGGTCGGTGCGGACCGCGCCGTCGGCGGAGTACACGCGGCGCCCGTCCTCGTCCGTGCCGGCCGGGGCTAGGTCCGCGGTCTCGTGCGGGTCGTGCTCGTCGCGGACCTCGCCGACGACCTCCTCGACGATGTCCTCGAGGGTCGCCACACCCGCCGTGCCGCCGTACTCGTCGATGACCACGGCCATCGTCTGCTTGCCGGACAGCCGGTCCAGCAGCCGGTCCACGGTCAGCGACTCCGGTACCAGCAGCGGCTCGCGCAGCAGCTGCGACACCGGGCGCCGGTGGCGCTCCTCGGCGGGCAGGGCCAGAACGTCCTTGATGTGGACGGTGCCGACGACCGTGTCCAGGCTGCCCCGGTAGACCGGGAAACGGGACAGGCCGGTGGCCAGGGTCGCGTTCGCCACGTCCTCGGCGGTCGCCTGCACGTCCAGGGCGGTGACCTGGACGCGCGGGGTCATCACGTTCTCCGCGGTCAGGTCGGCCAGGTTCAGGGTCCGTACGAACAGCTCGGCGGTGTCCTTCTCCAGCGCGCCCGCCTTGGCGGAGTGCCGCGCCAGGGCGACCAGCTCCTGCGGGGTGCGGGCGGAGGCCAGCTCCTCGGCCGGCTCCAGCCCGAAGCGGCGCACCATGTGGTTCGCGGTGGTGTTGAGGTGGCTGATCAGGGGCCTGAAGGCCCGGCTGAAGACCCGCTGCAGCGTCGCCACGCGCTTGGCGATCGCCAGCGGGGAGGAGATCGCCCAGTTCTTGGGCACCAGCTCGCCGACGACCATCAGGACGATGGTCGACAGGACCGTGCCGAGGACCAGGGCGGTGGAGGAGGCGGCACTGGCCGACAGCCCCATGGACTGGAACGGGCCCTGGAGCAGGGCGGCGATCGACGGCTTGGAGATCATGCCGATGACCAGGCCGGTCACGGTGATGCCGAGCTGGGCGCCGGAGAGCTGGAAGGTCAGGGTCCGGACGGCGGCCAGAGCGCTGTCGGCTCCCCGCTCACCGCGCTCGACGGCCTTTTGGAGCTCACTGCGCTCGACGGTGGTCAGCGAGAACTCGGCCGCGACGAAGACTCCGCAGGCAAGGCAGAGCAGGAGCGCCACGACGAGCAGGAGCACTTCGGTCATCGCTCGATCACCTCCGTCCCATGATCGGCCAGGAGGCGGGGGGTCGCGCGATGCCTCGCACGGGGGAAGCGGGAATCTCGTGGACTGGGAGGCTCGCCCATGGGCGGACGCTCACACCTTTCAATCAGGAGGATCTTTGCCCCCATGGTAAAGGAGGGGCAAAGAGGGGGGATCATTCTTTTGGCGGAGCGGCCCGGATGATGGGATCCGGACATGAGCGATCTTCACATCGGCCCTGCTGCGGCGGCCGATCTCACCGCCGTACTGGACTTCTGGCAAGCCGCTGCCGAGGGGACGAGTATCAGCGACGATCTCGCCGGGGTCGAGCGGCTCCACGCCCGCGACCCGCACGCGCTGCTGCTCGCCCGCCGTGACGGGCAGCTCGTCGGCACCGTCATCGCCGGGTTCGACGGCTGGCGCTGCCACCTCTACCGGCTCGCCGTCCACCCGGCACACCGCAGGCAGGGCATAGGCAGCGCCCTGCTGGCCGCGGCCGAGGAGCGGTTCGAGGCGCTCGGCGGACGGCGCGCGGACGCCATGGTGCTCGACCGCAACGCCTCCGCGCACCGGGCGTGGGACGCGGCCGGCTACCGGCCCGAGGAGCAGTGGACCCGCTGGGTCAAGCCACTCGGCGCGCCGACCCGATGACGCAGTAGGACGTGGGCAGCGCCGGGCCGCGCTCGGGCAGCCGGAAGCTGCGCTGCGAGACGATCCGGAACCCGGCCGCCTCCACCGCGGCGAGCGGGTCGCGGGAGGTGTGGCAGCCGCCGAAGAGCAACGGCCAGACGGTACGGTCCAGCGCGCGCTGGACGGAGGCCATGCCGGGGCCGGGCGCCAGGCCGTGCTCGAAGAAGCGCAGCTCCGCGTCGGGGCGGAGCACGCGGTGCAGTTCGGCGAGGGAGCGGGCCAGGTCCCGTACGGAGCACAGCACCAGGGAGGCGACGGCGGCGTCGAAGGCCTCGCTCTTGACGGGGAGCGCCTCGGCGGCGGCGGGTACGACGTCCACCGGGACCTCGACGCGCAGGGCCGCCTGGGTGGCGAGCCGGCGGAGGGTGCGGTCCGGTTCCACGGCGACGACCTCGGAGACCGCGCGGGGGTAGTGCGGGAAGTTCAGGCCGTTCCCGGCGCCGATCTCGATCACGCGGCCGGACACTCCGTGGAGGAGCTCGCGGCGGAGGGCGGCGATGCCGGCGCGGGTCTCGGCGGATCGGCTGGCTCGGGCGTAGAAGCGGGCGAAGAGCGGGTGGTGAACCGGGTCGTGGCGCGGCGGCATGGCGGACCTCCGGGGGCGGGGGCGGTGGCGTACGTACCCGTACCTTCAGCCTGCCCCTGTCGGCCGGGCCTCATCCCTCCCGGGGGTGCCGTGCCGTTGCCGGCGCTGCGCCGGGCCCCGCGCCTCGAGCGCCGGCGGGGCTGGATTTTGCCCGGCGGGGCCTCGCGTCTGCCGGGCAGGTGCGGCGCCGTTGCCGGGGCTCCGCCCCGGGCCCCGCGCCTCAGGCGTCGGCGGGGGTGAACTCCGGGGGTGCCCATGTGGTCAGGAAGGAGGTGGGAGACCAGGTGCCGCTGAGGGGTGGGGCGAGCCAGGTGGGGGACTGGGTGCGGAAGTCCGGTGGCGGGAGGGTGCCCGCGCCTTCCGGGATCGCGCCCAGGAGGGGGACGCCCGCGGACTTCGGGAGGTCGGCCAGGTTGCAGCGGGAGGCCAGGTCTGGGGAGGCGGGCCAGCTGCCGACGACCACGCCCAGCGCCGTCAGGCCCCGCGCCCGCAGGGCCTGCGCCGTCAGGGTGGTGGAGTTGAGGGTGCCGAGGCCCGCCGCGGCGACCACCAGGACCGGGGCGCCCAGCAGGACCGCGGCGTCGGCCAGGGTGTGGCCCGCCTCGTCGAAGCGGACCAGCAGGCCGCCCGCGCCCTCCACCAGGACCAGGTCGTGGTGGAGGGACAGCTCGCGGGCCGCCTCGGCGATCTCCGAGGGGGAGAGCGTCGGCAGCCCGGCCCGGCGGGCCGCCGTGTCCGGGGCCAACGGCTCCGGGTAGCGGGCCAGTTCCCTCGCCGTGACGGCGGGGCCGGCCAGCCGGACGGCCTCCGCCGCGTCCCCCGGCTCGTCCGGGCCGACACCGGTCTGGGCGGGCTTGAGCACCGCCACCGAGCGCCCAGCGGCCACCGCCGCGGCGGCGACCGCCGAGGTGACCACGGTCTTGCCGATCTCCGTGCCCGTACCGGACACGACCAGAATGGACATCTCAGCCTTCCCGCGCCGCCGCGCACACCGCTCGGCAGATCCGGGCGACATCGGTGTCGCCCGTGACGAACGGCGGCATGGTGTAGATCAGGTCGCGGAACGGGCGCAGCCAGACGCCCTCCCGCACCGCCGCCGCCGTGGCGGCCGCCATGTCGACCTCGTGGTCCAGCTGGACCACGCCGATCGCGCCCAGCACCCGTACGTCCCGTACGCCCGGCAGCCCGGCCGCGGCCGAAAGGCCCTCGCGCAGCCCCGCCTCGATCCGCTTGACCTCGGTCGCCCAGTCCTGGCCGAGCAGCAGCTCGATCGAGGCGAGCGCCACGGCCGTCGCCAGCGGATTGCCCATGAAGGTCGGCCCGTGGGCGAGCACCGGCACCTCGCCCCGGGAGATCCCGTCGGCCACCCGCTCCGTGCACAGGGTCGCCGCGAGCGTGAGGTAACCGCCCGTCAGTGATTTGCCGAGGCACATCACGTCCGGTGTGATCCCCGCGTGGTCCGCGGCGAAGAGCGCACCGGTGCGGCCGAAGCCCGTCGCGATCTCGTCCAGGATGAGGAGTACGCCGTACTCGTCGCACAGCTCGCGCAGCACCCGCAGGTGGGCGGGGTTGTGGAAGCGCATGCCGCCCGCGCCCTGCACCACCGGCTCCACGATCACCGCTGCCAGCTCGTCCGCGTGGGCGGCGATCAGGGACCGCAGGTGGTCCGTGTACGCCGGGTCCAGAGGGGTGTCGAAGTCCCCGCGCGGCGCGTCCGCGAACACCTGCCGCGGCAGGTGGCCCTGCCACAGCTCGTGCATGCCGCCCTGGGGGTCGCAGACGGCCATCGGCTGCCAGGTGTCCCCGTGGTAGCCGCCGCGCCAGGTCAGCAGCCGGGTCTTGCCCGTGCGGCCCAGGGAACGCCAGTACTGCAGGCACATCTTGACCGCGACCTCGACGGACACCGAGCCCGAGTCGGAGAGGAAGACGTGCTCCAGCCCCGGCGGGGTGATCTCGACGAGCTTCGCGGCGAGCCGGACGGCGGGCTCATGGGTGAGCCCGCCGAACATCACGTGCGACATCCGGCCCAGCTGGGTGGTCGCCGCCTCGTTCAGCACCGGGTGGTTGTAGCCGTGGATGGCCGACCACCAGGAGGACATGCCGTCGACGAGCTCCTCGTGGCCCTGCCCCTGGGACGGGTCGGCGAGCCGCAGCCGCACGCCCGAGGCGGAGGCGATGACCAGCGGCTCCTGCCGCCCGGGCATCGGGCCGTACGGGTGCCAGACGTGCTGCCGGTCCAGGGCGAGGAGTTCCGCGCCGGACAGCGGCGGGTCGAGCTGGTCAGGCATTGGGCGCGAGGTCCGTTCCCGCACCGCGGCGGCGGACCGCCACGAGGTCCGAGCGGACCTCGCCGGCATCGGCCCGCACCGGTACGGGCGCAGCTTCCGCGTGTCCGGAGCAGCCGCCGCAGGCCGAGCCGCAGCCCGCCCCGGACGCCGGGTCCGCCTCGCCGGCACCCGCCGGACCGCAGAGGGAGGCGCCGCCGCCGTGCGAGCCGCAGCCGCCCCCGGTGGCCGCTTCCGCGACGTCGGCCCGGTGGGCCGGGAGGGTGGCCGTACCGGCGCCCTCCACCTCGAAGCCGGCGTCCGCGATCATGTCGAGGTCCGCCTGGCCGGCCTGGCCCTCGCTGGTGAGGTAGTCGCCCAGGAAGATCGAGTTCACCAGGTGCAGGGCCAGCGGCTGCATGGAGCGCAGGTGCACCTCGCGCCCGCCCGCGAGCCGGACCTCGACGTCGGGGCAGACGAAGCGCACCATCGCGAGGATCCGCAGGGCGCGCTGGGGGGTGAGGTTCCACTCCTTGGCGAGGGGGGTGCCCTCGAACGGGATCAGGAAGTTGACCGGAACCGAGTCCGGGTCCAGCTCGCGCAGCGAGTAGACGACGTCGACGAGGTCCTCGTCGCTCTCGCCCATGCCCGCGATCAGACCGGAGCAGGCGGACAGGCCGGCGGCGTGCGCCTTCTGCACCGTGTCGACCCGGTCCGCGTAGGTGTGGGTCTTGGTGATCTGGCCGTACGTCGCCTCGGAGGTGTTGAGGTTGTGGTTGTACGCGTCCGCGCCCGCGTCGCGCAGCCGCTCGGCCTGGCCGTCGGAGAGCAGGCCCAGGCAGGCGCAGACCTCGACGCCCTCGTTCTGCTCCTTGATCGCGGCGATCGTCTTGCCGACGCGCTCCACGTCCCGGTCCGTCGGCCCGCGGCCGCTCGCGACCAGGCAGACGCGCTTCGCGCCGCCCGCGACACCGGCCGCCGCGGCCTGCGAGGCCTCCTCGGGCTTGAGCCAGGTGTACTTGAGGATCTCGGCCTTCGAGCCGAGGCGCTGCGAGCAGTAGGAGCAGTCCTCCGGGCACAGGCCCGACTTCAGGTTGACCAGGTAGTTGAGCTTGACCCGGCGGCCGAACCACTGGCGGCGCACCTTGCCGGCCGCGGCCACCACGTCGAGCAGTTCGTCGTCGGAAGTCGCCAGTACGGCGAGCGCCTCTTCGCGGGTCGGCAGCTCGCGCCGCAGCCCCTTGTCCACCAGGGTGTTCAGCAGGTCCATGAGGCCGATCCTGGACCACACCACCACTCCCGGCCAAGGAGAGATCGCACAACATGGCCGGATGGGAGTGTGTGTATCGCCACACCTGACACTCAAGTCGCGGCGGCTAGGGTCGGGCAGGTCTGTGGACTGCCGACAAAACACGAGGATCTGCCGATGCCCCAGCACACCCCCGATCCGGTGGACGTCTTCGCCTGGATCGATGCCGCGGAACGCGCCCGGGAAGCGGCGGGGCTGGTCCGTACGCTCCGCCCGCGGCCGGCGCTCTCCCCGCTGCTGGACCTCGCGAGCAACGACTACCTCGGGCTGTCCCGGCATCCGCAGACCGTGCGCGGCGCACGGGAGGCCGCCGAGTTGTGGGGTGGCGGAGCCACCGGTTCCCGTCTCGTGACGGGCACGACCGAGCTTCACGCGGAGCTCGAGCGGGAGCTCGCCGCCTTCTGCGGGTTCGAGGCCGCGCTGGTCCTCTCCTCCGGCTACGCGGCCAACCTCGCCGCGGTCACCGCGCTCGGCAACCGGGGCACGCTGGTCGTCTCCGACGCCGGGAACCACGCCTCGATCGTCGACGGCTGCCGCCTCGCGCGCGCCGAGACCGCCGTGATCCCGCACGCCGACCCGGACACCGCGCGCAAGACGCTCGCCGCGCACGGAGGCCGCGCGCTGCTGGTCACCGACTCGGTGTTCTCCGTCGACGGGGACGCAGCCCCGCTCGCGGACTACGCGGCGGCCTGCCGTGCCGAGGGCGCGGCCCTGCTGGTCGACGACGCGCACGGCCTGGGCGTGCTGGGGGAGGGCGGTCGCGGCGCGCTGCACGCCGCCGGACTCGCGGGCGATCCGGGGGTGGTGGCCACGCTCACCCTGTCGAAGTCGCTGGGCAGTCAGGGCGGCGCGGTGCTGGGTCCGGCCAAAGTCATCCGCCACCTGGTCAACACGGCGCGCACCTTCATCTTCGACACCGGCCTGGCCCCGGCCGCCGCGGGCGCGGCGCTGGCGAGCCTGCGCCTGCTCCGGCGGGAACCGGAGCGCGCCGCCCGCGCCCGCGAGGTGGCCGACCGGCTGTACGGGCGGCTCACCGCGTCCGGCCTGACCGCGGCCCGGCCGGACGCGGCCGTGGTGTCGGTACGGGCCCCCTCGGCCTCGGCGGCACTGCGCTGGGCCGCCGACTGCCGGGAGGCGGGACTGTCCGTGGGGTGCTTCCGGCCGCCGTCGGTGCCGGACGGTATCTCCCGGCTGCGGCTGACCGCCCGGGCCGATCTCACGGGGGAGGAGATCGATCGGGCCGTCGGAACGATTCTGCAGACCGCCCCGGCCGGAGCCGCGGACCGTTAGGACGTCAGTCGGCCACGTCCGTTCGTACGCTCGCGAGGAAGCCGGTCCAGGCCGGCCCGGTGAAGAGCACGGCCGGGCCGTCCGTCCGCTTGGAGTCGCGGACGGCCAGCAGGCCGCCGCCGAGGACGGCGGCTTCCACGCAGTTGTTCATTCCGGTGCTGCGGCTGCTCCGCAGCCACCGCGCGCTGATCAGAAGTCCGCCGGTGGATAAAGGGCTTGCGGACACGGGGGGTGCCTCCTTAGGCGTCGTCAGCGAGTGAGCTGATGAGATCCGACGAGTCCTGGGGCGGGAGGGCGTGCGCCTGAATGGTGCGGAACGCGGCGCTGTACGCCTCAAGGTCTTCCTTCCGCTCCAGATAGAGGCTACTCGTCAAATGGTCGAGTACCACCACGTCCAGATCGGCGATGTTCGGAAATGAGAAAATTACGAACGGCCCGGTGAGGCCGAGATGGCCTCCCACACTGAACGGCAGTACCTGGAGTCGGACTTGGGGCAGCCGTCCCACCTCCACCAGGTGCCTCAGCTGTCCCGCCATCACCCCCGGCCCGCCGATCTGGCGGCGCAGCACCGCCTCGTCCAGTACGGCACTCAGCTCCAGCGGCGGATCGACCCGCAGCACCTTCTGGCGCGCCATCCGGACCTCGACCAGCGCGTCCACCTTGGGCTCCGGCAGCCCGCCCAGCGCGGCCCGGGTCACCGCCCGCGCGTACCCGGCGGTCTGCAGCAGCCCGGGCACCACGGCCAGCTCCACCGTGCGCGCCGACCGGGCGCCCGCCTCCAGGCTGATGAAGTCCCGGTACTCCTGGGGCAGCAGCCCCCGGTAGTCGTGCCACCACTGGCGGCCCCGCCCGGTGTCGCCCCCCGGGCCGGGGCCGGCCGCGGAGGCCGAAAGCGCTTCCAGCAGGGCCCGCTGCTCGGGGCTCACGATCTCCCCGTACACGTCGAGGAGCAGGCGGATGTCCTCCGGCTTGACCCCGCTGCGCCCCGTCTCGATGCGGCTGATCTTCGACTGGTGCCATCCTGCGAACCGGGCCGCCTCACCACTCGTGAGACCGGACCGGTCGCGCAGGGCACGCAGTTCCTCGCCGAGCTTGCGCCGACGCACCGCGGGACCGTGCTGCATACCCGCCTCCTTCCACCGGCACAGCTCGCGCCAGTCTGCCGTCCAAATACGCTATTCCGTAGCAGAGTTCACCGCATTGAGCGACAGATATATGCATATCGTGGGGGAACGGCAGAAACGACGGGACGATGGGTGGCACTCTGGCGTCCAGCACAGATCCGGGGCGGCTCGCCCCGGTGGGAAAGGGACCGTCGCCATGGCAGATCACCAGGAAGCATCCGTCACTCTGCCGAGCGATCCCGCTTCGGTCGCCACCGCCCGCCGCTACGTCGCGGAGGTGCTGGCCGAATGGGGACTGCCCGATGACGACACCACCGCCGACAGCGTCCGGCTGATCGTCTCGGAGCTCGCCACCAACGCCGTGCAGCACACCTTCGGCCAGTCGCCCACCTTCACCGTCGGCATCCGGCTGGAGCGCGAGGAGTGGCTGCGCATCGGGGTGACCGACAGCCATCCGCGCTGGCCCAAGCGGCTTCCGGCCGCCGTCCAGCAGGACAACGGCCGGGGCATGGTCATCATCCGCTGGCTCACCGCGGAAGCGGGCGGCCGGCTCTCGGTCAGCCCCACCGAGGACGGCGGCAAGACGGTCTGGATCGCGCTGCCCTGGACGGTCGGCGCGGCGGCGCGGACCGCCACCGGCTGCTGATTGCGGGATGACGGGCCGGCTCCGGGCCGGCGCGGGCCCGGCAACCGGCCTTGCCCGCCGGCCGTATACGGAATCGCCATCCAGGGGTTCCGTGAGATGAACCGGGTGCCTTCCCGAAACGTGGGTTAACGCGGAGGAAAAGAGCGGCGCCTAGCGTGGCTCCACGTTCCTCTGCCAAAGAACACCCATCATCCGGTAAAGCGGCGGTGGTCGGGACGAAATGTCTTTCTCTGCGTCGGGCAAGACTTGGCCTGGCTCGGATATCCGCAGGTCAACTGCGCGTTGACGGCCGATAGGGTCGCCCCGGCGCGATGTCGGCCCCGTCCCGGAAACTTGGTGATGACCCGTGCAACTGACTCCGCACGAGCAGGAGAGACTGCTCATCCACGTGGCCGCGGACGTGGCCGCGCGGCGCCGGGCCCGCGGGGTGCTCCTCAACCACCCCGAGGCGATCGCGCTGATCACGTCGCACATCCTCGAAGGGGCCCGCGACGGGCGGACCGTGGCCGAGCTGATGTCCTCCGGCCGTACCGTGCTCGGCCGCGCGGAGGTCATGGAGGGGATCCCCGAGATGATCCACGACGTACAGGTCGAGGCCACCTTCCCGGACGGGACCAAGCTCGTCACCGTCCACGACCCGATCGTCTGAGGGGGAGTACCGCCATGATCCCCGGCGAGATCGCCTACGGGGACGGACCGGTGCGCCTCAACGAGGGCCGCCCCGTCACCCGCCTCACCGTGCTCAACGCCGCCGACCGGCCCGTCCAGGTCGGCTCCCACTACCACTTCGCCGAGGCCAACCCGGGCCTCGACTTC
This sequence comes from Streptomyces subrutilus, assembly GCF_001746425.1. Lineage (GTDB taxonomy): Bacteria > Actinomycetota > Actinomycetes > Streptomycetales > Streptomycetaceae > Streptomyces > Streptomyces subrutilus_A. Next base: position 1,359,690 of record NZ_MEHK01000001.1, on the reverse strand, counting down.
GACCGTTCCGCCGCCCGCGGGCTCCGGCTCAACATCGCCGCCGGCACCGCCGTACGGTTCGAGCCGGGCATCCCGGTCGCGGTGGAACTCGTCCCGCTGGGCGGACTGCGCACCGTGCCCGGACTGCGCGGGGAGACCGGGGGGCCGCTCGATGGCTGAGATCTCCCGCCCGGGGTACGCCGACCTTTTCGGGCCAACGGCCGGTGACCGGATCCGGCTGGCCGACACCGACCTCTTCGTCGAGATCGAGGAGGACCTCAGCGGCGGCCCCGGCCGGGCCGGCGACGAGGCCGTCTTCGGCGGCGGCAAGGTGATCCGCGAGTCCATGGGACAGGCCCGCACCACCCGGGCCGAAGGGGCGCCCGACACCGTCATCACCGGCGTCGTGATCCTCGACCACTGGGGCATCGTCAAGGCCGACCTCGGCATCCGCGACGGCCGTATCTGCGGCATCGGCAAGGCCGGCAACCCCGACACCATGGACGGGGTCGACCCCGCGCTCGTCATCGGCCCCGAGACCGAGATCGTCTCCGGCAACGGGAAGATCGTCACCGCCGGTGCCATCGACGCCCACGTGCACTTCATCTCCCCGACCGTGATCGAGGCGGCCCTCGCCTCCGGCATCACCACCCTCGTCGGCGGCGGCACCGGCCCGGCCGAGGGCACCAAGGCCACCACCGTCACCCCCGGGCCCTGGCACCTGGCCCGGATGTTCGCGGCCCTGGAGGCCCACCCCGTCAACATCGGCCTGCTGGGCAAGGGCAACACCATGTCCACCGAGGCCATGCACTCCCAACTGCGCGGCGGGGCGCTCGGCTTCAAGATCCACGAGGACTGGGGGTCCACCCCCGCCGTGATCGACGCCTGCCTCGGCGTCTGCGAGGAGACCGGGGCCCAGGTCGCCATCCACACCGACACGCTGAACGAGGCCGGCTTCGTCGCCGACACCCTCGCGGCCATCGCCGGACGGACCATCCACTCGTACCACACCGAAGGCGCGGGCGGCGGGCACGCCCCCGACATCATCACCGTGGTGTCCGAGCCCAACATCCTGCCCAGTTCCACCAATCCGACCCGGCCGCACACCGTCAACACCGTCGAGGAGCACCTCGACATGCTGATGGTCTGCCACCACCTCAACCCGGCCGTCCCCGAGGACCTCGCCTTCGCCGAATCCCGGATCCGGCCCTCCACCATCGCCGCCGAGGACGTCCTGCACGACCTCGGGGCCATCTCCATCATCTCCTCCGACTCCCAGGCCATGGGCCGGGTCGGCGAGGTCGTCCTGCGCACCTGGCAGACCGCCCACGTGATGAAGAAGCGCCGCGGCTTCCTCCCCGGCGACGGCCCCGCCGACAACCAGCGCGCCCGCCGCTACGTCGCCAAGTACACGATCAACCCCGCCGTCGCCCAGGGACTGGCTCGCGAGATCGGCTCCGTCGAGACCGGCAAACTCGCCGACCTCGTCCTGTGGCACCCCGCCTTCTTCGGCGTCAAGCCCGAACTGGTCATCAAGGGCGGCCAGATCGCCTACGCGCAGATGGGCGACGCCAACGCCTCCATCCCCACCCCGCAGCCCGTGCTGCCCCGGCCGATGTTCGGCGGCCACGGGCGGGCGCCCGGCCTGAACTCGCTCAACTTCACCGCCCAGGCCGCCCTCGACGACGGACTGCCCGACCGGCTCGGCCTCGGCAAGACCTTCGTGGCCATCGAGAGCACCCGCAAGGTCGGCAAGGCGGACATGCGCAACAACGACGCCATGCCCAGGGTCGAGGTCGACGCGGACACCTTCACCGTCACCATCGACGGGGAGGCCGTGGAACCGGCGCCCGCCGCGGAACTGCCCATGGCGCAGAGATACTTCCTCTTCTGATGGGCGCCGCCCGATGAGCCTCGCCGCACTGCTCGTCCTCGCCGACGGCCGCTTCCCCGCCGGCGGGCACGCCCACTCCGGCGGGGCCGAGGCCGCCTGCAAGGCGGGTCGGATCCACGACGCCGCCACCCTGGAGGACTTCTGCCGGGGGCGGCTGCACACCGCCGGGCTCACCGCCGCCGCCCTCGCTGCGGCGGCCGCACTCGGCCTCGACCCGGCGGAGCTCGACGCAGCCGCTGACGCCCGCACGCCCTCGCCCGCGCTGCGCACCGCCGCCCGGCGCCTGGGCCGCCAGCTCCTGCGGGCCGCCCGGGCCACCTGGCCCGCCGCCGAACTGGACGCGCTGGCCGCCGCGTTCCCGCACGGAGCCCACCAGCCCGTCGTGCTGGGCGTCACCGCCCGGGCGGCGGGGCTCGGGCCGCTCGATGCCGCGCACGTGGCCGCGTACGAGAGCGTCGGCGGGCCCGCGACCGCGACCGTGCGGCTGCTGGGCCTGGACCCCTTCGAGGCGAGCGGGGTCCTGGCCCGCCTGGCCCCCGCCCTCGACGCCGTCGCGGCCCGGGCGGCCGAGGCCGCGTACCGGGCCCGCGCGGAGGGCGCCGACGCCCTGCCCGCGGCCTCCTCGCCCTTGCTGGAGATCGCGGCGGAGGTCCATGCCGACTGGCCGGTCCGGCTCTTCGCTTCCTGACCACCCCCGAAGGAGAACCACCCATGCACCTCGACCACGCGGTGACCTACCCCCCTCGCCACACGCACAGCGCCGCGCCGCTCCGCGCCGACGGCACCCGGCGCGCCCTGCGCATCGGACTCGGCGGACCCGTCGGCTCCGGCAAGACCGCCACCGTCGCCGCGCTGTGCCGCGCCCTGCGCGCCGAACTGTCCATGGCCGTCGTCACGAACGACATCTACACGCGCGAGGACGCCGAGTTCCTGCTCCGCGAGGCCGTCCTGCCGCCCGAGCGGATCACCGCGGTGGAGACCGGGGCCTGCCCGCACACCGCCATCCGCGACGACATCTCCGCCAACCTGGAGGCCGTCGAGGAGCTCGAGGAGGCCTTCCGGGACTCCGGCCGGCTCGACCTGATCCTCGTCGAGTCCGGCGGGGACAACCTCACCGCCACCTTCTCGCGCGGGCTCGTCGACGCGCAGATCTTCGTCATCGACGTGGCCGGCGGGGACGACATACCGCGCAAGGGCGGCCCCGGCGTCACCACCGCCGACCTCCTCGTCGTCAACAAGACCGACCTCGCCCCGTACGTCGGCTCCGACCTCGGACGGATGGCCCGCGACGCGGCCGAACAGCGCGGTGGACTGCCCGTCGCCTTCCAGTCGCTGCGCGGCCCGGAGGGCGTGGCTCCGGTGGCCGCCTGGGTGCGCGAGCGGATCGCCGCCTGGGCCGTACGGTGACCAGCGCGACCCCCCTCACCCCCGCGGGCGTACGCGCCAGCGCCCGCGTCCACGCCGTCGCCGACGGCCGGGGCGGCACCGCCCTGCCGCTGCTGGCCGGGGAAGGACCGCTCGCGCTGCGCCGCACCCGGGGAACCGCCGCCGAGGCCGGGGTGATGCTGGTCGGCGCCATGAGCGCCCCGCTCGGCGGCGACCACCTCACCGTGGAGGCCACCGCCGGCCCCGGGGCGCGGCTCGCCCTCGCCTCGGCGGCGGCCACCCTGGCCCTGCCCGGCCGGGGCGGCGAGCCCGCCCGGTACGACGTGCTGCTGACCCTGGAGGACGGCGCGGCGGTGCGCTGGCTGCCCGAGCCGCTGGTCTCCGTACGCGGCAGCGACCTGCGGGTGCGCACCCGGGTGCACCTCGCCCCCACGGCCCGGCTGCTGCTGCGCGAGGAGCAGGTGCTGGGCCGCTGCGGCGAGGCCCCGGGCCTGCTGCGCAGCCGGCTCACCGCCACCCGCGGGGGCCGCCCGCTGCTGGACCAGGAACTGACCTGCGGGCCCGGAGCGCCCGGCGGCTGGGACGGCCCCGCAGGCCTGGCGGGCCACCGGGCGCTCGGCCAACTCCTCGTCGTGGACCCGGCCTTCGCCCAGGCGCCGCCCTCGGCGGGGGTGCTGGGCGAGTTCGCCGCGGTCACTCCGCTGGCCGGGCCGGCCGTCCTCGTGACAGCCCTGGCCCCGGACGCCCTGCGGCTGCGCGAACTGCTCGACGAGGCCGCCCGGACTTACGTCCCGTCGGCCCGGGCCTAGTTGGGACGGGACGCCGCACCGTTCAGCGGTACTCGCCTCTCCGGTTATCGGGTTGGCAAAGAAGTCGGCCCCGCTCTGTCGCGGGGCCGTGGAGAAGCGCGAGGATCCCCCTGCACGTCGGCCTGCACGTCGACGACCGAACTGACGCAGGGGGAACGACCACGTGATACGCAACGCGGCGCTGGGGAGCGCTGCCACACTGATCACCGGCACACTGGCGGCGGGCCTGATGCTCGCGCCGTCGGCCACGGCCGCCTCGGCCGGCCGCGACAACGGGGCCGCGGAAGCGGTGGGCGTCCGGATCGCCGCCGCCCGCGCCGCCCGCACCGGGATCGACTGGAAGGACTGCCCCGCCGACTGGGGCTTCGAGAAGCCCATCCAGTGCGGCTGGGTGAAGGTCCCGCTCGACTACACCAAGCCGTTCGGAAAGACCATCGACATCGCCGTCGACCGGATCGGCAACACGGGCACCAAGGAGGAGCGCCAGGGCGCGCTCATCTACAACCCGGGCGGCCCCGGCGGCTCCGGCATGCGCTTCCCGCGCCGGGTCACCACCAAGAGCCCGCTGTGGGTCAACGCCTCCAAGGCCTACGACTTCGTGGGCTTCGACCCCCGCGGCGTCGGCCACTCCGCGCCCATCTCCTGCATCGACCCGCAGGAGTTCGTCAAGGCGCCCAAGGCCGACCCGGTCCCGTCCAACGAGGCGGACAAGCTCGCCCAGCGGGCGCTCGCCGCCGCGTACGCGGACGGCTGCAAGGAGCGCAGCGGCGAGATGCTGCCGCACATGACCACGCCGAACACCGCGCGCGACCTCGACGTGATCCGCGCCGCCCTCGGCGAGCAGAAGCTGAACTTCCTCGGCGTCTCCTACGGCACCTACATCGGCGGGGTCTACGCGACCCTCTTCCCGACCCACGTGCGCCGCATGATCGTCGACAGCGTGGTCAACCCGGACCCGGACAACATCTGGTACGAGGCCAACCTCGGCCAGGACGTGGCCTTCCAGACGCGCTGGAACGACTGGCAGGACTGGGTCGCCAAGAACGACGCGGTCTTCCACCTCGGCGACACCCGCGCCAAGGTCGAGGCGAAGTACCAGGAGCTGCGCGCCGAGGCCAAGGCCAATCCGCTCGGCGGGGTCGTCGGCCCGGCCGAGCTCATCGGCTTCTTCCAGGGCGCTCCGTACTACGACTCCTCGTGGGTGCCCGTCGCCCAGACCTTCGCCGCCTGGGCCGCCGGTGACGAGCAGGCGCTGGTCGACGCCATCGCCCCGGACATGTCGGACACCCGGGGCAACGCGGCGTCCGAGAACGGCAACGCCGTCTACACCGCGGTCGAGTGCGCCGACGCCAAGTGGCCCACCAGCTGGGCCAGGTGGGACCGGGACAACACGAGGCTGCACCAGAAGTACCCGTTCCTGACCTGGTCGAACGCCTGGATGAACCTGCCCTGCGCGACCTGGAGGTCCAAGCAGAGCACCCCGATCGAGGTCGGTGCCAAGCGCGGTCTGGCGCCGGTGCTGATCGTCCAGTCCGAGCGGGACGCGGCCACGCCGTACGCGGGCGCGGTCGAGCTGCACCGCCGCCTCGCCGGCTCCCGTCTGATCACCGAGCAGAACGCCGGCTCGCACGGGGTCACCAGCCTGGTGAACCCCTGCGTCAACACCCGGGTCGACGCGTACCTGCTGACCGGCGAGGTCGACGCCAAGGACGTGAAGTGCGCTCCGCACGCCGCTCCGGTCGCCCCGGCCCCGGTCGCCGCGCTGTCGCTCGACCACGGCCCGGGCGCCGCGTGGCCGGCGCGCGAGGAACTCCCGGCCGTCCGCTAGGACCGGGACGTCCGAAGGGGAGGAGGCTCAGCGCGACCGGCGCCGGGCCTTCTTCCGTTCCTCCTCTTCCTCGGCCTTGACGTCGGCCGCGTACCGGTCGACGTACTCCTGGCCGGACAGTTCGAGGATGGCGTACATGATCTCGTCGGTCACGGCGCGCAGGACGGTCCGCTCGCCCTCCAGCCCGGCGTACCGGGAGAAGTCCATCGGCTCGCCGAAGCGGATCGTCACCCGCCGGATCTTCGGGATCTTCTTCCCGGGCGGCTGGATCTCGAAGGTGCCGACCATCGCGCACGGCACGACCGGCACCCCTGCTCCCAGCGCCATCGCGGCCACGCCGACCTTGCCCTTGTACAGGCGCCCGTCGTGCGAGCGGGTGCCCTCCGGGTAGATGCCCAGCAGCTCGTCCTTGGCCAGCACCCCCAGGCCCTCGCGCAGCGCCGCCTGGCCGGCGTTCTTGCCGGAGCGGTCCACGGGGATCTGCCCGGCGCTGCGGAAGAACGCGGCGGTGAGCCGCCCCTTGACCCCGGGACCGGTGAAGTACTCGGCCTTCGCGAGGAAGGTGATCCGCCGTTTGAGGATCGCGGGCATCAGGAAGTGGTCGGAGAACGACAGGTGGTTGCCCGCGACGATCGCGGCCCCCTCCGCCGGGATGTTCTCCAGACCCTCGATCCGCGGCCTGAACAGCAGCCGCAGCAGCGGACCGAGCAACACGTGCTTGAGCAAGTGGTAGAACACCAGGCCGCTCCCCTCCCTGGGCGGCGCGGTGCCGGCCGCCGCCGGACATGGCGAAGCAACCAGTCTAGGTGCGCTCACACGCACCGTCACGACCTGGCACGCACAGTCCGGCCCGACGGTTCAGCGGCGGCGGCCGCAGGGGCTCACCCGCCGCGTGAAGCGGCCATCCCCGCTGTCAACAGCCCCAGCACCACCCAGCCGAACCACAGCCAGCCGTTGCTGCCGAGAGCCACGGAATACGTGGCGACGGCCACCAGAGCGGCGAAGGTCATGACTGCCATCGCCTTAACGGATCCGGTCATGCTCCATGGTGCCGCGCGAAGGCCGTACTCCGCTACTGGCCACGCGCCTGGAGCGAGGCCAGATACGAGTTGTACGCCTCCAGCTCCTGGTCGCCGTCCCGGTCCGCGGCCCGGTCGGAGCGCTTCGCCGCCCGCTGCTCGGAGTGGTACCACTGGTAGACCAGCGCGATCAGCACCAGCACCGAGGGGATCTCGCTGAAGGCCCACGCGATGCCGCCGCCCCACTGCTGGTCGAGCAGCGCGTCGACGCGCAGCGAGGCGGGCGGGTCCGCGTACGTCTTGATCATCGGCTCGCTGGCCATCATCAGGGCGATGCCGAAGAAGGCGTGGAAGGGCATGCCGGCGAAGAGCTCCAGCATCCGCATCACGTAGCCGGGGCGGTGCGGCCCCGGGTCGATGCCCATGATCGGCCAGAAGAAGATCAGGCCGACCGCGAGGAAGTGCACCATCATCGCGATGTGCCCCGGCCTCGACTCCATCAGGAAGTCGAAGAGCGGGGTGAAGTACAGGCCGTAGAGGCTGGCGATGAACATGGGGATCGTGAACGCCGGGTGGGTGATGATCCGCATGTAGCGGCTGTGCAGCAGGATCAGCAGCAGCTCGCGCGGACCCTTGCTGCCGCGCGCGGCGGGCGGCAGCGCGCGCAGCGCCAGCGTCACCGGAGCGCCCAGCAGCAGCAGGATCGGGGTGATCATGCTGATCACCATGTGCTGGACCATGTGCACGCTGAACATGACCATGCCGTAGTCGTTGAGCTTGGTGCACATCACCAGCACCACGCTCAGCACGCCCAGCGTGAAGGCGATGGTCCGGCCCGGCGACCAGGAGTCCCCGCGACGGCGCAGCCGCAGCACGCCCCAGCCGTACAGCGCGAGCCCCAGCAGGCACGCGAAGAGGAAGAAGGGGTCGAAGGAGAACTCCAGCCCGCGCCCGAGAGTGAAGGGCGGCAGGTCCATGGTCATGCCCATGCCGTGCCCGTTGTGGTCCATCTGTTCACTCCCTTGACTGTGGCGCCCCACCACAGTAATGCCGCCCCCGCACGCTCCTGCGCGCGGGGGCGGCCGTAACGGGCATACGGTCACAGAACCGTCTGTGCCTCGTCGTAGCGCTCGGCCGGGACCGTCTTGAGGGTCGAGGTCGCCTCGGCGAGCGGGACCATCGCGATGTCCGTGCCGCGCAGCGCCGTCAGCATGCCGAACTCGCCGCGGTGGGCGGCCTCCACGGCGTGCCAGCCGAAGCGGGTCGCCAGGACCCGGTCGTACGCGGTGGGCGTGCCGCCGCGCTGCACGTGGCCTAGGATCACCGGGCGGGCCTCCTTGCCCAGGCGGTGCTCCAGCTCCACCGCGAGCCGGTTGCCGATGCCGGCGAACCGCTCGTGCCCGTACATGTCGACGCCCCCCTCCTCGAGGTCCATCGAGCCGGGCCGCGGCTTGGCGCCCTCGGCGACCACCACGATCGCGAACCGCTTGCCCGCCGAGAACCGCTCGCCGACGATCGCCGTCAGCTCCTCGATGTCGAAGGGGCGCTCCGGTACGACGATCGCGTGCGCGCCGGCCGCCATCCCCGAGTGCAGGGCGATCCAGCCGGTGTGGCGGCCCATGACCTCCACGACCATCACGCGCTGGTGGGACTCGGCGGTGGTCTTCAGCCGGTCCAGCGCCTCGGTGGCGACCCCGACGGCGGTGTCGAAGCCGAAGGTGACGTCGGTGGACGCGATGTCGTTGTCGATGGTCTTGGGGACGCCGACGATCGGCAGCCCCGCCTGCGAGAGCAGGTTCGCGGCCTTCAGGGTGCCCTCGCCGCCGATCGGGATGATCGCGTCGAGGCCGAGGTCGGCGACGTGGCCGCGGGCGCGCTCCACACCGTCGCGCAGGTGCGCGGGCTGCACCCGGGAGGAGCCGAGGATGGTGCCGCCGCGGGCGAGGATGCCGGCCACCGCGTCGAGGTCGAGCTTGCGGTAGTCCGCCTCCAGCAGGCCCTTCCAGCCGTCGAGGAAGCCGATCACCTCGTCGCCGTGGTCGACGACGGCGCGGTGCACGACGGAGCGGATGACTGCATTCAGGCCGGGGCAGTCGCCACCGGAAGTGAGCACACCAATGCGCATGGCAGGAAGAGACCTTTGCAACGTGGGCCGACGACCGGACCACGTCGTCCGGTTGGAACTACGGCCACCCTACAAGCGGTGGAGCGGTGGACTGAACCATCCTCCACATGCTGGTCGCACACGTCGTACGAAACGACGTCGGCCCGGTTCCCCCTAGGGAAAACCGGGCCGAACACATGATGGCGGGGCCGCCCCGATGAGCGGCCCGCAGGGCGCTACGCGGGCTGCGTCGCCGCCGCGATGCGCTCCGCGCGCAGCGCCTCGTACCACCGGTCGTCCATGGCCGGCAGCGCGTTCACGTCGAGGGCCAGCTTCAGCAGCAGGTCCGCGATCTGCGGGTTGCGGGCCAGCACGGGCCCGTGCATGTAGGTGCCGAACACCGTGTCGTTGTACGCGCCTTCGGTGCCGTCGCCGGTGCCGTTGCCGCGGCCCATGCTCACGCGGGCGAACGGCCGTGCCGTCGGTCCGAGGTGCGTGACGCCCTGGTGGTTCTCGAAGCCCGTCAGCTGCGGCAGGCCGAGGCGCGGGTCGATGTCGGCGAGGACGTCTCCGACGCACCGCTCGCCCTCACCGCGGAGGGTGACCACGTCCAGCAGGCCGAGGCCCTCCTGGCGCTGCCCCTGGTCGTTGACGAACTCCTTGCCGAGGATCTGGTACCCGGCGCAGACGGAGAAGACGATCGCCCCGTTCGAGACGGCGCGCTCCAGCCCGCCGTCGCGCAGCAGGCGCTCGGCGGCCAGGCGCTGCGGCCGGTCCTCGCCGCCGCCGATCAGGTAGATGTCGCCCGAGGTGGGGATCGGCTGGTCGCTGCGCACGTCCACGCGCTGCACGTCCAGGCCGCGCTGGCGCGCCCGGCGCTCCACCACGAGGGCGTTGCCCTGGTCTCCGTACGTGCTGAGCAGGTCGGGGTAGACCCACACCAGACGCAGGCTGTTGTCGCTCATGCTCTTGTCCTCTGCGGTTCTGAGGGGGCTAGTTGCCGACGCGGCGGCGCACGTCCTGGAAGGCGGTGTAGTTGGCGATCAGCTCGATCTGTCCGGGCGGCGCCAGCTGCACGGCCTCGTCGAGGGTCTCGCACACCCGGAAGTCCAGGCCCGCGACCTCGAGGCGGACCGCGAGGTCCAGCTTGCGGTCGCCGATCACGAAGATCGGGTGGCCGGCCAGGCGCGGGTAGTCCACGTCCCACAGCCAGGAGGTGTCGGTGCCGTCGGCGCCGCGGGCGTTCACCGAGAGGATCACCGGGGTCGGCGGCGGATCGATCAGCGAAAACGTTTCGAGCCAGCCCGCCGGGTTCTTCGCGAGCAGCAGCCGCAGCTCGCGGCCCTGGAAGTTCACCACGTCGTAGCGGCCGGCGACGGCCTGCACCTGGTACATCCGCTCCAGCGCGACCTGCGGCGGGACGCCGAAGACGGCGGCGACGGCGGCCGAGCTGGCGGCGTTGGCCTTGTTGGCGCGGCCCGGCAGCTGGAGGTGGATGGGCCAGGCCGAACCGTGCGGGTCCAGGACGTGGTCGCCGGAGAGCACCCAGCTCGGCGTGGGGCGGCGGAAGCCGCACTCGCCGCAGAACCAGTCGTCGCCCGGGCGCTGCATGACACCGCCGCAGGAGGGGCACGACCAGGCGTCGTCCTTCCACTCCTGGCCGGCCGCGACCCACACCACGTTCTGCGAGGAGGAGGCCGACCAGACGATCAGCGGGTCGTCGCAGTTCGCGACGATCACGGCCTTGGAGCCCTGGAGCCCCTCGCGCCACTTCTCGGCGAGCATGCGGGTCTCGGCGGCCCGGTCCAGCTGGTCGCGCGAGAGGTTCAGCAGGGCGATCACCTTGGGGGTGACGTCGCGGGCCACACCGGCCAGGTACTTCTCGTCGACCTCGATGACGCCGTACTTGGCGTCCGAGCCGCCGGCCAGGGCGGAGGTGATGCCGGCCGGCATGTTCGCGCCGAGCGCGTTGGAGACGACCGGACCGCTGGCCCGCAGGGCCTCCGCGATCAGCCGGGTCGTCGTGGTCTTGCCGTTCGTCGCGGAGACGAGGACGACGTCGAGATGCTGCGCCAGCGCGCCGAGGAGATCGGGGTCGAGCCTGAGTGCGACCTTGCCGCCGATCACCGATCCGCTTCCGCGTCCCGCGGCCCGCGACACCGCCGCCGCGGCCTTGCCCGCCGTCACGGCCAGCTTGGCCCGCGGCGAAAGCGGCTCCGTGTTGCCTGCCATCGTCCCTTGTCCTCCTTGCGTCGGTCGGCCCCAGCCTATCCAGTAGCGGCCGGGGCCTTGACCGCGGCGCCCCCACACCACGGCAGATCTCCTCATATATTCGCCCGTCGTACCCTTACGGCCATGCGACAGCGCCCCATCCCCGGTACCACCGGCATCGTCCGCACCATGAGCCTGCTGGGCGATCCGGTGCTCCATTCCGCTTGCGCGGAGGTCACCGAGTTCGGCCCCGAACTCGACCGGCTCATCGAGGACATGTTCGCGACGATGTACGCGGCGCAGGGCGTCGGCCTCGCCGCGAACCAGATCGGGGTCGGGCAGCGGGTCTTCGTCTACGACTGCCCCGACGACGAGGACGTCCGCCACGTCGGACACATCGTCAACCCGCGGCTGGTCGAGGCCGACGGGGTCGAGTTCCTCGGGCCCGAGGGCTGTCTGTCCCTGCCGGGGCTGGAGGCGGGCACGGCCCGCTTCGACCGGGCCGTGGTCGAAGGTGTCACCTCGGACGGGGCGGCCCTGCGGATCGAGGGGACCGGGTTCTTCGCCCGCTGCCTCCAGCACGAGTGCGATCACCTGGGCGGGACGGTGTACGCGGACCGCGTGACGGGGCTGCGGGCCCGTCGCCTGCGGCGGGCGATCCGGAAGACCTCCTGGGGGGCCGGGGCGCTGCGCGGCTGAGCCCGGGTGCGCCGGGATTCGGGGCTCCGTTCCGGACCCCGCGCCGCGAACGCCGGCGGGGCCGGGTTCGGCTCCGCCGCGGCGGCGTGCGGCCGCGCGTGGTCAGAAGCCCGGGCCGTCTTCTCGGTTGCCGGCCGTGGCCAGGCGGCCCCAGAGCAGGTCCGTGAGGCCCGTGACCAGGTCGGCCCGGTCGCAGGGGCGTTCGCCGAGCCACCAGTCGCCCGCCGCGTGCATCATGCCGACGATGCCGTGGCCCCAGACCCGGGCGAGGCGTTCGCCGCCCGGGCCGAGGTCGACCCGCTCGCCGATCACCTTCGCCAGCTCCTCGCCGAGGCGGCGCAGCAGCGGTGCCGAGTGCAGGCCCACGTCGAAGCCCCGCTCGGTGCTCTGGGAGTCCTCGGCCGGGTGCATCAGGAAGCGGTAGACCTGCGGGCGGGCCTCGATGGCGGCCAGGTAGGTGTCGAGGGTGGACTCCACCCGGCGCCGGCGCTCGGCCGGGGCGTCGAGCGCGGCCCGCAGCGAGTCGAGCAGCGCGTCGGTGTGCCGTACGGCGAGGGCCTGGTAGAGACCGGCCTTGTCGCCGAAGTGCCGGTAGAGGATTGGCTTGGTGATGCCCGCCTCGGCCGCTATGGCGTTCATGGAGGCCTTGGGGCCGTCCCTGAGCACCACCCGGTCGGCGGCTTCGAGCAGCTCCCGGCGACGGCGCTCGCCCGCTCCCGGCTCGCCTGGCTGCTGCGTGGTCTCCATGATGTCTTTCTCTCCCCGCCCTTGCGATGTGCGTGACGCCCACGCAACGTAACACCCCGCACACCCTCGCGATCGAATCGGCGGGAGCCGGGGCCTTCGCGCACCGTCCCGGCTTGACACTGCTTACTGACCGGTAACAGACTGTGTCCACGTGTGGGTTACCGCTAGTAACACACCAGCGACGAGCACAGACAGGTGGAGGGGACATGGCGGAGTTCACCATGGAGCTCAACGACGACCAGAAGCAGGTGCGGGACTGGATCCACGGCTTCGCCGCCGACGTGATCCGCCCCGCCGCCGCGGAGTGGGACGAGCGCGAAGAGACTCCCTGGCCCGTCATCCAGGAAGCCGCCAAGGTCGGCATCTACTCGCTGGACTTCTACGCCCAGCAGTTCTTCGACCCTACGGGCCTCGGCATCCCGATGGCCATGGAAGAGCTCTTCTGGGGCGACGCGGGCATCGCCCTGTCCATCGTCGGCACCGGGCTCGCGGCGATCGGCGTCGTCGCCAACGGCACCGAGGAGCAGATCGGCACCTGGATCCCGCAGATGTACGGCACCCCCGACGACGTGAAGGTCGCCGCCTTCTGCTCCTCCGAGCCGGACGCGGGCTCCGACGTCGGCTCCATGCGGACCCGGGCCGTCTACGACCAGGCCAAGGACGAGTGGGTGCTGAACGGCACCAAGACCTGGGCGACCAACGGCGGCATCGCCAACGTCCACATCGTCGTCGCCGTGGTCGACCCGGAGCTCGGCACGAAGGGCCACGCCTCCTTCATCGTGCCGCCGAACACCCCGGGCCTGTCCCAGGGCCAGAAGTTCAAGAAGCACGGCATCCGCGCCTCGCACACCGCCGAGGTGGTGCTGGAGGACGTGCGGATCCCCGGCTCCTGCCTGCTCGGCGGCAAGGAGAAGCTCGACGAGCGGCTCGCACGGGCCCGCGAGCGGGCCCGCAGCGGCGGGGGCGAGCGCGTGAAGAACGCGGCCATGGCCACCTTCGAGGCCTCCCGGCCGGCGGTCGGCGCCATGGCCGTGGGGACGGCGCGCGCCGCGTACGAGGTGGCCCTGGAGTACGCGAAGACGCGCACCCAGTTCGGCCGCCCGATCATCGACAACCAGGGCGTGGCCTTCCAGCTCGCCGACATGCGCACGCAGATCGACGCGGCGCGGCTGCTGGTGTGGCGGGCGTCCTGGATGGCGGTGGCGGGCCGGCCGTTCACCTCGGCGGAGGGCTCCATGTCGAAGCTCTTCGCGAGCGAGGTCGCCAAGAAGGTGACCGCCCAGGCGGTCCAGATCCTCGGCGGAAACGGGTTCACCCGGGAGTACCCGGTGGAGCGCATGCACCGCGACAGCGCCATCTACACGATCTTCGAGGGGACCAGCGAGATCCAGCGGCTGGTGATCGCCCGCACCATCTCGGACATGCCCATCCGCTAGGCGGCGCAGCACGGTGTCGGGCACCACCGGACCGGGGTGCACAGCACTAGGGGCGCAGCGGCAGCGGCCGCAGGCAGGAGGAGGCCGGGCCGTCCGGGCGCTCCCTCAGGTGGGTGATGTACTCGCCGTCCGCGCAGCGCGCGCCCGTGTGGTCCAGGTGTCCGGTGACCTCGTACTGGGCGAAGCCCGCCTTGCAGTCCGTGACCACCAGGGCCTGGTTCTTCCAGTCGCCCTCGTTGCGCACGCACTGGCCCACCTGCAGGACCGCCTCCTCGTCGTCCCCGTTCAGCGTGGAGACGAGGATGAGGGTGGGGATCGCGAGGACCGCGAGGACCAGGGGTACGAGGAAGGCCAGCGCCGGGGGCCGCAGCCACAGCGACCTGCCGGGGTCCAGCGGGGCCATCACCCCGCCCGTCGGCGGTCCGAGCCGGCACAGCTTCCCCCACGGGCCGAGGTTCACCAGCAGGGTGATCGGCGCGATGACCACCGACAGGGGGCTCCACCAGCCCTGCCACAGGGGCCGCGCCGACATCTCGCGGACGGTGGCGACCCCGCAGTCGCGGCAGAACGGCCCCTTGCGGCTGCGGAACCGCATGAGCACGACCAGGCCCTGGTGTCCGTACACCGTGGTGTCCGCGACGGGCAGCGACCCGCAGACGCGGCAGCCGTACGCGCCCTGCTCCGGCGTGAGGGCGTACGGGGCCTGCGCGGAGGCCGGGGCGTACGGGGCCTGTGGGACGTACGGAGCCTGCGGGGCGTGCCCCGGGTACGGGCCGGCCGGCTGGTGCGGGTACGGCGGTGGCGGGGTGGCCACGGAGATCCCCCTCGGTTCTCGCGTTCGTCACCGGTCGGTGACGGAGGAACCCTAACGGCGCAACAGCCCGCGCAGGGCACGGGAGAAGAGCAGCCGGCCGGCCAGCGCGACCGCGGGATCCAGCACGCGGGGCAGGCCCCGCAGGCGCAGGTCCTCGCGCCAGTGGATCTCGCTGCCCCCGGCCGCGAGGGGGCGGATCTCGATCTCCGCCCAGCCCGTCACCGTCCGCCCGCGCTTCACCAGTCGGACGAACCCGCCCCTCCCCGCCGCGGGAGGCCGCCAGACGACGACCTCCATCGGGTCGTCGAATGTGATCCGGCCCACGCCCGTGCGTGCCGTGAAGACCGTCCCGACCCGCGTCGGCGGCGCCGTCTCGATGATCGTCCGGGTGAGGGGGACGCGTTCCCCGTGGCGTTCCCAGTCCGTCAGCCGGGACCATGCCCCGGCCGGCTCGAGCGGGGTGCGGTGAATGATCCGGATACCGGGCATGAGCGCATGGTAATCGGGCATACACACCCTGAACTGGACGGCGAATATGGGTTCCGTCCAGGGGTGGCGATCGGCAATACTCACCGCCACCGTGGATCGCGGATTCGACCGGGTGACCACCGGCCCTCCCGCCCCACTTCGCGAGGAGGTGCGCCATGTGCTCCCACCAGCCCCCCTGCCCGCCCGCCGACAGCGCCGACCGTGACGCCGCCCGCACCGTGGCCTTCCACCCGGAACAGGGCTGGAGCCTGCTCTGCAACGGCGTCATGGTCTTCGACGACACCGGTGAACTGCTCCCCGACGGCCGAACGGTGGAACCCCGCCGCCCGGCCCTGGTCTGAGCCAGGAGGCAGCATGCGCCAGCAGCTGATCCGCAAGCCCGTCCCCAAGCCCGCCCCCCGAGACCTGGACCTGCGCACACCGTCGGGCAGACCCCTCCCGTACTGACGGGAGCCCCGACCGCGCCGGTTCACAGCCCCGGCCGCCCACCGGCCTGCGATCAGCCGGTGGGCGCAGCCGCGCCGCACCGGAACGCCGTCTCGTAGGCGGCGTCGCCGATCGCCGCCCTGGCCTGGCGCTCGCCCTGGTCCCGCAGGGCCGTCAGCGAGGGCGAGCCGCCCATCTGCGGCCTGCCGACCGTGCGCCACCAGGCGTGTCCGGTGCCCAGCAGTCGCGCCGCCAGCTCGCCGTCGCCGAGCCCCGCCACCGCCGCGGCCAGCACGTCCAGCCCCAGCGCGATCCCGAACCGGTCGCCGAGCAGCCGTTTGCCCGACAGCATGGCCCGCACGTGCCGGGCCGACTCCCCGTGGTCGCCGAGGCCCAGCGCGGCCACCGCCAGGATGTAGTCGGCGTAGGCCCGCAGCCAGCGCTCGCCCAGCTCCACGCAGGCCTCCCGCAGCGACAGCGCCTCCTGGGCGGCCTCGTCGAAGCGCCGGAGGTCGCAGAGCGCGTAGCCGGTGGCCAGCTTGCACAGCAGCCAGCCGGCGCCGCTGGTCCGCCCGCCGTGGCCCGCCCGCGCCCGCGGACCGGCCAGCGTGAGGGCCCGTACGGGGTCGCCGGGCATCAGCAGCGACACGGCGTGCAGATAGGCCGCGCGCAACTCCCGTTCGGGGTCGGCGAGATGGGCCGCGCCCTTCGCGCACTCCGCGCCGATCCGCCGGGCGGTGACCAGGTCGCCCTGGAGCAGGGCGGTGAGCCCGAGGGCCCACAGGGCCTGGTTGTAGGCGGCTCCCGCGGGCAGCGTGGTGCCCAGGGCCCGTTCCAGGAAGGCCCGGCCCTCGTGCACGTGCCCGCACGCGAACCAGTGGAACCACAGCGCCCCGGCCATCTCCAGCGCCGCCACCGGGTCGGAGCCGAGCAGGTGCTCCAGGGCCGTGCGCAGCTGTGCGTGCTCGGCGGTCATCCTGCGGTACCAGTCCACCTGGTCGGGGCCCAGCCAGCCCCGGTCGGCGGCCTGGGAGAGCGCCGCGTACCAGTGGGCGTGCCGGTCGGCGACGACCTCCGACTCCCCGAGCTCGCCCAGCCAGTCGTGCCCGTACTCGCGGATCGTGTCCAGCATCCGGTACCGCGTCCCGGCGCCCCGCTCCTCGGTGCACCGCACCACCGACTTGGCGACCAGGCCCGCCAGGGCCCGCTCCACCCGGGAGGCGGACAGCGGGCCGCCCGCGCACACGGCGCGGGCGGCGGCGGCGTCGAAGTCCCCGGTGAAGACCGAGAGCCGGGCCCACAGCAGCCGTTCCAGCGGCTCGCACAGCTCGTGGCTCCAGCCGATCGCGGTCCGCATCGTCCGGTGCCGGGGAGCCAGCGCGGACCGGCCGTCGGTGAGCACGTCGAAGCGCCGGCCGATCCGCTCGGCCATCTGCTCCAGCGTCCACCGCCGCATCCGGGCGCCGGCCAGTTCCAGGGCGAGCGGGATCCCGTCGAGGCGGCGGCACAGCTCGGCGGCGATCGCGGTCCGGCGGGGGTCCTCGAAGGCCGCCGCGGCCCGCGGGGTCGCGGTGAGGGCGCGGGCGCGGAACAGGGCGAGGGCGTCGCTGCCGGGTCCCTCGCAGGGCAGCGGCCGCACCTCGACGACCTCCTCGCCGGGGGATCCCAGCGGCTCCCGCGAGGTGATCAGGACCGTCAGGCCCGGTGCGGACTGCAGGAGTTCGCCCAGCAGGTGGCGGCAGCGGGCCACCAGGTGCTCACAGGTGTCGAGGACGAGGAGGAGCTCCTTGTCGGCCATCCACGCGCACAGCTCCTCGTCGAGGGGGCGGGGGGAGCGGTCGGCGAGTCCGACGGCGTGGGCGACGGCAGCGGTGAGGAGCGCGGGGTCGCGCAGCGGCGACAGCTCCACCCACCACACGCCGTCGCGCAGTCCCCGGCCGGCCGCGGCGGCGGCACGCAGGGCGAGCCGGGACTTCCCGACACCGCCCACCCCGGTGAGGGTGATCAACCTACGTTCACTCAACAGGCGGTCGAGAAGGCCGAGTTCGCTCTCCCGGCCGACGAAGCTCGCCGATTCCGGCGGCAGGTTTCCCGGCACGGTGCCCGAGTCTGGCTCAGCGCCGCCGCCCGTGGATCCTGCCTGACTGTTGTTGACCGAGTACTCACCGAACACGGATGTATTGTGCGTGATCTTCTTTCCCGGCAGTGCCGTTCAGTCCGGATCGCTGTCCGGTCCCACGCCCTGTCTCACGTCACGAGGGTGACGGTCCGCTCCGCCGAGAACGCGCCCCATTTCCCGTCGGGCAGCCGGGCGCGCAGCTTCACGGCCCATACCGTCCCGGCCGGCTCGGTCACCGTGATCCGGTGTTCCGCCCGTCCGCTGGGCACCGCACCTGTGCCGAACTGGATGACGGTGGTGGGACGTCCGTTGACGTACAGCTCGTACTCGCTCGTCTCGCGGCCGGTGTCCGGCGCGCTCCAGCCGAGGGTGACCGTGCCGGGCGAGGCGGTCGCGGTGAACCCGCCGGGCGCGGTGCCCGGTCCGCCGCCGGAGGCGGGCGGGGTGGTCACGTCCACCGCGGGGGAGTCGGGGGAGGAGTTGTCCGCCCCGTCGCGGGCCCGCACGGTGAAGGTGTAGACGGTGTCGGGCTGGAGGCCGCTCAGCGCGGTGCCGCTCTCGCCGGGGCCCGTGCTGTGGATCCGGACCCCGCCCTGGTAGACGTCGTACGCCGTCACGCCCGTGTCGTCCGTCGCGGCGGACCAGGCCACCCAGGCGGCGCGGGGTCCGGTGGCCCGGGCGGTGGCGGTCGCCGGGGCGGTGGGCGCCCGCAGGTCCTCGGCCTTGGCCGCCGGGGTGGTCGCCCGGACTTCCGGGCCCGCCCCGGAGAGGTTCCCGGCCGCGTCCCGGGCGCGGACCGTGAAGGCGTACCCGGTCTGCGGGGCGAGGCCGGTGATGTCCGCCATCGTCTTCCCGGCCGGGAGCTCGCGGACCATGCGGCCGGCCTCGAAGACCTGG